>NZ_JAVJPT010000003.1:0-475094 GCF_040217515.1 Erythrobacter sp.
CAGCAGCCCAGAACCTCCGAAAACTGGCCAAGATGCAACCAATGCCGGGGCTCGCACCCGCCTGAGCGGGATGGCAGCTCGCTCGCGTAAATCCAAACCTCGCCTTCAGCTCACCCCTGCGGCGACTTCTTCAACAGAATAGACCCCGTTGCAGACTTTCTCCATCGCTCACATTCGTCATCCCAGCGAAAGCTGGGATCGTCCTCGACATAGTGTTAGCTCACGGCAATGGGCGGCTGGGTCTACATCATGACCAATAAGCGCGACGGTGTGCTGTATATCGGCATCACCGCCGACCTCTCCGCGCGAGTGTCGCAACACAAGCAAGGGAAAGGCTCAGCTTTCTGCCGTCGTTACGGCCTTGATCGTCTGGTCTTTGCAGAGCCTCACGCTGAAATCACCGACGCGATCGCCAGAGAAAAAGCGATGAAGGCATGGAAGCGTGCCTGGAAGATCGAGCAGATAGAAAAGAAAACCCTGATTGGGATGATCTGTTCGAGAAGATTCCCTGATCGACAGCGATCCCAGCTTTCGCTGGGATGACGGAATAGGCAATGGCGGCTCTCCACCCACTTCCCGCCGTCAGCGGTCACCGCCGCCCTTCCCGAAAGCCGTCCTACCCCTGCCCGCGTCCGCGTTCCTGTACGGCGGCGCGGCGGGCTTCGACTTCTTCCGGGCGGACCGCGCTGTTCGCCGCGCCCGATCGTTCCGCTTCCAGCGCCATGCCTTCGGCGAAACTCGCGGCGTAGCCGTCGTCGATCAAGCGCTTGTAGGCGGCGAGGAAACCGGGGTCGATCTCGGCCATGGCCCCACCCAGCCGCCGCGCGAGCGGCATCAGGTCGACCGGCTCGACCACGTGATTGACCAGCCCCCACTGGTGCGCCGTCGCCGCATCGAGGAAGTTGCCGGTGAAGGCGAGCTCCTTCGCCCGCGAAATGCCGATCATGCGGCTGAGCTTTTGCGACAGGCCCCAGCCCGGCACGATCCCGACGCGCGCATGGGTGTCGGCGAAGCGGGCATTGCTGCTCGCAACCAGCACATCGCAGGCGAGCGCGACCTCAAAGCCGCCGGTGATCGCAACGCCATTGACCGCGCCGATCACGGGCTTCGCACACACCTCGATCGCGCGCACCGGGTTGTCGGCCGGGTCGGTTGCGTTGGCGCTGCCCAGCGCGCCGTCCTCACTGCCGAGTTCCTTGAGGTCCAGCCCGGCGGTGAAGGCGCGCTCGCCCGCGCCGGTCAGGATGACGGCGCGCGCGTCCTCGCGCCCGTCCACCTCGACCATCACCTCGTACAGCCGTCGCCGGAGCGCACGGCTCAGAGCATTCATCGCCTCCGGGCGGTTGAGCGTGACGGTCGCGATGCCATCGGCGACATCGAGCAGCACGGTATCGGTCATGTCCTTCCCCCTAATCCTGTCCCGCAGCGCAGCGCACGCAGGTCGCGACGCTCGGGTCGTGTTCGAGCCGTTTCGCCGCGATTTCCTCGCCGCAGGTGAGGCAGTATCCCCATTCGCCCTCTTCCAGCCGTTCGAGCGCAGCGGCGATGCGGCGGCGCTCGGCCATGCGGCGACGTTCCTGCGCCTTGGCCATCGCCTGCTGCTGCATCGCGTCCATGCGGCTCAGCCTGCCGACGCTGTCCTGTTGCAGAGTGACCGGCGCGCGGCCCTCGGCCCCGGCGCGGTCCTCCTCGTCCAGTTCGGCGGCGCGGCGGGTGAGCTGCTGCCTCGCTTCGTCCTCTTTCATGACGCGCACCCTCCTACAGCCCCGGCGCGGGCGCAAGCCGCCTAAAGCGACCAGTCGATCGCCCCGCGCCCGTTCTCCTCGAGAAAGGCGTTGGCCTGACTGAACGGGCGCGATCCGAAAAAGCCCGAATGGGCCGAAAGCGGGCTGGGATGCGGCGCGGTGAGCACGAGGTGGTGCGCGCCCTTGCCCAGCTCCGGAACGCGCCCCGCCTTCTTCTTCGCATGGCTGCCCCACAGGATGAACACGGTCGCCTGCCCGCTCGCTGCCACGGCCGCGACGCAGGCGTCGGTGATCGCATCCCAGCCGCGCCCGGCATGGCTGCCCGCCTTGCCGGCCTCGACCGTCAGCGTGTTGTTGAGCAGCAGCACGCCCTGCTCTGCCCATTTCGTGAGGTCGCCGGTCGCGGGGCGCGGCAGGCCGATATCGCTTTCCAGTTCCTTGAAGATGTTGACCAGCGACGGCGGGGGTTTGACCCCATGCCGCACCGAAAAGGCGAGACCGTGGGCCTGTCCCTGCCCGTGATAGGGATCCTGCCCGAGGATGACGACGCGCACGCTGTCGAGCGGCGTCATCGCCAGCGCGGCGAGCCGCTGCCCGCGCGGAGGATAGACCCGCTTGCCCGCCGCTTCCTCGGCCCGCAGCCAGCCGCCGAGCCGCCGCGCCTCGGGCGAAGCGAGGACCGGGTCGAGCGCCGGGCGCCAGCTTTCGGGGACGGGATCGGAGGCGGCGGAGGTCATTGCGGCACGGTTTACGCCACCCTCGCCACGGCGCGCCACTACGCCCTTCCCCTCTATCCCCAATGGGCGTAGGGCAGGGCGCGATGACTGTGCATTTCCACGAAGAAGACCTGCCCGAAGGCGTGCTCGCCGGCGACGGCCCGCTCGCCGTCGACACCGAGACCATGGGCCTCGTCACTCACCGCGACCGGCTGTGCGTGGTGCAGATCTCCGACGGGTCGGGCGACGAGCATCTCGTGCGCTTCGCACCCGGCAGCGATTATGCCGCACCGAACCTGAAACGGGTGCTGGCCGACCCGGCGCGGGTGAAGCTCTACCATTATGCCCGCTTCGACCTCGCCGCGCTGCATTACTACCTCGGCGTGATGGCCGCGCCCGTGTTCTGCACCAAGATCGCAAGCAAGCTCACTCGCACCTATACCGACCGCCACGGGCTCAAGAACCTGACCGACGAACTCTTGGGCGAAAGCATTTCCAAGCAGCAGCAGAGCTCGGACTGGGGCGGGCCGGAACTGAGCGAGGCGCAGCGCGACTATGCCGCCTCCGACGTGCGCTATCTCCACCGGCTGCGCGAGGAACTGACCCTGAGGCTCGCGCGGGAGGGGCGCAGCGGGATGGCGCAGGCGTGCTTCGACTTCCTCCCCACCCGGGCGCTGCTCGACATCGCCGGATGGGCCGAGCACGATATCTTCAGCCATTCGTGATGTCCCGCTGACCCGATGGTGACCAGGCCCGTGGCAACGCGCAAACGCATCGAGACCGACGAGGCGCAGGCGCTGCGCAGCCGGCGACAGCATTTCGCCGCGCCCGGCGGCTCGCATGACCGGCTGGTCGGGTTCCTTGCCCGTGCGCTGCCCGTGGGCGTGGGAATCGTCGCGGGGCTGATGGTGATCACGCCGCTGTCCCCGCGCGGCGAGGTGAGCTTCCTGCTCGACCGCAACAAGGTGGCGACGATCGACGAACGGCTCAGCGTCGACAATGCGATGTATCGCGGGCGCGACGATCGCGGGCGGCCCTTCTCGCTGATGGCAGGCGAGGCGGTGCAGCGTTCGAGCGCGGAGGGGCTGGTGCGGATGCAGGACCTCGTCGCGCAGATCCTCCTGCCCGAAGGCCCGGCGCGGCTCGCCGCACAGGGCGGGGTCTACGATATCGACAAGGAAGTGGTCGACGTGCGCGGCGAGGTCAGGCTGACTGCGGCGGACGGCTATTCGATGACCGCGCGCGGGGTCTCGGTCGATCTCAGGCAGCGCCTGATGACAGGCGATGCAGGGGTCGAGGGCGAAGTCCCGGCGGGGAGCTTTTCCGCCAATTCGATGCGCGCCGACATCACCGAACGCACTTTCGCTCTCGCAGGCGATGCGCGGCTCACCATGATTCCCGGCAAGCTGAGGATGCCGCAATGACGCGCCGTTCGACCCACCACGCCCGCACTGGCCGACCCCGCATCGGCCAGCCCCACACTGGTCTTGCCCGCATTGGCCTCGCCTGGGGCGCGGCGGGGTTTCTCGGCACGCTGGCGCTGATGGGCGGGATCGCCTCCCACGCCCAGTCCATCGCGAGCCACGATTCGCGCGCCCCGGTGGATTACGCAGCCGACCGGATCGAATTGCAGGATCGTGCCAACCGGGTCGTGCTGTCGGGCGGAGTGGTGATCGAGCAGGCCGACCTCACGCTCACCGCGGCGCGCACGATCGTCAGCTATGACGACAGCGGCGACCTCAGGATCGACCGCATCACCGCGACCGGCGGAGTGGTGGTCACACGCGGCAACGAGCGCGCCAGCGGGGCGAGCGCGATCTACGATTTCGGTCGCCGCGTCATCACGATGGCAGGCGATGTGCGCCTGCGCCGGGGGACAGACACGCTGAGCGGGGGTCGGCTGGTGATCGACCTCCAGAGCGGGCAGTCGAGCGTCGACGGGCGCACCTCCGCACGCGGGTCCAACGGGTCGCCCGGCGGGCGCGTGACGGGCAGTTTCCGCGTTCCGCAGGAGGACTGAAGCACACCGACCGGGCAACGCGGCGGGGACGCGTTCCGGCTGCTAGATGGGCCGGCTGCTAGATGGGCCGGCTGCTCAATGGGCCGGCTGCTAGATGGGCCGGCTGCTCAATAGGCGTTGGCGTGGCGCAGCACGAAGACCGTCTTCAGCAGGATCCCCAGATCGCTGAGCAGCGACCAGCTGGTGATGTATTCGAGATCGGCCTGCAACCGGTCGGTGAGATCCTTTTCCCGCTCGGTCGCACCGCGATAGCCGCGCACCTGGGCGAGCCCCGTGAGCCCCGGCTTCAGGCAATGGCGCTGCCAGTACTTCGCGTCGATGTCCCAGAACAGCTTGTTGTTCGCGCGGCTGCCCAAGGCGTGCGGGCGCGGACCCACGATCGACATCTCGCCTTTCAGAACGTTGATGAGCTGCGGCAATTCATCGATCGAGGTGCGCCGGATGAAAGCGCCGATCCGGGTGATACGGTCATCGTCGCGCGATGTCGAGCGATCGCCGTTCGAATCGAGCTTTTCCTCGCGCATCGAACGGAACTTGTACATCTCGAAGAACTGGTTGCCGCGCCCCATCCGCCGCTGGACGAAAAAGACGGGTCCGCGATCCTCCAGCCTGATCAGCACCGCGATCACGAGGAAGAGGGGAGACAGCGCCACCAGCGCGCCGAGCGCGACGACGCTATCGAAGGCGCGCTTGAGGATGCGCGCGCGCAGCGACAGCGGACCGTCCGAGACGACCAGCGTGGTGCGGCCCTGGTCCTCGTAGCGATGCACCCCGAGTGCGCCGAGCCGGTGCGCGGGCTCGCTCACGATCTCGCCATAGACGCCCGCCGATTTCAGCAGCACGGACCAGCCCTCGCGCGCATCATAGGGGCAGCTCACCACCACCTTGTCGCGATTGCGCAGCAGCTTGCCGAGCCGGTCGCGCATATGCGGATCGTGGCTGGTCGGATCGAGATCGTATTTCGCTGCCGAAACCTTCGTCTCCCCGCCCACGCCCAGCGCGAAAACCGGCCCGCCGGCGTCGATCACCAGCTCGTTGCGCACGCGGCCCTGCCAGAACCGTTCGATCGCCAGCGGGACCAGCCGCCGCATCGCGGCCAGAAGCAGCAGCGTGAGAGCAAGGCCCAGCGTCACCGATACTCGGCTGAATTCGGCGTTCGACTTGGTGTAGAAGGCGACGAAATTGAGCAGCGCCACCGAAAGGGCGAGCGCGACAAGCGACTTGCTCACCGCATATTGCCAGCGCGTCAGCGCGTGCACGCCATAGGTGCCGTTATAGAGCGCGATGGTGAAATAGAGGGGAACCAGCGTCTGCGCGGCCAGCATGTTGCGCGAATCCCACAAGGACCCGTCATAAAGCAAGCCGCCCAGCCAGAATCCCGCCTGGATCAGAATCCCGTCGAGCAGAAGCAGGACGATATAGGTGCGCAGCCGCCTGCGCTCGAGCGAGGGCGTGACCTTTCGGTCCAGAGGATCCGCTAAGGCGTCCGAACCGAGATTGACGGTAACTTTGTTCATCGCGCTATCGCACTCCCCGCATGGTGCGACCCCGTCTATGTGTTTACCACTAGACTTACCTTAAAATCATGCAAGATTTTTGCAGGTGCGAAAAGCGCGTCGCCCCGTTTCGTTACCGCCTCGCGGCGAAGCGGGCGATCTGCGCGAGATCCTGCGACAGCCGCACTTCGGCGGCGCGGTTATCCGCAATCAGCGCGCGGTGCAGCGCGACCAGGCGCGGGACCAGCCGTTCGAGCCGCCGGGTTTGCGCGCCGGGCTTTTCGGGCAGGCTCCAGCGGGCATATTGGCGCGCGATCTCCTTCTCCTCCTTCCAGAAAATGCCCAGCCGCGCCTTCGCGCCCCGGTCGAGATTGCCGAAGGAGCCGCGCGGCCCCAGCTGCGCCATGATTCGCGCCAGCAGCGCGGCACGCCGTTCGAGCGCGAGGACGAGGCCGACCGGATTGAGCCCGTGTTCGCGCATACGCCTGAGTTCACCCGGAAGCGCGGCGATGTCCCCGCCGAGCACCACATTGACGATCGGCTGGAATCCGTCCTCCTCGGTTGCCGCGCCGATCGCCGCGTGATCCTCCGCCGTCGCGGCGCGGGGCGATTGCGGGTCCGCCCCGACATAAAGCGCAAGCTTGTCGACCTCGCTGCGGGCAAGGCGCAAATCGAGCCCGCAACCGCCCGCGATCCGCTCGGCGAGATCGCCGCCAAGGCGCAAGCCCGCCGCATCGGCCATGGCCCGCACCGCGACGACGACATCGCGCATGTCGGGCGGGTAGAACATGCCGACCAGCGCGTCCCCCCGTTTTTCCAGCAGCTTGGCCGTGCGCGATTTGTCGGTCGCGCCGGTTGCGACGACGATCACCGGGGCGGCTTCGCCCCCGCCCGATTCGCCCGTCTCGATCAGCGCGGCGAGCGCGTCATGCGCCTCATCCCCGGTGCAGCGCACGATGACGTGACGCCTTTCCCCGAACAGCGAGGCCGAGCGCGCCTCGTCGCCGAGCTTCGCGGCATCGCCCTTCAGCTCGGCGCCGGAAAGCTCCACCCGCTCGCCGGGATCGTCCAGGGCCTCGATCACCCGGTGCGCGGCCGCCCATGCGCCGGCCTCGTCCGGGCCGCAGAAGAAGAAGATCGACGCGCTCGCGGCGGCGCGCGGCAGGCCGCGGGCGAAATCCTGCCCTTTCGCCTTCATCGCCCGGTCATGGCGCGGCGGTTTCCCGCGCGCGCTCCCGTTCCCGCAGGGCGAGCGCGATGGTGGTCGTCATGCGGTCCGCGATTTCCTCGGCCAGGTTTTCCAGCGCGGTCTGCTCGGCCGCGATGGTGGCGTATTCGCTGGAGACGACATCGATCCCCGCATCCGAGCCCGCGGTCGCATCGAGCACGATTTCGCCGCTCTCGATGTCGATAAGCTGGTAGCGCGCGCGCAATATGCGCCTCTCGCGGCTGATCGTGTCGTCGTTGAGAACGCCCAGCGCCTCGAGCGAATCGTCGAGCCGCACGTCGAGCCGGTAGCGCGTCGGCTCTTCGCCGCCCGCCTCGAGCCGGTCCTGCAGCGCATTGCGCACCAGCCACCCGCCGCGCCCCGGGATCGCGGGGACGTCCACCGCAGCGAGGCCCTGCGAGACCGCCGCATCCGAGCCGCCCGCATACATCGGCTGGAGCCCGCACCCCGACAGGGGCAGGGCGACGGCGAGCGCGGCGAGCAGGGCGACGGCGGCGCGCATCAGGTCACGATGTTGACCAGCCGGTCGGGCACGACGATCACCTTGCGAATGTCCGCTCCATCGAGCGAACGCTGGACCTTCTCGCTGGCGAGCGCAAGCGCTTCGAGGTCCTCCTTCGAAGCGCCCTTGGGCGCGGTCAGGGTGTCGCGCAGCTTGCCCTTGTGCTGGACGGCAATGGTGACCTCGTCCTCGACGAGGCACGCGGGATCGTGCTCGGGCCAGGGGGCATCGGCGATCAGGCCTTCCCCGCCCATGGCTGCCCACGCCTCTTCGGCAAGGTGCGGCATCATCGGCGCGGCGAGGTGGAGGATCGTGCGGATCGCGAAATTGCGGCTTTCGCTCGGGGCCGCCTTTTCGGTCGCGCCGGTCAGTTCGTATATCCGCGCGACGGCCTTGTTGAAGCTCAATGCCTCGATATCCTCGGCCACGGCGACGATCGCCTGGTGGGCCTTTCGCAGCAGCGCCTTGTCCTCGCCGGTCGCGGAAGGGTCGAACTGGCCGAACAGCCGCCAGAGCCGCTGGACGAAGCGTCCGCAGCCCTCGATGCCGCTGTCCGACCACGGCAGGTCGCGTTCGGGCGGGCTGTCCGACAGCATGAACCAGCGCACCGCGTCCGCGCCATATTGTTCGATGATGCGGTCGGGATCGACGACGTTCTTCTTCGACTTCGACATCTTGACGACGCGGCCCGCGGTGACCGGCTGGCCGCTTTCGATGTGGACGTAGTCCTCGCCGTTACGCTTCACCTCGTCGGGCGAGAGCCAGCTGCCATCGCCGAGCGCATAGGTCTCGTGCGTGACCATGCCCTGCGTGAACAGCGCGGCGAACGGTTCCTTGACCGACAGCTTGCCGATATGCGCGAGGGCGCGGGTCCAGAAACGGGCATAGAGCAGGTGGAGGATCGCGTGTTCGATCCCGCCGATATAATGCTGCACCGGCAGCCACTTGGCGATCTCTTCGGGGTCGAACGGGCGGTCATCGGGCTGCGAGGCGAAGCGCAGGAAATACCACGAGGAATCGACGAAAGTGTCGAGCGTGTCGGTCTCGCGCCGGGCGGGTTTGCCGCAGCAGGGGCAGTCGACGTGCTTCCACGTCGGATGGCGTTCGAGCGGGTTTCCGGGGGTCTCGAAATCGACGTCCTCGGGCAGCTTTACGGGCAGCTGGTCCTTGGGCACGGGGACGATGCCGCAGGCGTCGCAATGGATGATCGGGATCGGCGTGCCCCAGTAGCGTTGCCGCGAAACGCCCCAGTCGCGCAGGCGCCAGACAGTCGTGCCCTCGCCCCAGCCCGCGTTCTCTGCGCGGGCGATGACTTCGGCCTTGGCCTCTTCGACGCTCATGCCGTCGAGGAAATCGGAGTTCACGATCACCCCGTCGCCGCTTTCCGCCTCGCCCTCGAACGGCGCATCGGCCTTCGAGGGGTCCGGGGCGACGACGCGGGCGATGGGAAGCTTGTACTTGGTGGCGAATTCGAAATCGCGCTGGTCGTGTCCCGGCACGCCCATGACCGCGCCCGTGCCGTAATCCATCAGCACGAAGTTCGCGATGAACAGCGGCAGGGCCTGGCCGGTGAAGGGATGGCGCGCGGTGATCGCGGTGCGATAGCCCAGCTTCTCCGCCGTCTCGAGCGCGGCCGCCGTGGTCGCGCCGCGCTTGCATTCCTCGATGAAGGCGGCAACCTGCGGGTCATCGCTGAGCCCCTGCGCCACCGGGTGATCGGCCGCGACCGCAACGAAGCTCGCGCCGAAGATCGTGTCGGGCCGCGTGGTGTAGACGGGCAGCTTTGCGCCGTCCGAAAGCTCGAAGGAAAACTCCAGCCCCTGGCTTTTGCCGATCCAGTTTTCCTGCATCAGCTTCACCTTGTCGGGCCAGTCCTCCAGGTCATCGAGGCCCGCCAGCAGGTCCTCGGCGAAATCGGTGATCTTGAGGAACCACTGGTCGAGCTCGCGCTTCTCGACCTCCGCGCCCGAGCGCCAGCCCTTGCCGTCGATCACCTGCTCGTTCGCCAGCACGGTCATGTCGACCGGGTCCCAGTTCACGCTCGAGGAGCGGCGATAGACCAGCCCCGCTTCGTAGAGGTCGAGGAACAGCGCCTGTTCGTGGCCGTAATATTCGGGATCGCAGGTGGCGAATTCGCGGGTCCAGTCCAATGCGAAGCCGATCCGCTTCAGCTGCGCTTTCATCTGCGCGATATTCGCCCGCGTCCACTCGCCCGGGTGGACGCCTTTTTCCATCGCCGCGTTTTCCGCCGGCATTCCGAAGGCATCCCAGCCCATCGGGTGCAGCACTTCGTCCCCGCGCATCCGGCGATAGCGCGCCAGCACGTCGCCCATCGTGTAATTGCGCACGTGCCCCATGTGGATGCGCCCGCTGGGATAGGGGAACATTTCGAGGATATAGCTCTTCGGCTTCGCGGCGTGCGAATCGGCGGTGAAGGTGCCTGCGTCCGCCCACGCTGCCTGCCAGCGCGCGTCCGCGCGCGCGGAATCGAAACGGTTCTCGGTCATGGCCGGTGCTTTATGGATTTCAGCGGCAAATGGAAGCGCCGCCCGCAGCGAATCGGGTGCTTGCGACCGCGCTTACGAACTGAGCGCCTTGCGCCTGAGGTCGCGCGCCTCGGTGAGGATGATGTCCTCCAGCTTCTGCACGGTCGCCGCCTGCACCGGGGCTTCGACCCAGGTTCCGCTCTGGCGGACCTGGCGGCTTGCGGAGACGCGCAGCGCATCGGCGCGCAGCTGCTGGTCGAGAATGGTGATGGCGAGCTTCACCCGTTCGTCCGGGTTGCTCGGATTGGCATACCAATCGGTGACGACGATGCCGCCCGAACTGTCCGCGCTGGCGAGCGGGGCGAAGCTCACCGTCTCGAGCGCGGCGCGCCAGAGATAGGCGTTGACGCCGATCGCATTGACCTGCGCGGTGGGAAGCTCGCTGGTCGGGCGCTCGCGCCCGCCGCAGGCCGCAAGCAGGCCGATCGCGGCGCAGGCGGCGACCAGCCGGGCCGGGGTGGAATATGCGAAGGGGGCGGGTTTCACCGTTGGAACACCTCTTGAAGTCCGTCTGTCGATGCGGCTCTATACCGTTCGGGGTGCGCGCGGCAAGCGCCGCCCCGCCATGACCCTCGGCGAGTCCGAAAGGAAGCGCGATCGCCAAGGCCCGCCCGGCGAATCGCGCCCGGGCCCTTTCGCTCGCCTGAACCTGCGCCCGGATCGCCCCATGCGCAGGTGCGATTATGTGTGCCGGGCGCAACAGGTCGCCGGCGAAGCGCGCCTTGCAGCGCCACGATCGTTGCGCTTCGCACGGCGACACGCCTATCCTCGCGTGGCGATAACATGGGTGATTGCTAAGACGGCGTTCATCTTCGTATTGCATAACGGTAGCGGGCGAAAATCGCCCGATTTCGAGAGGTCGAGAGACGGGACATGCGACGCGGGACGACATCGGCGAAGGCGGCATCGGCTAAGGCCGGGCCGGCATGGTCGGCGCGTTTCGCCATTCTCGGCGCGCTGGCGGTCGGCCTGCCCAGCGCCGGGCTCGCGCTCGTCACGGGCAGCGATACCGATACGGCGCCTGCCTCGAACGGGTTCGACCTCTTCACCCCGGCCTCGGTCGATCCCCAGCTTGCCGCGCGGGTGGCCGAACGCATGGCCGCCGGCGGTATCCGCTTCACCCCTGCCGGATCGGCCTCGCCCGATAGCGAACGGACCGTGACGGTCGCCGTGCGAATCGATCACGAGCACACGGCCAAGGCGATCGATGTGCGCGAAGGGATCGAACAGGCGCCCGGTACCGGCACCGGCCTGGCCGCGCTGGCGCAGAGCAAGTTCAATCTCGGCACCGCACGCGGCTATCAAAGCTTCGCCCGCACGGTCCAGTTGCCCGCCTCGGTGCGCGACATGGCGATGCCCGACCTGTCCGAATTCGAACCGGCCCGCCGCGAGGAAGAGCCCGCGCGGCTCAAGCCCCGGATCGAGCTCGAGCCGGAGGAAATCGCCGGGCGTTCGCCCAACACGCTCGATTCGATCTCGGCCCAGACGGTCGGTGTCGGCGGCAGCTTCAGCCTGTCGCCCAATCTCGATGTGACCGCAGGCGTGCGGTATTCGCAGGAGCGCGAACGGCTCGATCCGCTGACCAATTCGGTCAAGGACAGCCAGGCCGTCTATGTCGGCACCCAGATCAAGTTCTGATCGCTTCCCCGCCCGATTTCGGAATACCCCGCTTCGGCGGGGTTTTTCTTTGCGCATCGGCCCGCGGGGTCTAGGCTCGCGCAACGACAGGACAGGGGAGGAACGCCAATGGGCCGGGTTGCCATCGTCACCGGGGGAACACGCGGGATCGGCCGCGCAATCTGCGAAGCGCTGAAAGACGACGGGCTCACCGTCGTCGCCAATTACGCCGGCAATGACGAAGCCGCGCGCCAGTGCGCCGATGCGCTCGGCATCCATTGCCGAAAATGGGACGTGGGCGACCACGAAGCGACGATCGAAGGGTGCATGCAGGTCGAAAAGGACATCGGCCCCGTGGATGTCGTCGTCAACAATGCCGGGATCACCCGCGATGCGACGCTCCACAAGATGAGCTTCGACGACTGGAACGAGGTCATGCGCATCAATCTGGGCGGGTGCTTCAACATGGCCAAGGCGTGCTTTCCCGGCATGCGGACACGCGGCTGGGGCCGGATCGTCAATATCGGCTCGATCAACGGGCAGGCGGGGCAATACGGCCAGGTCAATTACGCCGCCGCGAAATCGGGCATTCACGGCTTTACCAAGGCGCTGGCGCAGGAAGGCGCGAAATCGGGCGTGACGGTGAACGCGATCGCGCCCGGCTATATCGACACCGACATGGTCGCCGCCGTCCCCGACACGGTGCTGGAAAAGATCGTCGCACGCATCCCGGTCGGCAGGCTGGGCCAGGCGCAGGAGATCGCGCGCGGGGTCGCCTTTCTCGTCAGCGAGGAGGCGGGTTTCGTCACCGGTTCGACCATGAGCATCAATGGCGGCCAGCACATGTATTGACGCGGCCAATGGAAAGGCGCGCGCGGAGGGGGAAAATGGAAATCACCACACACAATCCGAGCCCGTGGCTCGAACATTTCGGGTTCAACCATGCGGTCGAGGTGCGCGGGGGAGAGCGGGTGCTCTACTGTTCGGGCCAGACCGCTTCGGATGATGCGGGCGCCCCGCTCCATCCGGGCGATCTCGCCGCGCAATATCGCAGCGCGTGGGACAATCTCGTCGCGCTGCTCGCCGCGGCGGACATGACCCCGGCCCATCTCGTGCGGCTCAACATCTACACCACCGACGTGCCCGGCTTCATGGAATTGGCCGAGGGCCTCACGCCGCTCCATGTCGAGGCGGGAGCGCGGGTCGCGTGCACCCTGCTCGGCGTGCGCGAGCTCTACGCCCCCGAAGTGCTGGTCGAACTCGAAGCGACTGCGGCGGCGTAGCGGCGGGCCGCCTGCGGCGCATTAACCTAGCAAAAGCCCCGATAAGCAGGGCTCCCGAGGGCGTCTTCGCGATTCGTTAAGCCTGTGCGCTTACCTTTGAGGCGTCGGATCGTCCGGGGGCCAATCAAGGGGGCCAATGCGCGCCATGACCGTGAACCACAGCCACGAGGCCAGCGAGCATTCCCGCAGGGAGAGCCAAGGTGAAATCCGGGGCGAACGCCGCAGCGTCGCGCGCGGCCGACTGGTCCTGCGCATCGCCAAGCTGGTATGCGGGCCCGGCGAATATCCTTGCGTGCTGCGCGACGTGTCGCTGACGGGCGCGGGGCTGACCTTCTTCCACGACGTGCCGCCCGATGCGCGTGCGATCCTGCAACTTTCCAACGGCCACACCTTCCCCGTCGAACAGGTGTGGAGCGGGGCGGGCCGCGCGGGCTATCGTTTCGCCTGCCCGGTGGCCGAGGAGGATTTCATTGTCGATGATGCCCGCTTCGGACACCGTCCGCTGCGGCTGTCGATCCGGGCCGCCGCGCGACTGGTCGACGGGTGCGAGGCGGACCGGGCGCGCCTCGTCGACCTGTCGGCGGAAGGCGCAAGGGTGGAATGCGCAAGGCCCTGCGCGCCCGGCCGCGTGGTGAGCCTTGCGATCGCCGGACAGGACCCGCGCCTCGCCGAAGTGCGCTGGAACGAGGAGGGCGCGCTGGGCCTGCGCTTCTTCGAGCCGATGACGAGCGGCGAACTCGCCGCCCTCGCGCTCGCCCTGCAGCCCTTCGATGCGCGCGCCGACGGTCAGGCCGGCAACACGGCGACCCGCGCGGCCTGAGGCCCGCCGCCCGGGGTCGCATTGTTGGGAACGGCCCCTGCGAGGCCCGGGCGCACGGCGTAGGAAAGCGAAATCGGTGGAGGATCGCCGCTCGGCCTTTCCTACCGGGAAAGCGCCGACTTGATCGACCCCGCATGAACTATATCAACTTGCGCGTGGACCCGATTCCCTACCATCCGCCGGTCAAACGCTCGGTCGCCATTGCCGGGCACAAGACCTCGATCAGCCTCGAACCGGTGTTCTGGGACATGTTGCGCCATGCGGCGAAACAGGAAGGCGTCGCAGTCAGCGCGCTGGTCGCCCGGATCGACGCGGACCGCATCCGCGCCGAGATCCCGCCGGGCCTTGCCAGCGCGATCCGGGTCTGGCTGGTCAGCCGGGAGCCCTAATATTTCGCCGTCGCATCGCTCGCCGGATAGGTTTCGTCGAGCGCTTCGTCGTGCTTCGACATGGTGTCCTTCGAGGCGGTCGCGTCGGCCCCGGCATTGCGGAAGGGCCCGTCGGGCTCGCCTTCGGCATAGGCGGCATGGCGCTTCTTGCGGCGACGCCTTTCGAACAGCGAATAGCCTGCGAAACCGAGCCCTGCGAGGGCGGCGAGCCTGATGATCATGTCGGTCCTCCTGCGTGTTCCCGTTTACACCGAACAGCGCAGGGCCCGGGCCGATTGTTCCCGCCTAGTCGTCCACCCGCTCGATATCCGCGCCCGCCAGCTGGAGCTTTTCCTCCAGCCGTTCATAGCCCCGGTCGAGATGGTAGATGCGCCGCACCTGCGTCTCGCCCTCTGCGGCGAGCGCAGCGATGACGAGGCTCATCGAGGCGCGCAGGTCGGTCGCCATGACTTCGGCCCCGGTAAGGCGGTCGACGCCCTTGACGATGGCGGTGCGCCCCTCGGTCGCGACATCCGCGCCCATCCGGGCGAGTTCGGGGACGTGCATGAAGCGGTTTTCGAAGATCGTCTCTTTCAGGACGCTCGTCCCCTCCGCGCGGCAGACCAGCGCCATCAGCTGCGCCTGCATGTCGGTGGCAAGGCCGGGATAGGGCGCGGTGGTGAGATTGACGGGCTGCAAGGCACCGTTCGCCGCGATGTCGATCCCGCGCGCATCCTCGCTCACATGCACCCCGATATTGCGCAAGGCGTGGATGGTGGCCTGCATGTCGCCTGCCTTCGCCCCTTCGAGCCGGACCTCGCCGCCCGTGATCGCCGCCGCGCAGGCATAGGAGCCCGCCTCGATCCGGTCGGGCATGACCCGGTAGGTCGCCCCGTGCAGCCGCCTTGCCGGGTGGATCACGAGGTCGGAGGTTCCCACGCCCTCGATCTCGGCCCCCATCGCGATCAGCAGGTTGCACAGGTCGACGATTTCCGGCTCGCGCGCGGCGTTGAACAGGCGGCAGGTATCCTCGGCCAGAACGGCGGCCATGAGCGCGTTCTCGGTCGCGCCGACGCTGACGACGGGAAAGTCGAAATCGCCCCCCTTCATCCCGCCATCGCCCTGATATGCCCGGACATAGCCCTGCGCCAGTTCGATATGCGCGCCGAACGCCTCCAAAGCCTTGAGATGCAGGTCGATCGGCCGGTTCCCGATCGCGCAGCCGCCCGGCAGCGATACCGTCGCCTCCCCGGCGCGCGCCAGCAGCGGGCCGAGAACCAAAATCGAGGCGCGCATCTTGCGCACAAGGTCATAGGGCGCCGTCGTCGAGGTGAGTCGCGAAGCCTCGAAGGTCACGACCCGCCCGAAATCCTCCGGCCGCTTGCCGTGGATTTCCACCGATGCGCCGAACTGCGTCATAAGGTGCTGGAACCCGTCGATATCGGCGAGCCGCGGCAGATTGCGCAGGGTCAGCGGCTCGTCCGTCAGAAGGGCGCAGGGAATGAGAGTGAGCGCGGCGTTCTTGGCCCCCGAGATCGGGATCGAACCCGAAAGGCGATGGCCACCGCGAATGATCAGCTTGTCCATGGCGGATCATTTAACCGATCGCAGGACCAGCGCAACTCGTGCGGTCGGCAAGCGATGGATCGCCCTTGCGTCGTTGACGTTGGTGGAGGCAAGGGCCACGAAGGCTCCGGTGGCGAACGCGACAACTTCTATCAGTGAGAGCTTCTTCATGACCTCGAAAAGGCCGATCAAGAAAGCCGTCTTTCCCGTAGCGGGACTCGGTACGCGCTTCCTGCCCGCGACCAAGGCCGTGCCCAAGGAAATGCTGCCGATCGTCGACCGCCCGCTGATCCAGTATGCGGTGGACGAGGCGCGCGAGGCCGGGATCGAGCAGATGATCTTCGTCACCGGGCGCGGCAAGACGGCGATCATCGAGCATTTCGACATCGCCTTCGAACTCGAGACGACGATGGACGAGCGTGGCAAGGACCTCTCGGTGCTCGAACCGACCCGCGCGGTGCCCGGCGACATCATCACCGTGCGCCAGCAGGTCCCGATGGGGCTCGGCCACGCGATCTGGTGCGCGCGCGCGATCGTGGGTGAGGAGCCTTTCGCCATCTTCCTTCCCGACGAACTGATGATTGCGAAGAGGGGCGGGACCGGCTGCATGAAGCAGATGGTCGAAGCCTATGAAAAGGTCGGCGGGAACCTCATCAGCGTGCTCGAAGTGCCGCATGAAACCGTCTCGAGCTATGGCGTGATCGATCCGGGCGAAACCGATGGCGCATTGACCGAGGTAAAGGGCCTTGTCGAAAAACCGCCCGTCGACAAGGCGCCTTCCAACAAGATCGTCTCGGGCCGCTACATCCTCCAGCCCGAAGTGATGCGCACGCTGGAAACGCAGGGAAAAGGCGCAGGCGGAGAGATCCAACTGACCGACGCCATGGCGAAGATGATCGGCAACCAGCCCTTCCACGCCGTCACCTTCGAGGGCAATCGCTACGATTGCGGCAGCAAGCTCGGTTTCGTCGAGGCGACGCTCGCGCTCGCCATGGAGCGCGAGGACATGGGCGAGGACGTGCGCGCCATCGCCCGCAAATTGCTCGGCTGAGGCTTGCGGGGCGGGACCCGGTCTATTCCGGCGTGACCCGCAGCGGCAGGGTCTTCAATCCGCCGACGAAGGTGCTGTTCGCGCGCTTCGCCTCGCCCGCCGGTTCGACGTGCGCGATCTTGTCGAGCAGCGCCTCGAACAACATCCGCATTTCGAGCCGGGCAAGGTGCAGGCCGAGGCACTGGTGTGCGCCCGCGCCGAAGGCAAGATGGCGATTGGGCGAACGGGCGGCGTTGAATGTGCGCGGATTATCGAATTGCACGGGATCGTGATTGGCGGCGACATAGTTGATCATCAGCCAGTCGCCTTGTCTCACCTGCTGCCCGCCGACTTCGCAATCCTTGGCCGCGGTGCGCATGAAATGCTGCACGGGCGTGGTCCAGCGGATCGCCTCCTCGACGATGCCGGGCAGCAGCGAGCGGTCGGCCTTGACCCGCGCCCATTGCTCGGGATCGTTCGCCAGCGCCATCATCGCGCCTGCGGTCGAGGCGCTGGTCGTGTCGTGCCCGGCGGTCGCGACGATGATGTAATAGCCCGCCATGTCGCGCGGCGGCAGCGGCTTGCCGTCGACGGTCGCATTGGCGATGACGCTGGCGACATCCTCGGTCGGATGGGCGCGGCGATCCTCGGCGAGGACGGCGAAGTAATCCTCGAAGCTTTTCACCGCCCCGGCGATGAGCTGGGTCACCTGTTCGGGCGTCATGTTCTCCACGCCCGAGCCCGAAAGATCCGCGTCCTGCCCGCCGAAAAGCTGCTGGGTGAGCATCTGCATGCGCGGCTCGTCCTCCGGCGGCACGCCGAGGATCTGCATGACGACGCGCAAGGGGTAAGGGCCGGAGACTTCCTTGACGAAGTCCACCTCGCCGCCCTTCTCGAGCATCGCATCGACCGTCCGGTGGGCGAGTGCGCGGACCTCTTCCTCGATCCGCGCGAGGTTGCGCGGCATGAACCAGTCCTGCGTCAGCCGGCGATATTTCGGATGCACCGGCGCGTCGAACACGACCAGCGAATCGACCAGCATGTCCGAACCCGTCGCCGCGCGGCTGAATTCGATCGCCTGGTTGAAGCTGAAAACGACGGGGCGCGGATTGTTGAGAAAGGTCGCATTGTCCTTCGATATTCGCATGACCTCATCATAGCTCGTCACCAGCCAGAAGGGTTCGAACAGGCCCTCGGTCTCGGGCATGACCTTCGCCACCGGGGTCTCGGCCCGCAGCCGGTCGAAGGTGTCGAGCAGGCCGTTCCATTCGGCATAGGCCTTGGGGTCGATCACCTCGCGCGCGGTTTCGGGCGGGAGGACGACGGGCTTCGCCGTGTCGCTCGCGCTCGCCATTATGCGTCCACTCCCTCTTTGGCCTTCGCCGCATATTCGTCGCGCAGCTCGCGCTTGTAGAGCTTGCCGTTCTGTTCGCGCGGCAGGTCGGGGCGGAAATCGAACAGCTTGGGCATCTTGATCCGGGCAAGCTGCGGGGCGAGGAAATCGCGCAGTTCGGCCTCGAGCGCCTCGCCCGCCTCGCCCATGTCGATCGGCTGCACCACTGCGACGACTTTTTCGCCGAGATCCGGGTCGGGCGCGCCGATCACGGCGGCGTCCATCACCTTGCCGTGGGTGACGAGGAGGTTCTCGATCTCCTGCGGGTAGATGTTGACCCCGCCGGAGATGATCATGTGGCTCTTGCGGTCGGTGAGGTAGAGGAAGCCGTCCTCGTCGACGTGGCCGATGTCGCCCAGCGTCATCCAGCCTTTCGGATGCATCGCCTCGCGCGTCTTGGCGGGGTCGTTGTGATAGGTCGGCAGGAGGTCGTTCTCGAAGTAGATCAGCCCGTCCTCGCCTGCGGGCAGTTCCTCGCCGTCGGGGCCGCAGATGTGCAGCGTGCCGTAGATCGCCTTGCCCACGCTGCCGGGATGGGTGAGCCAGTCCTCCGAGCGCACCATGGTCATGCCGATGCTTTCGCTGCCGGCATAATATTCATTCACGATCGGCCCCCACCACTCGATCATCTCCCGCTTGATCGGGACCGGGCAGGGCGCGGCGGCGTGGAGGGCGCGCTGGTGGCTGGACAGGTCGTATTTCGTGCGCAGTTCGGGGTCGAGCTTGAGGAAACGCACGAAGTGGGTCGGGACCCACTGGCTGTCGGTGACCTTGTATTTCTCGATCGCGGCGAGCGCGGCCTCGGGCTCGAACTTCTCCATCATCACCACGGTCCCACCGAGCCTGTGCGCGGTCGAGCACCAGCCGATGGGCGCCGCGTGATAAAGCGGGGCGGGGGAGAGATAGACCATCGACCCGTCGGTCGGCATTCCCGCCCCCATCACCGCGAGCCCCATCAGCGGGACGGCGGCCTGCGGGTCGGGATCGGCGGGCGGGGCGGGACGGATGCCCTTGGGCCGCCCGGTCGTGCCCGAGGAATAGAGCATCACGCTGCCTGCGCTCTCGTCCTCGATCCTCTCGGCGCTCTGGGCGGAGAGCGCGGCGGCGAAGCCCTCCTCGCCCTCACCGTCCATCACCAGCACGTCGAGATCGGGACATTCGCGCCGGACGCCTTCGAGCACGTCTGCAAACGCGTTCGAGGTGATGAGCAGCTTTGCCTCGCTGTCGCGGAGGATATAGGCGATTTCGGGCGCGGTCAGGCGGGTGGAGATCGGCACCAGCATCGTGCCCGAACGCTGCGAGCCCCAGATCAGCGTGAAATACTCGACCCGGTTTTCCAGCAGCACCGCGAAGGCATCGCCCCCGCCCTCGTTCGGGCCGAGGCCGTGGGCGCGCAGCAGGTGGGCAAAGCGGTTGGCCTCGCCCTCCATTTGGCGGAAAGTGATCGTCTCGCCGGTCCCGGCCATGATCACGGCGGGGTGATCGGGGCGGCTCGCGGCATGCGCGGTCGGATGCAGGCTCATGATGTGTCTCCCAAAGGGGCACCCTCGTTCGGCTGGCGAACGGGGCGCGCTCTCTCGGGGTCCGAACCTAACCGCGCGCGCGGCGCGGGCAAGGGGGAATCGGTTGCTCGGAACAACTTGCCTGCGGACGCGAAAGGACGAACAGCAACCGCGAGGGCGCAATAAAAAAGGCGGCGGGAAAACCCGCCGGCGCAACAAAAAAGGCGGCGGGAAAACCCGCCGCCCATGTTCGGACACCCTCTCCAATGTCCGGCCCGCTGCTAGCGGGCAAACGGTCGTGGGGGCGAAGTGCCTATTCGCCGCCCTGGCCGGTCAGCTCGGGGCGATCCGCCGCGGCGACCTGCGTTTCGGTTTCCACCATATAGGGAATCGGATTGACTGCAACCCCGTCCTTGCGGACCTCGTAGTGGAGGTGCGGCCCGGTCGAACGCCCGGTCGATCCCACATAGCCGATGAGGTCGCCCTTCCGCACGCGCTCGCCCTCGGCGACCGCGAGTTTCGACAGATGGGCATAGCGCGTTTCGAGGCCCGCGCCATGATCGGCGTAGATGACGAGACCGTAGGAACGCGAATATTCGGCCCGGCCGATCATGCCGTCGGCGGTGGCATAGACCGGCGTGCCCGTCGGCGCGGCCAGATCGACGCCCTTGTGACGCTTGCGCCGACCCAGCACCGGGTGGGTGCGCATCCCGTAATCGCTCGTCATGCGAAAGCCCGACAAGGGCATGCGCGAGGGTATCGAGATGACGGGCTGCTCGACCGGCGCGCCCGGCCCCTTGGTATCGAGCGAGCGCCAGCTGGCGAAAAGCTGGCGGAAGCGCGGATCGCCCTCCGTCAAGCTCCTGCCCTTTTCCTCGCGCACAGGCTCGGTCACATCGGCAGCGGCATTGCCGGATGCCGCACTGGCCGAACCGGCGCTGTTGGCGGTGGCCGCATTGGCGTTCGCAGCGGTGGCCGCATTGGCGGCGCTACCTGCCATTACGGGGCTTGCCGCGGCAAGGCCGGTGGCAGCCGCCAGCACGGCGGTAATCCTGGTGAATTTGGCAAGCACGGTCGCGCTCATAGTGACCCGGTCCTTCGTTGCGGCGCGATTACGCGCCTTTTCGCTATCCCGGCGCGTCTCTCTCGCACGCCTTGCTGCCCGTATCGCCCCCGGCACGGCCCGGGCGGTTGGGCGAGGCTGGGTTATCGGGACAAAATTTCAGGGCGCAACATTTGTGTAGAATTCTCGGGACAAACCGGCTGCAAGGCGCGCCGAGTCGTTAAATGGCGGCTTAACCTTGCCGCGAAAATGGGTCCGCACGAGGTGCTTCCACAGCGATTCCGGCGCATTTCCAAGAGTCTCTGCCACTTTGAGAAAATGCTTGGTCCCCAGAGCGACATGGCGGATTTCGTCGTCAAGGATCCTCGAAAGGATTTTCGCGCCGTGCGCGTCGCCCGCCGCCTCGACCCTCTCCAGCGTCGCCGGTGTGACGTCGAGCCCGCGCGCTTCGAGCACCATCGGCACCACGGCGAGCCGCGCGGCGACGTCATGGCGCGTCTCCCTCGCCGCCTCCCACAGCCCGGCATGGGCGGGCAGCGCGCCGTAATGGCTCCCGAGCGATTCGAGCTTTCTCGCCAGCAGCGCGAAATGCATCGCCTCATCGGCGGCGACCGAGAGGAAATCGCTCACGAATTCCTCGCCCATCTCGCCCCCGAACCGCCCCGCCATGTCGAGCGCGAGGTCGATCGCGACGAATTCGATATGGGCGAGGGAATGCCATAGGGCGATCCGCGCGCGCTCGGACCCGAACTTGCCCCGCTTGGGCATCCGGTTCGGCGGCAGCAATTCCGGCTCGTCGGGCCAGGCCGGCCGATCGGGCATGGCGGTATCGAAGGACAAGGCGAGATTGCCCCGCCGCCAAGCCCTAGCCACGGCACGCGTGGCGAAGCACTTGCCGCGCGGATCGGGTGTCAGCAGCGCGCTGCGGATCGCGCTCGCAACGCTCTCGGTGGCGACGCCGGCGCGGCTCAAAGCGCTTTCGCCGCGGCCAGCACCTCCTCGGCGTGGCCCTTGACTTTCACCTTGGGCCAGACCTGCGCGATCTTGCCTTGCGCATCGACGAGATAGGTCGTGCGCACCATGCCCATATAGGTCTTCCCGTACATCTGCTTTTCGGTCCACACGCCGAGCGCGTCGGACAGGCCGCCTTCTTCCGCATCGGTCGCGAGCGGGGTGGTGAGGTCGTGCTTGGCGATGAAGTTCTGGTGTTTCTTCGCCGAATCCTTCGACACGCCGAGCAGCGCCACGCCGGCCGCGTCGAATTCGCCCTTGAGCGCGGAGAAATCCTTGGCCTCGGTGGTACAACCGGGCGTGTTGTCCTTGGGATAGAAGAAGACGACCAGCTTCCTGCCCTTGAAATCCGAAGGCTTCACGCTGCCGCCATCCGGCGTTTCCATCGCGATGTCAGGCATGGCATCGCCCGCTTGCGGAAAGTCGCTCATGTCTCAGTTCCCCTGCTGGTTGGTGATGTCCTGGCCGAGAATCGCGTGCCAGGTCTGCGCCACCCTTTGCCGCGCCTGCCCGAGCGCGCGCAAGAGGCTTGCATAATCCGCCGCCCGGCAGGCCCGCGCCAGCGCGCGCGCGGCGAGCGGGGGGGGCTCGCTCCCGCCCGGCGCAAGCAGGCGCCCGGCGACCAGCAGACGGGTCATCAGGTCGTAGTCCTCGCGGAAGCCCTCGGGCAGCAGGCCCGCGGCGACGAGCGCCGGGATCGCCGTGCCGAGATCGGCGGAAAAGGTCGCCGGATGCGTCTCGGCCAGCGCCCTGCCGCCACGCAGCTGGAGGTAGTGGACGAGGAATTCGAAGTCGACCAGCCCGCCGCGCTGCAGCTTCACATCGAGCACGCCGCCGGGTTTCTTGTGCAGCGCCATGGTGTCGCGCATCTCCAGCACCGATTCGCGCAGGTCCTCCGGATCGCGCGGGCGGAACAGGACATCGGCGATCAGTGTCTCGACCTCCTCGCGCGTTTCTTCGGACCCGACCAGCACCCGCGCCCGGGCAAGCGCCATGTGCTCCCACGTCCACGCCGCCTCGCGCTGGTACTTGGCGAAAGCCTCGCAGCTCACCGCGAGCGGCCCCTGCGCGCCCTGCGGCCTCAGGCGCGTGTCGATCTCGTAAAGCGCGCCTTCCGCCGTGGGCACGGACAGAGCCGCGCTCACCCGGCTGGCGAGGCGGTTGAAGTAATGCGTTGCGCCGAGCGGCCGCGTCCCGTCCGACTGCGCAGCGAAATCGCCGGTGAAAAGATAGACGATGTCGAGATCGGAGGCATGGGTCAGCGCCCCGCCGCCGAATCGCCCGAGCCCGAGCACGATCAGCTCGCTGCCTGCGATCCGGCCGTGCGTATGCGCGAATTCCTCGGCCGTCGCCGCGTGGGCGAGGCGCAGCGCGGCCTCGGCGGTGCGCGACAGCGAGGCGGCGACATCGAGCGGGTCCGCAAGCCCCTCGATCAGCTCCACGCCGAGCGCGAAACGCACCTCGCCCGTCACCACGCGGATCGCATCGAGCAACGCCTCGTAATCCTCGCGTGCGGCGGCGGCCGTGATCCGGCCCATGATCGCCTCGAGGGAACGCGGAAGGCGGGAGGCCGCGCGGTCGAGCAGGATGTCGAGCAGGTCGGGCCGCCGGGCCAGCTCGTCGGCGAGGACGGGAGCGAGGGTGAGCGCCGAAATCAGCCGGTCGAGCAGGTCGGGGCGCGCTTTCAGCAGGTGGAACAGGTTGATCGCCGAACTCGCCCGGTCGAGCACGCTTTCCCAGCGCACCAGCGCGCGTTCGGAATCGTCGGCGGCGAGGAAGGCTTCGGCAAGGGTCGGGGCGATGGCATCGAAAGCGGCGAGCGCCTGGGGCGAGCGCAAGCTCTGGTAACGGCCGTCGCGCCAGCCCTCCATCCGCCTTTCGAGCCGTGCCATGCGCTCGGCGCGTACGCCCCGATCGTGCGCGGGCTCGGGCCGGGTAGCCGGGGCGGGCGCAGGAGGCGTTGCTTGCTCGTCCTCGCGAATCAGCGCATCGTAGATGGCCCCCGTCCGCGCGGTGAGCGCCTCCAGTTCCGCCACCAGCGCCGCGCTGTCCGCCAGCCCGTCGAGCCGGGCGACCGCGTCCAGTGCCTCGGTGCTTTCGGGCAGCGAATGGGTCTGGCGGTCGTGGACCATCTGCAGGCGGTGCTCGACCACGCGCAGGCGGTCATAGCCCTCGCCCAGCACCCGCGCCTCCTTCGCGCCCACGTGCCCGGCGGCGGCAAGCGCATCGAGCGCCTCGCGCGTGCCCAGAACCCTGAGCGACGGATCTCGCCCGCCGTGTATGAGCTGGAGCGTCTGGGCGTAGAATTCGATCTCGCGGATACCGCCGCGCCCGCGCTTCACGTCGAAGCCGGGGCCGGGACCGGGCGGGCCCTCGTGTTCCTCGCGGATCCGCTTGGTCAGGCGGCGGATTTCCGCGATCGCACCGAAGTCGAGATGGCGTCGCCATACGAAGGGGCGCGTCGCGGCGAGGAATTCCTCGCCCAGCGCAATATCGCCCGCAGCCGCCCGCGCGCGGACGAAAGCGGCGCGCTCCCACGCGAGCGCCTGCCCCTGGTAATGGGCGAGCGCGGAGGCGATCGGAACGGCGGGCGGGCTGATCTCGCTCGCCGGGCGAAGGCGCAGGTCGACCCGCAGGACATAGCCGTCCGAAGTCGTCTCGGACAGCAGCCGCACCACCCGCCGCGCATAACGCTGCGCCGCCTCGCCCGGGTCGTCGCGCTCGCGCCGGGGCAGGCGGTCGGGATCGAACAGCAGGATGGGGTCGATGTCGGAGGAATAGTTGAGCTCGCCCGCGCCCTGCTTGCCGAGGGCGAGCGCCACGAATCCGTCCGCACTGTCCGCACCCGTGCGCTCGAGGATGGCGGCGCGGATCGCGCGGTCCAGCGCGCGGTCGGCAAAGGCTGTCAGTTCTGCCATGATCCGCGCGAGCGGGAAGGCCCCGGCAAGGTCCGCAACCGCCAGCGCGGTCGCAAGGCCGAGCCGTTCGCGCCGCAGCGCCGCTTCGACCTGTGCCTCCTGCCCCTGCGCCTTCGCCCAATCGAGCGCCGCCTCGCCCTTCCCGGCGGCAAGCAGGGCGGCGAGATCCGGCTGGCGATCGAGCGCCCGCGCGAGGAAGGGAGCATTGGCCCGCGCCCGCTCCAGCGCTGCGTTCCAGTCGGCTCGATCTGACATGGCTTCCTCTTGGTCGCCTCGCGCCGCTCTCGCAACCATGCTCCGCTTGCCGATCGCGTGCGCCTCTGCAAGAGAACCGCGATCAAGCGGAAAAAGGGATCGCAAGGGACATGAAACGAGCTTTCGCTCTGCGCGCCGCCGCCATGCTCGGGGCGCTTACGCTCGGCGCATGCGACGCCGCCTTTCCGGGCATGGATTCGGCCGAAACCGCGCTCGACATTCCAGACATCGAATCGGGCGAGCTGTCCGAAGAGACGATGAAGACGGTCACGAAAACGCTCTCGCAGGACAGTTTCGAGGGCCGGATGCCGGGGACCGAGGGCGAGTCGAAAACGGTCGCCTATCTCACCGAACGGTTCGAGGCCGCCGGGCTCGAACCCGGAAACGGCGACAGCTGGGTGCAGGACGTCCCGCTGGTCGAGATCACGGGCAGGGATTTCGCCCCGCTCACGATCACCGGCGGCGACAGCGCGCTGGCCTATGAATACGGGCCCGAATGGGTCGGCGTGACCTATCGCGAGGAGGCCGCGACGCAGATCGCGGGCAGCGAAATGGTGTTCGTCGGATATGGTATCAACGCGCCCGAACGCGGCTGGAACGACTATGAAGGCATCGATGTCACCGGCAAGACAGTGGTCATCCTCGTCAACGATCCCGACTGGGAAACGCCGGGGCTGACCGGAACCTTCGGCGGCAAGGCGATGACCTATTACGGACGCTGGACATACAAGTATGAAGAGGCCGCAAGGCAGGGCGCGGCCGCCGCGCTGATCGTCCACGACACCGAACCGGCGAGCTATGGCTGGAATGTCGTCGAAAGTTCGTGGTCGGGCCCGCAGGCCTATCCGCAATATGGCGACAATCCCCCGCCGCGCACCAGGATGAACGGCTGGGTGCAAAAAGATGTCGCGCGCGAAATCCTCGCCGCGGCAGGCGAGGATCTCGACTCGCTGTCGCAGGCGGCAAAGCAGGAGGATTTCGAGGCCGTGGAACTGGGGCTGAAGGCATCGACCAGCTTTTCCAGTGACAGCCGCAGCTTTTCCTCGCGCAATGTGATCGGCATCCTGCCCGGCAGCGAGGCGGCGGACGAATATGTCATTCACACAGCGCACTGGGATCACCTCGGCCGCTGCACGCCCGCGCCCGATGGCGACGACATCTGCAATGGCGCGGTCGACAATGCCACCGGCACGGCGGCGCTGGTCGCTCTTGCCGAAGCCCACGCCAAGGCGGGCGCGCCGCGGCGCAGCCTCGTATTCCTTGCCGTGACGGCGGAGGAATCGGGCCTGCTCGGCGCCTATTACTATGCCTCGAACCCGGTCTTTCCGCTCGATCGGACCGTGGGCGGGATCAACATGGACGCCTTCCTGATGGCCGGCCCGGCAAAGGACGTCACCGTGGTCGGTCCGGGCAAGTCGCAGCTCGACACCTTTCTCGAAGCCGCGCTGGAAAGCGATGGGAGGGTGGCGACGCCCAACCCCTCTCCGGAGGCGGGCTATTACTACCGTTCGGACCATTTCGCCTTCGCCAAGCAGGGCGTGCCGATGCTCTATATCGACGGGGGCGAAGACCTGATCGATGGCGGGCGCGAAGCGGGCGAGGCGGTTGCCGAGGATTACCGCGCCAATCGCTATCACGGCCCCAAGGACGAATATGACGAGAACTGGGACTGGTCGGGCGTGATGGCCGATCTCGACCTTTATTACCGCATCGGCCGCACGCTCGCGATGAGCACGAGCTGGCCGAACTGGAACGAGGGCGACGAATTCCGCGCCGTGCGCGATGAAAGCTGCTCCGCCTCCGACGCGGGCTGCTGAGCGACAAGGAAGAGCCGGGCCATGGCCGCACGGATGCCGCCCGAATGGGCGAAGCAGGACTGGCTGTGGATCGGCTTTCCCCACTTGGCCGAGGAATGGCCGGGCTTTCTGGGCGCCGCGCAGGAACAGATCGCCGACTTCGCCAGCGCCGTGGCCGAGAGCGCGCAGTCCGTCCGCCTGCTGGTGCGCGACGCGGCAAACGTGGCGCGCGCCCGCGCGCTGGTGAGCGATGCGGTGACGATCGAGCGGCGCGTTTATGGCGATATCTGGCTGCGCGATACCGGCCCGCTGGTGGTGTCCGAAGGCGGTGAGCGCATTGCCCGCCGATTCGCTTTCAACGGCTGGGGCGGCAAATACGAAATGCCCGGCGACGAGCAGGTGGGCGAGGCCATCGCCCGCGATGCCGGGCTGACGGTGACGCATTCGCCGATGATCCTCGAAGGGGGCGCGCTCGACACGGACGGGACCGGGCTTGCCGTCACGACCGAGCAATGCCTGCTCAATCCCAATCGCAATCCGGCCATGACCCGCGAGCGGATCGAGGCGGAACTGGCCGAGCATCTGGGGTTCACGCGGATCGTCTGGCTTGGCGAGGGGCTGGTCAACGACCACACCGATGGCCATGTCGACAATCTCGCGCGCTTCGTGGGCGAGAACCGGCTGGTCGTGCCCCAGGCGAGCGGGCGCGCAGATCCCAATGCGGCGATCTACGAGGACGCCGCAAGCCGCGCTGCCGAGGCCGGGATACAGGTCGTGCGCATCCCGTCGCCCGGGCGGATCGAACGCGAGGGACGGGTCGAACCGGCAAGCTATGTCAATTTCGCGATCACTTCGAATCTGGTGGTCGTGCCGACTTTCGGCTCGCCCCATGACGATACCGGGGTGAAGGCGATCGCTCAGCTCTTTCCCGAACGCGAGACGGTTGGCCTGCCCGCCGATGCCGTGCTGGCAGGCGGAGGCGGATTCCACTGCGCCAGCCAGCAAATGCCGAGCGCGGTTTAACGCTTCGTTAGGGTTTGCGGGCGACACTGAATCCATGAGCAGAGCCATTGCCCTTACGCGCACGCAGATTGCGATCCGGCAGGAAGACATCCTTCGCACCGTCATCGTGTCGGGATGCGCTCTCGCGCTGATCCTCGCGGGTCAGCCGCTGCCGCTGTGACTGATTATCCTTTAGCTTAGAGCGCGCGCAGCAGCGCCGCCAAAGCCGCCGCGCCCAGCACGACGCCCACGCTCGTTCGCCAGACCGGATCGCCGACCGTGCCGAAAGCGCGGCTGCCGATCCAGTTGCCCAGCAGGACCAGCGGAAACAGCGCGAGGCTCAAGATCACGATCCGCCATTCGAGCACGCCGATCGCCGCGCCCGACCCGATTCCCGCCATCGCGGCAAGGCCGAATATCCCGATCATCGAGGCTTTCGAGGTGACGCGCGGAATGTCGCGCCCGACATAATAGGGCACGACCGGCGGACCGGGCATGGCGGCAAAGCCCGTCAGCAGGCCCGCCGACAAGCCGACTGCCGCAGTGGTCGCCGCGCCCGGCTGTTCGGGGCCGCGCCGGGGGGCGAGAACGGCGGCGAAGGCCGACAGAGCGATCAGCGCGATCAGCAGGCGGGCAAGGTCCGGCGGCGTTGCATCGAGCAGGATCAGCCCGGGCGCGGTCGCCACCACCACCAGCGCACCGATGGTGAGCGCGCTGCGCTCCGCCTCGCGCAGGATCACCTGGATCTCGGTCAGCGCGAGCAGGCCCGCCATGATGTTGATCGACAGCACCGCCTCGACCGGGGTGAGAGCGAGCGCGAGAACGGGGACCAGCAATATGCCGAAGCCGAAGCCGGTCAGCCCGCGTATGAAGGCCGCGCCGAGCGTCGCAGCCACGGCAAGCGCGGTCTGCGCCGTGCTGAACCCGCCAAGCTCCTCCAAGTGCTAGTCGCGCGCATCGGGCGGCATCGCCGCCTCGCCGATCAGCGCGATCGCTTCGTCCAGCGGCAGGACGCGCTGTTCCTTTTCGCCCAGAATGCGCATCGCGACGGTGCCTTCCTCTGCCTCGCGCTTGCCCACCACCAGCAGGTAGGGGACCTTGGCGAGCGAGTGTTCGCGCACCTTGTAATTGATCTTCTCGTTGCGAAGATCGCTTTCGACGCGCAGCCCCGCCGTTTCGAGCTTGGCGGTCGCTTCCTTCGCGTAATCGTCGGCATCCGACACGATCGTCGCCACGACCGCCTGCACCGGCGCGAGCCATGCGGGAAGCCGCCCGGCGTAATGCTCGATCAATATGCCGATGAAGCGTTCATAGGAGCCGAAGATCGCGCGGTGCAGCATGACCGGGCGGTGCTTGTCGCCGTCCTCGCCGACATAGGTCGCATCGAGCCTTTCGGGCAGGACGCGATCGGACTGGATCGTGCCGACCTGCCAGGTCCGCCCGATCGCATCGGTCAGGTGCCATTCGAGCTTGGGCGCATAGAACGCGCCTTCGCCCGGCAGTTCCTCCCAGCCGAATTCGTCATTCGCCATCCCCGCTTCGGCGACGGCATCGCGCAGTTCCTGTTCCGCCTTGTCCCAGTCCGCGTCCGAGCCGTAACGCTGCTCGGGCCGGGTCGCGAGCTTGATCTCGTAGGTGAAGCCGAAATGCTGGTAGACGCTGTCGGCAAGCTCGCAGAACTTGCGCACTTCCTCGACCACCTGGCCTTCCGTGCAGAAGATGTGCGCGTCGTCCTGCGTGAACTGGCGCACGCGCATCAACCCGTGGAGCGCGCCGTGCGGTTCGTTGCGGTGGCAGCAGCCCATCTCGCCGAGCCGGATCGGCAGGTCGCGATAGGAGGTGATGCCCTGCTTGAAAACGAGCACGTGCGCAGGGCAGTTCATCGGCTTCAGCGCCATCCAGTCGGCATCCTTGGAGATCAGCTCCGCGCCTTCCTCCGTATTGGGTACCTCGTCGGGTATGACGAACATGTTCTCGCGATACTTGCCCCAATGACCGGATTGTTCCCACTGGCGCGCATCCATCACCTGCGGGGTCTTGATCTCGCGATAGCCGCCCGCATCCATCCGGCGGCGCATGTAGGCCTCCAGCTCGCGCCAGATGCGATAGCCCTTTGGATGCCAGAAGACGCTGCCATGCGCCTCTTCCTGCAAGTGGAACAGGTCCATTTCGCGTCCCAGCTTGCGGTGGTCGCGCTTGGCCGCTTCCTCCAGCCGGGTGAGGTGCGCATTGAGCTGCTTCTTGTTGAGCCAGCCGGTGCCGTAGATGCGGGTAAGCTGCGCGTTGCGCTGATCGCCGCGCCAGTACGCCCCGGCGACGCGCATCAGCTTGAACGCCTGCGGGTCGAGCTTGCCGGTCGATTCGAGATGCGGGCCGCGGCACATGTCGAGCCAGTCATCGCCCGACCAATAGACCGTCAGTTCCTCGTTCTCGGGCAGTTCCTTCGCCCATTCGGCCTTGAAGGTCTCGCCCTCGCTCTCCCACTTTTCGATCAGCTTCTCGCGGCTCCACACTTCGCGGCGCAGCGGCTTGTCCGCCTTGATGATCGCGCGCATCTTTTCTTCGATGGCGGGAAGGTCGTCCATCGAGAACGGCTCGCGGTTATCCGGTGCCTTCACGTCGTAATAGAAACCGTCATCGGTCGCCGGACCAAAGGTGATCTGCGTGCCCGGCCACAGCGCCTGCACCGCCTCGGCGAGGATGTGGGCGTAATCGTGGCGCACCAGTTCGAGCGCTTCTTCCTCGTCGCGCGCGGTGATCAGGGCGAGTTCGGAATCGCTGTCGAAGGGGCGACACAGGTCGCGCACCTCGCCGTTCACCTTGGCGGCGAGCGCGGCCTTGGCAAGGCCGGGTCCGATCGCGGCGGCGACGTCGGCAGGGGTCGAACCCGGCTCCATCTCGCGCACCGAGCCGTCGGGCAGGCTGATCTTGAGAAGTTCGGTCATCGTCCTGGCAGTTTCGTCTCGTGTTGCGATGCGCCCTGCCACAAAGCCTTACGCACCGGAAGAGCGGTGTTGCCTTGGAAACGGCCGTTTCGGGAGGACACCGCACCGCCCGACGGCCGGGCGGCGGAGCCTGTCGCTAACGCGCGAGGGCCCGCCCCCGGAAACCGAAGGTGGTCGTAAGGGCCGTGGTCAGCGCATCCGCCATGGGCCCGAAATAGTTGCCCAACAGCCGATTGTCACGCGCAAGTTCACCTTGTTCATACGGGGTCGGCAAAGCACGCGCTCCTTTTTGGAAAGTTACCTTGACATTAGCGGTGCGGTGTGACAAGGAACCTTTCCATAGATGAAAGGGAGCTTGTCATCATGTCCAACAGCACCACCATCCGCTCGCTCGCATGGGCCGGGATCATCATTGTTGCCGCCGTCGTCTGCCAAGTGCAGGAAATGAGTGATGCGGCAAGCGCCGGAGTCGTCTTCGGGCTTACCGGCGCGGCGTGGGGGAACCTTCAGGTCGACACGCCGTGTTCGCGCGGATGCCTGCAATGAACGCCGCCCCTCCCGAATCCGCCCCCTCCCGGCCCGGCGCCGATCCGCGCCACGGATTCCTCGGACGCGGGCCCTCCTTCTGGGCTGCGCTGTTCGTCGCCTCGTCCGTGGGTCTCGGCCTGCTCGCCGCGACCGGCGCGGTCGAGGGACGCGCGACGATGCTCACCCTCACCCTCGTCCCGCTCACCCTGCTCGCCGCCGTCATTCGCGCCGCCCAGCGTTCGATCCGCGCCCGGCAGGCGCCCGGATCGACCCGCGGGCTCGCCCAGGCACGCTATGTCAAACGGGTCGCGATCTTCACTTCGCTCTATCTCGTCGCGGTCGCCTCGCTGTCCTTCTTCGATGCCGACCAGTCCGGCCCGTTCGCCCTGCGCGTCGCGCTCGCCGTGCTGCCGGGCCTTGCCATTATCGGCGTGTTCTGGGCGATCGGGCGGCTGATGGTGGAGGAGGAGGACGAGTTCCTCCGCATGCTGACCGTGCGCCAGTCGCTCGTCGCGACCGCCGTTGCGCTCTCGGCCGCTTCGGTCTGGGGCTTTCTCGAAAGCGCCGACCTGGTCGTGCATCTCGACGCGTGGTGGGTCGCGGTGGCGTGGTTCTTCGGCCTGATCGTGGGCGCGGCGGTGAACCGGGTGCAGCACGGCACCTGGGGGAGCGTGTGATGCGCCGACCGGCCATGGCGTTCGCCGCCGCCCCTCTCCCGCCAATCGAAAGGCACACCTCATGAAACTGCCGCTTCACCGCCTCGACTGGTTCCTTGTCCTGCCGCTGATCGCCGGGCTGGTGATGGTCGCCGAAATCGACCCGCCGGGCGACGCGGCGCTCCAGCTCGGCCCCCTCGCCAAGGGGGCGGTGCTGGCGGTGGCCGCGCTGCTCGTCAGCCTGGCCGTCGCCGCCGCTTCCGCGATCGATCGGCGCTGCACCGAGGAATACGCCTTCCAGATCATGGCCAATGCCGCGCTCGTCGCCGTGGCCGCGACCATGCTGACCCATGGCGGCTGGATCATCGCAGGCAAGTTCGCCGACCTGCCCGCGCTCGAAAGCGACAATATCGTGGGCGTCATGGTGATCGGCTGGATCGCGAGCTATTACTGGTTCCGCCTGCGGGGCATCGCGGCATGAGGGCGGCGCGATGAAAAACCGGCTCAAGGTGCTGCGCGCCGAACGCGACTGGTCGCAGGCCGATCTCGCCGACCGACTCGACGTCAGCCGCCAGAGCGTCAATGCGATCGAGAAGGGCCGCTACGACCCCTCGCTCCCGCTCGCCTTTCGCATCGCCGAAGTGTTCGACCTCCCGATCGAGGCGATTTTCAGCCGCGACTGAAACCTAAGCCTCGAGCACTCGCGCGCCCGCCTCGCTCGTCACCCGCTTCGTGCCCGCAAGGCGGGTCGAGCGCGTCTTGATGGTGTCGACGAAGCGGAATTCGGTGGTCGCGCGCGCCGGGGTCAGTTCGACCGCCATATAGCCGCGCTGCGAGGTGTCGGCCCATTGCAATTGCGCGTTCTCGGCCACCAGCGCGCCGGCAAGGTCGCCGGGTTTCACGAAGGAGAGATAGCTTTCGAAACCGGGCGAGGTCGTGCCCTGCACGCCGACTTCGACGCCGACCTTCGCGCCCGCATGATCGAGATCGAACGCCCAGGCATTGTGCGTGTCGCCCGCAAGCACCAGCAGGTTGGCATCGGCCTCGAGAGCGGCGGTGAACACCCGTTCGCGCGCGGCGGGATAGCCATCCCATGCATCCATGTTGAGCGGCAGGCCCGCTTCGCTTGCCATGGCGGCGGCGGCGAGCCGCTGGCGGACGAAATCGGGCAGGCTGCCCTCGATCTGCGCGGTGAGCGCGGCGGGGCTTTTCAGGTTGCCCATCAGCACCTGCTGGGCGAGCACCTGCCATTTGGCACCGCGCGCGGTGGAGGCGGCCAGGCCTTCGGCGAGCCATTGCTCCTGCGTCGCGCCCAGCAGATGGCGCTGCGGATCCGACCAGTCGCCGTCGCGGAAGGCGACCATTGCGCGCATCGCGGCTTCGGGGTCGCTCACGCCTTCGAGCACCTTGCCGAGATCGAGCTGTTCGTCGCGCCCTTCGAGCCGCGTGTCGAGGCGGAAGATCGTCGCGAGGTCGCCGATATCGTAGGCGGCATAGGGCTCGTCGGACACCGGCATCCATTCGCGATAGACCCGCTTGGCGATCGCCTTGCGCGCTTCCCACGGGCCTTCGCTCTCCGGCTGGTGATTCTCGGCACCGTTCTTCCAGCTGTCATTGGCGCTTTCGTGGTCGTCCCACACGGCGATCATGGGCAGCGACTGGTGCAGGCGGCGCAGGTCCGGATCGGCGCGATAAGTCGCATAACGGGTGCGGTAATCGGCCAGCGTCACGATCTCGCTGTCGGGGGCGAGCGCCCGGTCGGCATGCATCTGCGCGCCCGAGGGATAGGTGCCCTTGCCATATTCGTAGATGTAGTCGCCCAGATGCACCGCAAGGTCGCAATCGTTCGCTTCGACGGCATGGGCATAGGAATTGAACCAGCCGAAACCGAAATTGGAACAGGAAAACACCGCGAGGCGGAATGTCCGCGTCGGCCCCTGCGGCAGCGTGCGGGTGCGACCGATGTCGCTGGTCGCCCCGCCCGGCGCGGTGAAGCGGTAAAAATACCAGCGATCCGGCTCGAGCCCGTTCGCAATCGCCTTGGCGCACCAGTCGCGGTTCGGCGAGGCCGTGACCTTGCCGGCGGACGCGATGCGGGCGAAATCGGCGCTGTCGCTCACTTCCCAGTCGAGCTCGGTTTCCGCGTCGGCGACGAAGCGGGTCCATAACAGCACGCTTGTCCCCTGCGGCTCGCCGCTGGCGACGCCGTGGGTGAAGCCGCTGCCCCATGTGCGCGCGCCCGCAGGCGTCGCGGCGAGCGCGGAGGCCGCTCCCGCCAGCGCGAACAGGCCGCGGCGCGAGACGGTGGAGATGGCGGAAGGGGCGGCGGCTTCGGGGGCCGGGGCGGCCGGTTTGTTCTTGATCATGCGGACGGCCGATAATCGCGCTTGGTGTCGAAGCTGTGACAAGCGCGCTCATCCGCGCGAGGGCTTGCGTGTCCGGGTTCCGGACGGGCATGGTCGCAGCCCATGAACGACATTCGATTTCACGACATGGGCGACGGCCGCCGCATCGCCTTCCGCCTCGCCGAGGGAAACGGACCCTGCCTCGTCTTCCTGCCCGGCTACATGTCCGACATGGCCGGGAGCAAGGCGACCGCGCTGTTCGACCACGCCCGCGAAGAGGGCCGCGCGGCGCTGCTGCTCGATTATTCGGGCTGCGGCAAAAGTTCGGGCATTTTCGCCGAGGGCACGCTGTCGCGCTGGCGGGACGAGGTGCTGGCCCTGGTGGCGGCGTATGTGAGCGCTCCTGTCCTGCTTGTCGGCTCGTCCATGGGCGGCTGGCTGATGCTGCTGGTGGGCGAGGCGCTGGGCGCAAGGCTCGCCGGAATGGTCGGCATCGCGGCCGCGCCCGATTTCACCCGCTGGGGCTATTGCGAACAGCAGCGTGCGCGGCTTGCCGCGGGCGAGATCGTCTACGAGGACAATCCCTATGGCCCCGAGCCGACGCCGACCCATCCGGGCTTTTACGCCGATGCCGAACACCACATGCGGCTGGGCCGGGAGATCGCGATCGACTGCCCCGTGCGCCTGCTTCACGGGCAGGACGATGCGGACGTGCCCTGGGAGGTTAGCCTCAGGCTCGCCGAGGCGCTGCGTTCGGACGACATACAGGTGACGCTGGTAAAGCACGGCGACCATCGCCTCAGCCGCGAATCCGATCTCGCGCTGCTGCGGCGGACCGTCGCCGCCCTGCTCTGACCGTTCCTGCGTCCGCCCCTGTCTTGTGAGCCTTCCCATGTCCCTGCTTATCGCCCTCCTGCTGCAAGTCGGCCCCAACCCGCAGGCGGGCGGGATCGCGGGCGAGCCCCAGGAACTCGTCAACCGCCCGCCGCGCCCGGAAACGTCCGTCGAGGTGCCGCTCGATCCGGTCAGCGAATGGCTCAAGGGATGCCTCGAACAGGTCGCCTCCGACCCGGCGCGCGCGCACGCGCAGGCGCAGATCCGCCGCGACGCGGTGGCGGGCGAGGAGCGCGTGATCGCCAATCACTGCCTCGGCCTTGCGGCGACCGAGCTGGGCCTGTGGGACGATGCCCGCGCCGCCTTCCTCGCCGCGCGCGACGGGACCCCGGCGGACGAGGCGCGAACCCGCGCGCGCTTCGGGGCGATGGCGGGCAATGCGGCGTTGGCCGGCGGCGACCCGGAAGGCGCGGTGCTGCTGCTCGCCGCCGCCGAACGCGCTGCGCGGGCGGCGTCCTCCGCCAGCCTCGAAGCGCTCGCCGCGCTCGACCGGGGCCGCGCCCTCGTGGCGCTCGAGCGGGGCGACGAAGCGCTCGCCGCGCTGCGCAGCGCGACCCGGCTCGCGCCGACAAGCGGCGAGGCGTGGCTGCTCGAGGCGACCCTGCTGCGGCGCATGGACCGGCTCGGCGAAGCGCAGGACGCGATCGAGCGGGCGGTCGAACACGCCCCGATGGACGGCGCGGTCGGGCTCGAGGCGGGGGTGATCGCGGTGCTTTCGGGCCGCGAACGGGCGGCGCGCGAAAGCTGGGAATCGGTCATCGCCACCCAGCCCGACAGCCTCGCCGCGCAGACCGCGCGCGATTACCTTGCGCAGCTCGCGCCGGAAGTGGACAATGGGTCGGGAGAGGAGCCGCAACCATGACCCGATTTTCCGTCCTCGACCTCGTGCCCGTCCGCGAAGGCGGGACCCTGCCCGAGGCCTTCGCCGCCGCCACCGACCTCGCCCGCGCCGCCGAGCGAGCGGGGTGCAAGCGATTCTGGGTCGCCGAACATCACGCGATGGAGGGAATTGCGGGCGGGGCGACCTCGGTCGTGCTCGCCCATATCGGCAATGCGACCAGCACCATCCGCATCGGTTCGGGCGGGATCATGCTGCCCAATCACACCCCGTTCCAGATCGCCGAACAGTTCGGCACATTGGACGCGCTCTTCCCGGGCCGCGTGGACCTCGGCCTCGGCCGCGCGCCGGGGGCGGGGCCGGAATTGCAGCGCGCCCTGCGCAAGAACCTCCACCAGGCTGCCGAGCATTTCCCGCAGGACGTGCTCGAATTGCGCGCGCTGTTGACGGGCGATGTCGAACTGCCGATCGCCGCCACGCCGGGCCTCGGCGCCAAGGTCGAGCTGTGGATGCTCGGCTCCAGCCTCTTCGGCGCAGGGCTAGCCGCGAAGCTCGGCCTGCCCTATGCCTTCGCCGCGCATTTCGCGCCCGACCACCTCGACGCCGCGCTCGAGCTCTACCGCCGCGACTTCCAGCCTTCCGAGGCGCTCGAGAGACCGCATGTGATGGTCGCGATGAACGTCTTCTGCGCGTCCAGCAGCAGCGAGGCGCGCCTCCTCGCCTCTTCCCAGCAGCAGAGCTTCGTGCGGCTGCGCACCGGCAATCCCGGCAGGCTCCCGCCGCCGGTCGAGAATTACACCGACACCCTCCCCGCCCCGGCGCGCGCCATGCTCGATCATATCGGGCAGGCCGCCGCGGTCGGAACCCCGCGCGAGGTGCGCGAGGGAATCCAGGCCTTTATCGCCCGCACCCGCGCCGACGAGATCATGCTGTGCGGCGCGACCTATGAGCCGGAAGCGCGCCTGGCCTCGCTCGAGCTGACGATGGAAGCGCTCGAAACGGTGGATGCCGCCTGAGCCGGGACAGAACGCGCCCTGCCGGGAGCAATCGTGCTTGCGCGCCCGGCGCGAAAGCCTGTATCGAGACGGGCACGATAACAACAGTCCGGCATAATAATATTGCGTCGCAATAGGGACGCGACCGGGTGGCCGGAACCGGGTGCAGGAGCAGCTGACGTGTCCAATTCCCCCGCCCGGAGCCTGTCCGGATCCGCCCCGTCCGATCTCGTGCAGATCCTCGCCGAGCGGCTCGGCGCAGCGATCCTGCCGGGCGACACCCCGCTCGAAGGCGAGGATCTCGCCGAGGCCGCCGCCTTCCTGCTCACCGCCGCCGCCCACCGCGAACCCGAACGCGCGGCGATGGCGATCGAATCCGCCACCAATGGCCGCCGCCGGTTGCGGATCGCGCTGGTCAACGACGACATGCCCTTCCTCGTCGATTCGATCGCCGCCACCCTGACCGCGCAGGGCGTGAGCATCGACCGGCTGGTCCACCCGGTCATCCCGGTGACGCGCGATGCCTCGGGCGACCTCACCGGGTTCGGCGGGGCTGAGGGAGGGCGCAAGGAAAGTTTCGTCTATATCGAGACCCCGCGCGTCGATGCGCGCCACCGCCGCGACCTCCTCGCCGAACTGCGCCGCACGCTCGGCGATGTGCGCGCGGCGGTCGCCGACTGGGGCGCAATGCAGGATGCGATGCGCGCCGATGCCGACCGCATCGCGGGCGGCGAAACCGGCTCGGGACCCGGTCACGAGGAAGCGGTCGACCTCCTGCACTGGCTCAACAACGGCATGCTGACCCAGCTCGGCCATCTCCTTCGCCGCCGCGACGGGAGCGAGGACGAGGCCCTCGGCATCTGCCGGGCGAGCGCGCGCGAAATCCTCGCCGATGTCTCCTATGAGCGTGCCTTCGCCTGGTTCGACGAGGCGGATGAAGGCGGCGACGGAGGAGGGGGCGAACCGCGCTCGCTTCTCGTCATCAAGGCCAACCGGCTGTCCAATGTCCATCGCCGCGTCCCGCTCGACCTGTTCATCGTGCCCCGGCGCGATGCGAACGGGACCATCGCCGCGCTCTCGATCCATGCGGGCGTATGGACCAGCGCCGCGCTCGCCTCGCCGCCGCAGGACGTGCCCATCCTGCGCGCCTCGCTCGCCCGGGTGGCGGACGCGCTCGGGTTCGATCGCTCGGGCCACGCGGGCAAATCGCTGGTCCACGCCTTCACCACCCTGCCGCACGACCTGCTGATCGCCTTCCGCCAGGATGACATCGCCCGTCTGACCACGGCGATGATGAGCCTGATGGACCGCCCGCGCCCGCGCCTGGTGCTGGTCCCTTCGCCGCTCGCCCGGCATGTCTTCGCCTTCGTGTGGCTCCCGCGCGACACGATCTCGACCGATGTGCGCCTGCGCATCGAGGCGCTGCTGACGCAGGAGCCGGGGACCGCGCTGCTCGACTGGAGCCTGGAGATCGAGGGCAGCGACCTGGCCCTGCTGCAATTCCTGCTCGACACCCGCGCGAGTCGCAATCCGCCCGATGCCGCCGCGATCGAGGCCGATCTCGAAGACCTGCTGCGCGGCTGGGGCGAGGCGGTCGAAACGCATCTCGCCGAAGGCGACGAACCGGGCCGCGCGACCGCCATCGCCGCGCGCTATGCCCCCGCCTTCCCGCCCGGCTATCGCAGCGATTACGGCCCGGCCGAGGCCGCGCGCGACATCGCCCGCCTGCGCGCGCTCGCAGCCCGGCAAGAGGTCGACGGGGACCCGCCGCGCGACGTGCGGCTCTACCGGCTCGACACCGACCTGCCGGGAAGCCTGCGGCTCAAGATCTATTACACGCGCGGCCTGTTGGCGCTCTCGGACGCGGTTCCGGCGCTGGAGAATTTCGGCTTCCGCGTAGTGACCGAGATCCCGACCATGCTGGCGGGCGGGGCACTCGGCACGATCCACGATTTCACGCTCGACCTGCCCGAAGGCACCGATGCCGACGGCCTGCTCGCGCGGTGCGACGCGATCGAGAGCGCGATCGCCGAAGTGCTCAATGGCGGGGCCGAGGACGATGCCTTCAACCGGCTGGTGATGGGCACGGCGCTGGCCGCGCGCGAGGCGAACTGGCTGCGCGCGATCTATCGCTACCTGCGCCAGACCGGCATGGGCTTCACCATCTACACCGTGGTCGATGCGCTGGAAGCCGCGCCGGACGTGACGCGCGCCATGATCGACCTGTTCCTCGCCCGCCACGATCCCGCCTTCAAAGGCAATCGCGCGGAAGCCTGCAAGGCCGCCGAGAGCGCCTACACGGCGGGTCTTGCGAAAGTGGCGGCGATCAATGACGACCGCCTGCTCAGGCTCTATCGCGCGGTGATCGATGCATGCCTGCGCACCAACGCCTTCGCCCCGGCGGCCGACGAGGCGCTCGCCTTCAAGATCGATTCGAGCCTCGTCCCGAACCTGCCCAAGCCGCTGCCGTGGCGCGAGGTGTTCGTCTATTCCGCCCGCGTCGAAGGCATCCACCTGCGCTCCGGACCCGTGGCGCGCGGGGGGCTGCGCTGGTCCGACCGGCGCGACGATTTCCGCACCGAGATCCTCGGACTGATGAAGGCGCAGACAGTCAAGAACGCCGTGATCGTTCCCACCGGGGCCAAGGGCGGGTTCTATCCCAAGCAATTGCCTTCCCCCGCGCTCGATCGCGAGGGCTGGGCGGCCGAGGGGCAGGCGAGCTACGAGGTCTTCATCCGCACCCTGCTGTCGGTCACCGACAATATCGCGGAGGACGAGGTCGTCCATCCGGCCGAGGTGGTCGTGACCGACGGCGACGATCCCTATTTCGTCGTCGCCGCCGACAAGGGCACGGCGCGCTTTTCCGATGTCGCCAACGCCATCGCGCAGGGGCGCGATTTCTGGCTCGACGACGCTTTCGCCAGCGGCGGGTCGAACGGCTACGACCATAAGGCGATGGGCATCACCGCGCGCGGCGGCTGGGTCAGCGTGCAGCGCCACTTCCTCGAAATGGGGATCGACGTGCAGAGCGAGAGCGTGCGCGTCGCGGGCTGCGGCGACATGTCGGGCGACGTGTTCGGCAACGGCATGTTGCTGTCGAAGGCGATCAAGCTGGTCGCCGCCTTCGACCACCGCCACATCTTCCTCGACCCCGATCCCGACCCGGCGGCAAGCTGGGCCGAACGCAAGCGGCTCTTCGAGCTGCCTCGATCAAGCTGGGAGGATTATGACAGCTCGCTGATTTCCAGGGGCGGCGGGGTGTTCCCGCGCGACATGAAGCGGATCGCGATCTCGGACGAGGTGCGGGCGATGCTGGGGCTGGAGACGAACGAGATCGAGCCCGATGCCCTCATTTCCGCGATTCTCAGGGCCGAGGTCGATCTCATCTGGTTCGGCGGGATCGGCACCTACATCAAGGGCGCGCGCGAAAACCACATCACGGTCGGCGACCCGGCGAACGACGCGCTGCGCGTCGACGGGCGCGAGGTGCGCGCGAAGGTCATCGGCGAAGGCGCCAATCTCGGCGTGACCCAGGCCGGCCGGATCGAATTCGCGCTGCAGGGGGCAGACGGGGCGGGCGGGCGCATCAACACCGATTTCATCGACAATTCGGCCGGGGTCGATTGCTCGGACAACGAGGTCAACATCAAGATCGCGCTCGCCGCGGCGATGAAATCGGGCCGCCTCGCGCGTGAAGAGCGCAACGCCCTGCTGGTCGAGATGACCGAGGACGTCGCCGCCAACGTGCTCGAGGACAACCGGCTCCAGGCGCTTGCCCTGTCGGTTGCCGAGGCGACGGGTCCGGGCCAGAGCGCCTCCTATGTCCGCCTGATCGAGCGGCTTGAGGAAATCGGCGATTTCGACCGCCGCACGCAGGGCCTGGCCGACGGCGAAACGCTGGTGCGCCGCGCCAATGTCGAAACGGGCGAGGGCCGCGGCCTTACCCGCCCCGAACTGGCCGTGCTGCTGTCCTCGACCAAGCTGGCGCTGCAGGACGCGATCGAGGCGAGCGACCTGCCCGACGATCCCGCGCTCGAGGACATGCTGCTGGGCATGTTCCCGCAGGCGATGCAGGAGCGTTTCGCCGACGAGATCCGCAGCCACCGCCTGCGCCGCGAACTGATCGCGACCGAAATCGCCAACCGCATGGTCAATCGGCTCGGCCTGCTCGTCGCCTTCGAACTGGCCGAGGAGGAGGGCGCATCGCTCGCCGCGATCGCCAAGGCCTTCGTCGCGCTCGACATGCTGTTCGATTGCACCGCGCTGTGGGACGCGCTCGACACCGCCGAGGTCGGCGAGGCGACGCGGCTGATGCTGTTCGATCGCACCGCCCATGCCCTGCGCGCCCAGATGGCCGACCTGCTGCGCGCGGGCGTCTCGCGGCAAGCGGCGAGCGCGCTGGCCGATGAACTTGCGCCGGGGATTGGCGAACTGGCGCAGTCGACCGGCGCGGTATTGGTGGGCGAATCGCGCCAGCGCTCCGAGAGGATGCGCGCCGAACTGGAAGGGGCCGGAACGCCCGCCGACCTCGCCGCGCGGGTGGTCCACCTGTTCGAGCTAGACGGCGCTGTCGGCCTTGCCCGGCTGTCGCGCACGACCGGGGTGCCGGTGCTCGACCTGACCGGGGCCTTCACCGCGCTCGGCATGAAGCTGGGGCTCGACTGGGCGCAGGGCACGGCGGCCCTGATGGAGCCTTCGGACGTGTGGGAGCGCCTGCTCGTCGCCGGGCTCGCGCGCGATTTCCAGCAGATGCGGCTCGATTTCCTGCGCCGCCTCGTGCGCCGCAAGGGCGCGGAAATCGCCGCCGCGGTGGACAGCTGGGCCGGGGAGAACACCGCCGCGATCCGACGCTTCCGCTCCGTGGTCGAACGGGCGCAGGCGCACCCGCCGGTTTCCCCCGCGATCCTCGCCCAGATCGCGAGCCAGGCGCGCAACCTGCTCGATCCCTGACGGCGGCGGCAAGGCTTGACGCAGGCCGCGCTTTCGCGGAACGCATCGCGCCATGGCTGGAGAGGAAACGACATCGAACCATGTCCCCGATAGCGCCGACGTGGTGATCGTCGGCACCGGGCATGGCGGCGCGCAGGTCGCGATCGCGCTGCGCCAGCAGGGCCATGAGGGCTCGATCCTGATGATCGGGCGCGACACTTCGCCGCCCTATGAACGCCCGCCCCTGTCGAAGGAATATCTCGCCGGGGAAAAGGGCTTCGAGCGGATCATGATCCGACCGGAAAAATTCTGGGCCGACAAGGGGATCGAGCTCGCATTGGGCCGCGGCGTCACCGCGATCGATCCCATGCGCCACCAGGTCACGCTCTCGGACGGCAGCACGGTCGGCTATCGCAAGCTGATCTGGTCGGGCGGGGGCGATCCGCGTCGGCTGCCCTGCCCGGGCGCGGGATTGAAAGGCGTTTTCTATGTCCGCGACAAGCGCGATGCCGACGCGATGATGGAAACGCTCGCATCGGGTCCGAAACGCGCGGTCGTGATCGGCGGCGGCTATATCGGGCTGGAGGCGGCCGCCGTGCTGCGCAAGCTCGGCTGCGAGGTGACGCTGGTCGAGATGCAGAAACGCCTGCTCGCGCGGGTCGCCGGAGAGGAATTGTCGCGCTTCTATGCCGAGGAACACCGCAGGCAGGGCGTCGACGTGCGGCTCGAGACGGGGGTGAACGAAATCCTCGGCGAGGAAGCGGGCCATGTCACCGGGGTGCAGCTGTCCTCGGGCGAGGTGGTGGAGTGCGACATGGTGGTCGTCGGCATCGGTATCGTCCCCGCCGTCGCCCCGCTCATCGCGGCCGGGGCGGCGGGATCGAACGGCGTGGATGTCGATTTCTGCTGCCGCACCACGCTGGACGACATCTACGCCATCGGCGACTGCGCGGCGCATGCCAACCCCTATGCCGACAGCGCGGTGATCCGGCTCGAATCGGTCCAGAACGCGCACGACATGGGCACGACCGTGGCGAAGGCGATCATGGGCGACAAGCAGCCCTATGGCGCGCTGCCGTGGTTCTGGTCGAACCAGTACGATCTCAAATTGCAGACCGCCGGGCTCAGCCTCGGCCATGACGAAACCGTCCTGCGCGGAGATCCGGACAGCCGTAAGTTCACGGTGGTCTACCTGAAAGAAGGCAAGCCGATCGCCTTTGACTGCGTGAACACGATGAAGGATTACGTGGCCGGCCGGAAGCTGCTGGAGAAGGGCATCGAGCGGGTCGACCGCGACCTGCTGGCCGACCCCGAGATGCCGCTCAAGGAGTTGATTTAGCAGCCCCCGCTGCGTGGGCCCCACCCCCGGGAGAGGGGGAATCGAGCCGTGCCAGCGCCCATTCGGCAGCTTCTGCGACAACGGGGTCGGGATCGTGCCTCAGCGCCTCGCACGGGCCCGCAAGCGCCGCATTCCCACTGTTCCCGGCGGCATAGAGACAGTTCCTGACGAAACGATCCCGCCCGATCCGCTTGATCGGAGAGCCGGAAAACAGCGCCCGGAAACCCGCATCGTCGAGCGCCAGCAATTCGGCAAGGCGCGGCGCGACCAGTTCGGGGCGGGGGAGGAATTCCTTCATCGCCGAAGCTTGCGAAGCGAACTTGTTCCACGGGCACACGGCAAGGCAATCGTCGCAGCCGTATATCCGGTTGCCCAGCCCTGCGCGCAGGGCCTCGGGCACCGGCCCCTTGTGCTCGATCGTGAGGTAGGAAATGCAGCGCCGCGCATCGAGCCGGTAGGGCGCGGGGAAGGCGTCGGTCGGGCACACGTCGAGACAGGCGCGGCAGCTTCCGCACTGGTCGCGGTGCGGATCGGCGGGGGCGAGGTCCAATGTCGTGTAGATCGCGCCGAGGAACAGCCAGCTGCCGTGTTCGCGGCTGACGAGATTGGTGTGCTTGCCCTGCCAGCCGATCCCTGCCGCTTCGCCCAGCGGCTTTTCCATGACGGGCGCCGTGTCGACGAAGACCTTGACCTCGCACCCCTCTTCCTCGGCCACCAGCCAGCGGGCGAGCGCCTTGAGCCGCTTTTTCACGACATCGTGATAGTCCTTGCCCTGCGCGTAGACCGAGATGCGCGCATGGTCGCTCACGTGCTCCAGCGCGAAGGGATCGTTCACCGGGGCATAGCTCATGCCCAGCGCGATCACGCTCTTCGCCTCGGGCCACAGCCCCTGCGGCGAGCGGCGGTGGTGCAGGCGCGCCGTCATCCATTCCATCGTGCCGTGATGGCCTTCGCCGAGCCATTGTTCGAGCCGCCGACTGCGCACCGGGTCCTCCCGGGCGCTGGCGAAACCGCAGGCGACAAAGCCCAGCTCGCGCGCCCGCGCCGCAATGCGCTCCTCCAGCGGAGCCTGCGCGGACGTGCTTAGCGGCGCATTAACCATGTTTGGGGTTACTCCCGTTTAGTCTCGCGCGTTAACTCTCCCCCTTATGGATATGGCGGTAGGCGAACTGGGCGCGGCGGGCAAACATGCGATGGCCGCGCGGGAGACACGGCCCCTCGCGATAGAGGCGCGCGGCCTGGTCAAGAGCTTCGATGGCACGCGTGCGGTCGACGGGGTGGACCTTTCCGTGCCCGAAGGCGCGATTTACGGCGTGCTCGGCCCGAACGGCGCGGGCAAGACCACGACGCTTCGCATGCTGCTCGGCATCATCGACCCGGACGAAGGCCTGCGCCGTGTGTTCGGGCACGACCGTCCGCACGACATCGGCCGGCTGATCGGCTATCTGCCCGAGGAACGCGGCCTTTACCCGGCGATGAAGGCGGTGGAGGCGATCGCCTTCATGGGCGCGCTGCGCGGGCTCCCTCTGGCCGAGGGGCGCAGGCGAGCGACCCTACTGCTCGAACGCCACGACCTCGCGCACGCTGCCGACCGCACGATCCGCCAGCTCTCCAAGGGCATGGCGCAGACGGTGCAATTGCTCGGCACGCTGGTCCACCGCCCGCGCCTCGTCGTGCTGGACGAGCCGTTTTCCGGGCTCGACGCAATCAACCAGGGCAAGCTCGAAGGGCTGATTCGCAGCCTTGCCGATGACGGTGTCACGGTGATCTTTTCGACCCACGTGATTCACCATGCCGAGCGTTTATGCGAAGGTGTCGCGATCATTGCCGGGGGCCGCGTGCCCTATGCCGGCAGCGTCGAGGCGGCGCGCGACCGCATCCCGGCGCAGGTCCGGCTGGAAACCCGCGCGCGGCAAGGCGCATGGATGGAGGCGCTCCCCGCCGAAACCCGCCGGGTGGGCGATTTCTTCCAATTCCCGCTGCCCGAAAGCGGGATCGAGCCGCTGCTGCGCCGCCTGATCGAGGGCGAGGCGGGCATCCTTTCGCTGTCGATCGAGCGCGCCGGGCTGCACGATGCCTTCGTACAGATCGCGGGCGAGGCCGCCGCGCGCCAGCTGGCCGCCGACAATGATATGGCCGGGGAGGGAGCCGCGCGATGAATCTCGCCACGCCCGACATGAACGCGAAATCGCGCCTCTCCAGCCTCGAGGCCGCATGGGTCGTCGCCCGGCGCGATTTTCTGGCGGTGCTGTTCAGCCGCGCCTTCCTGTTCTTCCTGCTGGGTCCGCTCTTCCCGGTGATCGTCGGCGGGCTCGCCGGGAGCATCGGCAGCACCGTCCAGCGCGAGGCGGTGAGCGTCGAGATCGGCCTCGCGATGAGCGCGCAGGACAATGCGGCAATGCTGGCGGCACGCGAGGACCTGCGCCCGCAGCTGGGCCGCGCATTGCCCGAACTCGCAATAGTACCCGAAGCGCGCGAGCCGGGTTTCGACCCCCGCGCCTTCCTTGAAGCGCGCCGGGCGAATTACGCCGCGATCCTCGCGGGCACGCCTCGGGCGCCGCGCCTCGTCGGCACCGAGTCGCAGGCCCGGCGCTGGCAGGGCCCGGTCGGCCTGATCGCCGCGAGCGCCAGCGACACCGCGCCCACCGCCTTCCCCGAAGTGCGTCCCGAACTCGTCGCCACCAGCGGTGCGTCCGAGCGTTCCAACCGCATCCGCACCGCGCAGGCCGCGCAGATGCTGCTGTTCCTCCTCACCATGCTGCTCGCCGGAATGGTGCTGTCGAACCTGGTCGAGGAAAAGGCGAACAAGATCATCGAGATCCTCGCCGCCGCGATCCCGATGGACGCGGTGTTCATGGGCAAGCTGTTCGCCATGCTGGGTGTCTCCTTCGTCGGGATTTCGGTGTGGGGCATGGTGGGCTGGGGGTTGTGGAGTCTTGGCGGGGATGCCGTCACCGCCGCGATGGGCAGCGACCCCTCGGACCTGCCCGCGCCCGCCGTCGGCTGGGCGCTCTTCGCCGCGCTGGGGATCGCCTATTTTGCGATGGCCTACCTCCTGCTCGGCGCGCTGTTCCTGACCATCGGGGCGATGGCGAATACGGTGCGCGAGGTGCAGACGCTGTCCATGCCGGTGACGATGATGCAGCTGATGGTGTTCTTCCTCGCCGCCTACACGATCACCCAGCCCGGCTCAGGCCTCGAGATCGCGGCGCTCGTCTTCCCGCTCTCCTCGCCCTTCGCCATGCTGGCGCGCGCCGCGCTCGACGGGCAGTTGTGGGTCCATGCCGTCGCGCTCGCCTGGCAGGGCCTGTGCGTGCTGGCGCTGGTCAAGGCGGGCTCGATGCTGTTCCGCAAGCGGGTCATGAAATCGGGCGGCGCCGGGCGGGGCACACGCCGCCGCCTGTTCCCGCGGCGCTCGCCGGAACCGGTCGCCGAGCCGGCGGAATAGGTAGCACAACGAAACGCACTATTGACAGTGCTGTCAGTTAGGGCAGGATGGCATCCGACCGGGAGCGGATCCCCCAGATGCGACAACGCACGGCCGCTCCCCGCAAGGAGAGAGAGCCATGGCCACCATCGCACCGCCCCAACGCCCGCAGGTCCGCCGTTCGCCCACCGCCTACGAGGCGCTGAAAGAGCATTACGCCAAGCACCCGGACGAGCGCCTGAGCCACCCGCACAAATGGGACGTGTCGCGCTCCGACATCTATTTCGAGGACCGCTGGCAGCCGATCTTCAAGGAAATGCAGGATGCGGGCCCACTGCACTACATCCCCGAAAGCCCCTATGGACCCTATTGGGCGGTGGTCGATCACAAGGCGATCCAGCATATCGAGGCCCTGCCCGAAACCTTCTCGTCGAGCTGGGAACATGGCGGGATCACCATCCTCGAAAGGCCGAGCGACGAAGAACTCGCCGAAAGCGGCATGGAGCGGCGCGAACTGCCCATGTTCATCGCGATGGACCGCCCGCAGCACACCGGCCAGCGCCGCACCGTCGCTCCGAAATTCACCCCCACCGCCATGGCCGACATGGAAGGCGAGATTCGCCGCCGCACCGGCGAACTGCTCGACAGCCTGCCGCGCGGGGAAACTTTCGACTGGGTCGACAAAGTCTCGATCGAGCTGACGACGGGCATGCTCGCGATCCTGTTCGGATTCCCGTGGGAGGACCGCCGCCTCCTGACCTTCTGGTCCGACTGGTCGGGCGATACCGAGCTGGCGACCGTGCGCGATCTCGACGAATTCCGCTGGGGCATCCTGCAGGAAATGGCGGCCTATTTCCAGTCGCTCTGGGTGGAACGCACGCAGGACCCTTCGGGCGACGATCTCATTTCGATGATGATCCGTTCCGAAGCGATGAACCAGATGCGGCCCGAGGAATTCATGGGCAACCTCGTCCTGCTGATCGTCGGCGGGAACGACACCACCCGCAACACGATGAGCGGGATCGTCCATGCCTTCGACCAGTTCCCCGACCAGCGGAAAGCTTTCGAGGAGAACCCGGACCTCATCCCCAATGCGGTGCAGGAATGCCTGCGCTACATCACCCCGCTCGCCCATATGCGCCGCACCGCTACCCAAGACACCGAAGTCTTCGGCCAGACGGTGAAGAAAGGCGACAAGGTGGTGCTGTGGTATCTCGGCGCGAACCGCGACGAGACCGTCTTCGAAAATCCGCACAAGCTCGACATCACGCGCGAGAACGCGCGGCGGCACATCGCCTTCGGCTACGGCATCCACCGCTGCGTCGGCGCGCGGCTGGCCGAGATGCAATTGCGCATCCTGCTCGAGGAAATGCACACGCGCCGGATGCGGGTCCACGTCGCGGGCGATGTCGAGCGGGTGCGGGCCAATTTCGTCCACGGCTTCCGCAAGCTCGAGGTCGAGATCACCGAATTCTGATAGGTCCGCCCGGGCGCGGTCATGAAACCTTCAGGTGGGCTGTGGCGTAGTTGCGAGAGAAGCCATCCTGCAACAACATCACGGCCCGCCATGACTGACGCTCCCTCCCGCCGCTCCTTCATCTCCGCCGCCTGCGCCGGTGTCGCCGCCCTGCCCCTGCTCGGCGCCTGCGGATCCGGCCCGGCGAGCGCGCGCGAAAACTTCCCCGTCTCCAAGAGCGCGGCCGAATGGCGCAAGGCCCTGACAAAGGGCGAATATTACATCCTGCGCGAGGCGGGGACCGAGCGGGCCTATTCTTCGCCGCTCAACGACGAAAAGCGCACGGGGACCTTCGTATGCGCGGGATGCGGCAACCCGGTCTATTCCTCGGCCCACAAATATGACAGCGGGACGGGCTGGCCGAGCTTCTACAAACCGATCGACAAAGCCGCGGTGGGCACGTCGACCGACTACAAGATCGGCTATCCGCGCACCGAGGTCCATTGTGCCGATTGCGGCGGCCATCTGGGGCATATCTTCGGCGACGGGCCGAGGCCGACGGGCAAGCGGCACTGCATCAACGGCGTGGCGCTCGATTTCAGGCCGGCCTGACGCGCCACAGCAGGAGCGAAGTGCCCCCGGGCAGCTTTACGGGTTCGAGCCAGTCGGGCGCATTCCCGGCGAGCAGCTGCGCCATGAAACCGTCTTTCGCGATATGCGCATAATGGCGCGGCTCGACGAGGCCGGGGCAGAGCGCGACATAATCGCTCCCGCGCGCGGCGAGCAGTCGGCGCGCCTGCGTCTCTTCGGCGAGCGCCGTTTCGATTACCGCACGGATCGCCGCGTCACCGCGATGATGCGGGGTGGCGACGACGCTGTGGCGACTTTCGAGCAGCAGGGCAGGCGCGATGTCGAGCGGGGCGTAGATCTCTCCCTTCGGGAGCGCGGCAAGCGCGGGACGCGCGGCGGCGATGTCGCACGATGACTGGCGCAGGGACCCGGCAAGCGCCCCTTGACCCCCGCGCGCGGCCTGGGCGGGCATGACCGGGCCGAGCAGGGTGAGCGGAAAGGTCGGGACCAATGCGAGCGCGATCGCTCCCATCGCCGCCATGCGCCGCAGCGGGCTTTCCATCCGCCGCGCGGCCCCCAGCCACTGGTTCACCTGCCAGGCGAGCGGCGGCGCGGCGAGCGCGCAGGCGACCGCCCCGGCCCGCGCAACGAACAGCGCGACCAGCAAGGCCGCGCCGAGGATCAGCGCATAATCGCTCCAGAATCGCCGCATCGCGTCGACCGACCGCGCCGCCAGCCGCACCGTTGCCACCAGGGCGATCAGCGGCGCGACGACGAAAGGCATCGCATCGACAAGCGACTGGTGCCAGACCGGGCGGCCTTCTTTCACGTGGTCGAGCCAGTGCCGCGCCGCCAGCGGGTCGATATCGGCAAAGCCCCCGCCGCTCGCGCATTGCGGGGCGACCATCAGCAGGAGAGCGAGCGCGCCGCCTGCGGCGAGCGCGAATCCGGCCAGAACCAGAGCGATCGGGGCGGGCTGCTTGCGGGCGAGGAGGGTGAGCACCGCCGCGCCCCAGCCGAACATGGCGACATGCAGCGGGCCGAGGGCATCGCAATGGATTGCCAGGTCGCCGATCCCGCGCGTTACCAGGAACAGCGCCGCGCTTGTGAGAGCAAGCGACTGGATCGCACCGACCAGCCAGACGCGCTGGGACCGATCGCGCAGCCAGCGCAGGGCGAGCAGGGCGAATATCGCCGCGGCGAGCGGCAGCCCCTCGATCGAGATCGCGAGCCATGTCGCCAGCGCCGCCCCGAGGCCGAAAGCGCCGAGCCTTTCCGAGCGCGCCATCAGCGCATTGACCGCCGACAGCGCGCAGACGACCTGCCAGCCGTGATGGTCGATGCGCAGCGGCGAGAGCTGGAACACGAGCGGCACCGACAGCGCGAACAGCAACGCGGTGAGCAGGGTCTCCTCCTCACCCAGCAGCCGGTGCGCCACGCGCGCCGCGAGCAGCATGGCGGCAAACAGGGTGACGAGCGGCACAACCACAAGCGCCGCCCCTTCGGCCGCGCCTGCTCCGACCAGCGGGGATAGCAGCGCGATCACGACCAGCAGCGGGATGTCGACCAGCCGCGACCAGTGCATCGCGATCCCGCCGCCCGGCGCATCGACCCGGTACTGGGTGAGATCGAACCAGCCCTGCCCGGCGAGCACGTCGCGCACCTGCACCAGCCGCATGGCATCGTCGGGATCGGGGAAATGCCGCGCGCCGATCGCCTGCCAGTTTACCGCGACGAGCAGCCCCGCGACCACCAGCCACGCCAGCGCGACCCGGATCACGAGATCGGCGGGAAAGGCTCCGCAACGGCGTTCGGCCAGCATCGCCTCATGCCCCCTCGTGCCCGGTGATCGCAGCGCGAAAGACGATCCGGCTGCGCACCAGCCATGTCGCCATGAAACTCACGCCGATCGCGACCAGCTTGGCGATGCGCGGATCGATTCCGGCCATGTCGCCGAAACCGACGATCGCGGTGGTCAGGCCAAGGCCGAGCAGGGCGGAAATGACGAACAGCGCCTTTTGCCGGGTCCGCGCGAAGCCTTTTCGAGCGACGCTGTCATGGAAGACGGCGCGGCTCGACATCAGCCAGTGGGCAAGGATGCCGAGCGAATAGCCCACCGCCGAAGAAGGGGCGGGCGCCATGCCGATGCCGAGCAGGGCGAGGAACGCCCCCATATCGACAGCCAGCGCCCCCACGCTCGCCAGCAGGTAGCGCACGAAGCGGATATCGCGCAGCCGGGAAAGGATGTGGGCCGCGAACTGCATCAGGCGCGCCTGCGCACCTGTGCGTCGGTATCGGGGGCAAGGCGTTCGGGCACGCCGCGCAAGGAGGTGAGAGCGGCGACCTGGTCTTCGCTGAGCGGCCTGGTCTCCGCCTCGCGCACGGGAATGCCGGCATCGGCGCCCTCGTCGCCCGCCTCGTGATATTCGGCGTCCTCGTTGACGCACCACGTATCGTAGACGCGGCGGCCGGCGAGAATGTTCTCTACCGTGAGCATCGCGGTCATCATCGCGTGGTCCTGGTTGTTGTATCGGTGCATCCCGTTGCGCCCGACAAGGTGCAGCGTGGGGTGCTTCGCCTCGAGCTCGCGGCGCATCGCATCGACATTGGCGGCATAATCCTCGTCATAGACGGGATAGGCCTTTTCCTGCCGCACCACCACGCCGCCGCGGACCCGGGCCGGATCGACGAGGCCGAGGATCGCCATTTCCTTTTTCGCCAGTTCGACGAGGTCCTCGTCGGCAGAGGTCCACAGCCCGTCGCCTTCGAAGCAGAAATATTCGAGCCCGACACAGGCCACGTTTTCATCCGGCACCATTTCGGGCGACCATGAACGGAAGTTCTGGACGCGGCCGACCTGCACCTTGGAATCGTGAATATAGATCCAGTTGTCGGGGAACAGGTCCTCGCTGTCGATCATCAGCGCGACGGTGAGGAAGTCGCGGTAGCGCAGATTGCTCGCCTGCAGCGTGCTTTCCGGCAGCGGGTGGAGGCGCTTGGCCAGTTCGCGCATCGGGGCGGAGCTGATCACGTCCTTCGCCCGGATCTGCGCCAGCCCTTCGCGGCTTTTCGCCGTCATCATCCAGCCTTCGCCGTCCCGCGCCAGCCGTTCGAGCGAATGGCCCATCAACACCTCGCCCTTGCCCGAGGCAAGCACATGATCGCGCGCCGCATCCCACATCATGCCGGGGCCAAGACGGGGGTAACGGAAAGTCTCGAGCAGGGTCTTGGCCTGGTTGCCGCTGCCGTCATTGGGCCGCTTGTTGAGGCCGAGGCTGCGTTTCACCCCATCCACGACCGCGCTCATCAGCGACAGCCCCTTGATCCGCTGTGCCGCCCAGTCGGCGCTCATTTCATCGCAGGGCATGCCCCACACCTTTTCGGTATAGGTCTTGAAAAAGATCGAATAGAGCGTCTTGCCGAACTGGTTGGTGGTCCAGTCCTCGAAGCTTTTGACCTCGCGGATGGGAAACAGCTTGTAGCGCAGATAGCTCACCATGCAGGCGGTCGATCGCAGCAGGCCGAGATTGCCCAGCGCCTCGAAGGCGCGCAGCGGGTAGGAGTAGAACTTGCCCTCGTAATAGATCCGGCTCATGCGCGGGCGCTGGATGAAATCGTGCGGAAGAATCTCGTTCCACAGGTCGACGACCTGCTGGCTTTTCGAGAAGAAGCGGTGCCCGCCGATGTCGAAGCGATAGCCGTCATGCTCGACCGTGCGGCTGATTCCGCCGACATAGGTTTCGTCCTGTTCGATGATCGCGACCGACTTGCCCTGCTTCGTCAGGAGATAACCGGCCGTAAGCCCCGCAGGGCCGGCGCCGATGATCGCGACATCCACTTCCCGCATGCCCGAAAACGCCGCTTTACAATCACTCATCGAGGCCCCCGTTTATCCGTGTCGCCCGGCGCGGCCCGACGGATCGGGCGGTGCGCGGTCGCAGCCGGGAGTGAAGGAAATTGGTTAGCGAGGGGTAAACACGCCCGCCCTGCGCCCGAAAAATTGTCGCCGCTCCCCGGGGACACCCCGCAGGCTGCGCGGCCGGTCATTCGTGCAGCAGGGCGGGTTCCTGCAATTGCGCGGCGAAACGGGCAAAATCGCCGAGCGTGAAGGTGTCGTCGAACACCACGCCATAGCGCCTGTCGCGCCGCCAGCGAACCTTGGCGCGCACTTCCCTGCGAGTGCCGCTGAAATCCATGCCTTCGATGCGCAACGACTGGTCGATCGCGAACAGGCCGTCACATTCCAACCGCGCGCCCTGCTGCGAGACGTTTTCGACCACGCCTTCGCATTGCTGGGTGAGCGTGCGGACGGTGATCGGGAAAACGAGGTCGAGCCTGAGCCCGCGCTTGGGATATTGCCCGGCCTCCCCGATCAGGCGCGCGACATCGACGGGGCGGGAGAATTCAAAGCCCGCCTCGTTGTCATGCTGCCACACATTGCGCATTTCGTAGGCTTCGCCGCCGGGCATGTGCAGTTCGTAGGGCCCTCCGGGGGGCAGGCGATGGAACAGGCGCACGCTGACCCCGGTTTCGGAAACGTCGCGGATGACGCAGACGAATTCGCCCTTGGCGCAGACCAGCCGCGCCGCGCGGATCAGCAGGGTGAAGCGCGGCGCGGTGCGCATGTCCTCGCCGGCCGGGTCGCCTTCGCCCGCTTTCGCTGGCGCACCGGGCTTCCCCTCGTCGGTGGGGACCGCGCGCTCGGGCCACGGATTGCTCGCTGCCTCGTTCATAAATCGTGCCCTGCCGGTGCGCGCGCGCTGTGCGCCGATGCGACCGGTTCGAATGATCCCCGCAAGATGACAGCCATGTAGGCCAAGGCCGGTTAAGAGCAGGATAACGCTGGGGCGAGGGTTGGCGCGGCAAGCTGGCGGGGCATGGCGCGATGCTGCTATTATAAATATCTTGCGCGAAGGGAGTCTTTCAAAAAATAAAGATTACCATTCCGCCAAGGCCTTGCTATAAAGTGACGCACTGGCGGGGACATGCTCCTTCGGGTCGCTTCGAAGGAGGGAACGATGCCGCTTCACGCATTGGTCGGCGCGCTGCGCCTCGTGATCCTGGCCTGGGCGGCGCTCGCATTCGCTCCGCTCCATGCGCAGGAGCAAGCCCCGCCTCCCGAAATCGTGTTTGCCGATGTGCGGGTCTTCGACGGGACCTCCAAGACCCTTTCCCAGCGCGTCGACGTACTGGTTCGGGGCAATGTCATCGCCGCCATCGGCCAAGACGTCGCGCAACCGGGGCCCGGCACCATCGTGATCGAAGGCCGCGGGCGGACGCTCATGCCCGGCCTGATCGACAACCACGTCCACATGATGTTCAACAGCCTCTCCCCCGCGCAGATGCTCGAACCGGACATGGGGCTCGAGAAGGTCATGCAGCTGTCCGCCGGGCAGGCGCGGGCGATGCTGCTGCGGGGCTTCACCGCGGTGCGCGATGTCGGCGGGCCGTCGTTCGAATTGAAGCGCCTGATCGACAGCGGCCGGGTCATCGGTCCGCGCATCTGGCCCTCCGGGCCGATGATCTCGCAGACCTCGGGCCATGCCGATTTGCGCCTGCCGGACGAGCCTTCGCGCCGTTTCACCGGCAAGATCCCGCGCGCCGAGCAGGTCTGGGCAAGCGTGATCGCCGATGGCCGCGCCGAAGTGTTGACCGCGGTACGAGAAAACCTGCGCCTCGGCGCAAGCCAGATCAAGATCGCTGCGGGCGGTGGGACGAGCTCGGAATACGATCCGCTCGATGTCACGCAATACACGCTCGACGAGATGAAGGCCGCAGTCGATGCCGCCTCCGACTGGAACACCTATGTCACCGTCCATGCCTATCACCCCAAGTCGGTCCGCCGCGCGATCGAGGCGGGGGTGACGGTGATCGAGCATGGCAACCTGCTCGACGAGGACACGCTGAGACTGATGGCGGACAAGGGCGTGTGGCTGTCGGCCCAGATGCTCGTCGAATCGACCGAGGCGATGGACCCGAGACGGCGCGAGAAGCGCAGGCCCGTGATCGAGGGGCAGAAACGCGTCTGGCCGATGGCGAAGCGGCTCGGCGTCAAGCTCGCCTGGGGGACCGATTTCCTGTTCGAGCCCGGTCTCAACGCACAGCAGAACGCCTATCTCCTGCGGCTCAAGCCCTATTTCACGCCGGCCGAATTGCTGCGTCTGGCAACGCACGACAATGCGCAGCTGCTCGCGCTGTCGGGGCCGCGCACGCCCTATGAGGGGCGGCTTGGCGTGGTCGAGGAAGGCGCGCTGGCCGATCTCATCCTCGTCGAGGGCGATCCGCTTGCCGAGATCGACCTGATCGCCGACCCGGAGCGCAATTTCGCGGTCATCATGAAGGATGGCCGCATCGTGAAGGGCGCGCGGTGACGGACCTTTCCCGGCGCTGCAGCGCTCGCCGCCCGCTGAAAGGGAGGCAGACGCGATGGACGCGGATCGGGCAGGCGTGGTTGTGGAGCGGATCACGCCTTCCGCTTCGTCCCTGGCATGGACGATCACCGCCCGGCGCGCTCGAAAGCTTTATCTCTGCGGCGACAGGACCGCTATCCATTCGGGCGAGGCATTGCAGGCCTTCGTCACGTCCGATCCCTTCCCTTTCGAGAAGGCCGAATGAACTCCCTCCGGGGAACCCAAAGGAGAGACGGACATGATCAAGAACACAATCGCTCCCATTCTGGCCGCGAGCGCGCTGCTCGCCGCCTGCACGACCGTGCCGGAGTCGGCCGACCCGCTGGCCGGGACGAGCTGGCGGCTGGTCGAAATGCAGTCGATGGACGATGCGCAGGGCACGACCCGCGCCGACAATCCCGACCGCTACACGATCACTTTCGCCGAGGATTCGATGGCCTACATGAAGCTCGACTGCAATCGCGGGCGCAGCTCCTACGAGAGCGCGAGCACGGGCGCGAAGCAGGGCTCGCTCGAGTTCGGCAACATTGCCTCGACCATGGCGATGTGTCCGCCGGATTCGTTGAGCGAAAAGCTCGGCCAGCAGCTCGGCTTCGTGCGCAGCTACGTGATGCGGGACGGACGGCTCAACATGGCACTGATGGCCGATGGCGGCATCCTCGTCTGGGAACCGACCGAGCTCGAAACGCCCTGAGCGTTAGCCGCCCGGTGGCGGACATGCCGAACGCGGTGACGCGATCGGCCCCCTTCGCAGAGTGGTGCGGGTGGCGGGACTCGAACCCGCACGATCAAAGATCAGGGGATTTTAAGTCCCCGGCGTCTACCATTCCGCCACACCCGCACTCGGGGGAAGCGATAGACAGGCATGCCGATGGTCGCAATGATGGGGTCTGCCGCGCGCTTGCCAGACCGGGCGGGCCGCGCCATGGTCCCACGCATTCGTGGTGCCAAGCGGCGTTGCGACCGAGGCAAGCGACCTAGTGAAGCGAAGCAGTCGGTCAGCAGAAACGCCCTCGGATAGCGAAGCGGTAGGGCAACAAAAACGCCCTCAAACAGCGAAGCGGTAGGGCAACAAAAACGCCCTCAAACAGAGATGCGGTAGGGCAACGAAAATGCCGGGCGAGACGGTTCACGACGCGCATTCGGTGGTCGCCACGATCCAGCCGGCGATCGCGCTGATCGGGCTCGGCATCCTTGCCGCGCTCGGCTCGCGCGCAATGCGGCTCAATCCGATCGTCGGTTACATCGCGCTCGGCCTTGGCATCGGCGCGCTCGGCTTTCGCGAGGCGTTCGACGGGCCGGTGGTCGCCGCGATGGCGGAGGCGGGAATCATGTTCCTGCTGTTCAACCTGGGCCTGCATTTCTCGCTCGGCCGCATCCGCGAGGAAGCGGCCAACATTTTCGGTTTCGGCAGCCTCCAGATGCTGGTGGCCGGCGGGGCCTTCATCGCCCTGTTCCTCGCCTTCGGCCTGCCGGCCGAATTCGCGGTTATCGGCGGCTTTGCGATGGGCCTGTCCTCGACCGCGGTGGTCATCGGGCTGGTGCGCGAGCGCGGACAGGAGGATTGCCCGGTCGGGCGGGCCGCGCAGTCGATCCTGATCTTCCAGGATATCGCCGCGATCCTGCTGCTCATCGCCGCAGGCGCCCTGGGGAGCGGCGGGGCAGTGCTGCCCGCACTGGGCCTTGCCGGGGTCAAGGCGCTCGCCGCTTTCGGTGTCGCGGTGCTGTTCGCACGATACCTGACAGAGCCCCTGTTCCGCCTGATCGGGCGGCTGGGATCGAGCGAGGTTTTCACCGCGACCGCCCTGTTCCTCGCACTGGCGGCGGGTTGGGCGGCGGGTGTTTCGGGCCTGTCGCTTACGCTCGGGGCGTTTCTGGGTGGGATGGCGGTGGCCGATTCGCCCTGGCGGATCATGGTCCAGAGCGAAATCGAGGCGTTCAGGGGGCTGTTCCTGAGCTTCTTCTTCATCTCGGTCGGGCTGATGATCGACCCTGCGGTTCTGGCGGCGAACTGGGCGCTGGTGCTGGCGGCGGCGGCCGGGCTGGTGGCTATGAAATGCGCTTTCAACGTCGCGGCCGCCCTCGCCAATCGCTGGTCGGTACCGGGATCGGTTCAACTCGGCTTCCTGCTCGGCCAGGGCAGCGAATTCGCGCTCGTCCTGTTCGCGGTGCCGGCGGTTGCGGGGCTGGTGGAGGAGCGCCTGATCGCGATTCTCGTGACCGCCATCGCCATCAGCCTCGCACTCACCCCGGCAATCTCCGCGCTGGGGCGCAGGCTGGCGGGAAAACTGCGCACCGGCCCGCCCGATGCGAAGCTCGCCGGCGACGACGCGCCGGTCGTGGTGATCGGGCTGACGGGCGCGGGCCGCGCCGTTGCCGATGCGCTGGGGCAGGAGGCGATCGGCTATCTTGCGCTCGAGCCGGATCATGACCGCTTCGAGATCGCCCGCGCCGATGGCTACCGGGTGCAGTATGTCAATCCGGCCGATCCGCGCAGTTGGGACGCGCTCGGCATGGCACGGCGCGAAATGGTCGTGGTGGCAAGCGGCAATGTCGCCGCTTCGCGTGCGCTGACCCCGCTGGTGCAGGAGCGCTTCCCGACAATCGCCCGGGTCATCGCGCTTCCCGATGCCGACATGGCGGGAGAATTCGCCGCGCTCGGCATGATTCCGGTTGCCGCCGGGGGCGAGCAAGGTGCGGAGCGGCTGATCGAGGCGGTGTTCGCCGGGCTGGGGCGCAAGCGGCGCCATGCCGGGGGCCGGGCGGGAGCGGAGCCTTCCGCCGCGCTTGCAGCCTGATGCGTATGCCTAGCCTTCGTTCAGGCGTTTCCTGATTTCCTTGCCCGCCTTGAAATAGGGCACACGCTTCGCCGGAACCTCGACCGTTTCGCCGGTGCGCGGATTGCGGCCGGTGCGGGCCTGTCTTTCACGCGTGGAAAACGCGCCGAACCCGCGCAGTTCGACCCGCCCCCCTTCGGCGAGGCGCTGGGCGATCTCGTCGAAGAAGATGTCGACGACCTGCTCGATCTCCTCCGCGCGCAATTCGGGATTGTCCCTGTGCAGCGCCTGCAGCAATTCGGATCTGATCATTTCGCCCTCCCGGCTGCAGCGCGGCGACAATCGCACTGTTCCGAAGTCCCCTGTCCAGGCCCTGACCCGACGGACCCGCTCGAACTGCGATGACTGCCAGAGGATTGCGCCTCCCGCAAGCGAGACAGGCCCTCGAAAACGGCGATTTCAGGCCTTTTGCGGGTTGTGAACGCTCACTTACGCTCTGCCAGCTGCGCGATGTCGAGCCCGAGCCGGTCCATCCGCTCGCGCAGGTCGGGCCATTCTTCCTGAAGGAATCGCTCACGTTCGGCCCGGCGCAGGCGTTCCGCCGCGCCCTTGACGACATACATGCCGACCCCGCGCTGGACCTCGACGAGGCCGTCATTCTGGAATTGCTGGTAGGCTTTCGCGACGGTCAGCGGGTTCGCGCCCTGTTCGGCAGCGAGCGCGCGCACCGAGGGCAGCATCGCGCCTTCGGGATAGTCGCCCTCCATGATCGCAGCCGCGATCCTGTCGCGCAGCTTGAGATAGACCGGGCGGGCCTGGTTCATGTGTCGTGTCCCTGACGCCTGCGAGCAACGCGGCGCACGGTGCTTCAGTGCCATAACACAGCCACGCGCGTCAAGGCGAGTGCCCTGGCCTGCGGGACAAGGCGCGCGCCTCAGGCGAGGTTCAGCCGGGCCTTGCGAGCGGTGCCTGTAATCGAGGCTTCACATGGCGCGCATTGCCGCTAGTGTGCGCCGCTTTCGGGCCGGTTCGGGGAGTTCCGGCACAGACGGGGATATTCTGGGATCATGATCGAAGGTCTTTTCTTCACATTCGACAGCGCGTTCGAGATGTGGGCGTTTCGCGGGGCGTCTGTCGCGCTCGCGGCGTTCCTGCTCGGCGGGCTGTTCCTTATCACGCGGCCCGAACCGGAGGTGGTCGGCCACCCCAAGGGCCTGTTCGTGCTGTTCCTGGCCGAGATGTGGGAGCGCTTTTCCTATTACGGGATGCGCGCGCTGCTGATTTTCTATCTCGTCCAGCACTGGCTGTTTTCCGACAGCGAGGCCTCGATCATCTACGGGGCCTACACCGCGCTGGTCTACATCACACCGGTCGTCGGCGGCTATCTCGCCGACCAGTTCCTCGGCCAGCGCAAGGCGGTGCTGTTCGGCGCGATCCTGCTGACACTCGGCCACTTCTTCATGGCCTTCGAAGGCAGCGGTGGTCAGGACGATCCGTTCATCTTCATCTTCTGGATGGCGCTCGCGCTGATCATCGTCGGCTCGGGCTTTCTCAAGGCCAACATCTCGGTGATCGTCGGCCAGCTCTACGATCGCACCGATATCCGCCGCGATCCGGCCTATACGATCTTCTACATGGGAATTAATGTCGGCGCGGCGACCGCGTCGATCATCTGCGGCTATCTTGGCCAGACCTATGGCTGGCAATACGGCTTCGGCCTTGCCGGGGTGGGCATGCTGATCGGCCTCATCTTCTTCGTGCTGGGCAAGCCGCTGCTGATGGGCAAGGGCGAGCCCAAGGACCCGGCCCGCATCGCCGGGGGCAAGGAATGGCTGATCTACGGCGCGGGTCTTGCCATGGTGCTGCTGTGCTTCGGCGCGATCCAGTTCCAGGAAATGGTCGGCTACGTGCTCGGCACGTTCGGCGGCGCCCTGGTGCTTTACGTGCTGTGGATCGCGGTGGCCAAGCTGCCCTCGGAAGAGCGTGACCGGATTTTCGCGGCGATGTTCCTGATCTTCGTCTCGATCGTGTTCTGGGCGCTGTTCGAACAGGCGGGCTCCTCGCTCAACCTGTTCACCGACCGCCATGTCGACACGCAGGGCGTCAATGCCTCGATGTTCCAGTCGATCAACGCGATCTACATCGTGCTGCTCGCTCCGGTCTTCGCGATGGTCTGGCAGGGGCTCGCCTCGCGCGGGCTGGAGCCGTCCGCGCCGATGAAGTTCGGGCTGGGCGTGGTGCAGGTCGGGCTCGGCTTCCTGGTGCTGGTCTGGGGCGCGACCAGCGTCGGTGTCAACGTGCCGACGCCGGTGCTGTTCATCTTCCTGATCTACCTGCTGCACACGACCGGCGAGCTGTGCCTGTCGCCGGTCGGCCTGTCGGCGATGAACCGGCTGAGCCCTGCGCACATGGCCTCGCTCATCATGGGGACGTGGTTCTTCGCCTCGGCGACGGGCAACTTCGCCGCCGGCCTGATCGCGGCGGCAACCGGCGCGGAAGGCGTCGGCGAGGAAGCGGGCAAGCAGGTGGTGCTCGACGTCTACAACACGGTCGGCCTGTACGCGGTCGGGATCGGCATCGGCGTGATGATCATCAGCCCGCTGATCAAGAAGCTGATGCATCTCGACACGCTCAAGGACGATACGATCGACGATGACCTCGAAGGCCAGAGCGCGGCCGGGCTCGAGGCTCAGGAGGGCGGTATCCGCCCGGCGACGCGTCCGGCGGAGTGATTGCCCGCGAGGGATGACGGGCGGGGCCGCGGATCGGCTCCGCCCGCTCCCTGCGGAGCCCACCTGTCCGATTAAGTTTACATTTTTTGCTGTCCAATAAGGTTTACAGCCCGGGTGTCGCGGGTCTAGGCTTCCCCAGCGCGAGACTAGGGGACTGTATTGATGCGTTTTCGAGGACACCCGGCCCGTCCGGCCAGCATCGGCGTGATCGCCGGCCTGTGCGGGGCGATGGCCCTGGCGGGCTGCACCACGACCGGATCGGCCAATGCAAACGCCCAGCGCGCCGCTGCCGATGACGGTGAAACCTACGCCGCCAGCACCGAAAGCGACGGCCCCTACGCCTCCACCTACCAGGCCTATCCCGGCGTTCCCACGGCGCTGGTCGGCGCGGTCGTCTATGACGGGGCGGGAGGCAAAATCGAGAACGGCACGGTGCTGTTTCGCGACGGCAAGGTCATCGCGGTGGGCGATGCCTCGCTTTCGGCCGAAGGCTACCGCGTGATCGATGGCGCGGGCAAATATGTCACCCCCGGCATTATCGACATCCACTCGCATCTCGGCGACTACCCTTCGCCCAGCGTCGATGCCCATTCCGACGGCAACGAGGCGACCAGCCCGACAACGCCCGATGTCTGGGCCGAACATTCGGTCTGGCCGCAGGACCCCGGCTTCTCCCGCGCGCTTGCCAATGGCGGAGTGACGGCGCTGCAGATCCTGCCCGGTTCGGCGAACCTGATGGGCGGGCGCTCGGTGACCCTGAAGAACGTGCCCGCGCGCACGGTGCAGGGGATGAAGTTTCCCGGCGCGCCCTATGGCTTCAAGATGGCCTGCGGGGAAAATCCCAAACGTGTCTATGGCGGGCGCGGGCGCAAGCCTTCGACCCGGATGGGCAATTTCGCGGTCAATCGCCAGACCTGGCTCGCCGCGATCGATTACGCCAATTCCGACAATCCCGAGCGCGACCTCGCCAAGGAGACGCTCAAAGGCGTGCTCGACGGGGATATCCTCGTACACAATCACTGCTACCGCGCCGACGAAATGGCCTTCGTGATGGATATGGCCAAGGAGATGGGATACCGCGTCACCGCCTTCCACCACGCGGTCGAGGCCTACAAGATCGGCGACCTGCTGCGCGAAAACGGCGTGTGCTCCGCAATCTGGGCGGACTGGTGGGGCTTCAAGATGGAAGCCTATGACGGCATCCTTGAAAACGCCGCGCTCCTGCAACAGGCGGGGGCATGCGTCGTCATCCATTCCGACAGCCAGGACGACATCCAGCGATTGAACCAGGAAGCGGCCAAGGCGCAGGCCGCAGGCCGCCGCATGGGGATCGCCATTTCCGATGCCGAAGTGATCGGCTGGATCACATTGAACGCGGCGCAGGCCATGGGCATCGCCGAGATGACCGGCAGCCTCGAAGCCGGCAAGATGGCCGATGTGGTGCTGTGGAACGGCGATCCGCTGTCGGTCTATTCGCGGCCCGAAAAGGTCTGGATCGACGGCGCGCTGATGTTCGACGCGCTGGACCCCAAGCGCCGCCCGGTGAGCGATTTCGAGCTCGGCCAGCCCGGCGCGGGAGATGTGAAATGAACCGGCTCCTTGCACCCCTTTTCCTTGGCGCGGCCTCCGCACTCGCGCTCGCCAGCACTCCCGCGCTCGCGCAGGACGTGGTCATCACCAATGCGAAAGTCGTGCTTGGCGACGGATCGGAGCCGATCGAAAACGCCGCCGTGATCGTCGAAGACGGCGAAGTGGTCTTTGCGGGCACGCCGACGCCGGGACAGACCTTCGCCAGCGACACGGTCATCGATGCGAACGGGGCATGGGTCACACCGGGCCTCTTCGCGACGGTCACCACGCTGGGCCTGTGGGATGTGGGGGCGGTCAGCCAGTCGAACGATCAGCGCGCGCGCCGCTCGCCTTTCAGCGCGGCGCTCGACGCGGCGCCGATCGTCAATCCGAACTCGCAGCACATCCTCGTCCACCGCGCCGCCGGCATCACCCGCGCGGCGACGACGACCCTGCCTTCGGCCTCGATCTTCGCCGGTCAGGGCGCGCTGATCGATCTCGGGTCCGATCCCGAGCCCGTGATGCAGCCGCGCGCCTTCCAGATGGTCGAGATGGGCGAAGGCGCAGGGCGCATAGCGGGCGGCAGCCGCGCGGCGGCGCATGCGCTGTTCCGCAACGCGCTGAAGGAGGCGCAAAGCTATGGCGAGGCAGCGCGCATACCCGGACAAAGCGCCTCGCGCCGCGACGTGCGCACCGGCGACGATCTGCCGGTCGATCCGCGCCTCGCGGGCCGCGAGACCGACCGGCCGAACGACGTGCTCCTTACCCGTTTCGACGCCGCCGCCCTCGTCCCCGTCGTGCGCGGCGAGCAGAAGCTCTATGTCGCGGTCGAACGCGCCGCCGACATCCGCGCCGTGCTCGCGCTGAAGGAGGAATTCCCGCGGCTCGACTTGGTGCTCGTCGGCGCGAGCGAGGGCTGGCTGGCGGCAGAGGAGATCGCGCGCGCGGGCGTGCCGGTGATCGCCGACAGCCTCGATGACCTTCCCACCGGGTTCGACCAGCTTGCCGCGACACAGAGCAATATCGGCCGCTTGATGCGGGCCGGGGTCGAGGTCGCGCTCAATGCCGCCTCGATGGAGAACCCGCGCCGCCTGCCGCAATATGCGGGCAACCTCGTCGCGCTCACGCGCGTGCCGGGGGCGAGCGGGCTGTCCTGGGGGCAAGCCTTCGCCGCCATCAGTTCGATTCCGGCCGAAATCAGCGGGCTGGGCGGGCGCGCAGGGGTGCTCGCGCCGGGCGCTCTGGGCGATATCGTGATCTGGGACGGCGACCCGCTCGAGGTGACGAGCGTGCCCACCCGCGTCTTCATAGAAGGCGTCGAACAGCCGATGGACAGCCACCAGAGTCGCCTCAGGGAGCGTTACCGCGATCTCGATGAAAGCGAATTGCCCAAGGCCTATGACTGGTAGCTGACGCGCCGCGTCTTCCGGGCTATGATCGCGCCACCTGCCGTGGGGGGATTATGGAATCGGGCCTCGTCCTGCTGATCGCCGCGAATGTCGCTTTCGTCGGTACGCATTTCCTGATGTCGCACCCGCTGCGGCAGCCAATGGTCGGCAGGCTCGGCGCGGGCGGGTTCCAGATCGCCTATACGATCGTGAGCGCGGCGACGCTCGCCTGGGTCTATTTCGCCTACAAGGCCGCGCCCGCGGGCGACCTGCCTGGCTCGGGAGAAATCGGCTGGATCATCGCCACCGTGCTGACCTTGCCGGCAACGGTGCTGCTGGCCGGATCGCTGTTCGGCAACCCGGCGCTTCCCGTCCCCGGCGCCGAGGCGCAGGCCCGCGCCGAGCCGCGCGGCGTGTTCCGCGTGACCCGTCACCCGATGATGTGGGGCATCGGGCTGTGGGCGCTCTCGCACATCGTCCTGTTCACCAACTGGCGCAGCGTCCTCACCGCCTTCGCCATGGGCGTGCTCGCGCTGGTCGGGGCGCGGTTGCAGGACGCAAAGAAGGAGCGGCTAATGGGCGAGGCGTGGGCCGAATGGGAGTCGAAAACGAGCTATTGGCCTCGGCTCGGCCGGCTCCTGTCCGCTCGCCCGGTGGCATGGGGGCTTGGCATTGTCCTGTTTTTTGGCCTGTCCTGGTTGCACCTGCGCGCGGGCGGTATCCCGGCGGGGGTGTGGCGCTGGATTTGAGGGGCTGTCAGCCCGACCCCAATGCGATGACGAAAGCGACGATGGCGATGAAGCCGATAAGCAGCGTCACGATACCGGGGCCGCCTTTCCCGGGTGAGACAGGTTCATAGGTTTCAGCCCGGGCAGCTTGCGGCCGGACCGGGTCACGCGGCGGCGGCGGCAGATGCTTGTCGAACCACCGTTCGAGCGCGCGCTCGAGGTCCTTGAGCGGTCCGCGCAGGGCCTCTTCGGCAAATTCGTAGCGGGCCGTTGCCGCATCGCCGTGGACGGTGACGCAAAGATCGGGATCGCGTTCATGGCTCACCGAGAGTTTGAACGTCGCGGGGCCGGTCCATTCCATTCTTACCAACTGGCCCGTGCCGAGTTGGACAATCCTCCGCTCCCTGCGCGTATCTTCGATATAGGCGAAGGGGAGCCATTCATTGTTGCGCCGCTCGATCTCGCCATGAGCGAAGGCATAACGCCCATCCGGGGAAAGGATCGGGGGATCTCCAGGCTCCATCGCTTCACTCTCCCCTGAACACCGCCTCGCGCTTCTCGATCAGTGCGGCGACGCCTTCTTCGTGGTCGGCGGTGTGGTGCATCATAGCTTGCGTGTTCGCCGCCATTTCAAGTGCGGTGTCGTAGCTCACCTGGCTTCCCTGCCGCAGCAGCATCTTCGACTGGCGCAGCGAATGGGGCGGCATTTTCGCGATGCGCGCCGCCAGCGCGCGGGCCTCGTCCATCAGTTCGTCCGGCTCGACCACGCGGCTGACGAGGCCCCAGTCCTGCGCCCTCGCGGCGTCGATCACGTCCCCGGTGAAGAACAGCTCCGCCGCGCGGCTCATGCCGATGACGCGCGGCAGGATCCACGTGCCCCCGTCACCCGGAATGATGCCGAGTTTCAGGAAGGTTACGCCGAATTTCGCTTTTTCGGACGCGATGCGGATATCGGCAAGGCAGGCAACGTCGCAGCCCAGCCCGATCGCCGGGCCGTTGACCGCCGCGATCACCGGCACGCGCAGGCCGTGGAGCGCGCGCAGCATACGGTGGATGTTGTCGCGGTATCCGTCGGAGATCGCAGGGGGAGTCCCGCCGAACGTACCCGACTTGTCCCGCATCGCCTTGATATCGCCGCCCGCGCTGAAGGCCTTGCCCGCCCCGGTCAGGATGACGCAGCGCACGTCCATGTCGGCGTTGATCGCCTGCGCGACGCGCGCGAATTCCTCGCCGTCGCCGGGCGCGCCGAGCGGGTTCATGCTCTCCGCGCGGTTGATGGTGAGCGTGGTGACCGGGCCGTCGGCGGCGATGGTGAGCAGGGACATGGGACTGGCTTCCTTTCGCGCCCTGTCATGCCAGCGCCGCGCGGCCCCGTCACCCGGCTTCGTCACCCTTGCGGGCGGGGATCACGGGTCGCCGGGGGCCGGGTAGCTCTCCTGCTTGAGCAGCCTTGCCACGTGCGCCGCGTTGGCGGCAAGGCTGCGTGCGGTCGTCGCGATGGGCGTGGGCACTTCGCCCAGATCCTTGAAATCGGTCGGATGCATCGCCTCGCCGACCCAGTAGCACGAACCCATTGGCGGGATCGTCCAGCCGACATCGGACAGCGCCTGAAAGCTTTCGGCGGCGACATGGTGGGCCCCGTCCTCGTTGCCGACCACGCCGACCACTGCGACCTTGCCATAGGGCGGATAGCGCCCCTCATGGTCCGCCTCGCCGAGAAAGGCGTCCATGCGTTCGAGCACACGCTTTGCAATGCTGGAAGGCTGGCCGAGCCAGATCGGGCCGGCGAATATCAGGATATCGGCGGTGAGAACCTTTTCACGCAAGGCAGGCCAGGCATCGCCCGGCCCTTCGTCGGACAGAACGCCGGGCTTCACGTCATGGTCGGCGACGCGGATCGTCTCGGCAAGCGACACGTCTTCTCGCGCGAGGTGATCGGCGATGAGCGCGATCATGCGGTCGGTCGATGACGGTTCCTCCGCGCTCGAAGGCTTCAGGCTGCAATTCAACGCGATGGCGGACAGGGGTTCGGAAAGGGTCATGGGCGTCTCCTCTTTCAAGAGGAGACGGGTGGGCGCGGGTGCGGGTTCCTTGCTCAGGCGGGGCCTTAGAGGAACCGCTTCGCCAGAAAATTTAGATTAGATCAAACCAATCCCGCTTTATCTGTACTTCTTCGACCAATTGAACCTCGACTCCCAATCGTAAGTCTTTCAATTTTTCGCAGAGACTCACTCCATCGATCAAATCTATGGGGGGAGCGCCATCTCGCGTGGCCTCTCGACGCGCCTCAGCCGTAAAGGTGCCTGTCGTAATGAAGAGCCCTTTATCGGTTCGACCCATCATTGCGCCTCGGAAATCGCGCACTTCTCGCGGAGTGACCGATCCCGCGTATCGTTTGCACTGGAAAAGAACGTGGAAGGACATGAGACTAAGTTGAAGAATCCCAGTCCCGTCAATCCCGCCATCCCCAGCTTTACCAGTGACCTCAACTTTCACAAATCCCGACTCTCTTAGTAACCGCTTGGACAGTCGTTCAAACGCGTCTGGAGCCATCTTTCGAAGCACATCCAAGAGGTCATCGCGCCAATCGGTTTGCGCATCTGCAGCGCCGCCATCCGAGACAGGCTGAGAGCGCGTCAGATATTTCTTGTGATCTTTGGCCCGGAGCTCGCTTATTCTTATCTTTAGTTCTTCAGGCGTCGCGTGTTCGCCAGCTTCAGTCAAGCTCCAGACGCCACGCGCACTGTTCTCGACGTAGCCGCAGCGACGAAGAGCAGTTCGAGCCCAAGCCAGTCGATATTCAAGTTCGGAACGGCCAGTCTCGCCGTGAGGTAGCGCGGCGACTCCTTCGGGAACATCCTGTTCCTCGATCACCTGCGTTAGATGTTCTGCAATCGAGGCCGAGCCCCCTAGATTTCGAAGCGCTGCGAGAGCAGGCCAGTTCAACTCATCGTATGTCGGGACCCGCTCAGTGAACGGAGCCTCGTCATAGTTGGGCATTAGGCCCGCGCCTCTTCCACGCTCGCCGAATTGTGCTTCAGTGCTTTCAGCACCGTATCGACGATGTGCGGCGCGTTCAGCCCGGCGATGTCGTACTGTTTTTCGGGCGCGTCCTGGTCGATGAAGATATCGGGCAGGCGCATCGTGCGGATTTTCAGGCCCGCATCGGTCAGCCCTTCGTCGGTGGCGAAGGTCAGGACATGCGCGCCGAGCCCGCCGATCGAGCCTTCTTCGATCGTCACGACGACTTCGTGATTGCGCATCAGCCTCGCAATCAGCTCCTCGTCCAGCGGCTTGGCAAAGCGCATGTCGGCGATGGTGGTCGAAAGTCCCTTGGCCTCGAGGGTGTCGGCGGCCTTCTTGGCCTCTTCGAGCCGCGCGCCGAGCGAGAGGATCGCGACCTTCGCGCCCTTGCTCCCATCGCCGCGCACGATGCGACCCTTGCCGATCGGAAGCTTTTCGAGCTGCTCGGGGATGGGCACGCCGGTGCCCGCGCCGCGCGGATAGCGCAGGGCAATGGGGCCGGAATCGTGCTCGACCGCGGTGTAGGTCATGTTGGCGAGCTCGGCCTCGTCCGAGGCGGCCATGACGACGAAATTGGGCAGGGTCGCCAGATAGGTGATGTCGAAACTGCCGGCATGGGTCGATCCGTCCGCCCCCACCAGCCCGGCGCGGTCGATGGCAAAGCGAACCGGCAGGTTCTGGATCGCGACATCGTGCACGACCTGGTCATAGGCGCGCTGGAGGAAGGTCGAATAGATCGCGGCGAAGGGGCGCATCCCCTGCGCGGCCAGCCCGGCGGCGAAAGTCACGCCGTGCTGTTCGGCGATGCCGACATCGAAAGCGCGGTCGGGATGCCGCTTGGCGAAGCGGTCGACCCCCGTGCCCGACGGCATGGCCGCTGTGATCGCGCAGATGCGGCTGTCGGTGTCGGCAAGGTCGGCGAGCGTGTCGCCGAAGACGTTCTGGTAATTGGGCGGGCCGCCCGCGCTTTTCTTCTTCTCGCCGGTGACGACGTTGAATTTGGGCACGCCGTGATACTTGTCGGCGCTTTCCTCTGCCGGGGCATATCCCTTGCCCTTGGTGGTGACGACATGGATCAGCACCGGGCCTTCGGAGGTATCGCGGACGTTCTCGAGAACGGGCACGAGATGGTCGAGATTGTGCCCGTCGATCGGGCCGACATAGTAAAAGCCCAGTTCCTCGAACAATGTCCCGCCTGTCACCATTCCGCGGGTGTATTCCTCAGCCTTGCCGATGGCGCCGTGCACCCGGCGGCTCATCTTCTTGACCGCGCGGCTCGCAAGGCTGCGCAGGCCGAGATACTCGCTCGAGGAGACCATGCGGGCGAGATAGGCCGACAGGCCCCCGACCGGTGGGGCGATAGACATGTCGTTGTCGTTGAGGATGACGACGAGGCGATTGCCCGCCTGCGCGGCGTTGTTCATCGCCTCATAGGCCATCCCTGCGCTCATCGCACCGTCGCCGATCACCGCGATGCCGCGCCCCGGCTTGCCCGAAAGCTTGTTCGCCATCGCAAATCCGAGCGCGGCGGAAATCGAGGTCGAGGAATGCGCCGCGCCGAACGGGTCGTATTCGCTTTCGCTGCGCTTGGTGAAACCCGACAGACCGCCGCCCTGGCGCAGCGTGCGGATCCGGTCGCGCCGGCCGGTGAGGATCTTGTGCGGATAACACTGGTGACCCACGTCCCAGACGAGCCGGTCCTCGGGCGTGTTGAAGACGTAATGGATCGCCACCGTCAATTCGACCACGCCCAGCCCCGAACCCAGATGGCCGCCCGATACGCTGACCGCGTCGATCATCTCGCTGCGCAATTCGTCGGAAAGCTGGCGCAGCTGATCGGGTTCGAGTTTGCGAAGCTCGTTCGGTGTCGGGACCTGGTCGAGCAGTGGGGTGACAGGTGGATTGGTCATGATTTCAGGCTTTACAGAGTCGAATCGCGCCTGTCGATGAAGGCGTGTTCGTTACAACAGGACATCCTTACAACAGGACAGGGGGAATCCCGCGCGGCTTACGTGCAGTCGCCGCAGCGGCCGCGAATTTCGAGCACCGGGCGCTTCACATGGAAGCTTTCCGACTGGGCGAGCGCACGCAGGGTGCGACTGACATGTTCGTCGTCGATATGCGTCGCCTCGCCACACTCGTCGCAGACGAGAAAGATGCAGTCATGCTCGCAGCCGGGGTGGCTGTTGGCGAGATAGGCGTTCGAGCTTTCCACCCGCATGGCGAGGTTGTTGGCCACGAACAGGTCGAGAATGCGATAGACGCTGTTGGGAGCGACCCTCTTGCCGCGAGCGCTCGAGAGATTGTCGGCGATGTCGTAGGCCGAGACCGGGCGATCGTGCCGGGCGAGTTCGGCGAAGACCGATTCGCGCATGCTCGTCCATTGCTCGCCGCCTTCCGTCAGCGCGGTGCGCGCAGCGGTGACGAGGCTTTCGCCGGTATGTTCGACATGCGCGTGATTGCTGTGCGCATGGGTGTGTGCGTGCTGTGCCATGGCCGTCCTATAGGCCCGGCGCGCGGGCTTCGCCAAGCGGCTTGTGAGGCCGGCCACTGGCGCGATCAGACGGCGTCCCGCAAGAAATCGGCACGATAATCGCGCGGGAACATCGCCTTCAGGGCCTCGACCTTGGGCCTGTCCCAGCGCAGGATGTAGCCGTGGCGCGGATTCTTCGCCATGAAATCCTGGTGATAGCCTTCCGCAGGGTAAAAGCGGCGCTGCTTCTCTATCTTCGTGACGATCGGGCGATCCCAGATCCCCGCCTTTTCGAGCTGGGAGAGATAGGCTCTCGCGACCGCTTCCTGTTCCCCGCTCGTCGGGACGAGCGCGGTGCGGTAATGCGATCCGACGTCGGGACCCTGCCGGTTCAGCTGGGTCGGGTCGGCGACCACCGAGAAGAAGATGCGCAGCAATTCGTCATAGCGCACCTGGTACGGGTCGTAGGTGATCCTCACCGATTCGGCGTGGTTCGTCATGCCGCTGGTGACGATGGAATATTTCGCGTTCTTCGCCATGCCGCCGTGATAGCCGGAGACGGCCGATTTCACGCCCTTCACATGGCTGAACACGCCCTCGACGCCCCAGAAGCAACCGCCCGAAAAGATCGCCGTCTTGAGCCCCGCGCCTTCCTTGGCGATACGCTTGGCGGCAGGCGCGTCGACCGGTTCCTCGGCGGCGAAGGCGGGACCCGCGCAGCCGCTTATCGCGAGCGCAGCAGCGAGAATGGGGGCGAGGACGCGATTCAATCGGCCTCTCCGGACATGGGAGCGAGGACGAATTCGGGCGCGGGTTCGAGCGCTTCGAACGGCTGCGCGGCATGAGCGAGCGGGGCGATCTCACCTCGCGGCGCCTGTGCATTGGCAACGCCTACGCCGATCGCGGCGATCACGAAGCCGATGGCGAAATTGCGGTAAAGGTCGTTGGCGAAAAATCGCATCGGGTGTCTTTCGTCGTCTTGTCCGTTGCCGTGCAGGGCATCCTTGCCGCAGGTTCGCTTGCAATCCGGTGAACGCCGCGTTGGAGAATGTCTTTCCTGCGACCGGTTGTTTCCTATTTGGCGAAGCTACGCCGCGAACGGCCACGCAGATGCGAAACGCAAGGGCCCGTCTTCGCGCGAGCGAAGCTGGCCCGGGGGCCGAAGCAGGGTGCTCGATGCGGTGAAGCGCTTCTTCGTCGAGGCTGCTGCCGTTGCAATATCCCGGTCTGTCCGCCTGTTCAGTGCCGGAAGTGACGCATTCCCGTGAATACCATGGCAAGCCCGGCCTCGTCGGCGGCGGCGATGACTTTCTCGTCGCGGATCGAACCGCCCGGCTGGATCACCGCGGTCGCGCCCGCCTCGGCTGCTGCCAGCAGACCGTCGGCGAAGGGGAAGAAGGCATCCGAAGCGACCGCGCTGCCTTTGGTGCGGGCTTCGTCCCAGCCGTAAGTCTCGGCCGCCTCGCGCGCCTTGATCGCCGCGATGCGCGCCGAATCGCGGCGGTTCATCTGCCCTGCGCCGATCCCGGCGGTCGCCCCGTCCTTCACATAGACGATCGCGTTCGACTTGACGTGGCGCGCGACGGTCCAGGCGAAGAGGCAGTCCTTGAGTTCCTGCTCGCTCGGCGAGCGCTGGGTGACGACGCGCAGGTCCTCGCCGCAGACCGCCCCGTTGTCGCGCCCCTGGATGAGCATACCGCCCGCAATGCTTTTCATCGCAAAGCCTTCCCGGCGCGGATCGGGCAGCGCCCCGCATTCGAGCAGGCGAAGGTTCTTCTTCCTTGCGAACACCTCGCGCGCCTCTGCGCTGACCGCGGGAGCGATCACGACCTCGGTGAATATGGCGGCGATCGCCTCCGCCGTCGCTCCGTCGAGCTCGCTGTTGACCGCGACTATGCCGCCAAAGGCGGAAACGCTGTCGCAGGCGAGCGCGGCTTCCCATGCCTCGAGCAGGGAGGTCCCCTGCGCGACCCCGCAGGGATTGGCGTGCTTGACGATAACCACGGCCGGGTCCTGCCCCGCGAATTCGGCGGCGAGTTCGAGCGCGGCATCCGCGTCGTTGAGATTGTTGTAGCTGAGCGCCTTGCCCTGCAATTGCTTCGCCTGCGGTACGCCCGGCGCGCCGATCAGCTGCGGGACATAGATCGCCGCCTGCTGGTGCGGGTTCTCGCCGTAGCGCAGCGTATCCTCGCGCCGGAATGCCAGCGGCATGGTTTCGACGAAGGGGGTGGCGGCCAGCGCCTCGGTTCCCAGCGGGTGGGTGAAGGCGTCGGCGAAAGCGAACCAGTTCGCGATCGCCGCATCATAGGCGGCGGTGCGGGCATAGGCCTTGCCCGCCATGCGGATGCGAAACGCCTCCGAGGTCGCGCCGTCAAGGGCCTCGATTTCCGCGATCAGCGCGCCGTAATCGGCGGGATCGGTGAGGATGGTGACGGCCCCGTGGTTCTTCGCCGCCGAGCGGACCATGGACGGCCCGCCGATATCGATGTTCTCGATGATTTCGGCCCGGTCCGCGCCTTTCGCCACCGTCGCCTCGAAGGGGTAGAGATTGACGACGACGAGGTCGATCGCGCCGATGTCGTGTTCCGCCATCGCCGCGCGGTGCTCGGCATTGTCGCGCAGGGCAAGCAGGCCGCCATGGACCTTGGGATGGAGCGTCTTGACCCGCCCGTCCATCATCTCGGGAAAGCCGGTGAGGTCGGACACGTCGCGCACCTCCAGCCCCGCGTCGCGCAGGGTCCGCGCGGTCCCGCCGGTGCTCACCAGCTCGACCCCGCGCGCTGCCAGGGCCTTGCCGAGATCGGCCAAGCCGGTCTTGTCGGACACCGAAAGCAGCGCCCGCTGGATCTTGGTCGTGCTCACGAAATGCTACCCCGTCTTTCTCAGCAGCCAGGAGAACTGCCCCCCGCCGCGCGATGTCAGCCCCTCGACCACGAGTTGCCCGGTCGGATGCGGGCGTCCCTGCCCATCGACCCACAGGCTGTCCTCGATGGCGAGGGCGATATCGCCCGCTGCGGCACTATCGCCGCGCAGGCGGAATTGCCAGAGTTTCCCGTCCGCCGTCAGCAGGCTCGCACCGCGCCCGTCCTCGGACAGCCGCGCCTCGACACCCATGCCGAGATGGAACCGGATCGCGAAGCCGATCTTGCCGCGCTTGCCCCGGCGCGCGGCGGGCACGAGGATGTCCTCTCCCGCCAGTTCGGTCCCGTCGGCGCGCAGCGAGAGGACACGGGCGTGGGTGAGGCCGAAACGCGCGGCATAGCCGTCGTGACTTGCCTCGATGCGCACGCCGTCCTTCCCGTTCTCGCCGAGCAGGCGGCGCTCGACCTCGACCGTCTCGACCCCGCGCCCGAGCTTGCCGTGCAATTCGACTGCGGTCGAATTGGCGTTGTCGAGAACGAGCGTCGAATGGGCGGCGCTGGCGCGCAGGCCCCGCCCGATGCGCGCCGGGACCAGCCCACCGGACAGCGCGGCCCCGCCGCAATTGACGATCACGCGCGCCGGGCCGTCGGACAGCTCGAAGGCGAGCGTCGAGGCGCTGGCGCAGCGGGCATGGCGCACGCGCGGCGGGGGCGCGGCGTCGAACTGGACCTGCGTCTCACCCCCGCGCAGGCGGTGAAACCCCCAGTGATCGGCCTCGGCAAGCGGCCGGGTGCGCACGCCGCTCGCCTCGATCACCCGGGCGAGCCGCGCCGCGTCGATCGCGGCCTGCCCCTGCCAGCTGCCGAGACCGCCATCGCCGTGACGCAGGGCCAGCAAGGGGGGCACGAGCAATTCGCGCATCACGAACAGCGCCTCCGGCGGCTCGACCGCGACCGCTTCATAACAGGCGAGACAGTCCGTGAGCAGCCGGATCGCTTCCATCTGCGCTGCCGGACAGCGGGAAAGCACGCCGCCGTCCTCGCCCACCATTTCGCCCAGCGCGCGGATCAGGCCCGCTTCGCCATAGAGCCGTCGCGGGCGGCCGTCTGGAAGCAGCAGCCCCGCCGCCGTGACTCCGGCCCAGCCCGCGACCTGGCCCAGCCCCGCACCGCTCGAGGCTGCCTTGCGGTCGAGCCAGTCGGCGGTGTCGGCGATCGCTTCGAGCAGGCGCGGCTTGACCGCGGGGTCATGGCCCGAAAGCACGAGCGGCGCATGGACCAGCCAGGCGAGCAGGCGCAGCCCCGCGAGTTCGACATCCCAGGCCGCTCGGCGTCCGGGGGCCGGATGGGCGTCGAGCCAGCGCGCGGCGATCCGTTCGGCCACCGGCACGCAATCGGCGCGCGGCGCGCTCGCCGCGAGATCGGCGAGCCAAGAAAAGGAATGCACCGCCCGTTCGATGGCGGGGGCAAGGCGGCTGGAACCCGTGAAATCGAGACCGGCGATCGACTGCCTTACCCCGTCCCCCATGAAATACCCGGCGCGCAGGGCCTTGCCCGCCGCGCGGTCGCCGGGAACCGCGCCCTTGACCGTCGCCAGGACCCGCAGCGGCGTCGCCCGCCGGAACGGCGCGGCGAGAGCCTGGCGCGGCACGCCGAGCCGGTATGCCATGCGGATGAGCGTTTCGCCCGCGCGCGCCTTCGGCGCGATCACATCGGACAGCGCCAGCGCCCGGGATGTCTCCGGCGGGGCGGGTGCCACCTCTTCGCCTGCGGCTTCGGCGGCCGGTTCGGCCCGCAGCGGAAGGGGAAAGGCCGTCATCCCGGCCTTGTCCGGGGTCTGGTCGGCGACGTCTTCCGGCGCCGTGTCCTTCTGACCCGCGAAGAGGCCGTCCATCATGCCTCTCCCCTGAGAGCGGCGATATTGGCGGCATAGCGCTCGGGCCCGCCCTTGAACGTCGCCGATCCCGCCACCAGCACGTCGGCCCCCGCATCGACGCATTGCCGGGCGGTCTCGGGATTGACCCCCCCATCGACCTCGAGGTGGATGTCGCGCCCCGTCGCATCGATCATCGCCCGCACCCGTTCGATCTTGGCGAGCTGCGAGGAAATGAAGCCCTGCCCGCCGAAACCGGGATTGACGCTCATCACGAGGATAAGATCGACGAGGTCCATCAGGTTGTCGAGCACCTCCACAGGCGTGCCGGGATTGATGACCGCGCCCGCTTTCTTGCCGAGCCGCCCGATCTCCTGCAGCGTGCGGTGGACATGGGGGCCCGCTTCGGGATGGACGGTGATGATATCCGCGCCCGCTTCGGCGAAAGCCTCGAGATAGGGATCGACCGGAGCGATCATCAGGTGGACGTCGAAGGGCTTGTCGCTATGCGGCCGCAGCGCCTTCACCACGGAGGGGCCGATGGTGATATTGGGCACGAAATGGCCGTCCATGACATCGACATGGATCCAGTCCGCCCCGGCCGCGTCGATCGCCCGCACTTCTTCGCCCAGCCGGGCGAAATCGGCGGACAGGATCGATGGGGAAATCAAGGGTGCGGGCATAATCCTCTCGCTGCGCGCTTTTCTGCGCGCGACCATCGCACTACCGGAGGCGCGAATCGCGTCACAAGCATGCTAGACGCGCTTTTCCACCGTCATGCAACGCTGCGCGGCAGGCCGGGCGGAAGCGCGGTTAAGGCGCAATTCACGCGCCCTTTGCCAGATGCATTGTCACACGAATGAGACATTCGGATGGCCTGCTTCAGGATGCGGGGCGCGGGGAGCAGACGGCCCACCGACCACGAATTTCACGACAGGTTTTCAAGCACAGGGGCCAAGCATGGTTTCACGGCGGATTTCCACGCAGACCGCGCGTTTTCGCAAGCAATCGCGCATGGGCGCACGCCGACCGGCAGCGGGCATCGCCGCGCTCGGCCTGGCGGGCGCGCTTGCTTTCGCCGCCGCTTCGCAGGCCCGGGCCGAGCAGACCTATGGCGTCAAGATCGACAATGACATGAGCCAGTGCGCCCCGGGCAAGGGCCCGGCCGTGCGCCTGCGCATCACCGGGCTGAAATCGGGCGCCGGCAACCTGTTCGTGCGCACCTACTTTGCCAAGGGGAGCGATTGGCTGCGCTCCAAGCGCTATATCCATCGCATCGACATGAAGCCGCGCAAGGGCGTCACCTATGCCTGCGTGCCGCTGCCGCGCGCAGGGAGTTATGCCATCGCGGTGCAGCACGATGCCAACGGCAATCGCGAAAAGGACTTTTCGACCGACGGCGCGGCCATGTCGGGCGATCCGGAGATCCGCACATTCCTCGGTCTCCCGCTCCCGCCCTCGCTCGACGATACGACCTTCCGGGCGAAGGACGGCGTCACCCTCATGACGGTACGGATGCGCTACATGGACTGAAGGCGGCCGGTCTTGGGGGACGCTAGGAGCGGCCCCGGGCACGGCGATGCCGCCACAGCGCGAAAAGCACGCCCGGCGCGGCCATCAGCGGATGTTTCTCCCGGAAGGGCGTAATCTCGACCGGCATCCCGGTGTGACGCTCGATCTTCCAGGCGGCATAGCGTGCCGCGCCTTCGAAAGTCGTGCTCGCCTTGACGAGGCGGGTGAAATTGAGCGGCTTGCCGATCCGCGCGCGCCGTTTCCACCAGCGCAGCACGGCACGGCGTTCACCCGCCGCCATGTGCGGGGCGATGCGTTCGCCGTCGCTCGAAACACCGATCCCCGCCGCCTCCAGAGCGAGCGGGAGCAGGCCGTCGAAGTGATCCGCGTTCACGCCGAGGATATCGTTCTCGCGCCCCGGCTTCTCGACCCGGAATTCGGCGCGGTAGGTCGCCCGGAACAGCGCGCGCCAGTAATCGGTAGGCAGGCCCCGCTCCGGCCCGAGCGCGGCGGCAAGCCGCGCGGCGGTGATGGCGGCGCATGCGAGGGCCTGCGCGACTTCGCCGCGCGCCGCCTCGTCCGCGGCCCATGCGAGGGCGCTCGGCTGGACGAATCGGGCCCAGATCGTCGTGTCCCTGCGCACACCACGGGCTGCCTCGGCAAAGGTTGCAAGGCGCATCGTCGCAACCTTGGCGCGCAGTGTCAGGTCGTCTTGTGATCGCTCACTATAGCTGACGCGTGGCCAGATGCGCGGCTCGCCAGCCGCCTCGCCCGGCAACAGGACGTAGAAATCGAGCACCCCCTCGAGCGATCCCGTGCGCAGGTTCGATCCGTAGAAAAGAACCGCCCGCGCGCCCGCTTCCTCACCCAGCTCGGCCGCGAAAGCGCGCACTGCAGGATCCACTCTGGCTGCGAGCCGCCCGGCGATCCGGCCGCACAGCGCAGCCTCGGCCCAAGCGCGTCTTTCGGGAGCCGCACGCGGCGCGGCCTCGGCGGGCATGACCTTTCTCCGGCCTTACGGGGTAACGAATTCGAGCTCGGGTCCCTGGCCTATGCGATAATTGCCCGCCGGAAAAGCCTCGCCGTCGAGGATGAACTGGTCCTCGATGGCGAGCGTGAACTGGCTCGCGGCGATCTGATGAATCCCGCTCTCGCGCAGGCCGGGCGCATTGCGCCCGCGCACAATGGCAGGCACGCTGAGCGTGGTACGGCGCGAGATCTGATCGACCGCGACCAGCTTGAGCCCATGGCGCAGCTTGCCGAACGGCTTGAGCCCGGCCGGGAGGCGTTCCAGCGTCGAGGCGAACAGCGCCTGGCGGAAGGCCGGATCGCCCTTGCCGCTATGCGCCATCGGCGCACCGTTCGCCCCCAGCCTGATCGTCATGCGCGCGCCCTTGCGCCACGGATTGTCGCGCGTCGCGAAAAGCGACTGGGCGAGCGCCCACAGCGCTGTCGCCCCGACCGCGAGCGAATTGAACGCGCCGAGCCGGTGCGAGACCTGCCCCGCGCGCGTGGCGGTGGTAAATGCGCCCGCCCCGAAGATGAATCCGAAAACATGGGCGGAGGCCGGGTCGTCGAGCGATTCGATCGCGATCGGCCGCCGCCGCACCGTCCCGCCGTGATCGAGCGCCTCGATCGCGCCCTGCAGGCTCCAGTCACCCGGCACGCCGAGATCGATCGTCAGCGCGTTGGTCTTGCCCTTGGGCAGGACGGCGATCGGCGGCCAGTCGTCGCCGAACAGTGCTGCGCCGCAGGTCAGCACGTCGCGCACCGTGCCGTCACCGCCATTTACGACAAGCAGGTCGATATCGCGCGCGGCGAGATCGGCCAGCGCCTCGAGCAACTGGCCGCGATCGCCGGGCTGGGCGATATGGACATGCGGGCTGATCGAGCAGTCGAGATCGGCCCCGCGATTGCGATGGCTGCGCGGATTGTAGATCACGCCCACGACCGGGGCCTCGCCCTTGGCACGAACCCGGCGCGCGCGCGCCGACCTGCCCGGGGCGGCGTCGAGGCGCGGCAGCTGCGCGAATTCGTAGATCGAAGTTGCCATGGTCCGGTCCTATAACGGTCAGTCAGCTTCCATGCCACTGCCATGTTTACCCGGGATTGTAACAATCTTGCGGGCGTTGCGCGGTTACATCGGTGCGGTCGCGCTTTTTGCAAGGTCTGCCCGTGCGATGCCTCGGCAAAGCCGGACCAGACGACGGTGCGCGGCGACGGCATGCGGCGGGCATGTCCGCCCGGCGGCTCGCGCGGGCTTATTATCCGAGATGCGGGCTGGATTGCCGCGCGCGCGCCGCTAGGATCACGGTCATGCTTGCCCCGGACCTGCTCGATTCCGCCCGCACGATCGCCCCAGGCATCGTCTCCTTGCGCCGCGCGATCCATGCCGAGCCCGAACTCGGCCTCGATTGCCCGAAGACCATGGCCAAGGTCCGCGAGGCGCTTGCGGACCTGCCGCTCGCATGGCGCAGCGGCCCTTCGACGAGCGGGGCGGTGGCAACGCTCGTCGGGAGCAGGGCGGACGAAAGCGCGCTGCGGGAGCCACGGCGCGTGCTGCTGCGCGGCGACATGGATGCCCTGCCGATGGAGGAGAAGACCGGGCTCGACTTCGCATCCTCCATCGCCGGGCGCATGCATGCCTGCGGCCACGACACCCACACCGCGATGCTGGCGGGCGCGGCGCGCATGCTGTGCGAACGGCAGGGCGAGTTCTCGGGGACAGTCGATTTCATGTTCCAGCCGGGCGAGGAGGGGCATCACGGCGCGCGCTTCATGCTCGAGGACGGGCTGATCGACCCCCTGCCCGACGCGGCCTTCGCGCTCCATGTCATGCCCAATGCACAGCACGGCGTGCTCGCCGGAAAGCCGGGAGCGCTGATGGCGGCGGCCGACCAGTTCACCATCACTGTGCGCGGCAGAGGCGGGCATGCCTCGATGCCGCATGATTGCGCCGATCCGGTCCCGGCGACGGCTGCGATCGTCGCCGCGCTCCAGACGATGGTGACCCGCCGCTTCGACGCGGCGAGCGCGGTTGTCGTCACCGTCACGCAGATCCACACCGGCACGGCGCACAACGTCATCCCCGACGAGGCGATGGTCGCGGGCACGATCCGCACACTTTCGCCCGAGCATCGCGCAAAGGTGCGCGAGCTCGTCGCCGCCACGGCGCGCGACGTCGCCCGCGCCCACGGGGTCGAGGCGGAATGCGAGATCGTTCCCGGCTTCCCGGTCACATTGTGCGACCCCCGTGCGGTCGCGCTCGGTGCGAACGTGGCACGCACGCTCGGCGGGGAGGAAGGCTGGCGCGATCTCGCCGCGCCGATCATGGGGGCGGAGGATTTTGCCTATGTGCTCGAACAGGTGCCCGGCGCGATGTTCTTCCTCGGCGTCGCACCGGAGGGCGATGACTGGAGCGCGTGCTGCGCGATCCATTCTCCGCGCATGCATGTCGACGAAAGCGCACTGCCCACCGGTGCGGCGATGCTGGCGGGCTGCGCACTGGAATTCCTGGAGCGCGGATTCGACTGATATTCGCCTGTCGGAGCTAGGCTGCTAACGGTCCCTGCCATCCCGGCAGTCATGTACGATTGCCGCTTTGCCAATGGGCGTGGAGGAAACCGTCGTCTTAATTAGCCAACATACGTGATATAGTATCGGATCGTCGGGTCGCACTGACACGTTAGGGGCGTTGCCATGGGCCGAGGCAACATCACCATCGAAGATGTCGCACGCGAAGCGGGGGTTTCGCGGCAGACCGTCTCGCGCGTGATCAATCGCAGCCCGAATGTCAGCCCGTCGGCGCGAGGACGGGTCGAACAGGCGATCGAGGCGCTCGGCTATGTCCCCAATGCCGCCGCGCGGCGAATGGGGGGCGCGCGCAGCTATCTCGTGCTCGCCGCAATCGAGCGGGCGCCTGCCGGCCGGCTCGCCGGGCGCCTGCCGCTCGACGCGATGCTGCTCGAGGGGCTCGAGGCCTGCAGCAAGGCGGGTTATCATCTCATGTTCGAACAGGTCGGTGAAGAGCGCGAGCTGGCCGCGGCGCTCACTTCGCTCACACCGGACGGGGTCGTACTGCTGCCCCCGCTGGACGAGGACACGGGGCTGCACGACATGCTCGCGCGGCGCGGCATCAGGGCGGCCTGCCTCGGCGAGCGCCACGAATATGGCCGCATCCTGCCCGGCCTGGACGAAGCCGGGTTCAGCGAGGCCGCAACCGCGAAGCTGCTCGAACACGGCCACCGCCAGGTCGGCTTCATCTGCGGTGAGGGCGACACGGCCCGTTCGCGCCGCCGGGTCGAGGGCTATCGCCGCGCGCTCGCCGAAGCGGGAAGCCGGGCGCATCGCCGTTTCGTCTCGGACGACGCGCTCGACCTTCCCGGTGCGATCGACCTTGCCCGCAGCTGGCTAGCGCCGACGATCAGGCCGACCGCGATCATCGCCGGGACCGAGGCGGTCGCGCTGGGCGTGCTGCAGGTCGCGCGCGAACTGGGGCTGGCCGTGCCGCGCGACCTCTCCCTGCTCGCGCTGCAGGAGACGCCCGGCCTTGCCCGCAGTCACCCGGCGGTTTCGACGCTGCACCAGCCGCTCGGCGCGCTTTTCGCCGGGGCCTGCCTGCGCCTTATCGAGGGGGGCGACGAAACCGGCGGAAAGGGTCTGCTGACACCCGATCCGAACCATGCCGAAGCCCATCTTTTCACTGCCCGCGCAACGATTGCCCGCGCTCCGCGTGCGGTCTGACTTGGGCGATCTTATCGCGCGAAGCGGGAGGACAATTCGGCGCGCCGGGCACCGAATTCCTCGCGCGGAATGACGAGCCGAACTCCGAGCCGCCCGCCTGCCGAGGTCACGGGAGTCTTGTAGATCGAAAGGTCGATCGCGGTGATTGCCTCGATCCCGGCGCACAGGGATGCGATCCGGCTGAGCAGATATTCCTGGGTTTCGTAGTGCCGTTCGCCGGCCACGGCGAGGATCCGCTCGATCAGCGGATCATAGTCGAAAACGCGGTCGATCCGGTCTTCGTCGACGAGCAGCAGTTCGGGATCGATTTCGAGCACGCCGTCAAGCAGGTGAGCGTCGGGCACGACGTCGCCGGGGCCGTAAGTGCCCAGAGCGACGGGCAGTTCGAGTCCCTTCAGGTCAATCGTGGCGCGCGTCATCGCACTTCCATCCCGTGGCCGATTGCTATGTCAGCGCCGCCAGCCTGACGAGCGCGACAGCCGCGCCCGCAATGTGGGCGAGCGTTATCATGACCGACAGCGAATGAAAGAGGCGAAAGCGATCGGTCCTGCCGCCATCCCTGGCGGAGTTGATCGCGGGCATAAGGATTTGCCGCGCGACAAGCGTCGTCCCCGCTATCGCCGCGAGGACAGCAGCGCTGATACTGTCCGCAAAAGCGGCAAGAGCGCCGCCTGCCGCAGAGGCACCAAGGACGAAGAGGTAGAAGTGCGGGAACGCCCGCCGAAGCAGGGATCCGGCGAGGTCGGCCGGCAGGGCGCTGAACACGAAGGCCGCAAAGCCGAAGGAGTAAAGGACCGCGCCTCCGAAGAGCAGGGCGGTGAGGAGCAGGGCGGTTTCGGTCATCGCGGATATGGCACCGGGCTGTCAAAAGCGGGACGGCCGCTTCGACGAGCGGAAGCGGCCGGACCGGTCGGGGCCCGGCCGCATCGCATTTCGGCCTTATGTTTCATGCGGATCAATCGTCCGCGTTCTCGGCCCTTGTCCTTTCGAGTTCCCGGCTGGTCTTGATCGTTTCGTAAATGCCGACGGCAAGGCCGGAGCCGAGAATCGCGAAATTGAGAAGAATCATGATGGCTTCCTTGGTTGCCCCGTCCGCGAGGAAGGCGGGCGCGGATGGCGCGATGGCAATCCGCCCTTCCCGACATGCGACGATCCTGCGGTCGAACCGTAGACGAACGCCTCGACAAAGCCGCATTCGCTGCCGACCGCATCCCCCTAACCACCTGCAGCGCCGTCGGGTCCGTCCCATCGCTTGAAAAGCTGTCAATTGCGCTCCTGCAAGATGCAACAAAGGGCGCCGAGGCCCCTGCCGCGCGAAAGCCGCGCTCGGCAAGAGACGCAATCCGGCCTGCCGCACCGGCCGTGGCGCTGCAAAGCCTCTAGCTGGGCAGCGGCGCAGTCATTGCCCACGGCTTGCAGCCGGTTATATGCAATGATTTCAATGGGGTTGCATTGGTATGCAACTTTTAAATCCTCAGAGTCACTCAATTGTAATATCGTTCTGCAAGCCGGACGAAAAACGGGGATTAACTAACTGGGAGAGCTTCGCCATGGCGGCGGTCCGCGCGTCGGCAATCCGACGCCGCGCGGCTTGTGCCGTCGGCTTCAACGTGTCCGTCGAGCGAGGTCTTTACAGTGCCCAATGCAAAGCACCCGCAAGGGGGACAGACCGATGCACCGCGGGCCGGCATCCTGGATGCGGGTTTTCCCGATATCGAATGGCCCTCCTTCTCCGGCTGGATCGTCTCCAAGCCATGGTTGACGGCGATCGCCGGATTGCTGCCGGTCATCCTGTTCGCGCTCGGCCTCGCCTGGCTCGAACGCGATCCTTCGGTCGATGCCTTCGTCAGCCACGATCACCCGGCGTGGCAGGCGCGGGAGATGGCGCGGGAGACTTTCGGGCTCGAGGATCCGGCCATCGTCGTGTTCGCCGAGGAAAGCGGGACCAGCGCCTTCAATGCCGACATGCTGGCAGCAGTGGACCGCTTCACCGACGAGGTCGCCTATGTCGAAGGCGTCGAGCCGGGTGTCGTCAGCCTGGGATCGGAAAAGGCGATCCTCGCCAATGCGGTGGGCGATCTCGAAGCGCCGGAAATCATCGACCCCTATGCCATCGACCCCGCCGTTTCGCTCGAACTCTATCGCCAGATGCCGCCCCTTGCCCGCACGCTGGTGAGCGAAAACGAAGATGCGCTGCTGGCGATCGTTCCCGTCACGGATCCCAACCATGCGCAGGAAGTGACCGCCCAAATCGCCGATCTCGCCCGCGAACTGGCGCCGGAAGGGGTGAGCGTGCACCAGTCCGGCGTGGCGACGATGAACAGCCGCCTTGCCGAACACATCGCGCGCGACACGCTGATCTTCCTGCCGGCGGCATTCGTGACGATCGCGTTCTTCATGCTGCTCGCGCTGCGCCGGGTCCAGGCCATTCTCGGCCCGTTCCTGGTCGTGATCGGCTCCGCCCTCAGCGCGGTCGGCGGGATCGGGATCATCGGCTCGAAATATTATCTGATTACCACCGCGCTGCCGGTGGTGGTCATGGCGATCGCGGTGGCCGACAGTATTCACCTCACGCTCGCTTACCAGCGCGCGCGATCGCAGTCCCCCGGCGGCACGCAGGCCGACGCCATGGCGGCGGCGATCGACAAGGTCGGCCTGCCGATCGTCCTCACCAGCGTCACGACCAGCCTCGGCTTTGCCGGTCTCGCGATCGGATCGCCGATGAAGCCGATTGCCGATTTCGGCCTGGTCGCCGCCATCGGCGTGATGGTCGCATGCCTGCTGAGCCTGACCGTGCTCCCGCTCATCCAGATGCGGCTGGCCGATCTTCCGCCGACAGTCGCCCGGGCACCGCGTCTCGAATCGATATTGTCGAAAATCGCGGTCTGGAGCGCCTCGCGCCCCGCCGCCGCCCTCCTCCTGTCGCTGGCCGTCGTCGGCGGGGCCTTGATCGCCGCCGCACAGGTCGAATTCGATTATGAACGGCGCAACTACTTCACGCAGGGTGACGACGTCCTCGCCGCCGACGACGTGCTGGCGGAGCGATTCTCGGGCGGCAACATCCTCGATGTCGTGATCGACAGCGGCGAGGAAGAGGCCCTGCTGACGGCCGAGGCGGTGCGCGCGGTCGTGGAATTGCAGCAGCGGCTGGATGCCATTCCCGAAATCGCCAAGGTGACGAGCTTCGGGGACTCGATAGGCCTGATGCACGAACGGCTCAACGGCGCACCGGCGGGCTCCCTGCCAGACATCCGCGATGCGCCGGCGCAATACATGTTCCTTTACGAAGCGAGCGGCGATCCCGACGATTTCGAAGCCCAGCTCGATTTCGGCCGACGCCACGCAATGGTGCGCAGCTATCTGGAAAACGGCCAGTATTCCGCGACCAAGCCGGTCATCCGCAAAGTCGAGACGGTCCTCGAAGAATGGTCCGGGACGACCCCGCTCCAGGCATCGATCAGCGGGCGGATGGCGGTCAATGACGGATGGATGGATTCGCTGCGCGACAGCCATCCTTTCACCATCGCCGCCGCCGTCCTGTTCGTGACGGTTGCGACCTGGATCCTGCTGCGCGGCTTTGCGCCCGCGATGATCGCGGTGCTCCCGGTGCTTTCGGGCATCGTCCTGCTCTATGCCGCCATGGGCATCGCCGCCATCGACCTTGCTCCGGCGACCAGCATGTGCGCCGCGATCGCCGCGGGCCTGGGTGTCGATTTCGGGATTCACCTGGTGCTGGAGTTGCGCCGCCGCCTCTCCCGCGGCCAGGACATGCTCACCGCGCTTTCGGGCAATTACGTCACGGTCATGCGCGCCTGCTTCTTCAGCGCCGCCAGTCTCGGTGCGGGGTTCCTCGTCGTCGCCCTGAGCCAGACCCCGGTGCTGCGCTGGTTCGGCCTGCTGATCGCCTTTGCCGCTTTCGGAAGCCTTTTCGGAGCGCTCGTCATGGTTCCCGCGATCGCCTCAATCACCTCCCGCAAATGGAAGCCAAGCCATGCGTAGAACCCTGCTCGCCGCCCTTGCCGCGCTTGCCGCAATCGCCTTTGCCACAAACCTTTCGGCGCAGGGCGCTCTCGACGGCAAGACCATTGCCAGGAACATCGCGGAGCGGCCGAACGCCGATCCGCGCAAGGGCCGCATCACTTTCCTGATCGAGAATGACGGCCGCACGCGCACCCGCGCCGCGAAGATGCTGCGCACCCAGACGAAGAGCACGGATCGCCTGCTGCTCGCTTTCGACAAGCCGGGCAGCATCCGCGGAACGTCCTTCCTGAGCTACGATCACAAGGCGGCGGATCGCGCGGACGAGACATGGCTCTATCTTCCCGCGACCAGCCGCACGCGCCGCGTCCCCTCTTCGGATCGTGCCGACAGCTTCATGGGGACCGAGCTGTCCTACGGCGACGTGAAGGACAGCTTCAAGTTCGGCCTGGCCGATTACGATTTCACCGCGGGCGGCCGCACCAAGAGCGGGCGCCTGATACTCAAGGGCGAGGCGAAGAACACCCAAATCGCGCGTGAAATCGGCTATGGCGGCTTCACCGCCTATATCGATGCCGACACCTGGTTTCCGCGCGTGATCACTTTCACCGATCCGGCCGGGAGGCGCCTCAAGACGATCGCGGTGCGGGGGATCGAAAAGGTCGGCTCGTCGCTCACCGCGACCGATTTCACCGTCACCAATCACCGCTCCGGGCGCTCGACCCGCGTGACGGTCTCGGGCCTTTCGCGGGCAAACGCGCGGGAAAGCCTGTTCGATCCGGCACGGCTCGATCGCGTCGCCGGTCGCATGCCGTGAGGGCAGGCCTCGCGCTGTGCGCGCTGGCAGCTGTCCCCGCCGGGAACCCGTTGGCCGCGCAGACCGTCGATGGCGAGCTCGCCCTGGCGACCGACGAGGACGGGCTCGCAAAGGCGGCGCTGCTGCTCGAGCCGGAAGCCTATGTGTCGATCGCGCCGGGGGTGGAGGCGGTCATGTCGGTCCGGGCAGAGATCGCCGGGTCGGAAACCGGGACCGGCACGCGCCGCAGCTTTTCCCCGATTTCGGCCCCGCTGGTGAAAGCGGACGACCTGCGCGTCGAGATCGACGAGTTCTATCTCTCGATCCCGGCCGGGGCGCTCGAATTCAGGCTCGGCAAACAGGAGGTCGCCTGGGGATCCATCGACGGCGCGCGGGTCGTGGACACGGTCAGCCCGGCGCGCCTGACCGAGGGGCTGGCACGCAATCCGCGCCCCGACCGGATCGCGATCTGGGCCGCGCGGATGCAGGCGATCCTGGGGCGGGTCGACATCGATCTTGTCGTCGCGCCAGACCCGACGGTAAACCAGTTGGCCGAGCCGGGCGCCGCATTCTTTCCCCAGGCGCCTCGCTTTCTTGCCGGCTTCGAGGCGACCGGGCCGCTGCCGCCGATCGAACGCGAGGATCGCGGCGACCTTGTCGGCGATGCGACTCTGGCGGCGCGGGTTTCCTACCGCCTCGACGCGACCGATCTCAGGGTGTCCTTCGTGCGCGGCATCGATCAGGACGGGGTGCCGGTGTTTGACGGCCAGCGGATCGAGCTGCGCCATCCCCGCCGGCACACGCTCGGATTCGAATTCGTGCGGCAGTTGGGCGCGGTGGTGGGGAGGCTCGAGGCCGCATGGACGCCGGATGCCCGGTTCGTCGTCGCGGGCACATCCGGAACCGAAATCGCCGAAGTCGATCGGATGGTCGGCGGTCTGGGAGCGGATTTCTCGGGACCGCTCGACACCTATGTGAACGTGCAGGTGATCCTCGATCATGTTTCCTCGAACCGTGAACTGGTCCGCCCCGCCACCGACGTGATCTCCACCGTGCGAATCCAGAAGGATTTCGATGACGATCTTCATGCCCTGCGAGCCGAATGGCTCAATTCCTTCACGGACGGGGACGGCCTTGTCCGGCTCGAGATGACCCGCAGGTTGGACGACCGGTTTTCGCTCTTCCTGGGCGGCGATCTGTTCTACGGCTCGGGCGACGGCATTTTCGGCCAGTTTTCCGACCGATCGAGAGTGCTCGGCGGCATCCGTTTCGCGTTCTGAAGGTGCCTGTCGGCGTCGTGGCCGGGGCGCAAAGGGTGGATCCGCAACCGTCGCAAGAGCTTCTTGCGGCGCGGGCAATACCAGCTTCGGATCGCTTTGGCGGGAATCCGGCCAGTGCCGGGCCGGCCAAGGCGGAGCGCGATCCGGTCGTGCCGAAAATATTGGCGCACCCGACAGGATTCGAACCTGTGACCTCTGCCTTCGGAGGGCAGATTTTCTGGGTCCACCTTGGTTTCAGAAAGATCATTAATGCATGAGATTCCGATATTTGTGGTTCAGGTAGGGCCACGAAAGTCGCAATAGGTTTTCCATACTCTTTCCATACGCTATGTCTGCGCACTATGGATCTGAGCAGAGTCGCCATTCGCGAAAGCCTTAAACCGCGACGCGAGCCGCATTGGCAACGCGTCCATAACGGCTGTTTTCTCGGTTACAGGCCTTCGAAACGGGATGGTCCAGGATCGTGGATCGCTCGCGCTTACGATCCCGACCAGAGCCGATATAAGACGAAGTCTCTCGGAGATCTGGGTGATCTCGCTCCGCGCGATAGGTTTACGGCCGCCAAGGCGCAGGCTGAAGCGTTCGCCGAAAAAGTGCTGTCAGGCGGATACTCCCACGAAAGGATCAAAACCGTCGAACAGGCTTGCCGCGCATATGCGGCAAAGAGGCCTGAGGAGGAGGCCCGTCTTGAGCGTCTGGTTTATCGAGACGAGATAGGGCGCATCCCGATCGATAAGGTGCGGAGGCACCATCTCTGGGAGTGGCGGAAGCGCCTTGAGGCAACGCCAGCACGCATTGGCATCGAAGAGCTGAGCACGGGCGAACAGAAGGCTCGATCCCCAGCAACCATCAACCGCGATATTGTCCCCCTCCGAGCTGCGCTGATGAAGGTGCTGGCTCCCGGCGCACCGGGAACGGAGGCGGCTTGGCAGGAGGCTTTGAGGCCCATCAAGAATGCCGATCGACAGCGTACTCTCTATCTCGATCGAAAGCAGAGACAGGATCTGGTGAACGCCTCAACCTGTGACGCACAGCCATTCATAAAAGCACTCTGCATGCTGCCAATAAGACCTGGTGCGATGGCCCGAATGGCTGCCGCTGACTTTGACGCACGAACTAGCGAACTGACGATCGGGAAGGATAAGTCTGGCCGCGCTCGGAAAGTCTTGCTTCCTGAGACAGCTGCGAAGCTGATCGCACAGCAGTCTAAGGACAAACTGCCAAACGCACCGCTTTTCATGAGAGCGAATGGGGCGAGATGGACGAAGGACAACTGGAACAAGCCGATCAAGGCAGCAGCGGTTCGATCGGGTTTGCCGGAAGGCATAACCGCTTACACTCTCCGGCATTCAGTCCTGACCGACTTAGCGCTCGACGGAGCACCTATCCTCATGATCGCGCAGCTTAGCGATACGAGCGTCGAGATGATCGAAGAGCATTATGGGCACCTTAGGCAGGAGATGGCTCAGCGCGCATTGGCAAATCTGAGCTTATGAGTGGCGCCGGAAACGCCTCAGATCCGTTGGGCCGAGAAGCGCGCGAACTGAATTCGAGAGCATTCGCGGCACTGATTGGTTGGGAGCGTGAGTGGCAACGCCCGCTGGTGGATCTCTTGCGGTCAGAGCATGAAATCGGTCCCGCCGTAAGAAACGCCATAGCCGATTTGCTGGAAGAGAAATCTCCATTCGGGATGCGACTCAAGATGTCTGGCCACGAGCGCTCTGCACGCTGGTGGGACTCCATTAAAGATCGGCAGGAATGGTTTGTGTTTGGTGCCGAAGTAGCTCCCTACATCGAGAAGGCATCGAACCTGTTGGAGGGTATCGAAAATGCCTCCGATGCCTTGGGGCGGTCAGAAGCTTACTGCAAGAAGTGCTATTATTATCGACGCGACTGCCAGAAATGGATGCATCGAGCGAAGCGTGAAGGTCGAACATACGCGGCGATGAACGAGAACCTTCTCAGCCTTGAATTTCACATTGCGTCTTCAGACCAGAAGACCCTGAAGCCCACGCTACTGGACGGCCAAGAATTTGACAGATTTTTCGCGGCGCGGCTGCGACCTCTCATCGGCATACGAGACGTTCTGAACTTTGATGTCCCAGACGACCTTTCTGATGGTTTGGTGAGCTTTCTTTACATCGTTCAGAGGGTGCCTGAGCAAACCAAATAGGAAGCCAATCCTGCCGGTTTCAAACCGGCAACATCGGCAAGCCAGACTTAATCCAGCATGATCCCGCCCAGTCGACAACGGGCTGGAACAGGTTATGGAAACGAAACAAACGACATCGCTTGACGAGTACGCAAAGCCAGAGCGTCTCGCCTTCAAACCCGAAGAAGCAGCAAAGCTTCTCGGTGTCTCCCGGTCGCGGGTTTTCCAACTCATAAAGACGGGAGAGCTGTCGTCCGTCCGCTACGGCCGGACGCGCCTCATCCCAATGAGTGCGATCGAGCTATTTCTCGACGTCGAATAGTGGGAAGAAGGAGCAATTTGAATGCAAAAGGTAGGAATAAGACCAACCGCTTTGCTCGGATTGATCACAGCATGCTTCATTGCCCAGCATATCGATCGCTAAGCCCCGTTGCGCGAGTGCTTCATACAGAGCTGATATCGATGGAAAACGGGAGCAATAACGGCTCCCTTTACCTCAGCGTGAGAGATGCCACAGACCGCATCGGGCTCGCGGATCATACGGCGACGCAGAGGGCATTCGATGAACTCGAGAGAATGGGATTTATCGAATGTACCAGCGATGCTCATTTCTCCGTGAAAGCTTCCGAGAAATCCAGAGCACGAACATGGCGGCTCACCCACCTCCCTGGGCCTGGCAGGAGAGGCCCATCTAATGAGTTTCGCGATCGCCAACCAGACTCAGGGAGTCGAGAGTTCAAACGAATGGAGCGCGGTCTCGGAGCCATCAAGCGCTACAAGAGGGCGGTCAGCTACGGTCGTTATCCGATGTTGGATTCCGACACGAATGGATGATGCTGAGCACTTATTGGTCGCAAAGCGGTGTGGGATTCCCGCACCGTCGAGATCCTAAGCTTCTGAAATCAGTTAACTTGTGTTCGTTAGGGAATCCGCCACACATATAGCTGCACCATGGGTGGTGTTATGCCGAAACAGCAATGAGCGGCGCATCGCGCGCGCGCGAGAGAGCGGCCATCCAATCAAATCGCAAAAAGGTGCTTCTGAATTTCGATGAAAGCACCGCGAATCTCAGGGATCGAACCTAAGGCTCTCTTGGCGTCACCAGTGCTTCCGTAGCGAATTTGAAGAAAGTCACTGATCCGGTTTGTGGCCAGTTCCCGGATGCCCTGCATCTCATAAGCTTGTAGGATGTAGCCAAGGAATTCCTGCATTTCCTCTTCATAACCACCCAATCCAGCTTCCTTCGCAGCGCCAACCCGCTCCGATCGTGTCAGAGGCGCCAAGGTGAAACGGACGTAGGCCAGAACATCGAAGATATCGCTATTGGGTGCATCAATCAGTCGACGCATGTCATCCAGCCGCTCGCGGTCGTAACCCATCTCTTCGAGTTGGCGCAGAAGGGCAGCGCGGCGATCAGGATCGCTCCATACGCGCCGAAGCTCATCGGCGCTTGAGACGATCGACCCAAGATCGCCGAAAAGATTCCTCATAAACTCTTCGGCGGTAATTTGCCGACCTTGGAACCAATACGTGGTCTCAGCAACGTATCGGATGTTGCGCTCTTTGCCGTCGGCAAGCTTCACAACGACCTGCTCTACAGGCTCGGCGGTGCCATCGTCGCCCGCACCTCCGCCGCTCCCCGTCTGGCCGCCGCCGCCAGTTCCTGTCGTCGGCTCCTCTGGCTCTCCATCCCACTCAGGATCGTTGAAGTGCTCATAAGCCTTCACGAAATCGTAGACGGTGAAGAAATCCTTCCCGTCGAAAGTCCGTGTCCCGCGCCCGATGATCTGCTTGAATTCGATCATCGATTTTATGGGGCGAAGCAGCACGATGTTCCGGATGTTCCGAGCATCAACCCCGGTCGAAAGCTTGTGCGATGTCGTTAGGATCGTCGGGAGCGTCTTCTCATTGTCCTGGAATTCGCGGAGATGCTGCTCACCGAGCTTACCATCATCAGCGGTCACACGTTCGCAGTAGTGGGGATCAGGATTTTTCTTAGTCTGGTTGATGAAATCCCGAACCCGAGCAGCATGAGCCTGTGTCGCGCAGAAGACGAGCGTTTTCTGGCGCTGATCGATCTGGTCCATGAACTCTTCAACGCGGCTGCGCTCGCGCTCGTCGATGACCAGTTTGGTGTTGAAATCGGCCTCTGAATATTCCTTGTCCGGATCGATCTCGCCGCTCACCACCTCATCGTCGTCGCTGAATTTATAGGTGTCGAGCGTGCTGGCCATCTGGCGCACCTTGAACGGCGTCAGGAAGCCGTCTCCAATGCCCTCCTTGAGAGCGTAAGTGTAAACGGGCTCGCCAAAATACTTGTATGTGTCCGCGTTCACGTCACGCTTAGGCGTGGCCGTGAGGCCAAGCTGAATGGCTGGCTCGAAGTACTCCAGGATCCCACGCCAGGTGCTCTCGTCCTTGGCGCCGCCGCGGTGGCATTCGTCGATCACGATGAAATCGAAGAAGTCCGGATCATAGCCCTCAAAGCGGAATTGATCTTCGCCCGTCATGAAAGTCTGGAAGATCGTGAAGAACACGCTCGCATTGGTCGGCACGCTTCCGCGCCTCCGGATCTCATCCGGACTGATGCGGCACAGGGCGTCCGCTGGAAAGGCGCTGAAGGCGTTGTAGGCCTGATCAGCGAGAATGTTGCGATCGGCCAGAAAGAGAATGCGCGGTCGGCGGCTGGGCTCGCCTGAGAGGTTCCAGCGGCTGTGAAACAGCTTCCAGGCGATCTGGAAGGCGATAGAGGTCTTTCCCGTCCCTGTGGCCAGCGTGAGCAGGATACGCTTCTCTTCTTGCGCTATGGCCTCCAGGACGGCTGTGATGGCATTGTGCTGGTAATATCGCGGCTGCCACTTGCCACCGCCGGTCTCGAAGGGGATGGCGCCAAAGCGTTCGCGCCACGCATTGCCAGTGGGAAAGCAGCGCTTCCAAAGCTCCTCCGGCGTCGGGAAGGGCAGAGCCATGTCGCCTTCCGCACCAGTGTGCATATCGATCTCATACCACTCGGCACCATCGGAGGCGTAGGCAAAGCGCGCCTTCAATCTGGTCGAGTAATCCTTCGCCTGTCCCACGCCTGCGCCAGCGCCCTTGCCGAAGCGTTTTGCTTCCATCGTGGCAAGCTTCTGGCCCCGATATTCAAAGACATAATCAGCCGACAGAGGAGCGCCGCGCTGGCCGCCAGGCATGATCCGACCAGGGCAAATCATCTCGCGCCGTATGGTGGCGCCTTCGACTACACCCCAACCGGACTTTTTCAGGATCGGATCGATGCGATTAGCGCGAGTATCTGCCTCTGTCTCCTGCATGGGCTTAGGTCAGCTCCCCAGCAAAGGCTTTCTGAAGAAAGGATTGGCAGAGATCGTCAACGTCATGAACTGCGGCTTCATACGTGCGTGCCAGCTTAGTGGACTGCTCTTCAATCTTGACGATCTGGTCCACCATGATTCTCTGTTCGTCTAAGGCCGGTAAAGGCACTGGGAAGTCTGCTATATCCCCCTTGTTGAAACCGTCTTGTGCCCCTCTTGAGGAACGGGATAGCAATGGCTTTTGAAAGAGGTCCGACTTCAGAAAGTAGTAAAAATAATCTCGGTCAATGACCTTCGGATCAGGTGAAGTCTTAATTAAGGCTACATTATAGCAACCAGCTTTGCCCCTATGAATCTGCCCTACGGAAGCTCCATACCGTCCGATAAGTATATCGTCAGCTTTGCAACGGCGTCTCTTGCCATCGTCGGGTATGTACACCGCTTTGTCATCTGACTTGAAATCACGGATTTGCAGAAGCCTGATGTATCCTTCTCTCGGCTCCGAGATAAATTGGGATTTTGGAGGCTGTGATCCGCCTTCGAACTTCGACACTTTGCTCAGCGGCAGTGAGGCGCCTCCACCTGCTCTTGCAAACATCTCAGCAATAGAAGCACCCAGTAGCTCCTCCACATCAGCGAGATTGGCTTCGGCGTTAGCGCGGGCGCGGTCGAGAGCGGCGAATGCCTGATCGAGCACCGCAACAATCCGCTTCTGCTCCTCCAGTGGGGGAAGTGGAATTGGCTGCCGCATGACTTCGGCGACTTTCGCGCGGGTGTGACTTCCCGTCGCGCCCTTCGTTTCGCTGACAATCCATTCGCGAAAGGCGGGCGATGACAGGTATGCTTGGAGATAGGCAGGATCATAGTCTGCCGCGCCATTTGGCCGTAGGACAATCCACTCGGTCGATGCAATGTGCCTGTCGCTCTCGGAGCCGGTTACTCGCCAAACCCGATTAATTCTGGGATTAATTTTGCAGAGCAAGACGTCGCCGACCTGCACGTGCTTCTTTGAACTCTTTACGTCTCTGCCAAGAACATTTTCCGGCTCTTGATTATCAAAGCTAGGGACGCTCCAGAGATTGTAGAGCGCATCGGCTTCGGGCTGACTTGAAGCCTTAGGTTGTTCGCAAAAGTCATTAAGTCGCATTTCTTGCCAACCTGAAGGTAAGGCAATAACGCGTTGTACATCGCTCACAGCATCCCCCGGATATCTTCAAGTATTTGGGCAGTCTCGGTGTCACGCGCGAGCATTGCGTCGATAATCTCCAATGGCTCGCGCAAGGGCGCTTCCTCTGGCGCATTGGGATTGCGCACCGACAGATCGAATGTCTCCTGATCCAGCGCATCGACCGCCAACGACCAACTTTTCTTGCTCAGCTTCTTGTCCGGCTGGAGTGCGACAAAGTCGGTCAGATCGTCATCATTCAGCGGATTGGTCTTGCCAAGCGAACGCCCCGGATCGAGCTTATAGAACCAGATCTGCCGCGTCGAGGCGCCTTTCTCGAAGAATAGCACCACGGTCTTCACGCCCGCCCCCTGGAACGTGCCGCCGGGACAATCGAGCACGGTGTGCAGGTTGCAGGTCGCCAGCAATTCCTTGCGAAGCTCGATACTCGCATTGTCCGTGTTGCTGAGGAAGGTATTCTTGATGACTACCGCCCCGCGCCCGTCCGCCTTCAGCTTGCGAATGAAGTGCTGGAGAAAGAGGTAAGCGGTTTCGCCGGACTGGATCGGAAAGTTCTGCCGCACTTCGTTGCGCTCGCCGCCGCCGAAAGGAGGATTGGCAAGCACGATATCGTGACGGTCGGCCTCCTGGATATCCATCACGTTTTCGGTGAGCGTATTCGTGTGGCGGATCTGAGGCGCCTCAATGCCGTGCAGGATCATGTTCATCACGCCCAGAACATAGGCGAGCGACTTTTTCTCTTGGCCGAAGAAGGTCTTGCGCTGGAGCGTGTCCCATTCTTCGCCTGAAAGATCGTCGCGGCGCATGTAGGCAAACGCTTCGCACAGGAAGCCAGCCGAACCTACGGCGCCATCATAGATCGTCTCACCGATCTTCGGATCGACAACCTTGATCATGGCCCGGATCAGCGGTCTGGGAGTGTAATACTCGCCGCCATTGCGCCCAGCATTGCCCATCCGCTTGATACGGGTCTCATAGAGATCGGAAAGCTCGTGCTTGGCTTGCGTGCTGCCGAAGTTCAGCGTGTCGATGATATTGATTACATCGCGCAACGTGTAGCCCGAACGGAAGCGGTTCGCGATCTCTGAGAAGATCTCGCCCACCTTGTATTCAAGGGTATCGGGATCATCGCCGCTATCGCTGAACCTTTTGAGATACGGGAACAGTTCACCGTTGACGAAGCTCAGCAGATCTTCGCCGGTCATGGCCAGCGCATGATCTATCTCGCCGTTATCCTTCTTCGGCGCGGCCCAGACATCCCAACGGTACTCCGGATCAAGGATCGGCTGGTAGTCCTTCCCTTCGAGACCCGCTTCATCCTCAAGCTCCGCCTCAAAGTCATCAAGGTACTTCAGGAAGAGCAGCCAGCTTGTCTGCTCCGCATAATCGAGTTCCGATGCGAGACCTTCGTCGTTCCGCATGGCGCGATCGATGTTGTTAAATGCGTTTTCGAACATTATCTCGGAGTAGTGCAGAGGGCTCAGGTAGCCAAGACCCGCTGGATCTTTGCTGGCTTCAATCGCATGTTCCTGCACTCCGGTCTTTGCCGGAATAACGGCCTGCCCCCGAGTCGCACTCTTTCTGTCGGTCCGCAGCTTCGCTAAATTTGCGGAGCGGGAGGGAGGTAGTAACTTGGCAACCGAGTCGGAGCGCAGCGACGCAATCGGCGGATGGCTTTCCGACGATGATAGAGCCGAATTTAGGGAGTATGCCTGCAAAATCGGCATATCTGGTGCGGCTCTCGCCACTGTGATTTGGACCCGAGAACTCTACCAAAGACGGCTCGGCGATCTGAAGGTACGATTTGAAACAACGACTGGCGGTAAAGGCGGGCGCATTACCGCAAGGCCAAGTCGGGCGGGCTTTCGAGAAGATTTTGCCGCTCACGCTGAAAGCTTCGGCTTGAGCCCGGACGCGGCAGCTTCACTGGTCTTGCGTGACGAGCTAGAGACCCGGTGGCTGGGGACTCAGTTGGGCCTTTATGGGGAATCAACTTGATTCCCGCCGTGCAAAGTGGGATAAACTTACGAAGGAGATTTTGGATCATTTAGGGGCTTGGGGCGCCACATTGGTCCATCAAAGGTGATCATGATGACACTTTCAGTCATAGGTTCGGCGGCTCTGGATAGAGCCGATGGCTCGCTTGATTGGCCCGCAATCCAATGGGCGCAATTCGAGCATGACGAGAAGTATCATCGGGAGATTAGTCGTCTCTCGATGCAAGATCGCTTGCGCCATATGGCGCTTCACTTCGCAAAATATGCTGGCCGCCTGAGCGACCATCCCGACAAGAAAGTCGTCAAGAAAACCACAATCGACACTCTGATTATTGCAGTATCATGTGCCAACATTTTGAACATGGATTTGAGCAAGAAACCACTGCGCCCTGCTGGCGAAGAGATGGGCCTTAATGAGTTTTCGAGATCGCTCACTGTGGCAGCTGGAAAGATGGCTGGTGCATGCGAGCGGATCGATCATCTTGAGGATTTTCCTTTTCGAAAAGTTATTGCCGAACAAGTGCAGGTAATTTTGGCAGCAGCCATCGCCTTCATGGTTAGCAACGGCTGGGATGTTGTTTCGGTGGTCGAGAATAGGCTCGCCGGAGTGAAGGCGAAATCGATCTTTCACGGCAGGCTGTAACCTCAGATCATGACATTTTGGGGCGGATCGAAGCTGCTTATTGAGATCGGCAGGCAGGGTATCGTAACGCCATTTCGTGAAAATCAAATCGACTGCTCTGCCTATACTTTAAGGCTTGGTGCGGAAGCTTTCGTAACGCCAAGCTTTGGCGATGACTTACGCACTAACGTGAAGCAGTCTCTCGCTAAGCCAACGATGGAAATGGTTGGAGGCAAAGAACGGCCGAAAGGCGGGGGCACCGTAGTCATTCCGCCCGGCCAGTTCGCTTTTCTGCTTACCGACGAGATTGTCAAAATACCGAACAACGTTATGGGATTCATATCCCTGAAATCTAAGCACAAATTTCGCGGCCTGATCAATGTGTCGGGGTTTCATGTCGACCCCGGTTTTGAAGGTAGGCTTGTGTATTCGGTCTTCAATGCTGGCCCAGCGGCCCTCCACTTCTCTCGCGGTGATGAACTCTTTTTGCTATGGCTGGCTGATTTGTCAGGCGACGTACAGGAGAGATACTACAAAACCGAATTTGGCTACGCTGATATTACAAGCGATTTAGTTACAGATGTCTCTAGGCAGACGCACTCGCTCCAAGATCTAGCCAGCCGGGTCGATGCTATCTCAGAGTCCTTCAGAACGTTCAAAGCTATCGCCACTGGCGTGGCCACTGCTCTTGGTCTTGCGATCGCTGTCCTAACGCTCGTCGCGACAGCCCTGGCTGTGATGCCGCCGAAAGCGATGGAGCCATCAGGATCGCCTTCCGCCACTACCACAGTGCAAGAAAGAGATCCTACGAGAGAGCTTCAGATCGATGCCGGCGAAGCCAATTCAGAGCCCAGTCCCCTCAACGCTCCTCAGGAGGCAGCCAATCAATCGCCGAGCTAGAATAGCCTGCCATCAGAGGATGCTTCGGATGCCCGTCGTTCAAGATTTGCAAACATTTCAGAGGCAACCCCACTTCGTGAGCAAGCTGCGGGATCGAGCGCCATTGCTCGCGGAGTCGCTGCGGTAGTTTGGCGAGCGCTCCCCATGCGCACACAATCTCATCCGCATCATTCATAACTTCCCGTAAGTGACATGAATTATCTGGTCCTACCGGATCGCTTGCCCGCGCTAGCTCAGCGATGTCGGTAGCCCTATATGCGAAAACATTCGCGACGATCACCCGAGACCAGCCAAAGCGAGAAGCGAACCCTACAACCTTACGTATTGTTTGGTCGTCATTTTCTGCATCTGCCGTTGACGGATTCACCATTATGAAAGCGCCAACCGGGCCAAACATGCTCAACTCGCGCTCAAGTCGATATCTGAAAGCTCCACAGTCGCTTATGATGGCGGTCATCGTCCTGCCTTTGCGCTCCATGGGCAATCCCGACGCAGGTTTTCCATACTCATTCCGTACGAAATGAACGCCGGAAGCCTAAATCATTGAAAAACTGGCGCACCCGACAGGATTCGAACCTGTGGCCTCTGCCTTCGGAGGGCAGCGCTCTATCCAGCTGAGCTACGGGTGCGCACGTCGCCACACGGGCAGGGCGCAAGGCCTCGATGGCGCGCGCTTAGCAAGCCGGGCCGGGCTTCGCCAGCATAATCGTGGTCGCGCGCTTCGTCGCAAGGGCCGCACTGTCTGGCTTAACCAATCGGCAAGAACCGGGTGCCTATGACGGTGGCATGTCAGCGCTTCCACCAGACCAGATCCGCGCGATGCGCGAAAGCGCCGATGCCGCCAGGGACCCGCTCGGCTCGCTCACGCAGCGCTGGAAGGAGTTGCACGAGCAGGCAGATCGGCTCGCCGCGCTGGCCGGGCTCGCGCCGGAAGCGCCGGACGACGCTCAGGAAGCCTTTTCCGCGCGGCTTTGCGCGGCCAGCGAATGGCAGCGCGAACTCGCCTGGCAGGGGATCGAGGACATCGACGCGATGATGCGCCCGGGCCTTGCCGCGCTGGCAACGCTGACCGAGCGCGAACAGGAAACGGCGGCCCCGGCACTGGCGCTGTGGCGCGAATTCCATGCGGCGCGCGAAGCCGTGCTCGCGGTGGTGAAACACGATTGATACACGGCTGATAGCCGAAGGGCACCCGAACGCCGGGACGGCTTGACTGCGTTCTTATTCTGTTCCAGCCAGCGGGCATGACCCGCCCGATCGCCCCAGTCCCCGATTCGCCGCCGGACGAAACGCTCGCCGATCCCGTTGCGGCCGATGTTGCGCGCGGTATTGCGCGCCTGTTCGCCCGCAACGGCATCTGGTGCCTTCCCGAAATGCCGCTCAGGAACGGACGCCGTGCCGACCTCATGGGGATCGATGCCAAGGGGCTGGTTGTGATCGTCGAGATCAAGGTCGCGCGCGCCGACCTGCTCGGCGATGCCAAGTGGCCCGACTATCTCGATCATTGCGATCGCTTCTTCTGGGGCGTGCCGCCGGGGCTCGACCGTTCCCCGCTCGAAAGCGAGGCCTATCGGCCCGACTGCTGCGGGATCATCGTCGCCGACGGCTATGACGCCGAAATCCTTCGCCACGCCCCGCTCCACGCGCTTGCCGCAGCTCGGCGCAAGGTCGAGGTGGAGCGGCTCGCACGGGTGGCGCTGCGGCGGCAGACCGTGCTCGCGGATTCGCAGTGCGCCGATTTCGGCGGCGAGATCGCCTGACACCGGGCGTTGCCGCAAAGGATTTTTCGTCACCCGCGCACAAAGATGCTGTCCCGCAGCGGACAAATCGGCCATACCCTACCGATGCTCGGGTCCGACACGCCGCTTCTCGTCGCCCTCCTGTTTGCCAGCGTCGCGACGAGCGTGATGGTGGCGCTGCGCTATTTCCTCGCTTCGGGTCTGTTTTCCTGGCTGACCGAAAGGGTGCGACCGGGTCTCTATTCCTCCCGGGGGCCGCAGATCCGGCGCGAGATCGCCTGGTCACTGACCGCCGCGGCAATCTATGGCACGCCTGCGGGCCTCATGCTGTGGAGTTGGCGTAATCTCGGCTGGACGCGCGTCTACACCGATTTCACGGCCTGGCCGCTGTGGTATCTGCCGCTTTCGGTTTTGGTCTATCTCTTCGTGCAGGACACGTGGTTCTACTGGATCCATCGCGCGATGCACGAGCCGCGCCTGTTCCGCATCGCCCATGCTGTCCATCACAAGAGCCGCCCACCGACCGCGTGGACCGCGATGAGCTTCCACTGGGTCGAATCGCTCACCGGGGCGATCGTCATCCCGCTTCTCGTCTTCCTCGTGCCGATCCATGTCGCCATGCTCGGAGCTGTGCTGGGCATCGCGACGATCATGGGCGTGACCAATCATATGGGCTGGGAGATCTTTCCTCGCCGGCTCGTTCACTCGGGGTTGGGATACTGGCTGATAACGGCGAGCCATCACGAGCGGCATCACGAGGACTACAGATGCAATTTCGGGCTCTATTTCCGCTTCTGGGATCATGTGTGCGGGACCGATCGCGGGCTCTCGCGGCGGATCGCAGGCAGGCGCGCGGCGCTGCCAGCGAAAGTCTCGGCGAAGGTTGCTCCTCCCGCCGGCCCCGGGGCCTCGTGAGGCCGCTCGCCCTGCTGCCCGCCACGGCCTGCGCGCTGGCGGCGGCGCCGGCGGCGGCGGAGGAGGTCGTCATCACCGTCACCGGCCTGCGCTCGGCCGAAGGCTCGGTGCGCGCCTGCATGACCACGCAGGAGGATATCTTCCCCAAGTGCATCAAGGACCCCGCCTCGCACCGCAAGGTCGTCAAGGCGGCCGACGGGACGGTCACGATCCGTTTCACCGGGGTCGACCCCGGCAATTACGCAATCGCCCTGCTGCATGACGAGAACGATAACGGCAAGGCCGACCGCGCGCTCGGCATGATGCCCAAGGAAGGCTACGGCTTCTCGCGCGACGCGCGGGTCCGCATGGGCCCCCCCGATTTCGAGGACGCCGTGTTCGAGCACACGGACGGGCGGCAGGACCTTACGATCAGCATGCGCTATTTCCTGTAGCGGCGCAGGGTCCTGTGCGCGGCCGCGGACGAAAGGAACGCTTCCGGCCCGATGGGCGGGCCCCGAATTTGCCGCCGCCACTTAACGCAATGTTTACCACGTAACGCCAGAACGGCGCGAAACAGCCGTTTATGGAAGGGCGGAAACGGGCATGGACAATCTGCGGGGCACGTTCGAATCCGGCGAACCGGGCGAGGCGGACGCTTTCGACGAAGGGATCGTCGATCGCGCCTCCGGCGAAGCCGACGACACCGACGGATCCGGCGATTTGGGTCCGGCCGCGATCGGGCAGGACGAGCGCCGCATGCAAGTGCGCGCCTACAACCATTGGGCGGGCCTGCTGGAGGACAGCAGCTTCCCCTCGATCGAGGGCCTCGTGCCCGAGGAACTGGACGATTTCGGTCCCAACAGCGTGCTGCTCGATTTCTCTGCCGGGATCGAGAATCCGGTGGTGCAATATCTCGGCGAAAGGCTGGGCGAGGAATGCGGCGCGACGGGTCCGATCCGCACGCTGTCCGATGTCCCCCCGCGCTCGCTGCTCAGCCGGATCACCGACCACTACATGCAGATCCTCGCCAACGAGGCGCCGATCGGGTTCGAGGCGGAATTCATCAACCAGCGCGGCTCGGCGATCCTGTATCGCGGTATCCTGTTGCCTTTCTCAAGCGACGGCGAGACGATCGACTTCATCTACGGCGTCATCAATTGGAAGGAGATGGCCGACGCGCTTACCGCCGACGAATTGCTGCTCGAAATCGACCAGGCTCTCGAGAGCAAGAACGCCGAAGAAGCCGAGGACGAGGCGCGCGTACACCATGCCGATGTGCTGACCGAATGGGCGGATTCGCCCGCTTTCGAAACCGACGAGGACACGCCGCGCGCACCGGACGAACCCGATACCGGCGATGTTGCAGGCGGAGGTGACGTGCTCGATCTCGACGCGGGCTTCGCCGGGGACGAGGACAGGGCCGCGCCGGACGGTCGCGAGCTGCCCATGCCCGATTTCGGCCAGTATGCGCTCGACGATCCGTACGAGGAGGATGAGGACGAAGACGATTCGTCCTACAATTTCGCCTCGCTCGCCGATTACATCGAAGCCCCGGCGAAAAAGGCCATCGACCTCGAGGCCGAGCATTTCGATCCCGAGGATTACCGGGTCGAGAACTTTGAAAGCGAGCAATCGGCGGGCGGAGATGCCCGGGAAACCGGCAAAGGCGATGCAGCCGCAAGCGAAGCCGAGGCCGCTCATGCCTACCTGCCCGCTGATGCCGACCTGCCCGATGATGCGGGCCTGCACGATTGCCTGGCGTCGGCGCGCGAACTCGCCCGTAATGCCCGCGCGAGCGAGGACCGCAGCCGCCAGGCACTTTATGCCGCGGTCGGGCGCGCCTATGACGTGTCGCTCGCTGCCCGGGAAGCGCCGGAAGAATTCGCCGAAGTCGTCGCCGAAAGCGGCCTGACCATGCAGGACCGCGCGCCGATGACGCCGGTCGTCAAGCTCGTCTTCGGCAGCGATTACGACAAGACCCGGCTTACCGAATACGCCGCCGTTCTTTCCCACGCCCACCGGCTCGGCCTCGAACGCGGTGCGCTGGCTTGCTTTCTCGGAGAGGTCGAGGGCGGTCTCAAGGCCGTCGTCCAGGCCGAGCGGCGCCTGCGCCGCGAGGAAGCGGGCAGGCCGGTGGAGACCGAAAAGGCCGTGCGCGAGGCTCTCGCCGAGAAGCTGCGCGAACTCGAGACGATGATGTTCGACGATCTCGCGCCCGACGGCGCGGAATTCGGCCTCCTGATGATCCGCCGCGACGAAACCGGGACGGTCCACCTGCTCGGTGAAATCGAGGAGGACGTGCCTCTGATCGAGCGGGCAGCGAGGAAAATGGTCGGCTAGCATCGGCCCCGGCCCGGAAGCCCCCGCCATCGCCCCTTGGCCTTGCCGCGCGGGGCGGGTAGATCACGAGCCATGCTGCTTGGCCTGTTATCCCGGCGCGGCCCGGTCCGCGTGCAGCCGTTTTTCGGCTATCGCAATGCCGAGCACCTCTATCTGGGAGCCCGCGCGATCCGGGCCCGCGAACCCGTCTTCGAGGCGCGCAGCTTCTGGCGCGATTTCGCCACCATGCTGGGGCAGTACGCCTCGCGCGAGGTGGCCGGGCTCGCGGTCGAGCTCGAATATGACTGCGCCAATGGCAAGGTCATCATGGGCGACGGCGTGACCGGGCCGGAAGGCTTCGTGCGCTTCGACCTGCCGATCGCCCCGGCGTGCCCGCCCGCCCCGCGCACGCGCTGGGAACGCGCGGTCCTGCGCTGGCGCTGCCCCGATGGCGGCGAGCGGGGCGAGGTGTCGGCCTATATCCTCGCGCCCGGCGGCGAAACGCGCATGGGAATCATCTCGGATGTCGACGACACCATTCTCGAGACCGGCATTACCGGCAATTTCCGCGCCATCGCCCGCAACTGGAAGCGCATTTTCGCCCAGATGCCGAGTGAACGCGTGCTCGTCCCGGGCGCGACCGGCTTTTTCACCGCGCTGGGCGGATCCGCCGAAGCGGCGCACGGGAGCGAGCAGGCGGGCGAGGCAATCGGCGCACTGGAACCGCAGGCGCGGGTCCGGCCCGTTTTCTACGTGTCCTCGAGCCCATGGAACCTGTTCGCCTATCTCGTCGCCTTCAAGCGCGAGCGTGGCCTGCCGCTGGGCCCGGTCATGCTGCGGGACTGGGGCTTCAATCGCCGCACGCTGGGCAAGGAGGGGCATGGCTCGCACAAGCTCGAGTCGATCAGGCGCATCCTTGCAACATTCCAACGCCTTCGCTTCGTGCTGATCGGGGACGATACGCAGCGCGACCTCCTAGCCTTCGCCAGCATCGCGCGAGAACATCCCGACCGCATCGCGGCGGTTTTCATCCGCGAGGTCGCAGGCGAACCGCTTGCCGAGGAGAAGAAGCGCGCCAAGGCCGCGATCAAAGACGCGGGCGTACCCTTCTGGACCGGAAGCGATTATCGCCTGGCGGCACAGTTTCTCGAAACCGCCGGGCTCGATTTCGAAGGCGGGGTCGAAGGCCTCGTGCGCACGGCGAGCGAGGGGCAGGTGCCCGGCGACATGGCGAACGAAAGGAGCTGAAGCGAATGCGCAACGCGTGGTGGGGCCTCGGGATCGGGCTCGGGACGCTCGCCCTGGGCGGCGCGGCGCTGCAGGCGGCGATCATGATCAATGGCCCGGCGGTGCTGGACACGCTCGACCGGATAGCGGGCGGGAAGCGGGGGGCGGAGCGGCTCGCATCCGTCTCGACCGGCCCGGACCCGGCACAAAAGCTCGCCGTCTGGGGCGCGCAAGGCTCGCGCGCGGAGGAGCGGCGCCCGGTGCTGCTTTTCGTCCATGGCGGCAGCTGGAATTCGGGCGATCCGGACAATTACGGCTTTATCGCCCGCGCTTTCGTGGCGGAAGGCTTCGTCGTCGTGCTCGCGGGCTACCGGCTTGTTCCTGAGGGTAAATATCCCGCCATGATCGAGGACACGGCGGCAGCTGTCGGGTGGACCCGCGAGAATATCGCCCGCCATGGCGGCGATCCCGACATGATAGTCCTCGCGGGCCATTCGGCGGGGGCCTACAATGTCGCGATGGCCGCGCTCGAGCCGCGATGGCTGGCCGGACAGGGCGTGCCCGACAAGTCGGTCGCGGGCGTGATCGGGCTTTCCGGGCCTTACGATTTCTATCCCTTCGACAGCGATTCGACGAAAGCCGCCTTCGGCGAAGCGTCCGACCCCGAGGCTACCCAGCCCCTCGCTCATGTGCGCGGCGATGCCCCGCCCTTCCTGCTTGTCCACGGCGAGGCCGACAATCTCGTCAAAATCCGTAACAGTCGGGAACTGGCGCGGCGGATCGAGATGGAGGGCGGAACGGTCGATACGCTTTTCCTGCGAGAGGCGAACCACAACGATCCGCTCCTCGCGCTCGCCGCGCCATGGCGTTCTCGCCGGCCGGTGATGGGGCGGATCGTGCGCTTCGCCCGCGAAGCCGCGGGCACCCGCTCGGTTTCAGTTTCCGTTCAGGCCGAAACACGTTAGAACCCGGTCACGATGCCGCGTTTTCCGTCCCTGACATACCGAGCTGTCTCCTGGCGCGCGCTCGCCTACGCCTTCGCGTTCCTGGCGAGCCTTGCGCTGGCCGCGACCCAGGCGGCGGCGCAATCGGTGCTGCGCGATGCGGAGACCGAGGCGTTGCTCACCGACATGGCGCGCCCGCTGGTCGAAGCATCCGAACTCGAGCCCGAAAACGTCGAGATCGTCCTCATCAACGATCCTTCGATCAATGCCTTCGTTGCGGGCGGGCAGGTGGTCTACATCCATACCGGCCTGCTTGCCGCCGCCGACACCGCGAACGAGGTGCAGGGCGTCATCGCGCACGAACTCGGGCACATCACCGCCGGCCACGTCGTCCGGTTCGACGAACGTGTGCGCGCGGCGCAGGGGATCACCATCCTGTCGCTTCTGCTCGGCGTCGGTGCCTTGCTGGCAGGGGCTGGCGAAGCGGGCATGGGCGCGCTGATGGCGGGCCAGCAGGCGGCGATGGGGAGCTTCCTCGCCTTCAACCGCAACCAGGAAGCCGCGACCGACCTTGCCGGGGCGCGCTATCTCTCTGGCGCGGGGATCACCGGAAAGGGCATGATCTCTTTCTTCGAGAAGCTGCGCAATTTCGAAATCCGCCGCGGCTACAGCCAGGCGGATGAGGCGGCCTATGGCCGGACCCACCCGTTGTCGGGCGATCGCATCCAGGTGCTGCGCGGCCTGCTGCGGGAGGACGCGGCCTGGGATACGCCCGAAGATGCGCAATTGCAGGACCGGTTCGAGCGGGTCCAGGCCAAGCTCTACGGCTATCTTGCCGAACCCGAGCGCACCCTGAACGCCTATCCGCCGAGCGACATGCGCATACCCGCACGCTATGCCAGGGCCTATGCCTGGCACAAGGATGCGCGGGTCGAAAAGGCCCTCGCCGAGACGGAGGCGCTGCTCGCGCTTGAACCGGGCAATCCCTATTTCCTCGAACTCGAGGGCCAGGTCCTGCTTGAATCCGGTCGCCCCGCCGAAGCGCTCGCCCCGCTGCGCCGCGCGACCGAGCTGACGCTGAACCAGCCGTTGATCGCCTCGATGTTCGGCCATGCGCTGATCGCGACCGAGGACGAGGCGAATTATGCCGAGGCCGAGCGCGTGCTGCGCGCTGCCGTGGGGCGCGACCGGATGAATCCCTTCGCGTGGTACCAGCTCGGCATGGTCTATGCCGCGCGCGGCGACATGGCCCGCGCCCGCCTTGCCAGCGCCGAACAGCAGGTGATGGCGCGCCGCTATCCCGAGGCGCTGCGCAGCGCCCAGGCCGCCGAAGCTGCGCTGCCGCGCGGCACGCCGGACTGGATCCGCGCTCAGGATATCGCGCTGCAGGCGCGCTCCGCTCTCGAACGCCTGCGCGATTCGCGCTAGCAGCGCCGCCGCACCGCCTTTCTCAGGAAAGTTCCCCGACGATCATGTCCGCCAGTCTCCGCAATTCGCTTCTCACCGCGCTCATCGCGCTCGTTTTCGGCTTTCTCGGCGCTGCGATCTGGTCCTATGCGGGGCTCGCCGACAATCGCACCCGCGCCTTCCTGCTCGAGAATCCCGACATGCTCCCTCAGATGGCCGAGGCCTACCAGGCGCAGCAATCGCGCGAACGCCTCGCCGAACTGGGCGATGAAATCTACGAACCTTTCCCCGGCGCCGTGCTCGGCAATCCCGAAGGCACGAAAGTGCTGGTCGAATTTTCCGATTACAATTGCGGCTATTGCGAAGCGAGCCTCGCCGATGTCGAACGGCTGGTCGAGGAAGATCCCGACGTGAAGGTCGTCCTGCGCGAATTGCCGCAATTCGAAGGCTCCGAAGCCGCCGCACGGATGGCGCTCGCCGCCGCGCTGCAGGGTAAGTATGCCGCCTTCCACGATGCCATGTTCGCCCGCGGTCCCGCCGGGCCAGACACGGCCGAGGCGGTTGCGCGCGATATCGGGCTCGACATGGAGCGCGCGCGCGCGGACATGCAATCGGACGCGGTCTCGGTCGAGCTGGCGCGCAATTTCAGCGTCGCACGCGCACTCGGCTTCAACGGGACCCCCGCCTGGGTAACGGGCGATGCCACGATCAGCGGTGCGGTCGGCTATGAGCGCCTCAGCGAGGCGGTGAGCGAAGCCGGGGCGGACGCGGAAGGGTGAGCGCGATGCGCCGAGTCGTTCTTGCGGCAGTGCTGGCGGGCTTCGCCGCACCGCTCGCCGCCGCGCCCGATCTTGAGGACGTCGATCTCGACGCGGAACGCGCGGCGATCGCAAACTTCCAGGACGCCGACCAGCGCCTGCAGGACGTGGGCTGGCGGATCATTCGCGGCAATGCCGAATTCTGCCGCCGCGTGGTCCCCGCGATCGGGCTGCAATTGCAGGATCTTGCAAGCTACGGCGCGCCCGATATCGCCCGCGCCGCACTCGGCCTTACCGGCGATTTTGCGGTCGAGACCGCTGCGCGCGGCTCGCCGGCGGCGCTATCCGGTCAATTCGCGCGCAACCGCGAGGTAGTCGCCCTCGAACGCTTCGACCCGAATGAATGGCCCGCCGGCGAGCGGATGGACTGGCAGCGGTTGAAGCGTGCCCATGATCATATCGATGCCATGCTCGCCGAACATGGCGGGATCACGGTGCGGTTCGCCGACGGGGGCGAGGCGCGTATCATCCCGGTCGATGCCTGCGCCAGCCGGTTCGAGCTGATGGGCGACGGGCGCAAGGCAGTCGCCGACGGGGACAGGGTCGTGATCGGGATCGAGTTTCCCGCCTTCTCCTACCCTGAAGAGGTCTTCGCAGGAGTCGTCGCGCACGAACTGGCGCACAATTTCCTCGATCACTCCGAATGGCTCGACCGCAACAAGCGCAAGCGCCGCAATGTGCGCCGGACCGAGCGCGAGGCCGACCGGCTGATGCCCTGGCTGCTCGCCAATGCCGGGTACGAGCCCGAGGCGGCGATCCGCTTCATGGAAACCTGGGGGCGCAAGCACGACGGAGGCCTGTTCCGGGCCCGCACGCATGATGGCTGGGACGAGAGAGCCGAATTCATCGCCGCGGAAATCCCGCTCATCCGCGACCTGATCGCGCGCGAGGGCAAGGCGGATTGGTCGGTCCATTTCCGGCGCGGGATCGACCCGCAAAAGGGGCTCGACAAGGGCCGGGACTAGTCCGCCCGCAGCCCACCTGCTGCGCCGAACGGTTCACCGCGCGCGCCCGCAATGCGGGAAAGGCGCTGCCATGAGCGGCGAAATGGGCTACACGGAGCTTGTCATGTCCGTGATCGCGATCCAGCCCGCACCGTTCTTCGCCAGCAAGAACCGCGCTTTCTGGAATCTCCAGCTGGCCGGCTGGGGCGGCGCCTTCCTGTTGCGCGCGGTGATCGCCTTCGCCAACGATCAGCCGTTCGACCTGCTGGCGCTGATCCTCGTGACCACGATCACCGGCTTTTCGATCAGCTGCATCCTGTCGGTGATCTACCGCCAGCTTATCAATCGCCAGCCGATCGTCACCTGGGGCGTGACCGCGCTGGTCCTGATGATCGCGGTGATCTTTCACACCTCGATCGATGCCTGGGTGCAGGGAATCTATTACGGCGGAACGCGCGAGACGACCTTTGCCCAGCGCTTCATCGGCCTTTCCTACATCCCGCTGACCTTGCTGGGCGGCTGGAGCGCGCTTTACTACGCGATCAACTATTTCCTGACCGTCGAACAGCAGGCCGACAGGCTCGAACGGCTCGAGGCCCAGACGACCGCCGCCCAGCTGGCCATGCTGCGTTACCAGCTCAATCCGCATTTCCTGTTCAACACGCTGAATTCGATCAGCACGCTGGTGCTGCTCAAGCAGACCGAGCCGGCCAATGCGATGCTCACGCGCCTGTCGAGCTTCCTGCGCCATACGCTGATCATGGAACCCGGCAGCCAGGTCACGCTGGCGCAGGAGGTCGAGACGCTGAACCTCTATCTCGATATCGAACGGATGCGCTTCGAGGAGCGGCTGCGGACCCATTTCGACATTGAACCGGCCGCGCTGTCCGCGGTGCTGCCCTCCATGCTGCTCCAGCCGCTGGTGGAGAATGCGGTCAAATATGCCGTCAGTCCGCAGGAGGAAGGCGCCCGCATCTCGCTCACGGCCAAGGTGGTCGGCGACCGCCTGCGCATGACGATAGAGGATACCGGGCCGGGCCTGGACGCCCCCGTGCAGCATGATCTGCTCGATTACGCCAGCCGCCGCGAGAGCCTTCGCGGGGCACCCGATACCTCCGGCCCCGCCGGCGGCAAGCCGGTTTCGACCGGCGTCGGTCTGGCCAATATCCGCAACCGGCTGATCCAGGCCTATGGCTCCTCCCACCTTTTCGATACGCGATCCGAGCCCGGCGAGGGATTCACCGTCGTGATCGAGATCCCTTTCCAGGCGCAGGACGAAACAACCGTCGACCCGGCGCGTTCAGGAAAGGGAGCCCGCCTGTCCGAAGCCGACGCGCCCGCCAAGCCCGATAAACCCCGAGACGGCACGGCGGACAATGTCATCGATCTCCCCCCCCAACGCACGATCGGATCTTCCGCATGACCATTCGCACCATCATCGTCGACGACGAGAAACTCGCCATCCAGGGCATCCAGGTCCGTCTTCAGGCGTTCGAGGACGTCGAGGTGATCGACACCTGCTCGAACGGGCGCGAGGCGATCCGCAAGATCAAGACGGAAAAGCCCGACCTCGTCTTCCTCGACATCCAGATGCCCGGCTTCGACGGCTTTTCCGTGGTCAAGGGCGTGATGGAAATCGACCCGCCGCTGTTCGTCTTCGTCACCGCCTATGAAGAACACGCGATCCGCGCCTTCGAGGCGAATGCGGTCAATTACCTTATGAAACCGGTCGACGAGGACCGCCTCGCCGACACGATCGAGCGCGTGCGCGAGCGGATCGCGCAGAAGAAATCGAGCGAGGATGCCGAACAGTTACTCGGCGTGCTGGCCGAGGTCGCGCCCGACCGCGCGGCCGAATTCACCGAAGCCGACGCCGACGGCGGCGCGGGCGATCGGTTCGAAAAGCTTATCAACGTCAAGGATCGCGGACAGATCTTCCGCGTCGAGGTCGGTTCGATCGAGCATATCGAAGCCGCGGGCGATTACATGTGCATCTACACCGGTGACAATTCGCTGATCCTGCGCGAGACCATGAAGGACCTCGAACGCCGCCTCGACCCGCGCAAGTTCCAGCGCGTGCACCGCTCGACGATCGTCAATCTCGACCAGGTGCGGCAGGTAAAACCGCATACCAATGGCGAATGCTTTCTCGTGCTCGATTCGGGCGCGGAAGTGAAGGTGTCGCGCAGCTACCGGGACGTCGTCGCGCGCTTCGTGCATTGATTTTTTCGAAGGCCCATCCGCGCCTTCGTCCTAGCTAGGCGCGCAGCAGAGCTGCGCCCGCTGCGGGTCCGTATGCCGGTTCCGCAGTCCTCCCCTCCGTGTCGAGCGTCGTCGAGACACGCGCGCAAGGCATCTCGACTTCGCTCGACACGAACGGCTAGGGGGAACGCATGAGCTTCAACCTGCCCGGTTTCTACCTTGACCGCTTCGTCCGCGAGACGCTCGACGAGGATCTCGGCGTTGGCCTTTCGGGCGGCGGGCGCGATGTCACGTCGGACAGCGTCATACCGGCCGAGGCGCGCTTTTCCGGGGTCATGGACAGCCGCGACGCAATCGTCGTTGCGGGCCTCCCGCTGGCCGCGGCGTTCTTTCGCGCGCTCGACCCCGGATGTGCGGTCGAAATCCTGGTCGCGGAGGGCGAAGCGGTCGAGCCGGGAAGCGAGCTCATGCGCCTGTCCGGCAATGCCCGCGCCCTGCTGACCGCCGAGCGCAGCGCTCTCAATACCGTCCAGCACCTGTGCGGCATTGCGACCATGACCCGCGCCTATGTCACCGCGATGCGAGCCGGGAGCGCGACCTGCACCCTGCTCGACACGCGCAAGACCCTGCCCGGCCTGCGCGCGCTCGAGAAATACGCGACGCGGCAAGGCGGGGCGCAGAACCACCGCATGGGGCTATGGGACGCGGCCATGATCAAGGACAATCACGTCGCCGTCGCAGGCAGTGTCGGCGAGGCGGTGCGCCGCGCGGCCGGGGCGGGCGTCGAACCGATCATCTGCGAGGTCGACAGGCTCGACCAGATCGAGCCCGCTATTGCGGCCGGCGCGCATCACATCCTGCTCGACAACATGACGCCCGAAACCCTTCGCGAAGCCGTCGCTATCATCGCCGGGCGCGCAGCGAGCGAGGCGAGCGGGGGCATCGACCTCGAAAGGATTGCGGCCAAAGCGGCCAGCGGTGTCGATTACGTGTCGGTCGGACGGCTGACGCAGAGCGCGCCCGCCGCCGATATCGGCCTCGATTTCGAGCCGGCCTGACCTCATGCGCACCGTCCGGAAAGAGCGCCCGCTGGCCGTCAACGCCTTCGCCGCGGTGCTTTTGGGCCTTGCCGCATGGAATCTCGTCGTCGCCCTGTGGGACCTGCCCGCGCAGGAGGAGATCCTGCGCTCGCTCGGGCTCGGCTTCGAATGGAACCGCGACTGGACGATCGTCGCCAGTTCGGCCTGGTTCACCGTTGAGCTCATCCCCGTCGTCGCCGTGTGGCTGCTGGCGAGCCGTTTCGCGCGCGGCCTCATCACCGCGATGGCGGGGATCAAGGTGGCGCTGATCCTGTCGAACCTGCCGATGCTCTATGCCCTGCCCGGCATATTGGTCGGCCAGTCGATTTCGCTTCTCGCGGTCGCCCTGCTCTACACGCGCGCGGCGAATGCATGGTTCGGGAAGGAGGCGGATGACCCCGCGCTGTTCGATTAGCCCGGTCCTCGCCCTGCTGGCATTCGCCCTTCCGGCTGCTGCCGGGGCGCAGGCCTATCAATGCCGTCCGCCCGCGATCCGCTCGGTCCCGCAAGTCGTGCCCGACGGGCCGCAGCGGACAATGCCGGTGACAGGCTACACCCTCGCGCTCAGCTGGTCGCCGGAATTCTGCCGCTTCCGCAAGGAAAGCCGCGCTCACCGCTTTCAATGTTCTGGAGATCGCGGGCTGTTCGGCCTCGTCGTCCACGGTCTGTGGCCAGAGGGGCCGCGGGGAAGTTGGCCGCAATGGTGCGCGACGCCTGCGAAACCGACTCCCGCCGAGATCGCCCGGCAAATGTGCCTGACGCCCTCTGCCCGGCTCGCCGCGCGGCAATGGGCCAAGCACGGAGCCTGCATGGCGAAGCGCCCCGCGACCTATTTCCGCGTCACCCGCATCCTTTTCGGCGGCCTGCGCCTGCCCGATTACGATCGCATCAGCCGCGAGGACGGCCTGACCGCCGGGCGCATCCGCACCGCCTTCGCCGAGGCCAATCGCGGCTGGTCGCCTGCCGATGTGGGAGTGAAGCTGAACGAACGCGGCTGGCTTCGGGAAATCCGGCTCTGTTACGATAAGATGTTCCGGCCGACTCGCTGCGATACCCGCCGCTTCGGCGCAAAGGACGCGGCGCCCGCCCGGATCTGGCGGGGATTGTAGGATTGCCCCATCAGGACGGGAGAGAGCTCATGATCGCTATCGAGAAAATCGGACCGAATGCCCACCGGGTCGCCATCTATGGCGAATTCCACGAGGATGACGCGCGCACTTTCGTCGAATTCGCGCAGGACCATCATGCCGCGGGCGAGGGCGGTAATGTCCTGATCGACCTCGTCTCGCTCGCGAGCTGGTCCTTTTCGGCAATGAGCGAGGAGCTGGTCCACATCCCCGCATTGCTGCGCTGGATCTATTCGCTGGACCGCATCGCGCTGGTTTCGGACGAGCAATGGATGCGCAGCGCCGCAAGGCTTGAAAGCGCGCTGCTGCCCGGCGTGAGCTATGCGGTCTATGACGAGGACGAGGCGGACGCCGCGCGGCGCTGGGTGCTGGGCGAAAACGACCACCCCCATGGCGGCGCGGTGCGCGAACTCGATCTCGGCGAGGACATTGCCGGTTTCGAACTGGTCGGTCGGCTCGACCGCGAGGAAGCGGAGCGCGTGCTCGACACCGTGCGCGCACGGCTGGCGGGGACCGATTGTTCGAAGCTGATGGTGGTGATCCGCAAGTGGCACGGCTTTGCAGCCGATGCCGCGCTCAGCCGCCACGCCATGAGTTCGAAGATCGACCTGCTGAAGCATTGCGATCGCTACGCCGTGGTCGGCGGGCCCGACTGGCTGCGCGCGCTGGCGGGGAGCTTCGGCGCGCTGGTCCAGCCGGAGGTGCGGACCTTCGAGCTCGATGAGGAGGACGAGGCGCTCGCATGGCTGCGCAGCTAGGACCGGACGCCTAGCGCCGATCCCGAAAGAACCCGAGCAGCAATTCTGCCGCCTCCGCCTCGCCCATGCCGGAATAGATCTCGGGCCGGTGGAGGCATTGGGGCTGGTCGAACACACGCGCGCCATGTTCGACCGCGCCGCCCTTGGGATCGCTCGCGGCATAATAGAGGCGGGCGATGCGGGCATGGGCAATGGCCCCGGCGCACATTGCGCACGGTTCGAGCGTGACGAACAGGTCGCATCCCGTCAGCCGCTGCGACGCGAGCGCTTCGGCCGCCATGCGCAGGGCACGAATCTCGGCATGGCCGGTGGGGTCGGGCGGCGAGCGGGTGGCATTGGCGGCGAGCGCGATCACCTCGCCATCGCACACCACGGCAGCGCCGACGGGGACCTCCCCGGCCAGCGCCGCGTCTCTTGCCGCGCCCAGCGCCGCCCGCATCGGCGCGGGGACCGGCCATTGGGGGCCTGCCCCGGCGCTGTCCAGACCCGTCACGCGTTTACGGGCCGCGGCGCGGCTTGATCACTCGGCATCGCCATCGTCTGCAGGGTCTACCTCAAGCTCGGGGACTTCGACAGTCCGTTCCTCGGTCTCGACATCGACTTCGGGCGTGTCGACATCATATTCCGGCATGTTCCCGCCTTCGAGTTCGGGCATCTCGCCTTCCTCGGTCTGTTCGACATCGCAGGCGGCGAGCCCAAGCGCGGCGGTGGCGGCAAAAGTTGTTGCAATAATCCGTTTCACAGGCATTTCTCCATCGTGTGCGGCGCATGGCTTTGTGGTTGCGCCCTTGGTATTCGGGATAACAACGGGGCCGGACGCGGGGATGTTCCACCTTGACCTTGTCGCCGTCGATGGCTAAGCGCGCCGCTTTCCGGGTTCAATCGAGTTTTTCGCGGGGCCGAATCGGTTGCATGGTCCCGGCATGCTCGCCCGCCAACACGATGAAACGAGAGATAGCATGTCGCGGATTTGCGAACTGACCGGCAAGGGCCGCCAGGTGGGCCACAATGTGAGCCACGCCAACAACAAGACGAAGCGGGTCTTCCTGCCCAACCTGCAGAACGTCACTCTGCTGTCGGAAAAGCTCGACCGCAGCTTCAAGTTCCGCGTGTCGACCCAGGGGCTGCGCTCGGTCGAACACAATGGCGGGCTCGACAACTGGCTGCTCAAGACCAGCGACGACAAGCTTTCGCCGCGCGCGCTCAAAGTGAAGCGCGAACTGAAAAAGGCCGCCGCTTCGGCCTGATCGTCCGATTTTTTCGAAAAGGCCGGCGGATCGGCTAACCCGGCGTGCGGGATTTTCCGCGCGCCTTCTTGCGTGGGGCGCCTATTCGTCGGCAGCAGCGGGATCGAAAATCAGCTTAGCCAGCAGCGTATGCTGCATGACCGAGAAATTGTCGTCCGAGACGACCCACACCGCGACGCGGCCATCCTTGCTTTCGCGCACCGCCATCCCTTCGAAATTCTCGCGTTCGATCGCCCGGGTCAGGTCGAGCACGACCTGCGGGGCCCAGACCTCGCCGGCGCGCGGCGGCGGTCCCATGGCCAGCAGCGTGTCGAAAGGCGGCAGGGCGAAGACCGTGTTGCGCATCAGGAGCAGGACGCGCCCGTCGGGCAATTGTGCGAGATCGGTTGCGGCATAGCTTGCCGCCGGCCGGCGGAAGCCGAACCGCGCGGGCTCGGTTCCGGCCACGGGATCGGACGGATAGAGCAGCCCGACATTTTCGCCCTCGGGCAGGATCATGAAGCTTCCGTCGGCGAGCCGCTCCATCGCCTCCGCGCCTTCATTGTCCGGCCAGTCGACCTCTTTCGCGATGATCCGCAGCCCGTCGGGCGCATTTGCCGCCGTGTAACGATGAATCGCATGCCGGGCCTCGAAGCCGAGCCAGTATCGTCCGGCGGGATCGCGCGCGGCGGATTCGACATCCCACAGATGGTCGGACCACCCGGCCCGGACTGCTTGCAGTTCGACCTGCGGGATGGCCGGCTTGTCGCTGCCGGGCTCCGGGAAGGTGAAACGCACCCCGCGATCGGAAAAGGCACGCAAGCTCTCCTCGCCGACCGGGAGGAGCGCGGAGAAGCCGCCGAAATGGCGATTGTCCGCCGAGTAGCGCCATACGCCGGCGACCCGCCAGGCGGGATCGGTGGTGGCGGAGGGGCCCGCGACGCGCTCCACATCGATCTCGCGCGGCATCGTCTCGGGGATCGGGGTGCGCACGAAGGTTCCCGGCGCGCACATCAGGGCCACGCCGAGCGCGGCAATCACCCGTTTGCGGCGCATTTCAGTCCATCGGGCCCGCGAGCAGGAGCGGGTCAATCCGCCAGTCCTTCCACTTGAGGCTCCAGTGCAGGTGCGGCCCGGTGGCGCGCCCACTCGACCCGACATTGCCGATATATTGTCCCTGCTCGACCGTATCGCCCTCTTCGACTGCGATTTTCGAGGCGTGCAGGAAAGCGCTGTTCAGCCCCATGCCGTGATCGATAATGATGAGCGAACCTTCGAGGCTAAAGCCTTTGCGAGCTAGCACGACCACCCCGTCGGCGGGCGCTACGAAAGGCGTGCCCGCGCCCGGCGCGATGTCGATCCCGGAATGATAGCTGCCCGGCTCGCCCTGATAGATTCTCTGCCTCCCGAAGCGGCCCGATATGCGCCCCTCGACCGGCCAGACGAAATCCTGCCGCCAGCCGTCCGCCCCGGTTTTCTTGGCGCGGGCGGCGACGATCGCTTCCCATTCGGGTTTGCGCTTTTTCCACCACGCCTCGCTCGCGCCGCCACTGCGCTTGGGCACGTTGACGCGCTCGATGTCCCATTTGCGCCGGTCTATGGCAAGTTCGCGGCGCACGGTCTCGCCGCTGGCGAGCTCGGCTTCGAGGGCAAGGGTTTCGGGCGCATCACGGTCGAAAGCGGCAAAGAAACTGCCGTCCGACGCGATATCGATCACCTGGTCGCCGATCGTCACGCGTTCGGAACCGGCCGGGGCCCGTCCGCGCAGGAACCCGCCCTGGATCAGACGACCGTCGATAGCAAAAGCAGTGCGGTCGGCCGCCTGGTCGGGAATGCTGGCCTCCGCATCGATGCAATCCGTTCTGGCGGTCAGCGCCTCGCTTCCCGAACAGGCGATCGGCAAGGCGATGACACAGGCCAAGAGAAGCGGGCGCACTGGGCGCTTGCGGAGGCGGATCATTCCCGTTCGAGCAGGCGGCGGGTCGCGACCTCGGCGGAGACATAGGGCTCCTGGAGCTCGGCGCTCCAATAGCGCAATTCTTCGAGCGGGATGATCTCGCCGGTCACCGCGCACACGACATGCTGGCCGGGCCGCAGCACGCGAAAGCTGGCGGGGCCGTAATAGAGCCTCGCGGCCTGGTCGGAAGTGGACATCAACATGGAATTCCTCATAGCATCGCCAGCCTATCCGAACAAATCGTCCTGTCGCTGCGCCTTGGCCTGCGAACCGGGAGCGGACGAACGCCGTTTCGCACCACCTGCCGCGCCCGGAGCCACTTCGAGCGTACCATCGGCGAATTGCAGCGACAGCGCCGCCTCTTTTGCCGCGCGCACCTTTCTGGTCAGCGCCTCGCCCGAGGGCGACCGGACGATGGCATAGCCTCGCGCAAGCGGTTTTTCGGGGTGAAGTTGCTCCGCCACCCGCGCCAGCGCCGCCAGCCGCCCACCCGCATCGCGCAAGGGACGCTCGATCAGCCCCGGAACCAGCCGCGCGCCATCGAGCCGGCGCTGCGCCTCGCCATGCCCACGCTGGAGTATCCCGGGATGAAGCCGCGCGGCAATGCCGACAAGCCGCTCGCGCCCCCGCCCCGCGCGGTCGAACAGGCCGCGGCGCAGGCGCTCGGCGGCCTCGTCGAGCCGCTGCGCCTTGGCCTGCAGCAATTGTTCGGGCCCCGGCATCCGGCGCGCGCGCGCCTCGAGCCGTTCATGTCCGAGTTCGACCGGGCGATAGACCGCGCGGCGCTTGCGCGCGGCGAAATCGGCCAGCGTCAGGGCAAGGTCGCGCTGCACCGGGACAGCGATCTCCGCCGCCGCGGTCGGGGTCGGCGCGCGGCGATCGGCCGCGAAATCGGCCAGCGTCGTGTCGGTTTCATGGCCGACGGCGGAGATAACGGGGATCGAGCATTCGGCGATCGCGCGCACGACCGCCTCCTCGTTGAAGCTCCACAAGTCCTCGATCGACCCGCCACCGCGCGCGACGATGAGGAGATCGGGCCGCGCCACAGGCCCGCCGGGGGCGAGCGCATCCAAGCCGCGGATCGCCGCCGAGACCTGCTCCGCCGCGCCCTGCCCCTGCACCAGCACCGGCCATACGACGACATGGCTGGGAAAGCGATCGGCGAGGCGGTGGAGGATGTCGCGGATCACCGAACCCGTGGGCGAGGTCACGACACCGATCGTGCGCGGCAGGAACGGCAGCGCCTGCTTGCGTTCCGGCGCGAACAGGCCTTCGGTTGCAAGTCGTGCGCGGGTTTTCTCCAACAAGGCCAGCAGTGCACCCTCGCCCGCGAGTTCGAGGCTGTCGATCACGATCTGGTATTTCGAGCGCCCGGCATAGGTGGTGAGCTTGCCGCTGGCGATCACTTCCAGCCCGTCCTCCGGGACAAAGGGAATGCGGGAGGTGTTGCCGCGCCACATCACCCCGTCGAGCACCGCCTTGTCGTCCTTGAGGCAGCAATAGAGGTGGCCCGAAGCCGCCCGCTTCACTCCCGACAATTCCCCGCGCAGGCGAACATGGCCGAAACGATCCTCGACCGTGCGCTTAAGCAGGCCCGAAATCTCGGTGATCGAAAGCGGGGCGGCGTTGTCGCCCTGCCTCGAGCGCGCTACGAGCCCGGCATTGTCACTGTCTTGAGGGGTGCGAGCCATGAATGTCCTGCTGCTGGGATCGGGCGGGCGCGAACATGCGCTAGCATGGAAGCTGGCGCAATCCCCGAGCCTCTCAAGACTCTACGCCTCCCCCGGCAATCCGGGAATCGCCGAACAGGCCGAATGCGTCACGCTCGATGTGACCGATCACAACGCGATTGCCGATTTCTGCCGCGCGCAGCACATCGCCCTCGTCGTCATCGGCCCGGAGGCGCCGCTCGTCGACGGGCTCGCCGACAGCCTGCGGGATGCGGGCATAGGGGTGTTCGGGCCCTCGCAGGCCGCCGCCCGGCTCGAAGGCTCCAAGGGCTTCACCAAGGACCTGTGCGCCCGTGCCGGGATCCCGACGGCCGGCTATGTCCGCACCGCCTCGCCGGGCGAGGCGCACGCGGCGCTTGCGCGCTTCACACCGCCTTTCGTGCTGAAGGCCGACGGGCTCGCCGCAGGCAAGGGCGTGGTGATCGCCGAGGATATCGAAGCCGCGGAAATCGCGCTCGCCGACATGTTCTCCGGCCGGTTCGGGGACGCAGGCGCGGAGGTGGTGATCGAGGAATTCATGGAGGGCGAGGAAGCGAGCTTCTTCGCGCTCACCGACGGAACCTTCGTCCTGCCGTTCGGCAGCGCACAGGACCACAAGCGTGTCGGCGAGGGCGATACGGGCCCCAATACCGGCGGGATGGGGGCCTATTCGCCCGCACCCGTGCTCACCGATGCGCTTCAGGCCCGGGTGATGGACGAAATCATCCGCCCCACCGTCGAAACTCTGGCCGGGGACGGCAATCCCTATACCGGCGTGCTCTATGCCGGGTTGATGCTGACCGAGGAGGGGCCGAAACTGATCGAGTACAATTGCCGCTTCGGCGATCCCGAATGCCAAGTGCTGATGATGCGCCTGAGGGGCGACCTTGCCGCGATCATGCTCGCCTGTGCGCGCGCCGAGTTGGCTGGCGTGCGGGCCGATTTCGCCCCCGAGACCGCACTGACCGTGGTAATGGCGGCAAAGGGCTATCCCGGGACGGCGGAAAAAGGCGGAGCGATCGGCATCGGCGGGGCCGAAGCGGACGGGGCAAAGGTCTTCCACGCGGGCACGGTGCGGAAAGATGGCGAACTCATCGCCAATGGCGGACGGGTGCTGAATATCACCGCGACCGGGAAGAATGTCACCGATGCACAGGCCCGCGCCTATGCGGCGGTTGATGCCGTCTCCTTCCCGACCGGATTCTGTCGGCGCGATATCGGGTGGCGCGAAATCGACCGGGAGGCCCGGCAGGGCAAATGACGCTAGGCGAACACGGCGCGCGGGATTATCATCACCCCATGAAACGTGCCGACTGCCTTCTCGCCCTTCTCGCCGCCACTGCCCCGCTCGCCGCCTGCCAGACCGCGTCCCAGCCCGAGCAGGCACGGGCAACGGTGGAACCCGACCCGCCCGCATTCGTCGAGGCGGCCTGCGGGGGATGCCACGCGGTCGAGCCGCCCTTCCTCTCGCCCAATCCGCAATCGCCCAGTTTCGAGGCGATCGCCAATCGCGCAGGGCTCTCCGAGGACACCCTGGGCGACTGGCTCGCCGATGCGCACAACTATCCCGAGGTCATGGATTTCGACCTCACCCGAGCGCAGGTCGACCAGATTGCCGCCTACATGATCACGCTGAGGCGCGAGGATTACCGGCCGCAGCCCTGAAGTCAGAGCTTTTCGGCCATCAGGGCCTGCATGTCGGTCTCGGGGCGGGGGCCGTAATGCGAGATGACCTCGGCCGCCGCGATCGCGCCGCGCCGCAGGCATTTTTCAAGCGGTTCGCCCTTGGCAAAGCCCGACAGGAAACCGGCAGCGAACTGGTCACCGGCGCCGGTCGTGTCGACGACCTTCGCCACCGGCTCGGCCGCGACATTGGCGCGAACGCCGCCCGCATCGGCCACCGCCCCCTTTTCGGAGCGGGTCGCCACCAGGCACGGCACCTTGGGTGCAACCATGTCGAAGCCCTTTTCGAAATCGGGCTCGCCGGTGAGCGTCGCCAGCTCGCTTTCATTGACGAACAGGATGTCGATCATGCCATTGTCGATGAGATCGCGGAAATCGTCGCCGTGACGTTCGATGACGAAGCTTTCGGAGGCGGTGAAGGCGACCTTGCGCCCGGCATTGCGGGCGACCTCGATCGCTCGGCGCATGGCCTTGCGCGGTTCCTCGGGGTCCCACAGATAGCCTTCGAGATAAAGGATCGCGCCGCTTGCGATCAGGTTTTCGTCGAGCGCGGTTGCGGGCAGATACTGGCCGGCGCCGAGAAAGGTGTTCATCGTCCGCTCGCCATCGGGCGTCACGAAGATCAGGCAGCGTCCGGTCGGCGGATCGGTGTCGGTTCCATCGGTGGGGCGCATGGGCGTGTCGAAATCGATCCCCGCCGCGCGGATGTCATGGGCGAAGACCTTGCCGAACTGGTCATCCGCGACCTGGCCGATAAAGGCGCATTGCGTGCCGAGCTGCGAAAGCCCGGCCAGCGTGTTCGCCGCCGAACCGCCCGATTTCTCGGTAGCCGGACCCATCGCTTCGTACAGCCGGTCCGCGCCCGGCGCATCGACCAGCATCATCCCGCCCCGGCTGAGATCGAGCTCCTCGATCGTTTCGTCGTCGCAGGCGGCGATGATATCGACGATGGCGTTGCCGATGGCGATCACGTCATAACGCGGTTCGGTCACTGGATATGTCCCGTTGCTTCTGTTGGAAAATGTGCGCGCGACAGCGCCTAGCCCGGCGCGCGGCGCAATCCAAGGGGAAGCGATACAAGCCGTTTGACACTGTAGGGCCGCGCTCTATCCCTTGGCCGCGATGCAGGCGGCATTCGCTTCTCTCGTGAAAGGCTTCGGCCAGCTCGCCGACCCGGCCGTGATCCGGGTCGCGGCGAAAAGCGTGTTCGTCACGCTGCTTGTCTTCCTGGCGGGCGGTGCGGCTTTATGGTTGGGGCTCTGGAGCGCGATCTCCACCCTTTTTGCGAGCTTCCTGCCGAAGCCGTACAATAGCGCGGCAGTGGCAGTCCTCGCGGCGTTTCTCTGGCTGGTGGGGTTCTGGCTGCTTTTCCGCATCGTTGCGCTCGCCGTGCTGCAATTCTTTGCCGACGAAATAGTCGCCGCAGTCGAGGCCCGGCATTATCCAGAGGCGGCGGGGCGGGCCAAGCCCCTGCCGTTCGCACGCGATCTCGCCAATTCTCTGCGTGGCACCGGGCGTGCGCTGGCGCTCAACCTTCTGGCGCTGCCGCTCATCATCGTGCTGTGGATCACGCAAGTCGGCCCCGCGCTCGTCCTGCTGCTCGTCAACGCCGTCCTGCTTGGCCGTGAATTGACCGACATGGCGTGGCTGCGGCACGAGGGCGAATGCGCCTCGAACCCGGTCCCTAAAGCGGAGCGCTTCGCGCTCGGGACGGGGGTCGCAGCGCTGATGCTGGTGCCTGTCGCCAATCTCCTCGCCCCGGTTGTCGGTGCGGCAGCCGGAACCCATCTCACCCAGCGCGCGCTCGCCCGGCGCGCGGGAACGGAGCCAAGCGATGCCTGACGCAGTGCGCCTTCTTTGGGCTTGCGCCGCGCTGGCGCTGGTGTCGGCCTGCGCCGGGGGGGCGGGAGTGCCGCTTCCCCCGAACGGTGCGCGTCCCGCGCCCCAGTCCGCCGAGCGCTTCCGGACACCCCGCCCCCAGCCGGGCCGCAACGTAGCGGGAATCATGGGCGCGGACAGCCGCAGCCTGCGCGCCCGGTTCGGCAAGCCGCGCATCGACGCGGTCGAGGGCGATGCGCGCAAGCTGCAGTTCTCCGGCGAAACCTGCGTGCTCGACATCTATCTCTATCCCCTGCGCGATGGCGGCACCCCGGTCGCGACCCATGTCGAGGCGCGCCTGCGGCAGGGCGGCGCCCGGATGCCGGGCGAAAACTGCGTCGCCGAAATCGAACAACGGCCCTGACGGCGCGGGTCGTGGGTCAGCGGGTGCGGTAACGCGGTCTTAAACCTGTTCGTGCCATGCCACGATGGCAAGGCCACGCAGGGGACGGACCCGGGACATGACGACGCATTTCACCGAACTGGCCCGCCGCGCAGCGGCCGACGGACAGGTATCCGCGCAGGAATTGCTCGCGCTGCGCCAGCAGGGCTGGGGCGACGGTATCATCACCCGTGAGGAGGCCGACGCGCTCTTCGCGGTCAACAACATCCTCACCGAGCGCGACGAACCGTGGTGCGACTTCTTCGTCGAGGCGATCGGTGAGCATGTCCTCAACGGTTCCGAACCGCGCCTGCAATGCTCCGAGGACGAGGCTCAGTGGCTGATAGACAGTATCGACCATGACGGCGTGGTCGAAAGCCTGGTCGAACTGGAAACCATCGTGCGCATCATCGAACGCGCGCAGAACACGCCTCTCCGATTGAAGGATTACGTGCTCGCCCAGGTCGAGCGCGAAGTGCTCACGGGGATCGGCCCGACCCGTTGCGGCGGTGCGCTCGCCGCGACGCATATCACCGCGGCCGAATGCCGCATCGTGCGCCGCGTGATCTTCGCCAGCGGCGGCCATGGCCCGGCGGCGGTGAGCCGATATGATGCGGAAATGCTTTTCCGGCTAAAGGACGAGACGCTGGCCGAGGAGAACGCGCCCGAATGGGACGACCTCTTCCTGGACGGGGTTTCCAATTACCTCAAGGGCTTCGCGCTGCAGAACGCGCAGCTCGACCATGACCGCGCACTGGAATTGCAGGCCTTCATCGCCGACAACAAGGCGAACGTCGCACGTTTCATGGGACGGGTGGCGAAGGAGATGCCGAATGCCGCCAACCATTTCGGCAAGGTCTTCGGAAAGAAGGACACGGCGCCCTCTTTCGCAGAGCAGGCCGCTGCGGGAGCCGAAGTGACCGATCACGAACAGGAATGGCTCGAAGCCATGATCGAGGCGGACGGCGAGGTGGACGAACTCGAACGCCGCCTGCTCGCACGGATCATCGAGGAAGGCTGACCCTTACCCTTCGATCGCGGCGAAGCGGCTCTTTGCGAGAGCGCGCCAGCGGCGCTGGCGATGGGCGTAGAAAATCCTCGCAAAAGCGGCGATCAGCGGAGTCAGAGCGCCTGCATCCACCGTCACCTGGTCGATATAGCGCGTGCCGGTCCCACCCGGGTCCGGTCCGATGGCGATCCAGTGATCCCATTGCCGGATAATCGGCCCGTATCCGTTGTCGCGCACGAAATGCACATCGCCCTTGGGCTCGGGCAGGCTGATGACGACTGCCTGCCAGCCGAGTGGGATGATGCCGAATAAGAACATCCAGGCGCGATATTCGCCCGGCTTCCATATTTCGGGAAAGGGCCGCCCGCGCGGCGCGAATCGGATCAGCGGCGCGGCGACGTGGTCGAGCAGCGCCGAACGGCGAACCTGTGCGAAAGCCTCGTCCGGCGTGCAGTCGAGATGGGTTGCCAGTTCGACCGTGACGGGCCGCGCCATCGTCTCAGACCATGAAGCTTTCGCCGCAGCCGCATGCGCCCTTGGCGTTGGGATTTTCGAACACGAAACCGGCGGTGAAATCGTCCTCCTGCCAGTCCATGACCGATCCCACGAGGTAGAGCACGCTCGCCCCGTCGATGTAGAAGGTGCCGCCGGGCGTTTCGATCTTCTCGTCGAATTTCTGTTCTTCGGTGACGTAATCGACCGAATAGGCGAGGCCCGAACAGCCCCGGCGCGGGGTCGACAGCTTGACCCCGATCGCGTCGTCGGGCGCGTTATCCATGAGGTGCGCAATCCGCGCTTCCGCACCCTCGGTCAGGGTGACGGCGGCAGGCATCTGGCGGGTCTTGGTCTCGGTCGTCATCACAGCATTCCCAGTTCGAGGCGCGCTTCGTCGGACATCTTTTCCGGGCTCCACGGCGGATCCCAGACCAGGTCGACCTCTGCATCGCGGATGCCGGGGACCGAGCAGACGCGCATCTCCACCTCGCCCGGCATCGTCTCGGCGACGGGGCAATGCGGCGTCGTCAGCGTCATGGTGACGGTCGCGTCGCATCCCTCGTCGACCTCGACACCGTAGATAAGGCCCAGGTCGTAGATGTTAACCGGTATCTCGGGATCGTAGATCTCGCGCAGCGCCTCGACCACGGCGGCCTGCAGGTCGCCGCCCGCACCGGTGGCGGGCGTTTCGGCCGGGCTCGCCGCGAGGAAACCCTCGAGATAATCGCGCTCGCGTTTCTCCGGGGCGGCCTGTGCGTCGGGATCGACCGCGTCCTCGACCCGCGCACGCGGCGGTTTTTCGGGCGCCTGAGGTGCCTCGATCACGTCCTCGTTAGGAGCCGGTGCGGCAACATATTCGCGTTTGTCGTTGCTGTCGGTCATGAGCTTGGTCCTTCAGGCTCTCTTTTCCAGATCAGGATTGGCCAAAAATCTTGCGGGTGCGCCGGATCCCTTCGAGCAGCGCATCGACATCGGCCTCGGTCGAATAGAGGCCGAAACTGGCACGGGCGGTCGCGGTGACGCCGAGATAGTCCATCAGCGGCTGCGCACAATGATGCCCGGCGCGGATCGCGACATTCGCCTCGTCGAGGATCGTGCCGAGATCGTGCGGGTGGATGTCGCCTATGGCGAAGCTGACGATCCCGGCGCTGTCCTCCGGCCCGAAAACGCGCACATCGTTCATCGCGCCGAGTTCGCCGCGCAGTTTGGACACCAGTTTCGCCTCGCGCACATGGATTTCGTCGAGTCCGATTTCGGAAACGTATTCCGCCGCCGCGCCAAAGGCGATTGCCTCGGTGATTGCGGGCGTACCGGCCTCGAACCGCTGGGGTGCGGGGCCATAAGTGGTTTTCTCGAAAGTCACCCGGTCGATCATCGCCCCGCCGCCTTCCCAGGGGGGCATGGCTTCGAGAATGTCGCCGCGAGCCCAAAGCGCACCGATCCCAGTCGGGCCATAGAGCTTGTGCGCCGAGAAGACATAGAAATCGCAATCGAGCGCGGTCACGTCCACCGCCATGTGCGGAGCCGACTGGCACCCGTCGAGCAGCAGCTTCGCCCCCACGCCATGCGCGAGTTCAGCCGCGCGCGGCGCATCAAGCACGCTGCCGAGCACGTTGGACACATGGCATAGCGCCAACAGCTTGTGCTTGCCGGTCAGCATCTCCTCGGCCGCGTCCAGATCGATCCGGTGATCCTCGGTGAGCGGGCAGACATCGATCTCGGCCCCGGTCGCTTCGGCCACCATCTGCCAGGGCACGATGTTGGAATGGTGTTCGAGCTGCGAAAGCAGGATGCGGTCGCCCGGTTTCAGATTCGCGCGTCCCCAGGAATTGGCGACCAGATTGATCGCCTCGGTCGCGCCGCGGGTGAAGACGATTTCCTCCTCCGCACCGCCAAGCAAGGTCGCGATCCGCCGCCGCGCGGTTTCGTAACCCAGCGTCATCTGCGCCGAGCGCGAATAAACGCCGCGATGGACCGTGGCGTAATCCTCGCCCAGCGCGCGCGCCATGGCATCGATCACCGCGCGCGGTTTCTGCGCGGTCGCGGCGGTGTCGAGATAGTGCCAGGGTTCACCCTCGGGCGTAACCATGCCGGGGAAATCGGCCTTGAGGTCGCGGTCTATGGTCATCGGTGCGTTCATCGCGGTGCCTCCTCGAGAGCGGCCAGAGCCGCGTCGAGCAGGCGTTCATGCCCGGCCTCGTCCTCCAGAGCGACGAAGGCGTCGGCGATGAAGGCCTGGACCAGCAGGCGCTGCGCGAGTTCGGGGGAGATCCCGCGCGCGGCCATGTAATAGCGTGCAGCCTCGTCGAGCTCGCCCACGGTCGCGCCGTGGGCGCATTTGACGTCGTCGGCGAAGATTTCGAGCTGCGGGACGGCATTGGCGCTCGCCCCCGCTTCGAGCAGCAGGCCCTTGAAATCCTGCGCCGCGTCGGTTTTCTGCGCGTGCTGCGCGACCTTGATCTCGCCGAGGAAATTGCCGGTGGCCGTGTCCCAATGGACACTACGCACGATCTGGTTGCTGGTAGCCTCCGGATGGTCGTGACGCACGGTGGTAACGAATTCGCGGGTCGCCTCGCCCCCGCCGATCGTAACGCCGCCGAATTCGAAATGCGCACCCTTGGCAAGCGTCACCTCGACTTCGACGCGCGTGTAATCGCCGCCCGCATTGGTGGCGAACAGGTCAAGCCGAGCGCCTTCGCCCAGATCCACACGGATGCGGTGCAGTTCGGGGGCATCGGAGCCGACGACCATGCATTCGCGCCGCGTCTCGCCCGCGTCCAGCGCGATCTCGCGCCAGTCGTCAAGCGCCTCGGCACCGATCCGGCCGAGCGCGTCGATATCGGCGTAGCGCCACGCCTCTTCGCGGCGAGTGGGAAGGGTCGTCGTCTCAGGCATCAGCCATCACCGTGTCATAGCCTTCTTCTTCGAGCTGCAGGGCGAGCTCCGGGCCGCCCGTGCGCACGATCCGGCCATCGGCCAGAACACTCACCCGGTCGGGCTTCACCACGTCGAGCAGGCGCTGGTAGTGGGTGATGAGCAGCACGCCCTTGTCGGGCGCACGCATGATCGCATTGATCCCGTCGCCCACCACGCGCAGCGCATCGATGTCGAGCCCCGAATCCGTCTCGTCGAGCACGGCGAAATCGGGATCGAGAATGCCCATCTGGACCATTTCGGCGCGCTTCTTTTCGCCGCCGGAAAAGCCGACATTCACCTGCCGCTTGAGCATTTCCATGTCCATCTTGAGCAGGCCGGCCTTCTCTTTCGCGAGCTTGAGGAATTCGCCGCCGGTGACGGCTTCTTGCCCACGGAAGGTGCGTTGGGCGTTCAACGCTTCGCGCAGGAACTGGACGTTGGAGACGCCGGGAATTTCGACCGGGTACTGGAAACCGAGGAACAGGCCGTTCGCCGCGCGTTCGTGCGGTTCGAGCTCGAACAGGTCCTCGCCCTTGAAGGTCACGCTGCCGCCGGTCACTTCGTAACCCGGCTTGCCGCCGAGCACGTTGGCGAGCGTCGACTTGCCCGCGCCGTTGGGGCCCATGATCGCGTGGACTTCGCCCGCCGCGACTTCGAGGGTGAGCCCCTTGAGGATTTGCTTGGCCCCCTTGTCACCATCGGCAACTTCGGCGGTGAGGTTTTCAATAGCCAGCATTGCCAGCCTCCATGGTTTCGTTGGTCTGATTGGTGTCGCGTCCCTCGATCTCGAGCCGACTCTTGACGACCGAGGCGTCGCGCAATTCGATGACGAGGCCCTTGGGCCGGGTCGCGTCATAGTTTTCCTGCCGCGTCTCGGCATTGGCGAGGGACTGGGTGAATTGCTTGTCGAGATCGGCCCCGCGCGCGATATGGATGAGGCCGATATTCTCGAACAGAGTGTCGATTTCGGCAGGACTCATGGTGGTTTTCGCCCCATCGAGCGCGCGGTTCGACGCGGCGACCGCCTCGGCGCGTTCCTCGGCGCAGCGGGGGACATCGGCGCGGTGCTGCTCCTCGAAATCGGCGACACCGGTGACGCGGCGGTTCGAGAGGTTGAGGCAGCGGCGATAATCCTGGACGTAAGGCTGGATGAGACGCGGATATTCGACCACCCAGGTTTCCGGGTCGTCGTTCCTGATCGCCACGGCGACGTCCCCTGCGGCCTGCAGGGAGAGGAGCGGGGCGAAGAGCAAGGGGATGGCGGCGGCAATCATTTGCGAGCGGCTCCGGTCCCTGAATTGTGATTGCGGCGGGCTTCCTGCTTGTCGGCGATGCGCTGGCGCATGCCGGCGGTGATGCGGGCGAGGACGCCGTCCATGTTCTCGAGCACTTCGGACGCCTTGATGCGCATGACCTTGATCCCGACCGCTTCGAGGCTCCTGTCGCGGCGCGTGGCGAGCGCTTCGGTGTCGTCTTCCTCGAAGATGTCGACCGCCATGCCGAGCGTGTGGCAGTTGAAATCGACGATCGCCGAGCCGACGACGGCGTGACGGGTGAATTTGTGCCGGCCGAGATCGGCCTTGGCGAAGCGCGCCGCGAGCGCCTTGTGCGCTTCGGACGAATGCCGCCGCATCTCGCGCGCCTGCGCGTGAAGCTGGTCGAGCCGCTTTTCCGAGATTTCCCAGCCGCGGCCCTTTTTCTTGATGGCGGGCGCGGTAGAGTCCTCGGAGGGCTCGCGGAGTTGGAGGGTCTTGCGGTCGGTCAATTCTTCATCCGTTCGTTGAATGCGGATCGGCCAGCGCTCCACGCTTCATCGAAACCATCCAAGACAGTTTCGCACTCGGCCGCGAATGCTTCGGCTCTTTTCACACCTCCTTTGAACATATGTGGGAGGGCGCGATCTTGTAGGAGGAGGGTGATTGACTCACCGCATAGCCCCTGCTGTTCGATAACTTTTGTTTGAATTTCCATGATTATAGGGACAGGTCCATGAGGGTTGAGGCCTAAGCGCTGAGCATGTGCGGCTTTATTTTGCCAACTTTCTGTTCGTTCGAGAATTAAGTCGTAACGGTCGATCAAAGTCGCAAGGCGATCCACTAGATCTTCTCGCGTTTTCTCGAACATCACCCCACGCTCCCCTCGAGCGAAATCGCCAGCAGTTTCTGCGCCTCGACCGCGAATTCCATCGGCAGTTCCTTGAGCACTTCCTTGGCGAAGCCGTTGACGATCAGGGCCACGGCCTCTTCCTCGTCCAGCCCGCGCTGCATTGCGTAGAACAGCTGTTCGTCGGAAATCTTCGACGTGGTCGCCTCGTGCTCGATCTGGGCGCTCGGGTTCTTCACCTCGATATAGGGCACGGTGTGCGCGCCGCAGGTGTCGCCGAGCAGGAGCGAATCGCACTGGGTGAAATTGCGCACGCCGTCCGCTTTCGGCCCGACGCGGACGAGACCGCGATAGGTGTTCGACGACTTGCCTGCCGAAATACCCTTGGAAATGATCGTCGAACGGCTGTTCTTGCCGTTGTGGATCATCTTGGTGCCGGTATCGGCCTGCTGGAAATTGTTGGTCACCGCGACCGAGTAGAACTCGCCCACGCTGTCCTCTCCGTTAAGCACGCAGGAGGGATATTTCCACGTCACCGCGCTGCCGGTTTCGACCTGGGTCCACGAAATCTTGGAGCGGTGGCCCTGGCAAAGCCCGCGCTTGGTGACGAAATTGTAGATCCCGCCCACGCCTTCGGAATTGCCGGGATACCAGTTCTGCACGGTCGAATACTTGATCTCGGCATCGTCCATCGCGACCAGTTCGACCACGGCGGCATGAAGCTGGTTTTCATCGCGCATCGGCGCGGTGCAACCTTCGAGATAGCTGACATAGCTGCCCTTTTCGGCAACGATCAGCGTGCGTTCGAACTGGCCGGTATTCTCGGCATTGATGCGGAAATAGGTCGACAGCTCCATCGGGCAGCGCACGCCTTCGGGGATGTAGACGAAGGTGCCGTCGGAAAAGACCGCGCTGTTGAGGCAGGCGAAATAGTTGTCGTTGCGCGGCACGACCCGGCCGAGCCACTTCTTCACCAGTTCGGGATGCTCCTTGATCGCCTCGGAGATCGAGAGGAAGATCACGCCCGCACGCAGCAATTCCTCGCGGAAGCTGGTCGCGACGCTGACCGAATCGAACACGGCATCGACCGCGACCTTCTTCGCGCCCTTCACCCCGGCGAGCACTTCCTGCTCACCCAGCGGAATGCCGAGCTTGTCGTAGACCCGCTTGATCTCGGGATCGAGCTCGTCGAGCGATTCGAGCTCCTCCTTCTTCTTGGGCGCGGCGTAGTAATAGGCGTCCTGGTAATCGATCGGCGGATAGCCGACCTTGGCCCAGTCCGGCTCGGCCATGTCCTGCCACATGCGGAACGCCTTCAGTCGCCAGTCGAGCATCCATTCCGGCTCGCCCTTCTTGGCGCTGATGAAACGGACCGTGTCCTCGCTGAGGCCCTTGGGCGCGAATTCGGTGTCGATGTCCGAATGCCAGCCATGTTCGTAATCGGCAGCCTTGGCCGCAGCGTCGCGCGCTTCGCGATCGGTCACTTCCCCGGTATCGACATCAAGCGTCGCGGACTGGTCGAGGTTGAGATTGTCGGTCATGCGGCCCTCTCTCGGATCGTAGTGTGGGAATCGGGTGTGGTGGGCGGCGGGTCGCGCAGCTGGGCGAGCGTGATGTCCGCCAGCGCGCTGCGCAGCGCGTCGTTTATGATCGGCCAGTGCGGCTTCATCGTGCAGCCGACTTCGAAATCGCATTCGCCATGGTCGATGCAGGCGGTGAGCGCGATCGGGCCTTCGACCGCCTCGACGATGTCGGCAACGGTGATCGCGGCGGCCGGTCGGCCAAGCTGCAGCCCGCCGCCCGCGCCGCGCACGGAGCGCAGCAGGCCCGCCGAAGTCAGTTTCGACACCAGCCGCTGGACGGTGGGCACGGGCAGGCCCGTCTCGCTCGCCAGTTCCGCCGCGCTCACCCGTCCATCGCCGCAATGGCGCGAGGCCTGCGACATGGTGATGACAGCGTAATCGGCGAGATTAGAAAGGCGCATCGGCTCCTGCTTGCGAATGATTATCAAATCGGATCGTTTCGTTCCGATTAGGAAATACGAGCAAAACGCTCGGATTTCAATGCCGGATGGCCTGTCGCGAGTCGTTCGCAAAAGGGCGCGCTGACACTCGCCGCGCGCCGCGATTGGTGTGAGCGATCACAGCCAGTGGTCACCGGCTCCGATCGAGAGCTGCGTTCACCCGCCGCGCTTCTCCTCAGCGACCCAGTTCCCGACTCGCTCCTCGAGGATTGAAAGCGGCACCGGCCCGCTCAACAGCACGATGTCGTGGAACCCACGATAGTCGAAATCCTCGCCCAGCTCGCGCTGCGCCATGTCGCGCAGTTCCATGATCTTCAGCTTGCCGATCATGTAGGCGGTCGCCTGGCCGGGATAGACGATATAGCGTTCGATCGCCTTGACGATGTCGCCGTCAGGATTGGGCGTGTTGTCCTTGAGATATTGGATCGCTTCCTCGCGGCTCCAGCGCTTGGAATGGATGCCGGTGTCGACGACCAGCCGACAGGCACGCCATAATTCCATGCCGAGGCGACCGAAATCGGAATAGGGATCTTCGTAGAAGCCCATGTCCTTGCCCAGTTCCTCCGAATAGAGGCCCCAGCCTTCGGTATAGGCGGTCCACCCGCCGAAGCGGCGGAAGGGCGGGATGTCGCCGAGCTCGGTCTGGAGCGCGCGCTGGAGGTGATGGCCCGGCATGCCTTCGTGATAGGCAAGCGCTTCGAGTTCGTTCCTCGACATGTCCTTGAGGTTGTAGAGATTGACGTAATAGGTGCCGGGGCGCGAGCCGTCGGGCGCAGGGCTCTGGTAAAAGGCTTTCCCCGCGCTCTTTTCGCGGAAGGCTTCGACCGGCTTGATGATCATGTCGGCCTTGGGCAGGCGGCCGAAATAGTCCGGCAGCTTGGCCTCGAGCGCGTCGAGCTTTGCCTGCGCATCGGCGAGATAGTCCTCGCGCGTGTCGTAGTAGAAGCGATCGTCCGTGCGAGTGTATTCGAAGAAGTCCTGCAGGTCGCCATCGAACCCGACCCGGTCCATGATCTTGCGCATCTCGCCGTGGATGCGTTCGACCTGATCAAGCCCGATTTCGTGGATCTCCTCGGCCGTCAGGTCGGTCGTGGTGTAGTTCTTCAGCAGGGCGGCGTAATAGGCCTCGCCATTGGCAAAGCGCCACACCCCGTCGTCGGCCGGGGCCATCGGCTGCTGCCGCTTCAGTTCGGCGAGCAGGCGCTTGTAGGCGGGCAGGGCCTCGGCGTTCCACACGCTCGCGGCGCGCGCCTTCATCGCTGCGGTCGCTTCGGCATCGAGTTCGAGCGCATCGACCTTCTTTGCGAAGTCCTCGAGCACGGCATTGTCGTCGCCCGCCGCGATCAGGCCCTCGACGTCGGAAATCATGTAGGGATAGGCCCAGTCGGGCGGCATCACGCCCGCTTCGGCGCGCTCGGCCGCTTCGGCGACATAGGCGTCGAGCTGCTCGCCGATCCCGTCGATCCGCGAGACATAGGCCTTGGCATCGGAAACGCTGCCGACGCGGTGGATGTTGATGAGGAAGGCCGGGATACGCGTGTGCGGGCCGGAGCGGTGGTCAAACACATAACCCAGTTCGCGAAAGGGCCACAGCATCGCGCTGCGCTGCGCGGTCAGGTCGAACAGGCGGTAGGACAGCGCGTCCTGCTCGCCGAGCGCGGCGGGATCGTATTTCGCCCGCATCTGCGCGGCGGCATAGAGCAGCATCAGCTCCTCGCGCCGCTCGGCTTCGTCGGAGACCTCGCCCCAGCGCCCGTAATCTTCGTCGCGGATGCCGCGATAGGCTTTCGTCGCAGGGCTCATCTCGAGGATCGCCGCGTCGTAGGCCTCGAAGAGCTGGCCGATCGTTTCCGCTTCGGCGATCGTGGTCCACGCATCGTCGGCGGATTTGGCGGCGACAGGCGGCGGTGCGTCCTGCGCGGTGGTGGTGCCTGCCCAAGCGAGGGCGAGGACGGAAGCGGCGAGCATGGTGGTGCGGCGCATGATGGGCCTTTCACGTGATTCCAAGGAGCGGGCCCCCGCGAGGCCCGGTGGCCCGCATAGCGAATGCCCGGACCATTGCAAAAGGACGAAAAAAAGGGCGGCCCCGGTAAGGAGCCGCCCTCGTGAGTTGAGGAACTCTTCGCATTGCTGCTCCGAGCCCTTCGGGTCGCGATGCAGGGTATAGCCGCCGAGCCCTTCGGATAATTGTATGCAAGCGACAAGCTGAAGTACCGATCGGGCGCGTATCCTCACCTGTGTTGGTTTTCGAACGTGCATTACCCGCGATCGACTGGGAAATCGCGCTCGCCCCGCCTGGGGCCAGGGTGTCGCGAGTCGCGCAGATACGGCCAAACGGTCCCGATTCGCCGCGGCGATCCGCGGCGGGCCTCTCGACAGTCTCGCGCAAACTGGCCTAGGCGCTTCTCCCGATCATGCTGTTCGACCTCCTCAGACCCGCGATCTTCGCGCTCGACCCGGAACGGGCGCATCGTCTCGCGATCGGCGCGCTCAAGGCGATGCCGCCGCGCGCGCCCGCGCGGCCCGGGCCGCTGGCGGTCGAGGTTGCGGGCGTAGCCTTCCCCAACCCGGTCGGCGTGGCGGCAGGCTTCGACAAGGATGCCGAGGTGCCGGGCACCCTGCTAGGCCTCGGCTTCGGTTTTACCGAGGTCGGCTCGATCACCCCTCTGCCGCAGGCCGGCAATCCCACACCGCGCCTGTTCCGCCTGCCAGAGGACGGGGCGGTCATCAACCGGATGGGATTCAACAATGCCGGGGCCGAGGCGGCGCTCGCGCGGCTTGCGGCCCGCAAGGGAAAACCGGGCGTGGTCGGCATCAATATCGGCGCGAACAAGGACGCCGCCGACCGTATCGCCGATTACGCGACAATGGCGCGCCTGATGACGCCGCACGCCTCCTATCTTGCCGTCAACGTGTCGAGCCCGAACACGCCGGGCCTGCGCGCATTGCAGGACGAAGGCGCGCTCGCCGCACTTCTCGACGCGGTGATCGCCGCAAGGGCGGAAGCGGCGACTGAAGGAGCCCTGCCGCCGATCTTCCTCAAGGTCGCACCCGATCTCACGCCTGCCGATGTCGACGCGATCGCCCGGATCGCGCTGGACAGGACGCTGGGCGCGCTGATCGTCTCGAACACGACCATCTCGCGGGGCGACCTCGCCTCGCGCCACGCGGGCGAGACGGGCGGGCTGTCGGGCGCGCCGCTGCGGGCTCTTGCGCTGCGCCGGCTGCGCGAATTCCGGCAGGCGACGGGCGGCGAGATCGCGCTGGTCGGCGTCGGCGGGATCGCCACCGCAGAACATGCCTGGCAACGCATTCGCGCAGGCGCGAGCCTCGTACAGCTCTATTCGGCAATGGTCTATGAAGGGCCCGGGCTCGGCGCGCGCATCGTGCGCGGCCTCGGGGAACTGATGCGACGCGATGGCTTCGCAACCATTGCAGAGGCGGTGGGAAGCGAATAGCGCTGCGCTGCATGAACGATTTCGCAAAGCGCTTCGCGTTGCTCGCTCTCGGCCCCGTCCTTGCGCTGGCCCTGGGCGGCTGTGCCACTGCCGACGCTTCCGACACCGCACAGCCTGCCGCCGCCGCTACAGAAGCCAGGCAGGGCGCGGTAAGCGCCGCCGATCCGCGCGCCGCGGCGGCGGGCGAGGCGATCCTTGCCCGGGGCGGCTCCGCGACCGATGCGGCGATCGCGGTGATGCTCGCGCTGACGGTGGTCGAGCCGCAAAGCTCGGGCATCGGCGGGGGCGGCTTCATGATCCATGCCGGGAATGACGGCGTCACCAGTTTCGACGGGCGCGAAAACGCCCCGGCGGCTGCGAGCGCGCGGCGATTCCTGGATGACGAGGGCAAGCCGCTCCCGCGCGATGTCCGCGTGACGTCCGGCCTCAGCGTCGGCGTGCCCGGCAATCTCGCGCTCGCCGCGCGCGCCCATGGCGAACATGGCAGGCTGCCCTGGCGCGACCTGTTCGAACCCGCCATCGCGCTCGCCCGCGACGGGTTCGTGATGAATCGCCGCCTGCACGGATCGCTGGAGGGAACGCGGGGCCGCTCCGACAAGACCGCCGAGGCGAGGGCAATCTATTTCACCCCCGCGGGCAAGCCGCTCCCCGTCGGCTCCCGCATCACGATTCCGGCGCTCGCCGATACGCTGGAGGAAATCGCCGAGGCGGGGCCCGAGGCGTTTTACACCGCCGGTGCCGAGGCGCTGGCGAAGCATGTCGCGCGCCAAACGCCGCAGGACGGCAAGATGCGCGCAAGCGACATCGCGTCCTATGCGGCGAAGGAACGCCCGGCCGTTTGCGCGCCCTATCGCAGCTATCGCGTGTGCGGCATGGGTCCCCCGTCCTCCGGCGGGGTCGCGGTGGCGCAGATCCTCGCCCAGCTCGAACGCTTCGACCTCGCCGCCATGGGTCCGCAAAGCGTTACCTTCTGGCATCTTTTCCTCGAATCCCAGCGCCTCGCCTATGCCGACCGGGAGCTTTACCTCGCCGACAGCGATTTCGTGGACGTGCCGGTCGAAGGCCTGGTTGATCGCGCCTATCTCGCCCGGCGCTCGGCCCTGATCGATCCGGCGCGCGCATTGGAGAGCGCCGAACCGGGCACGCCTCCGGGCGCTCCGACGGGACGCGCCGACGGCGATGAACCGGTCGAAAGCGGCACCTCGCATTTCGCCGTGGTCGACGGCGCGGGCAATGCGGTGAGCTATACTTCGACGATCGAGGGCGCGTTCGGTTCGGGCCTGTTCTATCGCGGCTTCTATCTCAACAACGAGTTGACCGATTTCAGCCTCGTGCCCGAAAAGGACGGCGTGCCGGTCGCCAACCGGGTGGAAGGCGGCAAGCGGCCGCGCTCATCGATGGCGCCGAGCGTGGTGTTCGACGAAGCGGGCGAGATCGTCCTCGTGATCGGCGCAGCGGGCGGGCCGACGATTCCCGTTCAGGTCGCGCGATCGATCATCGGCGTGGTCGATTTCGGCATGACCGCTTCCGAAGCGCTCGGCCTCCCGCTGATCATGGCCTTCGGCGAGACGGTGATCATCGAGGAGGACAGCGTCCTGACCGGCATGACCGATGAACTGGAAACGCTCGGTCACGGGAAGATCCGCAGCTTTTCACCCTCGCTCAAGGCCAATGCGCTGCGCCGCACATCCGCAGGCTGGGAAAGCGCGCGCGATCCCCGGATCGAAGCCAAGCTGGGATATGAATGATCCCGGCAGCGACGGGGCAGGAGGATCGGGCCGAGCTTGCCGCTTTGGCGAAGTGTCCCTAGTTCACGGCGCCAAAGGGGCCGCGAGAGGCCCGATCACACGGCCCCGCCCGGGGATGAGGAGTTGAGCCCAGTGCCCACCACCCAGCCGCCCGCCTCCGTGACGAGGACATCCGCCAACGCCTTCGACAGTCCCATGCTGCGGGACATCGACGGGGCGAACAACCTCGTCGAACTGTTCCTCAAACGCGCCGGGGAAAAGGGCGACGCGCCCTTTCTCGGCGCGAAGATCGAGGGCGAATGGCGCACGCGTTCATGGCGCGAAGTGGCGGACACGGTGTGCCTGCTTGCCGAAAGCCTGCGCCGGATCGGCCTCGGCGACGGCGACAAGGTCGCGCTGGTATCGGAAAACCGCCCGGAATGGTGCATCGCCGACCTCGCGATCATGGCTGCGGGCTGCATCACCGTGCCGACCTACACCACCAACACCCGGCGCGACCACGCGCATATCCTCGACAATTCGTGCGCGCGCGCTGTCATCGTCTCGACCGAGAAACTGCTCGGCCCGTTGGTGGGCGCGATCGGCCAGACCGGCATGATCGAGCACGTCATCGGGATCCAGAACCTCCACCGGCAGCAGGCGGGCAGTTTCGACTATCATGACTGGGACAGCCTCATTCAGGGCGACGCCGCGGCGGCGCGGCTGGCGGTCGAGGCCCGCATGGCGGGGATCACGCGCGAGGACACGGCCTGCTTCATCTACACCAGCGGAACCGGCGGCGCACCGCGCGGCGTGATGCAGCACCACGGCGCGATCCTGTGCAATGTCGCGGGCGCGGCCGAAGTGCTGATCGAGGATTTCGGCATCACCGACGAACGCTTCCTCTCCTTCCTCCCGCTCTCCCACGCCTATGAACACACCGGCGGGCAATATCTGCCCATCGGGGTCGGTGCGGAGATCTTCTATTCGGAGGGGCTCGAAAAGCTCGCCTCGAATATCGAGGAGACGCGGCCCACGATCATGGTCGTCGTCCCCCGCCTGTTCGAGGTGCTGCGCACCCGCATCATGAAGCAGGTCGCAAAGCAGGGCAAAGTCGCGAATTTCATGATGGATGCCGCACTGCGCGTCGCCGACCGTTCCAAGGAGGGCAAGCCGCGCCTGCGCGACCGGCCGGTCGATTTCCTCGTCGAAAGGACGCTGCGCCCCAAGATCCGCGAAAAATTCGGCGGGCGGATCAAGGCGATGGTCTCCGGCGGGGCTCCGCTCAATCCCGAAATCGGCAATTTCTTCGAAGCGATGGGCCTCACCATGCTGCAGGGCTACGGCCAGACCGAGGCGGGGCCGGTGATCGCCTGCAACCGGCCCAAGGTCGGGCTCAAGATGGACACGGTCGGCCCGCCGCTGCGCGGGGTCGAGGTGAAGATCGCCGAGGACGGCGAAATCCTGTGCCGGGGCGAGCTGGTCATGCACGGCTACTGGCAGAACGCATCGGAGACGGCGCGCACGATCAAGCCCGACCCGGCGGACCCGCAAGGCGGGCCTTGGCTTCATACCGGCGATATCGGTGAAATCGACGAAAAGGGCCGGATCCGCATCACCGACCGCAAGAAGGACCTGATCGTCAACGACAAGGGCGACAATGTCGCGCCGCAGAAGATCGAGGGCATGCTCACCCTCCAGCCCGAGATCGCGCAGGCGATGGTGAGCGGGGACAAGCGCCCCTATATCGTCGGCCTGCTGGTTCCCGATGCCGAATGGGCGCTCGAATGGGCGCGCGCCAATGACGAGAAATTCGACATGAAGGCGCTGCAGGACCTTCCGGCCTTCCGCAAGGCGGTGCGCGAAGCGGTCGACCGCACCAATGCCGACCTCTCAGTGGTCGAAAAGGTGCGCAAGTTCGAATTCGCCGACGAGGCCTTCACCATCGAGAACGAGGAAATGACGCCGAGCATGAAAATCCGTCGGCACAAGATCCGCGAACGCTATGCCGAACGGATCGACGGGATGTACAAGGCGTGAGCGATGCGCAGCGCCCGCGACTCAGTCCCGGGCCCTGAGCGTTTCGAGATAGGCGAGCAGGTTGTCGACATCGCCTTCCTCGAACACGAAAACCGGCATTTCGGAAGTGTGGCCGAGCTTCACCCCGCGCTCCAGCGATCCTTCGACGACCCATTCCGGCAGCCGGTTGGCGACGCGCCGCAGGGTCGGCGCGTTGGGATTGGGCGATGTGCCGTCATCGAGTGCGTGGCAGCCGGCGCAGTTTTCCTGCGCGAACGCCCTGCCCTGCGCGGCGCTGACCGACATTGTTCCGGCCCGCGACATGTCGGTCGAAAGCCCTGCGGAGTCGTTGTCGGTCGCGCAGGCTGCAACGAGCACCGCGCCGGCGAGAATGGGTAGATGCTTGATCACGACATGTCCTCCCTTCCCTGCCGATTAGACCAGCGCGGCGGGGCGGCACAAGCGCAGAGCACCGCCTCCGGTTGCGCCGGCCCGTGGGCGCGGTTCACGCTGCTTCGGCTTCTCCGACGTGTTCGGGAAAGAAGCGCGGGTTCGCCTTCGACCAGCCGGGCGCGGTCGCGGCGGCTTCGGACAGCGATTGCAGCAGCACCTTGCGCCGCTCGGGCCGGATCTGCGGCAGCGCGGCGGCAGCGCAGAAGGCGGACGGGAGGAAAGGCCGGATTTCCGGGCCGATCAGGCGTTCGTAAAGGAAGCGGAAGGCGGAGAAGCTCTCGATCCGGTCCTGTTCGAGATCGAAGGCGGCGATCCGCACCAGCTTGCCGAGGAAGCGTTCGAGCTCGCCCGCGCTGTCCGCCGCCGGGACCATAGCGCGCAGGGGCTTGAGGTCCTGGTAGGCGACATATTGCCGCCGGATCGAAGTGCGCGCGCGCTCGGTCGTGCCCCACAGGCGGAACGCGTCGCAGCGGGCAAGGCCGATGTCGAGGCTGCGCTTGATATAGGCCTGTTCGCACGAGGCGAACCCTGCGAATTCGCGCATCTCGCTGATCGCGAGCATATTGGTGCTGGCAAGTGTCACGGGCTTCGTCTCCCACGCGGATTGCTTGGGGAGGTTGTCGCGCAACGTGGTTAACTTCGGGTAACCATGCGCCCGGCTTTCTGGGGGCTCAGATCAGGCCGGCCAGCGGGCTCGACGGGTCGGCATAGCGCCGCCGCCCCATGCGCCCGGCGAGATAGGCCTCGCGCCCGGCTTCGACCGCGAGCTTCATCGCGCCGGCCATGCGGATGGGGTCCTTCGCCTCGGCGATGGCGGTGTTCATCAGGATGCCGTCGCAGCCCAGTTCCATGCCGACCGCCGCATCCGACGCCGTGCCGACCCCCGCATCGACCAGCACCGGCACGTTCGCGCCCTCGACGATCAGGCGGATCGTGACCTGGTTCTGGATACCGAGCCCCGATCCGATCGGCGCGCCCAGCGGCATGATCGCGACCGCGCCCGCGTCCTCCAGCTGCTTCGCCGCGATCGGATCGTCGACGCAATAGACCATCGGGGCAAAGCCTTCCTTCGCCAGAACCTCGGTCGCTTTCAGCGTCTCGCGCATGTCGGGGTAGAGCGTCTTGGCCTCGCCCAGCACTTCGAGTTTGACGAGATCCCAGCCGCCCGCCTCGCGTGCGAGGCGCAGGGTGCGGATCGCGTCCTCGGCGGTGAAGCAGCCCGCGGTGTTGGGCAGATAGGTGATTTTCTTGGGGTCGATGAAATCGGTCAGCATCGGCGCCTTGGGGTCAGTGACGTTCACCCGCCGCACCGCGACCGTGACGATTTCCGCGCCGCTCGCCTCGACGGCGGCGGCGTTCTGTTCGAAATCCGTGTATTTGCCCGTGCCAACGATCAGGCGAGAGGTGAAAGTACGGCCTGCAACACTCCAATTATCGCTTTCGCGCGCGGCCTGGTGATCGCCCCCGCCGACGAAATGCACGATTTCCAGCGTGTCGCCCTCGCCCAGCGCCGCCTCGCCCAGCGTCGAGCGCGGAACGATCTCCCCGTTGCGCTCCACCGCGACCTTTTCGGGCGGCAGGTCCAGTTCGCGCACGAGATCGGCGATGGTTGCGGCCGATGTGCGGCGCGCTTCGCCGTTAAGAGTGATGCTTTTCACGATTGCCTTGTCCGGGGTCGTTACTGTCATGGCTTTGGACATAGGCCGCGTCGGGCCGAGCGCAACTGCGATTGTGGTCGGACAGGACTATCCGAGATGCGCCCGGCGGCCCGCACGCAGGTTCATGACATGTCCGGCCGACACCAACACCACGCCGACCAGGGTCAGCACCATTTCGTGTGCACCGTGGGCCACTGCGAGCGCCCCGGCCATGAATGTGAGCCCGGTGGTGGCCGTGACAAGCGGCGCCGCGCTGCGATGGCGAATCGCGCCCCAGCCGATCGCGAAGGCGGCCAGCACGAGCGCGAGCACGAGCCCGACCCGGTGGATCGACGGCTCGAGCAGGAAATGCCCGCCCAGGCCAAGCGCCGAGACGATGGTAAGCGTGACGATGCAATGGACCATGCAAAGTCCCGCCAGCCCGATCCCGAACTGGTCGAGCCGCCGGCGAAGCGTCGAACGGGTAGGGACCCGGGCCGCATAAGGCGCGCTGTTCGTCATGAAGCCGTTCGTCATGAAAGGGCCTGTTTCGTCGAATACCGGCCCAGATATGTGACAGGGTAACATTAAGCAAGGTCTTTGGTTCCCCTTGCGGGGATCGCAGCAATGCTTGCGGCAAATGGTCTTGCACATCGGGCCGGACCCGCACATCTACGCGCGCAGATCATGGCGACGCTCGCATCTTCTCCCGCTCTTGCCGCAACGGATCCGCGCGACGGCGCGCGCCCGGCCGTCATCGCGCTCTGGCTGCAGGCGACCGCGTTTCTCGTCGTGTGCATCGTGGTCGTCGGCGGGATCACCCGGCTGACCGAAAGCGGGCTTTCGATTACGGAGTGGAACGTCGCCTCAGGGGTGCTTCCCCCGCTCACCGACGCGCAGTGGCAGGCCGAATTCGCCAAATATCGCGCCACTCCCGAATACCGGCTCGAAGCGAGTCTCGGCGGGATGGGCCTTGATGATTTCAAGTTCATCTTCTTTTGGGAATGGTTCCACCGCCTGCTCGCGCGGGCCGTCGGCGCGGTCTATGCGCTTGGGCTCGTGTGGTTCTGGGCGAGGGGCGTGATACCGCAGGGGTTCAGGCCGCGCCTCGTCGGCCTGCTCGCACTGGGCGGGCTGCAGGGCCTGTTCGGCTGGCTGATGGTGCAGTCGGGGCTGGTCGGCGACATGACCGATGTGAGCCATTTCCGCCTTTCGGTCCACCTACTGACCGCGCTCGCCCTGCTCGCGGGGCTCGTCTGGACCGCGCTCGACATGCGCCGGCTCGCACGCGATCCGGCGGCACGGCCCGCCCCGCTGACCGGCGCTTCCGCGACGGTTGCGGCGGTGTTGTTCGTGCAATTGCTGCTCGGCGCTTGGGTGGCGGGCCTCAATGCCGGACATGCCGCCTATGACTGGCCGCTGATGAACGGGCGGCTGGTGCCCGAGATCGACTGGTCTTCGGGCGTGCTCTGGACGCTGACCCATGATCCTTTCCTGCTGCAATGGCTGCACCGCTGGTGGGCGTGGATCGCGGTCGCGGCGCTGGTCTGGCTCGCCCGGCGGGCGCGCAGGGCCGACCGGCGCGCTTCGATCGCAGTGCATACGGCCTTCGGGACAATGGTCCTGCTCGGCATCGCGACGGTGATGAGCGAAGTCTCGCTGTGGATCGCCTCGGCGCACCAGCTGGTCGGTGCACTGACCGTGGCAGCGACGGTCTGGGCGATGCACGCCGACGGGATCGCACGGCGATCGCAGACGGCGGCGGCATGACGGGTGCGCTCGCCTATGCCCCGTTTCCCGACCGCGACAGCGCGCGCGAAGTCGCAGGCACCCTCCTCTCCGAGAAACTGGTCGCCTGCGCCAATATCATCGGCGGCGTAGAATCCGTTTTCGAATGGCAAGGTCAGCGGGCGAGCGAAGAGGAGGTCGGCGCCCTGTTCAAGACCACGCGAGCCGCGCTCGAGACGCTGATAGAGCGTTTGGGCGAACTCCATCCCTATGATACACCCGCCATTCTGGGATGGCATTGCGATGCGGTCCATCCTGCGACGCTGGACTGGCTGGGTGCGTCCATCGACCCCGGCTGAACGCGAGGCGGATTGGGCGAGAGAGGCTATACCGAAGGCATGAGGAAGACCGGTCGGCGCGACGTCCTGCGAACCGGTCTCGCCGGCGGACTGGCGGGTTCGCTGGCGCTCGCGGCTTCGCCCGTCTGGGCCAAAGGCGAGCCGGTGGCGATCCCCGGATCTGCGATGCGTCTCACGAGGAGGATCGAACGCGACCTGCCGGGCGGCCAACGGTTCGCGGTCGCGCGCAGCTGGGAGATAGCTTTCACCCGCGGCGGTCGGGGCATCGCGGTCTCCGGAAAGCAGCTTTCCGCAAAAGTCGAGGCACCCGGGGATCTCACGGCCATCGCCGGGATCGAGGAGCAACGCCCCACGGACGGCATGTGGCCTATCCTGCTCTCGCACGAGGGTGTCATTGTCGCTTCGGGCGAGGGGATGACGGCGGATGCACGCGCCGCGGCCATGCGCGAGGTCGAACGGCTGATCGCACAAAAGCGGCTTTCCCCCGACGAGGCGCAGCGGCACCGGGCCTTCCTCGCCCGGCTGCACGAAATCGGCGATTCCCTGTTCGCGCGTCTTCCGGGCGACCTGTTTTTCCCGCGCGGGGAGCCGCTTCGGCGGAGCGAGGCGAGAGTGCTTCCCGACGGGCGGGAAGGGCGCTTCAAAGTTGTCTATCTCGCGTTTCCCGCAGCCGGTCGCGACTGGCTGGGCGAGGCGCGGCGCGAGATCGTGACCCTGGTCGGAGGCGAGTCTCTGCGGGCGCGCGAAAGCTGGCGCATGGAGCCGACCTGAAACCACTGCGACAGGTGGAGGTATCATTTTACCTTCCGCGAAAAGCCCGGTTTCGCTTGACTTGAGAGGTCCTGCACGACAAATGCCCGCCTGTTCGCCGTCCGGCGATACGCGGGCGCGGCCCGATTCGACCTCCGGCGGCTCCAACCCGAATTTTCCAAGGATACACAGCCATGAAGGCGCTCAGCAAACAGACCCGGTCGATCAAGCCGGCCGAGGTCGAAAAGAACTGGCACCTGATCGATGCAGAAGACCTCGTCGTGGGCCGCCTCGCCTCGATCATCGCCAACATCCTGCGCGGCAAGAACAAGCCGAGCTTCACGCCGCATGTCGATTGCGGCGATCACGTGGTCGTCATCAATGTCGACAAGGTGAAGTTCACCGGCAAGAAGACGCAGGACAAGCGGTATTACAAGCACACCGGCTATCCCGGCGGCATCAAGGAAACGAGCCCAGCCAAGGTGCTCGAGGGCCGCTTCCCCGAGCGCGTTCTCGAAAAGGCGGTCGAACGCATGATTCCGCGAGGGCCCCTGGGCCGCCAGCAGATGAAGGCGCTGCACCTCTATGCCGGGACCGAGCATCCCCATGCCGGGCAGGACCCGCAGGTGCTCGACGTCGCTTCCATGAATCGCAAGAACAAGGTCTCCGGATAATGGCTCAGGAAGAATCTGGCTCAAAGAACACCGTCTCCGACCTGTCGGACATCAAGGACATCGCCGGCGACGCCCCTGAAGGCGACGCTGCCGAGATCGCCCAGAACGCATCGACCCAGCCTGCCGCTCCGCTGCGCGAGCAGGAGCTCGACGCCCAGGGCCGCGCCTACGCCACCGGCCGCCGCAAGGATGCGGTCGCCCGCGTCTGGGTGAAGCCCGGCACCGGCAAGGTCACCGTCAACGGCAAGGACCAGGAAGTCTACTTCGCGCGTCCGACGCTACGCCTCATCATCAACCAGCCCTTCGCGATCACCGATCGCGACGGCCAGTACGATGTCGTCGCCACGGTGCGCGGCGGCGGCCTTTCGGGTCAGGCCGGCGCAGTCAAGCACGGCATCAGCCAGGCGCTGACCAAGTACGAGCCTGCGCTGCGAGCGACGGTCAAGTCGGCCGGCTTCCTTACCCGCGACAGCCGCGTGGTCGAGCGCAAGAAATACGGCCGAGCCAAGGCTCGCCGCAGCTTCCAGTTCTCGAAGCGCTGATCGCGCTTCGATCCGTTCATGCGAAAGGGCGGCTTTCCGGTGGAAAGCCGCCCTTTTCGTTTCGCTCGACCGGCGCCGCTCAGCGCTGGAGCAGGATCAGCCCCCAGGCCAGCCCGCTGCCCGAAAAGAACAGCGGCCAGGACCAGAACAGGCGAAAGTCCCCGAGCTCGAACGCCTCGATCGCGAGCCGCCCGCCGCTCGAACCCTGCGATCCGATGACGAGCGCCACGCAGGCGGTGATGATGGCGCTAAAGACCGCTGCCTTCAACATGAGCATCGTCTCCTTCTTCGTGACGAGGCGATAGGCTTGCACATGGATATGCCGCAGCGCGCCGCCGGGCCGGCGGCGCATCCGGCACGTAACGCAAACATGACCAAGAATTCCTTAACGCGCGGGTGAAGGGAAAGGTTAAGGCGAATTCGCCCTCTCAGCCCGCCGACACGACCCTTTCGGCCGCACTCGGGAGCTGGCCGCCGACTACGCGCAGCTCGCTTTCGATCCGCCCGCCACTCTCGCAGCGCAGCACCCTGTAGGATGGCGGGGCCCCATCGCGCAGCCGGGTCGACAGCGTGCCCGCGCCGATCATGCGCATGGCGAAGCCCTCGCGCTCGCGGATCTCGTCGAAGGGGACGTGGACATGGCCCGACATCACCGCATGGGCGCCCGCGCGGGCGAGCGCGGCGAAGGCCTCGTCCCCGCCGATCGTGGGGTTGCGCCCCTCGTCGCGCGGGCCCAGCAGCGGATGATGCGCGGTGACGATCACGCTGCGCGCATCCCCCTCGAGTTCGGCCAGTGCCGCCAGCGTCTCGTCGAGCGCACGGCGCTTCACCACACCGTCCGACCACGGAAAGCGCCGCTGCGCGCGAACCGTCGTGTTGAGCGGGACCAGCACCACGTCGCGCGAGACAAAGGACTCGCCCAGCTGCGCGCACAGGCGATGATAGCGGCGATAGGGATCGGTGAAACGTTCCCACAGATTGTAATAGGGCATGTCGTGATTGCCCGGATCGATCAGCACCGGCAGGCCCAGCGAAGCGAACCAGCGCGCCGCAGCCGCGTATTCGCGGTGCTTCGCGCGCTGGGTGAGATCGCCGGTGCATACGAGGGCCTGCGGAGCCTCTCGCGCTATCGCCTCCTCGACCGCGGCGAGGGCGGCCCGGTTCTCGACCCCGAAATGGATATCGCTGACATGGAAAAGGATCGTCGTCATACGCGCCCGGTCAGGATCAGCCACCCGGCCAGCGCGTTGAGCGCGCTGTAGGCCGCATAGGCCCAGGCGAGCGCGGGCCAGCCATTCGCGGTCAGCAGCATCGCCACCAGCAGCACCGTGAATTCCGCCAGCAGCGTGAGCCGCCGCCCGAGCCATCCCACCGAGCGCGGGATCTGGCCGATCAGGGGATGCCCGCTTTCGAGCACCGCGCGGTGCAGCGCAAAGTTGCCGATGCCGAGAGCGAAGATCACGAGAACGCCGAACCACATGACCCGCTTATGGCGCAGACGCCGGTCGGGTGGAAAGGGCCATTTGTCGTGGCCGCCGCAGCATTGGTCGGAGGCGAAGGCCTTCCGTCGACGATTACGGGCGTTTTCGTCGAGATGCGATGGAGCAACTCGATTCACTGCCTTACCACCCTAAGACAGCAGGACGCGGCAATCCCACAAGCTCCACCCGCAAAGGAGCGCCCCCCAACCCCGCCCGCGTCCTGCGATGAGGAGAAATGCCATGAAGACCCTTGCCATCACCGCCGCCGCGATCGGCCTTGCCGTCACCGCCACACCGGCTCTTGCCGCCGCCGGCCCCGCCGCGGGCAACACCATGAATGTCAGCCTCGCCGGGATCGACCTCGATACGCCGGAAGGCCAGGAAATGCTCGATCAGCGGATCGACCGCGCCGCGCGGGACGTTTGCAAGCTCGACCGCGTGCGCACCGGCACCCGCATCCGGTCGCGGGCGTCCATCGACTGCTACGAAAAGGCCAAGGCCAGCGCCAAGCAGCAGGTCGCCGCGATCGTGGAGAAGCAGCGTCGCGGCGGCTGACCCCGACGCATCCGACCTGCCCCGCGCCCCGGTGCGGGACAGGACCTCACGGCCCGAACCCTTCCAGTCCCTGGGGTTCGGGCCGCTTTTGTGCGGGCGCGAAACACCCGCGACGGCGCAAGGGCGGAGGGCAGGTCTGCAGTGCGCATGGGCGCAGCCCAAGGCTAACGCCCGGCCATCGCCTTGACCTTGGAGAGATAGGTCCGCCCGATCCTCAGCGCTTCGCCACTGAGCAATTCGGCCGACCATACGCCGAGCCCGTCATGGCGCAGGCCGCGGATATTGTCGCGCTTGAGAATGGTCGAACGATGGATGCGAATGAATTTTTCGGGATCTAGCCGCGCCTCGAGCCCGGCGATGGTCTGCAGCAGCAGGTAGGAGCGTGAGGCATCGCCCTGCTCGCCCGGGTCGCCGACATGGAGCCGGACATAATCGCGTTCGGCATCGATCCGGTGGACTTCCTCGACATCGATCCGCAGCAATTCGGACCGGTGCGGGACCCACAATTCCTCGAGCCACTGGCTCGCCGCCTTGTTTCGTTCGTCGCCCCGGCCGCCCTCCTGCTCCCGCCGGCGTGCGACCGCCCGGTCTATGGCGCGTTCGAGGCGGTCGGCGGCGACGGGTTTGAGAACGTAGTCGATCGCCTCGAGGTCGAAGGCCTCGACCGCGAAATGATCATGCGCGGTAACGAAGATAATCGCCGGGGGATTCCCGCTATCGGCGAGTTTGCGCGCCACGCCCAGCCCGTCCAGTTCGGGCATGGTCATGTCGAGCAGGACGAGGTCGGGCGCGAGCTTTTCGGCCAGGCGCAGCGCGGCGGCCCCGTCGCTCGCGGTGCCGACCACGCGGATCGCGGGAATCTCGGCACAGATGACCTGGATGCGCTCGACCGCGAGCGGTTCGTCGTCGACGATCAGGGTTCTGAGCGCGCTGTTCTGTGTATCACTCTCGGTCATGATGGGCTCCCGGCTCCTATCCCGTGCGGCGCGCCCGCGCGGAGGCTGGGCGGGAGAGGGGAATGCGGATCTCGGTGCGATATCCACCCGGAACGGGGGCCGATGTAAAGCCGATATCGGATCCGAAGCGCGCCTCCAGCCGGTCGCGCACATTGGCGAGCCCGATCCCGAAGCCGTGCAGGATTTCGTCGGGCACGCCCGGCCCGTCATCGCTCACCGTGATCACCAGCCGATCGAATTCCTCGCGCGCGGCGAGCGTGATGGTGACCGGTCGCGATACTGCGGATACGGCATATTTGACCGAGTTCTCGACCAGCGGCTGCAGGATCATGCCCGGCACGCGCGCTTCGGCGAGATCGTCGGGCAGGTCGAAGACACAGACCAGCCGTTCGGGAAAGCGCACGGCCTCGATATCGAGATAAAGTTGCTGGAGGTCGAATTCGTCCTTGAGCGGCACGTCGCTCGTCGGCTCGTCGGCTAGACTGTGTCGATAGAAGCGGCTGATGGTCTGGATCATGCGCTCGGCCCGGTCGCGCTTGCCCGTCATCACGAGGGCGGACAGCGAATTCAGGGTATTGAACAGGAAATGCGGGTTCACCTGGTAGCGAAGGGACGTGAGTTCCGCCGCCTTGGCTGCATTCCTGAATTGCTGTTCGCGCCGCTCGGCCGCGCGCGCCTGGAAGCCGGCCAGCAGCGCGAAATAGGTCGAAGCCCATGCCAGCAGCAGGAAGTAACGTCCGAGCGCGATATCGAGCAGCTTGCGCCAGAAATCCGCGCTCGTCTCGGCGGGTGCGATGATGATGCTTTCGGATTCGACGATGCCCTCGCCGTCTTCCCCCTGGCCCGGTTCGGCCGGGCTGATCCGCCGCACCGGCACGTCGACCAGCAGGTTGCCCGATTCGTCGCGGCGCAGGTTGATGTTGTTCTTGCGCGCATATTCGGCCTCCTGCGCGGCCTGGATATCCTCGAACATCAACTGGTTCACATGGCCGATCGCCACGGCCACCGGAAAGGCGAAGACGATCGCGGCCGAAATCTTCACCCACAGCGCGCGCTGGTCGAACAGGCGCAGGACGAACCACAGCACCACCGTGAAAGCGACGCCGATCGCCGTAACGATCAGACGGCGCCAGGCCATTTCGAACTGGAACTCGAAATCCATCACCAGGCTGCGCGCGGTGATGAGCACGAAATAGGTCGCCCACAGCACGATCATCGAGACGAGGACCGTACGGAAGGGAACGCTCACCGGCTCTTTGCGGGCTGGCGTTTTCGCTGCGCTTTCGGCGGTGACGGGGTTCAGGAACGAGGCCATGACTATCATGCGACATAGCGAGGCGGGCGCTCTTGCGCCATTCGCACCGCGCTCGGTCGTCGGACAACATCGCGCTTTGGTCGAAAGTCGTTCATCCGCGAGCAAGGGTGGAGCGCGCGCGACCTCCCCTGACGCACACGGTCAGGCTCGCGGCTTGATCATGTCGGCGGGCACGATCCACTCGGCGAACTGCTCTTCGGTGAGCAGGCCGAGTTCGAGCCCCGCTTCCTTGAGCGTGGTGCCGTCGGCATGGGCCTTCTTCGCGATTTTCGCCGCATTGTCGTATCCGATATGCGGATTGAGCGCGGTGACCAGCATCAGGCTTTCATTGAGCAGCTTCGCAATGCGGTCCTCGTTCGCCTCGATGCCGGCGACGCAATTGTCGGTAAAGCTCACCGCGCTGTCGGCCAGCAGGCGGATCGACTGGAGCACGTTGTAGATCATCACCGGCTTGAACACGTTGAGTTCGAGATGGCCGTTCGATCCGGCAACGCTCACCGTGGTGTGATTGCCCATCACCTGCGCGCAGACCATGGTCAGCGCCTCGCACTGGGTCGGATTGACCTTGCCCGGCATGATCGAGGAGCCCGGCTCATTCGCCGGAAGCGCAATTTCGCCAAGGCCGCAGCGCGGGCCGGAACCCAGCAGGCGGATATCGTTGGCGATCTTCATCAGGCTGACCGCGCACGAATTGAGCGCGCCCGACAATTCGACCAATGCATCATGCGCGGCGAGGGCCTCGAACTTGTTCGCGGCGGTGACGAAATCGTGACCGGTTTCCGCGGCGACATTGGCGGCGAATTTTTCGGCGAAACCCGCCTTGGAATTGATACCGGTGCCGACCGCGGTCCCGCCCTGCGCCAGTTCGAGCACGCGCGGCAGGGCGTTTTCGAGGCGGGCAATCGAATATTCGACCTGTTTCGCATAGCCGGAAAATTCCTGCCCCAGCGTCAGCGGAGTCGCGTCCTGCAGGTGGGTGCGGCCGATCTTGACGATGTCGGCGAAAGTCTTCGCCTTTCCGTCGAGCGCGCCGTGAAGGTGTTTGAGCGCCGGAATGAGCCGCTCGATCGTTTCAGACGCGGCGGCGATGTGCATCGCAGTGGGGAAGGTGTCGTTCGAGCTCTGGCCCATATTGCAATGGTCGTTGGGATGAACCGGGTCCTTGCCGCCATGCGTGCCGGTGAGGATCTGGTTCGCGCGGCTGGCGATCACCTCGTTGGCGTTCATGTTCGACTGGGTGCCGCTGCCGGTCTGCCACACGCTCAGGGGAAACTGGCTGGCGAGCGCGCCGTCGATCACTTCGCGCGCGGCGGCGATGATCGCATCGCCCAGGTGCGCATCGAGCACGCCGAGTTCCATGTTGGCGCGGGCCGCCGACAGCTTCTGGATGCCCAGCGCCTTGACCAGCGGTGCGGGCATGGTCTCCGTCCCGATCGCGAAATTGGCGAGGCTGCGCTGGGTCTGCGCGCCCCAATGCGCCTCGGCGGGCACGCTGACCTCGCCCAGCGAATCGGTCTCGATCCGCACATCGCCATTCGCGCCGTTCATGTCACTCATCGAAGCCATCCCTGTTTAAGTCGAAAATGATTCCCAGCCTGTTCGCCGACCCCTAAGCACCCGGCGACCAGCGCTGGCAAGAGCCCTGTTTCACCCCCCGCGACGGGAGTGCTTCCGCTTTCGCCCGCCAAGGCCCTTTAATCGCGGCCCCGCGCGGTATAGGGGGCGGTGGACATATCTTGACGCGCTGTATTGCCTGACCAATACGGCTTTCGGAGTGACATGTGAGCAAGACTGGAACCCTTGACCCCGAGGAGGCGAAAGCGGGCGCAATGAACGGAACCGATACGACGGAAGCGCGCCGCGTCATGATCAAGAGCCAGTTGCGCACCAGCGGGGTGAACGACGAGACGACGCTCGCGCGCATGCGGGCCGTCCCGCGCGAGGATTTCCTTCCCGCGGACAAGGTCCCGCTCGCCTATACCGACCGTTCGATCCCGCTCGGCGGGGAGGGCGCGATGGCCGCGCCGCTGTTCTACGGCAAGCTGCTGGTCGAGGCCGCGGCGCGCGCCGACGACCGTGTGCTGGTGGTCGAGAACGGCACCGGCTATCTCGCCGAGTTGCTTCGCCCGCTGGTCGGATCGCTCGAGGTGGCACGGGCTGCCGAGGCCTCCGGCGGCACGATCGCGGGACACGGCGATTACACGCTCGTCGCGATCGATGGGGCAATCGAACAGCTGCCCGACAGCCTCGCCGCGCGCGTCGCCGACGGGGGCCGCATAGTCGGCGGTCTGGTGCTGCGCGGCGTTACCCGGCTCGCCTCGGGCCGCAAGATCGCAGGGCGCGTCGCTTTCATGCCGCTCGAAGATCTCGGCATTCCCGCGATTCCCGCCTTCGCCGAGCCGAAAGGCTGGTCCTTCCCGTGACCCGTCGCCGCGTTATCGCGCCACCCCGCGCGCGGCTGCGCGCCACAGGCCCACGCGCGCTGGCCGCCGGTCTTGCCGCGGCACTCGCCGCGTCCCCGGCGCAGGCTGATACCCTGCGCGAGGCGCTGGCCTCGGCTTACAACACCAATCCGACGCTGGCGGGCGCGCGCGCCAACCAGCGCGCCAGCGACGAGGACGTGCCGATCCAGCGCGGGCAGGGCCTGCCGAGCCTCAATGTCACGGCCACCCATATCGAGTTCGTCCAACAATCCGCCAACGCCTTCGCCCCGCCGGAGCGCAATCTCAGCGTGAACACGCAGCTCAATGTGCCGATCTACCAGGGCGGGCGCATCCGCAACGGGATCAGGGCCGCCGAGGAGCGGGTCGAGGCGGGCCGGGCGGACCTGCGCGGTGCGGAAAGCGCGCTCTTCAGCCAGACCGTCGCGGCTTATATGGACGTGCTGCGGACCGATGCGCTGGCCGGGCTCGCCGCGAACCAGGTCGAGGTGCTCGAAGTGACGATGCAGGCGACCCGCGACCGGTTCGAGATCGGCGACACCACGCTGACCGACGTCGCCCAGGCCGAAAGCCGCCTTGCGCTCGCCCAAGGGGACTTCAGGAACGCGCTCGCGAATCTGGTTTCCGCGCGCGAGACCTATATCGAACTGGTCGGCAAGGCACCCGACAACCTGCAGGCACCCCCGCCGCTGCCCAACCTGCCCGACACTGTCGGCACGGCGGTGGTGACCGCGCTCGAGAACAATCCCGACCTCGTCGCCGCGCGTGAGCGGGCAGCGGCGGCCGGGTTCGACACGGAAGTCGCCGGGGCGGGCCGCCTACCCACTGTCGCGCTGTTCGTGAACGGGGATTACAGCGACTTCTTCGGCACGCTGAGGAGCCAGTTTCCCGGCCTTGTCCAGCGCGAGGTGACCGCCAATGCCGGGGTCCGCGTGACGATCCCGCTCTTCCAGGGGGGCGTCCCCGCCGCGCGCCAGCGCCAGGCGGGTGCGCGCGAGAGTGCCGCGCTCGAACAGGTCATCCAGACCGAGCGCAATGTCATCTCCCAGACCCGCGCCGCCTATGCCAGCTGGCAGGCGTCGCTCGCGGTGATCGAAAGCTCGAAGGCCGCCGTCGAAGCCGCGCAGCTCAGCCTCGAAGGGGTGCGGGCGGAAAACTCGATCGGCAACCGGACGGTGCTCGACGTGCTCAATGCCGAGCAGGAACTCGTCTCGGCCCGCGCCCAGCTGGTGACGGCGCGGCGCAATGCCTATGTCGCGGGTTTCACCCTGCTCGCCACCATGGGCAAGGCCGAATCGCGCGATCTCAATCTCGACACGGGCGGGCCGCTTTACGACCCGACGCTCAATTATGAGCGGGTGCGCGGCAAGATCTGGGACTGGGACCGCGATCCCGAACCCGCACCGGAATCGACCCGAACCGTTGACATTCCCCCAGCCGACGCGACATTCGGTCCGGTATTGGAGCCCGGCGAGCGTTGATCCGTCCCGATTCGGGACCCGTGTGATCTGAGGCCGGCGGCGGGGCGCAGGTTACGAGGCGGCAATGGCGAATTCTGGCGAAGCATCGGTCGAGGAAATTCTCGAATCCATCAAGAAGGTGATCGCGCGCGACACGCGCGAAGTTGCGCTCGAAACGCGCCGACGCCGCGAAGCCGACGCGGAAAAGGCCGAGGCTCAGGCGCATGAACGGCTCGAAAACGGCGAGGAGGTGCTCGACCTGTCCGACATGGATTTCGCCGCGGAAGAGCCCGAAACGGACGAGGACGACGATGCCCCGCTGATCGCGGAAACGGTACGCGGCGCGATGCAGGACAACCTCGCCGCGCTCGCCATGCTCGCAGAACCGGGCGCGAAACCGCAGATCGTGCGCTCGGGCGAAACCTCGCTCGAAGGGCTGGTGCGCGAAATGCTCCGCCCGATGCTGGCCCAGTGGCTCGACGAGAACCTGCCCGGCATGGTCGAGAAGATGGTCCAGGCCGAAATCGCACGGATCGCGGGCAAGCGCCGCTGATTGCAGGCCCCCCGCTACGGCTTTCGCTGGCATGGCCCGGCCCCAGGCGTTAACAGGCGTCGCCATGAAAGCCCTTCGCCAAGGCGGCACCATCGCCGCTTCGCTCGCCCTTCTCGCAAGCGCGCCGCTCACGGCCGACGACCACACCGACGATCAGGGCCGCCTGCCCGGGCTCGAAGCTCCGGCGATGACTGCGCGCGATCTCGTCACCATGCCGCGCCTCGGCGCGCCGAGTGTGGCGCGGGACCGCTATGCCGTCTATTCCGTGACCGTCACCGATCCCGAGACGCTCGCGCGCTCGTCGAAGCATTACCTGCTCGACCTCGCGGTAGAGGGTGCCGAACCGGTCGAATTCGACCTCGGCATAAGCGCGCACGGCCTTACCTTCGGACCGGACGATTTCCTCTATTTCCTTAGCGACGAACACCCGGACGAAACGCGCGAGCAGCGCACCCGCCTGTGGCGCGCCGCGCTGGAAGCAAGCGGAAACGTCACCGGCCCGATCCCGGTCGCCGACATTCCCGGCACCGACATCCTTGGTTTCAAGCTCTCGCCCGCCGGCAATGGAGTCGCCCTGTGGAGCGAAGTGGCGCGCGATTGCGAAGCCTTCGGCTGCGACGAGGGCGACAGGGGCACCGGCACGGGCCGGCTCTATGACGGCGATGGGGGCTTTTACCGTCACTGGGACCGCTGGCTGCGTCCGGGCGTGTTCAACCGCGTTTTCGTGTTCGGCATGGAAGACGGGACCGTCGTCGGTGACCCGCTCCCGCTCGACGGTGAACCGGGCGGCGGCGTAACCGGCAACACCCCGACCATGCCTTTCGGCGGGGGCGAGGACATCGCCTGGGCACCGGACGGGTCGGGCATCTATTTCGTCGTGCGCGAGGCGGGCGCGGAAGAGCCGGGCTCGACCGATCTCGACATCTGGTGGAACGACCTTTCGGGCTCGGGCCCGGTCGAACTCACGGCGCAGAACCGCGCGACCGACACCGGACCCGCCCCGTCGCCCGACGGACGCTATCTCGCATATCTCGCCATGGCGTGCCCCGGCTACGAGTCCGACCGGCTGGTGGTGCAGCTGCGCGATCTTTCAACGGGCGAGACGCGCGCCCTGACCGCGGACACGGACCTCTCCTTCGGCTCGCTGACATGGAGCGCGGACGGCTCCTACCTGCTCGCCACCGCCGCCGACACCCTCGACGTGCCGACCTACCGGATCGATCCGGAAACCGGCGACGTGACCCAGCTGGACCTGATCGCGGGCAATGAAGCGCATATCGCCAATCTCGTCCCGCTCGAGGGGGACCGGCTGCTGTTCACGCGCGATTCGATCGGGGTGCCGCCCGAACTCTACCTGTCGAACGATATGGGCAAGGCGCGCCCGCTGACCGACGTGGTGACGACCCGGATGGGCGAACTCGCCTCGATAGAGACGACGCGCTTCCGGTTCGAAGGCGCGGGCGGCGACACGGTGTGGGGCCAGATCACCCGGCTCGAGGACCAGCAGGGCCCGATCCCGGCGATCCTGTATGTCCATGGCGGGCCGCAGGGCACGTTCAACGATGCCTGGTCCTCGCGCTGGAACCCGCGCGTCGTGGCGAGCCAGGGCTATGCCGTGATCTCGGTCGATTTCCACGGCAGCGCCGGATACGGGCAGGATTTCATGGATTCGATCCGCGGCGACTGGGGCGGAAAACCGCTCGTCGACCTGCAGAAAGGCCTTGCCGCCGCGCTGAAACTCGACAGCCAGATCGACGGCAGCCGCGCCTGCGCCATGGGGGCGAGCTATGGCGGCTACATGGTGAACTGGATCGCGGGCAACTGGCCGGATCGCTTCGACTGCCTCATCCAGCATGACGGCCTGTTCGACTTGCGCAGCTTCTATTATTCGACCGAGGAGCTGTGGTTCCCGCGCCGGGATTTCGGCGGTTCTTATGCGGAGGCGCGCGAGACCTACGAGCGCTGGAATCCGGCCAATCACGTCGACAGCTGGAAAACGCCGATGCTGGTCGTGACCGGGGAGAAGGATTTCCGCGTTCCCTATACGCAGGGGCTGCAGAGCTTCACCGCATTGCAGGAGCGGGGCATCCCTTCGCAGCTGCTGGTCTTCCCGGACGAGAACCACTGGGTGCTGGGCGCGGAAAACTCGCTGCAATGGCACGAGACGGTCTTCGCTTGGTTGGATCGCTGGCTGGATCAAGGCGAGGCGAGCGAATGAGCGATAACGAGCTTCTCTCCGCCCGCTCCTCGCTCGCCCGGCATTACGAAAGCGACCCCGCACGCGGCGATACGGCCCCCGTCGAACGGCACATCTTCCTTTGTGCGCTGTCGGACAAGGCAAAATGCTGTTCGCCCGAGGCGGGTGCGGAAAGCTGGGCGTTTCTCAAGACCCGGTTGAAGGAGCGCGGACTGGTGGGGCCGAAACGCACCGCCGATCACCCGAAAGGCGCGGGCGGGGGTGTGCAGCGGACCAAGGCCGACTGCCTGCAAATCTGCGCGCGCGGGCCGATCGCGGTCGTTTGGCCCGATGGCGTGTGGTATCATTCCTGCACGCCGCAAGCGCTCGAACGGATCATCGAGGAACATCTCGTCGGCGGCGTGCCGGTGGAGGATTACCGCCTCACCCCGCCGGGCGAGGACTGACGGCTTAGTCGCGGTCCTTGCGCCCGAACAGCTCGTCGGCTTGCGGCAGGCGATTGTCGACCGCCTCGTCATGGCCCGTTCCATTGGACAGGAAAGCCAGCCCCATCAGCCCGCCCGAAAGCAGCATGGTGAAAGCGATGCCCAGCGCGACCGCGATGAAATAATGCACCGAGACCATGCCGTTGAAGGCATAGAGCAGCCCGAGGGCGAGCGTGACCGTGGCGATCGTCACGGCCATCAACAATTTCATGATCTGGCGGTAGCGCGCCCAGGCGTGGGCGGCATTTTCCGGGTTATCGAGCGGGGACTTGTTGGCCATCGGCCCTCAATGGGGTGAATCGCACCGCATTGCAAACGAAGCGCGCGCAAGGTCGGCGTTGGAGGGACGGGTCCGGATTCGCCTTTCCTGCCCAAGAGTGGCATTTTGCCCCATGGAGAGAGGAGTCGACCATGACCATTGCCAATATCATTGCCGGACGCCGGGGGGAGGACATCATTTCCTGCGACGCGGCGACCCCGGTCGTCGAGGCCGTGCGGATGCTGGCCGGGCAGCGCATCGGCGCGCTTCCCGTGATGCATCAGGGGCGCGTCGCAGGGATCGTTTCGGAGCGCGACGTGATCTACCGGATCGCCGAAAAGGGACGCGATTGCATGGATCTGCCCGTGAGCGAGATCATGACTTCGCCAGCCGTGACGGTCGAACCCGGAACCAGCGTGGACGATGCGCTCGCGCTGATGACCCGCCGCCGTTTCCGCCATTTCCCGGTTATCGATGGCGGCAGGCTCGTCGCCTTCATCTCGATCGGCGACCTCGTCAAATCGAAGATCGAAGAGGTCAAGCACGAGGCCGAGGCGCTGCGATCCTATATCCAGACATGACAGGCGCATCTTGAGCAAAGCGCGAAAGCGCCCTATCTTGGCAGGACGATGACCCAGACACTGACCCTCACTCCCGCCGCTGCAAAGCGAGTCGCGATGATCGCCGAGAAACAGACCAAGCCTGCCATTCTCAGGCTTTCGGTCGAGGGCGGGGGCTGTTCCGGTTTCCAGTACAAGTTCGACCTGGCCGAAGGCGCGCAGGGCGACGACACGGTCAGCGAGACCGACGGGGTCAAGCTGGTGGTCGATTCGGTAAGCCTCGACCTTGTCGAAGGCAGCGTGGTGGACTTCGTAGAATCGCTTGGCGGGGCGGCGTTCCGGGTCGAAAACCCCAATGCGGCGGCCGGCTGCGGCTGCGGCTCCAGCTTTGGGATTTGAATTAAGCTTCCGGGATTTGAATTAGACAGCGCGCACTCTTCCCGGCATCACGCGCGCCATGAAAATCGCGACCTTCAACATCAACGGCATCAAGGCGCGGCTCCCGCGCCTCACCGAATGGCTCGCCGAAACGCGGCCTGCAGTCGCTTGCCTGCAGGAGATCAAGAGCCTCGACGAGACGTTCCCGGGCAAGGAGATCGAGGCGCTCGGCTACCATGTCCTCACCCACGGGCAGAAAGCCTTCAACGGCGTCGCGGTGCTGACCGACGGCAAGGCCGGTTTCGAGCCGCCGAGGGAGGTGCGACGCGGGCTCGGCATCGACGGGCCCAAGGACGGGGAGGGCGAACAGGCGCGCTATCTCGAAGTGGAGGCGATCGGCCCCTCATCCACGATGCGCGTCGCGTGCCTTTACCTGCCCAACGGCAACCCCCGGCCGGGACCGAAATTCGACTACAAGCTCGCCTGGATGGAAGCCCTGCGCGCGCGCATGGCAGCGATCTGGGCGGAAGAGGTCCCGGCAGTGGTGCTGGGCGATTTCAACGTCATTCCCGAGGACGACGATGTCTGGTCGGTAAAGGCGATGGCGAACGACGCGCTGATGCAGCCCGAATCGCGCGCCGCCTACGCCCGGCTGCTCGGCGACGGGTGGACGGACGCGCTGCGCACGCTCAATCCGCGCGGAGGCGTCTGGACCTACTGGGATTACCAGGGCGGCGCGTGGCAGCGCGACCATGGCTTTCGCATCGACCATGTCCTGCTCTCGCCCGAATGCGCCGACCGGCTGGAAGCCGTGGGCGTAGACCGCGAGCACCGGGGCCGCGAAAAGGCCAGCGACCACGCGCCGGTGTGGGTGGAATTAGGGACCTAAAGGGTTCTCAATGAAACGGGCTCCCCCAATGGGGAGCCCGCAAGGCCAGGCGACCGCCCCGCAGCGATGCGACCGTCAGGTCGCATGAGCGAGGATCACCTGTAAAAGATATGCGTGTCGATCTGGGCGAGCCGCTGCTTGCGGTAGCTCCATTTCGGGCGGACGTAATTGGCGTGGAAGAACACGGCATCGCCTGCCGGGCTTTCCCACATGCCGTCATGCGCGATCCGCGCGATCGCCTTGGCGCGCTGCCAGGCCCGGGTATGAGTGCGAATGCGGGGCATGCGGCCGTTCTTCACGAAGGAGAACTGCGCGCGCTGGTAGACGACGCCGCAATAACTCGCGGGGAAACGGCTGTCCTCGGCGCGGTTGATGACGACCTGCGCGACGGCGAGCTGCCCGGCGAGCGGCTCGCCGCGCGATTCGAAATAGACGGCCCCGGCAAGGCAGCTCATCTCTTCGCTCATGCGATCCTCCTGCGGGATCATCGAGACGAGCTCCGGCAGGGATGTGGCGGCGATGTCGGATTCCGGGATTTCGGCCGCGTCCCCCTCGCCGGGGAGCGGCTGGACCACTTCCTCGGATACGAAGACCGTCTCCTGCGGGACGATTTCGATGCCGTCTGCGGGCGTTTCAACCGCCTGCGAATCGATCGGCTGCGTTCCCGCCGCCTGCATCGGGGAATCGGAATTCTGTGCGAACGCCTCGGCGCCGTCGGCGCTCGAGAAGCTCAGGGAGGCTGTCGCGCCGATTGCGACGGCGCTCAGGGAATAGGTCTTGCGGCCCATGATCTCTTCATGTTGGGCGGTGAGCGCGCTCCGACGCAGGCTGGAACCTGTTGCGATATCTCGCGAGGGGGTCAGTTTAGGGGGTGGTTCGCTGTGCCTGCCGGCGGCTCCCCGTCTGCGTGCCGTTCAGCGGACCGAATTGCCCGCGTCCCGGCCTGCGCACCGTGAAGCTCGCGGCGAAATAGTCTCAATTGAAACCAAGTCAACCTATTCCGGGAGGCGCTTGGCGAATTTTTCGGGGTCGTCGACATCGACCTCGACGATCCAGCTGTCGGGATCCTGCCGCGTGCGGCGGTCAAGATAGTCGGTAAACGCTTGTTTATCCTCCGGGTCCTGCGACCTCGTCAGGGTATAGCGTCGCTCGAAATCGAGCCCCGGCATCCGTTCGTGCAGTGTGGCATTTTCGCCGCGCCGCATGATCACGACAAGCACGCTGCCCGCATCGCGCTCTCCCCGGGCCAGCACCGTCGCCATGCCGCCTTCCGATTCGGCCATGCGCAGGATCGCGCCGACTTCGAGATGGGCGGGCAGGCGGGTGCTCAACCGCTCTCGCCCGAAACATAGCCCGGCAGGCTGGACAGCGCGATGCGCGAGCGCATGAAGGTCCCCGTGCCGCGCCCGATTTCGTCGCCCTCTTCGTCGACCAGCCGCGATTCGGCAACGAAGACGCGGCGGCGCCCGCTCACCCAGCGCCCCTCCGCGATGACCTGGCCCCCGCGCACCGGTTTCGTGAAATGCATGTTGAAACTGGTGGTCAGCAAAAACCGGTCGGTCGCCAGCGTGTTGGCGGCATAGAAGGCTGCATCGTCGAGCATCTTGAAATAGATCGTCCCGTGCGCGGCCCCGGCGGCATGATAGACATCTTCGCCGACGGTAAAGACCAGCCGCGAGCGCCCTTCGCCCAGGATTTCGAGATTCGAGTCGAACTTGGCGTTCACCGGGGCGGAGGCGTAAAGACGCTCTAGCGCGCGATGGTGCAACTGCGCGCTGCTGCGATCGTGGGAACCGGGATCGGTCATCGGCTCAGCTGCCGCGGGGGCGCGGCCTCACGCGGCGTCCCGCAGGAACTGGTTGGTCAGAACGGCATAGAGCGCCTCGGCATCAGGCGCATCGGCCAGCGCCTGCAACTTCGTCTCGTCGCGCATCAGGCGCGAGATCGCGGCGAGCGCGTGAAGATGGGTCGCCCCGGCATTTTCCGGCGAGACCAGGCCGAAGACGAGGCTGACCGGCTGCGCATCGGCGGCGGCGAAATCGACGGGCTGGTCAAGCCGCAGCACCGCCAGCGTCGGTTTGCGCACGCGCGGATCGCGGCAATGGGGGATCGCCATGCCCCGCCCGAACCCGGTGCTGCCCAGTGCCTCGCGCGTTTCCAGCCCGTCGAGAACCTCGTCCGCATCGAGACCGTAAACATCCGCAAGGCAGCCCGCCAGCGCGCCAAGGACCTGTGGCTTGGTTTCGGGCCGAGCGATACGGACCGCTTCGGGCACGATGGTGATGTTGATATCCATGAATATACCGGTTTCCGATCAAGCAAGCCCCCGAGGGGCAGACTATCCTGTCACGCGGGGCAGGCCGCCGGGCGGGAGCGGGGTGGCCGTGCCTTGCGAAGACGGGACCTTTCGACATGCCCGCAATCTGCATGGCGGGCGTTCCCAAGGTCCTAACGCGGTTCGACCCAGCCGATCGACCCGTCGGCGCGGCGGTAAACCATATTATGCCTGCCCGTGCCAGCGTTTTTGAACAGCAATGCGGGCGTATCGCGCAGGTCGAGCATCATCACCGCATCGGCGACCGTCCCGGTCGGGATATCGACGCGCGTTTCGGCGATGACGGGCGGGGCATCGGCGGCGATTTCCTCTGCGCTATCAGCGCCGGGGGTTTCCCCGGCGAAGATGGTGTAGGCGGCTTCCTCCTCCGCACGGAGCTGGCTGGCGCGCTCGTGGTGGTCGGTGAGACGACGTTTGTAGCGGCGCAATTGCTTCTCGATCCGGCCTGCCGCTTCGTCGAGAGCGATATGGGCGTCCGCGGCCGACCCATGCGCCTTGACGATCAGGCCCTGCGTGGCGTGAGTCACGATATCGCAGGTGAAACTGCCGCCCGGTGCCTTGCCGAAAGTGACGTGGCACGACAGGGCGTGCTCGAAATATTTTTGAACGATCGCCCCCAATCGCTCCCTCGCGTGCTCCTGCAGGGCCGCGCCGGTATCGACTTGGTGGCCGGAAATGCGGATATCCATGGGCTTCGCTCCTCTTTTCTGGGCGAACGGACCGCTGGGGGTCAGCGCGTCCAGATGGCGTTCTCGATCCCCTCGATGAAGGCGCGGTGCCGTTCGAGTTCCGCCGGGCTGGGGGCATGCGGGCGCGGCGCGCGGCGCGGGCGGTCGGACGCGCTCACGAAAGCCCCGGCGGGAGCGATCCCCCGCGCGACGCTCGGCGTGGAGGCCTCCGCGGCGAGTTCGAGCCCGATCTGACGCCCGCCGGTGAGCTCGATATAGACCTGCGCGAGCAGTTCGGCATCGAGCAACGCCCCGTGCTTGACCCGGTGGCTGCGATCGATCCCGTAGCGCGTGCACAACGCATCGAGCGAATTCTTCGCCCCCGGATGCCGCTTGCGAGCGATGGCGACGGTGTCGATCATTCGCTCCGTGCCGATCGGCGCGCGGCCGATCAGGGCGAGTTCGGCGTTGAGGAAGCCGAAATCGAACCCCGCATTATGCGCAACCAGCGGGCAATCGCCGAGGAATTCGAGCAATTCCTCGACATGGTCGCGGAACAGTTTCTTGGTCGACAGGAAAGCGGTCGACAGGCCGTGAATCTTCTCTGCGTCGGCCGGCATGTCGCGTTCGGGATTGAAATAGGCGTGGAAAGTGGCGCCGGTGGGCACGCGGCCGACCATCTCGACGCAGCCGATCTCGACCATCCGGTCACCGGTCGTGGGATCGAGCCCGGTGGTTTCGGTGTCGAAGACGATCTCGCGCAAGGTTTCGCTCTGCATCCTGCGACCTATCCACCCAAGCGCCGCCTCGCGCAAGGGGCCCGATGCCGTGGGGGCCCCACGCAGGCGGCAGGCCCGCGCCCCGCTATCCCCGCGCGGACCTGAGCTCCCGGATCAGGCTTTCGACCTGCGCGCGGGTCTCCGCGAGGCTGGTGCCGGTATCGATCACATGGGTCGCGCGCGCACGCTTTTCGGCATCGGGAACCTGCAATTTGAGGATGTCCTCGAATTTTTCGCGCGTCATGCCGGGCCGGACGAGCACGCGCTCGCGCTGGAGTTCGGCCGGGGCGGAGACGACGATCACCGCGTCGAAGGCATTTTCCCCGCCGCGTTCGAAAAGCAGGGGAATGTCGAAGAGTACCATTTGCGCCTTCGCATTGTCGGCATGGAACTGTGCGCGCCGATTGCCGACTGCAGGATGGACGATCGCCTCGAGCTTTTTCAGCTTATCCTGGTCGCCGAAAACCTGCGCGCCCAGCGCCTCGCGAATGACGCCTTCGGGGCCGGTCGATCCGGGAAAGGCCTCCTCGATCCGCGCGACCAGTTCGCCGCCTGGGCCCTGCATCGCGCGGACCTCGGCATCGGCATCGAAGACGGGCACGCCCGCCTCCTCGAACATGGCGGCGACGGTCGACTTGCCCATGCCGATCGAGCCGGTGAGGCCAAGCATGAGCGGGGGGCGAGCGGGATTTTCGGCAGTCATCGGCGAAGCAGGTCCATCAGTTCGGAATCGGTATCGCGCGGTGGGGGCTGGCCGAAGAACCGCTCGAAGGCGGCGGCGGCCTGGCCGACCAGCATCGACAGGCCCGTGATCGTCGCGAAGCCGTGTGCGCGCGCGTTTTCGAGGAAAGGCGTCTCCACCGGATCGGTGACGATGTCATACGCGATGCTGCGCGGCGGGGCGTGGCTCCAGTCGAATTCGAGCGGCGGCTGGCCCCGCATCCCCAGCGGCGTGGCGTTGACGACGAGATCGAGGCACTGCTCGCGGTCGTCGAAGGCGAATTCGGTCGGCGCTGCGAAATGGGCGAGGGAGGCGGTGTGGTGGTCGCCGTCCCCGGCAAGGTCCTCGATCAACTCGCGCGCCTTGTCCTTGTTTCGCCCGGCAAGGACGATGGTGAAGCCGTTGACCGCAAGCCCGTTGACGATCGCCCTGGCCGCCCCTCCGGTGCCGAGGATGCGGGCCATGCGGAACAGGTGCGGGGTGCCGAGAGCGGGCCGCAACGGCTCGAGGAATCCGAGCGTGTCGGTGTTCATGCCTGCCACTGCGTCCCCGTGGCGATAGACGGTATTGAGCGCCCCGACGACTTCGGCGTGAAGGTCGACTATATCGAGCTGGTCGAACACGCGCTGCTTCAGCGGCATGGTGACGTTGCACCCGCGCCAGTCCGGGTCGGCGCGGCGGTCGGCAAAGTAGTCGGCCAGCGTGTCGGCGGTAACGCGGGTCGCGCGGTATTCGGCCTCCAGACCGAGCTTACCGAGCCAGAAATTGTGGATCAGCGGAGATTTCGACTGCGCGATGGGATCGCCGATCACTTCCGCATAGGGACGGCTCATGCCTCGATCACCCCGAGTTCGCGCAGCGCGCCAAGGACGGGAAGCAGCGGCATGCCGAGAACGGTGAACTGGTCGCCCTCGATATGGTCGAACAATTGCACGCCCATGGCCTCGATCCGGAAGGCCCCGGCGCAATTCCCGATTTCGGGCCACTCGGCTGCGAGATAGCTTTCGACGAAGGCATCCGACAGGTCGCGCACATGCAGGCGGGCGAGGGCAGCGTGGCTCCATTCGCAGCCTTTCCCCTTCACGCCCACTCCCTTGACGATTGCCGCGCCGCTGTGGAGCTCCATCACCTTGCCCGAAAAGAAACGCAGGTGCTCGGCGGCCTGTTCACGGCTCCCGGGTTTGTCGAAGCGACGGCCCTCGACCGCCACCAGCGAGTCGCTCCCGAGCACGAGGGCATCGGGGTGGGCGGGGGCGAGCGCGGCGGCCTTGGCGACAGCCAGCGCCTCGGCGATCTCGCCGGGGGCCGCATCTTCGAGCGAGGCTTCCACCGCGCGCTCGTCCACATCGGCCGGGATCGCGGCGTAAGGCACGCGAGCGGCGTCGAGCATCGCCCGGCGCGAGGCGGACCTTGAGGCGAGTATCAGGCGCGGAGGGCTCCAGGCGCTCATATCGGCTTCGCGACCCCGCCGATCTGGGGCGAACGGCGCGAGCGGTCCTGCACGAGCCGGATGACCGCAGCCGCAGTCTCCTCGATCGACCGGCGGGTCACGTCGATCACCGGCCAGCCATTGTCGGCGAACAGGCGGCGCGCGAACTGCAGCTCGGCCTTGACCCGGTCATTGTCGACATAGGAGGTCTCTGTCCCCTCGTTCAGCGACAGCAGCCGGTTGCGCCGGATCTGGACCAGCCGCTCGGGCGCGGTGGTCAGCCCCACGACGAGCGGGTGGCGCAGGCCGAACAGGGCATCGGGCGGGGGGCTTTCAACCACCAGCGGAATGTTGGCGACCTTGTAGCCGCGATTGGCGAGATAGATGCTGGTGGGCGTTTTCGACGTGCGCGAGACGCCTGCCAGCACGATATCCGCCTCTTCCCATTCCTCGTGCCCGACCCCGTCATCATGCGCGATAGTGTAATGGATCGCGTCCACCCGGCGGAAATAATGCTCGTCCATCGAGTGCTGGCGACCGGGCCGGCCATGCGCCTCCTGCCCCAGCTGGCTTTCAAGCGCAGCGGTCACCTGGTCGAGCACGGGCACGGCGGGCAGGCCGAGATGGCGGCAATGTTCTTCCAGTCGCGCGCGGCTTTCGGGATTGACGAGGGTGTACAGCACCAGCCCCGGATTGGCCGCGAATTCGGGAACGATCCGGTCGAGATGCTGGCGCGAACGGACCATCGGCCAGAAATGGCGGCTGACGGGTGGATCGTCGAACTGCGCGAGCGCCGCTTTCGCGATCATCTCCAGCGTTTCGCCGGTCGAATCCGATACGAGGTGGAGATTGAGTCGGTTCATCCGTCTGTCGCGTGTCGCCTTGCGAGCCTGTGGAAAGCAGGGGGCATAAACCACGGGATCAGTTGGCGGACAAGGTGAGCATGGATTTTCCTGCCCGCTGCGCGCCATTCGGCAAGACGGCTTGTCGACATCCGGCGGGCGATCCCGACCGGCTGTGAAGAACGGGGACAAGCTTGGCTTGACCGCGCAAGGAGCGGGATTCGCCGGCCCACATCAAGGCTGGTTTCGCGCGGGATAATCGGGCAAGGCCCGGCAATCCCCGCTTTCCACAGGGCCAACTCAAACCATCAATCCTTTTAAAAAGATATTCTATTTGTTTAAGGGAGTCCCATGCCCGGTCCGCTTTTCGACACGCTCAAAGGTTCTCGCCAGCCCGTCCCGCCCGTCTGGCTGATGCGTCAGGCAGGGCGATATTTGCCTGAATACAGGGCGTTAAGGGCGGAAAAGGGCGGTTTCCTCGAACTCGTCTATGACAGCGAGTCCGCCGCCGAAGTCACCGTGCAGCCGATCCGCCGTTTCGGTTTCGACGGGGCGATCCTGTTTTCCGACATCCTGATCGTGCCGCATGCGATGGGACAGGGGCTCGAATTCCTCGCAGGGGAGGGGCCCAAACTCTCGCCGACGCTGCTCGAGGTCGAGCTCGACAGCTTCACCGCGAGCCACGAGCGATTCGAGCCGGTCTACGAGACCGTGCGGCGCACCCGCGCGATGATCGACGAGACCGTGACCATGCTTGGCTTTGCGGGTTCGCCATGGACGGTCGCGACCTACATGATCGCGGGCGAGGGGTCGAAGGACCAGGGCCCCGCGCGCTTGCTGGCTTATCGCGATCCGGCGCGGCTGCAGGCGATCGTAGATGCGATCATCGAGACATCGGTGAAGTATCTTCGCGGGCAGATCGATGCGGGCGCCGAAGCGGTGCAATTGTTCGACAGCTGGGCGGGGAGCCTCGCCCCGGACGAATTCGAACGCTGGGTGATCGCCCCCAATGCCGCGATCACGGCCGAGCTCAAGGCCTCTCACCCGGATGTGCCGGTGATCGGTTTTCCCAAGGGGGCAGGTGCGAAGCTTCCGGCCTACGCGAGGGAGACCGGGGTGGACGCCATCGGGATGGATGAAACGCTCGATCCGGGCTGGGTCGATGCCAGCCTGCCCGCGGGCATGCCGGTGCAGGGCAATCTCGATCCGCTGCTGGTCGAGGCAGGCGGGCCGGCCCTGCCGAAACGGGTGCGCGCGATCGTCGAGGCGTTCGGCGACCGGCCGCACATCTTCAATCTCGGCCACGGGATCGGCCAGCACACGCCGATCGCCCATGTCGAGGAATTGCTCGCGGCGCTGAGGGGATAGGCGATGAGAGAGGCGATCGTCACGATCTACCCGTGGCTGGTTTCAGGCCATGTCATTTTCATGACCTTCTGGCTCGCCGGGCTGTTCATGCTGCCGCGGCAGTGCATCTACATGCTCGATGCCGCGCCCGGTTCCGGCGAGGAGCAGCAATGGGCCCGCCGTATGGGCCTGCTGCGCAAGATCATCCTCACCCCGAGCCTGATCATCGTCTGGGTGCTGGGGCTGACGCAGGCATGGGCGATGGGCTATTTCACCGAAGGCTGGCTGCATATCAAGATCACGCTGGTCGTGCTTCTTTCGGGTTATCACGGCTGGCTGGTCGCCAAGACGAAGGCAATGGCGCGCGGCGAACGCCCGCTGAGTGAAAAGCGGCTGCGGATGGTGGGCGAGATCCCGGGCGTGCTGCTCGTGCTCATCGTCGTCACGGTTTATGTCGTGAGGGTCGCGCTTTCCTGATCGGTCGGAGCCGCGAAGTTCGCCCCGACCAGAATAGCGTCCGGCCCGTTTTTGCGGTCGCGTGCCCGCAGGCCCGTTTCATGGCTTGGGGCCGAAATCCTGCTCGGTTTTCGTTTCGCCTGTCGGAACACGAAACTCGGCCACCCAGAGCCCCAGAAGAGCGATCGCGATTCCGGCGAGAATGTCGACCAGGTAATGGGCTCCGATGAACACGGCCGATACGACCATCGCCGCGTTCAGCAGGCAAAGCGGCCATGCGATCCGGCCGAGCGGAGCGAATCCGGCGGCCAGAAGGATGCCCGCGCTGGTGTGAAAGCTGGGGAAGGTGACAAGCCCGTCGAGTTCGTCTCGACCGATCAGGAGGATCGACCCGTCGCGCAGCCCGTCGAAACTCGCGGCGAATGACCAGCCCGAGGGGACCATGATGCCCGGGACTTCGGCGGGATCGATCCCGTTCACGATGAAATTCGCATGGGCGGGAAAGAACGGGAAAACCAGCATCGTGATCAGCAGGCTGATGCCCCAGGCCGCAAGAAAGCGCCAGGCGGCCGCGTGGTGACCGCCGACCGTGAGCAAGCCTAGCAGGACGACGGGCTGCCAGGACAACGAGGAATACACGATCGACAGGGCCGCGAAAACGCCATCCACTTCCTGCCATGCGCGGAACGTTGGCAGCCATTCGAACCCGATGGCGGCATCGATCCCGGCAAGGGCCGCGTCGACCGTCGGCAGAGCCGTGGTCGCGAGAACCGACCCGGTCAGCGAACCCATCATGGATAGCAGGAAGAACATCCCGATCATTTCGAGCAGGCCACCGATCACGTGCGAATGGTCCCGTTCGAGATACCGTCCCATCACCAGCAGGGCGGCAAGCCCCGCCCAGACCGGGCCGAGTTCGCTCCAGTTGTGGACCACCGGAAGAAGTGCGAAGGCACTCCCCGCCAGCAGTGCGAGCCCGAGCAGCGAAGCGTAGGCCAAGCGGCTCTGTTCGCGCGGGAGAAAATGCCTCCATCGCTCGAACCCGCCGTTTCCGGCGATCGTCTGCGGAATGGTGATCGGTGACATGCCGACGCGTTACGAATTCGTGGTTAAGGATGTGTTGCCAGTGCGGACGTTCGGCATGCGAAAGCGAATTGACGCGCCCATCGGGCGGGCCTAATTCGAGCTCTCACCGGTTCGCGGTATTGCGATCGACAATACCCGGTTTGCTTTCCCCAAGCCCCTACGACCTGCCGGCTTTCCAAACTGCCCTTTTGACAGGGCCCATTTTTCGGAAAAATTCCAATGCATCTCAAGGATTTGAAAAAGAAAACGCCGGCCGAACTGGTCGCCATGGCCGAAGAGCTGGGGGTCGAGGGCGCTTCGACCATGCGCCGGCAGGACCTGCTCTTCTCCATCCTGCGCGAACTCGCCGAGGACGAGGAATATGGCGAAAAGATCATGGGCATCGGCACGATCGAGGTTCTGCAGGACGGTTTCGGCTTCCTGCGCAGCCCCGAGGCGAATTATCTCGCCGGTCCCGACGATATCTATGTCTCGCCCAACCAGATCCGCAAGTGGGGCCTTCGCACGGGTGACACGGTCGAGGGCGAAATCCGCGCACCGAAGGACGGGGAACGTTATTTCGCACTGACCACGCTTTACAAGGTCAATTTCGACGAGCCCGAAGCGGTGCGCCTGCGGACCAATTTCGACAATCTCACGCCGCTTTATCCCGATAGCAAGCTCAACCTCGACCAGGCCGATCCGACCGTGAAGGACAAGTCGGCCCGCGTGATCGACATCATCGCCCCGCAGGGCAAGGGCCAGCGAGCGCTGATCGTCGCCCCGCCGCGGACGGGTAAAACGGTGCTGCTGCAGAACATTGCCAAGGCGATCACCGATAATCACCCTGACGTGTTCCTGTTGGTCCTGTTGGTCGACGAAAGACCCGAAGAAGTCACCGACATGCAGCGCAGCGTGAACGGCGAGGTGATTTCCTCGACATTCGACGAGCCTGCCAATCGGCATGTGCAAGTCGCTGAAATGGTCATAGAAAAGGCGAAACGCCTGGTCGAGCACAAGAATGATGTGGTCATCCTGCTCGATTCGATCACGCGTCTTGGCCGGGCCTACAACACCGTCGTTCCCTCGTCGGGCAAGGTGCTGACCGGCGGTGTCGACGCCAACGCGCTGCAGCGGCCGAAGCGGTTTTTCGGCGCGGCGCGCAACATCGAGGAAGGCGGATCGCTTTCGATCATCGCGACCGCGCTGATCGACACGGGCAGCCGCATGGACGAGGTCATCTTCGAAGAGTTCAAGGGCACCGGCAATTCGGAAATCGTCCTCGACCGCAAGGTGTCGGACAAGCGCATCTTCCCCGCGCTCGATGTCGGCAAGTCCGGAACGCGCAAGGAAGAATTGCTGGTCGAAAAGGACCGCCTGTCCAAGATGTGGGTCCTGCGGCGCATCCTCATGCAGATGGGCACCGTAGATGCCATGGAGTTCCTGCTCGACAAGATGAAGGACTCCAAGACCAACGAGGATTTCTTCGACACGATGAACCAGTAGCGGTTGGCGTGCGGGGGACCGATGGCGGGACGGGACGATGCTCAGCCAGTATCTTTATATCAGCACCGCGCCGAACCTCTCGCGCGGGGATGTCGATTCGATCCTCGAAGCGAGCGCGCGCAACAATCCCGAACGCGGGATAACCGGACTGCTGCTCTATAACGGGCGCAATTTCCTCCAGCTTATCGAAGGGGAGGAATCGGCCCTGGTCGCGCTGATGGTGCGAATCGGCAACGACCCGCGCCATACCGGTGTTTCGATCCTGGAGCGAAGGGCGATCGAACAGCGCGCATGCCCTGGCTGGGCTATGAAGCGGGTGTTGATCGCGGAGAGCATTGCGGGTCGCCGCGACCAGCTCGAGCGTGATCTACCCGCCGATCTCGACGAGCAGACGCGGCGGATCATCCTTAATTTTGCGATCCTCAACTAGGCGGCCTGGGCGGCGATGTCGCCTGCGGCGCGCACCTAGGGTGAATTGCTTAGTCGCGCGGTAAAACGTGCGCATGGTTTTCCCGCGTAATCAGCAAGTTGCTTGGTGATTCTGGGAGACATGGCATGCGCGAGATTATCTATCGCAGCGTTGCGAGCGAGACCCTGGGAGGGGACGATATTTTCCGGATCGTCTTCCGTGCCAAGCGGGCCAATGGCAGGGTCGGCCTTTCCGGTTTCCTGATCTATTCCTCGGGGCACTTCCTGCAATTGCTCGAAGGGCCCCATCTCGAATTGCGGCGAACCTTCCGGGTGATCGCGCAGGATACGCGGCACAGCGACGTGACAGTCCTGAGCGAGCGGCCGATAACCGAGCGGCTGTTTCCGGACTGGCGCATGCGCCGCATCGAACAACCCGACGAGGCGGGCGCGCGCCGTTTCATGGCGGAGCAATTCGGTGACCGGATCCCGGCAACGATCGACACTGCCTTGCGGGAATTCTACGCCACGATAGGAGGCTGCCTGGCGGCGCGCGCCGGCTAGCTGCGCGGTTTTTCGAGCTGCATGGCCATCATTTCCCAGACCTTGTTGATCGCTTTCAGGGGGCGGATCATGACCTTGAAATCGGTGATCTTTCCGTCATCTCCGAAACGGATGATGTCGACCCCGTTGACGGTTATGCCATCCATCTCCGCCACGAATTCGAGCATCATCTCGTCGCCGTCGACGACCTCGCGGACATAGCGGAAGCTGCCATTGCCGAACACGTCCGAGGCCGCAGTGAGATAGGCCATGACCTTGGCCTTGCCCGCCTGCGGCGTGTGGACGACGGGCGAATGGAACACCGCGTCGTCGGCCAGCATGTCGGACAGTACCGCCGGATCGCTGCCGCCTTCCATATAGGCGTGCCACCGCGCTAGATTTGCCCGTCCGTCGGCCGGCTCGTTCATCCAAGGTGCTCCGTGAAAAAGGCGGAGGTGCGCCCGTCGGCGATGTTCGCGGCTTCTTCGTCGCGGCGCTTGCCGATCTCGGTGGCGAAGCCGTGGTCGAGCCCCTCGTAATCGTACAGCGTGACCTTGGGATGGTCGTCGAGCCCTTCGTGCATCGCTTTCTGCGTAGCCTTGTCGACGAAGCCGTCCTCGGTCGGGATATGGAGCAACAGAGGATTGGCGATGGCGTGCTTTTCGCCCAGCAGGCCGTCGATCCCGACTCCGTAATATCCGACACTCGCATCGACATCGGTGCGGGCCGCGGTCATGTAGGCGAGCCGCCCGCCGAGGCAGTATCCGACGCAGCCGACCTTGACGACGCCCATTTCCTGGCGGATGTGGTTGATCGTCGCCTCGATGTCCCTGATCCCGGTGTCCTGGTCGAACTTGCCCATCAGGTCGAGCGCGCGGTTGAATTCGGCCTCGACGTCCGGATCGAGTTCGACGCCCGGCTCGATCCGCCAGAACAGGTCGGGCGCGACGGCGAGATAGCCTTCGGCGGCGAGCTTGTCGCATTTCTGGCGGATCCCGGTGTTCACGCCGAAGATTTCCTGGATGACGAGGATCGCCGCATGGGGCTTCTGCGTCGGGTGGGCGACATAGGCGTCGAAGCTGGCATCGCCTTCGAGGGTCTTGATGCTCACGGTCTCGGTCATCGCTGGCTCTCTCCTTGATTGGGGGTGCATGCCTTCAAACGAGGCGGCTCCCATCGGTTCCACGTGAAACGCGCCATATCCATTGCGCTCGGGGCTTGGCAAACCCAAATGGAGTAGGCCCACAAGGGGCAGGCGCCATGACGGGAGGACCGGCCGCATGAAGATCAATATCGAAATCGACTGCACGCCCGAGGAAGCGCGGACCTTCATGGGCCTGCCGGACGTGACCCCGGCGAACTCGATCTATGTCGACAATCTCGCCAAGGCAATGAAGGGCGTGAGCAATCCCGACCAGCTGCAGGAATATGCCGAACGGCTCGCCCCGATGGGGCAGATGGGGCTGAAACTGTTCCAGAGCTTTGTCGAAAGCGGGATGGGGCAGGGTGCCGGATCGCGCGGCGGGAGCGAGATGCCCGAAAAGGACAAGCCTTCGGACTGACGCGCGGGCGGGCGCATCCTTCGATGACATCCACGGATACGATCTTCGCCGTATCGAGCGGCTCGCCCCCGGCCGCAATCGCCGTGATCCGGGTCAGCGGGGCCGCTGCGGCGGATGCGATCGAGGCGCTGTGCGGGAAGCGGCCGGCACCGCGCCGGGCGAGCCTCGCGCGGCTGCACGATGCGAACGGCGCGCTTCTCGACGAGGCGCTGGTCTTGTGGTTTCCCGGGCCGGCAACCGCAACGGGCGAGGACCTCGCCGAATTCCACTGCCATGGCGGACGCGCCGTGCTCGCGGCGGTCGAACGGGCGCTTGCAGCCCTGCCCGGCTTGCGGGCGGCCGAGCCTGGCGAATTCACTCGCCGGGCCTTTGCAAATGGCCGCATAGATCTCGCCGAAGCGGAGGGATTGGCCGACCTCCTTTCCGCCGAAACCGAATTGCAGCGCTCCGCCGCGATTTCCAATGCGAGCGGCGCGCTCTCTCGCACCGCCGATGATTGGCGCGAGCGGTTGCTCGGGCTGTCGGCGCAGGTCGAGGCGGCGCTCGATTTCTCCGACGAGGAGGATGCCGAGGGCCTCCCCGAATGTTTCACGTGGAACATTGCCGACCTCGCCGGGGAAATCCAAGAATGGCTCGACCGCCCGCGGTCCGAGCGTCTGGGCGAGGGTTTCCGCGTCGTTCTGGCCGGCCCTCCCAATTCGGGCAAGTCGACCCTGTTCAACGCCCTCGTCGAAAGCGAGGCGGCGATCACTTCGCCCATCGCCGGGACGACTCGGGACGTGATCGAGCGTTCGGTCGCGATCGGCGGCGTGCCTTTCACATTCGTGGATACGGCGGGCCTGCGCGATATCGGGAGCGACGAAATCGAAGGTATCGGGATCGAGCGGGCGCACGGGCAGATCGGTCGGGCCGATTGCGTGCTGTGGCTCGGCGAGGAGGGGCAGGGACCGGAAGGCGCGTGGGAAATCGCCACACGCTCCGACACGGTGGATTTCATGGCGAAGACAGCGGCGCGGCACACCCTTTCGGCGATTACGGGGAAAGGTTTGGCCGGGCTCAAGGAGGACCTCGTGATGCATGCCCGGGAAAACCTTCCGAAACCGGGCGAGGTGGCCCTGAATGCGCGCCAGCATGCGCGTCTGGGCGAAGCGGTGGAGGCGCTCGGCACGGTGCGGGGTTTGGATGACCTGCTGCTTGTCGGGGAGGAATTGCGCCGGGCGCGACTCGCTTTCGACCGATTGGTCGGGCGCGCGACGACTGAGGACATGCTGGATGCGCTGTTTGGACGATTCTGCATCGGAAAATGAGCCCGCCTGGATGTTTCACGTGAAACATTCGGTCCCCAGGCTTTGACGAGCCCGCGTTCAGAGCTTATCTGGCGCGCCATGCACGAATTCGATGTCCTCGTCATCGGCGGCGGGCACGCCGGGGTCGAAGCCGCCTGTGCGGCCGCGCGCATCGGTGCGCGCACTGGTCTTGTGAGCTTCGAGCTCGAAGCGATCGGCGCGATGAGCTGCAATCCGGCGATCGGGGGGCTCGGCAAAGGGCATCTCGTGTGCGAGGTCGATGCGCTCGACGGCGTGCTGGGCCGCGCGGCGGATGCCGGAGCCGTCCATTACCGGATGCTCAACCGGTCCAAGGGAAGTGCCGTATGGGGACCGCGCATCCAGGCGGATCGCAAGAGGTTCAAGGCGGCGGTGCAGCGTGTCGTGCGGGCCCAGGCGAACCTTACCATGATAGAGGGTGAGGCGGCCGCGCTTGTCCTGGAGGGCGGCGTCGTTGCCGGGCTGGAACTGGCGGACGGCACGAAGCTCCGAGCGACCCGGGTTATCCTGTGTACCGGGACGTTTCTGGGCGGTGTGCTCTTCCGGGGCGAGGAACGCTTCGAGGGTGGGCGCATCGGCGAGAATGCGGCGACCCGGCTCGCTGAGCAGCTCCGCGGGGCCGATCTTCCCATGGCGCGTCTCAAGACGGGCACACCGCCGCGCCTCGACGGGCGAACAATCGATTGGGCCGCGCTTCCCGAGCAGCCTTCGGATTCCGACGGCTGGACGATGTCACCCCTGACGAAGCGGCGCGCAAACCCGCAGGTCTTCTGCGCAATCTCCCGCACGACGCACGCTTCGCACGACGCTATCAGAGCCAATCTCCACCGCTCGCCGCTTTTCTCCGGCGCGATCGGTGCGGCGGGACCGCGCTATTGCCCCTCGATCGAGGACAAGATCCACCGCTTCGGCGACCGGGACGGCCACCAGGTCTTTCTCGAGCCCGAAGGGCTCGACACCCATGTCGTCTATCCCAACGGGATCAGCACCTCGCTCCCCGTCGACGTGCAGGAGGTGATGTTGCGCGCCATGCCCGGCCTGTCCCACGTGGAAATGGTCGTGCCGGGTTATGCGGTGGAATACGACCATATCGACCCGCGTGCGCTCACGCCCGATTTGCAGGTCCGCGCGATTCCGGGCCTTTACTGCGCGGGGCAGATCAACGGGACGACCGGATACGAGGAAGCCGCAGCCCAAGGCCTCGTCGCCGGGCTCGAAGCGGGAGCGGCGGCGGTCGGGCGCGAGGCGCCCCGGCTCGACCGGTCGAATTCCTATATCGCGGTGATGATCGACGATCTCACCCTGCAGGGCGTAACGGAGCCCTATCGCATGCTCACCTCGCGCGCCGAATATCGCCTGCGCCTGCGTGCCAATAATGCGTCGACCCGGTTGACGGGGTTGGGCATTGCGGCAGGGTGCGTGGGCGAGGAACGGCGCGTATGGTTCGAACGGCGCGAAGAGGCGCGGGCCCAGATCGGCGCGGCTTTCGATACGCCGCTCCATGCGCGCGAACTCGCCAAGGCGGGTCTCGCAGTGCGGCGCGACGGGGGGGAGAAATCGCTGTCGCACTGGCTGCGCCATGACGGGCTTGACCTCGAGACGCTTTCCCCGTGGCTCGGCAAAGCCTGCGCGATCGACCCGATGCTCGCCGCCGAGATGGCAGAGGACGCCGCCTACGCGCCCTATCTCGCCCGGCAGGACGCGGAATTGCGCGATCTGAGGGCGAGCGAGGGCTTGAAGCTGCCGGCCGATTTTCCGTATGCTTCGGTCCCGGGTCTTTCGAACGAAATGGTCGAGCGGCTTTCTTCGGCAGCTCCGGCGACGCTTGCAGCGGCCGGGCGGGTCCCGGGAATCACGCCTGCCGCGCTGTCGGCGCTGCTCGTTCAGGCCCGCCGCCGGCAGGGCGCCGGTCAGCGCGCCGCGTGATCGAACCGGCACTGATCGAGACCGAGGAGCAGGCACGGCGCTATGTCGCCGAATGGGGCGATGCGGCGGCGATGCAGCGGTTGGAGCGCTTCGCCGAACTCCTGCTGGACGAGAATGCGCGCCAGAACCTGATCGCGAAACCTTCCGAAGCGCAGCTATGGCAGCGTCACATGGCCGACAGCGCGCAATTGCTCGAACATGTTCCACGTGAAACATCGCCCGTCGGGCCCTGGCTCGATCTCGGCACGGGGGCGGGTTTTCCCGGCCTCGTCATCGCGACGCTGCGGCCGGATTGGGATATCGTCCTGGTTGAATCCCGCGCCCGCCGGGTTGAGTTTTTGGAGAACTGCGTTCGCGCCCTCGACCTGCGGCGCTGCCGCGCAATCGGCCAGCGCCTCGAAACGGTCGACCCTTTTCCCGCATGGGTCATTTCGGCACGCGCCTTCGCCCCACTGACAAAGCTCCTGCGCTTATCCGCACCCTTCTCCACAGGGGCGACCCGTTACGTCTTGCCGAAGGGGCGCTCGGCGGCGCACGAACTGGGGCAGGCCGAAAAGCCGATTCGAGACATGTTCCACGTGGAACATTCATTGACCGATCGCGACGCGGGCATCATTGTGAATGCCTGAAACGCCTAAGCGCCGCCCTCCGGGCAGAGCGCCGAGAAGGGACCCGATCATGCTGACCATAGCCATAGCCAACCAAAAGGGCGGGGTGGGCAAGACCACCACCGCGATCAACATCGCCACCGCGATGGCGGCAACGGGCTGGCGCACATTGCTGATCGACATGGACCCGCAGGGCAACGCCTCGACCGGCCTCGGCGTGGAGGCGGGGGCACGTGAAATTTCGAGCTATGACCTACTGGTCGACGAATATCCTTTGGCCGAGGCGGTCGTGCCCACCAGTATTCCCGGCCTCGATGTCGTCCCGGCGACCCAGGACCTGAGCGGGGCTGAGGTGGAGCTGGTTTCCGTCGAGGACCGCACCGCCAAGCTGCGCGCCGCGCTGGCCAATCATGGCGGGCACGACATCTGCTTCATCGACTGTCCGCCCTCGCTCGGCCTGCTCACGCTGAACGCGCTGTGCGCCGCCGACACCTTGCTCGTGCCGCTGCAATGCGAATTTTTCGCCCTCGAAGGGCTCAGCCAGCTGCTCCAGACGGTGGAGCGGGTTCAGCAACGCTTCAACCCGGGGCTCGACATCATCGGTGTTGCGCTGACCATGTATGATCGGCGCAACCGCCTGACCGACCAGGTCTCCGAGGACGTGCGCGAATGTCTGGGCAAACTGGTCTTCGAAACCGTGATCCCGCGCAATGTCCGTCTCTCCGAGGCGCCGAGCCACGGACTGCCCGCGCTCGTCTATGACCATTCGTGCACCGGCAGCCGCGCCTATATCGCCCTGGCGCGCGAATTGATCGGCCGCTTTCCGCCCGAGAGGAAGGCCGCGTGAGCGAACGTTCCACCGATCCGATCCATCTGTCCGTACCCCAACGTTCCCCGACCGACCGCAAGAAGAAACTCGGCAAGGGGCTGGGCGCGCTGATGGGCGAGACCCGCCGCGAGGAGCCGCTCGTCCAGTCCGAAGCTGAGGTCGCCGAAACTTCAAGCGCACCCGCCGGCGATTCGCCGCTCAAAATGGTGTCCACCGCCGCGATTTCGCCCCTGCCGGGCAATCCGCGCAAGCATTTCGACGAGGCCGCGCTTGACGAGCTCGCTGCCTCGATCGCGGCGCGGGGGGTGATCCAGCCCGTCATCGTCCGTCCGCACGGGACAACCGGCTACCAGCTCGTTGCCGGGGAAAGGCGCTGGCGGGCCGCGCAGAAGGCGCGGGTGCATGAAATCCCGGCGCTGGTGCGCGAGCTGGACGATCGCGAGGTGATGGCGCTCGCGCTGATCGAGAACCTGCAGCGCGAAGATCTCAATCCGGTCGAAGAAGCGCGGGCTTATCAAAGACTTGCCGATGAAGAAGGGATGACGCAGGCGGACATTGCGCGGATGGTCGAAAAATCCCGCAGCCATGTCGCCAATCTCCAGCGGCTTTTGAACCTGCCTCAAAAGGTGCTCGACCTGGTCGAGAGCGGGCGGCTTTCGATGGGCCATGCCCGGGCCCTGATCGGGCAAGAGGGTGCGGGACGTTTCGCCCAGCAGGCGGTGGACGAGAACCTGTCGGTCCGCGAGATCGAGAAACTGGTTCGCAACGCGGCCCGCGCGGCGACGGAAGAGCGTGCGGAAAAACAGGGCAGCGGGCCCGGCGCCCCGCGCGAAGGGGAGGCCGATATCGAGGCGGTGCAGCGCCATCTCGAGGAATTTCTCGGCCTGCCGGTGCGAATCAAGGCAGACGCAGACCCGCGCAAGGGTGCGGTGACAATCCGCTATTCCTCGCTCGACCAGCTCGATCTTGTCTGCCAGCGCCTGACCGGCGGGGATTTTTAGCGCCGCGTTAGCCACGGCTCTTCCTCCCTGGTCCCGGAAATCCGCGGCTTTGAAGCGCCCAAGCGTTAAGTCCTAACGCGCTGTTAACCATAACCACGAACGAAGCCTGAACTGCGCGGTTCTACCTAGCAGCGGCGAACGGGCGTCAATGTCCGTTCGGTAGCCTGGTTTCGAGGCCCTTTTGCGGCTTCGAGCGCTTGTGCTGCAACGGGTAAGACTACGCTTGGAAGGACCAGACATGACCAAGACCATTCGTTTCGGCGCGGCGGGTATCGCTCTCTTCGCCGCGATGGGCATGAGCAACGCCGCTTTCGCCCAGGACACCGCTTCGGCCACCGCGACCGCCGAAGTTCTCGATGCGCTCACTCTCGACAGAACCTCCGGCCTCGATTTCGGGACCATGGTTGTCGACGGCGCGGGCACCGTTTCGCTGGCCGCTGACGGCACGCTCGATTGCTCGGCCTCGGACATCGTGTGTTCGGGCACCTCGGCCGTCGCCGCGTTCGACGTGACCGGCACCGCTAACAAGGCGGTGACGATCAACCTGCCGACCGGCGAGATCGACCTCACCCACCCCGATTTGACCGCGGCCACCGCCGACGAGCACACGATCGAACTCGACGCTTTCGTCTCGAGCGAAGCGGGCGACGAAATCACGCTCGACGGTTCGGGCGACGGCTCTTTCACCGTCGGCGGCTCCATCGAATTCGACGGTTCGGAAGCGGCAGGCATCTATACCGGCAGCTTCGACGTGTCGGTCGAATATTCCTGATTGCACGGGCTGGTGACAGCCCGGCGAAGTGCCTTGTCGCCTCGCCGAAAGACCGGCGCGAGGGCCGTGTATCCATCAAGGGATGCGCGGCCCTTTCGCGTCGGGCGCGCCGAGGAGGGCGGGCTCGCATGGTTAGAAGGATCTTAACCGTATTTGCTTACCACGCTGCGTGAAACCACGCAGCGCGGCTGAAAGCAGGCCGCGCCCTTCACGGGAGCTGTCCAGCCATGCATTTCAAGCCCATGCGTGCCATCGCGCGCGGTGCTGCGGTCCTCGCCGCTTTTTCGTCGCTTTCCTTCACCACGCCCGTTTCCGCCCAGGGCGACCTGCTGGTCGCTCCCACCCGCGTGATCCTCGACGGGCGGCGCGGAACCGAGGTCATCCTCAGCAATATCGGCGGTGAGGAAGCGACCTATCGCATCGGGCTCGAACTGCGCCGGATGCTGGAGAACGGGCGGCTCGTCCCCGTGGAGGAAACCGATGCGAACGAGAAGGAGAAAGCGGCGCTCGGCATGATCCGTTACGCGCCGCGCCGGATCGTCCTGCCGCCGGGCCAGCCTCAGGCGGTGCGGCTCGCCGCGCGGCCCGGCACCGACCTGCCCGATGGCGAATATCGGGTCCACATGTCGTTCCGCGCCATTCCCAAGCCGCGCGAGGTCACCGCCGAACAGCGCAACAGCGACCAGGTTTCGATCCAGCTGATCCCGATCTATGGCGTTACCATTCCGATCATCGTCCGCCACGGCCGCGTCGAAGCACAGGCCGCCATCGCACAGCCGGAGCTGGTCGAGCGCGAACAGGGACCCGAGCTCGAGGTCACCATCCAGCGCACGGGCGACAGTTCGACCTATGGCGAATTGCGGGTGACGAAGCCTGGGGTGGAAGATCCGCTCGTGCTGCTGCGCGGCGTCGCGATCTATCCCGAGATCGGCCAGCGCAAGGTCCGCATCACCCTGACCCCGGAACAGGCCGCCGCGATGAAGGGCGAACTGCGTTTCGAATATCGCGACATGCCCGAAGCGGGCGGCGGCCTGCTGGCCGCGCTCGAGACGCGGATCGACTGAGCGAGCGCGATCCGCAGCGGCCCGCCGCAGTCACAACCCCGAACCCATGTTTTCCCGCCATCCCTCTCTCACCGGCGCAGTCGCAGGTCTTGCGGCGGCGCTTGGCGTGTGGGCATCGCCTGCGCCTGCGATGGCGCAGGGTGACGGCGCGGGCGGTTCGACCTGGCAGGCGAACGAGGACGATTACCTTTTCCTCCAGCCTGTCATCGGGAAATACAAGCTGACTCTCGATGTGCGCGGATACCGCACCGATCGCGGGGTTTGCCTCGACCTTGCCGACGTGATCCAGTCGCTCGACCTGCCGATCCGGCTCGACAAGAAGTCGCGCCGCGCAACTGGCTGGATGTTCGCCGAGGACCAGACTTTCACTCTCGATCGTGACGCTGGCACAGTACAAAACATGAACACCGGGCGCGCGCCCATCGCCGGGGACATCTACGACACCCCCGAAGGCTGGTGCGTCGATACCGATGCGCTCTCGCGCTGGTTCGGGATCGCCTTCAAACCCGACCTCTACAACGCGCTGATCCGGCTGGAGACCGATCGCGACCTGCCGTTCATGCAGGCGATCGAAAGGCGAAGTCGCGCAGCGCGACTTGAACGCCGGTCCAAGCAGACATTCGACCTGTCCAAGTTCCCCTCCGCCGACATGGAATACAAGCCCTGGCGCACCCCCTCGCTCGACGTGGTCGCCCAGGGCGAGGTGACGAGCGGAGAAGCCGGACGCGAGTCGGTCGGAGGCCGCGTCGAACTCTACGCGGCGGGCGAGGCTCTCGGGGCGAGCTATTTCGCGCGCTTCGCGACCGACACCCAGATGAACCCGCAGACCCTGCGCCTGCGGGCCTATCGCAACGATCCGACGGGCGGCCTGCTCGGCCCGCTCGAGGCGACGCAGGTGGCTGTGGGCGATGTCGAGACGATTGCGGGCCGGCTGACCGGGCAGACGCAGGTCGGGCGCGGGGCCTTCGTGTCCAATCGCCCGATCGGTCGCAACAACCGCTTCTCCGCGACGACCCTGCGCGGCACGTTGCCGGCGGGTTGGGACGCCGAGCTGTATCGCAACGGCCAGCTCATCGCCTTCCAGGACGATCGCGGCGACGGGCGCTACGAATTCGTCGAGATCGAGCTGTTCTACGGCCGCAACGATCTCGAAGTGGTGCTCTACGGCCCACAGGGCCAGGTCCGGCGCGAGAAAACCAGCGTGCCCGTAGGCTTCAACCAGATCGAGCCCGGGCAGACCTATTACTGGGCCGGTGTGCTGCAGACGCAGCGCGATCTCGTCCAGCTCAATCGCCAGAATGTTTTCCTGCCGCAGAAATGGCGCTGGGGGGTCGGGGTCGAACGGGGGCTGGACCAGAGGACCAGTGTCGCGTTCGGCATGCAGAGCCTCTTTTTCGACGGCGCCCGCCGCACCTATGCGGAGGGCGCGTTGATGCGCACATTGGGCGCGATGCAGCTCGAACTGGCTGCGGCCCACGAATTCGGAGCCGGAGCCGTCGCCGAGGCAAATGCGCTGGGACGCATAGGCTCGATCAATTTCGGAGTGAACGGGCTCGTCTCCTTCGGGAATTTCACGAGCGAATTCGCCGAGAGCGATGTCGATTGGCGGGCGGGGTTTACCTTCGACACCTCGCTCTCTCTGGGCAAGGTGTCGCTCCCGATCCAGGGCGACGTCCAGCACGCGCAGCTAAGCGATGGGGCGCAGCTCAACGAAGCGACGCTGACGACATCGGTCACGGCGGGCCGGGTGGCGATCTCGGCCCAGCTCAGCCATCGCGATCGCACCGCAGGCGTGATCGCCCCCGCCCGGACCGACACGCGACTGCGCCTGCTGGCCAACACGCGGCTGGGCCGGTTCCGGCTGCGCGGCAATGCGGTCTGGGCGCTGCAGGGACCGCGCACCGGGCTCGAACGGGCCAATGTGCGGGTCGATGCCAATCTCGATGACCGATCCGACATGCAGGGGCAGGTCGAATATGTCGGGCAGGCCGACGAATTCCGCTTCACGGCCGCCTATACCCGGCGCTTCGACAAGCTGTTGCTGCGCGGTGATGCCTTCGTCACCACAAGGGGCGGCGTCGGCGCCGGGGTGCAGGTGGCCTTCAGCCTTGGCCCGGACCCGGTGAGCGGCGGGGTGCGCGTTTCGCAGGCCAAACTTGCCCGCAGCGGGCAGGCCGACGTGACCGTTTTCCGCGACGATGACGGCAATGGCCGGCGCGATCCGGGCGAAGCGGCGCTCAAGGACGTGCTGGTCGAAGCGGGTCAGCGCAGCACCGATGCGTGGACGGGGGAAAACGGGCGCACGATCGTCGACGAGCTGCGCCCCTTCCGCCCGGTCCTGGTGGGCGTCGATGAAAGCACGCTCGGCGATCCCTTCCTCGCTCCGGCGGTCAAGGGCATCGTGATCACCCCGCGCCCCGGCGTGATGGCCGAAATCGCGATCCCGATCTCGCCCAGTGGCGAAGTGGAAGGCCTTCTGCTTGGCGTGAACGGGATCGAAAAGCCGGGCGTCAAGCTCGAGCTGGTGGACGAGGCTGGCACTGTCGTCGCCGAAACGATCAGCGAGTTCGACGGCTTCTTCCTGTTCCAGCGCGTGCCTTATGGACAATATCGCCTGCGGGTCGCCGAAAAAGCCGCTGCGAAGTTGGAGGTCGTGCGCGCCTTGCCGGGGCCGCGCGGGGCGGAGGACTTCACCATCCGGCAGGGGGAGGACATCGTCCGCATCGGGCCGGTCAGGCTGCGCAGCGTGGACCCGCCCGAAATGGCCGAAACGACGCAGGTCGCGGCACGGGAGCCGGCCTCTGCCGCACCCGAGTGATGGCCGCCCGGCTCTCGCGGCTTACTCGCCCTTGATCGGCCGCGGAGCGGGCGGGGCGGTCTTGATCATCTTGGGCGAAGGCGCAGGCCGCACCCGCCGGACCGGCCGCGGAGCGGGTTCGGGGATCGAACGGGTGGCCGGCACCAGTTCCTCGCGCACCGTTTCGCGCACGATTACCCGCTGGGGCTGTTCGTAACGCATCGGCACCATAACCATCTGCGGCGGCGGGGCGTAGCTGTAGCTCGGCGCGTAGCCGTATCCGGGCGCATATTGCGGAGCATAGCCGGGCGCGTAAGCCGGATAGCCATAGGTTGGCGGCGCGGGCCTGTAGGTCGCCGCCGGAGCTGCCGGAATGCTGCGCGAGGCAATCCGTGCGGGCCCGGTCGCCGGATAGCCGTATTGCGAGATATAGCTGTCGAGCGCCGCTTCGCAGTCATAGCGGTCGTCCCGTTTACCCCCGCCGATCAGATTGCCGAGCAGGAGCCCTGCAAGCCCGCCCGTGCCGGCCCCGATCAATGTCCCGCCGAGCCGTTCGGCATCGGCGACCCGGTTGCCGATAATGCCGCCGGTGATCGCCCCGAGCAGCGCGCCGATGATACCGCCCTTTTCCCGCTCGTCCCGGCCCGAAGTGCGCCGCCGGCATTCCTCGATCCACTGGTCGCGCTCGAACACGACCGGGGCAGGGGCGTAGGGCGCATAGCCGGGGTAGGAGGCTCCGGCCGGGCGGGCATAGGGCTGGCCCTGGTAGCTTTCGCCGCCCTCGTATCCTTGAGCATAGGCTGGGGCGGGGCTTTCGATCCGGCGGGTGCGGGTGATCGTCTCGACTCCGTCCGCCCCTTCGCTCACGTCCTCGGTGATGATCGGCCCGGTGCGGTATTCGGGGGGAAGCTGCTGTACCTCCTGCGCGCTCATCGGAGCATCCTGCGCAGCGGCGGCTCCGGCCATGGCGAGCAGCGGCAGGCCCGCGAAAGCGGCGGTGGAGCGAAGATGGCGGCGAGTGACTGGCATGGCGTTTCCCCGGAAGCTGCGACGATCACGGGGCAGGCGCGACTCGCGCTTGCCCGGACCGCCGAAATGGTTAGCCGGAAGTTACCACCCGCTCCGCCCCGCGCCCAAGCGCCCGGCGAGGCGCTGTCTCGTTTCGGGGCGTTCTGCGGCCGATGCGCTAAGCCTCAGATGCGCGCCGCGAGCAGCGCGGCGAGGCGCTCGATCCCGCGCGCATCCGTTTCGCTGAAGCGCGCGGGCGAAGGGCTGTCGAGGTCGATCACCGCGATCACCCGGCCATCGCGGATCACCGGCACGACCAGTTCCGACCGGCTCGCCGCGTCGCAGGCGATATGGCCCGGGAAAGCGTGGACATCCTCGACCCGCTGTATCCGGCCCGACCCGGCCGCAGCGCCGCATACGCCCTGCCCGAAGGGGATGCGGATACAGGCCGGGCGCCCGACGAAAGGCCCGAGCACCAGCTCCTCGTCCCCGCTCATCGCCGGCGCGACGCGGTAGAAGCCCGCCCAGTTGAGATCCGGCAGGAACTCCCACAAAAGCGCGGCGATATTGGCCATGTTGGCGATGCCGTCGGGCTCACTCGCGGTCAGCGCATCGGCCGCCTCGCAAAGCTGGCGATGGAGTTCTTCGGGGGCGAGGGTGTCATCGGGTCGAAAATCGAACATGGGACCAGCCTCATAGTCCCATGCCCCGTTGCGGCAAGCCGAAGCGCGCTCTAATCCCTTGGCCATGGCTATTCTTCGCAAGACCGCAATCGCGCTGCTGGTGCTCGTCCTCGTCGTCGGCATCGCGCTGTTTTTCCTGACGCGCGGCGACACCGCGGACCTGCCGCTGGAGGAAGTCGCCGGGACCGACCCCGTGCTGCAGGAGCCCGCAGCGGAAAGCTTTCCCACGGTGCAGATCGCCGATCCGGTCGGCTGGGAAGAGGGCGAGAAACCGACCACCGCCGAAGGGCTGACCGTCAATCGCTTCGCCGAGGGCCTCGACCATCCGCGCGTGCTCTATCGCCTGCCCAATGGCGATGTGCTGGTGACGCTGACCCGCGCGCCTGCGACCGAGGACGAAGGCGAGGGCGGGATCATGGCGACGATCGAGGGCTGGGTCGCGTCCTACCTGTTCGAGAAGGCGGGTTCGGCCGGAACTTCGCCCAACCGGATCGTGCTGCTGCGCGACGCCGATGGCGACGGGGTGGCCGAGATCCGCAAGGTCATCCGGGAGGCCGATCTCGATTCGCCTTCGGGCCTCAGCTGGAAGGACGGAACCCTTTATGTCGCCAATCACGACGCGGTTCTCGCATTCGAATACGAACTCGGTGCCGATGCGGTGACGGGGGAGCCGCGCAAGCTGATGGACCTGCCGGCGGGCGGCAATCACTGGATGCGCAACATGGAGATCGCCCCGGACGGCGACAGCTTTTATGTCGCTGTCGGTTCGGCCAGCAATATCGGCGAAAAGGGAATGGATGCCGAGACCGGCCGGGCGATGATCTGGCGTTACGATCTGGTCGCGAATCGGCAGGCGCAATTCGCCGCGGGCCTGCGCAATGCCAACGGGCTCGATTTCAGCCCCTGGACGGGCGAGCTGTGGACCACGGTGAACGAGCGCGACATGCTCGGCTCGGACCTCGTGCCCGATTACCTCACCAATGTGCCCATAGGCGCGCAATACGGTTGGCCCTGGCTCTATTACAAGGACAATATCGACCGCCGGGTCGAAGCGCCGATGCCGCAATATCTGATGGAATACACCCGCAATCCCGAATACGCCCTCGGGCCGCATGTCGCAGCGCTCGGCCTGGTCTTCACCCGCGGCGGGCACCGCATGGGAGACGCCTTCGCGCGCGGCGCCTTCATCGCGCGGCACGGATCGTGGAACCGCAAGCCGCCTTCCGGCTATGACGTGGTCTTCGTGCCCTTCGACGAGCGCGGCAATCCGGTGGGCAAGCCGCAGCCCGTGCTCGGCGGGTTCCTGCAAGGCGACGGGACGACCAACGGTCGGCCGACCTGGGTCGAATGGGCCGAGGACGGATCGCTGCTGGTGTCGGACGATACCGCCGGGATCATCTGGCGCACGGTCAATCCGGAAGCCGAACCCGCCGCCCCGATCGAAGCCAACGAGAGCGAACCGCTCGAACCAAGGGGCGAATTGCGCGATCCGCGTGCCGAGCGCGAGGCGCGCGTCCTGCGCGAACAGGCGGGACAGCCAGACTAGAGCCGCTTGCCCGCTCGCCCGGCCAGTTCGGTGGCGAATTGCAGCGCGGTGCGGCCCGACCGGTTTCCGCGCGCGATGGCAAAGGCGAGCGCTTCCTCCTCGTCGAAGGCAAGGCCCGCAGGCTGGGTATAGCCGCGCAGGATAGCGAGGTAGGTTTCCCGGTCCGCCGGGTGGAACGCCAGCGTTAGACCGAACCGGTCGGCCAGCGCCAGCGCATCGTCGCGTTCGTCGCGTTCGTGGAGCGCGCCTGCCTCGGCCTCCTCGCGCCGGACGATGGCGCGGCGGTTGGAGGTCACGGCGATGCGGACATGGGGCGGGCGCGGGACGATACCCCCGTCCAGAAGGCTGCGCAGCGCGAGCATATCGGCGCGGCCTTCGGGGCCAAAACCGAGATCGTCGATGAACAGGACAAAGGCGCGCCCCTGCCGGGCAAGCTGTTCGAGCAGCTCTGCGAAGCCCTCCAGCGAACCGGGTGCGAGCTGAACCAGCGCGATCCGTCCGGGCCTTTCGTCTTCGAGCGCGGCGATGCAGGCCCGCACGAGCGCCGACTTTCCCATGCCCCGCGCGCCCCACAGCAGCACGTCATGCGCCGCTGCGCCTTCGGCAAGGCGGGTGAGATTCTCGAGAAGCGCGCGTTTCTGCTCCTCCACGCCGCGCAAGGTTTGCAGCGGCAGCGAATCGATCCGTGCGACCGGGTGCGCGCCGCCATCGTCCCAGCGGAAAGCGGGCGAGCCCTGCCAGTCGGTTCGCCGCGGCGCGGGCGGGGCGATCCGCTCGAGCGCCGCGGCGATCCGCTCAAGCAGCGCGCGGCTCTCGTCCATGTCCGCGATCAGCCCGCGAGCTTTTCGCTCGGCAGCGAATAGAGCAGGTCCGCACCGCCGATCGCGCCTGCCTTCAGCCCGCTCGCTTCGCCGACGATCCGGTCGAGGAAGAAGCGCACCGTCACCGGCTTGCTCGTCTCGAGCGCGGGGGCCGCGCCGCTCGCGACCGCTTCGGCCTGCTTCGCCAGCTGCCAGCCCGCCACCGCGACGGCGGACATGGTGCAGAAGGGAACGCTGCCTGCCAGCCTGTCATCGAGACTCGCCTCGTCCTGCATCCAGCGTGCGATATCGGCACAATCCTGCGCCAGCGCGGCGAGCGCGGATTCGGCTGCCGCGTCGCGCGCGATGTCCTCGAACAGGGCGATCATCGGTTCGCCCCCTTCGAGGCCGAGCTTGCGGGTGACGAGGTCGGCGGCCTGGATGCCGTTGGTGCCTTCGTAGATCGGGGCGATGCGGGAATCGCGCCAGTGCTGGGCGGCGCCGGTTTCCTCGACGAAACCCATGCCGCCATGGACCTGGATCCCGATGCCCGAAACCTCGACCCCGACATCGGTGCCCCACGCCTTGACCAGCGGTACGAGGATATCGGCGCGCGCCTTGGCCGCACTGTCGCCCAGATTGCCGCGATCGACCTGGCCTGCGCAGTAGTAAAGCAGGGCGCGCACGCCTTCGGTGAGCGATTTCATGCGCAGGATCATGCGGCGCACGTCAGGATGTTCGATGATCGCGACCGGGTTCCTGTCGGGAGATCCGGCGCGTGCCGACTGCACCCGGTCCATCGCGTAATGGATCGCCTGCTGGGTCGCGCGCTCACCGATCTGGACGCCCTGGTTGCCGACATTGATGCGGGCATTGTTCATCATCGTGAACATCGCCGCGAGCCCCCGGTTTTCCTCGCCCACCAGCTCGCCGATGCATTCGCCGTTGTCACCATAGCTCATCACGCAGGTGGGCGAGGCGTTGATGCCCAGCTTGTGCTCCAGGCTGACGCAGCGAAGGTCGTTCTTCGGACCCAGCGATCCATCGTCATTGACGTGGTATTTGGGCACGAGGAACATCGAGACGCCGCGCGATCCCTCCGGCGCGCCGGGCAGGCGGGCGAGGACGAGGTGGATGATGTTGTCCGAAAGATCGTGTTCGCCCCAGGTGATGTAGATCTTTTGACCGGTGATCCGGTACTTGCCGGCATGCGGGCCGTTCTCGATCGGTTCGGCGGTCGAACGCAGCGCGCCGACATCGCTGCCGGCGGCCGGTTCGGTTAGATTCATCGTCCCCGACCATTTGCCGCTGACCAGATCGGGTAGATAGCGCGCCTGCTGGTCCTTCGACCCGTGATGCTCGAGCGCGTCGATCGCGCCGACCGACAGCATCGGCAACAGCGTGAACGCCATGTTCGCCGCGCCGAGATTTTCCAACACGTTGCACGAAAGGGTGAAGGGCAAGCCCTGCCCGCCGAATTGCTCGGGGCTCGCGATCGCGTTCCAGCCCTGCTCGACATAGGCATCGTAGGCCTCGGCAAACCCGTCGGGCAGGCGCACCACGCCGTTTTCGAGCTTCGCGCCTTCGGTATCACCGACGCGGTTCAGCGGCGCGAATTCCCCGGCGGCGAACTGCCCGACGCCTTCGACGATCGCTTCGACAAGATCGGGTTCGGCATGGGCGAAGCGCTCCGATTGCTGCAACTCCTCGATCCCCGCATTGACGCGAATGGCTAGCAGCTGGTCTTGGGTCGGCGGGGTATAGGGTGTCACGGCGAATTCTCGTCCTTGGGTAGGGTGCGGGGACAATCGGAAAAAGCGCCTGCCTCTTGGCAGGCTTCTCCGGGGAATATAGCGCCCAGGCCATGAGCGACAAGGACGTTACCCAGGTGCTGGCCGCCGATGGCGAAGGAATCGCGCGCGCGGCGCGGATCCTGGAATCGGGCGGCCTCGTCGCGGTCCCGACCGAGACGGTCTACGGCCTTGCCGCCCGCGCCGACAGCGCAGAAGCGGTGGCGAAGATCTATGCCGCCAAGGGACGGCCCGGCTTCAATCCGTTGATCGTCCATGTCCGCGATGCGGGGCAGGCGGCGATTCATGGCGACTTCTCCGATCCCGTCCTGCGCGAGATCGCCAGGGGGCAATGGCCCGGACCGTTGACGCTGGTGGTCGAGCGGCGCGCGCAGGCCGCGCTCGCCGAGGCCGTGACGGCAGGCCTCCCCACCGTGGCGATACGGGTTCCCGCACACCCGGTGATGCGCCAGCTGCTCGACCATGTCGACTTTCCGCTCGCTGCTCCCTCGGCCAATCGCTCGGGCTTCATCAGCCCCACCTGCGCCCGCCATGTCCTTACTTCGCTCGACGGCCGGATCGATGCCGTGCTTGATGCGGGGCCGACCGAGGCAGGCGTGGAATCCACGATCCTGCGGATCACCGCCGAAGGGGAATGGCACGAATTGCGACCCGGGCCGGTCGATGTCGGCGCGCTCTATCGCCACTATCACGACCACGACATCGCCGGCATGGCCGCTCTAGAGGGGATCACCGCTCCCGGCCAACTCGCCAGCCACTACGCCCCGGGCAAGCCCGTGCGGCTCGAGGCCGAGGCGGCGGAGCCGGACGAATTCATGATCGGCTTCGGACCCATTGCGGGCGACTGCACGCTGTCGGCGCGAGGTGACGTCACCGAAGCCGCAGCCCGCCTTTATGCCTGCCTGCACGAAGCCGCCGCTTCGCGAAGCCCCCGTATCGCGGTTGCCCCCGTTCCGGCGGGCGGCATGGGAAAGGCTGTGAACGACCGGCTCCGCCGCGCCGCCACGCCACCCGGCTGATCCGCCGCGCGACGCTCAGTCGTCCGGCTCGGGCGGGGGCGCGGGCAGGCTGGCGCGGATCTCCTTCATCTCGGCCCAGGTCTCGCGGGCATCCGCGCAGGCGCCAGCGTCCCCGGAGCGGCAATCGGCCAGCTCGTCGTCATAGCGGCGCTCGAGCTTGCCGAGTCGTTGCTCGCGCTCGCGCAATTCGCGCCCGCGTTTCTCGTCGCGTTCGGACTGGCTGGTGGTGGCGACATCGACCACCTCCCCGGCGGCGCGCACCGGGAACGTCACGACATCGACCGCCGTACGGGCAAGGCAACCCGAGAGCAGGGGGAGGGCGGCAAGAGCGGCGAGGGCCGGGGATGTGCGCATGGTCGCACCATGCGCGCCCCCGCGATTCGCGCAAGCCCGGTGGCGCAGCAGGGCGCAATCAGTTCTCGCCCACCCCGCCTTCGGCGGGGGCTTCGAGAGCCGCTTGCGCGCTCGCGGATCCGGGATCGCCGTCATCGGCTGGTGCGGGCGAACAGGTCAACTTGCCCGAGCCGAAAGCGGAGACTTCGCATTTCGCGCTGCCGGTGACACGCACGTCGCCCGATCCCGCAATGCTCGCCTCGACCTTGCCGTCCGAGGCGAAGGCGACATCGCCAGCCCCGCCAATGGTGATGTCCGCTCTGTCGGCCTTGAGCGCGGCGAGGTCGACATCACCCGATCCGCCGATATTGATCTCGAGCCTGCTCGCGGTTCCGGACCCCTTGACCGATCCGCTCCCTCCAATGTTGATCTCGAGACTGTCGGCGGCGATCGTCCCGACCTCGATATCGCCCGATCCGCCGATCGTCAGTTCGGCCTCCTTCGCCAAGCTCTGCGCGATGATCGTGCCGCTGCCCGCGACTACGATTTCCTCGGGCGGTGGCATGGTGACATTGACCGTGACCGAGCCGCCCGAACCCCAGCTGTCCTTTTCGCGGGTGATGCCGAGCGTTTCATCGTCGAGGGCGAAGCGAAGCTTGTCGGTTTCTTCCGGATCGCCCTCGAGGGTGATGGAAAGCCCATCGCCTTGGCGCAAAATCACCCTGTCGCCGCTGGCGAGGACGAGCTCCTTCGGCGTGGCCCCGTCCGTATCGAGCTCGGACAGGGGCACGCCGTCCATCCCGTTCACCTTGATGTCGGCACTGCACCCGCCCAGCGCCGTGCCGAGCGCAAGCGCGGCCACAGGGGCCATGCGTTGGATGAAACTGTCGATCATTGCTTCCCTCCGAGTGCGGTTGTGTATTGGTGGTATAATACACCAATATGGCCGCTGCAAGTCCGCCAACGCAGCTCGCCAACGAAAAAGGCCGCCCCTGCGGAGCGGCCCTCTTTCGGTCCAGCCTTTTGGAAAGTCTCAGCTTTCCTCCGTGTTCTCGTAATATTGCGGCGCATGTTCGCGCAGCACGCCGAGGATTTTGCCGAGCGCGGTCGGCTCGTCGGTTTCCTCCATCGCGGCCAGTTCGCGCGCCAGGCGGCTGGAGGCGGCCTCGAAGATCTGGCGTTCCGAATAGGATTGTTCGGGCTGGTCGTCGGGGCGGAACAGGTCGCGCGTCACTTCCGCGATCGACACGAGGTCGCCCGAATTGATCTTGGCTTCGTATTCCTGGGCGCGGCGCGACCACATGGTGCGCTTGACCTTGGGCTTGCCCTTGAGCGTTTCCATCGCTTCCTTCAGGGTCTTGTCCGAGGACAACTTGCGCATCCCGATCGATTCGACCTTGTTGACGGGCACGCGCAGCGTCATGCGCTCCTTTTCGAAACGCAGGACGTAAAGTTCGAGCTGCATCCCGGCGATTTCCTCGCTCTGCAGTTCGATCACACGGCCGACGCCGTGCTTGGGATAAACGACATAGTCTCCGACCGTGAAGGCAGGCGCATTGCTAGCCATGCGAGTTCCTTTCTATCAGCCTCCCAGCCGGCCCACGAAACGGGCGAATGGTCCCTGCGGTGCAAAACCTCTCCAACGAGGCAGGCACCGGGCCGCATCCGACCGAGACTGTGCTGCTGGTAAGTGGCCTGTTCCTATTTTTCGCGCCGCCACCGGGACCGACCGATGGGGTTGGACCATTCTATAACATGTTCGCAACAAAATTGCGAGTCCCGATACTTGCTCGTGCCCGCAGGACTAGCATTCGTCCTGTGCGGGATCCGCGCTCGCATCGGCGACGAAGGCACCGATCAGCAGCAGGAGCGCGCTGATGAAGAGCCAGGTCAGGAACACCACCACTGCGCCCAGCGACCCATAGGTCGCGTTGTAATTGCCGAAATTGGAAACGTAAAAGCCGAAGCCCGCGCTCGCTGCCATCCATCCCAGCGCGAACAGCACCGCACCGCGCAGCGCCGCACGATAGGAAACGCTGCCGCGCGTATTGGGGACGATGCGATAGGCGAGCATCGCGCCGCCAATGCCCGCCAGCCCGACCAGCGCGTAAGTCGCGAAACGTCCGCCGGTATCGGCCAGGAATACCGACACCACGGTGGTTGCCCCAGCCACCATCCCGAAAGCGAGAATAGCCCCGAGCGTGATCGCCAGCGCGAGCAGGTTGGATCGGACCAGCCCTCGCTTTTCCTCGGCCCCGAAGGCGACGTCGAGGGCGGTGATCACCGCGCCCGCCGCCAGCCGCGACCCGAACAGCGCCAGCGCGAGCGCGACGACAAGGCCGAGCCCGGAGGTCCCGCCGCGCCGGTCGGTGACGCTTTCGAGCTGGTCGGTGACGAGATCGGCCGAGGAAGCGGGCAGTTCCTCGGCGAGCGAGGCGGCATGGCCCGCGACGGTCTGCGGATCGGCGATGAGCCCGTAGGCGAGCACGATCGCACCGAGCAGGGGGACGAAGGAGAGAAAGGCGTAATAGGCGATCCCCGCCGCCAGCAACGGGGCGTTTTCCTCGTTGGCGCGGGTCCAGCCGGATGTGAGCGAGGCGATGATGGGGCGCATGACCATTGAACCGGGGCGGGCCCCGGGTGTTCCGCGTGCCCGCAGGTTGATGGCGCGCGGCTCAGTCGCCCTCGCCGGGCTCTGCGGTGAAGTATTTCTCGAACTTGCCGGTCTCGCCCTTATGCTCGTCGGCATCCTCGGGCGGTTCCTTCTGGCTCGTGATGTTCGGCCATTCGGCGGAATATTTGGTGTTGAGCTCGAGCCACTTTTCCAGCCCGTCCTCGGTATCGGGCAGGATCGCCTCGGCCGGGCATTCGGGTTCGCACACGCCGCAGTCGATGCATTCGCTGGGATTGATGACCAGCATGTTCTCGCCCTCGTAGAAGCAATCCACCGGGCACACTTCGACGCAATCGGTGTACTTGCACTTGATGCAGTCTTCGGTGACGACGTAGGTCATTGAGGCGCCTTCATTCCATTCGAGGTCGTTTCGCCGCGTGCTATGGCGATTTCACCGCGAGGGTCAAGCTCACGATAATGAGACTTCGCCAGCTCCGGCGCGCTTCGGCGCTCGGGCAGCGAAAGGACCTCGACCACGCGGACCTCGCCCCCCACGGGCAGGGTCAGGACATCCCCGATAGCGACATTCTCCGAAGCGCGCCGCACATGTTTCCTGTTCCGCCGTAAAGCGCGCGTTTCGACAAGCATGCGCGCGGCCGAGCGGGTCCGGGCAAAGCGCAGGTAGACAAGCAGCCGGTCTATCCGCATCGTTGCCGCCATGCCCTCGGCCATGCGCGCCGCCCTAACCGCCCGCGCGGGTCACTGGCCCGCCTTTCCGCCGAGCAGTTCCGCAAGCCCGTCGAACGCGCCGCCGCTACGCGCGGGGCCGGTATCGGGCTTGGCCGGGGTTTCGCGCCGATCATGCGGCGCAGCGCCCTTGCGCGCAGGGCGGGCCACGTCCTTGCGGGGGTGCCTCCGCTTGTCTTTCGAACCATCGCGGGAGTGATCGTGACCCTTGTCGCGCCCTTTCTCGCGCCCCTTGTCATGGGGGCGTCTCGCATCGCCGGCCCGGCGCGGACGCCAAGTCCAGCTGTCGGGAGCGGGCGGGCCGAATGCGCCCTCGGCCAAGTCGCGCGAACGGTGATAGCGAAAGCCCGCGCTGCCGAGCAGGCGGCGCGCATTGTCTTCCTCCAGCCCGATCGACACCGCAAGCGCGAGGTCGAAACGGAAGCGCACCGAATGGCGGCCCTTGCGCGGTTCGGGCGCTTCGCCTTTCGCGGCGCGCTCCGTCGCCCGGCTCCGCGCCTCGAACGCGGCGCGCAGGATCTTTTCGGCAAGATCGACCCGAATCGCCTGCGTTCCCGCAGGACGGTAGCCTGCGGGAAGCCGCTTCGTCTCGGAAAGGACGGGCAGCATCGCCTCGTTAAGCGGCCTCCTGTCGAGCCCGAGCGCATGCAGCAAACTACGCGGGGCGGGCTTCAGCAGCGGGGCGGCGAAAATGTCGAGCGCGCCGAACGTCACGCCGAGCCTGCGCAGGAAGGGACGCATTTCCTTGGGCAGGTGTTCGAGCCCGGCCTTTTCGCGGCTGACCACGCCGCCCGCCTCGATCAGGGTGATGAGCAGGGCGCGGGCCTGCGATCCGGCCTCGGGATCGCGCGCCGCCTGCGCCAGCTTGCGTAAGGGGGCGAGCGGCTCAAGCCGCGCGGCAAGCCATGCGCCGAGCCCTTCCTCGAGCCGGACGCGCGCGGCATCGGGCAGCATCGTCACCTCGCGCGCGAATTCGAGCCGCGCGGCGGAAAAATCGTCAGGCATCACGATGGTCGCCAGCCTGTGTCCGTTCCAGGCCAGCGTGCCGCGTTCGATGTCGAGCTCGTCCAGCCCTTCGCCGAGCAGCCTTTCGGCGCGCTGGGCGAGAATACCGGGCAGGGCACGTTCGCCCGCCGCGAGCAGCATCTTGCGATCCGCTAGGGTCGCATCGGGATCGACCGTGAAACGAAAGCCCTCCAGCCGCCCGATCGGCTCGCCTTCCACCGTCACGCGCCCGTCGGGTTCGAGCGTCACGGGCAGAGCGGCCGCATCCTGTCCCAGCGATTTCATCAAGATCGTCGTCCTCCGGTTGACGAAACGTTCGGTCAGCCGCGCATGGAGCGCATCCGAAAGCTTTGCCTCGACGCCCCGCGCCCGGGACGCCATTTCGTCGCGGGCGAGCACCCAGTCGGGCCGCTGGCAGATATAGGCCCACGAGCGAATCGCCGCGATGCGTCCCTGCAGCGTGTCGATGTCGCCCTGCACCCGGTCAAGCTCGGCGATGCGCGCGGCGACGAAATCCGCACCCAGATAGCCTTCCTGAAGGTCGTCCCAAAGTCGCGCGACGAAGCGGGCGTGGCTGTCCACCCCGACCGAGCGGAAATCGGGCAGCGAGCACGCCTCCCAGAAGCGTCGCACCGCGCCTGCGCCGCGCACTGTGTCGGCGATGGGTTCTTCGGCGAGCCGCTTGAGCACGGCGAGGTCTATCGCCTGCGGGGCCGGCCTCAGCGCCTCGTCACGCGGGCGCGCCTCGAGATCGGCGATCAGCGCCGGCAGGCTGTCGAAACGCGGCTCGGCCTCGCGCCAGAACAGGTGGGTGATCGGGGCGAAGCGATGCTCCTCGATCGCGTAGATCTCTTCCTCGGTGAATTCGAGCGGCGCGCCGCTGCGGCTCCCGCCGCCGGTGAGCGTGCCGAAACTGCCGTCGCGCTGGTGTCGCCCGGCGCGCCCGGCGATCTGGGCCATTTCGGCCGGGGTGAGGCGCCTTTTGCGCCGTCCGTCGAACTTGGTCAGCGCGGCGAAGGCGACATGGTCGAGATCGAGATTGAGCCCCATGCCGATCGCGTCCGTGGCGACGATGTAATCGACCTCGCCGTTCTGGAACAATTCGACCTGGCGGTTGCGCGTCTCGGGCGAGAGCGCCCCCATCACCACCGCCGCGCCGCCGCGAAAGCGCCGCAGCGCCTCGGCCATGGCATAGACCTGTTCGGCCGAGAAGGCGACGATCGCGCTGCGCGCAGGCAGGCGCGACAGCTTGGCGGACCCGGCATGGGTGAGCGTGGAAAAGCGCGGCCGTTCGACCAGTTCGGCGCGCGGGATCAACTGGCGGATCATCGGCTCCAGCGTGGCCGAACCGAGGATCATCGTCTCGTCCCGTCCGCGCGCATTCAGCAGCCGGTCGGTGAAGATGTGCCCGCGTTCGGGATCGGCGCCCAGTTGCGCCTCGTCCACTGCGACGAAGGCATGGGGACCGTTCTTGCCCGCGCCCCGGCGGTCCATCGCTTCGGCGGTGCACAGGAAATAGCGCGCGTTTGGCGGCTCGATCCGTTCCTCGCCGGTGATCAGCGCGACTGCATCGTCGCCCTTGATCGCGCGCACCCGGTCATAGACTTCGCGCGCCAGCAGGCGCAGCGGAAAGCCCATCATGCCGGAGGAATGACCGCACATCCGCTCGATCGCGAGATGCGTCTTACCGGTATTGGTCGGGCCGAGCACGGCGCGGACATGGCCCCCCGCCCGGTCACCACAACCTGCGTCACCGCGGCTTTCGCCGGCACGGACAGCGCCGCCCCGTCCGGTCTCGTTTGCGCGAAAGGTCACGCTGCGCTTTGTGTCAGGCTTGGCCCGGGCGGGCAAGCGGCGGGGGAGGACGCCGGGCCTCTTCGTCACGCCTTTTGTCGCAGGCCAGACTCGTCTGGTCGCCGGTTAACCCGGGATTTACTTTGATGCGGCAGGGAAACAGGGCATTGGAGGGCCGATTGGCGAGACTGTCGCCTTGCTTGCGTCTTTCGCGAACGACAAACGGGCCGGACCATTGGATCACGCACGCGATTTTCCATCCGACGACCGGGACTTGCGGGGCCAAACCTCCGACGCGAGGGCCCGAGCGGAAGGCGGAACCGCCCCCGATGCCGACCGGATTGGCGGCTATCTCCGCGAGGCCGCGCGATCCGCCCCACCGAGCGCGCAAGAGGTGGTGCGCCGCCGGGTCGTCACCCGCATGCGCGGCTTTGGCGACCGTTACGACGAATGGAAACTGGCGGTCGGGCAGTGGTTCGACCGGCTCGACCTCGCCCCGGACCTGGCCGAGAATATCGGCAGCCGCCGCTGGTTTCGTGGGCTCGGCACGATGATCGCGCTGGGGGCCGCAGCCTTTGCGTTCTGGCCCGATTTCACCCCGCTCGAAGCGCGCGCATCAATGCCCGAAAGCCCCGCGATTCGCAAGGAAATGCGCAGCCGCATGATCATGCCGCTCGCACTGGGTGCGGATAGCGGGCGGCGCATGGCTCCGGGTGCGCGGGTGATCCCGCTTGAAAGGGCGCCAGAACGCCCGCGGATCGAACTGATCGCGACACTCGCCCCGGGAGATAGCTTTGCCGGCATGCTGCGCCGCGCGGGGCTGGCGGGCGGAGATGTGTCCCGGGTCGCGGCGCTGGTCGGCGAGGCGATGCCGCTGGGCGAACTGAAGCCCGGCACGCAGGTCGACATCGTGCTCGGCCGCCGTCCCGCCCCGGGCGAGCCGCGTCCGCTCGACGCGCTGTCGCTGCGCGCGCGGTTCGATCTCGAGCTAGAGATCGCCCGGGCCGGTGAAGACGGCGCGGGTCCGCTCGCCCTGAAGCGCAATTTCATTCGCGTCGACGACACGCCGCTGCGCGTGCGCGGCAAGGTCGGGCCCAGCCTGTATCGTTCGATGCGGGCCGCCGGCGTCCCGGCCAGCGCGGTGCAGGAATATCTGCGCGCGCTCGACAACCAGATCGACCTCGACCGCGAAGTGCACGCTTCCGACGAATTCGATATCATCCTCGCCTATCGCCGCGCGGCGACGGGCGATCGACAGGCGGGGCAATTGCTCTATGCGGGGATCGACCGAGGCGGCCAGCCCAAGACGCAATTGATGCGCTGGGGTAAAGAGGGGCAATTCTACGAAGCCTCGGGCGTGGGCGAACAGCGGCGCGGGCTGGTGCAGCCGGTGCCGGGGCCGATTTCCTCGCGCTATGGCATGAGGCGCCACCCGATCCTCGGCTATCGCCGGATGCATTCGGGGCTCGATTTCCGCGCGCGCCACGGCACGCCGATCGTGGCGGTGACCGACGGACGGGTGCGCTCCGCCGGGCGCGCGGGCGGCTGCGGGATCGCGGTGCGCATCGATCACGGTGAAGGGCTCTCGACGCGCTATTGTCATATGAGCCGCATGGCGGTCGGCCGCGGCCAGCGGGTCGAACGCGGACAGATCATTGGCTATGTCGGTTCGACCGGACTGTCGACGGGTCCGCACCTGCATTACGAGATGTATCGCGGCGGGCGCTCCATCAATCCCGAAAGCGTTTCCTTCGTCACCCGCGCGCAGCTTACCGGCACGGAGCTGATCGATTTCCGCCGCCGCCTGATCGAGTTGAAACAGGTCGAAGTCGGCGCGGCGCTGGCCGATCTGGAACCCCTGCCGAGCGAAGGCGACGAACCCACGCGCGAGATCGAGAAGATCGACCTCGCCCGCAGGAGCGACGACGCGGATGGCCGCACGCGGATGAACTGAGGGAAGCCAGCGCCCGCACGATTGCGCGGCCGCGATGTTTGCGGCAACACACGCGTCCATGAGAGGACATTATCCCAACACCCGCCTGCGCCGCACGCGGGCTTCGGCCTGGAGCCGGACGCTCCATCGCGAAACGCTGGTCACGCCCGCCGACCTTATCTGGCCGCTTTTCGTCACGTCTGGCGAGGGAGTGGAAGAGCCGGTCGCAAGCCTGCCCGGTGTCTCGCGCTGGTCGGTCGACCTCATCGCCGAGCGCGCGAGGGAAGCGGTGAAGCTCGGCATCCCGGTCGTCGCGCTATTTCCGAACACCCCCGCGGACAAGCGCAGCGAACGGGGCGAGGAAGCGCACAATCCCGACAACCTGATGTGCCGCGCGATCCAGGCGATCAAGGATGCGTGCGGAGAGGAGATCGGCGTGCTCACCGACGTCGCTCTCGATCCCTATACCAGCCACGGCCAGGACGGCCTGCTCGATAGGGCGGGCTATGTAACCAATGACGAAACCGTCGCCATGCTGGTCGACCAGGCGATCAACCAGGCCGAGGCCGGGGCCGACATCATCGCCCCGTCGGACATGATGGACGGGCGAGTCCACGCGATCCGCCGCGCGCTGGAGATGGGCGGGCACGTCAATGTCCAGATCATGAGTTATGCGGCCAAATATGCGAGCGCGTTCTACGGCCCGTTCCGCGATGCGGTCGGCTCGGGCGGGCTGCTGAAAGGCGACAAGAAAACCTACCAGATGGACCCGGCCAATGGCGACGAGTCGCTGCGCGAGGTCGAACTCGACCTCGCCGAAGGCGCGGACAGCGTGATGGTGAAACCGGGTCTTGCCTATCTCGACATCATCTACCGTGTCCGTGAGGAGTTCGGCGTGCCGGTTTTCGCCTACCAGGTCTCCGGCGAATACGCGATGATCGAGGCCGCCGAAAGCGTCGGCGCGGGCAATCGCGACGCGCTGCTGATGGAAAAGCTGGTCGCTTTCAAGCGCGCCGGATGCAGCGGCGTGCTGACCTATCACGCCCCACACGCAGCACGGCTGCTCGGAGCTTCGACATGACCGACGATCTTGCCACCCGCTATCCCGGTGTCACTTTCGTGCCGATCCACGGCAAGACGCCGAAAATCCACGAAACCGCCTTCGTCGCCCCCGGATGCACGATCATCGGCGACGTCGAAATCGGGGCGGGTTCGTCGATCTGGTACAATTGCGTGCTGCGTGCGGACGTCTCCTCGATCCGCATCGGCGAGCGCAGCAATGTGCAGGACGGCAGCGTCCTGCATTGCGACGGGCCCTCGCCCGCCGAGCCCGAAGGGTGCCCGCTCGTTATCGGGGACGATGTCCTGATCGGTCACATGGCGATGGTGCACGGCTGCACGATCCGCGATCGCGGCTTCGTCGGCCTCGGCGCGATCGCGATGAACAATGCGGTGATCGCTTCCGACGCGATGCTTGCCGCAGGCGCGATGCTGACCGAGCGCAAGGAGATGGGCGAGCGCGAGCTGTGGGCCGGCCGTCCGGCGAAGAAGCTCAAGGACCTCTCCGACGCGGCGATCGCCGGCATGAAAATGGGCGTTGCCCATTACGTCGAGAATGCAAAGCAACACGCCGACGCGGTAAGGGGCGCGCTCGGTTAAGCGCGCCCCTTCCGGGCTTGTCGCTGCCCTTTTGCGGACGGATCAGTAGATCCAGACGCGATACTCGTAAGTGGTCGGGCTGGAGACCATCCAGTAGTCGCCGCTATCGTCCATGCTGACCATCGAGGCGGGGACGAGGCGTGTGTCTTCGTCGAACAGGCTGTCCTCGTCGAATTCGACCACGTAATGCGTGATCGTACCGGTTTCGGGATCGAACAGGATGTCCTCGACCTCGCGCATTTCGTTATCGGCGAACATCATGTCGCCGCCCACGATCTCGTCCACGAGCCGGCCATCGGCTTCGGCCCTGGTCAGCGCTAGCTGTTCCTTGCGATAGTCCGCGGCTGCGTCGTCGATCCTCAGGTCGAGCCCGCCATAGCCGCCGCGCTCGATCGCGACATTGTCCCACCGAACGAAACCGTCATCCTCGCCGAAAAACGATCCGGGATAGGGCGCGTCGTAGAGAATGTAGGCGATCCGCTCGCCGGTCGGGTCGAGCACGAGGTTGCGCACATCCCCCAGCGGGTTGAAGCCGTTGGTGACATCGCCGCTCATCATCCGTTCGGCGCTGACCGTTTCGTTCATCGCCTGCTTGTAGCGCTCGTTCGCCTGCTCCATCGTCGACTGATCCATGGCGTTCTGGCCCATTGCGGGCGTTGCACCCAGAGCGGTGGTCGCGAGGGCGGTTGCGAGAAGTGTGCTGAGTTTCATGTGTCGGTCCTCCATCTTGCGTTTCATCGAACCAATGGCGGACTTCGCATGGCCGTTCCGCCTCCGCGCCGCACCGTGCGCCAGCCGCGACGGCCCGGTACCTAAAGACAGCAATTTCAATGCTTTGATCTAAGTTAATCGCGAACAAGCGCGCGCAATGTCTCGATCCGGTCGGCCTCGTGCACCGGCTTGTCCCAGCGGATCCGGTGGATGCGCGGGAAACGCATGGCGAGCCCCGACTTGTGCCGTTTCGAGGAATGCACGCTGTCGAAGGCGACCTCGAAAACGAGGCTGCGGTTCGTCTCGCGCACCGGGCCGAAGCGGTTCACCGTATTCTGCCGCACGTGACGGTCGAGCTTTTTCAGCTCCGCATCGGTGAAACCCGAATAGGCCTTGCCCACGGGCAACAGGTCCGCGCCTTCGTCGGGATCGCCGTCCCAGCAGCCGAAGGTGTAGTCCGAAAAGAAGCTCGACCGCTTGCCGCTGCCGCGCTGGGCATACATCAGGACGCAGTCGACCAGCAGCGGGTCGCGCTTCCACTTGTACCACAGGCCGACCTTGCGCCCGGCGAGATAGGGGCTGTCGCGGCGTTTGAGCATCAGCCCCTCGATCGCCTCGTCGCGGGCGGTTTCGCGGATTTCGGCGAGATGGGCGAAATCGCGCGCCTCGACGACCTGCGAAAGATCGAAGCGTTTCGCCGGCAGCCGCTCGATCAGCGCCTCGAGCCGCGTGCGACGCTCGCTCCAGGCAAGCTCGCGCAGGTCGCGCCCCTCGAGCAGCAGCGCGTCGTAGAGCCGAACGAATGCGGGGGCCTCGGCGAGCAATTTCTTCGGCACGGTCTTGCGCCCGAGCCTTTGCTGGAGAGCGTTGAAACTCGCCGCGCCGCCCTCGGCGCCGCCCTGCGTGTCGCCCTGCACAAGCAATTCCCCGTCGAGCACCGCGTCCATGGGCAGCGCGTCCAGCATCTCGGGAAAGCTTGCCGAGATGTCGTCGCCGCTTCTCGAATAGAGCCTTGTCGCCGCCACGCCGTCCTTCGTTGCCCGCACCAGCTGGACGCGGATGCCGTCCCATTTCCATTCGGCGGCGTAATCGGCGAGATCGACCACCGTGTCTTCCAGCGGGTGGGCGAGCATGAAAGGGCGAAAGCGCGGCAGGTTGGCGACATCGGGCGGATCGCCGCCTTCGGCAGCCCATTGGAACAGGTCGGTATAGGGCGGCTCCAATGCGTGCCAATACTCCTCGACCTCCTCCACCGCCACGCCGAAAGCCTGCGCGAAGGCGGTCTTGGCAAGCCGCGCCGAAATGCCGATCCGCATCCCCCCGGTCGCCAGCTTTATCAGGGCGAAGCGGCCATTGACGTCGAGCCGGTCGAGCAGTTTCGGCAATTCTCGCGGGGCGGTGTTGCGAGTAAGGTCGGCAAGTGTTTCGACCACGGCGCTAACTGTCAGGTCGGGATCCGGTTCGGGCGCGGCGCCTTGCGCCTCCGGCCACATCAGGCTCGCGGTTTCCGCCGTGTCGCCGACGAAATCGCGCGCCAGAGTCCACAGCACCGGATCGACGCGCTCTTTCATGAGGTTGCGGATGGTCGAGGATTTGACCGCCGGGAAGTCGAGCTCCCCCGTCAGCGCGGCGAGCGCCCAGCCGCGGTCGGGATCGGGCGTTTCGCGGAGGAACTCGGCGATCAGCGCAAGCTTGCGATTGCGGCTGGTCGTGTAGACAAGCGTGTCGAGCAGGGTCGAAAAGGCCTTCATGCGCGCAGGCCCCCGCTTTCATTGCGCTGCAATATGTGCCGGGTAGCGCCAAGGCTGCGGTATCCGGCCGCGCCTCTCTTCAGGAAGGAACACGAAGCATGAAGGTCACGCCGTTCGCGGTCCTGCTGCTCGCGCTTGCCGCGGTGCAGCCCGCTTTCGCCGAAGATGCCCCGGCCGAGGCCGCCCCGGTGGCCGATGCGCTCACCATCGACACCCCGATCGAAGTGCTGATGGCGGACGACCGCGCCAAAGCCGTGCTCGAGACGCATCTTCCCGGGATCGGCGGGCATCCTTCCTACGATTCGTTCAAGGCGATGAGCCTCGTTCAGCTCATGCCGTGGTCCCAGGGCATGATCACGGACGAAACGCTTGCGAATATCGGCGCGGATCTGGCCGCTCTCGAAGCGGCTCCGACTGCCTGACGGCCAGGGCGCGGGGATGCTAGTCATCCTCGTCCTCGCGTCCGACCAACGCCAACGCGCGGGCTCGGCGCTGGCCGAGTTCGCACCAGCGCAGCAGTGCCTCCTCGCGGCCGTGGGTAATCCACGTCTCCGCCGGGTCGACTTCGTCGATGGTGGCGGTGAGTTCATTCCAGTCGGCATGGTCGGAAATGACCAGCGGCAATTCGACATTGCGCTGCCGGGCGCGCTGGCGCACGCGCATCCAGCCCGAAGCCATCGCGGTGATCGGGCTGGGCAGGCGGCGGGACCACCGATCGTTGAGCGCGGAAGGCGGGGCGACGACGATCGAACCCCTCATGTCGCCCTTTGCATGATCGCTCACAAGCCGAAGTTCGCCGAGCGGTACGCCGTGTTCCTCGTAAAGCCGGCACATCTTTTCCATCGCCCCGTGGAGGTAGATCGGATCGTGATGGCCGGCGGCGCGCAGTTCGGCGATGACCCGCTGCGCCTTGCCCAGCGCATAGGCGCCGACCAGCACGCAGCCGTCTGGATTGCCGGAGAGGGTCGAAAGCAGCTTTGCCATCTCCTGCTCGATCGGGGGGTGGGTGAAGATCGGCAGGCCGAAGGTCGCCTCGGTGATGAAGATATCGCACGGCGTGACTTCGAAGGGCGCGCAAGTGGGATCGGCACGCCGCTTGTAATCGCCGGTGATCACGACCCGCTCGCCCGCATGTTCGAGCACCACCTGTGCGCTGCCGAGCACGTGGCCCGCGGGAACGAAGGTCGCATCGACGCCGCCCGCAAGGCGTATGGTCTCGCCATAGGCAACCGGCGTGGCTTTCGAGGGCATTTCGCCCGCGTCGTCCTCCATCCCCGTACGATAGCGCAGCGCCATGATCGCCAGCGTCTCGGGCGTGGCGATGGTTTCGCCATGCCCGCCGCGCGCGTGGTCGGCATGGCCGTGAGTGACGAGCGCGCGGTCCACCGCCCGCCCCGGATCGACCCAGCAATCCGCGGGCACGACATGCACGCCCCAGGGCTCGGGCCGGATCCATGAGAAGGGCGCGCTCATGGCGGCTTAACCCGCAGGACTGCGCGCCCGTTCCCGATTGGCGGGACAGCTTATTCGCCGGTATCCATCGTCGCCGGCCCGGAAGGACGGGTGCCTTCCACTTCGTCCTCGCCTGCGCGATACTTGTCGAACCACGCGATCACGCTTGCCGTGCGCGCGGCCTGCTGGCTCGGTGTCTGCGAGAGGTTGTTGTGGCTCGAGTCCGGGGTGACGACGAGTGCGGTGTCGACGCCCTGTAATTTCAGCGCGGCGTAGTATTGCTCGGCCTCGCTTCTCGGCGTGCGGTAATCGTCCGCGCCGACCAGGACTAGCGTCGGGGTTGTCACATTGCCGACCAGGCTGAGCGGGGAGCGTTCCCAGTAATGCTCCGGGTCCTCCCACGGCATCGCGCCGAGCCAGTAGCGACCGAAATAGGGCACGGCGTCGGCGGTCAGCGCGAAGCTCGTCCAGTTGATGACCGGCTTGTGCACGGCAGCGGCCTTGAAGCGGTCGGTCTTGCCCACCAGCCACGCGGTCAGCACCCCGCCGCCCGATCCGCCGGTGACGAAGAGCTGGTCGGGATCGGCATGGCCCGCCGCGATTGCCGCATCCACCGCCGCCATCAGCTCTTCGAAATTGCTGATCGGGTAATTGTCCTCGATCCGGTCGGCGAATTCCTCGCCATAGCCGGTCGAGCCGCCCGGATTGGTGAAGAGCACGGCATAGCCCGCCGCGCCGTAGAGCTGGTAATCGGCCGAGAATTCCGGGCCGTAGGCGGCATAGGGCCCACCATGCATCTCGAGGATCATCGGCACGCGGTCGCCTTCCTCGTAGCCCGGGGGCAGCATGATCCAGGCCGGGATGCGCGTCCCGTCGGGCGCGGTGACGGCGATCTCACGGGTTTCGCCCAGTTCCTTGTCCGCAAGCTTGACCGCGTTCAGCGACGTCAGCGTTTTCGTCCCGCGCCGTGTGGTGACACCGATATCGGGCGGGCTCGTGGCGCTGGCGGTGGTGAAGGCGATGGTGCCGCCTTCGCTTACCGACCATTCGCCGCCCGTATAGGGCAGGGCATAATAGGTGCTGCCGAGCCGCGGCTCGGTCAGGGTCATTTCGCCGCTCGATGAGATGCGTGCGACGCGGTGCTCGCCCTCGCGTTCGAAACTGGCGAACAGCCCTTCATCGACCCATTCGAGCCCGTCGGGACTGGCGGGGAAGTCGGCGCGCAGCAATTGCTTGCCCGACCCGTCCGCGTTCATCCGGTAGAGCTTCGCCTGGTCGTAGGCGTTGCCGACATCGTCGAAGCCGAGATAGGCGATCCAGCGCCCGTCGGGCGATACTTGCGGGACGTAGTCGGGACCGCTGCGGGTGGTGAGCCGGGTGATCTCTCCGCCCGCAATGTCCAGCGCGTAGAGATCGGATTCGAGCGGCTCGAGCTCCCAGTCCTCGCGGCGGTTGGCGCTGAAATAGAGCTTTTCGCCGTCCGGGGCCCATTCGACCGTGCCGCCATTGTCGTATTCGCCGAAGGTCAGCTGGCGCGCATCGCCCCCGGTCGCGGCGACGAGGAAAAGCTGCATCGTGCCCGGCTTGACATAGCCGCCGCCGTCGCGGCGATAGGTCGCGCGGTCGATCACCTGCAGCGGCTTGCCCCATTGCGCCCCTTCCGGCTTGGCGGGCGGCTGGCCGAGCGTCTTCGCCTGCCCGGCGATGCGCGCGGTAAAGGCGATACGGCTGCCGTCGGGCGACCACGCGATCGCCGCGGGCGCTTCGGGCAGCGCGGTGATGTTGGCGCTCTCGCCGCTCGCCATCCAGCGCACGTGGAGCTCCGGCCCGCCGCCGCTTTCGGTCGAAACATAGGCGAGCCGCGTGCCGTCGGGCGACCAGCGCGGGGAGACGTGTGATCCGGCTCCGGTCACCAGCGGCGTTTCCGCGCCGCTTTCAACGTCGATCAGCCAGATCGAGGAGACGGCGCGGTCGGTCATGATATCGTTGGTGCGCCGGACATAGGCGATCTCTTCGCCGTCCGGGCTGATCTGCGGATCGGCCGCGACCGAAAGGCCGAACAGGTCGGCACCGGTGAATTTCGTTTCCGGCCCGGCCGGTGCATCGTCTCCTGCGGTGTCCTGCGCGGCGAGCGGCGTGCTCGCCAGCGCGAGACAGGCGGTGGCAAGAAAGAAGCGTGCGAACATGATCGATCCCCGTATCTGGTGCCTTGCAGCTACGGGGACCGACCAATCACAAATTCGTCACGAATGCCAGTGGCGGTATGGCTCAGTTGTCGGCATCGCTGCCGGAGGCCTCGGGTTTGGGATCGGCCCCCTTCTTCGCCGCGGGCTTCTTCTTTGCCGGGGCCTTGCGCTTCGTCGTCTTGGGCGGTGCAGGCGTGAGCTCGAAGCTCGGCTTGCCGTCCTTGATGCTGACATGCACCTCGCCGCCATCGGCGAGCTTGCCGAACAGCAGCTCTTCCGCGAGCGGCTGCTTGATCCGCTCCTGGATCAGGCGGCCCATCGGCCTTGCGCCGTAGAGCTTGTCATAGCCCTTGTCGGCGAGCCACGAACGCGCATCGCTGTCGAACTGGATGTGGACGTTCTGTTCGGCGAGCTGGAGTTCGAGTTCGAGGATGAACTTGTCCACCACCCGCGTGACCGTCGATTTGCCGAGATAGGCGAAGGGCACGATCGCATCGAGGCGGTTGCGGAATTCGGGGGTGAACATCTTCTTCACCGCCTCGTCGCCCGCATCTTCCTTGGACACGTCGCCAAACCCGATGCCCTGCCGCGCCATGTCGGCCGCGCCCGCATTGGTCGTCATGATGAGCACGACATTGCGGAAATCGACTGTCTTGCCGTGATGGTCGGTAAGGCGGCCGTTGTCCATCACCTGCAGGAGGATGTTGAACAGGTCCGGGTGCGCCTTCTCGATCTCGTCCAGTAGCAGCACGCAATGCGGGTTCTGATCTACCGCATCGGTCAGCAGGCCGCCCTGATCATAGCCGACATAGCCCGGAGGCGCGCCGATCAGGCGGCTGATCGAATGACGCTCCATGTATTCGGACATGTCGAAGCGCTTGAGCTCGATCCCCATGATGCTGGCGAGCTGGCGGGCGACCTCGGTCTTGCCCACCCCGGTCGGGCCGGAGAACAGGAAAGAGCCGATCGGTTTGTCCGGATCGCGAAGGCCCGCGCGGCTCAGCTTCATCGCGGTCGACAGGCGCACGATGGCGTCGTCCTGGCCGAACACGACATGCTTGAGATCGCGCTCGAGATTTTCCAGCGCCTTCTTGTCGTCGGCGCTGACCGATTTGGGCGGGATCCGCGCCATTGTGGCGATGACCGCTTCGATCTCCTTGCCGGTGATCTTCTTCTTTCGGCGGCTGGGCGGCACGAGCATCTGCATCGCGCCGACTTCGTCGATCACGTCGATCGCCTTGTCGGGCAGCTTGCGGTCGTTGATATAGCGCGCCGACAGCTCGACTGCGGTCTTGAGCGCGTCGGGGGTGTACTTGACGCTGTGATGCTCTTCGAAGGCGCTGCGCAGCCCTTTGAGGATCTTGACCGTGTCGTCGATCGTCGGCTCGTTGACGTCGATCTTCTGGAACCGGCGCAGCAGGGCGCGGTCTTTTTCGAAGTGGTTGCGGAATTCCTTGTAGGTGGTCGAGCCGATGCAGCGGATCGTCCCGCCCGACAGTGCCGGTTTCAGAAGGTTCGAGGCGTCCATCGCCCCACCGCTGGTCGCGCCCGCACCGATCACCGTGTGAATCTCGTCGATGAAGAGGATCGCATGCGGCATGCCTTCGAGTTCTGCGACGACCTGCTTGAGCCGTTCCTCGAAATCGCCGCGATAGCGCGTGCCCGCAAGCAGCGCGCCCATGTCGAGCGAGTAGATCACCGCCTCGGACAGCACCTCTGGCACGTCGCCTTCGACGATCTTGCGCGCGAGGCCTTCGGCGATGGCGGTCTTGCCGACTCCGGGATCGCCGACATAAAGCGGATTGTTCTTCGACCGGCGGCACAGGATCTGGACCGTGCGGTCGACTTCGGGGCCGCGGCCGATCAGGGGGTCGACCTTGCCGGCTTCGGCCTTGGCGTTGAGATTGACCGTGAACTGGTCGAGCGCAGTTTCCTTCTTGTTGCCCCCGTCCTTGGCCGTTTCGTTCGCCGCTTCGCCCTCTTCGGAGCCCTGCGGCGATTTCGATTCGATCTGGCGCCCGCCCTTGCCGATGCCGTGGCTGATATAGCTCACCGCATCGAGCCGGCTCATGTCCTGCTGCTGGAGGAAATAGACCGCGTAGGAATCGCGTTCGGAAAACAGCGCCACCAGCACGTTCGCGCCCGTCACCGTGTCCTTGCCCGAGGACTGGACGTGCAGGATCGCGCGCTGGATCACCCGCTGAAAGCCCGCGGTCGGCTGCGGATCGGCGCCTTCCTCGGTCTTCAGCGACTGGTATTCCTGGTCGAGATACTGCTTCACCACGTCGCCGAGTTCGGCAAGGTCCACCCCGCAGGCGGCCATGACCTGGGCCGCGTCCTCGTCATCGATCAGCGCGAGCAGAAGATGCTCGAGCGTCGCATATTCGTGACGCCGCTCGGAGGCATTGCCGAGCGCATTGTGCAGGGTTTTCTCGAGGTTCTGGGCAAAACTGGGCATGGGGTGTCTCTGTCAGCGGGCTTTGATGGACTCCGGGAGAGGGAGCGGGCGGTCGGACTCCTGCGAGCCTCTTTTCGTATATGGGTCGGCTTTGCCGATTTGCGAATCCACGCCCCGGATGGGCATGTTCTGAAAGGAAACCGGCGCGATCATGAACCGGACTTGCTGAACAGGGCATTGGCGGCGGCCATGTGGTCTGCCGCCCTGTTCCGGTGATTGCGGACCCGAACGATTTCCGCTTCGAGCAGCGCGATCCGCTCGTCCAGTTCGGCCCGCGAATAGGGTGCAAGATCCTCTGCCGCGAGCCGACTCGCTGCATCTCCCAGGGGACGGGGGCGATCTTCTTCATCCATCATGCGAAGCATCGCAAGCAAGACCGCTTGCTGTCAATGGACACCATCGTTATGCGCCTTGCCACTTTCGCAACAGGGGCAAGCGAAAATGGCAGCAGGCATACCGGGGACAATGCGCGCGATCGGGTTCGAGGAGCCGGGCGGGCCCGACGTGCTCGCCCCCGTCGATGTCGAGGTTCCGCCCCCGGGGCCCGCCGACGTGCTCATCAAGGTCGCCTATGCCGGGGTCAACCGGCCCGACTGCCTGCAGCGCGCGGGCGCCTATCCGCCGCCGCCGGGCGCTTCGCCGATCCTCGGGCTCGAAGTCGCGGGCGAGATCGTAGCGGTGGGCGAAGAGGTTCCCGAAACCCTGCTCGGCCAGCAGGTCGCCGCGCTCACCCCGGGCGGTGGCTATGCCGAATACTGCACCGCGCCGTGGAATCATTGCCTGCCCGTCCCCGAAGGCATGGACCTCAGGACAGCCGCCGCGCTCCCCGAGACGCTTTTCACCGTCTGGCATAACCTGTTCGAGCGCGGCATGGCAAAGGACGGCGAACGAGTGCTGGTCCATGGCGGGACCTCGGGCATCGGGACGATGGCGCTCCTGCTGGGCAAGGCCTTCGGGCTGGAAATGATCGTCACCTGCGGAAGCGAGGCGAAATGCGCCGCTGCGCGGGAGATCGGCGCGGATCTCGCGATCAATTACCGCGAGCAGGATTTCGTCGAGGCGGTCAAGGCGCATACGGGCGGTGCGGGCGTCGACGTGGTGCTCGACATGGTTTCGGGCGATTATGTGCCGCGCAATCTCAAATGCCTCGCCGAGGACGGGCGGCATGTCACCATCGCGGTGCTGGGCGGGGCAAAGGCCGAGCTGAACATGGCGGTCGTGATGATGCGCCGCTTCACGCTGACGGGATCGACGCTGCGCCCGCGCTCCGATGCTTTCAAGGCCGCGGTCGCCGACGAGATCGCCGCCAATGCCTGGCCGCTTTTCGCGCAGAAGGAGATCGCGCCGGTGATGGACATGACCTTCCCGCTGGCGCAGGCCGCCGCTGCCCATGCCCGGATGGAGGCCGGCGAGCATATCGGCAAGATCGTGCTGGATGTCACCGGCGACTGATACCGGTCACGCGCCGATCGCATTATTGTTACGAATTGGCTCCTGTGCGACCTGCGTGTCGCCAATATCTCGGCGCAACAAAGTCGTCATCAAGCTGTGGATTTACGCGGAACCGTAACGCGCATGTGAATCGCCTGTAACAATGGGCTGCCAAGGCGGGGGAGGAAAAGACGAAGTCCGGGGAATTGCAATGACCGACTTTACGATGTCCGACCTGCCCGACAACGCAAGCGAGGCCCTTGGCCCGCTCGGCAATGTCGCCAACCTGCCGCTGGCCGGGCCGAAGACCCCGGAGCCCGAAGGAACCGAGCGGCGCAAATATCGCACGATCTGGATCAGCGACGTCCATCTCGGCACCAAGGGTTGCAATGCCGAAATGCTGATCGACTTTCTCGACAGCGTCGACAGCGAGGTGATGTACCTCGTCGGCGACATCATCGACGGCTGGCGGCTCAAGAAGAAGTTCTACTGGCCCGCCGCGCACAACGATATCGTCTGGCGCCTGCTCAAGCGGGCCAAGCGCGGCACGCGGATCGTTTATATTCCCGGCAATCACGACGAAATGTTCCGCCAGTTCACTGGCCTCAATTTCGGCGGGATCGAGATCCGCCGCGCCGCGTTTCACGACACGGCCGACGGGCGCCGGTTGATGGTGCTGCACGGCGACGAATTCGACGCGGTCATGCTCTCGCACCGCTGGCTCGCCTTCGTCGGCGATTGGGCCTACACCACCGTCATGCGGCTCAACGTGTTCGTCAACGGTATCCGGAAGGCCATGGGCAAGCCCTACTGGTCGCTGTCCAAGGCGGCCAAGCACAAGGTCAAGAACGCGGTCGAATTCATCGGCAAATACGAGGAAGTCGTCGCCAAGGCCGCGGGTGAGCGCGGGGTGGACGGGGTCGTTTGCGGCCATATCCACACTGCCGAATTCCGCAGGTTCGACCATGACGGGCGCACGATCGAATACTGGAACGACGGCGATTGGGTCGAAGGCTGCAACGCGCTGGTCGAGCATGAGGACGGGCGGATGGAAATCCTTCATTGGCCCGAAGAGATGAAGCGTCGCGCCGAGAGCGAGAGCATGGATACCGCGGCCGATGCAGAGACAGCGGAAATGCCCGACCCGGCAAGAGAGGCCGCGTGAACCAGCTGTCCCGCGTCTCCGCCGAGGCGGTGCGGGGGGCGGATCCTGCCCGGCGCACGCATGTCCCGCGCACGATCGCCATCATCACGGACGCCTGGTTTCCGCAAACCAACGGCGTGGTGCGAACACTTTCGACCACCTGCGACGTGCTGCGCGGATGGGGCCACGAGGTCACGGTGATTTCGCCCGAGCAATATCGTTCGGTTCCGGCCCCGACCTATCCCGAAATACGCCTGGCCATCACCGCGCCCGGCTCGGTCGGGCGGCAGCTTGCCCGGATCGCGCCCGAAGCGGTGCATATCGCGACCGAGGGCCCGCTCGGCTTCGCTGCACGGCGTTACTGTCTGAACCGGAAAGTGCCCTTCACGACTGCCTATCACACCCAGTTTCCCGACTATATCGCGCGCCGCACCGGCCTGCCGGCGAGCGCCTTCTGGCCCTATATCCGCTGGTTCCATCGCCCGGCGCAGCGCATCATGGTCGCGACCGAGACGATCCGTGCGCAATTGCGCGAACAGGGCCTGACCCAGCTCACCCATTGGAGCCGGGGGGTCGATCTCGCCTGTTTCACCCCCGATGCCCCGCCGCCGCCCGAATATGAAACGCTTGATGGTCCGATCCTGCTTTATGTCGGCCGAGTCGCGGTGGAGAAGAACATCGAGGCCTTTCTCGCCTGCGACTATCCGGGGACAAAGGTCGTGGTCGGCGACGGCCCGGCGAAAGCGGCGCTCGAGGCGAAGTTTCCCGAGACGCTGTTCCTCGGCAAGCGCATGGGACGCGACCTCGCGGGCTGTTATGCGGGCGCGGACGTGTTCGTCTTCCCGAGCAGGACGGACACGTTCGGCCTCGTCATGATCGAGGCGCTCGCCTGCGGCACGCCGGTGGCGGCCTATCCGGAACCGGGCCCGCTCGACATTCTTACCGACGATGTCGGCGCGATGGGCGATGACCTCGCCCGCGCGATCGACGCGGCGCGTTATTGCGACCGCGCCCACTGTGCCGCACACGGGGCGAGCTTCAGCTGGGAAGCGGCGACGCGGCAATTCCTCTCCGGGCTGGTCGCGCTCGAGGAAGAGGAATGCGTCCAGCTCACCGCCGCGCCCGTGCTCGAATTCTGAAGCGCGCGCCTAGCAGCCCATTGTGTTCCACTGGTTGCACGGCGTGTAGTTCGTGCGCCCGCCGTAGTACCTTTCACGCTCCTGCTTCGCCCAGCCCGGTTCCTTGCCCACGCCCGAGGACTTGGGTCGGTTGTCGTTTGCCGGGTTTTCGCCGCGCTTCACCCGCAGCGCGTTCCTCGCCCAGCCGCGCTTGTATTTCGGCCACCACACCCGCGTCAGCGTATTGAGCAGCGGCACGCTGAGTTCCGACCCGCGCCCCGCCGACACCGCCATTTCCGAAAGGGCGAGGATCTCGTTCCAGTAGACAGTCGATTTCAGTTTCGGATCGGCATGCATAGCGGCCGCGTAATTGGCGGCTTCGGGAAACCGCTTTTCCAGCACCAGCTTGTCGAAGGCCTGCCGCTTGGGAATGTCCTTTACGTAGACCGGGTAATTGTCCTTCACCTCCGACTGCTGGAGAAAATCGCGCGCGAATTCGGGGCCGGTCATCATCACGCCTTGCGAGAAGTCCCAGCTTGCCGGCTGGACGTAGCATTTGCCCATGAAGCGATAGAGTGCCTTTTCGTCGTCATAGGGAATGGTGCTGTCCATGCGCTGGACCGCCGCGATCATATTTCGCACGAAGGTGTCCACGTCCCCGCCCGATTTGGCGTAGAGCGTGTTGACGTAATGCGACATGTGCCCTTCGGCGAAGACATGGCTGAGATCGCCGCTGATCGTGGGAAAGGCATCTGGCGCGATCCGCGCCGTCGTCGCCCAGACCTGCCACGCGATCATGCAGTCGTACATCTCCTCGATGCCGTCCTCCTTGGACCAGGTGAACTTGCCGTCCTCATACGCCTTGCGCAGCGCCTTTTCCTGTGCGGTGGCGGCGCGCCAGCCGGTTTCGTTGTAATCGGCCTGGGCCGCGGCGGGCGAAGCGACCGGCGCGGCAAGGGCAAGCCCGAGCCAGGCGGCGAGAACGGCAAAGCGTCGGAACATGAGCACTCTCCTTCGGACGCATGAATGCCACGGCCGAAGGCGGGAACCTTGGAAAAATGCGACACGCTGGCCCTGCCAAGGTGCCTTTTCCTTGCCGTTTCGCCGTCCATCGCCTATTTCGCTTCGTGCAACGGCCGCCCCGAAAGGGGCGGCCTGTCTATTTTGAACGGAGATTTTCCCATGGCACAGAAGGATCAGCCCAAGCCGCTGATGCCGCACGCGACCGCTACATGGCTGGTCGACCATACCGGCCTTTCCTTCGAACAGATCGCGGAATTCTGCGGCCTTCACATCCTCGAAGTGCAGGCGATGGCCGATGATCTCGCGGGCAGCAAATATACCGGCCGCGACCCGGTCCATGCCGGCGAACTGACGCTCGAGGAGATCGAGAAGGGGCAGGCGGACGAAACCTATTCGCTGAAAATGCACAAGGCCCCGGTCGAAGTCACCCGGACCAAGGGCCCGCGCTACACCCCCGTGTCGAAGCGGCAGGACAAGCCCGACGGCATCGCCTGGATCCTGCGCAATCACCCCGAAGTGTCCGACGCGCAGATTTCCAAGCTCATCGGGACCACCCGCAATACGATCGGCGCGATCCGCGAACGCTCGCACTGGAACATCCAGAACATCCAGCCCAAGGATCCGGTGACGCTCGGCCTGTGTTCGCAGCGCGAACTCGACGCGGTCGTCGCAAAGGCTGCGAAGCGTGCCGGTGTCACCGACGAGGCCGTGCCCGAAGAGCCCACCGGCCCTTCGGACAAGGACCGGCTGATCGAGGAATTGCGGGCCGAGCGCGAGGCCAATGCCAAGGCCGCCGCCGAAGCCGCGCAGGAAGCCGAGGCCGAAGCCTGGCTCGCCGCGCGGCGCGAGGCCGAGGAGGAAATGCTCGATCCCGAAAGCGGCTTTTCCACCCCGGCCCCGCGCGAGGACGAGGGGCTGGCCGCGCCCGAAAATGCACCGGAAAACGCCGAAGAGGATCACGGCGACAACGCCTGACCGCCTCGCATCGCGAATCCGACCGCCCGGCAGGCCCACGCCCGCCGGGCGCTTCGCGTTTTACCGTCGCATGGATGACGAATGGGATGAGGGACTTGCAAAAGCTTCGCATTGGCAACGATCTCGCGCTTGAACCCGGCAAGGCGATCGGCCATGGCTACTGACATGAATGTCAATAATGCCGCCTACCACCACCCGACCCCCTGGGACACCGTCTTCGAGCCGGTCGCGCTGCCCGAAATGCTGGCGCGCAGTGCGGCGAAGGATCCCGGCGCCCCCTTCCTCCATTTCCTCGGCCGGACCTATTCCTATGGCGAAATCCTTGCCGAAGCGCGCCGGTTCGCCGCCGGCCTCGCCGCGATGGGTGTCGCGCGCGGCGACCGCGTAGGCCTGTTCCTGCCCAATGTCCCGATCTACGCCGCCGCCTATTACGGCGCGATGATGGCGGGCGCGGTGGTGGTCAATTTCTCGCCGCTCTACACCACATCCGAACTGGCCTGGCAGGTCGGCGATTCGGGCACGCGCGTGCTGGTGACCCTCGACGTTCCCGAACTTTACGGCACCGCGCGCGAAGTGCTGGAATCGTCGGATCTCGAAACGCTCGTAGTCGGCTCGCTCGCCGACATGCTGCCCCGGCTGAAAGCGATCGCCTTCCGCCTGCTGAAGCGCAGCCAGATCGCCTCGGTCGAATGGTCCGACGCCATACGCCGATGGAAGGACTGCACGCCCGATCGCCCTGTCGAAACGGTCGAAATCGACCCGCGCGAGGACCTTGCCCTGCTGCAATATACCGGCGGGACGACCGGGCGGCCCAAGGGCGCGATGCTCGGTCACGACCAGCTTTCGGTCAATGCGCAGCAGGTTGCGGCGATCAATCCGTTCGGCAACGCCTCGGGCGAAGTGTTCATGGGCGCGCTGCCCTTCTTTCACGTCTTTGCCAACACGGCGCTGCTGAATCACGCGGTCGTCACCGGGGCCGCGATCGCGATGGTGCCGCGTTTCGAGGCGAAACAGGTGCTCGACACCATGGACCGGTGCCGTGCGACCGGTTTTCCCGGCGTGCCGACCATGTTCCAGGCGCTGCTCGACCATCCCGATCTTGCGCAGACCGATTTCTCCGCGCTCAAGGTCTGCATTTCGGGCGGCGCTCCGATGCCCTCGGCGGTCCATGCGCGGTTCGAGGAGGCGACGGGCGTGCGGCTGGTCGAAGGGTACGGGTTGACCGAAAGCGCGGGCGTCGTCTCGGTCAACCCGTATGAGGGAGTCCGTAAGAAGGGCACGATCGGGCAGCTGGTAGCCGGAACCGAAATCCTGCTGCTAGACAAGGAGGACCCTGGGAAGCTGGCCCCCGAAGGCGAACCGGGCGAACTCGCGATCCATGGGCCGCAGGTGATGCGCGGCTACTGGAACCGGCCCGAGGCCGATGCGGAAACTTTCGTCACCCACGCGAACAAGCGCTATCTGCGCACGGGCGATGTCGCGGTGATGGACGAGGACGGGTTTCTTTCCATCGTCGACCGGATCAAGGACATGATATCGGTCGGCGGGTTCAAGGTCTTCCCCAGCGTGGTCGAGGATGAAATCCTGAAGCACGACGCGGTGAAGGAAGCGCTCGTGATCGGCGTACCGGAGGATTATCTGGGTGAGGTTCCGCGTGCTTTCGTGACGCTTCGAAACAGCGCGGCCACCAGTGCGGAGGAGCTGAAGGACTGGCTCAACCACCATGTCGGCAAGCACGAGCGGGTCGACGAGGTGGTGATCCGCGAGGAATTGCCGCGCACGATCATCGGCAAGCTTGACCGCAAGGCCCTGCGCGCCGAGGTGTTGTAGCGACTATCGAAGCGGCGAGGCGCGTCCGGCTGCCCTGCACCGGATTTCAGGCCCCCGGTTTCAGTCCATTATCCGCCTCAGTTCGCAAGCTGAAGCGTCGCCTCGTCCGTGTCCGGTTCGCCGGCCGGCACGGCATGTTTGGCCTGGCGCTGCGAACTGGGCGAGAAACGGCCGTCGACTTCCGCGCCCTGTTCGATCGTCAGCGCGTCATAATGGACATCGCCTTCGATGCGCGCGCTTTTGAGAATGACGAGTTCGCGCGCGGTGATCGAACCGACCACCCGCCCGGCGAGCCGCGCGCTTTCCGCGATGACCGCACCGTGAATCTCGCTTGTTTCGCCCTGGACCAGCGAAGCGCACTTGATATCGCCTTCGATCCGGCCGTCGATATGAAGATCTGCCGATGCGGAAACGTCCCCCTTGATCGCGACATCGGAGCCGATCACGGAGAAGGTCGAGCTGCCCGAAGCCATGGGCCTACTCACCGCTTTCTGAGTTGCGGCGGCGGGGCGCGCCTGTTCGGCGGGCTTCTTCGAGAACATCGGGGGCTGTCTCCAGAAAGGGGCGCGGATTGACCGCGCGATTGTTGAGGCGAACCTCGAAATGCAAGTGCGGGCCCGTCGACCGACCGGTGCTGCCCAGCCCGCCGAGCGTCGCCCCGGCTTCGACCTTGTCGCCGCGCCTCACATCGAGTCGTGACATGTGGGCATAGCGGGTGACGAGGCCGCTGGCATGAGTGACTTCGACGACCTTGCCATAGCCGGACTTCCAGCCCGCGAAGATCACTTCGCCTTTGGCCGCGGCGAAAATGGGCGATCCAAAGGCGCCCTTGAAATCGATTCCCGAATGCATTGCACCGCGCCGGGTGAAGGGATCGCGGCGATAGCCAAAACCGGAAGTGATCTTGTCGACGCTGGCCGGCACGACCTGCGGGATCCCGTCGAGCGCCCGTTCGAGCGCCGCCATTCGGGCCAGGCTGAGGCCGAGCCGCTCGAAACGCGGATCAATCGAGCCGTCATCCGATGTCCCGAGAAGCTCGAGCGGGCCGCCCACGCCGCCGCCACTGCGCTCGGCATTGCGGGCCATGAGAACGGGGTCGAGGTCGAGCTTGCGCAAGGCAGTTTCAGCCCTTTTCGCGCGCCAGTCTGCGAAGCGCGTGATCTCCTCCACAAACGCAAGCTGGCGCGCTTCGATTTCGGCAAGGCCGCGGGCCTGCGGGAGGAATGCGGTGACCTTCTCGACGGTCTTGGCGGTCTCGGCGCTCGAATCGCTTACGCCGTCCGTTGCGGATTTGATATCGTCAGGCAGCATCTGTGCCATCGCGTCGAGAAATTTCTGACGCTCGTTCAGTTCATCGACCACCCGCTCAAGATCACCGCCATAGGCTTCGAGCCGTTCCTGAGCGGTCGCCACACGCGCCTTTTCGGATTGAAAGGAGGCAAGGTCCGCTTCCGCCCGATGCTGGCCCCACGCCATGACGCCCATCGATCCGGCCCAACCGATCCCGAGTGCCAGTGTCGCCCCGGCCAGACCCATCTGCAGTCGCGATGAAATCCTGATGAAGCGGACGTGCCCTTGCGAACGCATGAAAAACTCGCGTTCGGGAAACCACTGACGCAGCCTCTCGCCAAGTGGGCGTACGGATGAATTGTCTGACAAGAGCGCCCCGATTCCTTGTATGAACCCGACATCTGGCTAACGGGCGGAGGTAAACGGGTCGAATCTCCCGACCGCACTAACGGGCGAGCCGAAGGATAAGCGCGACGAAACGTTGCAGGCGGTAGCAAAGTTTGTCGCGATTTCTTCGATTCGATGCGAACGGAAGCATGAACCGGGATTGAATGGCGCTCGTGCAAAGCCGATTGCCAGGCCGTTTCCTTTTCCGTCGGACGGTCCCGGCGGCGGGCCTGACAGCGCGGCCATCGGCTGCTAGGCGGTCCGGGATGACCACGCATTACAAACGAGCGTTTGCCCCTCGGCTCGCGCGGCCAGGCGCCTCCCTTCCATGATTTCGTCCTCCAATACGATCCCCCCATTTGCCAAACTGCAGGATTGCGCGACGCGATCCATCCGGCGCATCGGCCTGCTCGGTGGAAGCTTCAATCCGGCGCATGGCGGCCACCGCCGCATCACTCGCTTCACCATCGACGCCCTCGGGCTCGATCAGGCGTGGTGGCTGGTCTCGCCCGGCAATCCGCTCAAGTCCGACAAGGACATGGCCCCCCTCCTCACCCGGCTGCGTTCGGCCGAAGCGCAGAGCCGGCGAGCGAGGATAGTGCCCACCGCGATCGAGGACGAACTGGGCACGCGCTATACCGTCGAGACCCTGCGCCGCCTTGTCGGGCGCTATCCGCACCGAGAGTTCGTCTGGCTGATGGGGGCCGACAATCTCGCCCAGTTCCACCTGTGGAAAGGCTGGCGCATGATCGCACGGACAATGCCGATTGCGGTCATTGCAAGGCCCGGCTATAATGCTCAAGCCATGACGAGCCCCGCCATGGTCTGGCTCCGGCGCTACCGTGTGTCGGCGGCCAGTTTTCGGAAACGGGGGCGATGGAGCGCACCGGCACTGGTGTTTCTGCGTTTCGATCCAGACCCACGCTCGGCCTCGGATATCCGCCGCGGACGGGAGGATTGGGCATCCGAATTCGGCAGCACCCCGCTGCGCGACCGGCTGACCTCTCGCCGGATCGATCCCGGGGAGGATGCATGAAACGCGGCGTTGCCGTTCATGCCCCCATGCCCTTACGCCCCGCCATCTGGAGACTTACATTCGCCTATGACCCAGGCACACACCGTGTCGGCTGCGGCCGGCGCCCGCCCGACGGCCGCGCTGGTGGCCGCTGACGTGAACGACACCGACCTGCACGCCCTCGTCCTTGCCCAGCTCGATGACGACCAGGCACAGGACATCGTCTCTATCCCGCTGGAAGGAAAGAGCTCGATCGCCGATTACATGGTCATAGCAAGCGGGCGTTCCACCAGGCAGGTTGCCGCCATGGCGCAAAAGCTTGCCGAAAAGGTCAAGGAAATGGGTTTCGGTCCGGCCAGGGTCGAGGGCCTTCCTGCGGCAGACTGGGTCCTGATCGATGCCGGCGATGTCATCGTGCACCTGTTCCGGCCCGAAGTGCGCAGCTTCTACAATCTCGAGCGTATGTGGTCATTCGAGACCGGCGAAGCGGCAAGCGGGCGGGCCTAGTTTTCTTTTCGGTCTTCTTTTCGCACCCCCACCCGCGGCTGCGTCCTCGCTGGGCGTGCTCCGCTTCGCCCGCGCTTGCCCGACAGTGCGGAGCGAGGGAGGAACACCACCGAGGACTTCGTTCGGAGGGGCGAACAGAAACAAGGGGACACGCCTATCCTCCTCCACGTCATCGCTCGCGGGAAGATCGCCCGCTCGCCCGAGGCGGAATTGGTTGCGCGCTATGACAAGCGCATGACCTGGCCAACCCGGTTCACCGAACTGCCCGAAACCGGCGGGCGGATACCCGAGCCCCTCAGCCCGCATTGCACTGTCCTGCTGGACGAACGCGGCAAGGCCTTCTCGTCCCGGGCTCTCGCCGAACTCCTCGGCAAGTGGCGCGACCAAGGCATTCGCGAGGCTCGCTTCGTTCTCGGGGCTGCCGACGGCCACTCGCGCGAGGAGCGCGAGGCCGCCGACCTGCTCTATGCTTTCGGGCCCGCGACATGGCCGCACCTGCTCGCTCGCGCGATGCTGGTGGAGCAGCTCTACCGCGCGACCAGCATACTTGCCGGGCATCCCTATCATCGCGGCCAATGATGGGGCAGGACAAGACCATGAAGGCGCACCCGACATTTCTGGTCGCAGGGGTTGCATTGGCGCTCGCCGTTCTTGCCACGGCCCTGCCGCAGGCGCGCGCCCAGCGCGACCTGCGCATGATGGAGTCCGAGGCGGCCGAGGCCGAGCTCGACCGGGCGACGCGCGAAAGCCGCCAGGCCGAGCAGCGCGCCGCGCGCTTTGCCAAGGCGGCCGAGGAGGCGGGCGAAGCGGCCGATCGGACGGCGCAGCAGGCTGCCGCGCTCGCGGCCCGAATCCAGCAGGCCGAGGCCGAGATCGCCGCCGCGCGGGCGCGTTTCTCGATTGCCCAATCCGCGCGCGAGGCGCTCGCTGCGCGGCTGGCGCAGCGCCGCGAACCGCTCGCCCGCCTTACCGGAGCCCTGCAGACCAGTGCCCGCCGCCCGCTGGCGCTCTCGGCCCTGCAACCCGGATCGCTGGAGGATCTCGTCCTCGTCCGTGCCGTTCTTGAAACCGCTGTCCCCGAAATCCGCCGCCGCACCGCGACATTGCGGGCGGAAATCGAGCAGGGCCGCAGGCTCGAGCGGCGCGCCGCCCGTGCGCTCGCCGAGCTCGAGCTATCCGAAGCGCGCCTCGAGGAACGCCGGGCCGAACTCGCCGCGCTTGAAACCCGCCAGCGGCTCGCGGGCCGCGAGGCGCGGCGCAACGCCTTGCGCGAAGAGGAGCGCGCACTCGCCCTTGCCGAGGAAGCCCGCGATCTCGACGGGCTGATCGATCGCCTCGACGAGGCCGCTGCGCTGCGCCGCGAACTGGCCGCACTGCCTGGTCCGGTCCCCCGGCCTGCCGCGATCGGCGCAGGGGCGCAGGCTTCCGCCCCTGCCGAAACATACGCCCCGACACCCCCCGCCGATACCGCCCCGCCGCGCGACTTCCGGCTCCCGGTGCAGGGACGCACTTTGATCGGGTTCGGCGAAAGGCGTGAGGGCGGCCTCGCCAGCACGGGCATCACGCTTGCCCCCGCACCGGGCGCGCAGGTCGTCGCTCCTGCCAGCGGGCGGGTCGTTTTCGCGGGGCCTTATCGCGGTTTCGGCCGTATCGTGATCGTCGAGCATGACGGCGGCTGGACCAGCCTCGTCACCGGACTGGCACGGAGCGAGGTCCCAGTGGGCGCGCGGGTCATCGGCGGAAGCCCGCTTGGCACGGCGCCGGACGAGGATCCGGCGATCGCGGTCGAACTCCGGCAGGAGGGGGAACCGGTCAATCCTCTCGATCACCTTGGTTAATCGGCTCGGCTGACTATATCGACCGGGCATGCCGAAGGGCGCACGACCCCGTTCTCAGTGCCGCGCGCATGCCCCGGAGCGGGACCACGGGAAGGTCTTCGCGGTTCTCATCTGGCGTTAAGCCGCGCCTGCGTATACAAAAGCGTTCGAAAGGAGCTTCCCGTCCTCATGAAAATTGCCGGACTGCTGCGCAGCGCAGCGCTCGTCACCGCCGTCGCCCTCGTGCCCGCCACCACGGCGAGCATGGCCCAGATCGACGGCCGCGCCGGACCCGAATTCGCCAAGCTGTTCGCCACCTACCAGCGCGTGAAAGCCAGCTATGTCGAGGACGTTTCGGACGAAAAGCTCGTGCGCGGGGCTATCGACGGCATGCTCGCCGCGCTCGATCCGCATTCGGCCTATCTCGACGGGAGCGATCTCGAACGGCTCAACACGCTGATCGACGGGAATTATTCCGGTCTTGGCCTGTCGGTCGTGATGGAGGACGGTGCGGTCAAGGTCGTCTCGCCCTTCAAGGGCAGCCCGGCGGCCAAGGCGGGCGTCAAGGCGGGCGATTACATCACCCATCTCGACGGCGAGCTGATCTATGGCGGCGATCTCGACGAAGCGGTCGCGCGGATGCGCGGCAAGGCCGGCACATCGATCGAGCTGACGATCTTTCGCTCGGGCCGCGAAGAACCCTTCGAGGTCGCCGTGACGCGCGGCGTGATCGAGCTCGAGCCGGTGACTCACGAACTTTCCGCCGGCAATATCGGCGTCATCACGGTCAACGAGTTCTCCGCCGATGTCGGGGCCGACGTGTTCCGCGCCTGGGCGAAGATCCGCGAAGAGGCGGCGGGGCGCGTGTCCGGCCTCGTGCTCGACCTGCGCAAGAATCCGGGCGGGAGCCTCGATGAAGCCGTGGCCCTTTCGGACCTGTTCCTCGATTCGGGCCGCATCGTCTCGCAGCGCGGCCGCGCGCGGGGCGAGACGCTGCTCTATGACGCGGAAACCGTATTCCGGGGTGACATGGCCGAAGGCGTGCCGCTGATCGTGCTGATCGATGCGGGCTCGGCATCGGCATCCGAAATCGTCGCCGGGGCGCTGCAGGATCATCGCCGGGCGCTCGTCATGGGTGAACGCAGTTTCGGCAAGGGATCGGTCCAGTCGCTCTTGCCGCTCGGCCCCAATGCCGCGCTCAAGCTTACGACCGCGCGCTATTACACGCCCAAGGGCAATTCGGTGCAGGAAGGCGGGATCGAGCCCGATATCGCGGTGCCGCAACTGTCCGACCCGGACCTCGCGCTGCGCCAGAAATACCTCACCCGCGAAAGCGACCTGCGCGGCCATCTCGTCAACGAGATCGGGATCGAGGACGAGGAGTTGGAGAACGACACGGTCAAGGACCCGCGCTTCCAGCTTACGGCCGAAGAGCTCGAGGAGCAGGGGATCGAGGATTTCCAGCTGCACTATGCGCTCGAGACGCTGCGCCGCACGACGAAGAGTTCGATAGCGCTGCGCGACTGAGGCGGCTAGGGCCCACGTCATGGCTGGTTTGAAAGAGGCGCGGCTGCTCGCCGTCGCCATCCCCGCAGGCCTGCTCGGCGGGGCCTATATGTCGCAATACGGCTTCGGCCTCTATCCGTGCGAGATGTGCTGGTGGCAGCGCTATCCGCATTTCGCCGCGCTTGCCTTCGGTCTCGTGTCGTTCGTAGCCGTCCCGCCGCGCGTTTGGAGCGCGCTGGCGGGCCTCGCGATCATCACCTCCGGCCTGATCGGCGGATTTCATGCCGGGGTCGAATATGGCTGGTGGGAGGGCATTACGGGATGCGCGCGCGTCGCGGGCGGGCTCGACGTGCTCGATCCCTCCGCCGCGCCTCTGATCCGCTGCGACCAGGCACCGTGGACGCTTTTCGGCATATCGCTCGCCGGGTGGAATTTCCTCTTTTCATCCATCGGGGGCATCGCCATCTTGCTCCTGTCAGCGACAAAGGAGCAGGCATGAACCGCGATGAACTTCACCGCATGATCCGGGTCGATCAGGCCGGGGAATTCGGCGCGACGCGCATCTATGCGGGGCAGATCGCCGTGATGGGTGATCGCGGCCCCCATTCGGCGGAAATCCGCCACATGGCCGACCAGGAAGAAGGCCACCGCGCTCGTTTCGACGACATGCTGGTGAAACGCGGCGTGCGACCGACCGCGCTGCATCCGTTCTGGTCCGCTGCGGGTTATGCGCTCGGTGCGGGCACGGCGCTGCTCGGCCCAGAGGCGGCAATGGCCTGCACTGCGGCGGTCGAGGAGGAAATCGACAAGCATTATTCCGAGCAGCTCGACCGCCTGACCGAGACCGGGGCCGATCCCGAGCTCGCCGAGATGATCGAGGAATTCCGCGAAGACGAGCGCCAGCATCGCGACGCCGCGCTCGCCAATGGTGCGGAACGGGCACCGGCCTACCCGCTTCTCGCCGGCGCGATCAAGCTCGGCTGTCGCATCGCGATCAGGGTCTCTGAGCGGATATGACGGCCCCTTCCCGGGCCTGATCGGGCGCGCAGTGCTTCAGATGCGGTTCACGCGCCATTGCCAAGGGTGCAAGGCGTGATAATGCGCGCAGGGCCTTGCGAGGACGAGAGGACAGATCATGATGCACTTTTCCCGGATCGCCGGAATGGCCGCCAGCGCTGGCCTCGCCGCGTTCTTGCCGCCAGTGCCTGCCGCAGCGCAGAGCGCGGGCGGCGAAAAGGTCAACATGGTCATCGCCTACAGCGAGGACGAGTGCCCCGAGGCAACGGCCGATGACGAGATCGTGATTTGCGAAATCCTCGTCGAGGCCGAGCGTTATCGCATCCCGAAGAACCTGCGCCAGAGCGACTCGCCCGAGAACATCTCGCGCGTACGCGAAGTCGAAAAACTGAAATATGTCGGCGCTTTCGGCGCCATGTCGTGCGATCCGGCCGGGGCGGGTGGTTTCACCGGGTGCAACCAGCGCTTCATCGAGGCCGCTTACAAGGACCGCTCCGAGGCCGAGACCGTGCGCTTCAGCCAGCTGATCGAGGAGGCGCGGCAGGAGCGCCTTTCGACGATCGATGAAGAGGCAGCCGCCGAACAGGAGCGTGTCGAAATGATCGAGCGCGAATACATGCAGCGGCTCGAGCGGGAGCGCGACCAGGCTCTGCCGGGCGAAGTCGATCCGACCCTCACCCCGCCGCCCGTCGACACGGCCGAACGTCAGCCCCCGATCGAACCTTCGAAGCCGGGGCCCTTCGATGATGGCGACGAAGACCAGGTTCCGCTGGATGCGATCCAGCCGGGCGAATTGCCATCCGACGATAAGTGAGGGGTTTCAACGGCCCGCGCGCCATCAGACGTCGTAATAATCGCGGTACCAGGCGACGAAAGCTTTCACTCCCTCGCCTATCCCGGTCTGCGGTGCATAGCCGGTCAGTTCCTTCAACAGCGTCGCATCCGCCCAGGTCGCGGGCACGTCGCCCTTTTGCATCGGCATGAAGTTCTTGACCGCCTCGCGCCCGCATTCCGTCTCGATCGCAGTCACGAAGTCCATCAGCCGGACCTTGTCCGAATTGCCGATATTGACAACGCGCCACGGTGCAGCCGACGATAGGCTGTCATGCGCGCCTATGTCGCCGGGACTTGCGGGCCGCTCCGGCGGAGCGTCAATCAGGAGGCGGATCCCGCGTACGAGGTCCGCGACGTAAGTGAAGTCGCGGTACATCTCGCCCTCGTTGTAGATGTCGATCGGCGTGCCTTCGAGGATGCCGCGGGTGAACTTGAACAGCGCCATATCGGGCCGGCCCCATGGCCCATAGACGGTGAAGAATCGAAAACACGTGGTCGGCAGGTCCCACAGATGCGCATAGGCGTGGGTCATCGCCTCGTTCGCCTTTTTCGTCGCAGCGTAGAGGGTGAGCGGTGTGTCGGCCTGCTGCCGCTCATGGAAGGGCATTACGGTATTCGCGCCGTAGACCGAGCTGGTCGACGCCAGCAGCAAGTGATCCACATCGAGCTCGCGGGCGCACTCCATGACGTTGAACGCCCCGACGAGGTTGGCATCGACATAGGCCCGCGGATTTTCGAGGCTGTAGCGCACCCCCGCCTGCGCGGCGAGGTGCACGATCACCTCCGGCTTTTCCTCCATCGCCAGCGCGTGCAGCCGCTCGAAATCCTCCAGCATGCCGATCTCTGCGCGGAAATCCTCGTGGCGCAGGAGCATTTCGTGACGGCGCTGTTTCAGCCGCACGTCGTAATAGTCGGTCAAACCGTCATAGCCGACCACCCTGAACCCTTCGCCGAGCAGCAGCTCGGCCAGGTGGTAGCCGATGAACCCGGCCGAACCGGTGACGAGGATGGTGCGCAAGGCCTTCTCGTCCTCTGCAGCGCTACTTCGCGCCGCTCCCGGTCAAGACCACGCGTAGCGTCTTGAGCACGATCAACAGGTCGAGCCAGAGCGAGATGTTTTTGATGTAATAGAAGTCGTAGCGCAATTTAGAGAGGATGTCGCTGACGTCCGTCACGTGGCCCTGATTGACCTGCGCCCACCCGGTGATGCCCGGGCGCACGATGTGGCGATAGGAATAGAACGGCAATTCGCCTTCGTACCATTCCGACAGCGCCATCGCCTCGGGCCGGGGGCCGATAAGGCTCATGTCGCCCCGCAGGACGTTGAAAATTTGCGGCAATTCATCGATCCGCGTCTTGCGCAGGAAGCGCCCGATGCGTGTGATCCGGTCATCGTCGGCCTTGGTCATCGCGCTTTCGCGCTCGCAGTCGGGAACCGCCTTCAAGTCAAGCATGGTTCGGAACTTGAACATCCGGAACGGTTGCCCGCGAAAGCCGACCCGTTCCTGGACGAAGAAGACCCGCCCGGGCGAATCCAGCCTGATCGCCAACGCGATAATCGGAAAGAGCACCAGGCATACGGGCAGCAGAGCGACCGCGGCGAGGATATCGACCAGCCGCTTGATGGGGATGTAGGGTGCGTTGGGGATCAGTGAACCCAGATCATTCTCGCTCAGGTGCGAAATCTTGACCTGGCCGCTCTGCATCTCCGCGATCTGCCGGTGGTGGTAAACCGGGATACCCTTTAGCGCCGCCTGCGCGAAGAGCCGTTCCCACTCGTCGGGGTGATCGTGATGCAGGTCGGCGACGATCGCCCCGTCGATCCGCTTGGCCTCGAGCAGGCTGCGCAATTCGACGAGTTCGGGTGCGGCAATGAAATTGCCGTATAACGCGATCTCGTCCGTCCGCCCGCCGGGGATCACGAAATGGAGCGAACGTGTCCCGCGATTGATGACGTTGAGCACGAAACTCGCCGTCGTCGCGCTCACGGCGCCCCAGAAATAGAGCACCGCCGAATAATCCGCCCGCAGGATGGCGATCACCGCCAGCACCGTGCTGAACATCAGGAAATTGATCGGGAAGACGTAAGTAAGCTGCTGCGTCTTGGCGTAGGAGCGCAGCCGCGAAATGACATACCACCCGGCGGTAATCGCGAGGGCAAGCGCGTAAAGCGTGTTCAGGATCAGAGCGTTTTCGAGCGGAAGGTTGCGGATACCGGTCCAGACGACCACCAAGGGCATAAGGCCGGCGAAAAGCAAAAGCAGCAGCTGGACATCGGACCGTCCGAAGATTCGGCGGGATGTCGGGATCGTCAGGTTTTGCGATTGCGACTGCATCATTCCGGCATCGATCCGCGTTCGGCTTATGGGCGTTTGACGGCAACGCGTCTCTTGGAGCGGGTCGTTGGCGGCTCGCATTACAGCTTCTGCTCCTTTGCATCGGCACCTGGCATGGGCGATGCGGAATGCGGTGCGACCCACTGGACTCGGCGAATAGGAAAAATCGGCATCAAAGCCAATCAGAAGAACTTCCTCTTCGGATGTGAATCAGATTGCTCACTAGCTCCTGTGGGGCCGGGCGCAAGGTCAAAGCACCCCCGATCTGAGGTCAATTGTGAGCGTTAGCATAGCGAACGTGCCTTGATGTGAAAGCTCACTCCTGCCGTTATGCCGCATGCCTTGCTCTCCTTTCGCGGCCGACGCCTGGTGCGAGCGGGCGAGTCCGGTCCATCCTGATTGGGACCGAGGTCTCGGGCTCCTTCTTCGCACCGACTTGTGATTTGCCGAAATCACCGTCATGGGTGCGAGCGGCCCGGCCAGCTCCTGAAGTACCGTTTCCGAGCTTCGTCGGGTCCAATTCGGGGCCGAACTGAGGCGGCTGAACCGATGATTGAGACGCGCTCGAGGGAGCCAGCACAGTGCGAAGCTTGTTCATCCACGTCGGCCCGCACAAGACCGGGACGACATCGATACAGGAGTTCCTGCGCCAGGAATCCGGGCGGGTTGAAGACCTCGGAGCAAGTGTTTTCCTTGAAAGCAGTCGCATCCAACGCGGTCGCAACGATGCCGCGCGAGCGAATGCCTGGGCGCTGGCGCATTGTTTCATAAGGGCGGAACTGCCCACGCCCATGCGGCTCAATGGTTCCCAGAGCAGCGAGAAGGCCGCTTGCGAACAACAGGTCGATCGCTTCCGGGATTGGGCGCGGACCTCGCGCGGCGATCGCCTCATTGTCAGCAGCGAAGCCTTTTCCTTCCTTCGCACAGAGGCGGAAGCGGAGGCGCTCGAGCGCTGTTTCGAGGGGCTGTTCGACCGGATCGTGCCAATCATTGCGTTTCGGGAGGTCGGCAAGCGCCGACGGTCCTGGGACCGCCAACTCGACACCATGGGCGTTGCAGGCCGCATTGCATCCCTCGGCGATGCCGAAAGAGTCGATGCGGACTGGTATTTCGACTGGGAGGCGCTGCGCGGGTTCTGGGAGCGTTTCGGAGAGCCACGCATCATCGATTACGATGCCGCTCTCGAACAGGACGGGTCGATCCTGCCCGCGTTCCTTGCCGCAGCCGAGCTCGACGCGATCGATGTCGAAACCGATTACTTTCTCAATGAAACCCTCGACCGGCCTAGGGGCGTCGCCCGTGTAATCGATCGCATCGGACGATTCACGAAACGACTGTGAGGCCGGCATCGATCATTAGCGCGCGCCATTGGGAGGGATCCCGCAGGCGCGCCCTTTAGCGCATCCTTTCGGGAGAAAAATACCGATCATGCTGCGCCTATTTCTATCGGTTTCAGCGGTTTACGCTGTCGGGGTTCCCCTGTCGCTCCTGGTCAACATCCTCCTGGCAAGGTGGATGCCGGTCGAGGAATTCGGGAAATTCAGCTTCACAATCGCTTTCGCGACCATCCTGTCGCTCCCAGTCGGGGGCGGGCTTGCGCTCCTGCTTACGCGTGAGGTGGCGAAAACCAGGCAGTCGGGAGAGTGGCAGCGCTATGGCCGCCTGGTGACGACGGCGAGCCTCTGGATTGTCGCCGCCTCCTGCGCCCTGGCGGCCTGCGTGCTGGGGATCGCGCGCCTGACGGCAGGCGAATCCGACCTCGCGACCGGCCTCGCGCTCGCGCTCGTGCCCGGGCTCGCCTTCGTGTCTTTCGGCGAGGGCATAGCAAAGGGGTTCGGCCGGCCGAGCTTCGGCGAAGCCTTGCGCCAGCTGATCCCGCCGACGCTACTCTTGCTCGGCGCTGCATCGCTCCGGTTCGCCGGGCGTCTCGATTCCGACAGCGCGCTCATCGCCCAGTTCGCCGGGCTTTGCGCGGCCACGATCGTCGCGCTGTCCTATGCTTTCAGGCAGCCGCCGCGCGACAAATTGCGCCTCGCGCTGGTATCGCTGGATGAGTTCCGGTCGCTATCGGCGGCTTTCCTCTCATTCGCGATGATCACCGGCCTGGGCTTGCTGATTTCCCAGTTTGCGACCTTGACGCTCGGTTTTCTCGGCAACGAAGCGGAAGTCGCCTATCTGAAGGTCGCCGAGCGGGGATCGCAGCTCGTCGCCTTGCCACTTACATTCGTCAACGCGATCCTCGGCCCGAAGATCGTGCAGGCGCACATGGAGGGCAATCGCTCCGAGCTGGTCCGGCTTTCGCGTTCGGCCGCCCGGCTGGCGCTGGCTGCGGCGTTGCCGATTGCGGCGATACTCCTGATCTGGGGCAGGCCGATCATCGGCCTCACCTTCGGGCCGGAGTTCGTCGATGCGTCTTTTCTTCCCATGGCCGTGCTGTGCCTTGCCCAGCTTTTCTTCGTCGCGCTCGGGGCTCCGGCTCTCTTCCTCGCAATGACCGGCCACGAGCGGGAAAACCTGATTTCCCGCGCGCTGGGTTTCGTGGTGCTTGCCGCCTGCGTGCTGGTGTTCGCCGCCGATTACGGCGCGCTCGGCGCGGCGATTGGCGTGGCGATCGGGCTTGTCGTCATCAAATTGTTCGCAGCGGCGATACTTTTCCGTCGGCTCCGCTTTTTCTCCGGTCCGGTGTGAGCCCCTGCTCGCGTGCGCTGTGCGGCAACAGGCCGGATCGTGGCTCCCTCTAGCGCGCAGCGCCAAGCCGCATTAGGGGTGACGGCCTCGCGGGGAATGATCCGGTCTCAAGGCTGCTCTCGCACATCGTCAACAGAAAGGGGCGCATCTGCCGCCGGAAAAAACACGATGAACCCACCGCTGATTGCCCTGCTGATCCTGATCATGGAATTCGCGCCGGCCGAAATCTATTCTTGGCCGTTGATGGCGGCGGTCGTGCTGCTGCTCTTGGCGCTGCGCCCGAGCTTCTTCTTCACTGCGCAGAACCCGGCGATACCGCTTCTCATCGTGCTGCTCGCCGGCACGACATTTTCGTTGGGCCATCCGGCAGGAGCGGTGCTCAAGGACATATGGTACATATTGAAGCCGGCCGCGATCGTGTCGCTCGGCCTCATTTTCGCCTATCTCTTCAGGACCGACCGCAACTGGATGAAGATGATGGCGGTGGTCGTCATCGCGGTTGCGCTGGCCCACACGCTCAACGCCCTGACAACGGTGGCGCTGGAAGAAGGGGAACTGCGGCCGACATCCTTCCTCGCCGCGTTCATGGCGCCGTTCGTGTGGAAGTTCTATCCCGCCAAAGCCCGTGGGCGCACGATCATCCGGGCCGCAACCATATGCGCCGTAGTGGGAATGATCGCGCTGAGCGAATCGCGGGCGACCCTGCTCACTTTCGGGATCGGCTGGCTCGCAGCCTACGGCGCGCTGCAGGCCGGCGGGCGGGCGCTTTTCGTGTTCGGATTCATCACGCTGGCGATCGCAGCGTTATTCCCGCTGCTGCCGCAGTACGATTTCCATAATGTGAGCTTTTTCGGCAAGCTGCAGAATTCGCTCAACGAGGTGATGTTCGAAACCGGCGATTCGCGTCTCGACATGTATCGCAACTGGCGCGGGTTCGAGGCCTACCGGGCCTACGCGACCTGGCTGCAGGCATCCTTTCCGGAAAGGATTGTCGGGCTCGGGCACGGAACGAACATCGACCTCGGCAGGCTTGTCACCTTCCGCAGCCGTGACGTGCTGAGCTTGCCCAGACTCCACAATGTCTATTTCGAACTGTTGGTGAAGACGGGTGTTATCGGGTTAGCCGCCTATCTCGCTTTCATGATCCGCCCGTTCTCCGCCCGTCTGCGCGCGCGTTCGGCCGAGTTCGAAATCCATTCGCGAATCGTGCGCGGCGGTGCGCTGGTGATGCTGCTGACATCCGCGCTCATCTCCGGCCCCCTCAACAAGACGAGCTTCGACGGGCTGCTGATCGTCTGGAGCACGTCGTTCGGCATCATGCTGCTGCAGGCCCGTGCGGGGCGGCGGCGACGGGTCGGGTCGCGCTCCCGCCCGGGCGCGCGACGCGTGGGATCCACCGCACCCGCGCGCGCTTTCTAGCCGTTCCCGCCTCGTCGAATCCCGCTGCAGGAGCGCCCGCCATGATCTCGATCGTCACGGTCTGCCACAGGTCCTTCGATATCCTCGCGCCCTATGTCGGCTCGTTCCTGGCCCATCACGACGCGGACGAATACCGCGAGCGCATCGCGTTTCATCTGGTCGAGAATTCGGGCGATACCCGGACCGGGCAGCACGCCGACCGGCTGCGGGAGGCAGGCTTCTGCGTCACCCTGGAATACACCGAGAACCACGGTTTCGGGGCGGGCTGCAATGCGGGCGCAGCGCGGGCCTCGGGCGACCTTCTGGCCTTCGTGAACCCCGACATCGAATTTCTCGCACCCATCGGAGGGCTGGAGGGTCATTTCCTGCCCGATCGCTGGGGCGGACCGCGCCAGAAATCGGGCACGAAACTGAGCGCGCCGCTTACGCTCCGGCCGGAATATCGCAACCTTCTTACCGACATCGCGATGACCCGTCGGTGGCTTCACCTCTTCAGGCCCCTGTATCGCTTCACCTACCCGAACGGGGCCTTCTTCGTCGTGCCGCGCCACGCGTTCGAGGAGGTCGGCGGATTCGACGAACGGTTCTTCCTTTATCTCGAGGAAGTCGAACTGAGCCGGCGTCTGGCCGAAAAGCTCGGCCCGCCAAGCGTCTGCCATGAGATCGAGGTTCGCCACGAAGGCGGGGCCACTATGCCGGGAAGGAATGAAATGCTCGCCTACGAAGCGCGCAGCGTGGTCCTCTATGCACGCATTATCGGCGACGGCGACCTGCCGGCACGACGGCTGCGGACCCTGCGGGCGACCGGGCGGCTGTCGCCGTTCAATGCGAGGCGCGCCGACCATCTCGCGAAAGCGATCGAGGAGGCCGCAAGGTGAGCGTATCGACCCCGATAGCGATCGACTTCCTCGTGGTGGGAGCGCAGAAGGCCGGGACGACGAGTGTCCATGACTGGCTCGCCGCCCATCCCGCGATCGCGCTTCCGGTTCACAAGGAAACCCGCTTTTTCGCCGACCCCGACCGGTTCGCGAAGGGTGCGGGATGGTACCGCGAGCAATTCCCGAAGGCGATCGAGGGAAAGGCAGTGGGCGAGGTCGATCCGGAATATCTCTACCGGCCGCAAGCTGCGGCCAATATCGGGGCGACGAGCGATGCGCACAGGTTCATCGTGCTCCTGCGGCATCCGCTCAAGCGAGCGCTGTCGCAATATCTCATGTCCCGTCGCCGGGGATACGAAACGCACGACTTTCGCGAGGCCCTTACGCTCGAGGGGTCGCGGTTGCACGATGACCCCGACGGGTTCGCCGCCGATCACCTCGGATACACCGCGCGCAGTCGTTACGCCGAGCAGGTGAAGCGCTTCCGGGAGCAATTTCCGCAGGCGGAATTCCTCTTCATGCGATCGGACGAACTGGGGGAGGCGGGATACCGCCGGATTTGCGCTTTCATAGGGGTCGAACCGGCACCCGAGACGGTCGACTTCGCGGCGCGCTCCAACACGGCGAGCGAAGCGCGAAGCGCGTTCCTGCGCGATGCGATCCATGCGCCCGGCGGCAAGTCGCCCCTGCGCCGGGCGATCGTGAGGATGTTCCCGAGAAGCCTCAAGCGCAGCGTATTCCTCGCTCTCGAAAAGCTGAACCAGAGCCCGCTCGAAGACGACCCCGAGGCGATCATGGCGACCGCCCCCCGCGCGGTCCTCGACGCGATGCGGGACGATCTCAAAGGGCTCGAAGAGATCACCGGCCTCGACCTTGCGGACTGGCGCGAGGACCTTGCAAGGCGGATGGCCGAGTGACCCGGCGCGCATCGGGAGGGTATCGAATGGCAGCGCACCTTGGGAAAGGCGTTTGATGGCGAAGGTCGTATTCGTGGTGGGGGCAAGCCGGTCCGGCACGTCGGTGCTGGCCGAAGCGCTCGGGCGGCATCCCGAGGTCTTCGCCACCGAGGAACTGCATTTCTACAACCTGCTCGATCCCAAGGCGGCCACTCGACCCGATGCGGGCCGTCACCTCGTTTCGCAGCTCTGCGTGGTTCAGGACGAGGCGGGGTTTTTCGCGGTGAAGAACGGCGAGATCGCCGAATGGCCCGACCCGCCCGAAAATGCCATCGCCCGGCCCGGCGAAGCCGTGTTTCCCGCCTATCTCGACTGGCTCGCACGGCGCGAAGGCGCGAGTGTTATCGTCGAGCACACGCCCATGAATCTCTATTATCGGGAGCGGATCCGGGCTGAGTTCGCACAGGCTGGCTTCCTCCTCATGAAGCGCGATCCGCGGGCCATCCTTGCCTCCCAGAAACGGCGTTGGATCGGGGTGCAAAAGGGCGCGCGCGACATTCCCGACGAGGATATTCAGAGGGTAAGATGGTCCGGCCACCCGATCCTCCAGTTGCTGATGCTGCGGCCCACCCTGCGCGCCATCGACGAGGCCGCGAACGAGCCCGATGTCCTGCCCGTCGTCTATGAGGAACTCGTCCGCAAGCAGGACGATGTGCTCTCGGGCGTTTCCGGCTGGCTCGGCCTCGCTTTCGACAGGTCCATGACCGAGGTGAGCGACAGCGGTTCCTCGCATAGCGGCGAGGAGGGCCGGACAGGCTTCGACCCTGCGCGGCTCGAAAGCTGGAAGAAAACCCTTTCGGTGACCGAGACATGGCTGGTCGAACGCTTTTTCCACCGCCACCTCCAGCAATCGCCAAGCGGCGCGAACCCATCGCCGTTGGAATTGGCCATGCTCCTTTTGACCTTTCCGGTGGCGACGGCGATGGCGGCGTATTACTCGTCAAAAAGCTATGGCAACCTATTCGACGCGATGCGCAAGCGTTTCTTGTGATGTCGCGGCCGGGCGATTGGCACGACCTAGGACGTGGTCTCTTGCCTGCTTCCCTTTCCTGACGATCGAGCCGATGAAAAAGCAGAACCTCCTAAGACGCCTTCTTCAAGCTGCCATCAGGCAGGCAAAAGGGATCGAAATCCGTATCGATCCCGAGATACGCAATTCCGAGCTGGTGATGCTGGCCCTGAGGCAGGCGACGGCCCTGCTGCGCGGCCTCGTCATTTGGCGCGGGCCGGTTTACCTCGAGCCCGGCGTGATCCTTCGCCAACGCAGCCGGATCCGTATCGGCAGATTCTCGAAAATCGGAACCGGAACGCTGATAGAAGGCCTCTCGCGCGATGGGATCGAAATCGGCGCCGGCGTTTCGCTGGGCCGATACGGGCGGATGTCTGCCACGGGAAGCCTCGCCGAACTGGGTCGGGGCGTGCGGCTGGAGGATTATGTCGGGATCGGCGACTTCTTCTATCTCGGTGCTTACGGTGGGATCCGGATAGATACGGAGACCATTGTGGGCCCGCACCTTTATGTGCATAGCGACAATCACGATTTCGACGATCCGGCGATTTCGATCCGGCGGCAATCCGTCACCGAAGAACCCGTCCGGATCGGAGCGAGGTGCTGGCTGGGAAGCAATGTGACCATCCTCGGGGGCGTTGAGATCGGTGATGATTGTGTTGTCGGGGCGGGTGCGGTCGTGACCAAGAGCTTCCCGGCCGGAAGCGTGATTGTCGGCAACCCCGCGCGCGTGATCGGCACGCGACCGGTGCCTTGCGAAGGCAATCGGGAATGACGCATCCCGCGCGCGGACGGTGGCGCGCGCGCCGGAATGCAAGAGGGGGCTTTGGATGAAGAAAGTTCTGATCGCGTTGGCCGAAGCGGTCGTCCCGGACAGATACCAGCTCCCCCTGCGATTTTCCTGGCTGAAATCTATCGGCATGCTCGACGACGAGATGTTCCGCGCGCTTTCGCTCACCGAAAGACGCCGGGTCTTCGTCGATATCGGCGCCAATATGGGCATCTATTCCTACTTCTTCTCGAAACATTTCGGCCGGGTCGAGGCGTTCGAGCCGCTCAGGGAGGTGACCTACAGGCTGCGCGCCCTGGGCAGCGGCAAGGTGCGCGTCCACGACGTGGCCCTTTCCGACCGGCAGGGCACGCTGCGCTTCAACATCCCGCTGGTCGGCGGCAAGCCCAACGCGCAGCTCGCCTCGCTCGAGCCGAGGGGGGACCCTTGCGAGGTGCGCGAAGTCGAGGTGAGGACCGTCGACAGCTATGGTTTCACCGAAGTCGACCTGATGAAGATCGATGTCGAAGGGCACGAGGAAAAAGTCATAAAAGGGGCGCTCGCCACCATTACGTCGTGCAGGCCGGTCCTCCTGATCGAGATCGAACAGCGCCATCTCGAAAGTCCGATCGATGCGATTTTCGCCCTCGTCACCGACCTTGGTTATGATGGCTTCTTCATGCGCGGCGAGGATGTCGTGCCGCTCGATCGGTTCGATTACGAGAGGGATCAGCGACCCCATCTCGATGACCCGATGCATCCCGATTACGTGAACAACTTCATATTCGTGCCAAAAACAGCCGGATAGCGGGCGCAGTCTGGTTTCATGCCGGACAAGAAGCGCCGGGCCGATCCGTGCCTTCGCCGATATTGCCATTCGGTCCGATCGCGTTATGGGGTCGGCCCGGGGAATGCATCGGAGCAATCCAGCCGATTTTCTGGAAAGGCCAAACGTGACCAAGACCGCAATCATCACGGGCATATCGGGGCAGGACGGGGGATACCTCGCCAAGCTCCTGCTCGAAAAGGGCTACCGCGTCGTCGGCGCCGACCGCCGCAGTTCGCGCCAGTCGGCCCGGCTCGAATATCTCGGCATTTCCGACCAGGTCGAAACCGTCGATTTCGAACTGACCGAATTCACCAACATCGCCCGGATCATCGATCGCGAAAAGCCTGACGAGGTCTACAATCTGGCGGCGCAGAGTTTTGTCGGCACTTCGTGGGAGCAGCCGCTCAGCACGACCGATACCAATGCAAACGGGGTCCTGCGCCTGCTGGAAGCGATCAGGACCTTCAGTCCCGAGACACGGTTCTACCAGGCCTCCACATCCGAAATGTTCGGGGCGATCGAGGCTCCGCAAAGCGAATCGACGCCGTTCTACCCGCGCAGCCCCTATGGCGTCTCGAAACTGTTCGGCCACTGGATCACCAAGAATTACCGCGAATCCTTCGGGCTGAAGGCGAGTTCGGGGATTTTGTTCAACCACGAATCCCCCCTGCGCGGGCGCGAATTCGTCACCCGCAAGATATCGCTGGCGATGGCGCGTATCGCGCTGGGCCAGCAGGATGTGCTCGAGCTCGGCAACATGAACGCCCGCCGCGACTGGGGCTTCGCCGGCGACTACGTCGAGGGGATGTGGCGGATCATCAATGCCGACCCGCAGGACGATTACGTACTCGCCACGGGCGAAACCCACACGATCCGCGAATTCGCCGAAATCGCCGGGGAGCAGCTCGGCATGACGCTCGCCTGGGAAGGTGAAGGGGTCGATGAAAAAGGGATCGATACCAAGACGGGCAAGACGATCGTCCAGGTCAATCCGCGCTTCTTCCGCCCCGCCGAAGTCGACCTCCTGCTCGGCGATGCGCGCCGCGCCGAGACGGAACTCGGATGGGAGCGCAAGGTGAGCTTCCCGCAACTCGTCGAGATGATGGTGCGCGAGGATTACGACCTGCTGCAGGCCGGACGTCTCAAGCATTGATCTCCGGTTGCCCTGGCGGGGCGGGCGGCATCCGAAGCGGATCGGGAACACGGTTACATGGCAAAGCCGACGATCATGGTCGACGGGCATGTGCTCGACGGGACGCCGCAGGGCAGCGGTGCCTATATAGCGGGCCTTTACGGAGCGATGGCGCGGGACGGCCTCGCCCGGATCATCGTGTGCTGCCACGAGGAGGCAAGCGTCGCGCGCTGGTTCCCGGATGCCCCCGACATCGAGTGGGAGCCCTTGCGCAGCACCGGCCGCATCGCGCGCCTCGGGCTCGAACTGCCCCGCCTGCAGGCGCGGATCAAGCCCGATTACGCGCAATTCAACTACATCTGCCCGCTGCGCAAGACCGGCCCGTGGATCAACGTGATCCATGACCTGCTGTTTCTCGACCACACGGCCTATTTCCCGCTTTCCTACCGCGTCAAGAATGCTGCCCTGTTCCGGGTCAGCGCCATGCGCAGCGACAAGCTGGTGACCAGTTCGCAATATTCGCGCCGCGCGATCCATCGCCATTTCGACATTCCGCTCGACCGCATCCAGGTCGTCCCGGCGGCGCCCGATGCCTTTGTCGATGCGCCCGCCGAGCCGGTTCCCGGTCTCGCCGATGGCCGGTTCGCCGTCTATGTCAGCCGCTTCGAACCGCGCAAGAACCAGCATGCCCTCGTCAATGCCTTTTGCGATATGCTGGACGGTCTCGACCCCGACCAAACGCTCGTGCTGGTCGGATCGCCGGCGCTCGCTTACCCCGAGCTCGACGCGGCGCTCGAGCGGGCTGGAGACAGGGTGCGCTGCCTGTCGAACATCAGTCGCGACCAGCTAACCTGGGTCTACCGCAACGCCTGCGCATCGATCTATCCCTCGCGCGCGGAGGGTTTCGGCATGCCGATCATTGAGGCGGTGGCGGCTGGTGGAATATCCTACTGCGCAGACAACACCGCGATGTCCGAACTGGTGCCCCATGTCCATGGCAGTTTCGATGCGAACGACCCGGACCAGATCAAGGCGACCCTTGAGCGCGCCTTTACCAACGAGGCACGCGGGCGCAGTGAGGCGGTGCGCGAACGCATGCTGGACAGCTTTTCCTGGAGCCGGTCCGCACACGCGATGGTCCAAGCGATCCGTGCCTGATCGCGCCGGCCCTCCCGCCGTCGGACATAAGGTCGCCATTCTCGGCATGGTCGGTGTGCCCGCCAATTACGGGGGGTTCGAAACCCTCGCCGAAAACCTCGTCGCCTTTCACGAGCAAACCCAAAGCCCCCATGACTTGACCGTCTACTGCTCGGGCAAGGCTTTCGAGGAGCACCCCGAACGCCATGGCCGCGCCCGGTTGCGCTATGTCGGGCTCGATGCCAATGGCGTGCAATCGATACCCTACGACCTCGTCTGCCTGCTCGATGCGGCGCGGCGGGGACACGACCGGATGCTTCTTTTGGGGGTCTCTGGTGCTCCGGTCCTGCCGCTGCTGCGCCTGGTCAGTCGTGCACGGATCATCACCAATGTCGATGGGATCGAATGGAAGCGGGAAAAATGGGGCCGGTTCGCGCGGGCTTATCTGCGCTTCGCAGAATGGATGGCGGTCCGCGCCTCGCATGTCGTTATCGCCGACAATGCGGCAATCGCCGACTATCTCGACAGCACCTATGGTTGCCGCGCGCAGGTCATTGCCTATGGCGGGGACCACGCTTTGGAGGCAGACCCCGACCAGGCGGCGGCCAAGTCCCTGCCGGACAGCTTTGCGCTGGGACTGTGTCGGATCGAGCCGGAAAACAATGTCGCGATGATTCTCGAAGCCTTCGACGGGGCGGCGCGGAAGCTGGTGTTCGTCGGCAACTGGGACAAAAGCGCCTATGGCCGCGCGCTCAAAGAGAAATATCGCGGCCATCCAACGATCGTCATTCACGATCCCGTCTATGATCCAGCCGCGCTGAAGGCCCTGCGCCAGCGCGCCTCGCTTTATGTCCATGGCCATGCTGCCGGAGGCACCAATCCCTCACTCGTCGAGATGATGCATTTCGGCATTCCCGTCGCCGCCCACGGATGCAGCTTCAACCGCCACACGACACGGGGAGAGGCGCTCTATTTCGAGAGCGCGGCGCAACTGCGCGACATCCTTGACAGCCTGAGCGAAGAACACGGGCGCGCGGTCGGGGAAAACATGCGGGAGATTGCCTGCCGAGATTACACATGGAGGCATATCGGCCAGGCCTATTTCGCGCTTTTTGCGGGGTGATCCGAACCAACGCGTGCGTCGGGGGCAGGGGTTCAGGCAGGGCTTGAGAAGCGCGCGGCGCTGACCTAAGCAGTTGGCCAAGGCCCTGATCGGAAGAATATAACGAACTTCCGGACAAATCGCAGAGTAACATCCGGAACGGACACGAACCCTTCATGGCCTCCCTTTCGAGCAACCCGGCCCGCGTCCTTGCCGAATCGCGCCCGCTGGCTTGGGTCACGATCGGCCTTTTCGCGCTGACGCTTGCCTTGCTGGGCGGCAGCTCGCGGGCCGATGCGATCCAGATCGTTGCGCTGCGTCCGCTTGCCGCGCTGTTTCTGATCGTACCTCTGCTGATCCTTACAATACACGACCTCGAACGGGCGAGGGGACCTGTGTTCCTTCTGGCCGCCTTCGGCGGACTTGTCCTGCTGCAGCTGGTCCCCTTGCCGGCTGCGCTCTGGCAATCGCTGCCGATGCGCGACCTTGTGGCAGAGATGGACCAGGCGGTCGGTGTCGAGGCCGCCTGGCGCCCGCTTTCGCTGGTCCCCAGCCGGACGCTCAACGCGCTTTTCAGCCTCCTTGTGCCCGCCGCAGCACTCCTGCTGGCGCTGGCCCTGCGGCTGAGCGTGATGGAGCTGCTCCTGCTGGTCGCGGGGCTCGGCGTGTTCGATGCCGCGCTAGGCCTTCTGCAAGTCGTCTCGGGCGATGCGAGCCCGCTTTATTTCTACGCCCAGACCAATCGCGGCCTTCCCGTAGGCATTTTCGCGAACGAGAACCACTCGGCGGTCTTCTCTGCCCTCGCGCTGCTGGCAATCGCGCGGCTCGGCATCAGCCCGGCACTGCGCGCGAAGCTGTTCTGGGTGCGCTTCGTGAGCCCGGTCGCCTTCCTGCTCGTCCTGCTCGCCGTGCTGGTCAGCGGGTCGCGCGCCGGGCTCGGCATGGGCGTGCTCGCGGTCCTTGCCTCCGGACTCATGTTGTGGCTCAACATTCGCCCCATGCGGTCGCGCGGGGGGGAGAGCGGGATGCTCATCCGCGTCCTGCGCAATCCGCGAACGCCTCCGCTGGCGTTCCTCGCCATAGTCGCCCTCGTGCTATTCGCATTTGTCGCGCTGGACCGGGCCCCAGGCGTCGAAGGCCTGTTCCTGCGCGATCCGCTGCAGGATCTGCGCTGGCGCATCTGGCCCATACTCACCGACATGATGGGGCAGTTCTGGTTGCTGGGCTCCGGCTTCGGATCGTTCGAGGAGGTTTATCACATCTTCGAGCCGACCGGCCTGCTCTACGCGCAATATGTCAACCAGGCGCACAACGACTGGGCGCAATTCGTGATCGAGGGAGGGGCCCCGGCAATCGCCCTTCTGGTCGCCGTGCTGCTGTGGATCCTGGGCGCGCTGCGGCGCCTCGCGCGGGCATCGATCCCGGCCTCGCGGGTGGTCTTCTCCTTTTCGATCTTCACCATTATTGCGGTGGCCAGCGTGTTCGACTATCCCCTTCGCGCGCCCGCTTTCCAGACCATATCGATCTGGCTAGTGCTTGTTTTGGCGCTCGATTCGCACAACGGACGCGGGGCGGACCGGGATTGAGGCATGGCAAGCAACCGACAGCCTTTTTCCGGGACGCGCATGGGCAGTACAAGGCATGCGCGCCGCAAGATTGGGGGACGATCCATAAACCGTATCAAACTGATGATCGTGACGATCTTGGCTGCGACGCTGGCAGCGTGCGCGACCGACCGAGGTTTCGGGCTTGCTTCCGGGATCGAGGTCACCGACCTGCAGGCGCTGCCCGCGCCGAGGGGCGAAACGCTCTACACGATCGGGCCGCAGGAAAAGCTCGACATTTTCGTCGTCGGGGCCGAGGAGCTGAGCGGGACCTACCTCACGGACGAGGAGGGCAATCTCGTCTTTCCCTTGCTCGGACAGGTGGAAATCGGCCAGCGTCGGCCAAGTGAGGCGTCGTCGATCATCGCCGACCGGCTTCGCGGCCGGTTCCTGGTCGATCCGCAGGTCCGGGTCATCCCCGAGGAACTGCCGCCCCCGTCGATCTCCATCGGCGGCGAAGTCAAACGTCCCGGATCCTATCCGGCGGCCGGTCAACCGACCTTGATGCAAATCGTCAACCAGGCCGAAGGACTGACCGAATATGCCGAGAGCGAGGATGTGCTGATCATGCGGACCGTGGACGGGCAGCGGTATATCGGCCTTTACAACGTGGCGGCCATCCGGCGCGGCAATGCCGAGGATCCGCGGCTCTTTGCCGACGACCTGGTGATGGTCGGGGATTCGCCGGCCAGGCGGAGGCTCGATGACATTTTGCAGTTGGTGCCGCTGTCGACCCCACTCGTCGTTCTCCTCAACAGGATCTGACGATGACCGAACAACCCTCCAGCTCGCTTGTCGCTTCGCACGGTCCCGTCCCGTCCGAGACCGCCCGCGATTCCCAGGCCTATTACGACCAGGACGAGGCTTTCGCGCTCAATCTCGAACGCTACTGGATCGAGGCTCTTGCCTTGCGGTACTGGGTCGGCGGTATCGTCGCACTCTGCCTGCTGGTCGGCCTGGTCGTCACGTTGCTGACGACCCCGCAATTCGGTGCCACCGCGCGGATCGAGGTGTCGCAGGTCGCCGCCAACGTCACCGATATCGACCCGCTTGAGGCGGAAGCGTCCGTGTCGGAATTGCAATATCTCAACACGCAATACGAATTGCTCCGGTCGCGCTTCATGGCCGGTCGCGTGATCGAGGCGGGCAATCTCCTTCGCGATGAGCAATTTCTCGACGCTTTTTCGCTCGAAGATCCCGAAGGCCTCGACCGGCAGTCAGTCGGCGGACTGCTGCTCGACAAAATCGAGATTCAGCCCATCGCGCAGTCGAGCCTGGTGGACGTACAGTTCGTCAGCCCCTCTCCCGAAGTCTCGGCGAGGATCGCCAACCTTTGGGTGAACGAATATATCGCGGCGAACTACGAAAAGCGGTTCGGCACGAATATCGAGGCGCGCGACTTCCTCAGGAACCAGATCGAGGAGCTGCGCGCCAACCTGTCCCGTTCGGAGCAGGAGCTGATCAGCTATGCCAACCAGAACGAGATCCTGATCCTCAATTCTGCGTCGCCGGACGGAGGGGAGAGTTCAGCCACGCAGACCCTGATCGCTGCTGACCTCGAGGCCTTGAACGCCGCCCTCGCGCAGGCCGTGACCGATCGCATCGCAGCTGAATCCGCACTTGTTTCGGGGGATGTCTCGAGCGACGGGCGCGATTCCCGGCTCACATCGGAGCTCGCGCTCGCCGAGGCCCAGCTTTCGACGATGAAGGAGAACTTCGGGCCCGACTATCCCTTGATCAAGCAGAAGCAGTCCCAAGTTGAATCCCTGCGCGCATCGCTCCGCGCCAAGTCGACGTCCGAGCTGGAATCCGCCCGCTTGCGCGAACGCCAGCTGCGCGCGCAGCTCGAACAGGCCAAGTCCGAATTCCTCGGCCAGCAGAACCAGGGCATCCAGTACGGTATCCTGCGGCGCGAGGTCGAGACTAACCGGGCACTCTACGACGCGCTTCTCCAGCGCTTCAAGGAGCTGGAGGCATCGGGCGCCGGTCAGAACAACATCAAGCTCATCGACGAGGCGACCGTGCCGGACGGGCCGATCTCGCCGTCGCTCTTCCTCAACCTTCTCCTTGCGCTGGGCATTGCCGTGCTGTTGGCCGCCGGGCTCGTCTACCTGCGGGTCGCCATGAGCCAGACGGTGCGCGACACCCGCGAAGTCAAGGAGCGTTTCGGCCTGCCGCTGCTGGGTGCGATCCCCAAATTCCGCAGCGAGGAACGCCTCGAGGAACTCAGACAGCGCTCTTCGCAGACCAGCGAAGCCTATCGTTCGCTCCGCTCGAACGTCGCCTTCCTCACACCGAAGGGCGAACCGAGATCGATCCTGTTCACCTCGACCGTCCCGGCCGAGGGCAAGAGCTTTTCGGCGACCGCACTGGCCGCCAGCTTCGCGCAGCTTGGCAAGCGGACGCTGCTGATCGATGCCGATCTGCGCAATTCGGCCCTGGCCGCGACCCTCGGGATCGATACGACAGGCAGGGGCGGGCTCTCCCGGCTGCTCACCGCCCCGGATTCCGCGCTGCAGGACGAAGCGATTGCGGTCAGCGGATTCGGCTTCGATTACGTGCCCAGCGGACCTCGCCCGCCGAACCCGGTCGATCTCCTCGCAACGCCCCGGCTCCGCCAGTTGGTCGAACAGGCGCAGGAAACCTACGACCAGGTCGTCATCGATGGCGCGCCGCTGCTCTCGCTGGCGGATGCAGTCGAAACCGCCCGCGCAGCCGAGGGCGTGATATTCGTGATCGAATCCGATCGGGTGAAGGCCAAGGCCATCGAAAGCGCGATCGAACGGCTCAAGCAATCCGGAGCTATTGTTTTCGGCGTACTCCTGACGAAGCTGGACGAGCGCACTGCGGGCTACGGCTATGGTTACGGCTATGGCTATGGCTATGGCTATGGGAAGGAAGCCGCGCCCGAAAAGCCGGACGGTCGCGCTGCGGCAATCGATGTGTAGGGACGGGCTGATCGGATCGCTCGCGTGACATCGCCCGCCAATCGTTCCCCGGCAATGGGCCGCATGCGCACTGTTATCGCCCTTGCGCTCGGCCTGCCTCTTGCCCTTCTGACCGGTCTTCAGGCGCTGAGCAGCGTGCTCACTTACGCCGCGCCGGACCTTGCGGTGACGATCTTCCCCTTGAACGGGCTCGCCCGCGAACACGTTGCCTTCGCCCGGTTTCGCGAGAGTGCCGGAGAAGGAGTTGGGAAAGAGCTGTCCGCCGCGGCCCGGGCCGCTCGGGACGACGCGCGCGCCGCGATAGCGGCAGATCCTCTCGTGCCCAAGGCGCACGTTGTCATGGCCCTTGCCAGCGAGCCCGGCGAGGCCCGGGCACGGATTCTCGACCTTGCCTCGCGTTTTAACCGCCGGGATCTCGCCTTGCAGGGGCTCGTCATCGAACAAGGGCTCGACGCGGGTGATTTCCCGCGCACGATCGAAACGCTCGACCAGATCCTGCGCGTGCATCCTGAATATCGCGAGCGCTTCTTTCCGATCCTCCTCGACGCGCTCGCCCAGCCTGAGGGCATGCCCGCCTTCGCCGAAATGCTGGACGGGTCGGCGACATGGCAGGAGCGCTTCCTGTCCTATGCCGTCCGGCGCAAGGCGGCGCGGCCCGCGCTCGCGCAGCTGCGGGGCGATATTGATTTCATGGATGACGAATTCGATGCGATCCTGATTTCCGGTCTCGCTTCCCAGGGCGAGGTTGCGCTGGCGCGCGAGCTTTACAGCCGCTTTGCCGCCTCTGAAAGCGAAGCCGTGGACGAAGGCACACAATTGTCGTGGGCATCGGATTACCCGCCTTTCGAGTGGGACCTCTCGGATCGGAGATATGTCCGTGCACAGCCTAGCCTCGATGGAGAAAGGCTCGAGATTTTCGTCCAGTCGGGCCATGGCGGGCTCGTCGCCAGACGGATCGTCGATGCGCGCAGAGCACCATTCACCATCCTGACCTCCTATGCCGGTTCAAGGCCCGTGCGCGAGGATTCCGTCCGGCTGGAGCTGACATGTTTGGGACAGTCGGCCAAGGCGGGCGAGAGCACCATCGAGCCGGGAAGGAATCGCATGAGTATCAATGCGCTGCCGCCGGACTGTTCGCAGCTGGTCATCGACATAAGGGCACGCGCCCTGCGCGGGGAACCGGCGCTGCGGTTCGAGCTCGAGCCGATTCGCTTCGTCGCGCCGGGCATTGGCTGAGTGAGCACTCACGCCCTTCGCCGCGAACCGTGGCCATATGCCTGTCGGGTGGGCCCGGCGGGGTTCGGGTCGATCTGGGAACCTGTTGCACCGCGCATTATCCGGTCCCGATGGCGCTCTACTTGAAGGTCCAGCTTTCCTCTGCCGCCTTGCGAGCCTTGTTCCCGAGCTGGGCGTCGTTCGTCCTTTCGGTCACCATGCCGCCTCCCGTGCGAAAGGACGCTGGCGGGACCGAATCCGGCGGCACGAACGCCTGACGACGCCTTGCGGGAGGCATGGCATCGACGGTTGCGCGCCGCCGCTCGGCCGCTCCCCGGAGCTTTGCCTCAGCTCAGCGCGATATCCGGAGCATCTTCCTGCTTCATGCCGACCACGTGATAGCCGCCATCGACATGGTGCACTTCACCCGTCACGCCCGAGGCGAGGTCGGACAAGAGGTAGAGCCCCGCCCCGCCGACATCCTCGATCGTGACGTTGCGGCGCAGAGGCGAATTCAGCTCGTTCCATTTGAGGATGTAGCGGAAGTCGCCGATCCCGCTCGCCGCGAGCGTCTTGATCGGGCCGGCGCTGATCGCGTTCACCCGGATGCCGGCAGGGCCGAGATCGTTGGCGAGATATTTGACGCCGGTCTCGAGCGCGGCCTTGGCAACTCCCATCACATTGTAATGCGGCACGACCTTTTCCGCGCCGTAATAGGTCAGCGTCAGGATGCTCCCGACGCCGCTGCCATCCTCGTCCTTGGGCGGCATCATTTCGGCGGCGCGCTTCGTCACCGCGACCAGCGAATAGGCCGAAATGTTCATGGTCATGAGGAAGTTGTCGAGGCTGGTGTCGACGAACTTGCCGCGCAGTTCGCTCTTGTCGGAAAAGCCGATCGCGTGGATCACGAAATCGAGCGTCTCCCAGCGTTCTTTCAGCGCATCGAATGCCCGGTCGAGCGCATCCATGTCGGCGACGTCGCATTCGAAGGTGAAATCGCTGCCCAGCTTTTCGGCCAGCGGCTTCACGCGCTTCGCGAGCGCTTCGCCCTGATAGGAGAAGGCGAGTTCGGCACCCTGTTCGGCCAGCTTGCTTGCAATCCCCCAGGCCAGCGACTTGTCGTTGGCGAGCCCCATGATCAGCCCGCGCTTGCCTCGCATCAGATCGCCCATACTCGTCTCACTCCTCCGTGTGCGCACCCTTGGCGCTTTCCTCGGCTTCGTCGCCCTCGGCCCGGTCGGGCTCGGCCAAAGCCGCATTGAGTTCCGCCCCGATTACCAGACCCAGCCCGACGAGCCAGAAAAAGAACAGCGCGACGATGATCCCCGCAAGGCTGCCATAGGTAAGGTCATAGGCGAAGAAGCTCGACAGGATGGGGGGCAGGGCGGTCGTCACTCCCAGCCACCACGCCGCCGTGAACAGCGCACCGGGCCATTTGGGATAAGCGCGCGCGCGGTATTCGTGCGGAGTCAGGCTGTAGAACAGCATGTAGAGCGACAGTGCGAGGCCCAGTGCGGGCACGATCCGCGACAGGCGAAGCGTTCCGATCAATTGCGAAAGCTGCGGCAGGCTTGCATCGATCACCGCCTGCGCGGTCCCGATCACGACCTGCGCGAACAGCGAGATCAGGAGGAGGACAACCGCACCGAGAATGATCCCCGCGGAAAAGAGCCGGTATTTCCAGAAGGCATGGATCGCTTTCGTCCCATAGGCGCGGCGCAGAATGTCGCGGATGGTCTCGACCAGGCTGGAAACGGTCCACAGCGCCACCGCCGCGCCCAGCCACAGCAGCCAGCCCGAGCGTGCTTCGACGATATTGGCGGCGACCGGCTCGATCGTGTCCGAAACGGTCGGCGGCAAAGTCACCAGAACCGCGTCGATCATCTGCGAGGTCCGCTGCGCCCCGCCGACGAGCTGGAAGATCGCCGCGCCGAGGATGAAGAAAGGGAAGATCGCCAGCATCGAAAGATAGGCGAGATTGCCGGCATGGATGAAGCCGTCCTGGTAGGTGCCGATTGCGGTCCGCTTCATCACCTCGAAGGCGCGCGTGCCGGGCCCGACCCGGCGAACCAGCGCGCTGCGCAGGCCGTCAGTCGCGCTTTCCTCGCGCGCCGCACGGCGCCGCGCTTCGGGCGAAAGCGAGCGGACTTCACGGTCCTCGGCCGGGGGAAGCCTCGAGGAGCGCAGTGAAGAGGCCCGCCCCGCCATCGGATCAGAGGCCGAATTTCTCGCGCGGCTTCGACGGGTCGATCCAGCCATCGAGCCGCTTCTCGAGCTCCGAAAGGTCCTCGGGCAGCTGGATTTCAAGCGTTACCAGCTGGTCGCCGCGCGCGGGTCTCTCGCCGGTCTTCTCTCCTGCTTTCGTCCAGCCCTTGCCTTTCAGGCGCATGACGGTGCCGCCATGCGTGCCGGGCTGGATCGTGAGCATGACCGGGCCGTCAACCGTCGGGCACTTGACCTTGCCGCCGCGAACGGCCTCGTCCAGCGAGATCGGCAGGTCCATGCGGATATTGTCGCCCTCGCGGCGGAAGAAGGGATGCGGGCCGACCTCGACCGTGACGATCCCGTCGCCGTCGCCGCCCGGGCCCGAATGTCCCTTGCCCTTGAGACGCATCTGCGTGCCGCTCTCGACACCGGCAGGAAGCTTGAGGCTGATGGCCTTGCCGTCGGCAAGCGTGATCCGCTGGTCTCGGCCCGAGGCGGCATCGGTGAACGGCACAGCGAGGCGATAATGGATGTCGGCACCGCGCTTGGGCGGGGGTGGGGGACGCTGGCCGAAACCGCGGGGCCCCGCGCCTGCGCCGCTGCCCGGGCGCGAACGACCGCCGCCGAACAGGCCTTCGAACAGGTCGCTGAGGTCAAGGTCCTCGGCCCCCATGCCCGGCCCGCCGGGGCCCTGGTCGCGATAACCCCCGCGCTGCCCGCCGGGCCCGTAGCTCCCGCGAAAGCCGCGCCCCCCGCCTCCTGCGCCCATGCCCGCGAAGGGATTGAGCGGATTGCCGTCGGCATCGATCTCGCCCCGGTCGAAGCGTGCCCGCTTGTCCTTGTCGGAGAGCAGGTCATAGGCTCTCGACACGTCCGAGAACTTCTCCGCCGCCTTGGGATTGTCCTTGTTGCGATCGGGATGGAATTCCTTGGCGAGCTTGCGATAGGCGCTCTTGATCTCCTTTTCGGAGGCGGTGCGCGCCACGCCAAGGGTGCGATAGGGATCGGCCATGGCGTGTTAGCTAGGTGCAACAGCGAGAGCGCGCAAGCGTGCAGGCTGTCCAAGATGCGGATGGCGCAAGGCAAATGCCCATGGCTTCCTTGGACCGGGCGGCGCGCCTATGGAGCGCAGTGTCAAGAAAGGACGGGTCGGTACCTCGAAGATGACGCAGCGAGGAACCGCTGCCAGCCCCGCGGATTTTGTGGCGAGGACCGCCCAGCCTGGCCGGTCTCGCCTGCACCATGTGTTTCGGAGCCGTTCCATGACCACCCCCGACACCCTCGACGACGCCCAGCTCGCAGACAGTGAGATTCCCTCCGGCGCCGATCCCTTCGCCCTGTTTACGCAGTGGCTGGCGGAGGCGCAGGAGACCGAGATCAACGATCCCAATGCGATGGCGCTCGCCACCGCAACCCCGGACGGTGCGCCCTCGGTGCGCATGGTGCTCTTGAAAGGGCACGGGGCCGCAGAGGGCGCGGATTACGGTGTCGTCGGCGGCGGATTCACCTTCTTCACCAATGCCGACAGCCGCAAGGGCGGGGAAATCCGCGCGAACATGCAGGCCAGCCTCCTGTTCCACTGGAAAAGCCTGCGCCGGCAAATCCGCATCGACGGCCCGCTCACCGAGGTCTCGCCGGAGCGCGCTGATACCTATTTCCATTCGCGCCCCTACAAGAGCCAGGTCGGCTCGGCGGCAAGCGACCAGTCGCGCCCGCTCGATACGCGCCAGGCCTATATCGACCGCGTGAAGGCGATCTGGGCGGAGCACGAGCAGGCGGGCAAGGTCCCTCGTCCTCCCGAATGGACCGGCTTCACCCTGTCGCCGCAGCGCATCGAATTCTGGCGCGACCGCGACAACCGCCTGCATGACCGCCGCCTCTTCACGCTCACCGGTGCGGGAGATGCGCTGCGCTGGACCGACACGTTGCTTTACCCTTGAGGACCTGCATGACCCAGACCATCCCCTACTGGCATGTCGATGCCTTCGCCGCGCAGCCCTTCGGCGGGAACCAGGCCGCGGTCATGGTGCTCGACCAATGGCTGCCGGACGAAACCCTGCAGGCAATCGGCGGGGAGAACAATTTCGCCGAGACCGCATTCGTCGTGCGCGATGTATCGGGCGAGGCGGACTGGGAACTGCGCTGGTTCACTCCGACCGACGAGGTCGCGCTGTGCGGCCATGCGACGCTGGCGAGCGGGCACGTGCTGCTTTCGCACCCCGAGCGCTTCGGGCATGCCGAGCGGGTCACCTTCCGCACCCGCAAGGCGGGTATTCTCGAGGTCAGGAAGGCCGAGAGCGCCGCAGGATACGAACTGGCGCTTCCCGTCACGCTGGTCGAACGCGCCTCGCATCCGGACCTGCTTGCCGCGATCGGCTTTCGCGGGGAAGTGTTCGTTTCGTGGTACGGGGCCGAACAGACCGCGATCATCGCGATGCGATCCGAGGCCGAGATCCGCGGTCTCACCCCCGACATGGCGGCGCTGCGCGGGATCGACCTGATGGCGATCTGCACCGCGCCTGCCGACGAAGGCAGCGATTACGACATCGTCAGCCGCGTCTTCGTGCCTGCCTGGGGCGTCGCCGAGGACAGCGTGACCGGTAGCGCCCACGCCGCGCTCGCCCCGTTCTGGGCGGAGCGGCTGGGCAAGCGGGAAATGCGCGCGCATCAGGCTTCCAAGCGCGGCGGCGATCTCACCATGCGGCTGGAGGGTGAAGGCAAGGGCCAGCGCGCCTGGCTCGGCGGGCCTTGCGTGACCGTGGTCGAGGGAGCATTCCGGCTTTGAGCCTTGGGTGAGTCCCCGGCGCCGGCTGGGACCGCCCGCCTGCGCCAGGCCCGACCGCCCCAGGGTGCGTCCTACGCGGGGGCTCTCCGCCGAATGCCTTTCGGCATTCAGCGTTGCGGGTAAAGTTCGACCACGTCGGCGGCCTGCTGGAGCATGGTGCGGCGTTGCTCGGCGTCGGAATGGCCGAGCCGCACGACTGTCAGCCGGCGGTCGGGGGCGACCAGCACGTATTGGCCCATGTGCCCGATCAGAGAGAACAGGTTTTCCGAGGCGCGCTCCGGAAACAAGGGATGCGGGAATTCGAGTCCCTCGACCGGCCGGTTGAGCCAGGTCTGGAGGCCGTAATGCGCGGCTGCCGGGCTGGGTGAGATCATCGCTTCGACCCAGCGGCTGGGCACGAGCTGTTCGCCGCCAGGTGCGCGCCCCTTGCGGCGCAGGAACTCGCCGAATGCCGCCCAGTCGCGCGCGGTCGCGTGCATCAGGCTGCCGCCAATCAGCGTGCCCGACGCATCGAATTCGGGAACCATCGAATCCATTCCGAGCGGCTCGAACAGGCGGGTGTCGAGAAAATCCGTCACCGCCTTGCGCCGCGCATCGGGATCATCCTTGTCAGTGAGCGCATCGGCGGCGATGTCTGCGAGGATGACGGTCGTGTTGGAGGAATATTCGAACCGTTCGCCCGGCTCCGCTTCGAGCGGCTGCTCCTTCGCCCATTTCGCCATGTCGTCGCGGCCGTCGAGGAACAGCATCCGCACTTCGGAGGATTCGTAAGGGGGATCGCCGCTTTCGGTATGTCGCAGGCCGGATCGCATCTGGAGCAGGTGGCGCAGCGTGATCGCCGCTCGCGGATCGCCCGGGCGCTGCCACAGCTCGACCGGCGCGGGTGCGTCGAGCGCGAGCAGCCCGTCGGCGACCAGCATCCCGATCATCACCGCGGTCACCGTTTTCGCCATCGACCAGCTGACGAAGCGCGTGTCGGCATCGTAGCCTTGCGCATACCGTTCGGCGGCCCGCTCGCCATCGGCCATTACCAGCACGGCGCGGGTTTCGCCGAGGCCGTCCTGCGTGAACAGGTCGTCGATTTCCCGGGCGAGCTGTTCTTTCGGGGCTCCCGCCTTATCGGTCACGGCGGCGCGCGCCTCCTCGGTCAGGGGAGCCGGGGTGCTCGGCGCGGAGGCACCGCACGCTGCAAGCAGGAGGGCCGATATGAGAGGGGCTGGCGCGAGGCGGGCGGCACGCCTAACAGGCAGGTCACGACACATCATTCCGGCTCCAATCTCCGAACCCGTCAGGCTTGGCAATGGCAAAATCGAAACGCTCGTTAGGATCGCGCCTCGGCGTGTGGCTCCTGCTGCTGGTGGTCGGCGGCATCGCTGTCGCGGCCATCGCCTATCGCGAACCGATCGAGGGCTATGCCGAGGTCGGCACCTCCTATGCCGCGCGCGTGGCCTGTTCGTGCCGCTTCGTCGCCGGGCGCAGCCTGGAAGATTGCGCCAAGGACAAGCTCGCCGGCATGGAACTGGTCACGCTGGTCGACGATGAACGGGCGAAAAGCGTTACCGCCCGGTTCCCTCTCGTAACGGACAACACCGCGACCTATCGCGAGGGCTATGGGTGTGTGCTGGAGCCGTGGGACGGCTAGCCGTCAGGCGCGCACGGCCTGCGTCGAATCGATCCAGCCGCCGCCCACCACGCGATCGCCGGCATAGATAACCGCCGCCTGCCCCGGCGCCACGCCGTATTCGGGTTCGGCGAAACGGATGCGAACGCTCGCCCCGTCGCCCAGTTTCCCCTCGAGCGTGACCGGAACCGGTTTTGCCATTGAGCGCACCTTGGCGCTGAGGCCTTCGGCGGGCAAGTCGCCGATCGCATTGGTCTCGATCACGTCGGCGTTCTCCACCGCGAGCAGGCGCCGCGGCCCGACGCGCACTTCGCGGCTTTCGGCGTCCAGGCCGACGACATAAAGCGGTTCGCTCTGGCCGCCGATCGCGAGCCCCTTGCGCTGGCCGACGGTGAAATGGACGATGCCTTCGTGCGTACCCAACTTCTCGCCCGTGGCGGCGTGCACGATGTCGCCCGGCGTACCGCCTTCGGGGCGAAGTTTTGTGACGATCTTCGCATAATCGCCGTCGGGCACGAAGCAGATGTCCTGGCTGTCGGGCTTGGCCGCGTTCCTCAGGCCCGCCGCCTCGGCCAGCTCGCGCACCTGCGTCTTGGGCAGGCCGCCCAGGGGGAAGCGGATGTAGTCGAGCTGCTCCCGCGTCGTCGCATACAGGAAATAGGACTGGTCGCGCGCCGGATCGAGCGCGCGATAGAGATGCGGACCGCCTGCTGCCGGAACGCGGCGGACATAATGCCCGGTCGCAAGGCAGTCCGCCCCCAGCTCGCGCGCCATGCGGAACAAGTCGGTGAATTTCGGCCCCATATTGCAGCGTATGCAGGGCACCGGGGTGCGCCCGGCGAGATATTCGTCGGCGAACTGGTCGACCACGTCCTCGCGAAAGGCGCTTTCATGGTCGAAGACGTAATGCGCGATGCCGAGTCGGTCGGCCACGGCCCGCGCATCGGAAATATCGTCGCCCGCGCAGCACGCGCCCTTGCGCCCGGTGGCTGCGCCGTAATCGTAGAGCTGGAGCGTGATGCCGATTACCTCTGCCCCGGATGCGGCCGCGAGCGCCGCGACCACCGACGAATCGACCCCACCGCTCATCGCCACGACGATGCGGCTTTCGACCGCCGGGCGTGGCAGGTCGAACAGCGAAGTGCAATCAAGCCCGGCAAGCGGGCCGGCATCGAGGCGAGTAGCGGCATCCATGAAAATGCGCGGGGCATATAGGCAGTGCCGCTAGCGAGCGCCACCCCTGCCGCGCAGAGCGGGTGCGGCTCGTGGTTCACACATCGCCAAGCGGTATTCCTAAGCGCTGGTAAATCCGGGTTTTACCACATCTTGAGAACCGCGCGCTAAACCGCTCGTCATGTTCGAAAAGGTCAACTCCTTCGGTCCGAATACGCAGGGCACTGCAGCAGGCCGTGACGGCGATCGCCGGGTGCAGGATGAAAGCCGCGCGACCGGCACGGCAGAGCGCACCGATGCGTCGGGGCGTGGCGGTGATGCATTGCGGGCGATCGACTGGGGCGAACTCACCGCGCGGCTCGCGGCCGCGCGTGATCTCAGGCTGCTGCTGCGGCGCGACACGCAGTCGAGCATCGAGGGCGCTGCGGCAAGTTTCGGCGATGCGGCGGCGCGTTACTTTGCCGCTCTCGAAGATGGCGAACGACCTGTTAACCCCGATGATTTAGAGGCTCGCAAAGCCTCGCGCGGCATTCACCCAATTCACGATGGGGATGCAGCAACAGGCGATGCGAGAGAAAATTGATGATTGAGAACCAGGACATCCGCCCCGCCCAGGTGATCGGCCCGCTTGGCGAGCCGTTGACCCTCGAGGATCTGCCTTCGCCCGATACGAAGCGCTGGGTCGTGCGCCGCAAGGCCGAGGTGGTCGCCGCGGTCAATGGCGGATTGCTGACTCTCGACGAGGCGCTGGAGCGCTACGAACTGACGCTCGAGGAGTTCGCATCGTGGCAGCGCGCGGTCGACCGTGTGGGCATGCGCGGGCTGCGAGTGACCAAGATCCAAGTCTATCGCGACAAGTACGAGCGCCAGCTGAACTTTTGATCCCGGGTGCGTGAAATGCCGCGCGCTTAATCCCAGTCGCCAGGTCTTCTTGATCTCCAAGCCTCCGGGCGCGCCGCAGGCTATGGCGCAGCCCGGCTCGATCGCGTATGAGACTGCGGTTGACGCAAAAGGGGGCAGGACATGGGTTTCATCCTATTCATCGTCATGGGCGGGGTCATTGGCTGGCTGGCAAGCCTCGTGATGAATCGCGATGCCCAGATGGGCATTTTCTGGAACATCGTGGTGGGGATTGCCGGGTCATTCATCGGCAATGGCATGTTCGCCTTTTTCGGGGGCGGGAGCATCGGCAACATCAGCGATATTGGTGCGCTGGCCTCCGCTTTCATCGGGGCGGTGATCCTGCTCGGCCTGCTCAATCTCGTCCAGCGCGGGCGTGTGCGGTAGGCTGGCAGGCAACGACAAGGGGTTTCATCGGGTCCGGTCGGCGGGCGAAAGCGGAACCGGGGGCCTCGCCCTTCGTCTACGGTGAAAGTCATCAGTCGAACCGCGCATTGCCGCAGCGCTCGCGGCCAACTATGTATAGTGCGCAAAGTGCCTTAGGCACATAATACACCAAACCAATGCGCGGTCGCTTTCTCAGGCAGCCGCGACCGGAATGTACGCGATCGTGCAGGGTCCTCCGGTCATCAGGGAACGGCCATGAATTACGAGACCACCATCACGGCAGATGCGGCGGACAGCGTGCCCGCCGAAGTCGTCGCAGGCGAAGGAACCCGTTCCTCCGCTGCCGTGCGCTGGCTGCTGATCGGTGGCGGCGGGCTGCTTGCGCTGCTGCTTGCCATCGCCGCCTATTTCGCACTGGCCGGTGGAGAGCCGGTTCCCGCAGGCGACGATCAATCGCAGGCTCCTGTGGTGAGCGTCGTGGTCCCCGGACGGACCACGATCGAGGGCACTGTGGAGGTCCCGGGCACGATCGCGGCGCGCCGCCCAATGCCGGTCGGCGTGGCGGGCGAGGGCGGACAGGTGCTCGCCGTCCGGGCCGATGCGGGGGATTGGGTGCGTGCGGGCCAGGTGCTCGCAGTGATCGACCGTTCTGTACAGAGCCAGCAGGCCGAGGCGCAGGCCGCCCAAGTCGAAGTCGCGCGCGCCGATGCGAGCCTTGCCGAGGCCAATCTCGAACGCGCCCTGCAACTGGTCGAGCGCGGCTTCGTCTCCAAGGCCGATATCGACCGTCTGCGTGCAACGCGCGATTCGGCGGTGGCACGCGTGCGCGTGGCCGAGGCGCAGCTCGACGAATTGCAGGCACGCAACGCCCGGCTCAACGTGGTCGCCCCGGCGTCCGGATATGTGCTGGAGCGTAATGTCGAGCCCGGCCAGACGGTCGGGCCGGGCAGCAGCGCCCTGTTCAGGATCGCGAGCGGCGGCGAAATGGAAGTGCTCGCGCAGGTCAGCGAGGACCAGTTGGCGAGTCTTTCGGTCGGCGTTCCCGCAACGGTCGTACCGAGCGGCTCGGACAAAGAATTCACGGGTCAGGTCTGGCAGCTTTCTCCGGTCATCGACCCGCAGACCCGGCAGGGAACTGCGCGCATCGCGCTGCCCTTCGCGCCCGAACTGCGTCCCGGTGGTTTTGCCACGGCGCGGATCAGTTCGGGAACTCTTACCGCAACGATCCTGCCTGAAAGCGCAGTGCTTGCCGACGATGACGGCTCCTTTGTCTATGTCGTCGACGATGAGAACAAGGCCCGCCGCGTCGGCGTGCGCACCGGCCTCGTCACTGCCGACGGGATAGCCATTATCGAGGGACTGAGCGGTGACGAGGAAATCGTCCTCAAGGCCGGCGGCTTTCTGAATCCGGGCGAAACCGTCAATCCCCGTCGCGCCGCGCGCGGGGAACCGGACTCGGGCGAGAACGCTGCGTGATAATGACCCGCACGCCCTGCGGCCCGGGCGGCCTAGCAAGACGAGTGATCTGAGAATGAGCCTCCGCAACATTTCCGCCTGGTCGATCCGCAATCCGGTGATCCCGCTGGTGCTGTTCACGGCCCTGCTCGTCGCCGGGATCGTCAGCTTCATGCGGATGGACGTCACCAACAATCCCGACGTCGATTTTCCCGCGGTCCAGGTGACGATCGTCCAGCCGGGCGCTTCTCCGGTCGAGATCGAAAATCAGATTACCCAGCGCGTCGAAGCTGCGGTGCGCTCGATCAACGGGGTCAATTCGATCCAGTCGAGCGCAAGCGAAGGGTCCTCGGGAACCTTCGTCGAGTTCGAGATCGGCACCGACCTGATCGAAGCGGTTAGCGAGGTGACGACCGCGATCGATTCGATCCGCGGCCAGTTGCCCGACGGCATCCTCGAACCGCGTGTCCAGAAGGTGCAGGTGGTGGGCGAGCCGATCGGCTATTTTGCGGTCGAGGCCGACGACATGACGATCGCGGAGTTGAGCTGGTTCATCGACGACACGGTTTCGAAGCGGCTTCTGGACATCGAGGGCATGGCCGAAGTCGAACGGCTCGGCGGTGTCGATCGCGAGATCGAGGTCATTCTCGACCCCGCGCGCATGCAGGCGCTCGGCGTGACCGCGTCGCAGATCAACAATGTCCTGCGCCAGACCAATCTCGATGCGGCGGGCGGGCTGACCGAGCTGGGCGGCACGCGGCAGTCGCTGCGCGTGCTCGGCAATGCGGATACCGCCTATGACCTGTCGCAGCGCCAGATCCAGCTGGGCGGAGGGCGCACTGTGCGCCTGGCCGATGTGGCGCGGGTGCGCGACGGTTACTCCGAACGCACGGCGCTTAGCGAAGTGGACGGCAAGGAAGTGGTCAACTTCCTGATGAACCGCGCCCGCGGTTCTTCCGACCTTGCCGTCTACGACGAGGCGATCAAGGAAATGGAGGCAATGGAGGCGGAATTCGAGGGGATCGAATTCCTTTCGCTTGGTACAAGCACCAAGTATACGCGCGATCAGTACACCTCCTCGATGTGGGCCCTGATCGAGGGCGCGCTGCTCGCGGTCGTGATCGTGTTTCTGTTCCTGCGCGACTGGCGGGCGACTTTCATTTCCGCGGTGGCGATCCCCCTCTCGGCGATACCGACCTTCTTCTTCATGGATCTGCTCGGGTTCAACCTCAACTTCCTGTCCCTGCTCGCGCTTGCGCTGGTAGCGGGCGTGCTGGTGGACGACGCGATCGTCGAGATCGAGAACATCGTACGGCACATGCGCATGGGCAAATCGGCCTACCAGGCCTCGATCGATGCCGCAGACGAGATCGGCCTGCCCGTGGTGGCGACCAGTTTCTGCATCGTCGCCGTATTCCTACCCGTCGGCCTGATGCCGGGCGTTTCGGGTCAGTTCTTCCAGAATTTCGGCCTGACGGTGGTGGTCGCGGTGCTCATGTCGCTTGCGGTCGCGCGGATGGTGACGCCGCTGATGGCGGCTTATTTCCTCAAGGCCAAGGGCCACGGCGCGCACGGCGAAGGCGTGTGGATGGACCGCTACATGGCGGTGCTGGGCTGGACGCTGGATACCGGGAAGATGACCGCGCGCCGCGCAGGGGTCGAAGCGCCGCGCGCGCGCTGGCTGTACGTGATCGCGCTGCTGCTCACGGTCTTGCTGCTGCTCTGCGTCACCGGCTTCGCGATCTTCACGGTGTACGACCTGCTCGCCGGGCTGGGCGTGCCGGACAAGGCCGCAAGCGCGGTGTCGAGCGATCCCTACGGCAGGCTCTACAAGACCGTTGCCAAGGTTTTCGAGGTGGTGACGGTACTTGTCACCTCGGGCCTCGCCTTCCTCGCTGGCTGGGGTGTGTTCAGGTTGGTCGAACTCGCCGGCAATGCGGGCGGGCGGTTCGGCGACGGGATGCGCTACCTCACGGCCCGTTTCTACGACCATCGCGTCTGGATGCTGGGCGTGGGCTGGTTCTCGCTGCTGGTGACGATCCTGCTGTTCGGCCAGATCCCGGGCCAGTTCCAGCCGACCATCGACGACGAGAATTCGCAGGTCCAGATCGAAACCGTGCCCGGCACGACGCTCGAGGAGACCAAGCGTATCGTCAACACGGTCGCCGACCGGATCGGCGAGGAACCCGAGGTCGAGCGGCAATTGCAGGTCATCCGGCAGGGCGCGAATTCGTCGATCTTCATCACCCTCAAGGACGATCGCGAGAGGAGCTCGATCGAGTTCGAGCGCGAACTCGCCCCCGTTCTTGCCCGGATCCCCGATGCCCGGGTGCGCTTCCAGTCGCAGAGCGCGGGCTTCGGCTCCGGCCGAGACATCACCGTGATGCTGGCCGGCTCCAACCGCAAACTGCTGGAGGAAACGGCGCTTTCCCTCGTCGAGGAGATGAAGGGGCTCGACACGCTGGTCGCGCCGCGCATTTCGGCCGATCTCGACCGGCCCGAGATCATCATCACCCCGCGTGAGAAGATCGCGGCGGAACTCGGCGTGACGACGGCTGCCCTGTCGCAGACGATCCGCATCGCGACGCTCGGAGAGATCGAACAGAACGCGGCGCGGTTCTCGCTCGAGGATCGCCAGATCCCGATCACGGTGCGTCTCGGCGAGGAATCGCGCGGCGATCTCACCACATTGCGCAATCTTCCGGTCCAGACGGCTGCAGGCGGATCGGTTCCTCTCGACCGGGTGGCGACAATCGAATTCGGCTCGGGCCCGACGGCAATCCAGCGTTACAACCAGAGCCGCCGTGTGCTGATCGGGGCGGATCTCGCCAGCGGCGTCGTAAAGGGCGAGGCCATGGCCCAGATCGATGCGCTGCCGACCCTGCAGGACCTGCCGACCGGGATCATCCGCAGCGCGGTGGGCGAGGACGAATGGCAGGCCGAGCTGCAAGTGAATCTCGCCATCGCCATCACTGCGGGCGTGTTGCTGGTCTTCGCGGTGCTTGTCCTGCTTTACAAGCGTCTGATGAGTCCGCTGGTCAACATGACCTCCCTCGCGCTCGCTCCGCTGGGCGGCGTGCTCTTGATCTGGCTGGTCGGCGAACCGCAATCCATGCCGGTCTATATCGGGATTCTCCTGCTGCTCGGCATCGTGTCGAAAAACTCGATCCTGCTGATCGACTTCGCGATCGAGGAAATGGATCGTGGCACCTCCAAGCTCGAGGCGATCATGGAAGCCGGGCACAAGCGCGCCCAGCCGATCGTGATGACGACCGTGGCGATGACGGCGGGCATGGTCCCGGTCGCGCTTTCGCTATCGGGCGACGGAGCGTGGCGCCAGCCGATGGGCATCGTCGTGATCGGCGGCCTGATCCTGTCGACCCTGCTCACCCTGTTGATCGTGCCGGCGGGCTTCAGCCTCGCCGACGGCTTCGAGAGGCGGGTCGGCCCCTGGCTGCGTGAGCGTCTGCTGACCTATCGTCCGGGCGATGACGGCCGTCCGATTCCGCCCGAGAGCGGAGGCCAGGGCGGCGTTGGGCAGCCGGTGGGACCTAGGCCAGATGCACCCGTGCCCGGCGGCGCGGCTACCCCGGCCCACAAGCTCCCGCCGGGGAGTGAACCGGCAGAGTGAGTGGGCGGGACGTGACGCAGGCCCGGTCCTGCCGCTATCAGGCCGATCATGGCCAGCATTAGTCCCGGCTCTTCTCCTTATGGCGGCGCCCCGCTGACACCGGATCGCGCGCGGCGGATGCGCTGGACGGCGACGGGCATGCTCGCGGCGATGGCGGCGATCTTCTTCACCACCCATGGCCTGCTCGGCGCGCATCCGGCATGGGGCTATGTCAACGCCTTCGCCGAGGCGGCGATGGTGGGCGGGCTGGCCGACTGGTTCGCAGTCACCGCGCTGTTCCGCCACCCGCTCGGCCTGCCGATCCCGCACACCGCGATCATCCCTCAGAACAAGGACCGCATCGCCGACACGATGGCGTCCTTCCTGCGCGAGAACTTCCTCACACCCGCAGTCGTCGCCCGGCGCATGTCGAGCATGAATGTCGCGCGCGCGATCGGCGATTTCCTTGTGGCCAGCCCGGAACGCGGCGGCGAAGACGCACGCTCGCGGATCACGGCAGGCGCGGCCGAGCTGATCGCGGAAGTGCTCGAATCGCTCGATCCCGACCGGCTCGGCAACCAGGTGAGGAGCGGGCTGGGCGCGCAGCTCGCCAAGATCGAGATCTCCCCGCTTGCGGGGCGCATGATCGAGAGCATGATGGCCGACAAGCGCCACCAGCCGCTGATCGACGGGTTGATCCGATGGGCAGGCCTGACGCTGGAAGACAACGAGGAAACGATCCGCGCGATCATCCACGAACGCACCTATCGCATCGTCCGCTGGATCGGGCTCGAGGACAAGGTGTCCGGACCGGTGCTAGACGGGCTCTACAAGCTGCTCGCCGAAGTGCTGGTCGATCCCGACCACCCGCTGCGCCACAAGGTCGAGGAAGGGCTGGAAAAGCTCGCGCAGGATCTCCAGCACGATCCCGAAACGCGCGAGCGGGTGGAGGAGATGAAACGCGAACTGCTCGAAAACCCGGCGGTCGCGGAATGGTGGATGGGCGTGTGGGAGCGCCTGCGCCGTTCGTTGATCCGCCGCGCGCGCGATGCGGAAAGCGGAATGGGGGCGGAAATGCGCAGCACGCTTGCCGATCTCGGCGAAGCGCTGAAGCAGGACGAGCGGCTGCAGGTCCAGATCAACCGCTTCGCCCGGCGCACGATGGTAGGCGTTGCGACGCGCTACGGGTCGCAAATCGTGACGCTGGTGTCCGACACCGTGAAGCGCTGGGACGCGACCACGATCACCGGCCGGGTCGAAGGCGCGGTCGGGCGCGACCTCCAGTTCATCCGCATCAACGGCACGCTGGTCGGCGGGCTGGTGGGGATGACGCTGCATTTCATTACGGGGCTGCTCTAGGCTCGGCGCTGCTTGATTAATCCTGGATCGCGTAGATGATCCGGGTCCGCCAAAAGGAGGCTCGAGGCTCCCCATCACCGTTCCTGAGCGGGTCGAAGCGGGCATGTTTGAGCAGTTGCAGGCAGGCCGTTTCGTTGAAGCCGGCCGGTCCGCTGTAATCGGTCACCTCGCAAAAGCTCGCGCGCCCCTGGCGGTTTATCGTCAGCCGGACCGAAACCGTGCCTTCTTCCTCATCGCGCAGAAGGTGGGACGGATAGTTCATGATAATCTTCCGCGCCCAACGCTGCTGTTCGCGCGGGGTGGCCGGCGATCCGTCCGCCGGCCCCTTGCTCAGGCGAGCGGTCAATCTTTCGGTGCAGCCGAGAAGTTGCGCCATCGCCGAATCGAAACCGGCTAGGTCGAGCGTCACACTCGCCCGGATCGCGCCAGCGAGTTCGATCGCTTCGAGCGCGAGGAGAGGTTCATGAGTGATCGTGTCGGTTGCCTTTTCTTCGACCGATTCCGACTCGTTTGGTTCCGCCGTCTCGTCCGTCATCGGCGCGGCGGCGCCAGCGACCAATGTCTCGCCACCACCGGGCAGCGCCTCCATCGGCCGTACGCCGAACAGGGCGAGGACCGGACGACCGGCGCTCGAGGTGACCTTTACATAGCTGCGCTCCGCCGGTTCGTCAGGGGCGAATGCGAACCGGACGGTCGGGCCGGAGGGATCGCGCAGCGGCCGGCCGATGAAGGTGAGATTGATGCTCGGCCCCGGCCCGCCCTTGTCGATCCACAGCGTCACCGCGTCCTCGCCTGTGCCGAAATCGCGCGCGATCCGGCACTTGTCGTCATATTCGCGTAGTTCCCAGTCCGATGCGGGCGCGAGGTCGAGTCTGGCCGCTGCAGCGGTTGAAAGGAGCGCGGAGCCGATGGCTGCGGCAAAAGCGATTTTCGTGATCCTCATTGTCGGTCCCTGTTCAATTGACCGCGTAGGTGATGGACGTCGCGTAGAAGGAGCGCATCGCCGCGCCTTCGGTGTCGCGCGCGGGCTCGAAGCGGGCCCGTTGCATTTCCCGGCAGGCCGTCGGCGTGAAATGGGGCGCGGCGGTGGACTGCTCGAGATGGCAATCCTCGACCCTGCCATCGGTCCCGACGATCACCCGCATCCGGAAGATTGCCGAATCCCCTCGCCGGAGCGCCTCGTCGGGATAGGTCCTGAGTATGCGCCGCACCACGAATTCCTGATTCGTCCATTCGGGGGGGACGTAGGCGCGATGCTTCTCGGCATCGAGGCCCCAGTGCGTGAGCAGGTCGGTCGTGCACACGTTCATCGCCTGCAGCGGTTCGGCGAGATTGCCCGTCTCGAAGCTCACGACCTTGTCGCCCCGTGCGATCACGATCCGCTCCGATTTCGCGGCTGCATCGAGATCGATCGTGGCCGCGACCGGCCTCGCGGCACTCCCGGCCTCGTCGGTGTCTCCCGCTTCATCGGCGATGTCGAGGCTGGTGAAGATCAGGGCGCTGCCGAAGCCCTCGACCATGCCGTGACCGTGCCCGTCGCTCTCGCGCATGGGCTCCCCATCTCGCAGTCCCAGCGCCAGGCGCGGCGCGTTGTAGAATTTGTCGATTTCCGGCCCGGCGAGGGTCAATCCGAACTGATGACTCGGCGCGGCCTGCTCGACCAGCAGCAGGTGGCGGTTCTCCTCGGTTCCGAAAAGGCCGGTAAGACGGCAGCGATTGTCCCCGAAATCGATGTTCCACGGGCCGAGAGGTGCGAGCTTCACCGCGTTCGAAGGCGCACCGACATCGTCCGGCAGGTTTGCGATGTCGGGTTCCTGCGCCATCAGGGAAGCAGACGCGAACAGGGCGCACATCGCGGCAAGGTGAAATCTGGCGCTCATGAAAAACCTCCGCCGCGCACATTAGCGCGGCGGAGGTCCTTCACAACCTTGGGTTTTTCTGCAGGGGCTTAGAGCTCGCTCGTAAGCTCCGGCACCGCATTGTAGAGGTCCGCGACCAGCCCGATGTCGGCGACCTGGAAGATCGGCGCGTCCTCGTCCTTGTTGATCGCGATGATGACCTTCGAATCCTTCATCCCGGCAAGGTGCTGGATCGCACCGGAAATGCCGATCGCGATATACACTTCGGGCGCAACGATCTTGCCGGTCTGGCCGACCTGGTAATCGTTCGGGACATAGCCCGCATCGACCGCCGCGCGGCTTGCGCCGATCGCCGCGCCGAGCTTGTCGGCGAGCGGGGTGATGACTTGCTCGAAAGTCTCGCTGTCCTTGAGCGCGCGGCCGCCCGAGACGATGACCTTGGCGCTGGTGAGTTCGGGTCGGTCGCTCTTGGCGATCTCGCGGTCGATGAAGCTCGAAATGCCCGCGTCGCCGGGGCCGGAGACATCCTCGATCGATGCCGAGCCGCCTTCGGTGGCGGCCTTCTCGAACGACGTGCCGCGCACGGTGATCACCATCTTCGAATCGGTCGATTCGACGGTCGCGATCGCGTTGCCGGCATAGATCGGCCGGGTGAAGGTCTTGTCGCCCTCGACCGAGAGGATGTCGGAAATCTGCATCACGTCGAGATGCGCGGCGACGCGCGGGGCGATATTCTTGCCAGACGTGGTCGCCGGGGCGAGGAACGCATCGTAGCCTTCCATCACCGAAGCTGCGAGCGGGGCGACGTTTTCGGCAAGGCCGTGTTCGTAGGCGGCATCTTCCGCCTTGAGGACCTTGGAAACGCCCGCGATCTTGGCTGCGGCTTCGGCGACGCTGCCGCAATCCTTGCCCGCGACGAGCGCGTGGACATCGCCCAGCTTCGACGCGGCGGTGACGACTGCGAGAGTCGCATCGTTGACGGTGGCATTGTCGTGTTCGACCAGAACCAGAGTGTTCATCTGTCTCTTCCTTTCTAGCGCTATCGGGCCACGCTTACGCGATGCCGAGCGCCTTGATCTTTTCGACCAGCGCGTTGACGTCCTCGACCTTCTCGCCAGCCTGCCGCACGGGCGGTTCAGCGACGTTGGTGGTGGTCAGGCGCGGCGCGATGTCGACGCCGAAATCGGCCGGGGCCTTGGTGTCGAGCGGCTTCTTCTTCGCCTTCATGATGTTGGGCAGCGAAGCATAGCGCGGTTCATTCAGGCGCAGGTCGGTGGTGACGATCGCGGGCATGGCCAGCTTGACCGTTTCGAGCCCGCCATCGATCTCGCGCTTGACGGTGACGTGATCGCCATCGACTTCGACCGTGTTGGCGAAGGTGCCCTGCGGTCGGCCCATGAGGGCGGCGAGCATCTGGCCGGTCTGGTTCGAATCGTCGCTGATCGACTGCTTGCCGAGCATGATGATGCCGGGCCCTTCCTCCTCGGCGATCGCCTTGAGGATCTTGGCGACGGCGAGCGGTTCGACCTCTTCATCGGTTTCCACCAGGATAGCACGGTCGGCGCCCATGGCGAGCGCAGTGCGCAGCGTTTCCTGCGCCTTGCCCGGGCCGATCGACACGGCGACGACTTCTTCGGCCTTGCCCGCTTCCTTCAACCGGATCGCTTCCTCGACGGCGATTTCGTCGAAGGGGTTCATGCTCATCTTGACGTTGGCGAGGTCGACGCCCGAGCCATCGGGCTTGACCCGCGGCTTCACGTTGTAATCGATCACCCGTTTGACGGGGACGAGGATCTTCATGTGCGCTTCCTTTCCCTTTGGCCAAGCCCGCGGGGATGGAGCCCCTTGCGGTGCACGACGAAACTTTCGAGCCGCGCCCTAGCTGGCCTTTACGTAAACGTCAACCGAGGCGACTGGTTCCGGATCGCGGGCGAACCGGTGCCTTCGGGCCATGTCCTTGCGCTCGCCCATGGCGAGGTCAAGTGCCGATTTTGCGTGGGAAGCCGCGTTTCGCTCCGCTATGATAGCCGCGCGTTGCAAAGGTGAGGCAGGGGTAGGGTGACGATGATGAAACCGGCTTGGCTGACGGTGTTGGCTCCCCTGCTCATGGCGGGAACGACCTGTGCCGAAGAGCCTCTTGAGACCAGGCTCGCGTTGGAAGGCGAGCCGCCGCCCGCAGCGACGCTCGCGCAGGTGGACTGGCTGGTCGGCCAATGGAAGGGCACCGGGATCGGCGGCGCGCCCGCGCAGGAGAACTGGCTTCCGCCGGCAGGGGGGACGATGGTCGGGACCTTCGTCCAGCAGGGCGAGAACGGCGAGGTCCGCTTCACCGAGCACGTCTACCTGATGGAAGAGGGCGGCTCGCTGGTGTTGCGCCTGAAGCATTTCAACGCCGATCTTACGGGGTGGGAGGAAAAGGACGACATGGTCACCTTCCGCCTCGCCGCTATCGAGCCATGCGCCGCCTTCTTCCACGGCCTGACCCTGCGTTGCGCCGACCCCGCGAAGCCGGGCGAGGGCCTTGTCGCAGCGGTGCGAATGAAATCGGGTGAGGAACTGGTCTTCCGCTACGACCCGATCGATCGGCAGCTCGCAGACTAGACCGGGCCTGGTCGCGCCAGCGCCCCAAGGGCGAGCGCCCGCGGCGAAGGTGCCCGCCGCGCGAGCGGCGGAACAGCACCGAGGAGGCCCGCCCGAGGGGGCGGGCCCAAACTATTACGCCGCCTGCTTGACCTCGGCGACGATCTTGCGCGCCGCATCGCCCAGATCGTCGGCGCTGACGATGGCGAGGCCCGAATTGTCGAGTATTTCCTTGCCTGCCTCGACATTCGTGCCTTCGAGCCGGACCACCAGCGGGACCTGCAGGTTCACGTCCTTCGCCGCCTGGACGATGCCGTTGGCGATGACGTCGCACTTCATGATCCCGCCGAAGATGTTTACGAGGATCCCCTCGACCGCCGGGTCCTTGAGGATGATCTTGAACGCCGCGGTGACCTTTTCGGTGGTCGCGCCGCCGCCCACGTCGAGGAAGTTAGCCGGGAAAGCGCCGTTCAGCTTGATGATGTCCATCGTCGCCATGGCGAGCCCTGCGCCGTTGACCATGCAGCCGATGTTCCCGTCGAGCTTGATATAGGCGAGGTCGTATTCGCTCGCTTCGACCTCGCTCGGGTCCTCTTCCGTCTCGTCGCGCATCTCGGCGATGTCCTTGTGGCGGAAGAGCGCATTCGAATCGAAGCTCATCTTGGCGTCGAGCACGGTCAGCTTGCCGTCATCGGTTTCGACCAGCGGGTTGATTTCGAGCATCGCGGAATCGGTCGCCATGAAAGCTTGGTAAAGCTGCTTGGCGAGCTTCTGCGCCTGCTTGTTGAGATCGCCCTCGAGCTTGAGGCCGAAAGCGAGCGCGCGCGCGTGATGCGGCATGAAGCCCTGCGCGGGGTCGATCGTGATCGTGGTGATCTTCTCCGGCGTCTCGTGCGCGACGGTTTCGATATCCACGCCGCCTTCGGTCGAGGCGACCATCGCGACGCGCCCGGTCGCGCGGTCGACCAGCAGGGAGAAATAGTATTCCTTGGCGATATCCACCCCGTCGGTCACGTAAAGCCGGCCCACCTGCTTGCCTTCCGCGCCGGTCTGCACGGTGACGAGCGTGTTGCCGAGCATTTCCCTGGCGTGGGCTTCGACCTCCTCGAGGCTCTTGGCGAGCCGCACGCCGCCCTTCGCGTCCTCGGGCAGTTCCTTGAACTTGCCCTTGCCGCGCCCGCCGGCGTGGATCTGCGCCTTCACGACATAGAGCGGCCCGGGCAGCTTCTCCGCCGCCGCGACCGCTTCCTCGACGCTCAGCGCCGCGTGCCCGTCCGGCACGGCGATCCCGTGTGCCTTGAGGAGTTCCTTGGCCTGGTATTCGTGGACGTTCATCAGCTTTCGATCCCTTGTTCGTATCGCCGGGGAGGTTGCGCGCGGCCTAAGCATGGATCGGGGCGCTTGAAAAGTGTCTCTCGCGCGGCCAAGCCTGATCCGTGACATGTCCCCCGCAAAAGACCCTGAAAAGTGATAGACAAGGCCCGTTTTACTCAGATCGTCCGTGAGGCGGGCCGGATCGCCCATGCCCGCTGGCCGGGCGCGGGCCATGCGCTCGAAAGCTGGGACAAGACACCGGGCAATCCGGTGAGCGAGGCCGATCTCGAAGTCGATCGCTTCCTCAGGCGCGAACTCACCCGCCTGCTGCCCGCGGCGGCCTGGCTGTCGGAGGAAACGGCCGACGACAAGCGCCGCACCCGCAGCGGTCTCATCTGGGAGGTCGACCCGATCGACGGCACCCGCGATTTCGTGCGCGGGCGCAGCGGCTGGGCGATCTCGGTCGCGCTGGTCAGTTCGGGGCGTCCGCTCATCGGCATGCTGGTCGCGCCCGCTCGGGGCGAGGAATGGTGTGCCCTGGCGGGACAGGGGGCGACCCTTAATGACGCGCCGCTTAAGGCCAGCACCCTTGAGAATTTCGAGGGCGCACGTGTTCCAGCCGACCATCTGGAGGCGGAGGATTCGATGCTGGTCGCGGTCGAAAAGCCCAATTCGATCGCCTTGAGGATCGCGATGGTTGCCGATGATCGGGCGGACCTTGTCGCGACGCTTCGCTGGGGCTTCGAATGGGACATCGCCGCCGCGACCCTCATCGCGCGCGAGGCCGGGGCGAGGGTCAGCGATGCCTTCGGCAGGCCGCTCGACTACAACAAGCACGACCCGCGCGATTTCGGCGTGCTGGTATGCGCGCCCGGTATTCACGAAGCGGCCGTCCGGCATTTGGCGAGGCGGGCCGATCAGCTCAAATGAAAGGCGGGCGCGCGCAGGTCCGCCTGCGCCGCCCGCCAGTTTCGCGATTGGCTTGCGCTCAGTTGCTGCGCGCCGCGTTCACGTCATCCTGAGAGATCGGGATGATCTTGATCTCGACCCGGCGATTGAGCGGTTCGGCCACTCCGTCCGCGGTCTTGACCCGCAGATAGTCGTATTGCTCGCCATAGCCCTGGGTCGCGATCCGGCTGCGCGCTACGCCGCGGGCGGCAAGATAGTCGGCGACGGCCTGCGCCCGCTGTTCGGACAGGCGCTGGTTCAAGGCGTCCGATCCGGTGGTGTCGGTGAAGCCGTACACGTCGATTAGGCTGTTGGGATAGTCGATCAGGTTCTGCGCCACGGCATTGAGCGTATCGTAGAAGCCGGGATTGACCTGTGCCGAGCCGGAGGCGAAGGTCACGCCGTCCGGCATGCGAAGCAGGATGGCTTCCTGGTCGCCGATTTCCTCGACCTCGACACCCGTGCCTTCGGTGACCTCGTCGAGCTCCTTGATCTGGTCGTCATATTGCTTGCCGATCACGGCGCCCGCCGACCCGCCGATGCCTGCGCCGATGATGCGCGCGGCGTCACCGCCGATCACGCTGCCAAGCAGGTAACCGAGTGTGCCGCCGACACCCGCGCCGATCGCCGTGCGCGAGGCCTTCTGTTCACCGGTATTGGGATCGGTGACACAGCCGCTCGTGGTGACGAGGGCCAGCGCTGCCGTGCCCGACAAAAGGATGCGTGATATTCTCATTTTTGTCCTCCACTCTCTAACATTGCAGGGCCGTTACGGCCCTACCTGCCGTTCCCTTACAAGCGGGGGAACCGCCCCTTGTTCCGCTCGCCTTCCCCTTTTACGCGTGCGTCGATCGCGCAGGTCCGACAGCGAAGATCGTGCGCACGCGCGCAGTCTAGTCCCGCGATCCGTCGGATGACAGCGCTTTCGACGGCTGCATGCTCTATTGTGCACTGGCATGGCCGGGCAATTGTGCTAGCGCTTGGCGCGTGACCCCCTTTCCCTGGCCAGAACTTCTCATCATCGCCGGGCTGATCGTGCTCAACGGCGTCTTCGCCATGTCCGAACTCGCCATAGTTTCGGCGCGGACTTCAAGGCTCGAGGCCCGGCGCGACGAGGGATCGAAAAGCGCCGGGGTGGCGATGCGACTTGCTGCCGAGCCGGGCAAGTTCCTGTCCACGGTCCAGGTCGGCATCACCCTTATCGGTATCGTCAACGGGGCCTTTTCGGGAGCCAATCTGGGCATGCCGGTGGCCGAGCGGCTGGCCTTTCTCGGCGTCCCTTCGGATATCGCCGAAGAGCTCGGTTTCACCCTCGTGATCGCGCTGACGACCTATTTTACCATCGTGGTGGGCGAACTCGTGCCCAAGCAGCTCGCCCTGCGCGCAGCGGTGCCGATCTCGCTGGTCATGGCGCGCCCGATGGACTGGCTCGCCCGGGTCGCCGCACCGCTCGTGTGGGTGCTCGACAAGTCCTCCGCAGCGATGATCGCCCTGTTCGGGATCAGATCGAAGGGGCAGGCCTCGGTCACTTCCGACGAACTGCGCATGATCCTCGCCGAAGCGACCCGTTCGGGTGTGATCGAGGCCGAGCAGCACCAGATCCTCACGGGCGTGGTGCGCCTTGCCGAGAGGCCGGTGCGCGAGATGATGACCCCGCGCACCGAAGTCGACTGGATCGATGCCGATGCCGACCGTGAACGGATCCGCGCCGCGATTGCCGACAGCCCACATTCGGTCCTGCCGGTGGCGGAGGGTTCTCCCGATGCGATCCTCGGTCTCGTCAAGGTGCGCGAGGTGCTGGCGCGGATGGTTGAAGGCGAAGCGATCTCGATCCGCGCGATGATCCGCAAGGCCGAGGTCGTGCCCGACCAGCTCGACGCGATGGATGCGCTGAGGGTGCTGCAGTCGGCCGACATTGCGCTCGCGCTGGTCCATGACGAGTACGGTCATTTCGAAGGCGTGGTGACGCCGGTCGACCTGCTCACCGCGATTGCGGGCGATTTCGCCAGCGAACGCGACGCGGGTGAGAGCCCGCAAGTGGTCGAACGGGCGGACGGTTCGCTGCTCGTCTCTGGCGCGCTTTCGGCCGATGCGCTCGCCGACCGGCTCGGCCTCGAATATGGCGAGGACCGCGAATTCGGGACCGCGGCGGGCTATGTCCTGTCGGTGCTCAAGAAACTGCCCGTGGAAGGCGAGAGCTTCACCGACCAGGGCTGGCGCTTCGAGGTCGTCGACATGGATAATCGCCGCATCGACAAGGTGCTGGTGAGCCGTGTTCCCGAGCACGAGGACGCCTGAGTCATTCCATCAAGTCTTGCGCGAACCGGCCTGCGGAGCGGGCCGCGAAGGCGGAGTCGAAGCGGAAGGCCGAGACGTGCAAAGCACACCTGCAAGCCCGCCCGCAGCTGCCCCGTAGCGAGGCGAAGGAAGCGGCAACAAGAATCCCGCGCCCGGATGGGCGCGCGAAACTCCAAATCCAGCTTACTAGGGGTTTCAGCCCGGGATAAGCGTCTGCGCGTTCTGGCCGTCGCCTTCGGGCGCGGCGATGATGTCGCGGGTCACGCGGCCCTTGGCGACGGTGTTGGTCTTTTCATCGCCCGCCTGCGAGCGAATGCTCGGCGCTGCGCTCCCGGCGCGGTTGAGCGCGGTGCTTTCGATCTCGCTGCGCGGTGCGGGACCGCCGAACAGGGCTTCGAGGGCCTGCTGGCTCGCCGTGCCTTCGGCCGGGCGCGGGGCGCCGGGTTCGGGCGGGGTGAGGCTGAAATCGGGCGGCACGACAAGCGGGGCCTGCCGCTGCACGGCGAATTCGTCGGGCCGGTCGCGATTGAGCAGCCCGCCGCCGCCGCACGCGGCGAGCATGGCGCTGGCAGAACCGAGCAGGATCGCGGTCTTGAAAATACGCATGGTCATTGCTCCGTCTCGCCTGTTTCATCCAGGCGCGGGTTCTCGTTGTCTTGGTCCTTTTCGCGCACCAGCAGGCTGCGGGCAAGGATTATGACGACGCCGATAGTGATCGCGGCATCGGCGATGTTGAAGATGAGGAAGGGGCGGAACGTGCCGATATGAAAGTCGGCATAATCGATGACATAGCCGAGCTCCCAGCGATCAATGATGTTTCCGATCGCACCGCCAAGGATCAGCGCCAGCGCGGCGATGTCCGCGATCTTCCGCTCGCGCATCATCCAGACCAGCACGACCAGCGCGATGCCCGCCGTCAGCAGCACCAGAAGCCAGCGCATCTCCATATTGGTCGCCTGAAGCATGCCGAGCGAGACGCCCCGGTTTTCTGTATAGGTCAGGTCGAAGAACGGCAGCAGGTCGATATGCCGCACCTGCCTGAGATCGAGCGGCTCGATCATGAGCCATTTCACCGCCTGGTCGATAATCGCGATCACGGCGGCGATCGCGAGCCCGATCAGCCGGTTGCGAGTGAAGACTCCGCTCACGCCGCCGCCTCGTCCATCGCGCTCACCACCGATGCGCAACGCCCGCACAGCGCACCGTCCTCGGGCACGTCGGGCAGCAGGCGCCAGCAGCGGCCGCACTTGTTGTCGCTGGAACGGGTCACGGTCACTTCGTCGCCCTGCCCGCGCGTGACTTGAGCGCTGATGAACAATTCGGCGAGCTGTTCGTCGCTGACGCCTTCCGGCACGGCGGAGGCGGGCACGGTAACGGCTGCCTCGTTCGACGATCGGATCGTCTTTTCGCGGCGCAGTGGCTCGATCGCCTCGGTGACGCGCTCGCGCAAGAGCCTCAAGCTCTCCCACTTGGCGCGGTCGGCGGTGACGGTGGGCACGCTCGGCCATTCGAGCAGGTGGACGCTGCCGCCCTGTTCGCCGTCCTGCGGGTAGCGGGTGAGCCAGACCTCTTCCGCCGTATGCACCAGCACCGGCGCGGCATAGCGCACCAGCGCGTGGAACAAGAGGTCGAGCACGGTGCGATAGGCGTTGCGGGTATCCGAATCCGGCCCGTCGCAATAGAGCGTGTCCTTGCGGATATCGAAGAAGAAGGCCGACAGGTCCTCGTTGCAGAAATCGACCAGCAGGCGGGTATAGGCGTTGAAATCGTATTCTTCCGCCGCCGTGCGCAGCTTTTCGTCGAGTTCGGACAGCAGCGAGAGGACATAGATTTCGAGTTCCGGGATCTCGCCTGCATCGCTCATGTCGCCGACAAACCCGTCGAGCGCGCCAAGCAGGTAGCGGAACGTGTTGCGCAGCCGGCGATACTGGTCGCCCACGCCCTTGAGGATTTCGTCCCCGATCCGGTGGTCGGCGGTGAAATCGACACTCAGCGCCCACAGCCGGATAATGTCCGCGCCGTATTGCTCCATGATCTTGAGCGGATCGACCGTGTTGCCGAGGCTCTTCGACATCTTCATGCCCTTGGCGTCCATGGTGAAGCCGTGGGTGAGGATCTGGTCATAGGGCGCGCGGCCGCGGGTGGCGCAGGACTCGAGCAGGCTCGACTGGAACCAGCCGCGATGCTGGTCACTGCCTTCGAGGTAGAGGTTCGCGGGCCACGAAAGGTCCGCCCACTTGCCGCTTTCGAGGACGAAGGCGTGGGTGCAGCCCGAATCGAACCAGACATCGAGGATGTCCATGACCATCTCGAATTCGTCCGGGTCATGCTCGGGGCCGAGGAATTCGGCCTTGCGGCTTTCGTCCCACGCATCGACGCCGCCTTCGCGGATCGCGGCGATCACGCGGGCGTTGACCTCCCGGTCCTGCAGGTAGGTCCCGTCGGGGCGGACGAAGAGCGTGATCGGCACGCCCCAGGCGCGCTGGCGCGAGAGCACCCAGTCGGGCCGGCCTTCGACCATCGAGCCGATCCGGCGACTGCCACGGGCGGGGGTGAACTTCACGCGCTCGATTTCGGACAGGGCGCGGGATCGTAGCGTATCTCCCCCCTCCTTTTCAAAGGAGGGGTCGGGGGTGGTTGCGGGCTGCGAGCCCGACCGGGCCGGCACCACCCCTTGCCCCTCCTCTGAAGAGGAGGGGTTGGAAAGAGGCTTGTCCATCGGCACGAACCATTGTGCGGTCGCGCGGTAGATCACCTTCGCCTTGGACCGCCAGGAATGGGGGTAGGAGTGCTCGTAGTCCGCGCTCGCTGAAAGCAGCGCGCCCGCTGCGCGCAGGTCCGAGCAGATCGGGCCTTCGGGCGCGTTGAACTTGGGATTGATGACCGCGCGCCTCCGTTCCTTGCCCTCGTCATCGAGATCGCCCGCGCCGAGCCACGGCCAGTCATCGCGATAGCGCCCGTCGCCCATCACCGCGAAGACCGGGTGGATGTCGGCGGCCTTGCACAGCTCGAAATCGTCCTCGCCGTGATCGGGCGCCATGTGGACGAGGCCGGTGCCGCTATCGGTGGTGACGAAATCGCCCGCGAGCATTGGGCGCGGCGTGGCGTAGAACCCGCCGAGATGGTGCATCGGGTGGCGGACCTTGGTTCCGGCGAGGTCGGAGCCTTTGAGATTTCTGCGATCCTTGCCCATCCCAGCGACAAGGCTAGTGCGCCGCTGAAAGTCCTCAAGCAGGGGCTCAGCGACAAGGAACCACGAATTGATGAGGTTGCTATTTGGGCTGATATCTGGGCCGACGTGCGAAGCAGCGACAGCCCTGAAGGCGACATACTCAACCTCCGGCCCATAGGCCAAAGCCTGGTTCACCGGGATCGTCCACGGCGTCGTCGTCCAGATCACCGCGTGCGCGCCGACCAGCTCTTCGATCGGGCTTTCGACGATCTCGAACGCCACGTCGATCTGCGTGCTGGTGATGTCCTCGTATTCGACTTCCGCCTCGGCCAGCGCGGTCTTTTCCACCGGGGACCACATCACCGGCTTCGCGCCGCGATAGAGGTTGCCGCTTTCCACGAACTTCATCAGCTCGGCGACGATGGTGCCTTCGGCCTCGTAATCCATCGTGAGGTAGGGATTGTCCCAGTCGCCCAGCAGGCCGAGCCGCTTCAGCTGCCCGCGCTGCACGTCGACCCAGTGCTGCGCGTAGGCGCGGCATTCGGCGCGGAATTCCGCGCGCGGGACGTCGTCCTTGTTGAGCTTCTTCTTGCGGTACTGTTCCTCGACCTTCCATTCGATCGGCAGGCCGTGGCAGTCCCAGCCGGGAACGAAGGGCGCGTCCTTGCCCATCAGGCTCTGCGAGCGCACCACCATGTCCTTGAGGATGCGCTGCATCGCGTGGCCGATATGCATGTCGCCATTGGCGTAGGGCGGGCCGTCGTGGAGGATGAACTTTTCGCGACCCCGCCGTGCCTCGCGCAGCCTGGCGTAGAGGTCGATCTTGTCCCAGCGCGCCTGAATGCCCGGCTCCTTCTGCGGAAGGCCGGCTTTCATGGGGAAATCGGTCTTCGGGAGGAAAACCGTATCCTTGAGGTCGCGCTTGCTGTCGTCGGTCATTGCGCAAGCGCGCTTAGAAGCCGCCGCGCCTCGGCGCAATCCTTCTCCATCTGGTCCATGAGGCCATCGAGGCTGTCGAATTTCGCCTCGCCGCGCAGGAAGTGGTGGAAGGCGACCTCGATCTCCTGTCCGTAGAGATCGCCCGAAAAGTCGAAGAAGTAGGGCTCGAGCAGTTCCTTGGGCGGTTCGAACTGCGGGCGGATGCCGATATTGGCCGCGCCTTTCAGCACTTCGCCCGTCTGAAGGATTTTCCCCGTTACCGCGTAGATCCCGTATTTCGGGCGCAGATAGGTGTCGATCGCCAAGTTAGCGGTGGGATAGCCGATGGTGCGCCCACGCTTGTCGCCATGCTCGACCACGCCGCGGATCGCGAAGGGCCGGGTGAGGAGGTCGGCGGCCGTCTGCGGATCGCCTTCGCGCAGCGCCTCGCGGATGCGGCTGGAAGAGACCACGCCGTCCTTCTCGACCGCCTCGACCACGCGCGATTCGAGGCCGATCTGCCCGCCCAGCGTGCGCAGCAGCTCGACATTGCCCTTCGCGCCCTTGCCGAAGGTGAAGTCGCCCCCCGTGACCACGCCATGCGCGCCGAGCCGCTCGATCAGTATCCTCTCGATGAAATCTTCGGCGCTCGTCCCGGCAAGGTCCGCATCGAAATGAAACACCAGCATCGCTGTGGCACCTGCGGCGAGGTAGAGTTCCTGGCGCTGTTCGAGCGTTGTCAGGCGAAACGGCGGAACATCGGGCTTGAAGAAACGGACCGGGTGCGGGTCGAAAGTCGCGATGATCGAGGGGCGGCCTTCCGCCTGCGCCCAGCGAATCGCCTCACCCGCGACCGCTTGGTGGCCGCGATGGAATCCGTCGAAATTGCCGAGCGCGATGATGCCGCCGCGCAAGGGTGCGGGAATGGGATCGCGGTGATCGAGCCAGCGCATCAGGATGTGCCCCTTTCGGCGCGCTCATAGGTCAGGAAGGAATAGGCGGGAAGGCCCCCTTCGGCCGGATGCTCGACACGGCGGACCACTTCCCAGCCCGCACCGGGCGCATTCATGAAAGTGTCGCCATCGATTTCCGCGTGGATCTGGGTCAGTTCGATGCGGTCCGCCAGCGGCATGAACACGTCGTAGATCGCCGCCCCGCCGATCACCGCGATCGCTTCGGGATCGTCCTTGTGGGCGAGGGCCAGCGCGTCTTCGACCGACGGCGCCACCTCGGCACCTTCGCTGTCCCACCGCTCGCGCCGGGTGAGGACGATGTGGCGGCGGCCCGGCAGGAGGCCCGGCAGGCTCTCGAAGGTCTTGCGGCCCATGATCATGGGCTTGCCCATGGTGAGCGCCTTGAAGCGTTTGAGATCGGCGGGCAGGTGCCAGGGCAGGCCGCCGTCCCGGCCGATCGCGCCGTTTTCGGCGCGCGCATAGATCAGGACCACCGGAGCGCTCACGGAAGGCGCGCGCCCACCCGCGTGACGTGGCCCATCTTGCGCCCCTCGCGCGCCTCGCGCTTGCCGTAGAGGTGGAGGTGCGGCTCGCCTTCCTCGGCCAGGATTGCGTGCGCACGCGATGCCTGCTTGCCCACGATGTTGCGCATGTCGATGGTGGCGAAGCGCGTCGCGGTCGCGCCCAGCGGCAGGCCGCAGATCGCGCGGACGTGGTTCTCGAACTGGCTCGTGGCCGCGCCCTCGATCGTCCAATGGCCCGAATTGTGGACCCGCGGGGCCATTTCGTTGAAGACCGGCCCGTCCTTCGTGGCGAAAAATTCGAGCGTGAGGACGCCGACATAGGAGAGCGCATCGGCAACCCGGCTCGCCAGCGCGCGGGCCTCCTCAACCTGCGCCTCGATCCGAGCACCCGCAGGAAGCACGGATTGCACCAGCATTCCGCCTTCATGCGTGTTGGCCGCCGAATCCCAGAAACGGACCTCGCCATCGCTGCCCCGCGCGAGGATGACGGAGAATTCCGCTTCGAAATCGACCAGCCCTTCATAGATACAGCGCTGTCCCGGAAAGCGCACTCCCCGGGCCGCATGACCATCATCCACGCGCCACTGGCCCTTGCCGTCATAGCCTTCGCGCGCGGTCTTGAGGATCCCGGGAGTCCCGATCCGTTCGATGGCAGCGGCGAAGTCCTCGTCGCTTTCGACCCGCATATGCGGCGTGGCGAGCCCGCCGAGTTCCTCGACGAAGCGCTTTTCGGCGAGGCGGTCCTGGGCGATCTCGAGTGCGCGCGGCCCGCAGGCGAGCCGTTCGGCCGGGATCGCCTCAACCGCGGTGACCGGCACGTTCTCGAATTCCCAGGTCACCACGTCGCAGCGGGCGGCAAAGGTCGAGAGTGCCTCGCCATCGCCCCAGTGCTTCTCGATGAAATCGGCGCTGGCCTCGGCTGCGACATTGTCGCCTGCGGGGGCGTAGCCGATGCAGCGATAGCCGAGCTGGAGCGCGGAAATGGCGAGCATCCGGCCAAGCTGCCCGCCGCCGAAAATTCCGATGGTCGAACCCGGGGGAAGGGGCGAGCGATCCGTCATCAGTCCTTTGGCACCTCGCCCACGGCGGCGCTGCGGGCGGCGCGCCAGTCCTGCAGGCGCTGCGACAGGTCCTCGTCCGAAAGCGCAAGGATCGCAGCGGCCATCAGCCCGGCATTGGTCGACCCCGCCTCGCCAATGGCAAGCGTGCCGACCGGGACCCCGGCGGGCATCTGGGCGATCGAGAGCAGACTGTCCATGCCGCTGAGCGCCCGCGACTGGACCGGTACGCCGAGCACCGGGAGATGCGTCATCGCCGCGATCATGCCGGGCAGGTGCGCCGCGCCGCCCGCGCCCGCTATGATGACGTCGAAGCCTTCGCCCTCCGCGCCTTTCGCAAAGGCGCTCATCCGGTCGGGCGTGCGATGGGCCGAGACGATCCGCGCCTCGTGCTCGACTTCGAGTTCCTCGAGCACTTCGGCGGCGCATTTCATGGTCGGCCAGTCCGACTGGCTGCCCATCACGATCGCGACCCTGCCGGGTGTGTCGGCGCCCATCAGCTGTCCTTCAGGTAATACCGTTCGCCCGCCGCTCTTGCGCCGTCGAAATCATAGACGATCGGCTGGCCGGTCGGAATTTCGAGCCCGGTGATGTCCTCGTCCGAGATGCCCGAAAGGTGCTTGACCAGCGCGCGCAAGCTGTTGCCATGGGCCGAGATGATGACGGTCTCGCCGCTCGATAGGACTGGCAGGATGTCGTTTTCCCAATAGGGCAGCACGCGCTCGATCGTGAGCTTGAGGCTTTCCGTATAGGGCACGTCGATCCCGGCATAGCGCGGGTCCGCACCCGGATCGAACTCGCTGCCCGGCTCCATTTCGGGCGGCGGAACGTCGAAACTGCGGCGCCAGATGTGGACCTGTTCGTCGCCGTGCTTGTCGCGCGTCTCCTGCTTGTCGAGCCCGGTCAGCCCGCCATAATGGCGTTCATTGAGGCGCCAGTCCTTGATCTCGGGAATCCACAGCCTCCCGGCTTCTTCGAGCGCGAGATGCAGTGTCTTGATCGCGCGGGTCTGCAGCGAGGTGAAGGCGCGGGTCGGCAGCACGCCTTTCTCTTGCATAAGCCGCCCGGCCGCCTTGGCTTCCTCGACGCCCTTCTCGGTGAGGTCGACATCCCACCAGCCGGTGAAGCGGTTCTCGAGGTTCCACTGGCTCTGGCCGTGGCGCACTAGGATCAGCTTGGGCACGGGACGCGAGGCTCCTGTCTCTGTCGGGCCAAATCGGGCTTGAAGGCGGGTGTGGTTAGCTATGCTCGTCCGGCTTGGAAAGCCCATTGTCGCGCGATTCGTGCATGCCTCCTTCTGACTGCGCGCGTGCCTGGGCCTTGCGGCGGCGCAGGTTCTCGCGCAACTTGGCAGCGAGCCGCTCCTCGCGCGCCATATTCTTGTCGGGCTCCTCACTCATCCCTAACGCCTTGCCGCTAAGACACGGCCCGTTCAAGCCTTCGCTTGACATTGCGGGGCAGCGCGACAATAGCGCGCGCCTGCCCGCCATCACGGCAATGGTCACGCTGCTGTAGCTCAGTGGTAGAGCGCACCCTTGGTAAGGGTGAGGCCGGGAGTTCAATCCTCCCCAGCAGCACCACCTTTTTTCTTAGGCTCGCCCATCCGGGCGAGCATCTGCGGTGCTGTTCCTCCACTTCGCTTCGCTTCGTTCCGGGCACCTGCGCGGGCGTGCAAGTGTGCTCCGCACGTCTGCGCCTTCGGCTTCGACTCCCCGCTTGTGGTCGCTGTGCGACCGTGGAAGGCGGACGGTGCATCACACTTCATCTCCCCACACTTTTGACGATACGCCCCGCCAGCCGCCTTCGCTATTCCCTGCGCAATCAATCACCGCATGGGAGAGGTGCGCCATGGATCTGGGACTCAAGGGCAAGAAAGTGATCATGAACGGCGGGGCGCACGGGCTCGGCCTCGCTTCGCTCAAGCTGTTCGCCGAGGAAGGCGCCGACGTCGCATTCTTCAGCCGCAAGGAAGACAAGATCGAGGCCGCCAAGGCCGCGATCGACGCCGCCGGTCCCGGCAAGGTCTTTGCCGAGGTCTTCGACATGAATGACGGTGCCGATGCCTACAAGGCGTGGCTGGAAAAGGCCGCCAAGGAACTGGGCGGCTGCGACATCTTCATCCATACCGCCTCGTCCTCCGGCACGGGCGGGACCGGCGATTGGCAGGCGACGCTCGACATGGACATCATGGGCGCGGTGAACGCGGTCGAAACGCTCACCCCGATGCTCGCCGAATCGGATACCGGATCGATCGTCTTCATGAGCTCGACCGCCGCGCTCGAGACCTTCATCGCCCCTCAGGCGTTCAACGCGATGAAGGCCGCGCTCATCACCTATGGTTCGCAGCTCAGCCAGGCGCTTGCGCCGCAGGGTATCCGGGTGAACTGCGTCTCGCCCGGCGCGATCTATTACGAGGGCGGCAATTGGGAGGCGATCAAGGGCATGATGCCCGAGCTTTACGAAGGCACGCTCGCCAAGATGCCGATGGGCCGCTTCGGCAATGACGAGGAAGTGGCGAAGGCGATCGTCTTCACCGCCAGCCCCGCCGTGCCTTACATGACAGGCGCGAACATAGTGGTGGACGGCGGCTTCACCCAGCGCGTGCAGTTCTGACGCGCCCCCTCCTCAAGACAGAAAGGCTTTCCCCCATGGCCGAAATAGACCGCGACAAGCTGCTCGACATCTACACCCGCACGATGAAGGTGAACCGCACCGACGAGAAGTTCCGCGAGCTTCTCATGCAGGGCAAGGTCGCCGTGATGTACTACTGCGTGCGCGGGCAGGAGCTCGTCTCCGCCGCCGCGATGGCCGCGCTCGAGGACGACGACTATGTCGTGTGCACCTATCGCGGGCAGGGCGAACAGACCGCCAAGGGCATCCCGATGGAGAAGTGGTGGGGCGAATGCCTCGGCAAGGCAACCGGCACCTGCAAGGGCAAGGGCGGGACCATGCACATCACCGATCCCGACACCGGCATCATGGTGACGACCGGCGTGGTCGGCAGCGGCATTCCCATCGCCAACGGGCTTGCCATGGCGAGCCAGAACAACGGCGACGGGCGCGTGACGCTGGTCAGCTTCGGCGACGGGGCGGCCAATATCGGGGGCTTTCACGAAGCGATGAACATGGCCCAGCTCTACAAGCTGCCGGTCGTCTTCCTGTGCCAGAACAACCGCTATGGCGAACACACCGCCTATGCCGATCACACCGACAGCGAAACCATCGCCGAGCGTGCGCGCGGCTATGGCATGCACGGCGTGCGGGTGGACGGCAATGACGTGAACCAGATCTATCCGGCGATGAAGGACGCAGTCGACCGGGCGCGCGCCGGCGAGGGTCCGACGCTGGTCGAGGCCATGTGCTATCGCATGATGGGTCACTTCTTCGGTTCGGATTTCTCCTACATGCCGCCCGAGCATATCGAGGAGATGAAGCAGGAAGACCCGCTGCCCAAGCTGCGCAAGGTGATGCTGGAACACCAGTTCACCGAGGAAGAGCTCGACACAATCGTCGAGGGCATCGACGCCGATATCGACGCGGCGGTGCAGCATGCGCTCGATGCACCGCTTCCCGATACCGACGAAATCTACAAGGACGTTCTCGAGGAGACTGCCTGATATGGCCGAGATCACAATGACCGAGGCCCTCAACAAGGCCATCGACGAAGCCATGGCGGAAGATGACGGTGTCTTCTGCCTGGGCGAGGACGTATCCGCCAAGCAGGGCGGCGGCGTATTCAAGGTCACATCGGGCCTGACCGAGAAATACGGCGAACACCGCATCCGCGCGACGCCGATTTCCGAAACCGCCATCGTCGGCGCGGCGGTGGGCGCAGCGCTTGCCGGGCAGCGGCCGATTGCCGAAATCATGCTGATGAATTTCGTCGGCGTGTGCATGGACCAGATCGTCAACCACGCCGCCAAGCTGCGTTTCATGTCGGGCGGGCAGACGCCGTGCCCGATCGTGATCCGCACGACGACCGGCGTCGGCGTAGGTTTCGGCGGGCAGCATTCCGACATGCTCGAAGCCTGGTTCGCGCATGTCGCCGGCATTCACACCGTCACGCCGTCCAATGCCGCCGATGCGCGCGGCCTGATGCGCTCCGCGATCGAGGCCAATGACCCCGTCATCTTCATCGAGAACATCCTGTGCTACGGCCTCAAGTCCGAGGATCCGGGCCCCGGCTACCGCGTGCCGCTGGGCAAGGCGGCGGTTCCCAAGGAAGGCAGCGACATCTCGCTGATCACCTATGGCCGGACCGTTCTCGATGCGCTCGAGGTTGCGGGGGAGCTGGAAAAGGAAGGCATCAGCGTCGAAGTGATCGACCTGCGCACCATCGCGCCTTACGACGAGGAAACGGTGCTCAAGTCGGTGAACAAGACCGGCCGCGCGCTGACCCTGCACGAAGCGGTCCGTCCCTTCGGCACCGGCGCGGAACTGGCCGCCAATATCCAGGAAAAATGCTGGGACAAACTGAAAGGCCCGGTGCGCCGGATCGGCGGGACCTTCTCGGCCGTGCCGTTCGCGACCCATCTCGAACAGGCGTGGATCCCGACCAAGGAAGAGATTGTCGGCCAGATCAAGGCCAGCGTTGGCAAGGCTTAGGGGAAAAGACCGAAACATGGCAACCGAGATCCGCATTCCCAAACTCGGCATGAGCGCGACCGAGATGACCCTTGTCGAATGGATGTTCGGCGACGGCGAAACGGTCGAGAAGGGCGAGGTGATCTACACCGTCGAAACCGACAAGAGCACGACCGAGATCGAGGCTCAGGCGAGCGGCGTGATCCATCCCACCGGCGAGGAGGGCACGGTCTACAAGGTCGGCGACCTCATCGGCACGATCGAATAGGGGCGACAAAGCGGACAAAGGTTACACCCTGTCACTTTTGCAGCCGCCTCGTTAGTTTAGACATTTCAGAACGTTGAGGCCCCTCATCCCCAAGGTGACACTTGGGGGCGAGGGGCCTTTTCGCTCGGCCAGGGGGGACAAGGATGAGAAGGAGCCGCCCCGTCGTAACGCGCCGCGCCGGGGTAGGAAATCACCCGCGCGCGTCGAGGAAGGCGCGGCTGGTGCGCAGAACTTCGGCGGCGCGTTCGTTGAGGTCGGGGAAGGCTTCGCGCAAGGCGGCGGAGCGTTCCTCGACCGCGCAGGGCAGCGTGTCGGGCAGCGCGTCCAGCATCGCGCCCACCGCGAGGCCTCCTTGCCCCAGCGGCATCCGGCGGTTGACCGCATCGTCGATCACGGCATCGCCGTCCGACAGGTCGGGCGGCTCGGCGGGCGCGTCGCAGGGCTGGCAGTAGGACAGCCATTCGCTTGGGAGAGCCGCAAGGTCATTCGCCGTCCCGCCCGACCGCGACCAGTGCAGCGTATCGACCAGCAGCGCCTTGGCATCGGCCTCGACCGATTCGAGTATGGCGCGGGCGTCGTGCACGGTCTTCACCTCCGTGAAGAGGCCGAATTCGAGATTGACCCGCACGCCCGTGCCTTGCGCCCGATCGACCAGCGCCTGGAACTTGGCGGTGGTAGAGGCGGGGTCGGGATCGCTCGAGACGCACAGGAGGTTTTGAGCGCCCAGTTCGGCCGCGATGTCGACCAGCTCGGTAAGCCACGGGTCGGGATCGCCCGGCTTGATCCACGCGACCTCGAGATCGAGCAGCTCCACCCCCGCCTCGCGCGCCTGACGGCGGATCGCGCGGGTCGTGGCCGGGGTCCAGCTGTCCTGCTCGGCCCACATGCCGCCCATGTCGAACCCGGCCTTCGCCGCCGCTTCGACCAGCTGGGACGGGGTCGCCTCGGGCATGATCCCGGCGGCGAGCGAGATGCGGCGGCGGGCCATGGCGCGCGTCCTAGAGCGTCTGGCCGTCGTCGAGCACGAAGTCCGCGCCGGTGACGAAGTCCGCCGCGTCGGAGCACAGGAAGAGAACGGGTGCGTCGAGGCCGTTTTCCTCCATCAGCCGCTTCCTCGGGAAACGCGCGATCTGCCTTTTCCCGCCCTCGGTGTCGAACCATGCGTCGTTGATGGCGGTGCGGATATAGCCGGGCGAGATCGTGTTGACGCAGATACCCTTTCGCGCCCACTCGCGCGCCATGCTGCGCGCCGCCTGCACCACACCAGCCTTGCTCGCGGCATAGGCGACGAGGCCCGGGGAGGGCTCGAAAGCTGTGATCGAGCCGACAAGGACGATGCGGCCTTTGGTGACGCCCGCCGCCATCATGCGCTTCGCCCCTTCGCGCGCGGTCAGGATCGCGCCCTTGAGGTTGATCGCCAGCGTGCGCTCGATCTCGGCCTCGCTCATTTCGGTCATGAGCCCTGCGCCGTCCACGCCCGCATTGGCGATCACCGTGTCGACCGTGCCGAAGGCGGCTTCGGCGGCATCGTAGCCCGCGATCACATCGACCTCGCGCGCGACATCCATCGCGATTGCCGCGGCGTTGGGGCCGATTTCGGCGGCGAGTGCCTCGAGTCGGTCCTTGCGCCGCGCGCCCAACGCGACGCGCGCGCCGCTTTGCGCGAGTATGCGGCCGAACCGCGCGCCGAGGCCCGAGGACGCGCCGGTGACGAGGGCGGTGCGCCCTGACAGGTCGACAGTGATGCTCATGGGACGGGTTACTTAGTCGCCGGGAGCTCGCCGTCGATATATTTGTGAAGCGTGGTCTGGAAATGGCGCACCCGGCTGTCCTGGTAATGGCCGAGCTCCATCTTGCCTTCCTTCATCGCCTTCATGCCTTCCTGCACGAAAGGCAGGTTCGCCATGTCCTGGTCGAACACGTTGGCAAGCGCCGGACCCATCTTGTCGGCGGCCCAGGAGAACGGCTCGTCGTCGGGGATGTAGGTCATCTCGACTGCGCGCGGACGGTCCTCGCCCTTGGGCGTGGGGAAGAGCAGGCGGATTTCCATAATGCACCAATCCGGCGTGTCGCCCGGCAGCCAGCGATAGACCAGCGTCGGCAGGAAGCCGATCCAAGGGGCGAAGTTGGGGAAGATGTTGTAGGTGTGATTGTCGAGAATCTCGGTGTCGGCGGCGTCCGAATAGTCGTAGCCATATTGTTCGGCGAAGCCCTGTCGTCCCGCTTCGGCCAGGACCTTGCGCGCGGCCAGCGGATCGTCGGGATCGTATCCTTCCTGCCCGCCCTCCCCTGCGGTGAAGCGGCGGTTGGTCTGGGCATCGTCCCCGCCCGAAAATTCGTTCATCTTCTCAAGCACGTAGTCCGAATTCTTGCCTTTCACGTGAGGACTGAGAACCCCGGACGGCGTGATCGCGCGGTTGAAATGGTCGCCGATCAGATCGTAGCGCGTGTTCGCATCGCCGAGGAAGCCGAGCAGCTGCGGGTGCGTGGTGATCGAGTGCCAGGCTTCCATGAAGGCCTCGGCGGTGGCCTTCCAGTTGGCCGGGATCTTCTTCTGCACCCACATGCCCGTATAGCGATTGCCGAAATCGTAGCGTTCGTAATGCGAGGCCGCCGGGCCCAGCCAGGTCTTGAAATCGGGCAGGTCGTGATTTTCGGTCAGCATCACGAAGCCTTCCCACAGCTCCACGCGCGCCTCGGGCAGGGTCATGTCCTTGCCTTCGAGATGCTTGAAATCCCATGCGCAGGGGATTTCCTTGAGCGACCCGTCATTGCGCCAGGTGAAGCCATGGAAAGGGCAACGCAGCTGGATCGAATTGCCCGCCTCGGTGCGCAGCTTGCGCCCGCGATGGAGGCAGGCATTGTAGAACGCCTTGACGCTGCCGTCCTTCTGGCGGACGAGCAGGAAGCTCTTGCCCGCAATGTCGAAAACGACCGTGTCGCCGGGATCGGGCATTTCGTCCTCGCGCGCCGCGAAGAGCCAGACATTGGGCCACATGCGCTCGCGTTCGGCCTGCGCGAACTCTTGCGAGATATAAGGATCGACCGAAATCGGATCGTCGCCCATCTCGATAGTCGATTCCTCGAACAGGTAATCGGGCGGCGTTCGGGTGTCGCCTTCGAGCATTTCGGTATAGCTGATCCCGGGGCACCGGTCTTCGCGCGTGACGTGCTTGACTTCGTTCATGGGTCCTCTCGATCCGCTCTGGCAGGCCACGGCCGCTCGCCCGGCCTTCCGGAGCCTCGCAAATTGCGCAGTGTTTCTTGGCCCCAATATCACACAGCTTCGCACCCGGTCATCCTAGCGGATTGGAGAGGACGGGCATGGTTGTGGCGGGAAATGCGGATGAGACAGGGCTGAGCGAGCTGGGCGAGGTGATGCAACTCGCCTTCGTGCCGGAGGATTTCGACGCGGCGGTGAAGCACTGGACCGAGGTGATGGGGGTGGGCCCGTTCCACCTTATGGAAGGCATCCACCTCGAAGGGATGCGCTACAAGGGCGAGCCGACCGAAGCGGCGTTCGACCTCGCGCTCGCCTATTGGGGCGACATCCAGGTCGAACTGATCCGTCCGCGCGATGCGCATCCCTCGATCTATCGCGGGGAATATGCCGAGGTTGGCGGGGGCCTGCACCATGTCTGTATCCTCGTCGAGGACATCGAGGAGGCCCGCCGCGTCTGCGACGCGCGCGGCGCCGAGATCGTGATCGAGGGCGCGCTGGGCGACAGCCGGGTGATCTATGTCGACCCCGGACGGGGTCCGGGGAGCCTCGTCGAGATACTCCAGCAGGGCGAAAGCGGCCCGGGCCTGTTCGCCATGATCAAGCAGGCGTGCGAGGACTGGGACGGCTCGGAACCGCTGCGCAAATTGGGTTAAGGGGAGTCATTGTTTTTCCGCATCCCATCCGGGGTGCGGTCCTCGCTGGACGCGCAGCAAGGCTGCGCCCGCTGCGGCTCGCGCGGTTGCGCTCGCGGCGGCTGCGCTCCGGGGTCAGCACGGATTTCCGGGCATCGCTGGAGCCGGGTAGCCTAATCGCGCTAGTACGGCCCGCGTCGCGGGCCGCAAGGCCGACCGGCCGCCCGCAGCGATGCGACCGCAAGGTCGCGTGAGCGAGGCTATCGCAGCCCGGATGGGCTGCGCAAAATCAATCAGAAGCCCCCAGATACCCCAATTGCCCCGCCTTGAAGATCGTCTGCGCGCGGTTGACACTGTCGAGCTTCTCGCCCGCGCGGTGGATGTGATAGCGGATCGTGGCGTGGCTACGGTTGAGGATCATGCTGATCTCCTTGTCCGTCTTGCCGATCGCGGCCCAGCGCAGGCATTCCACCTCGCGTTTGGACAGCACGCAATCGGAAGGGATCCGCCGCTTGGTCCGGATCGCCTGGACATAGCCCGCGACGAAGCGCCGCACGACCTGCGCGAAAAGCTGGCCATAGGCGGCGAATTCCTCCGACAGATCCTCTTTCGCGCGATCCATCGAAATGAAGCTCGACGCCGAGATCTGCCCGAAGGGCAGGTGGACCGGCACAACGATCGCCGCTCTGCAAAGGGCGCGTTTCTCGAAATCGGTCAGGTCGATCTCCTCAAGGTAGCAATTGCGCCAGCGCGTGTTGAAGCCCTGGGCATTGACCCAGAAAGGCTCGGATTCGTAGCGGCATGCCCGCGGCAGCGGCGAATGGAGCGCGAGGCGATGGTCCTCCCACCAGCGCGCCCCGTCGTCGAGCCAGCGGAAGACATCGGCATTGAGGATCGTGCCCTCGGCATCGACCATCGGTTCCTTCGAGGAAATGTCGTCGCACACCGCGACCTGCATCCCGCGTTCCTGCGCCACACGGGCGAGCGCGACGGCCGCATCGTGGATGTCCTCGGGACAGGTGATGGTGACTTCCTCGAGCAATTGCTCGATGGTTTCGCGGCCGTGCGGCACGCGCAACTCTACCACATTCGTGCTCATGGGTTCCTCTCCTCCGTCTGGTCCCCGCTCCTGCGCCAGCGTAGCGTATTTTTGTCGATTCGCCTCGTATTTTACGCAGGGGAATTGCGGTATCCGGCACTCTAGGCGAAACATGTGAAAAGAAAAGGAGCTTGGCACTCATGAGCTGGTCTGGGTCGAATTTCTGTGTTGCCCTTCGTGCAATCGCAGCCGCCGTGGAGCCGGATCGGCCGGCCATCGTCCATGGGGAGCGGGTCGTGACATGGGGCGAACTCGAAATCGCGACCGACCGGATCGCCGCCGGGCTCAGGACGCGCGGTCTCGCACCGGGCGACATCGCCGGGCAGATGCTGCGCAACACGCCCGATTACCTGCTCGCCTGGTTCGGCTGCGCGAAAGCGGGAGTCGTCCCGGTCAACGTGAACTATCACTACAAGGCGCGCGAACTGGCCGACATCGCCGCGCGTTTCGGATTGAAGGCGATCTTCACCGAGCGCGATTTCGCCGATCTCGCGCGGGAGGCCGCACCGGACGGCACGCAGGTGATCGACGTGTCGGATGCCGATTGGGACGCGCTGCAACAGGCGGACCTGCCCGAAGGTTTCGCGATACACGATGACCCGCAGGCGCTCTTCCTGACCGCCACGGGCGGGACGACCGGGATGCCCAAGGCCGTGATGTGGCCGATGGTCGAGGCGTGGCAGGCCTTCAGCATCTCGGTCTGGCAGCGCGCGCCCGGACAGCCGCCTTTCGTTGCGACCTCCCTCGATGAACAGGTCGCCGAGGCCGTCACGATCGGCCCCGAACACCCGGCGAGCACCTCGCCGCTGCTGCTGCTTTCACCGCTGATGCACGGGGCGGGACAGTTTACCGCGCTGATCCACCTGTTGAAGGGCGGCACGCTCGCCCTGCTGCCGCATCCGAAATTCGACGCCGACATCGCATTGGACGAGATCGCCCGGATCGGGGCGAAGGGCGTGTTCATCGTCGGCGATGCCTTCGCCCTGCCGCTGGCCGACCGGCTCGATGCGCGCGGCGATGGCGCAGAGGTGCTCAAGACATTGCGCTCGATCACCTCATCGGGCGCGGTGTTCTCGCCCGCGCTCAAGCAGCGGTTGATCGCGCATCACCCGACGCTGATGATCGTCGACGCGCTGGGCAGTTCCGAAAGCTCGGGCACAGGCATCGTCATCACCACCGCGCAAGGGTCCACCGGCGGGGGCAAGTTCCAGCCGCTGCCGGGCCGCGAGACCAAGCTGTTCGACGAGAATCTCAACGAGATTCCGCCCGGCAGCGACGGCGTCGGCATCGTCGCGCGCACCGGGCCGCTGCCTCTCGGCTATCTCGGCGAGGACGAGAAGAACCGCCAGACTTTCCCCGAGATCGGCGGGCGGCGCTGGCTGATGACCGGCGACCGCGCGCGCTGGGCGGCGGACGGTAGCCTCGAATTCATCGGCCGCGACAACATGTGCATCAACACCGGCGGCGAAAAGGTCTTCCCCGAGGAGGTCGAGGCGGTGCTGATGGACCACCCGCACGTCCACGACGCGCGCGTCGTCTCGCTGCCCGACGAACGCTTCGGCCGCAAGGTCGTTGCCGTGGTCGAACCCGAAGGCGATGCCGAGGGGCTGGAAGAAGCGCTCGACGCGCACGCCCGCGAGGGGCTGGCGGGCTACAAGATCCCGCGGCTCTATGTGTTCACCGACGGTTCGCTGCGGCTCAACAACGGCAAGCCCGATTACAAGACCGCGCAAAGGCTGGCCGACGAGGCGGCGGGGTAGCTCAAACGGCCCCTCTTAGCTCGGATTGCTTTTGAATAGAGACGTGGTCTCGGGTCATCTGAAGAAAGTGACTAGCCAGAAATGAAATCCTTGTCACTATACTTGCATGAGCCGACCTGAACCAAGCACAGTCATAGCGGGGCTGCCCACAAAATCAGAGATGATCAGAGCCCTGGCGCGGGCTGGATACTCACGAACGGAGATAGCAAAGTATCTCGAGATTCGATATCAGCATGTTCGGAATGTTTTGGTCCAAGCTGGCATCACTGCGGGCAAAAGAAACGATCTGACGCGAGCAAGGGACAAGCGAGTCGAAAAGACTGCCGAATCGTGGCCTGCGAGCCGTCTGCTCACATCAGGTTTTCAGAAGGTGAGTGAGTGCCATCTCACGGGCGACGGCACATTCCAATATTCTGCTCGATCACCCGCGAAACCGGGGGTCTACGCGTTCTCGGTCAACGGTCTTGTCGCTTATATTGGTCTTACTAGGGGAGACCTGCGGACGCGCCTCGGCCATTATGTTTACGGTCACGAGAAACAAAGGACGAGCGCTCGCGTGAAGGGCTTAATACTTTCGGCCCTTGCCAACGGCGACAACGTTGAGGTCTATGTAGCCTGCCCACCCGACCTCGAGTGGAACGGTCTGCCAGTCGATGGGGCGTCTGGACTCGAGACAGGTCTCATTAGGCTGATTAAACCCCCTTGGAACCGGCAGGGCGCGGGTTGATGTTCAAATCTTGTGCTGCAGTGGGGTTGAGCGTCATCCTTGGTATGTTCGCGGGATTTGCTTTGCTGGTGGTGGGGTCTCTGTTGATCAGCAGATTGAGTTCATAGCAAATTTCGCCGCTCTTCGGTCGTTGGACCAAGTGTGGTCAGAGGATATTTCTGGACCTCACCCCGTCGTGCGCTCGGCCTTGTCCTTTTCGTTCGTGCCCTTGATCATCGCGCGCATCTGCTCCCATTCGGCGTCGCCCAGCGCGTGGAGCACGGGGTAGAACGTCCCGCCATGCGCCTGGTAGCCCGCGCCGTCGATCGCGATGGTCTGGCCGTTCACATATTCCGCGCCCGGCCCCATCAGGAACACCGCGAGGTTCGCGAGTTCGTGCATCTCGCCCGCGCGGCCCATCGGGTTCATGTCGTTCTTGGAATTGCCGCCCTGCCCGCCGGGGGAAAGGCGCGCGCTCATGCCCTTGGTCGGGAAGAGGCCCGGCGCGATCGCGTTGAACCTGAGGCCATAGCGGCCCCATTCGGTCGCGAGGCTCTGCGTCATGGCGTGGATCGCGGTCTTGCTCATGGCGGAAGGCACGACGAAGGCGCTGCCCGACCACACCCAGGTGGTGAGGATCGACAGGAAGCTCGCGCTTTTCCCTTCCGCGATCAGCCGCTTGCCCACGTCGAGCGTGACGTAGAATGTCCCGCGAAAGACGATGTCGGCGATGGCGTTGAAGCCGTTGACCGACAGGTCCTCGGTCCGGCTGATGAAATTGCCCGCCGCATTGTTGACCACGCCGGTGAGCGCGCCGCCATCGGCCCAGATCGCGTCGATCATGTCATGGATCGCATCGGCGTCGCGGATGTCGCAGGCATGGGCGACGACCTTGCCGCCGCTCTCGCCGTGCTTTTCCATCAGTTCCGCGGCGCATTCGTCGAGCTTCGACTGGCGCCGACCGCAGATATAGACCGTCGCGCCCAGTTTCAGGAAACCCTCGGCCATTTCCTTGCCCAGCCCGGTCCCGCCGCCGGTGACGAGGATGCGCTCGCCGTCCATCAGCCCGTCGCGGAACATCAGCTTCGATACGTCCATTGGAAATCCCCTGTCTTGGTGCGCCGTCCCGCTCGGCTCAGAGCCCGAGCACGGTCTTGGCGATGATGTTCTTTTGCACCTCGTCCGAACCGCCGAAGATCGTGGCGGCGCGGTTGTTGAGATAGCGGCCCATAGCGGTCTGCGCGGTCTCGCTGCCGACGGGTTCGGGGGCTTCGTTGCCGTAGAGCGGGCGCTCCAGCGGCAATTGCAGCGCGTCGGGGCCAAGCAGTTCGAGCCGCAGCGTGTCGATGGTCTGGCCGATATTCGAGCCGAGCAGCTTGACCAGCGAGGTCTGCGGCCCGGGCGAACGGCCCTTGGCGAGTTCGGCAAGGATGCGCAGCTCGGTCACTTCCAGCGCTTCGGCTTCGAGCCGGGCGCGTGCGAGCCGGTCGCGGAAGCGCGGATCGTGGCCGACCGCGCCGTTGACGCCGGAGGGCTGTTCTTTCGCCAGCTCCTCGAGCTTGTCGATCGACTGGAGCAGGCGCGGGGCGAAGCACGATCCGCCGCGCTCGTTCTCGAGCAGGAACTTGGCGATTCCCCAGCCCTGGCCTTCCTCGCCGATCCGGTTGGCGGCGCTGGTGCGCGCGTCGGAGAAGAACACGGCGTTGACCTCGTGGTCGCCCGACATGGAATGGATCGGGGTGACCTCGACCCCTTCCTGGTCCATCGGGATGAGCAGGAAGGTGATGCCGGCCTGTTTTTTGACATTGGGATCGGTGCGCACCAGCGCGAAGATCCAGTTGGCGTGATGGGCGTGGGTGGTCCAGATCTTCGATCCGTTGACGACATATTCGTCGCCGTCACGCACGGCGGTCGTCTTGAGACTGGCGAGGTCGGACCCGCTGCCGGGCTCGGAATAGCCCTGGCACCAGTAATCCTCGCCCGACAGGATGCGAGGGAGGAAGCGTTCCTTCTGTTCCTCGGTCCCGAATTCGCAGATGACCGGGCCGACGAGCTTGAGGCCGAGGATCGCGAGCGAGGGTGCACCTGCCAGCGCGCATTCCTTCTCGAAAATGAATTTCTGCGTCGGGGTCCAGCCGGTGCCGCCGTTTTCCTCGGGCCAGTGGGGCGCGACCCAGCCCTTTTCATGGAGGATGCGGTGCCATTCCATGCCGATATCGGGCTCGACGAAGACGCCGGGCGTGCGCCGCGCCCCGTCGCGCAGCGAAGCGGGCAGGTTGTGCTCGAGGAAATCGCGCACCTCCTCGCGGAAGGCCAGGTCCTCGGGTGAGAAATCCATATCCATAATTCGTCAAGTCCAGTCAGTCTTGTCGCGTCTTCAGTCTTTTCGCATTGCCCATGCGATCGAGCGCCTCAGAAGGTCATAATAGACATCGTAATTCCACGCACACATTTCCTTGTGCGGGTAGAAATCGACCATTCCCGGAAGGTCGTAATGACCGCGGCAATGGCCGAGCGTGTTGTAAACGATCCGGCCTTTCCCGATATCCCTCGTATAAAGGATAGGGACGGTGGTCTTGTCCCAGTCCGCCTCGACGAATCCGGTCGCCTCGCCTTCGAACGCGGTCTGCATCAGCGTGTCGATAGGGGCGGTGGTCTTCGACAGGTAAAGCTCGTCGACCACTTCGAAATCCTCGATCCCCTCGGTCAGCTCATGGGTCTTGTTCACCACTTCGACCGGGAAGGGTCCGATCGGCGGATGCGCCATGAACTGCGTGCCGAGCATTTCCATCACGTCGGGCCGGTCGTTCGGTGCATCGACCAGGCCTTCCTCGGTGAAGACGAGGATCGAATTGGTGCCGTGCAGCGCCAGCCACTTGCCCCCGCCTTCGACCCATGCGCGAAGCTGCCTGGCCTGTTCCTCGCTCGGCATCAGGTCGCAGGTATAGGTGATCAGGAAACGGCAGGAATCGAGCCGCTCCAGCCCCGAATAATCGCACGCGACGGTCGTGCGGATTTGCGGGTGTTCGGCGAGCAGCTTGAGAATCTCCAGCCGGGGGTAGTCGATGTCGTGATATTTGCCCGCGGCGACGAAATGCGCGTCGATGCGTGTGGCGGGTTGGTGCTTGTCCGTTCGGGCCATGCTAACTCCTTATCGACCCGCCGCCATCGACGGTGAAATCGCAGCCCGTGGTAAAGCTTGCATCGTCGCTCGCGAGGAAGAGGACGGCGCGCGCCACTTCCTCGGGCTCGCCGATGCGGTTCATCGGATGGGTTGCGGCGAAATTGGTTTCGATGTTTTCCGGGGTGTCGGCGCCCGAATATTTGTAGCGTTCGTACATCGGCGTGCGGATCGCGCCGGGATGGACCATGTTGACGCGGATCGGCAGGCCGCGTTCGGCAAGGTCGAGAGCGACCGACCGGGTAAGGCCGAGCAGTCCCGCCTTCGACGCGCTGTAGGCGGCGACGAAGGAGGCCGCGCGCATCGCGATCATCGAGCCGATATTGACGATCGCCCCCGGCTCGCCGCTCGCTTCGATCGCGGGGATCGCGGCGCGCATTCCGTAATAGGGGCCGTGAAGATTGATATCGATCGTGCGCTGCCACACGTCCTCCGAGCCGTCGGGCACGTTGCCGGGTTCGGAAATGCCCGCGACGTTGCACAGCACGGTGAGCTTGCCGAAGCGGTCCTGCGTCGCCTTCACCGCCTCGTGCCAGCGATCGAGATTGCGCACGTCGAGTTCGAACGCATCAGCCGCCTCGCCCAGTTCCCCGGCCAGCGCGCGGGCCTTGTCGATCTGGACGTCGCACAGCATGACCCTGCCGCCCTCGGCGACGATCATCCGCCCGACCGTCGCCCCGATCCCTTCCGCGCCCCCGGTGACGAGCGCGACCTTGCCTTCCATCCTGCCCATCGGCGTCCCTTATCGCTCCAGGATGGCGACGGCGGACAGGCCCGGCGCGCCGTAGACATGGGAATAGCCGAGCTTCGGCCCCTTGCCGTCGCGCCCTGCGACCTGTCTTTCGCCCGCGCGGCCGCGCAATTGTTCGACATTCTCGTAGACCTGCCTCAGGCCCGAGGCGCCGATCGGCTCGCCGCAGGCGAGGCAGCCGCCATCGGTGTTGATCGGCAGCTTTCCATCGAGGCCGGACCAGCCATTGGCCAGCCATTCCTCCTGCTCGCCATCCTTGCAGAAGCCGTTTTCGGCCATGTGCATGATTTCCGCGCCGCTTTCGGTGTCCTGAAGCTGGGCGACCTCGACATCCTCCGGGCCTATCCCTGCGCCTTCGAAGGCGGCCTTGGAGGCGAGCACGGTGGGCTTGCCGCCATCCTTGACGCTGACGCCCGGCTGGAACACCTCGAAGGAATCCGGCGGACGGGTTTTCACCGCGATCCGGGCGATCTTCACGCCCCCCCTGTTTTGGAGCGCGCCCAGCTCCTTCGCCTTCTTCTCGCTGGCGAGGATCAGCGCGACCCCGCCTTCGGACGGCGAGCAGAACATGAACTTGGTCAGCGGATCGTTGATCATCGGCGCGTTCATGATCGTCTCGAGGTCGATCTCGCTGCGCCGCCATGCGTGCGGGGTCTTCGCCCCGTTGCGGAACGCCTTTTCCGCCACCCGGCCCAGGGTCGTGCGGCTGATGCCGTGGAGCTGCATGTAGCGCTGGATCTTGAGCGCGAAGAACTGCGTCGTCAGCATCATGCCGGTCTGGCCGTACCATTCGGGCAGGCCGTAATCGGCGGGCTTGGCGTTGAAGGCCCCGCGCGGGTGCTTGTCGAAGCCGACTGCGAGCGCAAGGTCGTACATGCCGCTCGCGATCGCCTGCTGCGCGGCGGAGAGCGCGCTGCCCCCGGTCGCGCAGCCATTGGCGACATTGGTGAAAGGAAGCGAGGTGAGGCCAAGCTCATTGACCATGATATCCGCGCTGCCCGCCGCGGCCGAGCCGCCATAGGCGCATTCCATGTCGGCCCATTCGAGCCCTGCGTCCTTCAAGGCCTCGCGCACGGCATAGACACCCTGTTCGCGGCCCGAGCGTTCCTCGGTCCGGCCGAAGGGATGGATGCCAGCCCCGATGATATAGACATTCTCGCTCATGCGGCTTTCTCCTGCGCGCCCGATACAGGTCGGAAGGCATAGGTGTCGTAAGTGTCGTTGAACGGCACGATGGTAAATTCCATCTCCATTCCGAGTTCGAGATCCTCGAGCGATGCATCGACGATCCGGCTTTCGACGATGACCTCGCCGGGAAGTTCGACATAGCCGATGAGGAATGGCTTGAAGTCGGGCGGGCCTTCGCCGGGGCCGGAGCCGGGGCCTTCATAGGGTTCCTTGGGCAGGAAGCCCTGGCTGGTCCACGACCACAACTTTCCCCGGCGCGACAGCTTGTAGGGTTCGACATCCCTGGCCGCGTCCCCCTTTGGCATGGGAAACACGATCTCGCCCGAAGGCAGCCTGCCACCGATCAGGTGCGGCTGCGGGTCGTCGCTCCACAGTTCGGGGTCGATCTTCTCGCCCATTTGTCCCTCCTTGTTCGCGCCTGTTTTCAGGCTGCAGCCGTCACGCCGCGCCGGTCACGCAGCCAGCGCATATTCGGCGAGCACGCTATCGGTATCCCCGAACAGCCGGGCAAGCACCATGACGCGCTTCATCGCGTGACCGATGGCGAGTTCGTCGGTGATTCCCATGCCGCCATGCATCTGCACCGCTTCGCGCGCGATGGCATCGGCGTTCTCGCCGATATAGGCCTTGGCTCCGGCAATGGCGCGCTGCCAGTCTCCGGCTTGACCGCCCGCATCGGCATCGCGCGCGCGCATCGCGGCGCGGTAGAGCATCGAGCGCGACTGTTCGATCTTGGCATAGGCCTCGACCAGGCGATGCTGCAGCACCTGGAAACTGCCGATGGGCACGCCGAACTGCTCGCGCTCCTTCACATAGGCGAGCGTGTCGTCGAGCAGGCGCTGGGACAATCCGACCATTTCCGCCGCTGCCTGCAACCGCACCTCGCTCGCGATTGCGGCGATTGCGCCCGCATCGAGATCGAGCAGCGCACCTTCGCCGACGGCGACCCGGGTAAGCTTGACCTCGCCCGCCATGCTCCCGTCCGTCAGGCGATAGGGGCGCATGTCCAGCCCGGCGGCATCGCTCGCCACGAGGAAGGCGCGCGTTTCGCCGTCGAGATCGGCGGTAACGATGAACAGGTCGGCGAGAGGAGCACCCAGCACCATCGTTTTCTCGCCGGTGATCTCGAAGCCCCCGTCGCCGCGGTCGGCCTTCGTCGCCCTGGCGGCAAGGCTGTAGCGCTGGGCCCGCTCGGTCCAGGCGAACGACGCGACCGTCTCGCCCGAAAGGACTTTGTCGAGCGCGCCCTGCGCACCGCCGCGCTCCAGCAGCAGGGCGGGCAGCACGCCGAGTTCGAGCCACGGATCGGGCGCGTTCGCCTTGCCGATCGCCTCTGCAACCAGCGCGAGATCGAGCGGTGAACCGCCCATGCCGCCCGCCTCTTCGGACGCGGCGAGTGCGATCAGGCCCAGCTCGGCCAGGCTCTGCCAGCGCGCGCGGTCATATCCGCCGTCCTTCACGCGCAGCCTGCGCCGCGCCTCGACATCGATCGGCGCGGCGAAGCGCTCGACGCTCGCGCGGAACATTTCCTGTTCTTCGGACAGGTCGAAATTCATTTCAGTCAGGCTTTCCGGGTGAAGGTGATCGGAAGACGGGTGACACCGCGCAGCAGGATATTGGGAAGGATCGTGATCCCGTCCTCGTCGGCCACGGCGAAATCGTCGAGCCGTTCGAGCAATTCATCGAAGGCAACCAGCATTTCCTTGCGCGAGAGCATATTGCCGACGCACATATGCGGGCCCTTTCCAAAAGCGAGATGCGCGCGCGCATTCTTGCGCTCGATGTCGAATTTGTCCGGGTCCTCGAACTTGTTCGGATCGCGGTTCGCCGCCGCATAGCGCAGCTGCGCGACCGATCCGGCGGGCATCTTCACGCCGCCCAGCTCGGTATCCTGCTTGACGATGCGCCACATGCCCGCAGTCGGGGTTTCATAGCGCAGCGATTCCTCGACCAGATTGCCGATCAGCTTGGGATCGCGCCCGCCGGCGGCGGCTTTCGCCTTTTCCATCTGGTCGGGATTGCGGATCAGCTGGAGCAATCCGCCCGCCAGCGTCGAAGTGGTCGTCTCGTTCCCGGCGACCATGAATTGCTGCATGATCGACATGATTTCCGGATCGGTCAGCGGCGTCTCGCCCTCGACCCGCGCCTCGACGAGATCGGTGAGAAGGTCGTCGCCCCCGTTGGCGCGGCGGTCGTCGATCTTGCCTTTCATGTAATGCTGGAATTCGACAAGGCTGCGGGCGCATTCCTTCTTGCGCTCCTGGTCGACCATCTGGCTGAAACGGTCGACGGCGGCGTCGGACCATTCCTTGACCTTCTTGGGATTGTCGTCGAGCCCGATCTGCCCCGCGATCATCGCCACCGGCAGCGGGACGGCAAACTGCTCGACGAATTCGCATTCCCCTTTACCGGCGAACGCCTCGATCAGCTCGATCGACTTGGTGCGCATGTCCTCCTCGATCGCGTTCACGCGCGGGGCGGAAAAGGCGAGATTGACGAGCTTGCGATTGCGGGTGTGGACCGGCGCGTCGGCGGTCAGCAGGGTGGGCACGTCGTCCCAGCCCTCGGCGAGGATCGCCTTGATTTCCTCGTCGCCTTCGCGGCCCATCAGAACACTGAAATCGTTCGAGAAGATGTCCGGCTTCGTATTGGCTTCGCTGCACAGATCATAGCTGTAGACGACGAAGGTGTTCATTTCGGGCAGGTGCTCGATCGCGACGCCCGCATCGTGCACGGCGTGGTAATAGTCGAACGGATCGACCAGCGTTTCGGGCGCGAAAACGTTGCCTTCGGGCTTGTTCATGGCTGCGGCTCCCAACCGGACGGAATAGCTGGCCCAATTCCTAACCCTCCCGGCCCCATAGGCGCGATGCACGAATGTGTTAGGGCGCGGCTCACCCGCCGGCGAAGGCGCGCTGGAATTCGCCCATGTCGAAATAGTCGCGCCATGCCGCGATCAGGCCGTCGGCATCGAATTCGAAGGTCCCCATGACCCGGATCGCCGCGCGGCGACCGTCCTTCAGCCGGAACGCATCGGTCCGTTCGGTCAGGACCGCGCCGCCGTTCTCTGCGATGTGATGGGTTTCCCATTCGCAAGCCTCGACATTGGCCATGAAGCCCGCCACCGCCTCGCGCATCGCGGGCTTGCCCGTGAAGGGCTCCATCGGCACGTTGTGCCAAACCACGCCTTCGGCGCACATCGCATACATGGCTTCCATATCGCCTGCGTTCCAGTGGCCGATAAAGGCGCGGACTTTCTCGATATTGCTCATCCTGTTCCTCCCGATGTGTAAGCGAGCGCATTGGCGACGGCGCGCCGGACATGGCCGTTGGCATAGGTGGCGGGGCCATCGCCGAATTGCAGATAGATCAAGGGGGCGGCAAGGGCGCGGGTCTCCCACCCCACAAGGCTCGATCCGGTCGGATGGTCCCAGCCCTCGCGGCTGAACATGTCGCCTGCCACCGCATTGGCAGCAGAGTAGAAATTGTCGCGGGTGAAGGCGAACCCTTCGGCGCGGATCAGCGGGGTGACGGCGCCTTCGTCGATGGGGCACAGGTAAAGCTCGTCGGTGACGGGGAAGCTTTCGGGCAGGCCGGCGGTGACGGGGTGATGGGCGAGGGCGCGCGCTGTGTATTCGATTTCATGGCGATAGCCCGAGTCCGGAGCCTTACGACCGCGCCATTCGCCCGGCCGGTAAAGGAACCGCCCGCCGAGCCAGTCGTGCCATGCGTCCCATTCCGCCCACCCGGCCAGTGCATGATGCAGCGCGACCGCCCCGCGCCCCGCCTCGAAGCGCCGCGTGATCGCCCTTACGAAGCCGGGCGAGGGCGGGCGGGTCGTAACCGTGCCCTCGGCGAAGGTGTATCCCGGCATGTCGTAGAACAGCAGCGCGTCCGCTTCCTGCGCCGCGCCGCGCGCGACCTCGTCCTCGGCCTGCGGGTGGACGAGATGGGTCACGTCCCAGTCGCCGAGCGCGTGGATGAAAGCTTCGAACGGCTCCTCCTCGTAGGGGTGGCCTCCCGACAGGACGAGCAAGGAGCGCCCCATCAGGCGATCTTGAGGATCATCTTGCCCTGGTTCGACCCGGCAAACAGGCGCATGAAGCTCTCGAAAGCGTTTTCGAGGCCTTCGTCGACATGCTCGTCGATGGCGATCTTCCCCGCAGCCGCCCATTCGCCCATTTTCGCCGCGCCTTCGGCGAAACGCTCGACATAATCGGCCACCAGCAGGCCGCGGATCTGTGCGCGCTTGACGATCAATTGCCACAGATTGCGAATGCCGCGCGGCTCGGTGTTGTATTCGCTGATCAGGCCGCACAGGCCGACGCGGGCGTAGAGGTTGAGGTTCATCAGTCCGGCATCGAGGATTTCCCCGCCGACATTCTCGAAGATCACGTCCACGCCGTCGGGACAGGCCTCGGCGATGGCCTTTGTCAGGGCGGCCTCGTCCTTGCCCTTGTAATCGATGCTGGCGTCGAAACCGTATTTCTCGGTCAGCCGCGCGCATTTCTCCGGCCCGCCCGCGATCCCGACCGCACGGCAGCCGCGGATTTTCGCGAGCTGGCCAACGACGCTTCCGACCGCTCCGGCTGCGCCCGTCACCAGCACGGTTTCGCCTTCCTTGGGCTCGCACACTTCGAGAAAGCCGAAATAGGCGGTCATCCCCACCGCGCCGAACAGCGAGAGGTAATTGGTCACGCTCGGCACCATGCCAGGGTCGATCGGCTGGGTGAAACCGCCCGCTTCGCCGATCGAATAATCCTCGATGGCGTTGAGACCCATCACCCACATGCCCTTTTCGAAGCCCTCCGCGCGGCTTTCCTCGACCACGCCGATGGTCGTCGCGCGCACCGGATCGCCGAGCGGGATGGGCGGCATGTAGTTGCCGCCCGCATCCATCCAGCCGCGCATGGCGGGGTCGAGCGAGGCATAATGGTTGCGGATCAGGAACTGCCCTTCGGCAAGGTCCGGTGTCGGCTCGGTCACGAGCTCGAAATCGTCGCGCACTGGCTCGCCGTCGGGGCGACGCTGCAACAGAAAGCGCCGGTTATCAGGCATGGGTTTTCCTTGTTTTCGTTATGGAAGGGTCAGGCGGCGACGAGTTTTACCGGGATCGCGCTCTGCAGCGCCTGCCCGGTGATCGGGTCGATATCGATCGTGTCGCTGGTCAGCCGATTGGTCGAGGAACCGCGCGTGCGCACGTCTTCCTTCGACGCATCGGCATCGCCATAGGCATGAGCCATGGAAACGAGCCCGCGGCGCACCTTGTCGCTCGCTTTCACCACGCCGTGAATGGTCGCGTGGGGACTTGAGATCTCGACGATCCCGCCCTCGACAAGGCCGAGAGCCTCGATGTCCTCGGGGTGGATATAGGCCGGGTTGGTGGTGGTCTTTTCCTGCAACTTCCTGAGCGGGTGCCCGATCGAATTGAAGCGGGTTTTCGAGCGGCGGCTGATGAGCTTGAAATCATATCCGGCCTTGAGCGGCGGGTTGTCGGCATAGCGCAGGATCTCGCCGGGCATGTCGCCTGCGCCGAGGTCGAAGCGGTGGAATTCGCTGTCATCGGCCGGTTCGACGACCGGATGCTTGTCGGAATAGATCACCGCCGCGCCGCCATTGGCCCGGCAATCGCGCCGCACCTGGCTGGGCGGGACAAGGCATCCGGCAACCGAGAGGTCGAGGAACTCCTCCTTGGTCGGCTTGCGTTCCGTCGGCAGCGGGCCGCCGGCGAGCTGCATGGTCAGGCCCAGATGCTTCGCCAGCGTCCAGAACATCTCCCATTCGTCGATCACGTCGCCCGGCGGAGTGGCGACCGCCTCGACATAGCGGGCATAGGGTTCCTCGTGCCACCATTCGGACAGGTTGGTGATGTCCTCGCGCTCGAGGCATTGCGACGGGGCGAGCACCACGTCCGCGCGCTTGGCGCTGGCGCTCATCCACGGGTCGATCTGCACGAACAGGTCGAGGTCGTCCAATGCCCGGACCATCTTCTGCTGGTCCGGGAAACCCACGACCGGGTTGCCGCCGACCGAAATGAAAGCACGCACCTGCCCGTCGCCGGGAGTGAGGATTTCATCGGCGAGCACGTTGCACGGCATTTCCCAGCCGAGATGGCCGAGGCCGCGAAAGCGCGATTCGGGCATGCCCTCGGCCCCGAACATCGGCACGGGCGGGGCGACCTGCGCGCGGCGCGGGCCCTGTGCCGGGGTGAAGACACCGGGAATCGCGGCCTTTTCGCCCTCCTGCTTGAACCGGGCGCAGATCGTGTTGAGGCAGGTGACGAGATATTCGGTGAGCGTGCCGTTGCCCGCCATTTCGGGTCCGGTCCCGGTGACCGCGCACCCCCTGGTGCCGCCCGCGAACATGCGCGCGGCCGCGATGATCTGACCGGGTTCGAGCCCGGCGCGTTCCGCCGCGACCTCGGGAGTCATCGTCGCCACCGCCTGCGCGAGCTGGTCGAAGCCGTCGACATGGGCGGCGACGAAATTGCGGTCGTAGAGTTCCTCGGAGATGATGACGTTGAGCATCCCTGCGAGCAGGGCCGGGTCCTCGCCCGGCTTGACCGGAAGGTGCAGGTCGGCGAGTCGTGCGACATCGCTTTCGCGCGGATCGGCGACGATCAGCTTGAGACCATCGGCCTGCCGGTCGCGGATGCGGCGCGACGGACTGAATGGCGGTACGCCGCCGACGGGGGCATAGTGCGAGACGATCGGATTGTTGCCGATGAACATGGCAACATCGCTTTCGGAAAAGGTGTTGGGCCCGCCCATCCACCTTCCGTAGCGCATCGTGGTGTAGACCTTGGCCGGCTGGTCGAGCGTCACCGAGGTGTAGAAATTTCGGCTGCCGATCGCCTGCGCGAAGCTGAGGCTCGCGGCCATGGCCGAGGAGTTCTGGAACCCGCCCGAACCCATGAACACCGCGACCGAATGGGGCCCGTGCTCATCGATGATCCGGCGCAGCTGTGCTGCCACGTGGGCGAGCGCTTCGTCCATCGGCGTCTCGACGAATTCGCCCGCGTCATTGCGCACGAGGCTGTGCTTCAAGCGATGCTCGGCATTGTGCGAATCCGGCAATTCGCGGCCCTTCATGCAGGTGTAACCGCCATAGGCCGGATCGTCCGGGTCGCCGCGCACCTCCACGACCTTGCGCGTGCCCTCGTCCGTCACCTCGACATCGACCAGCATCGCGCAATTGGCATGGCAGAAGCGGCAGAAAGTCTTTTGCGTCTCAAGTCCCATCGCAAATCTCCTCATTGTCGAAGATAGCACAGGGCCTTGCCGCAGCGACTGACACTTTTGTCCGTGGAAGAGTGCCACCGCGCGCCCGCAATAGGGGGTACAGGAAAAGGAGGACCGCATGCCCACCACCACTCGCCAATGGCTGCTCAACGACCGCCCGCTCGGACGCGGGATCGAGGACGGGGATTTCAAACTGACCGAAACCGAGCTTGCCGACCCGGGCGAAGGCGAGGTGCTGCTCGCGACGCGCTATCTCTCCTTCGACCCGGCGCAGAAGGGCTGGATGGAGAACATCGCCGACTACGTCGCGCCCATGGAGATCGGCGATGTTATGCGCGGCGGCGCGATCAGCGAGGTGATGGCGAGCCACAACCCCAAGTTCGAGAAAGGCGATCTCGTCTTCGGCACGACCGGCTGGACCGAGCACCTTGTCCATGACGGCACCGGGCTGGTGAAAGTCGAGACGCAGCTGCCCCCGACCGCCGTGCTTTCCGTGCTCGGGACCACCGGGCTGACCGCCTATTGCGGGCTGTTCAAGGTCGGCAAGCCGGTCGCGGGCGACACCGTGCTCGTATCCGGCGCCGCCGGGGCCACCGGGAGCGTCGTCGGCCAGCTTGCGAAGATCGCCGGCTGCCGCGCAGTCGGCATCGCGGGCGGCGCGGAAAAGTGCAAGTGGCTGGTCGAGGAAGCGGGATACGACGCCGCGATCGATTACAAGGCGGCCGACGTGAAGGGGCAGATCAAGCAGCACTGCCCGGGCGGCGTCGACGTGATCTTCGACAATGTCGGAGGCGCGATCCTCGACGACATGCTCGCCAACATCGCCACCGGTGCGCGGGTCGTCGTGTGCGGCGGGATCAGCCGCTACGAAACGGGCGGCAAGCCGAGCGGGCCGGGCAATTACTTCAACCTCATCTTCCGCCGGGCGAGCATGGCGGGCTTCATCGTGCTCGACTGGGCGAGCGAGTTTCCCGACATTCGCAAGCGGCTCGAAAGCTTCGTGCTCGACGGCAGGCTGACCTACCAGGAAGACGTCCAGGAAGGCTTCGAGAACGCTCCGGCGACATTGAAGCGCCTGTTCACCGGGCAGAACCGCGGCAAGCAGATGCTCAAGCTCTAGCTTCCGGGCAGGTCGCCGGGGCGGTTCACGTTGAGCAGCGGGGCGGGGAGTGCCACCCGCCGTGCACCGATGCGCTCGGCGAAGCCGTAGAGCGCGCGGCCTCCTTCGGCGATGAAGTCCGCAAGGTCGTCGGTAACGCTCACCGGCCACAGTCCCACGACCGGCTGGTCGGCGACCACGCCCGCGCCTTCTCCCGCAAGGCGCGCGGCAAGGTCGGCGGGAAGGTCCGGGCAGTCCACCCCGGCGGTGAGGACATGGGCGAAGCCGTGCGTCTCGGCAAAGGCGATCGCTGCATGAAGCCCCCCGAGCGGGCCGAGCCCGGGCGCAGGAAGGTCCGGCACGCAGCCGAACCCCGGCTCTTCGCGCCCGCATACGACCAGCGCGGTGGTCTGCGTGCCCAGCGCATCGGCCACGTGGTCGATCAGCCGCCGCCCGCGCCAGAGCGCCTGCGCCTTGTCGCTCCCGAACCGGCGCGCCCGGCCCCCGGCGAGGATCGCGCCAAGGATCGCTGGCTGGAGATTAGCCAAACGCCTCTGTCGCCACGCCAGCCTCGTTGTAGACCGGACCTTCGGCATCGACGCGATATTTGCGGCTGACCGCGTTCGTCAGGCCGAAATTGCCGATATGGTCACGCATCCCGGCATAGGCCTGGCCCTTGAAATGCGCCGCGAGCGCCTCCTCGCTTTCCCATTCCTCGAAGACGTTGACCCGCGCCGGGTCGTTGCCGTCGGCGCTCCAGTCATAGGCGAGGCAGCCGGGCTGTTCGAGCGCGGCGTCGATATGCGGCTTGGCGCTGGCGAGCGCGTCGGCGCGCTGGGCCGGGTCGAGGTCGATCTGGGCGGCAATGACGATCTTGGCCATCTGCGGTCTTATCCTTCCTGCGGATTGTATTCGGCGACGATGGCGAAGGCGCGCTTCGTGTAGACCCAGCGGCCATCGCGCTTTTCCAGTTCGTCGGTGTAGAGCCCGCCGATCATGCGGGTCGTGCCGTCCTTGGCCTTGAGCACTTCCTGCGTCTGGATACGCGAGGTCGCTTTGTCGCCGTCGACCTCGATCGCGGCGGGTACGCAGGAAAAGCTAACGGCGTCGAAATTCGACATCGCGCCGAGCCATGTCTCGACGATCTGTTCGCGTCCCTTCAACTGCATTCCCATGAAATCCCAGTCGGCATCATCCGCCCAGACCGAAGCCCAGGTGTCCTTGTCCATGCGGACCACGCCGTCGCCGTAGATTTCCGCCAGTTCGCGGATTTCGAGGCGGTCCTCGATTTTTCCAGTGAACATCGCGCGTATCCTCCCCTTGTGCTGTGTCCCGGCCTATCCGGCAGCGAGCGCGCGCGGACAATGGACACTTTTGTGAAGGGAACTTGTCAGTGCGCGCGCCTAGAACCGGCCGCATCAGACGAGAGGGAGAGAGATCATGGGCCAGCTCGAAGGCAAGACCGCCGTCATTCTCGGCGCGGCGACGAAGGGGAACATGGGGCAGGTGACCGCCCGCCTGTTCGCGCAGGAAGGCGCGACAGTGATGGTCGCGGGGCGCAACGAGGAGCCGCTGGCCGAACTCGCAAAGGAGATCGGCGGGCATTACGCGCTGTGCGACATTTCGAGCCATGAACAGGTCCACGCGCTCGCCGACACGGCGAAGACCGACATGGGCCGGGTCGATGCGGCGATCAACACGACCGGCTGGGGGCTGCTCGCTAGCTTCCTCGAGATCACGCAGGAGGACCTAGACCGGATCACTGACCTGCAATTCAAGGGCGTGCACCATTTCGTGCAGGCCTTCGTCAGGGTGATGAGCGAACAGGAGCCGACGGGCGGTTCGCTGATCTCGCTGTCATCCGCGACGACCAAGGCGATCATCAACAACCACGCCGCCTATATCGCCAGCAAGCGCGCGGGCGAGGCGATGATGGAATGCGCGGCGAACGATTACGGCCATCTCGGGATCAAGGCGAATACGGTTTCGCCCGCTTTCACCGAAAGCCCGATGACCGAAGGCGCCTTTGCCACGCCCGGCCTCGTCGATGCCTTCATGCCGCGCTATCCGCTGGGCCGGCTCAACACCTCCGAGGACGTGGCCCATGCCTGCCTGTGGCTGTGCACCGATCACGCCTTCGTGACCGGCCAGAACATCCAGCCCAATGGCGGCGTGACCCTGCGCGGCAATCCCCAGGCGGTCGATATCGAGGCAGCGGTCGGCGCGGCGATGGCGAAGATGCAGTCGGAGAGCTGACGCGAGGTTCGCCCCCGTCAAAACTGCGCGGTTCCCCCGTCGACGCTGATCTGTGCGCCCGTGATCCCGGCTCCTTCGGGTGAGGCAAGCAGCAATGCCACGGCGGCGATTTCCTCGACCGTGTTCGGCCGCTTGATCGCGGATTCGCTGGCGAACAGCGCGATCATCTCGTCGAATTCCATCCCCATCGCCTCGGCCGTGGCGGGGCCGTTATTCTTGATGATGTCGGTCACGACGAGGCCGGGGCAGATCGAATTGACCGTGATCCCCTGCTCGCCGACCTCGCGCGCGAGGCTTTTCGTGATCCCGTTCACCGCGTGCTTGGCGGCGGTATAGGCGGTGAAGACGGGCTTGCCGTGCTTGCCCTCCATCGAGCTCATGTTGATGATCCGCCCGCTCTTCTTTTCAAGCATCGTTTTCAGCGCGCGGCGCGTCGCCCAGAATGTCGAATAGACGTTCCACTTCATCGCCTCGTCGAAGGCCTCGTCCGACAGGTCCACCATCGGCTGGAGATCGCCCGCCCCGCCCGCATTGTTGACGAGGATGTCGATCGTGCCGAACTGCTCGACCACGCCGTCGATGAAGCCTTCGACATCGGACTGGTTCATGACGTCACCCGCGAAGAAGGCTACGCGGTCGCGGCTGCCGCGCCCGACGCGCAGTTCCTCGACCACGCGCTCGCCTTTCTCCCTGTTGCGGGCGAACAGCGCGACCTTGGCACCTTCGTGCAGGAACGCCTCCGCGATCCCGCGCCCCAGCCCTGCCGTTCCACCGGTGATGGCGGCGACCTTTCCTTCGAGTTTCATAGGCGTCTCTCCCTCGCTTGGCCCTTGCCTAGCCCCCCGCAGGCAGGCGCGCACCTTGCCAAAATGACGAATTGGCATGTCCCGCGCCGCCGCGATGATGCCCCGCATGAAAACCGTAGATATCATCATCCTCGGCTGCGGCCCCGCCGGAATGACCGCCGCGCTCGCCGCGCACGAGGCGGGGGCCGAGGTTGCGATCCTCGAACGTTTCGACCGCATCGGCGGGACGGGCGCGGTGTCGGGCGGGGTGATCTGGGTCGCCGACAACCCGCGCCAGCGCGCCGCGGGCATGGCCGACTCGCGCGCCGAGGCGCTGGCCTATTTCCGCGCGCTGGGTCACGGCGACCTCGTCGATGAAACACTCGAGGCCTTCGTCGATTGCGGCCCCGAAGCGCTCGCCTTTCTCGAGGACCGGGACGCGCTCAAGGTCGCGCTGCTCGACGGCTATCCCGACTATTATCTCGACCGGCCCGGCGCGAAGCCCGAAGGCGGGCGCGCGCTCGACCACGACCTGTTCGACTACCGCGAATTGGGCGACTGGGCGGCGCGGGTCTACGGCATCGAGGAGCCGCGGCCGATGATGCTGCGCGAAACCCCGCTCGGCGGCGGGACGGGCGTGATCCCGCCGGAGGAACTCAAGCGCCGGATGGAGGCGAACGAGCGCGGCTTCGGCCAGGCGATGGTCGGGCGGCTGCTGAAGGCGTGCCTCGATAGGGGAATCGAGCCGCTAACCGGGGTCGAGACGAAGCGACTCCTGCGCGAGGGCGGACGTATCGCCGGGGTCGAGGGCGAGAAGGACGGCCAGCCCTTCGCGCTCGCCGCGCGCTCGGGTGTCATCATCGCGACCGGCGGCTTCGAATGGGACGAGGAATTGCGCCAGACCTTCCTGCGCGGTCCCGCGCCCGCGCCGGCCTCGCCCCCGACGGCACGGGGCGAGGGGCTGAAACTGGCGATGGCAGCTGGTGCGAAGCTCGGCAACATGACGAGCGCGTGGTGGTCCCCGACGCTCGCCGACCCGGAAGCCTCGTGGCCCGAAGGCGGCGGACGCGCCGCGCCCATGCTGATCGAGCGCACCGTGCCCCACTCGATCATGGTCAACGCGGCGGGCAAGCGTTTCTGCAACGAGGCGGCGAATTATTCCGCGCTTGCCGGAGCCTTCCACCAGTTCGACGCGCAAACCTATTCCTATCCCAATATGCCCTGCTGGCTGGTGTTCGACGAGCAATACGCCGCGCGCTATCCGCTCGGCACCCGGATGCCGGGCCAGCCCCTGCCCGACTGGGTGACGAGCGCGGACAGCCTCGAGTCGCTGGGTGAAAAGCTGGGCATCGATGCCGCCGCGCTCGCCGCCACGGTCGGGCGGTTCAACGCCTTCGCACGGGAGGGCCACGATCCCGATTTCGAGCGTGGCACGTCGGCCTACGACCATTTCTACGGCGATCGCAGCCGCGAGGGCACGGCGGTGACGCTCGGCGCGATCGAACAGGCGCCCTTCTACGCCGTGTCGGTGCATATGGGAATGCTCGGCACCAATGGCGGGCCGCGCACCGATGGCGAGGCGCGCATCCTCGGCCATGACGGGGAGCCTATCGCGGGGCTTTACGGCGCGGGCAATGCGATCGCCTGTCCCACCGGCGGCATCTATGCCGGAGCGGGCGGCACGCTCGGCCCGGCGCTGACCTTCGGTTATATTGCCGGACGCAGCGCGGCGCGGGCGAACATCTAGGGCGTCTTTTTCGGCTCGAAGCTGATGTGCAGCTGTTTGAGGCTGCGCAGCAGGAAATGCGGGTGGTAGGTGAAGTCGTTCTTCCCGTCCGCGAAGTGCATGTCCTCGAAACGGTCGACCACGGCGGTGAAGCCCCATGTCAGCTCGCGCCGGGCGAGCGGCGCGCCGAGGCAATGATGCGTGCCCGACCCGAACGCCATGTGCGCGCCCGCCCGCGGCCGGTCGAGATCGAGCTTTTCCGGGCATTCGAAAGCGCGCTCGTCCCGGTTCGCCGCGCCGTAGCGGACATTGATCACCGAGCCTGCCGGGATCGTCACGCCGGCAAGCTCCACGTCCTCATGGGCGAAGCGCATCAGCGACTGCACCGGGCTTTCCAATCGCAGCACCTCCTCGACGAAAGTGCGCATGTAGCGGCCCGGATCGGATTTGAGCTTCGCCCACACGTCCTTGTTCTCGATCAGCAGCTTCATCCCCGCGGCGAGCGCATTGGTCGTCGTCTCGCTGCCGCCGACGAAGGTGTCGGCCATCATTTCGGCGTGGAGTTCATTGTCATTGAGAGGCCGGCCCCAGCCCTCGATCACGGTGTTGACCAGCACCGAGATGAGGCTGTCATCGGGCTGCTTGCGCAATTTCTCGAAGATCGGCTGGAAATAATGCTGCGCCTCGATTTCGCGGTCGACCATTTCGAGATGCCTGTCTTCGGGCAGCATCAGCGAGATGCGGTGGAAGAAGGCATCGGTCCAGCTCTTGATCCGCCACATGTCCTCGCGCTTTGCGCCCATCTGCTCGCCGATGATGAACAGCGGCAGGGGTATGCAGAACCGGCTCACCCAGTCGCATTCGCCCTCGTCCAGGAAACCGTCGATCAGCTCATAGGCAAGGCCTTCGACTCGCGGATCGATCTGCTTGATCCGGCTCGGCTTGAACGCCTCGTTGAACATCGCCCGCATCTGCTTGTGGCCCGGATCGTCGCGTCCGGCGAGCGTGGGGGCGGGGATCCAGCCCTTCTCGGCAAAGCGTTCGGCGACCTTGCGTCCGCGTTCGATATCGGTCGGGCTGGCGCGCATCAGCTCGTTCTTCGCGGTGCTGGGAAAGCGCTCCGGGTCCATCAGCACTTCGCGCACATGTTCATAACGCGACACGACGAAGATGTCGGTGCCGGGAATGCGATAGACCGGCGCTTCGTCGCGCAGGGTGCGATAGGCCTCCCAGGGGCATTGCTGCAATTCGGGATCGAACAGGTTGATCGCGGGCCCGCCACCTCCCGGCGGCGGGTCTTCCGGCAGTCCGTCCGGCTCGCGCGTCGCCATCAGCGCACCTCGATCCTGTCTGAGCCCCACGGCGCGATGGTCCCGGCGCTTTCGGCCTTGCGAAAGGCCTCGGGCAGTTCCTCGACCATGTGCCACGTCGCCGCGAGCCGGCCGAAGCCGATGAAAAACGCGCAGGTCATGCCGAGCTCGACGATCTCGGCCTCGCTGAAATACTCGCGCAGCTCGGTATAGGTGTCATCGCCGATCGCGAGATGATCGGTCGCCATTAGCTCGCCATAGCGGATCGCCGCCTTTTCGGCCGGCGAGAGGTTTTCGGCTTCCTGCGGGCGTTCGAGCGAGCAGACCAGCCCTTCATCCACCCCGTCCGCGACCGCGTCGGAATAGCGGATCGCCATGCAGGACCGACACTGGTTGAAGAAGGCGATGCGCAGGCGCACCAGTTCGACCAGCCGGTCGGGCAGGCTGCGGTGCATCTTAAGCGCCCCGCCGAATCCCATCAGGCCGAGCGCCTGTTCCGGGCAATGGGCGAAGAAGCGGGTCAGCCCTTGTTCGAGCTCGCTGAGCGCTTCCGGGTTCACCGCATTGCGCAGGCGCGGGTCCCATTGCTCCGGGGGAAGCTTGTCGATCCTGCTCATTGCTGTCTCCCATGGCTGCCCGACCTGACAAAATAGTCCGTTTCCGTAAGGGCAGCCTTTGGTGACAAGGGTGCGGGCGCGCACCGGATGCGGCAATTGGCGCTTTTGCCAAGCGGGTCGGGATTGCGCCTTTCCTTGGGGAGACGTGATCGTGCCGGGCGAGATGCGAAGCGATGGCGGAACCGGGGGTCGGATTAAGGTCCTGGCACGGCGACCTGAATGCCTCGCCGATATAGACCTGTTCGCGCCCGGTGCGCAGGAGCACTGGTATGATGCCTATACCATCCTGCACCGCGAGGCGCCGGTGCAGCGTCTGCCCGGCGAGGGGCTGAGCGAGGGCAGCGATGCCTTCGTCCTGACGAAATACGAGGACGTAAAGCGGGTCGTGCGCGACTGGGAGCGGTTTCCGCCGACCCTGTCGCTGCTGGTCGCGCAGATCATCGAAACCGGGGAAATGCCCGCTCACATTCCCGATATCGACGCGATGGTCGCCTCGATCGTGTCGCTGCGCCCGACGCCCGAATTGTGGCGCGCGCACCGCAAGGAGCTGACCGATCCGTGGGTCGGGCCGGGCTGCACCCGCCATGCCGGAATGATCGCGGGCCATGTCGATGACCTGCTGGCCCCGATGGTCGAGCGGGCGCGAGCGGGCGAGACAGTCGATTTCGTCGCCGAATTCGCCCGCCCCCTGCCGCAGCGCGTGATGGCGAGCCTGCTCGGCTTTCCGCAGGAGGATATCCCGCAGCTCGAGGAATGGGGCAATGCGCAGGTCATGTCCTATGTCCACGGGCGCACGCACCGCAACCTGCTCACCCCCGAACAGACGCGGGAAAAGTTCCGCCTGCTTGCGGGCATGAAGGATTACGTCGCCGACAAGACGCGCGAGAAACGGGCGAACCCGCAGGACGACATGATCAGCTTTCTCACGCAGGTCGAATACCGGGCGCTTGGACGCGGGCTGACCGATGACGAGGTCGGCGGGGTTGTCTATGCGATGGTGATCGGCGGGCTGGAGACGACGCAATACGCCATTGCCGAACAGGCCCAGCTCGTGTGCGAGCGGGCGGGCGTTTACGATGCCATCCGAAAGGACCGCGAGGCGATCCGCACTTTCATCGAGGAGGGGATGCGGCTGCGCTCTCCCACGCAGGGCCTGTCGACCCGGATCTGCGCGCATGACGAGGTTTTCCAGGGAGTCGAGGTTCCCGCAGGATCGATGCTGCACCTGCGCTGGGCGGCGGCGAATATCGATCCGGACGAATTCGAGGATCCGCACGAGGTGAAGCTCGACCGGCGCGCCGCGAGCAGGCATCTCGCTTTCAGCCAGGGCGCGCGATCATGCCCGGGCTCGAATCTCTCGCGGCTCGAACAGACGATCGCCTGGAACCGTCTGTGCGATTCGATCGCCGCCTTCGCCTATGCGCCCGGCAACACCTTCGCCCATCAGGGCGGCATCATGCTCGGCATTCACGAACTCCGGCTCGACCTTACCCCGGCAAGCGATCCGGCCCATTGAAGGAGACGCAAATGGCGACACTGCTCGCGCATATCCGGATCAAGCCCGGCAAGGAGGAGGCCTGGGAAGCCATCATGCATGCGATGGTGCTCGAAACCTTCAAGACCGAGGCCGGCGTGATCCGCTACGAATACTGGAAGGGCGAGGCGGAGCGGACCTATTACTGCCTGCTCGCTTTCAAGGACAAATGGGCATTCTATGCCCACCAGATGTCCGACCACCATGAAAGTCACGATTTTGCCGACGTGCTGGAGGATATCCGGCTCGAATATGTCGACCCCGTCACACGCGCAGGGGGAGGCCTGCCGCCGACGCTCGACCCGCCGCTTGCCCCGGATGCGAGCGAGGCGATGCGCACCGCGCAGGAGCGGTTCCCGCTTGTCATTCCCGGCTGGTGGAGCGATCGGCGATGAGCGTGTCGCAAGGCCCGGGCGCCCGGCTCGAAGCGCTGCTGGCAAAACAGGAAATCGCCGATGTGATGCAGCGTTATTCGCGCACGCTCGACTGGCTCGACGACGAAGGCCAGGCCAGCTGTTTCTGGCCCGACGCGCCGATCGATTATGGCTTTTTCACCGGGACCGCGGCGGAATTCATCCCCGTGGTGATGGAGATAGAGCGGGCAAGCCAGCGCCGGTGGCACATGCTGTCCGGCCTTTCGATCGACCTCGCTTCGCTCACGAGGGCAAGCGTCGAATGCTACGGGATGGCGACCGGCATACGCCAGCAGGAAGACGGGAGCTGGTCGGGCAATCTGTACGGCGGGCGCTATCTCGACGAATTCGAGAAACGCGCGAGCGATGGCGATCCCGACGGCGCGATGGAATGGCGCATTTCAAGGCGGCAATACATCATGGACTGGCGCGTGCCGCTGACCGAACAGCCGGGAAACGATCCCGATCCGAATCTGCCGCTGCCGATCCTGCAGATCGTGGAGAGCGGGCACGAACTCTATCGGCCCATGTGATCGGACCCATATGGTCGGGCCCGAGCGAAGCGTCACTCGGCAGGCGGGTCCATGTAGTCGCGGTAATAGGTCAGCTGGCCGCCCGAAACCTTGTAGATCCCGCAGCCCCCGCGCGATCCTTCGGGCGAATGCATCGTCCAGCGCGCCCAGACTGCGTGATCGTCGCCGCAAATTTCATCGACGGTGAAACGGATTTTCCTTGTCCCCATTTCGGCGACCATCTTGGTCATGAAGTCAAGGATCGCCTCGCGCCCGTGATAGGTTCCCCAGACCGGGTCCTCCACCACCGCGTCCTCGGCAAAGAGCGGGGCGAGCTTCGTGTAGTCGCCTTCGTCCTGGATGCGCCAGAATTGCTCGATCACGTCCTGTGCCTGTCCCGGCATGGCCTTTTCTCCCCATTCGGTTGCGCCCGGCAGATTGCCACGCGCTGGCCCGCGCCGCCCCCTGCGAAAATGTGCAGGCGCGGCCCGGGCAGGCTGCGGGTTACACTTGCGCCCAAGGAGACAAGCCCATGTCGACCATTCCCCGCGCATCCTCAGCCATTGAGGGCGAGCCCGCCCATTTCGGCACGGTCCTCGCCCATAAGCCCGAACTCGCGGAGAAATTCGCCGACCTGTACGGGCGGTTCTGGGACAGTGACGTGCTGTCCGCGCGCCTGAAAGAGGTCGCGCGGATGCGCAATGCGCGGGTGACCGAATGCGGGTTCTGCCGCAATGTCCGCTTCGACAAGGCGGTGGCCGAAGGGCTGGGCGAGGAGGTGGTGGACGACATCACCGACGATTACGAAAACTCGCCGCGGCTGACCGAGGCGGAAAAGGCGGTGCTGAAATTCACCGATGCGTTGATCCACGATCCGGACCTTCTCACCGGCGATGCGAAGGCGGCGCTCAGGCGGCACCTTTCGGCAGAACAGATCGCCGAGCTCGGGCTGGGTGTGACCCTGTTCCTTGCGCTCGCCAAGGCGTTGATCACGTTGGGGCTGGAGCCGGAGCAGATGGATCGCACGGTCCTGCCGACACCCGCCGTGCCGGAGAATGCCGGGTGAGCGGGCCGGTAATCGAAGCGCTCGCCGGGTCGCCCGACCTCGCCGCCCGCTACGCGGCGTTTCGTGATGCGGCGCATGACGCGCTGGGGCCGGAGCTGGTCGAGGCGGTGCGCGGCGCGGTGGCCGAGGTCCATGGTGCGCCGGTGGAGCACGCTCCCGGCGTGGCTCCCGAGGCGGTGCTCGCCTTCGCACGTCGCATGGTGTTCGAACACACCGCGATCACCGACGAAGAGGCCGCTGCGGTCGCTTCCGAACTGGGAGAGCCCGGGCTCGTCGCGCTGTCGGTCGTCGCCGCGCTCGCCGATGCCGAATGTCGCGCGCGGGCGATCGACCTGCCGGGTCTCGCGAGCGCCTAGTTCACCGCCCGTTCCTTGCCTTCCCAATAGGGCGCGCGCAATTCGCGGCGCAGGATCTTGCCTGAAGGGTTGCGCGGCAGGGCCTCGATGAAATCGACTGATTTCGGGCATTTGTAGCCGGCGATATGGTCGCGGGCATGGGCGATCAGCTCGGCCTCGCTGAGCGTCTCGCCGGGTTTGACGACGATGCAGGCCTTGACCTCCTCGCCCCATTTCGCGCTCGGCACGCCGATCACGGCGACGTCCGCAACACCGGGATGGGCGTAGAGCGCGTTTTCGACCTCCGCCGGATAGACGTTTTCCCCGCCCGAGATGATCATGTCCTTCACCCGGTCGTGAATGTAGAGATAGCCGTCTTCGTCGAGATAGCCCGCATCGCCCGTGCGCAGCCAGCCTTCGGCATCGATCGTCTCGGCGGTGGCTTCGGGATTGTTCCAGTAGCGGCTCATATTCTTGGACGAACGCGTCGCGATCTCGCCGACCGTGTTCGCGGGCAGCGTGTTGCCCTCTTCGTCGATGATCTTGATCTCCACTCCGGGAAGCGGCGTGCCGACGCTGCGCATTCTCGGCGAGCCTTCGGGCACGTGGTCTTCGGGGTCGAGCGCGACGATCGTGCCGCTGGTCTCGGTCATGCCGTACATCTGCACGAAGCCGCAGCCCAGCACCTCCATCGCCTCGCGCATCAGTTCGAGCGGAATCGGCGAGGCGCCATAGGTGACGTATTTCAGCCGGCTGAAATCGACCTCCCTTACGCGCGGGTGGTTCAGCAGGATCTGGATCGCGGCGGGGACGAGGAAAATCTTGGAGATGTTGTAATTCTCGATCAGGTCCAATGCCCTGGTCGGATCGTATTCGGGCAGGACTATGGAATTGGAGCCCGCAACCATGGTCGAAATACCCGTGCCGGTCCCGCTGATATGAAAGCACGGCATGGCAAGAAGCGTCACATCGCCCTCGACCGGCTCCTGCCAGCTGCGCATTTGCCCTTCGCTTGCGGGGTCGCGGCTGGAAAGGATTGAGCCGTGAGTCATCACCGCGCCCTTTGGCCGCCCGGTCGTGCCCGAGGTGTAGAGCTGCAGCGCATCGTCATCCAGCCCGACCCGGGTCGCCGGGGGACGTGCGGGAAACCCGTCGCGCCAGATACGGTAATCGGTCCCGGCATGGTCGGGCGCATCGATCCCGATGACCTGTTCGACTTCGGGCAGGGACTCCCGCACCCGACCGAGAAGATCGGCGAAACCCTCGCCCACGAAGACCACGCGGGCGCAGCAATTGTCGAGGATATAGGCAACTTCGGGCGGGGCGAGCCGCCAGTTCACCGGGGTCATCACCGCACCGATCTTGGCCGCGCCCAGCAGCGCCTCGAAATACAAGGGGTGATTCTTGCCGAGAAAGGCAACTCGCTCGCCTTTCTTCACCCCGAAGGCGGCAAGCGCGTTGGCGACCCGGTTGGAATTCTCCTCGAGCTCGGCGAAGGCGATCGTCTCCTCGCCGAAGGTGAATGCGAGGGTGTCGCCGCGCATGCGCGCATGTTCGCGCACGATGTCGCAGAACGATCCCGCCTCGGCGAGCGCAGCCTGGCTGGCCATGATCGGTGTCTCCTGTCCCATGGGCGCGAGCCTACGCGCGCTGCCCTGTCCCACCATTGGCACATTTCATAGCATTTGGCGCGGACGAATCTCGGGCTATGCTGGCGGTCATGTCCGATACGATGGCTGACCCGGCTCCTCCCGAGGGCTTCGAGCCCGCCTGCTTCTCGCCCGGCTTTCTCGACCATGGCGGGCCCTATTTTCTCGGGCGACGGGGCGAAGAACCGCGCGTGGTGGGCCTTCGGATCATGGCGCATCACATCAATTACAAGGACGGTGCGCACGGGGGAGTGATCTCGACCTTCGCCGACGTTGCGCTCAGCCATGCCGTTTACGATGCCGAGCGCCCGCGCCTCGCCCCATCGACGATCACTCTCCAGGTCAATTACCTTTCCTCCGCGCGGCTCGGCGAATGGCTCGAGGCGCATGTCACGATCGACCGAATGGGCGGGCGCACCGCCTATACGAGCGGCCGGATCATGCGCGGCGAGGATGCGATCGCGACTATGAGCGGCGTGTTCGCGATCAGAAGGTCCTAGCCCAGCCAGCGCGCGACGACATGCGCCGCCGGATCGCGCTCGTCATGGTAGCCGCATGAGCTTTCGGGCATTTCGGCCAGGTCGACGCCGTCGACCTCGCGGAACTCGCGCCAGTCATAAAGGCCGGTGCGCCGCGCGATGCGCCATTGGTTGTCGCGCTTTTCGAACCGGTCGACATAGCGCCCGGCGATCACGGCCGAATAGATGCGCCCCTTGTCCGGGAACACCTCTGCCACGGGATAGCCGGGGGGCACGGTGTGCATCGCGGTCATGTAGGTTTCGGTGTGACAGACGAGATCGTTATCGAACCCGAACTGCACCTGTCCGAGCTGATGCTGGGTCGCAAGGCAGGGCTCGATGATCGCGCGCGCCTGTTCGACGAAGCCGCGCCAGTCGCCGATTACGGTGCCGAACTGGAATTCGGCGTCGTCGTGGAACAGGCGGTCCATCATCTCCCACCGTCGCCGGTCGATCGCATGGGCGTAAGCTGCGATCACGTCGCCGATTTCCGCGCGCGCTTCGAGATGGATTTTCATGTGTCCAGCTCCACGATGACCTTGCCGATATTACCGCCGGTGAACAGCTTGGCATAGGCGGCAAGCGTGTTGTCGAGCCCGCGCGTCACGTCATAGGGCATCACGAGCGCACCCGCCTCGACCCATTCGCGCAGGCGCGCGGTGAGCGCTTCGCCTTCCTGCATGAAATCGGGCGAGAAGAAGCCTTCGACCCGCAGCCGCCGCATCAGCACCTGGTCGAATTCGCGCGGGGCGGTGCGCTTGCCCGAACCATAGTCCGCCAGCAGGCCGCACACCGCGATGCGCCCGTAATGGTTCATGCGGGTGAGCACTGCGTCGAGGATTTCGCCCCCGACATTGTCGAAATAGACATCGAACCCGCCCGCCGCATCGAGCTGCCCGGCCAGGTCGCCCGACTTGTAATCCACCGCCCCGGCGATGCCGAGTTCCTCGGTCAGGAAACGGCATTTCTCCGCCCCGCCTGCAATCCCCCAAGCCTCGCAGCCCAACAGCTTCGCGATCTGCACCGCGAGGATGCCTGTCGCGCCCGCTGCCGCCGAGACCAGCACGCGCTCGCCCGGTTTTGCCGCTCCCGTTCGCTCGATGCCCCACAACGCGGTCCAGCCGTTCATGCCGAGCGGGCCGAACCATGCGCGGCGGTTCTCGACGGCAGGGTCGAGTTTCACCGCGCCCGACATCGCCGCATCGACCTGGCTCAGCTCGCCCCACACGCCGAAAGCGCGCACGAGATCGCCGGCGGCAAAGCCCTCCGCGCGGCTTTCGATCACTTCGCCGAGCACCAGCCCCGTCATCGGCGCCCCGACCGGGAGCGGCGGCTGGTAGCCGTCCTTGCGCGCTGTCAGCCACAAGCGCGTTCCCGCGTCCATCGACAGCATCGCGTTGCGGATCAGGATTTCGCCTGTCGCAAGACCGGGCAGCGGCTCGGTGACGAGCTCCAGCGCCTCTTCGAAAGCGGTTCCGTGGGGGCGGCGGATGATGCGCCAGAGACGGTTTTCCATCGAAGCATTGTCCGACCCGCAACGATGCCCTGCAACCCCGCCATTTCGCTAGGACGGGGAGAGCGCGACCTGTCATTTTCACGCTATCAAAAAACACCGGGGAAGCGGCCGGACCCTTCGCCTAGGTTGCGCGAATTCGAACGGGCTCGCGAACAAGCTGAGAGGGGAAAGAGACAATGGCACGCATCACGGTCATCGGTGCTTCGGGCAGGCAGGGCACGGCGCAGGTCGGTCAGGCCCTGAAGGCGGGTTACGACGTGCGCGCGATTTCGCGCCAGAGCGATCCCTTCGCCGGCAGCAGCATCGAGGGTATCGACAAGGTCGAAGTCCGCCCGATGGACCTCTATGATACCGCAACCTACAAGGACGCGCTGGAGGGGTCGGATTACATCTTCTACACCCACCCACTGCAGGCGCGCGCGGATCGCGCGGTCCTGGTCGGCCAGGTCGGCAAGGCGGCGGCCGAACTGGGCGTGAAGCGGGTGGTGTGGAACACCTCGAGCTGGATCCCCGACCGTCCCGGCGATCCTTTCAGCTATGGTGAGAACACCAAGGGGATCAACGCGCTGTGGCGGTCGGGCGCACCGGGCACCGTGTTCGGCAGCGTGCTGTTCATGGACAATCTGCTGACCAATTGGGCGCGGCCCTTCATCGTCAACGAAGACCGCTACGTCTATCCGCACAATCCCAATCTGGAGGCCAACTGGATCAGCCTCGACGATGTCGCCCGCTTCATGCTGGCGAGCCTCGATCGGCCCGACATGGAAGGCGCGTGGCTCAATATCGGCGGGCCGGAGCGGTTGGTCGGCAGCCAGGTGACGGAGTGCCTGTCCGAAGCGCTCGGCAAGCCGATCAAGTACGATCCGTGCACGCCGGAGGAATTCGGCCGCTACCTCGTCGAGGCAGCGGGCGATTCCATGCCGCCCGAAATGCGCGAGGATTTCGCCAAGGGCATCCAGGCCTTCTACGAATACAACAACGAAGCGCCCACGCGCCCTTTCGAGGTCGACATGGACCATGTCTACGAACGCTTCCCCGAACTCGAAGGCGAGCTGGAAACGCTGGGCGAATGGACCAAGCGCGTCGACTGGGGCGAAAGCAATTTCCGTCCCGCCTTCGGCTGAGGCGGGCTGCGCCATGCCGGGCAGCCGCGACGCCAATATCGCGCTCGCCACGCGCTATTACGAAGCGCTGGCAGCGGGCGATTTCGATGCGCTGGCGGCCCTGCACAGTGAAGATGTCGTGTTCAACCTTGTCGGCTCGACGCCCGTCTCGGGACGATGGGTCGGCAAGGAGGAATGTTTCGGCCCGCTGGTCGCGGACAATGTCGTGGGCAAGCTCGTCCCCGAAACCGTGCAATTCTCGCGGCAATGGCGGATCATGTGTGCGGACGAGAATTGCGTGGTCGGCATCATGCGCGGCGGCGGCATGGGCGTGAACGGCCACGAATATATTCAGACCTACTGCCAGGTGATGACCATCCGCGACGGCAAGATCGCCGAGCTGCACGAATTTTTCGACACTGCGCTGGTCGAACTCGCGCTGAACGACAATCCCACCGTCAGGGGGCCGAGCACTCCGGCCCGACCCTTCGAATTCTAAGGGGTCCTATTCGGCGGCCTCGCGCTGTTCGCCTGCGAAAATCTCCCGCAGATCCTCGTCCGAGGCGTTCACCAGCCGTTCGACCCATTGGTGGAAGACCTGACCGCCGCGTTCGTTGCGACCGAACAGGACATGGTCCATCAATCCCGATTGCAGCGCCTCGTGCTGGCGCCTGCCGGTGGCGTAATCCTCGTCGCGGACCACCACTTCGAGGAAGTCGAACTGTTCGTGGGCCGATTTCACCTGTTCCTCGGTCTCGGGCTGGTTCTCCATGACGTAGAACTGGGTGGTCCAGCTCTCCTCGACGGTGTCGCCGGGGAAGAGCTGGCTGATAAGCGCTCCGCGCTGCCCGCCGCCATAGAAGCTTGCGATCGAGATATGCGGGAAGATCGTCCACACGCCCTGCACCAGCGCGTCCTGCGGGATTTCCTCGTCCGACATCTGGGTGAGGTCGATCTGCTCGTCGCTGCCGGTGCGCTGGGCGAATTTCGACGGGCTCGCGAGCCTTTGGTGTGGCCCCCAAGCGAAGTAATTGGCGCGGTTGAAGAAATCGGCCCCGAACGTGTCCTTGTGGAGGACCGGCAGGTGGTAGAAATCGAGATAGCCGTCATAGGCCGTCTTCCAGTTCGGGCCGGCCAGTGTGCGCTTGGCGAACAGGGTCCAGCCGTCAAACCCGAAGGCTTCGAGCAGGGCATCGTAGCCGCACAGGTAATCCTCGATGGCGAGCTTCGAATTGGGATCGAGCGTCACCCAGATCAGCCCCGCGCGCTCGAGCACCGGGAAACGCTTGAGGCAATGCGCGGCCTTGTCGACTTTCCCGAAATCCTGCGGGCTGGCAACGCCGAGAAGGTCGCCGTCCTGCCGGAAGGTCCAGCCATGGTAGCCGCAGGTGAAACGGCTCGCCTTGCCCGTGCCCGAGGCGAGCGGATTGCCGCGATGCGTGCACATGTTGAGAAAGGCGGCGATTTGCCCATCCTTCTGGCGCGAGAGCAGCAGCGGCACGCCGCAGATATCCATCGCCTTGTAATCGCCGGGTTCGGGCAGTTCGCAGGACGGCGCAACCATCAGCGGCAGGCGGCGGAATATGTTGCGCTTCTCCTGCTCGAACTGTTCGGGGTCGGTGTAGGCGCTTGCCGGAACGCGCACGACCTCGTCGGTGAGTTCCATCGTGTCCGCCTCGCCATGTGCGACGAGGCTGCGCGTCATGTCGACCAGTTGTTCGCGCGACATATCCAGTTCTCCCGTTGATCCGCCCGGTATGGCGGGATGATGCGCCCATATCGGCGGAGGGCGCAATGCTCACTTTTGAAAGGGGGCGGCTGTGCCCGCGCGCCAACGCAAAAGGGCGGACCTGCCAAGGCCCGCCCCTTCATTGCGTTCATGCACCGGCGTCAGAAGCGGAAGCGCGTTTCCAGGAAGACCTGCCGCCCGCGGTTCTGGGTGAAAATCAGGTCGTCGCCCGTCGCCGGAAGGAAGGGTCGCGGCGCAGAGGTGTTGACCCAGATCTCGTCCGCGAGGTTGACCCCGATCAGCGATACCTTCCACGTCCCGTCGGCAGCGCCGATCGAGACCGACGCGTCGAAGGTCACGTAATCGTCCTGGATGAAGTCGTTGCGGGTGTCCTCGTTGGTGAAATATTCGCCCGAATAGATCATGTTGCCGTTCAGCCCGAAATCGAGGCCGTCCGAAATCGGGGTGACGAAGTCGAAGGCGAGGTTCCCCGACCAGGTCGGCGCACGAGCCGAATCGCGACCGTCGAGATCGTTGCCCGCGCTGGTGATGAAGGTGTCGGTGAATTCCGCGTCGAGATAGGCCAGGTTGCCCGAGAAGCTCAGCCCGTCGACCGGGGTCAGCCAGTTCGCCTCGAGATCGATGCCCTGCGAGGTCACCTGCCCCGCGTTGAGAGTGAGGAACTGCACCGCCACCGCGTCGAAGTTTTGCACCTGCAGGTCGTCGAACACGTAGTAGTAGGCGGTTGCATTGAGGGTGAAGGTCCGGTCGGCCCACTGCGTCTTGATGCCGACTTCGCCGCCCTGCGTCGTTTCCGACCGGAAGATCAGGGGCGAGAAATCGCCGCTGTTCGCCGCTACGCTAAGGCTTTGGGACGGCAGCGCCGAGTTGTCGATGCCGCCCGACTTGAAGCCGGTCTTGAAGCTGGCGAAGACGTTGATGTCCTCGGTCGCCTTGTAGCGCAGCGTGATCTCGGGCGAGAAATTGTCGTCCGAAAACTCGATCGGGCCGGAATTGAACCCCGGCGAGACGAAGCCCGGACCCTGCAGGAAGGTATGCAGGTAAGGCACCGTGATGACCGCGGTCTTTGTTTCATCGGTATAGCGGACGCCGCCCGACAGCTCGAGATCCTCGGTCAGGTCGATCATGACCGAGCCGAAGACCGAGAACGCTTCGGTATCGGTGTCCTGCCGACGGTCCCAGTCATAGGTGAAGCCGGTGACCGGGTCCGGGCCGAGGAAGGAGATGTTCACCGCCTGCTGAGCGGTGTCGAAGACGAACTTGCGGTCCTCGTAGAACACGCCAAGCATGAAGTTGAAGGCACCTTCGAAATCCGAGGCAAGGCGCAATTCCTGCGTCCACTGTTCGAGCTGGTTGACCGGGTCGGACGTACCGACACCGCCGGGCACGCCGGGGCCGAGCAGGCCGCCATAGGAATAGTTGTCGAAGTCGACCGCATCGAGATTGAGATAACCCGTGGTCGAAGTCAGCTTGAGGCTGTCGGTGATCTGCCAGTTCATCAGCAGGCGCGAGAACCAGACGTCGGTTTCGCCGAAAGGCACGCCGTTACGCCCGGCCGCGGCCGAAGGGGTCGGCACGCCGCCCGCCAGCGGCGGTGCGGTGTCGGGCAGGAAGTAACGCTGGTCGAAGGCGTTGCAGTCATAGCCGCCCGGAATGATGATCGATCCGCCCAGCAACGTGATCGGGTCGGCAACGCCGTTCGCGCCGCAGGAGATGTCCGAATGCTGGATCGCGCCGTCATTTTCGTTGCGGACGTACTGGACCTTGAGATTGGCGTCGAAATTCGAGCTCGGCTCCCAGTCGAGCGTGCCGCGCGCGACGATGTTGGTCAGCCCGCGGAAACGGCCATTGGCCGCCGGCGTGCCGTCCTGCAGTACGACATATTCGTCGATGTCGTTGAACTGCGCGGCAAGGCGGACCCCGAGCGTGTCGGTCACCGGGCCGGAAACGTAGCCTTGGACGATGTAGCCATCTTCCTCGAATTCGTAGGAAGCCGCGCCGCCTACTTCCCAGGTCGAGGTCGGATCGGCCGAGCGGATCGCGAACACGCCCGCCGAGGCCGATTTACCGAAGAACAGCGATTGCGGACCTTTCAGCACGTCGATCTGCTCGACATCGAAGAAGCCCGCCTGCACGAGGCGCATGGTGGAGACCTGCACCCCGTCGAAATCGAAGGCGACCGCCGAATCGAACGCCGCCGAGATGTTGGAGGAGCCGACGCCGCGAAGCGAGAGCTGGCCGCCCGAGCCGGAGCCGCCGACCTGGACATTGAGCGTCGGAACGCGGCTGACCACGTCCGCGACCTGGTCGATATTGTAGCGCGACAGCGTCTCTCCGCCGATCGCGGTGACGGTTACGGGGACTTCTTGCAGGGTCTCGTTCTGGCGGCGCGCCTGGACGATGATGACCTGCTGTTCGTCGGGCGACTGCGCTTCGGCCTCTTCCATGTCCTGTGCGAAAGCGGCCTGCGGCACAGCAGCCAGACACGAAAGCGCGGCCCCGGCAAGAAGCGCCCGGCGCGCGGATGCGCTGCGAGCGGATACAGTACGGGTGTGACGGGTCCTCATCAGATCTCTCCCTTGCGTGAGGCCGAACGCGGCCGGCCCCTGTTCCCCAGCCCGGACGCCTTGATTGCGTCTCTTGGCACACCGTCACGTGTATGGTCGGGGTATCGGGCGCTCATCTAGCAAAACCGCTAGGGAGCCCTCCAAACTGCGGCAAATTCGTCACAGGCCCTCGCAAAATCGCCATGCCGTAACGTCACGCGAGAATGCCCTCGCTGCTCATTCGGCCGCGTCGCAGGCTTCTCCCGCCTCCTCGCGCAGCAGCGCGTCGCGCGGTTCGTTGGGCCAGGTCCACTCTTCGCCGATGACCTGTTCGATGCGCAGCTCCTCCGGCACGTCGTGCACGCCTATCATCCGGTCGAGCGACTGGTGGAAGGAGTAGATGCGCGCTTCCTGATAGGACAGCGGCACGCTGCGGAAAGCGTTGCTTTCCATCGATTTCTGGATCGCTTCGCCGAATTGCGTGTCCTCGAGAATGATCGGGCTCATCCGCCGGCCGCCCGGCTGCGTGTCGTCGGGCACGGTCCACAGGTCGGGCGCGGGCCCGTCACCCCAGTCGAGCGCCATAGTCACCAGTTCGAGCCGGGTCGTATTCAGCGAAGTCGGCCAGAACACCAGTGGCGGGACGAAGTAGTTCGACAACGGCGAGACCCAGTTGGGAAACAGCGTGTAGCTCTGCGTGCAGGTGCGCCCGAGTTCGCCCACGCTCTCGATCTGCTGCCAGCCCGGCGGCGAATCGATCGCGCGCACGTGCTCGCGATCCGTCGTGCGCGGCGGCGGGGCGAGCATCCGGGCGTGGCCATTGGGATACATGGTGTTGAGATTGCGCTTGGGATCGACCAGCGGCGCGACCGTTTCGGGGTGGATGAAGGGGACATGGTAGACTTCCATGTTCGCCTCCATCGCGACCTTCCAGTTGCACTGAAGCTCGAATGAATGGCGCGCGGCGAGCCGGATCCGGTCGAAGGCGAACTCGGCCCATTCGTCCCACAAGGGCCCCATCCATTCCTTCAGCGGCATGGCCTCATCGTCGAAATTGACGAAGATGACATTGCCAAGCCTCTCGCAGCGCACCGGGATGAGCCCGCGGCAGCTCATGTCGAAATCGGGCGGGAAGTCCTGCCGCTCGGGCACGCCGACCAGCGTCCCGTCGGTCTTGTAGGTCCAGTTGTGATAGCCGCACATCAGGCGGCTGGATTTGCCGAACTCCTCGGTCACAACCGGAGCGCCGCGATGGCGGCAGGTGTTGTAGAAGGCCCGCACCACGCCATCCATGCCGTGGACGATGACGATCGGATCGCCCGCATTGTGCCAGCGCATCCAGCAGCCCGGTTCGGGGATTTCGTCGATGTGCCCTGCGAACAGCCAGCTCCTGCGAAACACGCGTTCCTTTTCGAGCGCGTAATATTCGGGCGAGGTGTAGCGCGCGGCGGGCATGTCGGGCAGCTTCGGAAAGCCGCGCGGCGGCGCGGTGCGGCGGCCCTCCCATTCCATCAAAGCCTTGAGGCGGGCGATCTCGCTTGCGTCCATCGGTTCTCTCCCTGCAGCGTTCATACCGCGCGCGGCGGACGGCGCGCGACTGGCACTTTTCGAGGGAGCCGCGCCCAACAAGATCCGGGCCCCATCGCTTTAATCAGTGGCGCGGGCGTGGACGTGCAATAGGTTCGCGACCCGACAGGACAATGCTTGGGAGAGAGGCATGACGGGAAGGGTAGCGGGCCGCATCGCGCTCGTGACAGGCGGCGCCATGGGTCTGGGCAGGGCTGATTGCGAAGCGCTCGCTGCGGAAGGCGCGACAGTGATCGTTACCGACCGCGAAATCGGGCAGGCGCAGGAAGTGGCCGTGCGGATCGGCGGCGAGGCGCTGGCGCTCGATGTGACCGACGAGACGCAATGGCAGGATGTGATGCAGGCCGTGCAGGAGCGCCACGGCGGGCTCGACATCCTCGTCAACAATGCCGGCAATGTCATTTTCGAGGACATCGAGACCGTCTCGACCGAGCATTTCCGCCTCCATCTCGACATTCACGTGATGGGCACGTTTTTCGGCTGCAAATACGCGCTGCCGCTGATGAAGCACCGCCACAAGACAATCGGCGGGGGCGGTTCCTCGATCGTCAACATGGCCTCGACCGCGGCGCTGATGGGCTATGGCACGATCCCCGCCTATACCGCTGCCAAGGGCGCGATTTCCTCGATGACGCGCTCGATCGCGATGCATTGCCAGGACAATGGATACGGCATTCGCTGCAACGCGCTCGCGCCCGGCGGGATCGAAACGCCGATGGTGATGGGCGTGTCGGGCCGCGCGGGCGAGGCGCCGATGGACATTCCCGAAGGCCCGCTGCCCGCCGACGCGCTCGGAGCGCCGAAGGACGTTGCGGGCTGCGTCCTGTTCCTGGCCTCGGACGATGCGCGGTTCCTGAACGGGCTGACGATCCCGGTGGACAATGGCCTCGACGCCAGACCCCACCACTGAGAGTCCACTCACCGGGGCTCCGGTGCGCGGCGAAGGCAGCGGCTATCGCTGGTATGTCCTGTTCCTGCTGATCTGCACGCTGCTGTTCAGCGTCGCCGACCGGCTGGTCTTCTCGATTCTGCTCGAGGACATCAAGGCAGAGTTCGACTTTTCCGACGCGCAGCTCGGCCTGCTGGGCGGAGTGGCCTTCACGCTGACTTATGTCGTCGCGGGCTTTCCCGCCGCGCGGCTGGCCGACCGGTCGGTGCGCAAGAACATCGTCGCGGGCGCCATCAGCTTCTGGAGCGCGATGACCGCATTGTGCGGAGCGGCGACGGGGTTCTGGACGCTGTTTTTCGCGCGCACCGGGGTCGGCGTGGGCGAAGGGTGCTCCGGCCCCGCCTCGCAATCGATGCTGGCCGACTACTTCCCCCGCCGCGAACTGGCGCGCGCGATGGGCTTCCTCACATTGGGATCGACGCTGGGCACCGCGTTCGGGCTGATCGCGGGCGGTTTGCTGGCCGAGGAATTCGGCTGGCGCTGGGCTTTCGTGCTGATGGCCGCGCCCGGCTTTGCGATCGGCGGCCTGCTCTATTTCACCGTGATCGAGCCGCGCCGGGGCCGCTACGCCCCCGTGGGCATGAGCACCGACCAGACCCCGCTAGGCGAGACGCTGCGTTCGTTGCTGGCGAACCGGGTGTTCCTCGGTCTCGCGCTGGGCTGGGCGGTCCAGATCATGATCGGCTATGCGCTCGCCTTCTGGATGGCGCCTGCGATGATCCGGCTGTTCGAAGTCTCGGTCGGCGATGTCGCGCTCTATCTCGGGCTTGCCTTCCTCATCGGCGGCGTGCCGGGCCCGGTGCTGGGCGGCGTGCTGACCGACTGGCTCACCCGTTTCGACGAGCGCTGGCGGGCATGGTTTCCCGGCATTGTCAGCCTTGGGTGCATCCTGCCGCTCTGGCTCGCTTTCCGATCGGGTGATTTCGCGGTGTTCCTCGGCCTGTTCGCCATCGGCTATGCGATCTTCGTGGCGAGCCAGGCGCCGATCATGTCGGGCATCCAGTCCGCCGTCGAACCCTCGCAGCGCGGATTCGCGGTGGCGGTGGCGCTGTTCTTCAACAACCTGTTCGGGCAGGCTGCAGGACTTTACCTGATCGGCTGGCTGAGCGACACGCTCGAGCCGACGCAGGGCAATGCCGCGCTTGCCGTGTCGGTGCTGTCGGTATCCTTCGCCGCAGGGATCGGCGCGCTGGCGATTTTCGTGTGGACCGGCCGCGAGATGACGCGCTCGGGCTATGTCGAAAGGATCAAGGCCGAGGGCTGAGCCTCAAAAGCCGGGATGGATCGACAGCGCACCGCCATCGACCAGCATTTCCGCACCCGTCATGAAGGGGCATTCGTCGCTTGCGAGAAAGGCGATCGCTGCCGCCGTTTCCGCCGGATCGGCCAGCCGGTTCATCGGCGAGGTCGCCGCCACCGCCGCCTTGAGCCCCGGCATATCGACTTCGGCCGCGTCGAGGATACCCGTTTCGGTCGCGCCGGGGATGACGGTGTTGCAGCGTATGTCATGGCCCTGCTTGGCGCACCATGTGGCGATGGACTTCGACATGACCCGCACAGCGCCCTTGCTCGCCGAATAGCCGACATCGGTGGGCAGCGGCGCGATGGCGGTGGTCGAGGCGATGTTGATGATCGAGCCTTTCGCGCCGCCGGGATTGTCGATCATGGCCGCGATCGCGGCGCGGCATCCGGCCATGGTCCCCGTGAGGTTCACCGCGAGCACGCGGTCCCACGTGTCGTCATCGACCTCGCCGATGCTCTTGCCCGTCACCATGCCCGCATTGTTGACGAGGATGTCGAGCCGCCCGAAAGCCTCGACCGCCTGCGCCACGATTCTGGGCCACAGCGCCCGGTCCGACACGTCCTGCACCGCGAAGCGCGCGCCGACATCGTCGCACAGCGCCTTGCCCTTCGCTTCGTCGAGGTCGGTCCCGAATACCTGCGCACCGTCGCTTGCCAACCGCCGCACACTCGCCGCGCCGATGCCGGAGGCGCAGCCGGTGACGAGAGCGACCTTTCCCGAAAGGTCCGGCATTATTCGGCCTGCTGCCAGATGCCCGCGCTTTCGCGTTGCCCGTGCGTGTCGATGAAGCGGGCGAGGTTGTCGGTCCCGTCGGGCAGTTTCCAGCCCACGGTGAAGCCGAAATTGGCGAAGCAGAAGACGATCAGGTCGGCGAAGGTGAAGCGGCCCAGCGCGAAGTGATCGCTTGTCCCCAGCGTCTTGTCGAACCAGCGCCATTTTTCGTCCGCCAGCGCCGACAGTTCCGCGCCCGCTTCGGGCGAGACGACGGTCATGCGCGGCTCGAACATTGGGCGGCCCGCGCCGGCGCGAAAGCCCATCGTCATCGGCACGACCACTTCCTGGTCGAACAATCGCGCCCATTTCCTCACCGTCGCGCGCTCCACCGGGGTTTCGCCGAAGAGGTTGGGCGCGGGATGCATCTCCTCGACATATTCGCAGATCGGCCAGCTTTCGGTGAGGCAGGTCCCGTCATCGAGTTCCAGCGTCGGGATCGTGCCGAGCGGGTTCTTGGCGAGATAGCCTTCGTCCTGCCGGTTCTCGCCGGAGATGATGTCGTAATGGACGCGCTCGAAAGCCTCCCCTTCGGCAAGGCCCTTTTCGACCATGAACATGCGCACGAGGCGCGGGTTGGGACCGAGGCTGGAATAGAGTTTCATCGCGCGTTCTCTCCCTGTCTGCGTGTGGGCAAGGGTTTACGCGAAAAGCGGCTTGCCCGTCGCCCTCACAAATGCGCTAGGGGACGCACGAGAGCATAAAGGGGATCGAGGGACCATGGATTTCACACTCACCGACGACCAGCGCGAGCTCCAGGAAACCGCGCGCAAATTCGCCCGGGCCGAATTGCCCGAACTCGCCCGCGACATGGAGGAAAAGGACTACCCGGTCCCCCATGACATGCTGCGCCGCTATGGCGAGATGGGCTTTCTCGGCGTCAACCTGCCCACCGAATACGGCGGGCTCGGCCTCGGCCATCTCGAGGCGCTGCTGGTGCTCGAGGAATTCGCGCAGGTCTCGAACGCGGTCGCCTTCCCGGTGTTCGAGGCGCTGGTCGGCCCGGTGCGCACGATCGAGCGGTTCGGTTCCGACGAGATGAAGGCGCGGGTGCTGCCGGAGGTGATCCGGGGCGAGAAGGTCGTCGCGGTGTCCATGTCCGAACCCGATGCGGGAACGGCGCTGACCGATCTCAAGACCCGCGCTCTCGCCGACGGCAACGGATACGTGGTCAATGGCTACAAGCGCTGGACCAGCGGCGGCGGGCATTCCGACTATTACGTGACCTATTGCCGCTTCACCGACGATCCCGGTGCGAAGGGGATCGGCGCGATCCTGCTCGAGAAGGACATGGAGGGGATGGTCTTCGGCAAGCGCGAGGAACTGCTCGGCTTTCGCGGCATCCCGACCGCCGACTACGCGATCGAGGACGTGAAGGTGCCGGGCGCAAACGTCATCATCGGCGCAGGCGGCTTCGGCAAGCTGATGAGCGCCTTCGGCCTCGAACGCTGTGGGAACGCGACGCAGAGCCTCGGCGTCGCCGCCGCCGCTCTCGAAGCCGCGACACAATATGTCCAGGAACGCGAGGCGTTCGGCAAGCCGATCATCGATTTCCAGGCGGTGCAATTGAAGATCGCGGAAATGGCGATGAAGGTCGAGGCCGCGCGCCTTCTCATCCATCGCGCCGCCGCCAATGCCGCGCACCAGCCCGACGGCCTGCCGACGGTCTACGAGAGCAGCGTCGCCAAGTGCTACGCCAATGAAATCGTGCGCGAGGTCACGGCGATGGGCGTGCAGGTGATGGGTGGATACGGCTACCACAAGGAATACGGCATGGAGCAGCGCCTGCGCGACGGCTTCGGCTGGGGAATCGCGGGCGGGACGACCGACGTGCAGAAGACGAACATCGCCGCCGCGCTGATTGGCCGCCGGTTCAACCAGCGCGCCTGAGCGGGCCCGGTTTCGGCACCGATCGGGAGAGGGGCGGTCCCGGCAGAGAGAGGGCTTGCGCCCGCGCGCTCCGGCCCACATTGTCGCAGTCATGGAATCGACCCTCTCCCCGGCCGCTCCCGCAGGTGCGCAATCCCTCCCCTCGGAGCGGATCCGGCCCGTCGCCGATGGCGAGGAGCTGACTGCGCTGCATCCCAGCTACAAAACGCTGCTCCGCCTACAGACCGTGTTCGTCTTCATCCCGATCCTGATCGGCGCGCTGATCGCCGAGGCGATCCTTGCCGCCGAAGGTGCGCCGATCCCTTCCGGCGTGATCGCGGGGTCGCTGCTTCTTCTCGCCATCGTGCTCGTGATCCGCATCCCGCAGCGCCGTTTCGCTGCGCGCGGCTATCAGATGAGCGATGACCGTTTGCGCGTGGTGCGCGGCATCCTCTGGCGTTCCGACACGGTCGTCCCCTTCGGCCGGGTGCAGCATATCGATGTCGACCAGGGCCCGCTCGAACGTGCTTTCGGCATCGCCACCATGACCCTGCACACGGCCGGCACGCACAACGCCTCGGTCGACCTGCCGGGGCTGGGCGAGGAACATGCCCGCGACATGCGCGAGGAAATCCGCGCCCACATCAAGCGCGAGAGCCTGTGAACGCCGATGTGAGCGCCGACGGGCCGGCCCATGCCGCCCATCCTCCGGGCGACGCTGCTCGACATGCTGCGCCGAGCGGCGAGCCCCGCCGCACCGCGCCCCTGAGCGTCGTCATCGGCAGCCTGTCGAGCGCGCAGGGCGCGATCCTGCCCGCGATATTCGCCGGTGTTTCGACCGGCGGGGCGGGCGTGCTGATCGGGCTCGGCGTCGGTCTGGCCATCACGCTGGTCGGTTCGCTGTTCAGCTATGTCGCGTGGCGTCGGCTGACCTACACAGTGGGCGACCAGGACATTCGCGTCGAAAGCGGGGTGCTGTCCCGCTCGGCCCGTTCGGTCCCGTATGAGCGCATTCAGGACGTAAGCCTCGAACAGCCCCTGCTGGCGCGGATATTCGATCTCGTCGCGGTAAAGTTCGAAACCGGGGCGGGCGGGGCGGACGACCTTGCGCTTTCCTATCTTTCCAGTGCCGAGGGCGAGCGCCTGCGCCAGCTGGTGCGCGAACGGCGCGACGAGGTGCAGGAAGAGGGCGCGCAGGACGACGACGCGAGCGCCGAGCCCCCCGAAAGTCGCGCTGCGGCAACCGAAGAGGGCGAAACGCTCTTTGCCATGGATGGCGGGCGTCTCCTTACTTTCGGCCTGTTCGAATTCTCGCTCGCGGTCTTCGCCGTGCTGGGCGGCCTGTTCCAGTACGCCAATAGTTTCTTCGATTTCGATGACATCGATGAACGCGTGGTCGAACAGGTGGTCGAACGGCAGGGCGGCTGGATCTTCGAACTCGGCGCCTACGGGCAGGTGTTGACCGCGCTGGCCGGGCTCGTCGCGGTCCTGTTCATCGGTTCGGCGACGGGGATCGCGCGGACTTTCGCGCGCGAATGGGGCTTCGTGCTCGAACGCACCGCGCGCGGTTTTCGTCGGCGGCGCGGATTGTTCACCCGGACCGACGTGGTCATGCCCGTCCACCGGGTGCAGGGGGTGATGCTGGCGACCGGCTGGCTGCGCTACCGCTTCGGCTGGCATTCGCTGTCCTTCGTCAGCCTCGCGCAGGATGCGGGCTCGACCAGCCACGTGGTCGCGCCCTTTGCGCAGCTCGACGAGATCGAGCCGATCGCCCGGGTCGCCGGCTTTCGCCTGCCGGGAGCGGGAGAGGACTGGCACCGCGCAAGCCGGAAATATCGCACCGATTCGATGATCTGGGATTCGCTCGCCTTCTTCATCGCGGCGATCATCGCCGGGGTGGCGACCGCGGTCTTCGCGCCCGAATGGGCGTGGCTCGCGGCGGGTGGGCCTTTCGCGCTCGGCGTGCTCAATTCGGGACTTCAGGCGCTCGCCTGGCGGTTCAAGCGGCACGCTCTGGACGAGGCGCAGATCATGGCGGTGAGCGGGATCCTCTCACCGAAGACGCAGGTCGCGACCCGGCGCAAGCTCCATTCGGTCGAGATCGCGCAGGGGCCGATCGCGCGATGGCGCGGCTATGCGACGGTCCATCTGGGACTGGCGGGCGGTGAATTTGCGATTCCCGGTGTGCCGCTCAATCGCGCGCGCGAGGTCCGGACCAAGATCCTCGAGACCATTGCCGAAACCGATTTTTCGCGCCTGGACGGGGCGCCACGCTAGGTCCTGAGAGCGGCCCAGTCGGGATTCTCGTCGAACTTCTTCGCCACATAGGAGCAGTCCGGGCGGATGCGGAAGCCCTCGCGCCGTGCATCCTCGACCATGCGTTCGGTGAGCTTTGCCGCAACCCCCCGACCGCCGATGGGGCGCGGGACGACCGTGGTGCGCGCGACGCGCACGTCCTCCTCGTCGCCGGGCTGCCATTCGAGATAGCCTTCCTCGCTCTCGCCCTCGATTACGGCGGTGTAGACCCCGCCCTGGCCCTGCACGTGATGGGTGATGGTGATGTCGCCGTTCGGGCCCGGTTCGGTCATGCGATTGCTCCTCCTTGCCATCAACGCCATGGCGGCTAGAGGCGTTCCGTAATGACCGACGTGAAACCCTTCCTTTCCGACAACAACGCCTCCGTCCATCCCAGGGTATGGGAGGCGATGCGCGCGGCGGACAACCCCGACAATCCTTATGACGGCGATGCGCTTTCGGCCGAGCTCGACGCGCGTTTCACCGCTCTGTTCGGGCGGGACTGCGCCGGACTCTGGGTGGCGACCGGAACGGCGGCGAATTGCCTGGCGCTCGCCACGCTGTGCGCGCCGCACGGCGCGGTGGTGTGCCACGAGGAGGCGCATATCGAAGTCGATGAAGGCGGCGCGCCCGGGTTCTTCCTGCACGGGGCGAAGCTGATCCTTGTCCCCGGCGAAGGCGCGCTGCTGACACCGGAGGGCATCGCGCAGGCCATCGACCCGATCCGCGACGACGTCCACCAGGTCCAGCCGCACGCGATTTCGATCACGCAGGCGAGCGAATATGGCCGCGCCTACGCGCTGCCCGAGCTGGAGGCGCTGGGCAAGTTCGCTGCGACGCGCTCTCTCGGCCTGCACATGGACGGCGCGCGCTTCGCCAATGCCGCCGCCGGGTTGTCGGACGATGCGGGCGAGGCGGCGCGGGCGGCGAGCGGCCCGGTCGACAGCCTCGCCTTCGGCTTCATCAAGAACGGCGCGATGGGTGCCGAGGCCGTCGTGCTGTTCGATCCCGAACAGGCGGCGCAAGTGCGCTATCGCCGCAAGCGGGCCGGCCACCTGCAATGCAAGGGGCGCTATCTCGCCGCGCAGGTGCTCGCCATGCTGGAGGGCGATCTGTGGCTCGCCAATGCCGCCCACGCCAATGCGGCGGCGCAGGAAGTCGCGAGCGGCTGCGGCGACCGGTTGATGCACCCGGTCGAGGCGAATGAGCTGTTCGTGCGGCTTTCCCCGGAGGAACGCGAGGCGCTGCGGGCGCAGGGTTTCGCCTTCTACGACTGGGGCGTGGATGCCGCGCGTTTCGTCTCAGCGTGGAACACGCGCGCCGAGGACGCGCAGGAACTCGGCAAGGCGATCGCCGCCCTGTGAGCGTCAACACGACCGACATGCTCAGCTGGAGGGTCATCCTCCCCTTCGTGCTGACCGGCACGATCTGGGGGTCGACCTGGTTCGTCATCACCGGCCAGATCGACGGCGTGCCCGCGGCGTGGAGCGTGTTCTACCGCTTTGCGCTCGCCACACCGGCGCTGTTCTGCGTCGCGTTCCTGATGAAGCGGCGGTTGCGGCTGACGGGCCCGGAACAAAGGCTCGCTGTGCTGGTGGGGCTGTTCCAGTTCTCGGGCAATTTCCTGTTCGTCTACCACGCCGAGCTTTACGTAACCTCGGGCATCGTCGCGATGATGTTCGCGCTGCTGATGGTGCCCAACGCCCTGTTCGCGCGCCTGTTTCTAGGTGAGACAGTGCAGGGTGGTTTCATTGTCGGCAGCGCGGTGGCGATCGTGGGCGTGTCCTTCCTGCTGATCCATGAATGGCGGGCGAACCCGGATGCGGGCGTGGTCGGCGGCAACGTGCTGCTTGGCATCGCGCTTGCCATGCTGGGTATCCTCGCGGCCTCGGTCGCCAACGTGATCCAGGCCAATCCCACGGGCCGCGCCGTGCCGATGGTGAGCCTGCTGGCCTGGGCGATGCTTTACGGCACGAGCTTCGACCTGTTCTACGCCTTTGCCACCGCCGGGCCGCCGCCCTTCCCGATGAAGCCGACCTACTGGGCGGGTATCGCCTATCTCGCCCTGATCGGCTCGGTCGTGACCTTCCCGCTGCATTACAATCTCGTGCGCGAAATCGGGGCGGGGCGCACGGCCTACAATTCGATCCTGACGATCGCGGTCGCGATGGGTCTGTCGACGGTGTTCGAGGACTATCGCTGGACGGGGCTGACGATGCTGGGGATGGTACTGGCGGTGTTAGGAATGGTCATCGCGCTGCGCGCGCGGCGGCAGAAGGCGATCCAGGTCGAGGAGTCGGCGCGGCTGAGGCGATGAGTCGTCGTTTGCCGCACGCCCATCCGGGCGCGCGGTCCTCGCTAGACGCGCAGCAGAGCTGCGCCCGCTGCGGGCGGGCTTGCAGGTGTGCTTCGCACGTCTGCGCCTTCGGCTTCGACTCCGCCCTTGCGGCTGCTGTGCAGCCGGGCCTCGCTCCTCAGGTCAGGCTTTCCAGCCCTTCCACATAGGTCGGGTAAAGCGGCCTCCAGCCCAGCACCCGCTTCGCCTTGCCGTTCGCGACGCGGCGATTCTCCATGTAGAACCCGCGCGCCATTTCGGAGAGGTTCGCTTCCTCCAGCGTCTCCAGAGGCGGCGGTTCGACACCCAGCAGGCGGCAGGCGTGTTCGGTCACTTCATTGCCGCTAGCAGGCCAGTCGTCGCCGATATTGTAGGCTCCGGGCGGCGCGTCTAGCGTCAGCGCGGCGACCACGGCGCTGGCGATGTCGTCGACATGGATGCGGCTGAAGACCTGCCCCGGCAGGTCGATGCGCCGCGCCTTGCCTTCGCGCACTCGGTCGAGCGCGCTGCGTCCGGGCCCGTAGATGCCGGGCAGGCGGAACACCCGCGCGCCCATGTCCATCCATGCAAGGTCCGCCTCGGCGCGCGCGCTCCTGCGGCCCTGCCCGGACTGCGCGATGGTTGGTGTCGCCTCATCCACCCATGCGCCCTGCCGGTCGCCATAGACCCCGGTCGAGGAGAGGTAGAACAGCGGCTTGTGCTGCAGAGCATCGCCATACGCTTCGAGCACCGGATCGCTCCCCGTCTTGCGGTCCGGCGGAACCGAAGAGAGGACATGGCTCGCCTCGTCCAGCGCGGCCAGCACAGCGTTGCGATCGGCGAAATCGAGCTCGCCCGCGCTGCCTGTTGCGCGCACCGCCCATCCGCATTCGTGCAGCCGTGCCGCGATGCGTTTCGCCGTATATCCAAGACCGAAGACCAACAAATGCGACATGGCACGCTTCATGCGGTTGGACGCGGGGCCGAATCAATCTAAATCCACTCTCATGGATGCAGCCAAGACCCCGACGAACCCCGAAGGCAACACCTATGTGGCCGATGCCGCGCCGACTCCGCAGGAGCCGCCGGTGATCCGGCGCGAGGATTACCGGCCCTATCCCTGGGCAGTGCCAAAGACCCGGCTCGCCTTCGAACTCGGCCTCGAAAAGACGTGCATCACCGCGACCTTGCGCGTGGAGCGCAACCCGGCGTCGGACGACATCAGGCAGGAATTGCGGCTGGACGGCGACGGTCTGAAACCCGAGCGAGTCGCGATCGACGGGGTCGAGGTCGCCGATTACCGGATGGACGGGCCGGACCTCGTCCTCACGCTCCCCGGCGAGGGGCACGAGGTCGAAATCGTGACCGAGGTCGATCCGTCCGCCAACACGCAATTGATGGGCCTTTACGCCTCGGGCGGGATGCTGTGCACCCAGTGCGAGGCCGAGGGCTTTCGCCGCATCACCTTCTTCCCCGACCGGCCCGACGTGCTGTCGACCTACACCGTTCGCATGGAGGGACCGAAGGAAGCTTTCCCGATCCTGCTCGCCAATGGCAACCGCACGGCGCAAGGCGACAATGGCGACGGCACGCATTGGGGCGAATGGCACGATCCCTGGCCCAAGCCGTCCTATCTCTTCGCGCTGGTTGCGGGCGACCTGGTGGCGAATTCGAAGCCTTTCACCACCCGCTCGGGCCGCGAGGTCGAGTGCAATGTCTGGGTGCGCCGCGAAGACCTCGCGCTGACCGACCATGCGCTCGAATCGCTCCACCGGTCGATGAAATGGGATGAGGACACTTTCGGGCGCGAATACGACCTTGATCTCTACAACATCGTCGCCGTCTCGGATTTCAACATGGGGGCGATGGAGAACAAGGGACTAAACGTCTTCAACACCAAATATGTGCTGGCCGATCCCGACACCGCGACCGATGCCGATTTCGACGCGGTCGAAGGCGTGATCGCGCACGAATATTTCCACAACTGGTCGGGCAACCGCGTCACCTGCCGCGACTGGTTCCAGCTTTCGCTCAAGGAAGGCTTCACCGTGCTGCGCGACCAGCTTTTCTCGCAGGACATGCGGGGCGAGGCGGTCAAGCGGATCGAGGATGTGCGCATTCTGCGCGCCGCGCAGTTCCCCGAGGACGCGGGGCCGCTCGCCCACCCGATCCGGCCGGACAGCTACCGCGAGATCAGCAATTTTTACACCGCGACCGTCTACAATAAGGGCGCCGAGGTGATCCGCATGATGCGGACCATGGCCGGGGCGGAGCGTTTTCGCAAAGGCACCGACCTCTATTTCGACCGCCACGACGGAGAGGCCGCCACCTGCGAGGATTTCGTGCGCGCGATCGAGGAAGGCGCGGGGCTGGACCTTGCGCAGTTCCGCCTGTGGTACGCCCAAGCCGGCACGCCGCGGGTGAAGGTCGCGGCCGAGGTAAAGGGTGACATGCTCGCGCTCACCCTGTCGCAGACCGTGCCCGAAACGCCGGGCCAGCCCGACAAGAGCCCCATGCCGATCCCGCTGCGCCTCGCGGTGCATTCGCGCGGCAATGCGCCGGATGGCGGCGTGCTTGGCGAAGAGCAATTGGTGATCCTGTCCGAGGCCGAGCAGACTGTCGACCTCCCGCTTGCCGGACCCGATCCGGTCGTCTCGATCAATCGCGGCTTTTCCGCGCCGGTCATCATCGAGCGCGAGCTTGCGCACGAGGACCTCGTCTTCCTCGCTGCGCGCGACGACGATCCCTTCGCCCGGTCCGAGGCGATGCAGGAACTCGCGCTGTCGCATCTTGTCGGTGCGGCGAGCGGCGAATTGTCCGAAAGCGAAGCGGCGGCAGGACGCGAGGCTGTCGTCGCGGCGATGCGCGCGGTGCTGGCGGACCAAAAGCTCGACGATGCGATGCGCGGCGAGCTTATGCTGCTGCCGAGCGAGACCTACCTGTTCGAGGCCATGGCGCAGCGCAGCGGGTCGGCCGATCCCGGCGCGATCCACCGCGAGCGCGAGGCACTGAAAGCCGCGCTGGGCCGTGAACTCGCGGGCGAACTCGCCGCGCTGCACGAACGGGCAAGCGGCATCGGCTTCGACGATCCTGCGGGCCGCGGCGCGCGCAAGGTCAAGACACAGGCGCTCGTCCTGATCGCCGCCGCCGACCCGGCGCGCGCGGCCGACCTCGCCGCCGCGCAATACGACGCCGCCGACAACATGACCGACCGGCAGGGCGCGCTGATGGTGCTCGCCGGGCTCGACCATCCCGAGCGCGAGGCGAAGCTCGCCGCGTTCTACGAGCGGTATCGCGGCAATGCGCTGGTGATCGACAAGTGGTTCACCCTTCAGGCGCTCTCGCTTCATCCCGATGTGATCGCGCAGGTCCGGGCGCTGGCGGAGCATCCCGATTTCACGCTGAAGAATCCCAACCGCCTGCGCTCGCTCTACATGGCTTTCGCGGGCAATCCGCAGGGCTTTCACGATGGGGACGGGGCTGGCTACCGCATGATCGCCGACGTGATCCTCGCGGTGGACAAGGTGAACCCGCAGACCGCGGCGCGGTTCGTCTCGCCGCTGGGCCGCTGGCGGCGGATCGAACCGGGCCGGGCGGCGCTGATGAAGGGTGAACTCGAACGGATTGTCGCCGCCGGCAATCTTTCGCGCGACACCTACGAACAGGTCACGCGCAGCCTCGGGGACTGAGCGTGGCAAGCGCGTTCGCGATCGAGCGGGGCGAGGCGCTCGAAGGTGTGCCGCACGGTTTTTTCGGCAGCGCGGGCGGTGCGCACCAGTTCGGATATGGCGGGCCAGGTGGGCCGGAAGAGATCGCGGCGCTGAGATCTGCGGCGGCCGAGACGATCCAGCCGGGAGCGGCGCTTCTCGCTCCGCACCAGGTCCATTCGCCCGATGTCCTCACCGTTACCGCAGGGTGGGAGGATACCCCCGAAGGCCGCCCGGTCGCCGATGCGCTCGTCACCGACCGGTCGGGCCTCGCGCTCGGCATCGTCACCGCCGATTGCGCGCCGATCCTCCTCGCCGACAGCGAGGCGGGGGTTATCGGCGCTGTCCATGCCGGATGGCGCGGTGCGAAAGCGGGGGTGGTCGCGAACACGGTCGCGGCAATGGCAGCGCTGGGCGCGCGCGCCGGACGTGTCGCGGCGGCGGTCGGACCGACCATCGCGCAGCAAAGCTACGAGGTCGACGCAGCTTTCCGCGCCCATTTCACCGCCGCCGACGAGCTGCACTTCGCGCCCGCCCCGATGCGTGAGGGGAAGGCGCGCTGGCGCTTCGACCTGCCGGGTTATGTTGCCGCGCAAATCATGCAATCGGGAGTGCGCAAAATAAATTATGTTGGCGGGGATACATTCTTACATGATCGTCGTTACCACTCCTACAGACGAGCCTCTTCTCTCGGAGAGTCGGGTTATGGGAGGCAGATCAGCCTCATCGCCCTGGCATAGGGGCAGGCCTTGCGGGGTTTGCGCCGTTCCGAACAGGGAATGCTCAAAACACTGTTGGATTCGTCGTTCTTTGTGGGTAAGGGCGCGGTTCCGTCTATCTTGAAGCACGGTGTGTCGTGCTCGCCCAGGCGGTGCCGGGAGACATCTTTAGAGCAGATCGGCAGCTCGCTGCGGGCAAAGCCGGCAAAGACAGGTTTCAAGGGCCACGCCGCGCCGGGTCGCATCCTGCTGCGGCACGGCGGGTAAGATATAGCGATTATTCAAGAGCCAAGGGTAAGGTAGGAAACGATGGCCAATTCTGGTGCTGACATGGGTGGGACCGCGACGGCGGATCCGAACATGCTGGATGAGGAAGGCGTTCGCCGCCGCGACTGGATTCATATTGCCGCGCTGAGCGCCGGCGGTGTGGCGGCAGTCGGCGCGGTCTATCCGCTGGTGAGCCAGATGGCCCCTTCCGCCGATGTGCTCGCCGCGTCGACCACCGATGTAGACCTTTCCACCCTCGAGCCGGGCATGGCGATCAAGGAAACGTTCCGCTCGCAGCCGCTTTTCGTGCGTCGCCTGACGCCCGAAGAGATCGCCGAGGCCGACGCGGTCGATGTCTCGACCCTGCGCGATCCCGAAACGCTCGCCGATCGCACCAAGGAAGGCAAAAAGGAATTCCTCGTCACTCTCGGCGTGTGCACCCATCTCGGCTGCGTTCCGTTGGGCGCGGCTTCGGGGGAGGAAAAGGGCGAATTCGGAGGCTATTTCTGTCCCTGCCACGGGTCGCACTACGACACCGCCGGAAGGACTCGCAAAGGCCCCGCGCCGACCAATCTCGTCGTGCCGGAATACCAATTCACCACCGACACCACCATCCGCGTAGGCTGATAGCCCGTATCTACGGGCGCGCGGCCAGCGCCAACGAACGATAACCGACCCGACCAGCAACGCAGTAACATCGAAGAGAGCGCCATGAGCTTCGCCTGGGCAAAACAGTATGAACCGAAATCCGCTTTCACCAAGTGGATCGACGAGAAATTGCCGGTGCCGCGGTTGGTCTACAACGCGGTCGGCGCGGGCTATCCGGTGCCGCGCAATCTCAACTACATGTGGAATTTCGGCGTGCTGGCGGGCTTCTGCCTCATGCTGCAGATCATCACCGGCGTCGTGCTGGCGATGCAGTACGAATCCGACACCGGAGTCGCCTTCGCATCGGTCGAGCACATCATGCGCAACGTGAACTGGGGTTGGATGCTGCGCTATGCCCACGCCAACGGGGCAAGCTTCTTCTTCATCGTCATCTACCTGCACATCTTCCGCGGCCTGTATTATTCGTCCTACAAGGCTCCACGCGAGATGATCTGGCTGCTCGGCGTGGTGATCTTCCTGCTGATGATGGCGACCGCCTTCATGGGCTATGTCCTCCCCTGGGGCCAGATGAGCTTCTGGGGTGCGAAAGTGATCACCGGCCTGTTCGGCGCGATCCCGTTGATCGGCGAGCCGCTGCAGGTCTGGCTGGTGGGCGGTTATGCGCCGAATGACGCGACGCTCAGCCGCTTCTTCTCGCTCCACTTCCTGCTGCCCTTCGTAATCGCGGGGGTTGTTATCCTGCACATCTGGGCGCTGCACATCCCGGGTTCGTCGAACCCGACCGGTGTCGAAGTGAAGCAGGAAAGCGATACCGTGCCGTTCCACCCCTATTACACGGCGAAGGACGGCTTCGGGCTGGGCGTGTTCCTTATCCTGTTCACCCTGTTTGTCTTCTTCCTGCCGAACGTGCTGGGCCACCCGGACAATTACATCGAGGCGAACCCGCTCTCGACCCCGGCGCACATCGTTCCCGAATGGTACTTCCTGCCGTTCTACGCCATCCTGCGCGCCTTCACCGGCGACCTCGCCCTGTTCGGCGTGACGCTGGTCCCGGCCAAGCTGCTCGGCGTGATCGCGATGTTCGGGTCGATCCTCGTGTGGTTCTTCCTGCCGTGGCTCGACAAGAGCCCGGTGCGCTCGGGCAGCTATCGCCCGCTGTTCAAGAAGTTCTTCTGGTTCGGCCTTGTGCCCTGCATGATCCTGCTGACGATCTGCGGCGGTTCGCCGGCCGAGGAACCCTGGGTCATCCTGAGCCAGATCGCCACCGCCTACTACTTCCTGCACTTCCTCGTGATCCTGCCGATCGTGAGCCAGATCGAAGTGCCCAAGCCGCTGCCTTTCTCGATCACCGAGGCCGTGCTCGGCTCGGATGACAAGCCGGGAAGCATGGAAGGTGGCGGGGACAAGCCGGGCAAGGTTGTCAAGCCGCTCCCCGGCAGCGACCCGGACGGTTCGCTTGCACCCGCAGAATAAGGTGACGGGAGCTTCGGCCCCCGTCCCCATCTCTCCCTCAACTCGACCCGATAACGAGAAAGAGTTCGGTCATGACCATCCGCCTCGCAGGCATCATCGTCGGCCTGGTGATCACGGGCATCCTCGTCCTGTGGTCACTGCTGCCGGGTGCCCTCAACTATTCCGCCCCGGAAAAACCGGATTACTACGCCTTCAAGGAAGAGCTGATCGAGCCTGCGGGCGGGTTCTCCTTCGAGGGTCCGCTGGGCAAGTGGGACACGGCCCAGCTGCAGCGCGGCTATTCGGTTTACAAGCAGGTCTGCTCGAGCTGTCATTCGCTGCAATATGTGGCTTTCCGCAACCTGCAGGAAATCGGCTTTTCCGAGGCGGAAGTTCGCGCCGAGGCGGCGAGCTGGCAGGTGCCCGGTATTGATCCGCAAACGGGCGAGAGCATCATGCGCCCGGCCGAGCCGACCGATCACTTCCCGATGCCCTATCCCAACAAGACGGCGGCCCGGCTGGCGAACAACAATGCTTATCCGCCCGACCTCTCCTTGATCACCAAGGCGCGGCCGGACGGTGTCCACTACGTCTATTCGCTCAATCTCGGCTACAAGGAGCCCGACCCCGAACTCGTGGAAAAGACCGGCTTCGAAACCCCGACCGGGCTGTATTTCAACGTCTATTTCCCGAGCATCAATCTGGCCATGCCGCAGCAGATCTATGACGGCCTGGTGACCTATCCGGACGGGACCGAGCCGACCGCCGAACAGATTTCGGCCGACGTGACCGCGTTTCTCGCCTGGACGGCGGAGCCCAAGATGATCCAGCGCAAGCAGACCGGCTGGGTCGTGCTGGGCTTCCTCCTGTTCATGACGGCGCTGGCCTTCCTGTCCTACAAGCAGGTCTGGGCCGGGATGAAGCCGAAGAAAAAGTAAGCGCATCGCGCGTCTCCCGGCGCGCCAGGCGAATATCGACGCCCCATCGTCCCTTGCGGATGGTGGGGCGTCATGCTTTCTAGGGGACCGGCACACCGGCCGATGACAGGGGACGCGAGGGTCATGACCGCAACCACGACGACGGACGGGCTTCTCTCGCCCGCGCAGATCAAGGCGCTGGTGCGCACCGTCCCGGATTTTCCCGTGGCCGGCATCCAGTTCCGCGACATCACCACGGTCATCGGCCACCCGCGCGCGCTTGCCTCGAGCGTGCAGCATCTTGCCGACATGGCGCGCGACGCAGGGGCGGAAGACATTGCGGGCATGGAAGCGCGCGGCTTCATCTTCGGAGCGGCGGTCTCGATCGCGCTCGGCACCGGTTTCATCCCCGTGCGAAAGCCCGGCAAGCTACCGGTCGAGGTCATCGGGGTCGAATACGATCTCGAATACGGCAAGGACCGGCTCGAGATGGACCCGGGCGCGATCCGCCCGGGGCAGAAAGTGTCGATCGTCGACGATCTTATCGCCACCGGCGGCACCGCGCTCGCCGCAGTCGAATTGCTGCGCCGGGCAGGCGCGGTGGTCGAACAGGCACTGTTCGTCATCGACCTGCCCGATCTCGGCGGCGCACGGCGCCTGCGCGAAGAGGGGGTCGACGTGGGCACCCTGATGGAATTCGAAGGCGACTGAATAACCGTTCCGGAGCCCGGCCTCCCGGTCCTGCCGGAACGTGCCGCTGTCGGAGACATTGATCCAGCGGGAGGAGGAGACCGAAACCCGGCATGGAATCGCAAGCACTCGTCATCGCCGCGATCGGTGTCCTCGGTATCGGGGCGCAGTGGATCGCCTGGCGCACGGGCTGGCCGGCCATCGTGCTGATGCTTGCCGCGGGCTTCCTTGCAGGGCCCGTCGCAGGCGAATTCGGTTATCGCCTGATCGATCCCGAAGGCGCATTCGGAGACCTTCTCGACCCGGCCATCGGCATTGGTGTCGCTTTGATCCTGTTCGAGGGCGGGCTCAGCCTCGACCTGCGCGAACTGCGCGACATGGGCAGCGCCGTCTGGCGGCTGGCGACGATCGGCGTCGCGGTCGGCTGGGCGCTCGGCGCGCTCGCGGCGAGCCAGATCGCCGGGCTCGCCTGGCCCGTGGCGGTGCTCTTTGGCGGTATCCTGATCGTCACGGGCCCCACGGTCGTCATTCCCCTGCTGCGGCAGGCGAATGTGCAGACCCGGCCTGCGAACATCCTCAAGTGGGAAGGCATCGTCAACGATCCGACCGGCGCGCTGTGTGCGGTCGTCGCTTATGAATATTTCCGCCGTGTCGCCCAAGCACCGGATGCGACGCTCGTTGATGTCGTCCCGCCGCTCATCATCGCGGCGATCATTTCGGGGCTGATCGGTTACGCCGCCGCGCGGGCAGTCGCCTATGTCTTCCCGCGCGGGGGAATCCCCGAATATCTCAAGGTCCCGGTGCTGTTCTCGAGCGTGATCGGGGTCTTTGTCCTCACCAACCAGATCGAACACGAAGCGGGCCTCGTTGCGGTGACCGTAATGGGCGTGACACTCGCCAACACCGATTTCACAAGCTTGCGCTCGATCCATCCGTTCAAGGAGAACGTCGCGGTCCTGCTGGTGTCGGGCATTTTCATCATCCTTTCCGCCAGCCTCACGCCGTCCGACCTCGCTTATCTCGATCCGCGCGAACCTGTCGGCCAACGTTTCGCGCTGTTCGTGGCCGTGCTGCTTTTCGTGGTGCGTCCTGTCACGGTATTGGTGAGCCTGGTCGGTTCGCGCGTGCCGTGGAACGAACGATTGTTCGTCGCCTGGATCGCCCCGCGCGGTATCGTGCTGGTCGCCATTTCGGGCCTGTTCGCGCTGCGCCTCGCCGATCTCGGCTATGGCGACGGGCAGGTCCTGACCGCGCTCAGTTTCGCAGTCGTCTTCGCCACGGTGGTGGCGCACGGCTTCAGCGTCGACAGGGTGGCGCGCTGGCTCGGGGTCAAGGTAACATCGCGTCCCGGCCTGCTGATCGTCGGATCGACCCCATGGACCATCGCGCTCGCGCGGGAAATGAAGGCGCTGGGTACCCCGATCATGATCGTCGATGCGAGCTGGCAACGCCTCGGCGCGGCGCGGCGCGAGGGATTGCCTTTCTACCACGGCGAAATCCTGAACGAGGCGACCGAGCACAATCTCGACCTGACACCCTACCAGGTGCTGGTCGCCGCGACCGAGAACGAGGCGTATAACGCGCTTGTCTGCAATGAATTCGCGCACGAAATCGGGCGCGACAGCGTCTACCAGCTGGGCGAAAGCCGCGAAGAGAACGATCGTCATGCGCTGCCCGAATCGATCCGCGGGCGGGCCCTTTTCGAAAGCGGTTTCGGCGTTGCCGATGTCAACGAACGCCAGCAACAGGGCTGGGTCTTTCGCAAGACCAAGCTCTCCGAAGCCTTTGCCTTCGAGGATGCGCAGCAAAAGCTGCCCGACAGCGCCAACATGCTGCTGCTGGTGCGCGAAGACGGCACGCTGCGTTTCTTCACCCATGCCGCGAGGCCCGAACCGCGCGCAGGCGACGTGATCATTTCCTTTTCGCCGCCGCAATTGAAGACCCCGGAGGAGAAGGCGGCGAAGCGCGCCGCCAAAGAGGCTGGGCGGCAGAAATCCGCGCAGAAACCCGATACCAGACCGGGGGGCAAGCCCCAGCCGGGATAAACGGCCGGGAAGTGATTATCGAAAGAACAGGAATGAGGAGCCGATGACCATTACGAAATACCTGGCCCCGCTGGCACTGGTCCTTGGCCTTGCCGCGTGCCAGGTCCAAAGCGACGAGAGCGAAGACCCGCAATCTGGCGAGACACCCGAAGCCGGCGAAACCGAGGCGGACGAGCAGGAAGGCGAGGGGGAACCGGCGCCCGTATCGATCCTGCGCCCCGATATCGAGCCGCCGGACCTGCCCGACCTGCCCGAGGTGCCGCTGCAGCCGCTCGAGCTCACGATCGGTTTTCCCGAAAGCGCGATGGAACTGGACGCGGAAGCCGAAACCGCGCTGGAGACCGTGATCGAATCCGAACAGGTGGAGACGGGCGCACCGATCGTCCTTCGCTCGCACACCGATTCGGCGGGAAGCGACACGGTCAACATGCGCGCTTCGGAAAAGCGCGGCGAGCTGGTCAAGGACTGGCTGGTCGAACGCGGCATCGAGCCCGAGCGCATCCGGGTCATCCCCTTCGGCGAGCAGAACCCCGTGGCTCCCAACGCCCTTCCCGACGGATCGCCCAATCCGCGCGGGCGCGCGCTCAACCGGCGGGTCGAAATAGCGGTTGTTCCCGTCCCCGCGCAGACGGTCGATCCCTCGGATACCGATCCTGAGACCTTGGAGGACACCGGGAGTTAGCCCAGCGCGGCTACGCGGGCGAGGACGTCTTCGGCCAGTTCGGGTCGGCAGATCAGCAGGTCGGGGAGATAGGTGTCCGCATTGTTGTAGCGGATCGGCGAGCCGTCGATCCGCGAACAATGCAGGCCATGCGCTGCCGCCACCGCGACGGGCGCGCAGCTGTCCCACTCATACTGGCCGCCCGAATGGAGATAGATCTCCGCCTCGCCGCGGACCACGGCCATGGCCTTGGCCCCGGCGCTGCCCATGGGCACGAGTTCGCCGCCCATTCCGCCGCAGACCTCTTCCGCCTCGCGCGCGGGCCGGGTGCGGCTGACCAGGAAGCGCGGGCGCGGCGCGGCCTCGGCGAGCGGGACCGTTCGATCGGACCGCAGCACCACGCCGCCGTCGAGGCCGGGGAGCGCGACCGCGCCGACCTGGGCCTCGCCGCCGATCGCAAGCCCGACATGAACCGCCCAATCGCCGCGCTGCTCGCCATATTCGCGCGTCCCGTCGACCGGATCGACGATCCAGACACGTTCCATCGCGCAGCGCTCGGTGTTGTCCTTTTCCTCCTCGGACAGGAGCCCGTCATCGGGGCGTGCGGCACGGATCGCGTGGCAGAGGAATTCGTTCGCCGTTGCGTCCCCGGCCTTGCCCAATGCCTTGCCCTCGAACATCCCGCTCGCGCGGACTTCGATCAGGATGCGCCCGGCGACTTCGGCAAGATGCGCGGCGAGTTCTGCGTCGGTCATGGTGCCCCTTCCGGCGCGCTCACTTGAGCGGGAGGATCGCGTCGACGATGTGCTGCGCCGCTTCGGCGGGCGTCATCTCGACCGTGTTGACGGTGATTTCGGGATTTTCGGGCGGTTCATAGGGGCTGTCGATGCCGGTGAAGTTCTTCAATTCACCGCTGCGTGCCTTCTTGTAGAGCCCCTTGACGTCGCGCTGTTCGGCGACCTCGAGCGGGGTATCGACGAAGATCTCGATGAATTCGCCTTGCGCCAGCATGTCGCGCACCATGCGCCGTTCGGCGCGGAAGGGGCTGATGAAGGCGGTAAGCACGATGAGGCCCGCATCGGCCATCAGCTTGGCGACCTCGCCGATCCGGCGAATGTTCTCGATCCGGTCGTTCTCGGTAAAGCCGAGATCGCGGTTGAGGCCGTGGCGCACATTGTCCCCGTCGAGCAGGAAGGTGTGACGGTTCATAACCGCGAGGCGCTTTTCCACCTCGTTGGCGATCGTGCTCTTGCCCGAACCCGAAAGTCCGGTGAACCACAGGACGCGCGGCACCTGGTTCTTCATCGCGGCGTGATCGGCACGGGTGATCGTCGTCGGCTGCCAGTGGACATTGTCCGCCCGGCGCAGGCTGTACTCGATCATCCCCGCGCCCACCGTCGCATTGGTGAACTTGTCGATCAGGATGAAGCCGCCCAGCTGCCGGCTCGTTTCATAGGGTTCGAAAGTGATCGGCTGGTCGGTCGAGAAATCCGCGATGCCGATGCTGTTCAGCTCGAGCGTCTTGGCTGCAAGGTGATCGAGCGTGTTCACGTCGATCTCGTATTCAGGCTCCTGCACATTGGCCGTGACCATCTGCGTGCCGAGCTTGAGCCAATAGCCCCGACCGGGCTTCAGCGCCTCTTCGGAGAGCCAGACAAGCGTCGCGCGGAACTGGTCGGAGGATTCGGGCGGATCGCCGGCGGCTGCGATCACGTCGCTGCGGCTGCAATCGACCTCGTCCTCCAGCGTGAGCGTGATCGACTGGCCAGCGACCGCAGCGTCGAGATCGCCGTCGAAGGTGGCGATCGACTTGACCGTGCTCGTCTTGCCGGTGGGCACGATCCGCACCGGGTCGCCGGGGCGCACCGTGCCGCTGGCGATCAGGCCTGAAAAACCGCGGAAGTCGAGATTGGGACGATTGACCCATTGCACCGGCATCCGGAAGGCGCGTTCCTGCGCCGCCGTCGCCGCGACCTCAACGGTTTCGAGGTGATCGATCAGCGACGGTCCGCCATACCAGGGCGTGTTGTCCGACGGGGCGCGCGTTATGTTGTCGCCCTTGAAACCGGAGATCGGAATCGCGGTGAATTCCTCGATCCCCACTTCCCGGGCGAAGCTGCGATAGTCGGCGACGATATGCTCGAAGGCGGACTGGTCGTATTCGACCAGGTCCATCTTGTTCACCGCCAGCACGATGTGCCTGATGCCGAGCAGGTGGACGAGATAGGAATGGCGCCGCGTCTGCTGCAGCACGCCCTTGCGCGCATCGACGAGGATCACGGCAAGGTCGGCGGTAGACGCGCCGGTCACCATATTGCGGGTGTATTGTTCGTGCCCCGGCGTATCTGCGACGATGAACTTGCGTTTTTCCGTCGTGAAGAAGCGATAGGCGACGTCGATCGTAATGCCCTGTTCGCGCTCTGCCGAAAGACCGTCGACGAGCAGCGCGAAATCGATTTCGCCCCCTTGCGTCCCGTGTTTCTTGCTGTCGGCTTCGAGGGCGGAGAGCTGGTCCTCGAAGATCATCTTCGAATCGTAGAGCAGCCGCCCGATCAGGGTCGACTTGCCGTCATCCACGCTGCCGCAGGTGATGAAGCGCAGCATCCCCTTGTGCTGGTGCTGGTGGAGATAGGCGTCGATGTCCTCGGCGATCAGCGCGTCGGTCTGGAACGAAGGGTGCTCGGTCATCAGAAATACCCTTCCTGCTTCTTGTCCTCCATGGAGGCCGACTGACCCTTGTCGATCGCCCGGCCCTGCCGCTCCGAACCCGTGGCGAGGAGCATTTCCTGGATTATCGCATTCATGTCGGTCGCCTCGCTTTCGGTCGCGCCGGTGAGCGGATAGCAGCCGAGCGTGCGGAACCGGACCGAGCGTTCGACGACCTCCTCGCCCTCTTCGAAACGGAAGCGGTCATCGTCGACCACCAGGATCAATCCGTCGCGCTCCACGGTCGGGCGTTTCCTGGAAAGATAGAGCGGAACGATGTCGATCTTCTCGAGCGCGATATATTGCCAGATGTCGAGCTCGGTCCAGTTCGAGATCGGGAAGACGCGAATGCTCTCGCCCTTGTTTTTCCTGGCGTTGTAGAGGTTCCACAATTCGGGCCGCTGGTTCTTGGGATCCCAGCGATGCGCCGCAGTGCGAAAGGAGAAGATCCGCTCCTTCGCGCGTGCCTTTTCCTCATCGCGCCGCCCGCCGCCGAATGCCGCGTCGAACCCGTGTTCGGTGAGCGCGCGCTTGAGCGGGTCGGTCAGCTGGGCCTGCGAATAGAGCGCACTGCCGGTGTCGAAAGGGTTGATGCCCTGCGCTTCGGCGTCCTCGTTCTGCGCGACGATGAGTTCGAGCCCGTATTCCCTCACCGTCCGGTCCCGGTGGTCGATGAGGTCCTGGAAATCCCACCCGCTCGCGACATGCAGCATCGGGAAGGGCGGCGGCGAGGGATAAAAGGCCTTCCGCGCGAGGTGAAGCATGACCGACGAATCCTTACCCACCGAATAAAGCATGACCGGGTTTTCAGCCTCGGCCACGACTTCGCGGAAGATATGGATACTTTCGGCCTCGAGCCGCTGCAGATGCGTGAGCGTAGTAGTCATCGGGCTGAAGCCCTAGGCGATGGTGCAGCGGACGCAAACAAGTTTTTGCACCTGCACAATCAAGCGCAGCTTTGCCCTGCAGCAACCTGGCCCAGGCGCAAGCCGCGGATGATCCGACGGGTGGTGCGCAGATCCACACGAACGCATGCCACTCGACCGATCGAACCCGCCGTGGTCACGGCAAGAACCCGAGGGGAATGGAGCGGGTAGCGGGAATCGAACCCGCCTAGCCAGCTTGGAAGGCTGGAGCATTACCACTATGCTATACCCGCGCCCGCAATCGCGCCTGGACAGGTTCCGCCGGGGCGTGCTGGCCTTTGCCACCACTCTCGCATCGAGGTCAACGCCGATTGTGTGTCCGCTCACGCGCGCGCCGGACCCACCGCCATATTGTCGATCAGCCGCGTCCCGCCGATCCGCGCGGCAACCAGCAGGCGGGCGGGCGCAGAACCGAGCGCATCGAGCGGTGCGAGCGTATCGGCATCGGCGAGGGTGACGTAATCGGGCTGATCGAACCCTGCCGCGATCAGCCTTTCCCCCATGGCTGCCAGCGTCGCCGCGACGGGCTCGCCCGATTCGAGCGCCACGATGGTCTCGCGCATCGCCGCGGGAAGCGCCGCGGCCGCCGCGCGTTCGTCGGCGGAGAGGTAGCGATTGCGGCTCGACAGGGCGAGCCCGTCCGCCTCGCGCACCGTGGGCACGCCGATGATGGAGTCCACCTGCGGGCAGGCGAGGTCGAGATCGCGCGCCATGGTGCGGATGACGGCGAGCTGCTGGTAATCCTTTTCCCCGAAGAACGCCCTGTCGGGTCGGACCTGGTTGAAAAGCTTCGCGACCACGGTCGCCACGCCGTCGAAATGGCCCGGCCGCGCCGCTCCGCACAGCCCGGCGCTCACGCCGGCGACCGATACGCTCGTCGCGAAGCCGGCCGGATACATCGCCTCGACCGTGGGAGCCCAGAGCAGCGCGACCCCTTCCGCCTCGAGCATCGCCGCATCTTCGGCAAGCTGGCGGGGATAGGCGTCGAGATCTTCGCCTTCGCCGAACTGGGTGGGATTGACGAAGATCGAGGCGACGACATGGTCGCAGTCCTCGCGCGCGCGGCGGACGAGGCTCAGGTGGCCTTCGTGCAGCGCGCCCATGGTCGGCACGAACCCCACGGTCCCGCCGCCCTCGCGCAGCGCGGCGAGCGCCGTTCTCAACATGTCGAGCGTGCTTGCCGTTTGCACCCCTGCGCCTCCGCCTATAGACTTCGTGGTCGTTGGTCGCCCGCTTCCTAAGCATCCGCGCGCGCGCTTCACAAGCACAGCGCGAGCGTGGGCAGGGCGAATGCAAGGAAAGCACCCCTTTGATGCCGCAAGAGCCTGCCGAAAGTCCCGCTTCGCCCGACGCCCCCGGGCCCGCCGAGCGTCCGGCGCATCGGATCGTCTTCGCCAATGAAAAGGGCGGCACGGGCAAGTCCACCACCGCCGTCCACATCGCGGTGGCGCTCACCTATCTCGGGGCGAGGGTGGCGATCCTCGACCTCGACCCGCGTCAGCGCACCAGCTTTCGCTACATGGAAAACCGCGTGCGCACGATGGAGCTGCGCGGCCTCTCCCTGCCGACCCCGGCCTGCGAGGTGTTCAACGGCGACAGCACCAAGAAGCTGCTCAAGGTCATGGCCCGGATCGAGCGGACCTGCGATTACCTCGTGATCGACAATCCCGGCCGCGACGACCCGCTGGCCCGCACCGCGGTGGAGAATGCCGACACCCTTGTAACGCCGCTCAATGACAGCTTCGTCGATTTCGACCTCATCGGCCAGGTCGACGGGGAGACCTTCAAGGTGCGCAAGCTGTCTTTCTTCGCCGAACTTATCTGGGAGGCGCGTATGCGCCGCAGCCGGGCCACGCTCGAGGAGGAGCGCCCCGAAATGGACTGGATCGTGGTCAGGAACCGCACGGGCCATGTCGAGGCGCGCAACAGGATCCGGATCGAGAAAGCGCTGGCCGAAATGTCGAAACGCGTGGGCTTTCGCGTAACCCGCGGACTGTCCGAACGCGTGATCTATCGCGAACTGTTTCCCTCGGGCCTGACCCTGCTCGACAAGGGGTATCTCGGCGAGCTCGGCACCAGCCATCTTGTCGCGCGGCAGGAATTGCGCGCGTTGATCAAGGTGCTGAACCTGCCCGAATTCGCGGCCGCGTCGCCGAGGCTGGAGCTCGTCTGAGCCATGATCAAGGCGGCGATCATTCTGGTGCTGGCGATCATCGTGTGGCGCTGGGCGCTCGGCAGCTGGCCGTGGGACGGGCTGTTCGAGGCGTCTGGCCGCGAAGCCGATCTTGCGCGGGCGCGGCAGCTTCTGGGCGTCGGAAAACGCGCCGGGCGAGACCAGATCGTCGCCGCGCACAAACGCATGCTCGCCCGCGTCCATCCCGATCGCGGCGGCTCCTCCGGAGCGGTGCACGAAGCGAATGCGGCGCGCGACCTGCTGCTGGCCGAGCTTTCCGGCGGCAACGACGCGGGCGATGCGGGTGCGGGCAGCGATGGCGCAGCAGATGGCGATTGAAGCGCGCGGGCCGCTTCCATCCCGGCATGGCCTATCCCGGCTCGCATGGCGCATCCGCTTTCGCAAAGGCGGGATTTCCAGCCTGTTTCCCGGGACAGTGCGCAGCGGGCCCGACCGTGCCCGCCTGCATTGGCGGCCCCGATAAGGGACACCTCGCGCCTCGCGCATTTGCGTGACGGCCCCATCGCGGTATTGACACAAATCGCGTCCACTACGCCGCGCATTCGCGTGTCGCCGGGCGCGCGGGCGGGGGAACATGCGCTGCTGCGGGGGTATGGGGCAATCACGGCCGCAACCCGGCGCTCAGCACGCGCTCTCCCTGCGTGAGACCGAGTAACGCGTCGCCCGCCGGAGCGGGGGGCGCCAGCAAAGGGCAGGAAACCAGACCGTTATGACTCACACATTCGATGCGAGCGTGCTGCGCGAATACGACATTCGCGGAATCATCGGCCAGACGCTCGGCCCCGACGATGCCCGGGCGATCGGGCGCGGCTTTGCGACCCTCCTGCGCGAAGCGGGCGGCGACACTGTCGCGGTGGGATATGACGGGCGCAAGAGTTCGCCCATTCTAGAGCACGCCCTGTGCGAAGGGCTCACATCGGGGGGATGCGATGTCGTGCGGATCGGGCTCGGGCCGACTCCGATGCTCTACTATGCCGAGGCCTCAAGCGAAGAGATTGATGGCGGCATTCAGATAACCGGCAGCCACAATCCCCCCAATTACAATGGCTTCAAGATGGTATTTCAGGGGCGTCCGTTCTTCGGCGCCGACATCCGGAAGCTCGGGAAAATCGCGGAAGAGGGGGTCTGGTCCAGCGGGGCCGGGACCGTTTCCGAACGCGACGTCATGGGCGAGTATGTCGAGCGTCTTCTCGAAGGCCTCTCCGACCTCGATGTCGGCGATCTCTCCGCCATCAGGGTCGGCTGGGACGCGGGCAACGGCGCCGCCGGCCCCGCGCTCGAACGGCTCGCCGAAAGGCTGCCCGGGGAACATCACCTGCTTTTCACCGAAGTCGATGGACATTTTCCAAACCACCATCCTGATCCGACCGTCGAGGCGAACCTGGCCGATCTTCGTGCGCTCGTCGCGGACAAGAAGCTCGATTTCGGAGTGGCTTTCGACGGCGACGGCGACCGGATTGGCGCGATCGACGGCGAAGGGCGGGTGATCTGGGGCGACCAGCTGCTGATGATCTATGCCGAGGACCTGCTGAAACGCCGCCCGGGCGCGACGATCATCGCCGATGTCAAGGCGAGCCGCGCGCTGTTCGACCATGTCGCAGCGCATGGCGGCGAGCCCTTGATGTGGAAAACCGGCCACTCGCTGATTAAGTCCAAAATGAAGGAAACGGGCTCGCCTCTCGCGGGCGAGATGAGCGGGCACGTCTTTTTCGCCGACGAATATTACGGCTATGACGACGCGTTGTATGCTGGCGTGCGCCTGCTTGCCGCGTCGGCGCGACTCGGCTGGTCGGTAAGCGCGCTGCGCGAGGCCATGCCCGCCATGCTCAACACCCCCGAAATGCGCTTCCAGGTCGATGAAAGCCGCAAGTTCGCCGCGATCGCCGAGGTTTCCGAGCGGCTGAAGACCGCGCCGGGCCCGGATGTGGAGGACGTCAACGCGACCGACGGCGTGCGCGTGACGACAAGGGACGGCTGGTGGCTGCTGCGCGCGTCCAACACGCAGGACGTCCTGGTCGCGCGGGCGGAGAGCGAGAGCGAGGAGGGACTAGGGCGGCTCATGGCGCAGATCGACGAACAGCTCGCCCTGTCGGGGCTCGAGCGCGGCGAGAGCGTCGGGCACTGACGAACCCGAAGGAGGAAATGATGAGAACGGTCGCATTCACGCTCGCCCTGGCCCTGTCGGCCGCCCCGCTCGCCGCGCAGGATGCCGAGGAGGAACGGGTCGATCTTGCCGAGGACGGCGAGACCGGCGATTCCGCGCCGATGGACTGGGACGAGGATTCGCAGGCCATGGCCGAATTCGAGCGCCAGATGAGCGAGAGCTTCGCGATGTTTTCCGACCTGTTCAAGGTCGACCCGCTCACCCCCGAGCAGGAAGCGCGCCTCCCGCTCGCCGGGGAAATGGCGCTCGAGATCATGCCCGAAGGCACTTTCGCCACGGTGATGGAGGATACGATGGGCCCGATGATGGGCGCGATCATGGGGGCGGTCACGGCCGATCCCCGCCTTCGGCTGGCCGAAGTTTCGGGCGTGGATGCCCGTGACCTCGCCGCGCTCGAGGACGAGGCGGCGCAGGAGGCGCTCGACATCTACGACCCGGCTTTCGAGCAGCGCACCGAGCGGATGACCGAGGTGATCGTCGAGATGATGGGCCAGTTGTTCGACGCGATCGAGCCGTCCTATCGCGAGGCCTATGCCCGCGCGCTGGCGACCCGGTTCGATGCCGCGGAGATGCGCGAATTGCTCGCCTTCTTCGAAACGCCCACCGGCGGCAAGTTCGCGCGCGAATCGCTGCTGGTGCAATACGATCCGCAAATGCTGGGCGTGATGGAACAGATGGGACCGGCGATGGTGGAAATCATGCCCTCAATGATCGAAGGCATCGCCGCGCTCGAGGCGGATATCGCCTCCGAGCGGCGCTTTGGCGAGCTGAGCGCGGCCGAGCGGGCCCGCGCTTCACGGCTGATCGGCAAGCCCGAGGCCGAGCTCGACGCGCTCCAGCCGGTCGACGGCGAAACCGGTCCGCAAAAAACGGATGCGGCCGAAATCAGCTGATCCGTTTCGGAATCGGCCATTTCCTACAATCGCATCGCCGGGCGCGGTGCTATCGCCTCGTTGTCGACAATCACGTTCGAGGAGGCAGTGATGCGAAAACTGATCGCCGCAGGCCTGTTCGGCGCGAGCCTTGCCCCGGCCACGCCGGCCACCGCCGCCGCTCCCGCGCCCGGCGCCGAGGCCGAGCGGAGCAAGGCCGGGCGCGCCATGGCGGAAACCGGGCGGGAGAGCGATGCCGCTCGCGACCGCGGGGGCTGACCGCGAGGAGCCGAACGGGCCCCGAGCGCGGAGCCCCTTTTGCATGGTCGCGTCGGCCCTTTCGCCTTTTAGCCGCGCGTCGCCGCGCGATCCGACATGCCGGGACCATCGCCCGGCTCGGCGATGCGCAGGTTGTTCTGGACATGGTTCACGCCCGTCATCGCCTCGACGCAATCCTCCGCCTCGCGCTTTTCGAAGCGGCTTGCGACATGGCCGTCGAGCGTGATCTCCTTGTCCTTCACCGCGACCGTGATCCGGCGTGCATCGATCTGCGGATCCTCGGTCAGCCGTTCGCAGGCATCCTCCATCAATCGCTCGTCGGACCGGGTGTAGTTGGCCGGGCCCTTGCCGCGATGGTCGGGCCACGAGCGGCCGGAATTCTCGTCGGGTCGGCCGCGCTATCCGCGCCCACCATCATCGTCGTAGAACCGGTCGGAGCGGCAATAGCCGCGTTCGTCGAAGCGATCGCTGCCTTCGCCATATTGCCCGCCCCTATAGCCATCGTACCGCTGGTCGCGATAGGGCTCGAACTGGCTTTCCTGGTACGAGCGCGGTTCGCCACCCGGCTGGTCGTCGCGGTCACGGTTGCGGGGACTGTCGTTATATTGGTCTGCCATGATGAGGGGTCCTCCATTCTGCCCTTGCGGGAAGCCCCGCCGAGCGGGCAGCATCCCGGCGCGCATGCCTTCGGAGAATCGGGGGGCGAAGGCATCTGACAAACGCCTCGCAGAACGATCGAGGTCCACGATCCGGCGCGGTGGTCACGCAGCTCGGCGATAGACAAGGGATTGAAACATATGTTGATTTCGGGCCTGCGCGGGAGGCCGTGCCGCCTGCGGGCCTGCCTCCCGGTGCGTCCGCTTGGCGCGGCTGCCGGAGCGCCGCGCCGCCCGGCAAGGGGTCTGCGATGAGCAGTGACACCGCCCCTTCTGTCCCGCCCGAAATAGCCGCCTGGTTCGAAGGCCGCGACTGGCGCATCCGGCGGCACCAGCTCGCGATGCTGGAAAAGGCGCGCGCCCGGCGGGACGCGCTGCTCGTCGCCGATACGGGGGCGGGCAAGACGCTCGCCGGGTTCCTGCCCACGCTGTGCGATTTCGCGCCCTCGTCGCTGGCCGGGGCCGCGCCGCCCGAAGGGCTGCACACGCTCTACGTCTCGCCGCTGAAGGCGCTCGCCCATGATGTGAAGCGCAACCTGCTGATGCCGGTCGAGGAAATGGGCTTGCCGATCCGGGTCGAGACCCGCTCGGGCGATACGTCCTCCGATGCCAAGAAACGCCAGCGCACAAAGCCGCCCCACGTCCTGCTGACCACGCCCGAAAGCCTGTCGCTCCTGCTGTCCTATCCCGAAAGTTTCGAGCTCTTCAGAGGTTTGAAGCGCATCGTCATCGACGAGGTCCATGCCTTCGCGACCGGCAAGCGCGGCGACCTGCTCGCGCTTTCGCTCGCGCGGCTCCACGGCATCGCCCCCGAGGCGCGGCGCGCGGCGCTGTCGGCGACGCTCGCCGATCCGCGCTCGTTCCAGGAATGGCTCGCCCCCCAGCCTGCCGATGGGACGGGCGAAATCTTCGCCGCCGATCTCGTGCTGGGCGAAAAGGGCTCGGAGCCCGATGTCGAGATCCTGCTTCCGATCGAGGAGCGCGTGCCGTGGGGCGGCCATGCCGGACGCTGGGCGGTGGGCCAGCTTTATGAGGCAATCAAGGCGAACCGCACCACGCTGGTCTTCACCAATACGCGCTTCCTCGCTGAATTCATCTTCCAGTGCCTGTGGGAGGCGAACGAGGACCACCTGCCCATCGGCGTCCACCACGGCAGCCTGTCGAAAGAGGCGCGGCGGAAGGTCGAGGACGCCATGGCGGCGGGGAACCTTCGCGCGCTGGTGTGCACGGCGAGCCTCGATCTCGGCGTCGACTGGGGCGATATCGACCTCGTCGTGCAGATGGGTGCGCCCAAGGGTTCCTCGCGCCTGCTGCAGCGCATCGGGCGCGCGGGCCACCGGCTCGACGCGAGGAGCCGCGCCGTGCTGGTGCCCGGCAACCGGTTCGAATTCCTCGAGGCGATGGCGGCCAAGGACGCAGTCGACGAGGGCCGGCGCGATGGCGAGGAATTCCGCCCCGGCGGGTTCGACGTGCTCGCCCAGCACGTCATGGCTTGCGCCTGTGCAGGGCCGTTCCACGAGGACGCATTGTTCGCCGAAATCCGCTCCGCCCTGTCTTATGCGTGGCTGGGCCGCGAGGAATTCGCGCGCGTCCTCTCCTTCGTCGAAAGCGGCGGCTATTCCCTTCGCGCCTACGACAAGTTCAAGCGCATCGTGCGCGGCAAGGACGGAGTGTGGCGGCTTGCCCATCCGAGCCAGGCGCAGCGCCACCGGATGAACGCCGGTATCATCGTCGATAGCGAGATGCTCACTGTCCGGTTCAAGAACGGCCGCAGCCTCGGCAAGGTCGAGGAACGCTTCGCCGCGCAGCTCTCACCGGGCGACACCTTCTTCTTTGCAGGGATGAGCCTTGAGGTGGAAAGCCTCAAGGACATGGACGTGATCGTGCGCGCGGCGACAAAATCGGCGACGATCCCTTCCTATGGCGGGCTGCGCCTGCCGCTCACCACCCATCTGGCCGAGCGGGTGCAGGAAATGCTGACCGACCGCGCGGGCTGGGCGCGCTTTCCCGACGATGTGCGGGAATGGCTCGAGATGCAGGATTATCGCAGCCGCCTGCCCGCGCCGGGCGAATTGCTGGTCGAAAGCTTCCCCCATGGCGGCAAGCATTACAGCGCCTACTACACTTTCGAGGGCTGGAACGCGAACCAGAGCCTCGGGATGCTGATAACCCGGCGGATGGAGGACCGGGGGCTGCTGCCGGGCGGGTTCGTGGCGAACGACTACTGCCTTGCCGTGTGGGGGCTGAAGCCGGTGAGCGACCCCGCGCCGCTGCTCTCGCCCGATATCCTTCGCCACGAATTCGTCGACTGGGTGACCGAAAGCCACCTGCTGCGCCGCGCCTTCCGCGAGGTCGCGGTGATTTCGGGCCTGGTCGAGCGGCAGCATCCGGGCAGGAAGAAGACCGGCAAGCAGGTGACCTTTTCGACCGACCTCATCTACGACGTGCTGCGGAAATACGAGCCCGACCACGTGCTGCTCGAAGCAGCGTGGCAGGACGCGCGGGCGCGGATGACGGATGTCGGCCGGCTGGCGGACCTGCTCGAACGTTCCGAGCGCGAGCTGGTCCATGTCGAGCTGGAACGCGTCAGCCCGCTCGCCGTGCCGGTGATGACGATGATCGGGCGCGAGGCCGTGCCGCAGGGCGCGGTCGACGACGAATTGCTGATCGAGGCCGAGGGACTGGTCGCCGAGGCGATGCGGATCGCGCCCGGAGAGGGGCCGGAGCGCGAGGAGGGGGACTGATCCGGCTCAGTCGGCGTCCGCGCTCTCGTCCTTCCGCATCGAGAAATAGAGGATGCCCTCGGTCGGCACATGGATTATCGTCGCGTTGCGGAAGAAGCCGTAGCCGAGCAGGCCGTCCACACCCTCTTGGGCAAGTTTGCCTTCGCTCGCCTCGGCATCGACGGTGACGCCGCCCACCGAGAGCGAGACGCCCGAAGTAGCCCGCTTTTCATAGACCGCTCCGGTGCCATCGGCGGCCCTTTGCGTGCCGATCTCCGCTCCTGCCGGAACGTAGTCGTCCCAACGCTCCGCGCGGAGGGCGAGCGTGCCGTTGAAGCCGGTGTCGAACAGCAATGTCGCGGGCATGCCGTTGACCGTGGCCTCGATCCTTCTCTCCTCGACCGCCACGCTGTCCGGTACGCCGCCATTGAAGGTCATGGTGCCGAGGGCGAGGATGCCCAAATTGTCCTTCGGATTGACCACCCATGTCATTTGGCCGAGGAGGTTGCGGCCGATGATGACGCCGGCCTGTCGGCCAAGTCTTTCGGAGAGGCCGGAAAGGTCGGTCGCGGGCAGGTCGCCGGTCAGCGTGATCTGCCCGGGGATCGTGAAGGTCGTTTCACAGGCGCGACTCACGTCGAATGTGTTGAGCCCGGTATGACCGCGCGAACGCGGTCCGGTGAGACTGCCGCCGAGCCTCTCGATCAGGCCCGTGTCGACATAGGTGCTGTCCGCGCCCGTGTCGAAGATGCCGCGCACGGCCTGGCCGTTGACCAGCACCTCGGCGTAGATCAGCCCGTCGGAGAGGTCGTATCTCAGGAGATTGGCGCGCTCCGCCGAGTGCAGGATCGTAACCTCGATCGAACGCTCTTCCTGTTCGGCAAGGCCCGGGTCGATCTCTTCGCTCGGGCAGAGTTCGACCGGCCCAGTCCCGCCGTCCTGCGATGGGGGCTGTCCTGGGCCATGGCCGGGCGCGCAAGCGCAGCGGCTCCGATGAGGAAAAGCATTGTCCGCATTGGGAAAAACTATGCCGAGGCAATGAAGGGCAGGTGAAGACCAATCACGCCACACGAAAAAGGGGCGGCGCCCTTTCGGATGCCGCCCCTATCAAAGACTTTCGCTTTGAACGTCTCTTACTGCTGCCCGCCCACGCCGGGGCCGCCGGTGCCGAACTGGCGGTACTTTTCGTTGCCGACGAAGCCGAACTTGGTCACGCCGGTCTGCTTGATGACCTTCAGCACCTGGGCCGAGATCTCGTAGCTCGCCAGCGCCTCGGGCTCGAACTGCAGTTCGGGCTCGGGTGTCATGGTCGTCGTCTGCTGCAGCGTGTTCGCCAGCTGCCCCAGCGAGATCGGCTCGGCGTTCCACAGGATCTGGTCCTGCGCGGTGAGGACCAGCTTGTTCTTGACCGGATCGATATCGGGCGGCGGGCTGTTCGAATTGTCCTGCGGCAGGTCGATATCGACCGAGTGCGTGGCGATCGGGATGGTGATGATGAACATGATCAGCAGAACGAGCAAAACGTCGATCAGCGGCGTCATGTTCATGTCGAGCATCGGTTCGCCGTCGAGTTGGCCTCCGCTCATACCCATGTCAGTTACTCCTTGAAGTGTCCGGAAGGGATCAGGCGATCAGCCCGGATCGACCGGGTTCGAGATGAAGCCGACGATCGGATAACCCGCCGCCTGCACGTTGTAGATCGTCCCCGCCACGCAGCGCCACGGCGCGTTGACATCGCCGCGGATATGCACCTGCGGGATCTGCTCCGGGTCATTCATGATCGCTTCGGCACCGCCGGCTCTGGTCACGATTCGGTCAAGCCGCGTGAAGGCCTGGTCGTAGAGCTGTTCGGAGGTCACGGGGGTGATGTTGTTGAAATAGACCCGGCACTCGCCCGTCCTCGACGCGCCTTCGTAGCCCGGTTCCCCGGCGCTGCGACCGGCCGAATCGGTGGTACTGACGGTGAGCTGGAGGTTTTCGACCTTGTTCTTGGCCTCCTCGCTCTCGATGATCGGGATTTCCAGCTTCTCGATCGTCTGGATCGCCACCGGGACCGCGATGAGGAAGATGATCAGGAGCACCAGCATCACGTCCACCAGCGGCGTGGTGTTGATGTCGGACATCGGGGTTTCCCCGCCTCCCATCGAAATCGCCATTGTGAATTCCTACCCTGAATTGGTTCGTTACCGGGCGCCGGTGGCGGCTTGCCCGCCGTGCCGACCGTCTTGCGCCGACCCGTCGCCCGTCATGTGTCGGCGGCGGGCGGGAAGCGTCGCTCCCCGCCCGCCGCGCGGGAAGGGCCTTACTTCGAGCCGGCCTTCACGCCGCCCGCGGTCGTGGCGGTGGTGCCGGCATTCTTGGCGGCGGGCTTGGCGCCCGACTGCTTCGAGGCTGCCGGAGCGGCCGCCGGCTTCACCGCGCCGTCTGACGAGATGTAGGCGAGGATGTCGGTCGAGAAGCTGTTGAGCAGCTCGGCGATGCGGCGGTTGCGCGACTGCAGCCAGTTGAACGCGAGCACTGCGGGCACGGCGACCAGCAGGCCGATCGCGGTCATGATCAGCGCTTCGCCGACGGGCCCGGCGACCTTGTCGATCGACGCGTTCCCGGCGATGCCGATATTGATGAGCGCGCGGTAGATCCCGATCACGGTGCCGAGCAGGCCGATGAACGGCGCGGTCGCGCCGACCGAGGCGAGGAAGGGCAGGCCGCCGGCAAGGCTCGAATTGATCGAGTCTTCCGAACGCTGGAGCGAGCCGTGCATGTAATCATGCGCCTCGAGGCTGTCGGTCATCTTGGAATGCTTCTCCTGGGCCTCGATCGCGTCGTCGGCGATCTGGCGCCAGGCGCTGTTCTTCTCGAGCTTGGCGGCGCCTTCCTTGAGGCTGCTGGCGCGCCAGAACTGACCCTTCACGGCCTTGTACTGCTTCATGATCTTGTTCTGCTCGAACAGCTTGGTGAACAGGATGTAGAAGGACCCGACCGACATGATGACCATGACGGTGAGGATGGCCCAGGCGACGGGGCCGCCCTGCTCCATCGCTTCCATGAAGCCGAATTCGTTTTTCGGCGCTTCGGTGGCGGCGGCGGCCGCGAGAGTGTAAAGGTTCATTGCGAAAAGTCCTCTTGAAAGAAATGTCCCGAAAGGTCGCTCGGGCCGCTCAGGCCCTCGCTCCCGACACGCAAGTCATTGTAGCTGATAGATGATCCGGGTGCTCCAGCTGCCGGTCGTCGGATCGCCGGCATCGTTGAGGGCGGGTTCGAAGCGGGCATAGCGTTTCATCGACCGGCACGCGGCCTGGTCAAGGATGCTCGACCCGCTCGAAGAGGTCACCGAACAGCCGGAAACGCGCCCATTCGTGCCGACCGTGACCCGGACGCCGACTACGCCTTCCTCGTCCTGGCGCAGGGCGCGCGAAGGATAGTCGTCGATGATGCGCTGCTGCCAGCGACGCGCATTGCGGGGCTGCGGACCACGCGCAAGCGACGGCGGCGGCGGCGGGGCCGGCGGCGCGGCCGGCGCGGGCGGCGGCAGCGTCAGCGCGGGCGGCGCGGGCGGCGGAATCTCGCGCTGAGTGCGGATCGGCGGCGGGGCCGGTGCGATATTGATCGGCGGCGGCGGCGCGACCGGGGGCGGCGGTGCCACCTCTTCCTGAGGGGGCGGCGGCTCATCCGGCTCCTCCGGCGGGGGCGGCGGCTCCTCCTCCTCGACATTGAACGTATCGACGCGCTCGATCGCCTTCTTGACCGACGAAATCGTCAGGCCAAGGATCATCGCGAGCCCGATCAGCCCCACGATGCCGAGCGCGATTGCAAGCGAGACGACCTTTGCAGGCGTCATTCCTTGGTCAGCGTAAGCCATCCAGTCGCTTTCTCTCCATCACTACGGTCGGCGGATTGCCGACACACCTGTTCGCGTCCCGGTAAAGCAGGCCGGGGCGCGAAATCCCAAATACAGGCCCTCCCACGCCGGGAGCGTCTGCCCCGTTCGAGAGCGTCAGACCTGACCCGGCTGGCCCCACATGCTCCGTCAGATACTCCCGCCTGGCCGGTTCCACGTGCGACACGCTCGCTGCGCCGACTTTGGTCCCCAACCCCGGCGCAAGCCTTGCGGGCTTTAACGACTGGCCCCTAGGTGATCAAACGCTTTATCGGTTCAGGGCGGATTCACGGCCCGGGACCTGTTATGTCCCCCGATACCGAGGGGCCGCTTGCAGCGCCGCGAAAGGAATGGACCCGGATGCGCTTTAACCTGAAATTAACAAATGAAAACAAGCAAATGGGCGCGCTTTCGGCGGGCCTCGCAGGGATCGTCCTCGCGCTTGCCGGGCCCGGCGGGGCGGGCCTTGCGCAGGATCGCCCAGTGGCGCCGCAGTCCGCCGGGACGCAGCCGACCTACGCCGATCTCGTCACCCTTGCCGAGGAAAGCGCGATGGTCATCCGCGCCCAGATTCGCGACCAGGTGCCGGTCAAGCCCGAGCGCGCGCCGGGCCTCGAGCCCGGATTCGCGCGGCTTTACGTCGAAGGCGAAACCCGCGCTTTGCTCGGCGGGAGCAGCGGCGTGCGCGAATCGCTCGCCTGGCTGGTCGATGTGCCGCTCGATGCCAAGGGCAAGCCGCCCAAGCTCAAGAAGAGCGAGGTCCTGCTGTTCGCCGATCCCGTGCCGGGTCGACCGGGCACGATCGTGCTGGTGGACGAAGCCGGGCAGCTGGCCTGGAACCCCGGGCTCGGAGAACGGGTGCGCGGCGTCCTGCGCGAACTCGTCGCCCCCGGCAGCCCGCCCGCAATCACCGGCATTGCCGATGCGCTCTCGGTCCGCGGCAATCTCGCGGGGGAATCGGAAACCCAGATCTTCCTGTCGACGGCGGGCGATTCGCCGGTCTCGATCAGCGTTCTGCGCCGTCCCGGCCAGCCGCCGGCATGGGGCGTTTCGTGGGGCGAGATCATCGATTCGTCCGCCCGCCCGCCCGAACCGGGCACGCTGCGCTGGTACCGGCTCGCCTGCGCCCTGCCGCGCGAATTGCCGAGCAGCGCCAATCTCGCGCGCAATCCCGATGCCCGCGCGCTGGCCGAGGCGGATTACGCCCTGGTCGTTGCCGAACTGGGCGCATGCGAGCGGGCGATCACCGAGGCGGATTGAGCACCGGGGCGCTGCGCGGGCGATGCGCGGCTGCTTGACGCTGCGCGGCGCATGACTAAGCGCGGGCGGCGAGACATCCCGCGACCCGAGGAGCCCCGACCCGTGCCCGACAGCCAGACCGCCGCCCCCTTACGCATCGCCATCGCCGGGCTCGGCACGGTCGGCGCGGGCGTGATCCGGCTGCTCGCAACCAATCGCGACCTCATCGCCGCACGCGCCGGGCGGAGAATCGCGGTGACCGCGGTGAGCGCGCGCGACCGGGCCAAGGACCGCGGCGTCGATATCGCCCCCTTTGCGTGGGAGGACGACATGACCGCGCTCGCGGCCCGCGAGGATGTGGACGTGGTGGTCGAACTGGTCGGCGGGGCGGACGGGCCTGCGCTCGCCCTGTCGCGCGCGGCGCTGAAGGGCGGCAAGGGCCTCGTCACGGCGAACAAGGCGATGATCGCGCATCACGGACTTGCCCTCGCCGAAGCGGCCGAAGGCGCGGGCGTCGCGCTGAAATTCGAAGCCGCGGTCGCGGGTGGCATCCCGGTGGTCAAGGGCCTGCGCGAAGGGACCAGCGCCAATGCGCTGACCAAGGTCTACGGCATCCTGAACGGGACCTGCAACTACATCCTTTCCGAGATGGAGGAGACCGGGGCGGACTTTGCCGAGACGCTGATCGAGGCGCAGAAGCTCGGCTATGCCGAGGCCGACCCGACCTTCGACATCGACGGGATCGACGCCGCGCACAAGCTCGCGATCCTGTCCGCCATCGGCTTCGGCGCGCGGGTCGATTTCGAGGCGGTCAGGGTCTCCGGCATCCGCCAGGTGCGCGCCGCCGACATCGCGCAGGCCGATGCGCTGGGCTTCGTCATCCGGCTGATCGGGGAAGCCGATGTCGAGGAGGGGACGAACGGCCCCTGCCTGCTCCAGCGCGTGCGGCCCTGCCTCGTCCACAAGGACCACCCGCTCGCGCCCGTCGACGGGCCGACCAATGCCGTGGTGGCCGAGGGCAATTTCTCCGGCCGCCTGCTGTTCCAGGGCGCGGGCGCGGGCGACGGGCCGACGGCTTCGGCCGTCGTGGCCGATCTCATCGATATCGCCCGCAGCGAGGTGTCCGCCCCGTTCTCGATTCCCGTCGCCCGGCTCGCCGCCCTGCCACCGGCCGAACCGGGCCACCGCACCGAGCGCACCTATATCCGGTTCACCGTCAACGACCGGCCCGGCGTGCTGGCCGAGATCACTGCGGCGATGCGCGATGCCGACGTGTCGATCGAAAGCCTGATCCAGCACGGACGATCGCGCGAGGGCGGCGAAGTGCTGGTCGCCATGGTGACGCATGAAGGGCCGGAGCGCTGCGTGACGCGCGCACTGGAATTGCTCGAAGGCTCCGACAGCCTGACGGGCGAGCCGCTGGTGCTGCCGATCCTGCGAGATTGAGCCTTTTTCTTGCGGCGCTTGCGAACTGCCGAGCCGCCCTCTCCCGTTTTTTGACTGCGCTCCGGCATCCGCGGGAACCTTGGGCCTCGCCGCCCGCTCCCCGCCCTTGCGCCCTTGAGAATATCCTGCCGGGTGGAAGGGCGGGGGAGAGGGCGGCTTCGCACGTGAGCGAGAGCGAACACCGAACAAAAATCCCCAGGCGGGCCCATCGCGCTGCTGCGCTTCGACGCACGAAGCTCCTGCGTTGGCCTTTGGCTGCTTCGTGTCCGCAGGAGATCGCGGCGCTATCTCGGCTTCTTCTCGAACTTGGGCGGCGGCAGGCCGAGAGCCTCGCGGCGCTCGCGGATTTCCTCCTCGCTCAGCTCTTCGTCCTGTCCCAGCGGCGGCAGGCCGCGCGCGATGCGGTCGGCGTCCGAGCCCTCGGGCGCTTCGGGGAGCGCCCCGACATCGATGATCAGCGCGGGCGGGGGAACGCCGCCTATCCCGATACCCTTGCCGTTATCGGCAATGCCGAACATGTCCGGCGCGCGCGGCGCGTCCTTGAACGCGGTTTCCTCGGCATAGCGCCTTTTGGCTTCGTCGCGGCTCGAGAAGCGTTCCTCCCCGCTCGCGGCGCGGCGGCGGCAGACGACGATGTCGCCGCTGATCGTGCCGGCATCGGCCTCGTCCTCGCATTCCTGCATCGCCGCCTCGTTCACCTCTCCGCGTGGTACGGTGATCATGATGTTGATCGGCGAGCGAGGCGATTCGGCTTCCTCCTGCGGCGCGTCCGTTCCGGCATCCGCTTGCGCCTGCGGCGCCGTCACGACGCCGTCATCCTGCGCCGCCAGCGGATCGGGAAGAGCGAGGGGAATGCAGGCGGCCAGCGGAATCGCCCATGCCCGGCTCGCCGCGCTCGACAAGACGCCACTGATGGGCCTAAGCGCCCCGGGCAGGGCCGCAAGGGACCCGCGCGGAGCGGACACGAAACTGCCAGGGAAGAGATTGCGCATGAACACCCCGAATACCACAAGCGACGCGGCTGAAGACGCGGCCGTTACCGATATGCTGGCGGAGAAAACCGCGAATGTCGATTCCGCTATGGGCCGCGTCCTCGTGCTTGAAATGGTGCGCGTTACCGAAGCCGCCGCGGTCGCCGCCGCGCAGCTGGTCGGGCGGGGCGACGAAAAGGCGGCCGATGCCGCCGCGGTCGAGGCGATGCGCCGCGCCTTCGACGATCTCTATATCGACGGGACCGTGGTGATCGGCGAGGGCGAGCGCGACGAGGCGCCGATGCTCTATATCGGGGAAAAGGTCGGCGGCGCGCCCGGCAAGGGGCCCAAGATCGACATCGCCCTCGACCCGCTCGAAGGGACGACCATCACCGCCAAGGCCGGGCCGAACGCGCTCGCCGTGCTGGCGGCGGCGGAAGAGGGCTGCCTCTTGAACGCGCCCGATGTCTACATGGACAAGCTCGCGGTCGGCCCGGGCTATCCCGAGGGCATCATCGACCTTGCCAGGACCCCGACCGAGAACGTGGAAGCGGTGGCCAAGGCGAAAGGCGTCGCTCCGTCCGAGATCATCGTTTGCGTGCTCGACCGGCCGCGCCATGCCGGGCTGATCGCCGAATTGCGCGGTCTTGGCTGCGGCGTCGTGCTGATCGGCGACGGCGATGTCGCGGGCGTGATCGCGGTGACCGACCAGGACACGACGATCGACATGTATATGGGCCAGGGGGGCGCGCCGGAAGGCGTGCTCGCCGCGGCCGCTCTGCGCTGTGTCGGGGGACAGTTCAACGGGCGGCTCGTTTTCCGCAACGAGGACGAGAAGGCCCGTGCGAGGAAGTGGGGCATCACCGAACTCGACCGGATCTACACGCTCGGCGATCTTGCCAAGGGCGATTGCATCTTCGCCGCGACCGGGGTCACCGACGGCTCGCTGCTCGACGGGGTCAAGACCCGCAAGAAGGCGACCGGCGCGACCATCATGTCGACCCAGAGCGTGGTCATGCGCGCATCGTCCGGCACGGTGCGCTGGATCCGGGGCGAACACCGGATCAAGGATCACGACACGGCCCCGCGCGGCTGATGCGATGACGGGCACGCTCCCCGATGCCGTCGCGGCGCTGGGGGAGCGGCTCGGCGCGCGGGCGGCGCCCGCCGGTGCTGCCGGCGGACGGTCAGTCTTCCGGCAGTCGGGCACGTTGCGCTCCCTCGGTGGGGCGCGCTGGATGGGATTTGGCGCGGATCAATGGATGGCGCGCGCTGCGACCGCTTTCCGCTGGCGCGCACGGGTCGGGCCGCTCGGCCTCGTCCATGTCGAGGATGCGCTGGTCGATGGCGAGCCTGCCGGGCGGGTGAGGGCGCTCGGCCTCGTCAGCCTGGCGCGGGCCGAGCCCTCGCGCGCACTGCTGCAGGGCCAGCTGCAACGCTATCTCGCCGAACTGGCGTGGAACCCGGATGCGCTCATCTCCAATCCCGGCCTGCGTTTCGAGGAAAGGGACGAGCGCCTGCTCGTCGTTTCCGCCCGGATCGGCGGGGTGGAGGCGGAGGTCGAGCTGCATCTGGGCGGGGACGGGCTGCCCGCGCGCACTTTCGCCATGCGCCCCGCGCGCGAGGGCAAGGGTTTCGTCCTGCGCCCGTGGCACGGCGAATTCGCCGATTACCGCCCCGTGTCGGGTCGCATGATCCCGCATGCAGGCCGGGTCGCCTGGGAGTGGCAAGGCGAACGTTTCGAGGTCTGGCGTGGCCGGATCGAGGACTGGCGGATCGAAGGCTGATGGGCCGCGTATCGAGACGCGCATGCCGGCGCGGCCGCAAGCGCCGACCCGCGCCGACCGCACCCCGGCGGGGGCGCAGCGCAATCCGGGCCCGCCCTGTCGATAAGCGATTGTTTACCCTTATCATCTATGAAAGTGCCCATCCGACGCATCGGGCCCGCTCCTCGACATCCTTCGAGTGCCTTGGCCGAACGATGCGCGAAAGGGGCGATCATGACGAAAACGCTTAGCCGACTGGCCCTCGGGGCCGCCGCAGCCGGGCTCGCGATCACGCCGATCGCGGCCCAGGCGAACACCCGCGCCGGAGACAGCGCGCGCACCTACACCGCTGCGGCCGAATCGCAGCCGGGCATCGGCCGCACGGCCGAGGGTCAACGGGTCGCGGGGGGCGCGGATGTCTTCGCCCTCATCCTTGTCGGTCTGTGGGCAGCCGGAGTGGCCTTTGCCATCGCCGATGACGGCCCGGACCAGTCACCGGGAACCTGATCGCCCGCCCGCGCTTGCCGGGCTTCCATTGTCAGCGTTGAACCGGCCGGAAACCTCCGGCCCGGGTCCGGTGCGCCACGCGTATCCGGGCCTTTTTCGTGCCCCGAGCTCGCACTGTGATCGCGGGGGACGAAATGCTGCCCGGGCTGGTCGATAGGCACCGACGAAAGCGTGCCGGGGACTGGGCTCCGACCGGGTTGAATCGGCCACAAGCTTATGTAATGAAAAGCAAAAAGTCCAGGCGCGCAGGGATTCAGCGCAGGAAAGTGGAGGGGCGATCATGATGAGATTCGTCGGGGCGGGCCTTGCGCTCGCCTCTCTTGCGGCCGTGCACGGCGGGGCCAGCGCGAACGAGGACAGGGACGCGGCCTATCGGGCCGCGGCCTGCCTGACGCTGCAAGCCTACATCGATGGCGAGTATGACTGGCTCCGCAGCGAAAACCACTGGGTCAAGACGATGAGCGATCGGGTCGGCAGCAGCAATTCCGTGGTTCAGAAGCGCGCATTGCGCGCCGATGCGGTGCGCCGGCACCTCGAATTCCTTAAGTCCGACTACAAAAGGTTGTGTCGGGGCTCTTTGAAACAAAAACAGGCGCAGGCCGTGTGCACGACCGATGACCCCGAGCTGCGCGAACTGACCGAAAGGGCGACGCCGTGCGCCTACCGCGGCCTCTTTTTCGGACGCCGATGACCGATCGTCCGGTGGTGTCGATCCGGTCGACCGTACGCCACATGGCGGCAGGGTCCGATATCCTGCGCGAAATTTCGCAGGCTGATGACAGTTCCAGGCTGACGACAGGGGGCCAGTAATGTTCAGAACCATCATCGCGATCGCGGCTATAGCAGGGCTCGCCGTCGCTCCGGGGAGCGCGCCCGCCCGCGCGGCCGACGATTCGCTCACGCGGGAGCAGGCATTCGCCGGATGCCTCATGCTCCTGCACCTGCGCGACGGTCTTGATGAAAGGATCAATGGCTACAAGGCCCGAATGAAGCGGGACCAAAGGAAGGCCGACACGTATCGTTCGGCAAACCGGGAATACAACAAGGATGTCGAGCGGCATAACGGGTTGGTCCGCAGGTGGAGATTGCTCAACGCGAAGGTGAAGCGGATCTGCCTGAAGGTCGACATCAGCAGGAAGGTGTGTTCGTCGAATGACAGTGTGATCAAGGCTGTCGGCGAAAAGTCCTGCGCCCGCCTGCGATAGGGCGACTGGACGGCCTTTCGCCGGTCGGCCCCTCCCGCCGGCCGCCGAGACCGCCTGACGACAATCCCCGCTCGCGTGTTGCGTTTTGGTGACGCGCCGCTAGGCGTGGCGCGTCACGCGCAACCTCAGGATTCGCAGCCATGAAGATCATGTCGGGCAATTCGAACATGCCGCTCGCCCGGGCCATTGCGGCCTATCTCGAAATCCCGCTGACCGATGCGAGCGTGCGCCGTTTCGCCGACGAGGAAGTCTTCGTCGAAATCCATGAGAATGTCCGGGGCGAGGACGTGTTCATCGTCCAGCCGACGAGCTTTCCGGCGAACGACAACCTGATGGAACTGCTGATCTGCATCGATGCCCTGCGCCGCGCCTCGGCCAAGCGGATCACCGCGGTCGTGCCCTATTTCGGCTATGCCCGGCAGGACCGCAAACCCGGCCCGCGCACGCCGATCTCGGCCAAGCTGGTCGCCAATCTCATCACCGAGGCGGGGGCCGACCGGGTGCTCGCGGTGGACCTGCATGCCGGCCAGATCCAGGGCTTTTTCGATATCCCGACCGACAACCTTTACGCGGCGCCCGTCATGGCCGCCGATATCCAGGCGCGTTACGGCGAACAGGACCTGATGGTGGTCTCCCCCGACGTCGGCGGCGTGGTCCGCGCCCGCGCATTGGCAAAGCGGCTCGACAACGCGCCGCTCGCGATCGTCGACAAGCGCCGCGACCGGCCGGGCGAAAGCGAGGTCATGAACATCATCGGCGAGGTCAAGGACCGGCACTGCGTGCTGATCGACGACATCATCGATTCGGGCGGCACGCTGTGCAACGCGGCCGAGGCGCTGCTGGAAAACGGGGCAAAGTCGGTCGCGGCCTATATCACCCACGGCGTGCTGTCGGGCGGCGCGGTGGCGCGGATCGACGGGTCCAAGCTCAAGGAACTGGTGATCGCCGATTCGATCCGCCCGACCGAGGCGACCGAACAGTCCGAAAGGATCCGCATCCTCACCATCGCCCCGCTTGTGGGCGAGGCGATCCGCCGCATCGCGGACGAGAGCAGCGTGTCGAGCCTGTTCGATTGAGATTGGCGCGAGTCCCGGCGGAGGCCGGGACATCATGCAGTTTCGCTCCGACGTGCGCGCTCCTTGCTGTCGCGGGAGATTGCGGAGAGTTTTCTCCGATGACCGGGCCTCGCGACTTCGCGGGATCGCGATATAATCCGACGCGCCATGCCACTCGACCCGCATGAAATCCGCGACCTGCTCATCGGCGCCGCCCGCGCCCGCACGCCGCTCACCTACAGCCAGGCGCTGTTCGCGCTCGGCCACTCCTTCACCCGCCCGCTGATGCGCCAGCTCTGCGCGGCGATGGACCGGATCGACGAGGAGGGCAGGCTGGCAGGCGAACCCGGCCTCGCGGTGCTGGTCGTACGCCAGTCGGACGGGCTGCCCGGGCAGGGCTGGTGGGTGTCACGCTCGCACCTTGCGGACGCAATGCCGGGTGAATGGCCGCTCGACTGGGAGGGGCCGGAGGCGAAGGCCTATGTCGCGCTGCACCAGCGGCTCGCCTTCGAGCACTGGGGAGGCGATCAGCGCGGATCGAAGTGATCGGACCCCTCGCCGTGGCAGGCTTCTTCGCTGTCGCCGTGCGCCCGGCCCTCTTCCTCCTCCTCTTCCTCGACCGGCTTTTCGTGCCACGGCCGCCGCGCGCCGGGCGCGATCCGCTGCAGTTCCTCCAGCCGCCGCGCCGCCCGCGTCTCGAGATTGAGCGTCAACAGCGGGCGGGCCCGCGAACGGAAAGCCTGCGGGGTCGAGCCGAAGAAATGCTGGAATTCGCGGATCAGGTGCGACTGGTCGAAATAGCGCAGCAGGAAATCCTGCTCCTCGCGATTGTCGGACAGGCCGAGCATCTGGCAGGCGAGATCCATCGCCCGCGCGCGGCGCAGCACGGTGCGCGGTGTCAGCCCGAAATCGCGCCGCACGATCCGTTCGACCTGGCGCAGGCTGATATCGTGCTCCTCGGCGAAATCGCCCGGGCTGATATTGGGATCGACAAAGCTCGCCGCCTCGAAAGCGGTGCTGATCGCGCTTGGCTGTTTGGGGTTTGTTCTGGCGATGAAAGCCCTTATGCGCTCTTCCGCGATGAGCGCGAGGTCCTCGATCGGGGCGTCGGCCGGATAGCGCGAATCCGCCCCCTCCCCGGCCAGCGCGAACGGGTCCTCGCGCTCCAGCCGGTTGACGAGCGGCGCCGCCGGCCGGGCGAGCAGGCAATGCAGCGCGCCCGGGCGCAGGCCGATATTGACGGTCGCAAAGGCGCCCTTGCACCACAGCTCCATCCGCCGCGCCTGCGGCCCGGCCAGCAGCGGCTCCGCCCCCAGCCGCATCTCCCCGGCCGGGGTTTCGGCGATCCAATCGCCCGCCAGCACGACGCGGGCATAGGCGAGATCGTTGAAAACCGAACAGGTGACTTCGAAATCGCGCGGGGCATGGACGCGGGTGACGGTGATGCGACCGACCCACGGATCGAGATCGGCCGCAGGCGCGCGGTTCAGCGACAGCGGCATGCCGTCCGCCGTCGCGCCCGAACGCGGCTCAACACCCTCCATATTGCGACCCGGACCTGCCATACTCCCCCGATGCCATACGTCTGGCGAAACAAAGCATAAGGACAACTACCAAGTGTTCACAAGTGAAAGGGAAAATTGACTTGTTTCGTCCCGGCGACGCGCTTTCCCGACTTGTTTCTTCGCCCCGGGACATCTCGCGAAAACCGCGCCCATCGGGGGATTACCAAAGCCGCGCAATCGGCTAGGACGCGGGCCGTTTCCCGAAGAGCTCCAGCGAAAGCCCGCCTGCATGACCGACAAAGACCACGCCCTTGCCCTGGCGCTAGCCGATGCCGCGGGCGCCGCGATCCGTCCGCTGTTCCGCGGCGAGTGGGCCGAGGAGCGCAAGGCCGACCGTTCTTTCGTCACCGAGGCCGACCGCGCCGCCGAAGCCGCGATGCGCGCCCTGATAGAGGAGCATTGCCCCGACGACGGTATCATCGGCGAGGAATATGGCACGCATAACGAAGGCGCGGGCCGGCAATGGGTGCTCGACCCCATCGACGGCACGACCAGCTTCATCGCGGGCCGTGCGATCTTCGGCACGCTCATCGCGCTGCTGCAGGACGGCTGGCCCGTGCTCGGCGTGATCGACCAGCCGATTGCGGGCGAGCGCTGGGTCGGGGTGATCGGGGAGGAGACCACCTTCAACGGCAAGCCCGTGCGCACCCGCCCCTGCCGCGATTTTTCCGACGCGGTTCTCGCCACCACCACCCCGCACCAGTTTTCCGGCACCGATGTCGATGCCTTCATGGGCGTCGCCAAGGCCGTTGCCGAGCGCAAGATCATCTATGGCGGGGACTGCTACAATTACGCGCTGGTGGCGAGCGGCCATGTCGACTGCGTGATCGAGGCGAACCTGAAACTGCACGATTTCGCCGCGCTCGTCCCCGTCGTCGAAGGCGCAGGGGGCACGATGAGCGACTGGATGGGGAACCCGCTCGACCGGGATTCGGACGGGCGCGTGATCGCGCTGGGCGATCCGGCGCGGCTTGATGACGTGCTGGAAGCGATGGGCTAGACCCGTCCGAACCCGGGGCACCTTGCCTCCTCTGCTCCGTTAGGCCCCTTATGCAAAAGACAATCGCGATCACCGGGGCGGGGCAGGGCATTGGCCGGGCCTGCGTCCGTCACTTTCTGGACAAGGGCTGGCGTGTCGCCGCGCTCGATATCGATGCCGAGGCGCTGGCCGAACTGGTCGGCGCGGCCGGGCCGGAGCGGCTGATGACCCTGCCCTGCGATGTCGGATCGGAGCGCGAGGTGGCGATAGCCTTCGAGGCGGTGGCCTCGTGGACGAGCAAGGCCCCGCTCCGCGCCCTCGTCAACAACGCGGCCATCGCCAATCCCTTTTGCGGGCCGCTGGAGGATCTCGACCTCGCCGACTGGCAGGCGTGGATCGACGCGAGCCTCACCGCCGCCTTCCTGTGTTCGCGCGCGGCGCTGCCGCTGCTGCGCGAGGCGTATCGGGAGGCGGGCGAGGCGGCGGGCATCGTCAATATCTCCTCCACGCGAGCCGTGATGAGCGAACCCGAAAGCTTCGCCTATGCTGCCTCGAAGGGCGGAATCGACGCGCTGACCCACGCAATGGCGGTCTCGCTCGGGCCGCAGGTGCGCGTGAACGCCATCCGCCCCGGCTGGATCGAAACCCGCGACTGGCAGAAGGAGGCCGAGCGGCAGGTGGTCGAGCACCGCAAGAAGGACCGGGCGCAGCACCCCGCAGGCCGCGTCGGCAGGCCGCAGGATATTGCCGAGGCGGTCGAGTACCTGATCGGCGCTGGGTTCGTTACGGGCCAGCATCTCACGGTCGATGGCGGGATGACGGCCAGGATGATTTACGAGGAATAGCGATGCATCTCTTTTTCTACGGTGTGCTGCGCGAAGGCGTGGGCGACTGGCCTTTTCTTGCTGGCCTCGGCCTTGGTTCCGAGGCCAGCGTTGCGGGCGCGCTTTTCGCGATCCCCGATGCGGGCGGCTGGTATCCCGCGCTGGTGCTGACGCGTGCGGGACACGCCACCAATGTGGTCGGCACTCTGCACGAGGCGGGCGATGTCGATATCGGCGTGCTCGATGCCTTCGAGGGGCCGCAATATCAACGCATGGCCGTGCCGGTCGATGGCTGGGAAGCGGGCGGGAGCGAGGCTCAGGCCTATGTCTGGACCGGCGACCTGCCCGAGGGCGCGGAGCCGATCGCGCATGGCGATTTCGTCCGCTGGCTGGCGGAGACGGGGCGGAGCGCCTATTCGGGCAGCTGAGGCCGCTCGCCATAGCGGTTGGGCGCGGCCTCGCCCTTGAGCGCGAGGACGAGGCCGAGCGCGATGAGCGAAAGATTATAGAGCGCGTTGAGCGCGAAACCGCCGAGGAACAGGCCCGGACCGGGCTCTGCCGAACGATCGGCCGCGCCGAACAGCTCGAACATCACCGCGAAGGCGGCGCAGAACAGCAGGGCCGGAACCGCGCCGAGCCAGCCGGGTCGGCCAAGATCGTGCAGCCGTCGCGCGACTGCGGCCGCGTGGAGCGCGATGAAGACGAGGCCGATGGCGAGCATCGGGAGGAGGAAATCGCCCATGTCCGGCATGAGGCCCGGCGGCGCCTCGTCGAAGCGGACCGAAACCGAGCCCGGCCCGCGCATCACTGTCACCTTGTCGGGATTGGCCTCGGCATAGGCCGCGATCGCCTCGAAACTGCCGGACAGCAGGACCGCGAAGACGACCGCCACTGCGACGAAGGTTCCGGCGAGATTGAGAAGCGCGAAAGGCCAGAACAGTTCGCGACGGTCGCGGCCCGAAAAATCTGTGAGGCGGCTCCAGCAATGTTGCAGGGAACGGGTGGTAAGTCGGACGGTTTCCATGGGTCCGAGCGTGCCTGCCGCGCCAAGCCGATGCAAGCGAGCGTAAGGGGGCTTTCCTACCGCGCGGGCGCGCGTCATGCTCCGCCCCGGGCCTTCCCGGCGCGCCGCGATGCAAAAGTCGCTGTGCACCGGACCACCGCGTATGATCGGCGCGAACTATCGCCCCCGAATCGCTTGCAAACCTGCACGAAAACGCTATGTGGCGCACCTTCGCCGACACAGATTATAGGGTTCGGCCTGGCCACAAGGGCTGCCAGGGCTGATCCGATGTGTCTCTCACATGAGGAGATGAAAATGCCCAAGATGAAGACCAAGAGCGGTGTGAAAAAACGCTTCAAGCTCACCGCGACCGGCAAGGTCAAGCACGGTGTCGCCGGCAAGCGCCACCGCCTGATCAGCCACAATGCGAAGTATATCCGCCAGAACCGCGGGACCAAGCTGCTCTCCGAGGCCGACACCAAGACGGTCAAGAAGTGGGCGCCCTACGGGCTCGATTGACCGCGAACTAAGGAGATAGAGATATGCCTCGTATCAAACGCGGCGTGACCACGCGCGCCAAGCATAAGCGGATCCTCGACCAGGCCAAGGGCTATCGCGGTCGCCGCAAGAACACCATCCGCGTCGCCCGCCAGGCGGTCGAGAAGGCCGGCCAGTACGCCTATCGCGACCGCAAGGTAAAGAAGCGCAATTTCCGCGCCCTGTGGATCCAGCGCATCAACGCCGCCGTGCGCGCCGAAGGGCTCACCTATTCGCAGTTCATGCACGGCGTGAAGCTCGCCGGCATCGAGCTCGATCGCAAGGTGATGGCCGACCTCGCCATGAACGAGGAAGCCGCCTTCAAGGCGATCATCGCCCAGGCCAAGGACGCGCTGCCCGCCTGACGCGCCGCGGGTCGCAAGAGAAATCGCCAGGACCCCGTCCGGCCCCGCACCAGTCGGGTCGGCGGGGCCTTGCCGTTTACCCGCAACGCGCGGCGACGCGCCACCTTGTCGAATCCCCTCGACTGCGCCAATGAAAGCGCATGGGGGAAATAGAATTCGTCCGCGAACCGGCTGGCGCAAGCGCGCGCAGGGCACCGCTCGTCCGCAGCCGCTTCCACCCCCCGCCGGGCCGTTTCGACGGCTGCTTCACCACTTTCTACCACCTCGATCTCGAGACAAGGGCCGGCGGCCAGGTCGAGGATTACCTGCAGCCGGAATGGGCCAATATCCGCTTCTTCGCGGGCGCGCGGCCCTTTGCCGAGATCGGATCGTCGCGCATCGACGGCCCGCGCTTTTCCGCCACGGGCCCGAGTTCGCGCCCCTGCCGTTTCCGCCTGGGCACATCGCGCATGTGGGGAATCGGCTTCCTGCCCGTCGGCTGGGCGCGCTTCGTCGAGGCGGAAGCCTACGACCTTGCCAATGTCGTGTGCGACGGGGAGGCCCATCCCGCCTTCGCCCGTTTCGCCCCGCTGTGCGAAACCTTGTGCGATCCCGAAGCGAGCCTCGATGAACAATATGCCGCGATCCTCGGCTGGATGGACGCCCTGATGCGGTCCAATCGCGACGAACCCAAGATCGTGCGAGTCCACGAAGCGCTGGTTTCGGGCGCATGCGCGTCGGTCGCCGACATCGCTGAGGCGAGCGGCATGAGCATCCGCACGCTCGAACGCGTATGTCGGCGGTATTTCGGTTTCACGCCCAAGCTGTTGATGCGCCGCCAGCGCTTCATGCGCAGCCTTTCGGCCTTCATGCTGCGCGACGGCTCGCGCTGGACCGAGGCGATGGACGGCCACTATCACGACCAGGCCCAGTTCACCCGCGAGTTCCGCGAGTTCATGACCATGAATCCGAGCGATTACGCCGCGCTCGATCACCCGATCCTGTCCGCCTTCATGGAGGCCCGTGCAAAGGCCTGGGGCAGCGCGGCGCAGACGCTCGACCGGCCCGCGCGGTGACCGGCCGAGACGCCTTCGGGCGCTGATTTATCGCAGGTTCTCTACCGACACCCAGCCACGCGTGCCGTAGTTGTCGGTGACTTCGATGAACAGCCCTTCGCGCTGGCCGGTCAGCGCGAGTTCGGTTCCCTGCCGCAAGGAGCGTACGACCCCGGCATCGGATGCGGGCGCATCGCGCAACACCGCATCGACCGCGACCACCGCATCGGGTTCTTCCTCGGCCGGAGCAGCGGCGGCGATTTCGGGCGCGGCGGCCATCAGTTCGCGCTGGCCGACGAGCTGGTTGAAGGCGAGGACGTAGGCCTCGGTCAGCATCCTGCCGCGCTTGGAGCGCCTGTAGCCCGCCGCGTCCGCTGCACCCGATGCCCAGCCATAGGCGGAGTTGCCGAATTCGATCGTCGATTTCTTGACGACTCCCTGTCCCGCAGCGACTGTAAGGCCGTTGGCCGGGCTCACGACCCTGAGGCCTGCTGCGACCGTGCGCTTCTTGCCGCCCAGGCCTCCGAACAGGCCGAGGATGGCGCCGCCTCCCGGCACGCCTCCGAGGATCGATCCAGCGGCCCCGCTGCGCAGGAGCGCCTCGGTCGCCGCACCCTTGGCGAGCTCCATCCCCTCGTCGACTTCCTCCTTGCTGCCGGCGATCGCGGTGACGAGAAAGCGTGCGGGAACCGAGTCGTTCGGATCGTCGATCTCGAAACAGCCCGATTCGAGCGCGAGCGCATTGAGCAGTGCGCGAGGCGAACCGAGCTTCCATTCCTGCCACCCGGCCTGATCCCCGTCGATCAGGGCAATCGTGCCCATGCTCTCGTCACACCGGGCGAGCTGCGGTTCGTCGTCGTCGTCGCGGGCCAGAGCCTGGCTCGAAAAACTCGTGAGGATAGCCGCGCAAGCGGCTGCGGCGATCAATTTACCTTTGTAATTCATCCTTTCCCCCTTTGCTGTGGTGTCAGAATGATTACGCTTGATCCTGCGGAAAACGTTGTAAGAATGCGACCGGCGCGTACCGATCGACGGGGGAAGGGGGTTCGGCAGGCGTGGCACAGACAAGAATAGGGCCGGGTATCGTGGTGCGCTTCGCCCTGCCGCGCGAAGAACTACGCCCTTATGTGACGACCTATTATTACGCCGAGGCCCGCTGTTCCGAGCGCGAGCCGGTGATCGAGGATTATCTCCATCCCGAATGGCCCAACATGCGCTTTATCCGGACCGCGCGGTGCGAATGCGCGATCGGTACCGAGGCGCTGCGCCCGGTGCCGACCTTCGCCGCGACCGGACCGACCAGTCGGCCGGCACGTTTTGCGATCGGTTCGGGCCAGATGTGGGGAATCGGGCTGATGCCGCTGGGCTGGGCGGCTTTGGTAGAGGGCGAGGCCGGCGATTATGTCGACCGGTTCGTCGACGGGCTGGCCGACCCGGCATTCGCCGCCTTCCATTCGCTCGCCCGCGCGCTCGACGAGGGGGAAGCGGGCTACGATGCGGGTCTCGCGATCATAGAGCAGCACATGGACCGCATTTTCGCGGCGGGCGATCCCGCGCGCACGGTTGAAAGCGGTCCGATCCGCGCGATCAATGCAGCGCTGGTCGAGCCCGACCTCGCCACCGTGGCCGAACTGGCAGAGCGAGTCGGCATGACCGTGCGTTCGCTCGAACGGCTGACGCGGCGCGCTTTCGGCTTCACCCCCAAGCTGCTGATGCGTCGCCAGCGTTTCCTGCGCAGCCTTGCGCAATTCATGCTGGACCCCTCGCTCAAATGGCTCGAGGCGCTCGATTGCCAATATCACGACCAGGCCCATTTCGTGCGCGACTTCAAGCGGTTCATGGGGATGAATCCGAGCGATTACACCAGGCTCGACAAGCCCTTCCTCGTCGCTGCGGCGCGGGCCCGGATGGAGATCGCGGGACAGGCGGTGCAGGGGCTCCACCGCCCCCAAGGCGCATCCTAAGGGCGAAAGCGTCGCCGAACATGCAGCGCCGACCCAAAGGCGCTTTGCATGGCGGGCGATTTGTCGCTAGCGGACCCGCTTCCCCTCAACCAAACCGCCGGCCGAACCCGAAACCATGACCGACCTCGATACCCGCAAGGACGAAGCGCTCTCCGCGATCGCCGCGGCAAGCGACCTCGCCCAGCTCGACGAGCAGCGCGTCGCCGCGCTCGGCAAGAAGGGCTGGGTTAGCCTTGAACTCAAGAGCCTCGGGACAATGAGCCCGGACGAGCGCCAGCAGGCCGCCCCCGCGATCCAGGCGGTGCGCGCTGAAATCGCGGATGCGATCGCGGCGAAGAAAGCGTCGCTCGAAGCGGCCGCGCTCGAGTCGCAGCTGGCGAGCGAGACGATCGATCTCACCCTTCCCGCGCCCGAAACCCCGCGCGGCAGCATCCATCCGGTCAGCCAGGTGATGGACGAACTCGCGGAGATCTTCGCCGATCTGGGGTTTGCGGTCGCGACGGGGCCGGAAATCGAGGACGACTGGCACAATTTCACCGCGCTCAACATGGATGAAAGCCATCCCGCGCGCGCGATGCACGATACGTTCTATTTCCCGGACGCGGCGCCCGATGGGGGCCCGGCCTCGAGCAGCGAAGCGGTAGGCCAGACTGGACGCATGCTGCTGCGGACCCACACTTCTCCGGTACAGATCCGCTCGATGATGCAGCAGGGCGCGCCGGTGCGCCTCATCGCGCCGGGCCGGGTCTATCGTTCGGACAGCGACGCCACTCACACGCCGATGTTCCACCAGGTCGAAGGGCTGGTAATCGACCGGGATATCCATCTCGGCCACCTGAAATGGACGCTTGAGACATTCTTCAGGGCCTTTTTCGAGCGCGAGGACATCGTCCTGCGCCTGCGTCCGAGCTATTTCCCCTTCACCGAACCCAGCGTCGAGGTCGATGTCGGCTATTCCAACGAAGGGGGTCGCCGCGTGGTCGGCGGGCATGGCGACGAAGAAGGCCATGACTGGATGGAGCTGGGCGGCAGCGGCATGGTGAACCCGCGGGTGCTCGAATTCGCGGGCGTCGATCCGGGCGAGTGGCAGGGCTTTGCCTTCGGCCTCGGGATCGACCGGATCGCCATGCTGAAATACGGCATGAACGACCTGCGCGCCTTTTTCGACGGGGACCCGCGCTGGCTGAGGCATTACGGCTTTTCGCCGTTCGACCAGCCGACGCTTTCGGCGGGCGTGGGAGTGCGGCCATGAAGTTCTCGCTCACCTGGCTCAAGGACCATCTCGAAACCGACGCGACGCTGGCCGAGATCACCGAGGCGCTGAACGCGATCGGGCTGGAAGTCGAAGGGGTCGAGGACCCGTCCGAAACGCTTGCCGGTTTCCGAGTGGCGCATGTCCTCACCGCCGAAAAGCATCCCGATGCGGACAAGCTGCAGGTGCTCACCGTCGATGCGGGCGAGGACGTCAATGGCGGCAAGCCGCTGCAGGTCGTGTGCGGCGCGCCCAATGCGCGCGCCGGGATGAAGGGTGTGCTGGGGCTGCCAGGTGCGGTCGTGCCCTCGAACGGCATGGAATTGCGCAAGGCCGCGATCCGCGGGGTCGAATCGACCGGCATGATGTGCTCGGTGCGGGAACTTGACCTCGGGGAATCGCACGAGGGCATCCTCGAACTGCCCGATGACGCGACCACCGGGCATCCTTTCGCAGACTATCAGGGCTCCTCGCCGATCATCGAGGTCGCAGTGACGCCGAACCGGCCCGATTGCATGGGCGTTTACGGCATTGCGCGCGATCTCGCGGCAGCGGGACTGGGGACGCTCAAGCCGATTGCGATCCCGGGTTTCACGGCTTCGGGCGAATGCCCCGTCGAGATCCGCACCGACGACCCGGATGGCTGCCCCGCTTTCTACGGCCGTGTCGTCAGGGGCGTCAGGAACGGACCTTCGCCCGACTGGCTGCAGCAGCGTCTCAAGAGCGCGGGCCAGCGCCCGATCTCGTTGCTGGTGGACCTGACGAACTATCTCATGCTCGCCTATGGTCGGCCCGCGCACGCTTATGACTGCGCCAAGCTGCACGGCGCGGTCCATGCGCGGCGGGCAAAGCCGGGCGAACAGGTTCTGGCGCTCAACGAGAAGACCTATACGCTCGATGACACCATGGTGGTGATCGCGGACGAGCGCGAAGTACACGACATCGCCGGGATCATGGGCGGCGAGAATTCGGGCGTGTCGGACGATACCACCGACCTGCTGCTTGAAATCGCCTATTTCGACCCCGCGCGCATCGGCGTGACGGGGCGCAAGCTCGGCCTTGCTTCCGATGCGCGCACGCGGTTCGAGCGCGGAGTCGACCCGGACTTTCTCGATACGGGACTCGACCTGCTCACGGGGCTGATCGTCGAACTGGCCGGTGGAACCCCGAGCGAAGTCGTGCGCGCCGGATCGCCCCCCGCCCAGCCCAAGGTCATCGTTTTCGACACCGGGCTAACGAAGCGCCTTGGCGGGGTCGACGTGCCCGAGGACGAACAGAAGCGTATTCTCGAAAGCCTCGATTTCAGCATCAACATGGATTGGCACGTCACCTGCCCCCTGCGTCGGCACGACATCGAAGGTCCGGCCGATCTCGTCGAGGAAATCGTGCGCATCCACGGCCTCGACAAGGTGGAAAGCGTTGCCCTGCCGCGCGTGGAAGGCGTCGCCCGCCCGACCGCCACGCCGCAGCAGGTGATGGAGCGCCGCATGCGCCGCGCCGCTGCTGCAAGCGGGCTGCACGAGGCGGTGACCTGGTCCTTCCTTCCCGCAGCGGAAGCCGCGCATTTCGCCCCCCAGGGCGAGACGCTCTGGACGCTCGAAAACCCGATCAGCGAAGATCTGAAGGTGATGCGTCCCTCGCTCCTGCCCGGCCTGTTGATGGCGGCAAAGCGCAATGCCGATCGCGGCGCGGCGGCGACCCGGCTGTTCGAACTCGGGCGGCGCTATTTCCGGGCGAAGGACGGAGCCAGCGACGAGCGGTCTACGCTCGGGGTGTTGCTGGCGGGCGAAAAGGCCCCCCGCGGTTGGGCCACCGGAAAGGCCGCGCTGTTCGATGCCTACGATGCCAAGGCCACCGCTCTGGCGCTGCTCGAGGCGGCAGGTGCGCCGACCGGGAATCTCATGGTGATGGGAGAAGCGGGGGCCCAGTTTCACCCGGGCCAGTCGGCGACGTTAAGGTTGGGTCCGAAGAACGTTCTCGCGCGGTTCGGGATGCTCCATCCGGCGACGCTCAAGGCGTTCGATCTCGACGGACCGGTCGCTGCGGCCGAGCTGTTCCTCGATGCGATTCCTGAAAAAAGGGGGGCCAAAGGCCCGGTCAGCTTCGCGCGCGCCAGCTTCACCCCGCCCGAATTGCAGGCGGTGACGCGCGACTTCGCTTTCCTCGTGCCCGAACCGCTCGCGGCGGGCGACCTGCTTCGCGCGGTGCAGGGAGCGGACAAGACCAATATCGTCGCCGCGCGCGTGTTCGACCTGTTCACCGGCGAAGGTGTGCCGGAGGGCAAGAAATCGCTCGCGATCGAGGTGACGCTCCAGCCGACCGAGAAAAGCTACAAGGATGCCGAGATCAAGGAAATCGCGGACAGGATCGTAGCGGCGGCGGCGAAGCTGGGAGCCGAACTGAGGGGCTAGGACGCGGCGGAGGCGCTATCGCCGCTCATCCCCCTTCCTCCCGTCAGCCTCTTTGTGTCTTGTGCGATTTCCTCCCCGAGCGTGGCCATCGGGCTTCTCATTCGGTCGAAATGGCCGTCGGCATCGCGCGCTTCCTGCGCCATCGCGGGCAATCCCAGCCCCAGCGCGGCGAGCACTGTGGCCGCAGTCACCAGGTCCGTGCGCATCCGTCGTCTCCCACCCTTGCAGTCCTTGCCTTCTCGGCTGTGGACGCGGCGGCCATAGCAGCTTATCGGCCCGGCGATGACCGCAAATTCGCGCCGCACCTTCGCCATCATCTCGCACCCTGATGCAGGGAAAACGACGCTCACCGAAAAACTGCTGCTGCAGGGCGGCGCGATCCATCTCGCCGGTCAGGTCAAGGCCCGCGGACAGGCGCGGCGCGCGCGGTCCGACTGGATGAAGATCGAACAGCAGCGCGGCATTTCGGTCACCTCATCGGTGATGACCTTCGAAAAGGATTATGGCGGCGAGACAATCACGTTCAACCTGCTCGACACGCCGGGGCACGAGGATTTTTCCGAAGACACCTATCGCACGCTGACTGCGGTCGATTCTGCCGTCATGGTCATCGACGCGGCGAAGGGGATCGAGCCGCAGACGCGTAAGCTGTTCGAGGTCTGCCGCCTGCGCAGCGTGCCGATCATCACCTTCGTCAACAAGGTCGACCGAGAGGGCCGCGACCCGTTCGAGACGCTGGACGAAGTGGCCGACATGCTCGCGCTCGATGTGTCGCCGCAGAGCTGGCCGATCGGCATGGGCGGGCAGTTTACCGGCATTCTCGATTTCGCCAGCGGCGCGGTGTGCCGGCCGGAAGGCCCGTCCAAGGAATTCCTCGGCAAGCGCGAGGAAAACCCGGAGATCCCCGAAAACTATGCCGAGGAAGCCGAACTCGCCCAGGTCGGCTATCCCGAATTCGACGCGGAAGCCTATCGCAATGGCGATCTCACCCCGGTCTATTTCGGCAGCGCGCTCAAGAATTTCGGCGTCACCGAATTGATCGACGCGATCGCCGCCCATGCCCCGCCCCCGCGTCCGCAGCCTGCGGGCGACAGCGAGATCGCGCCCGACAGGGGCGAGGTCACCGGCTTCATCTTCAAGGTTCAGGCCAACATGGACCCCAATCACCGCGACCGCATCGCCTTCATGCGGCAGGTGTCGGGCACGTTCAAACGCGGCATGAAGCTGACGCCCTCGGGGCTGGGCAAGCCGATTTCGGTCCATTCGCCGATCCTGTTCTTCGCACAGGACCGCGAACTGGCCGATACGGCGGAGGCAGGCGACATCATCGGCATTCCGAACCATGGCACGCTGAGGGTGGGCGATACGCTTTCCGAAAAGAACGAAGTCCGCTTCACCGGCCTGCCCAACTTCGCGCCGGAAATCCTGCGCCGGGTACAGCTCAAGGACCCGACGAAGACCAAGCAATTGCGCAAGGCATTGGACGACCTTTCCGAAGAGGGCGTGATCCAGGTTTTCTATCCCGAGATCGGCGCTAATCACATAATCGGCGTGGTCGGCCAGCTCCAGCTGGAAGTGTTCGTCGACCGGCTTTCGGTCGAATACAAGGTCGAGGCCGCATTGGAGCCCGCGCCTTTCGCAACGGCGCGCTGGCTCAGGGGCGAGCCGCGCGCGATGGACGAATTCGAGAAATTCAATCGCGCCAATCTCGCCCGTGATCGCGATGGCGATCTTGTCTTCATGGCGAAAAGCCCGTGGGACGTGAACTACCAGGTCGAAAAGAACCCGGACTTGACCTTCTCCGCGACCAAGGAGCGGTAACGCGGCTTTCCCCCGGTTGCGGGCCGCGTGTATTCGCGGCATGGCGGCGGCATGAATGGAACAGGGCCCACCTCGCAGACCTTCATCTCGCAGCGCCTTCGCCTCAATTACGAGGATTGGGGGAGCGGCGGGCGCGGCGACAAGCCGACGCTGGTGCTCGTTCACGGCGGGCGCGACCATGCGCGCAGCTGGGACTGGACGGCGGAAGCGCTGGCCGGGGATTACCGCGTCGTCGCGATGGATCACCGCGGCCACGGCGACAGCGACTGGGTGTCGGACGGGAATTACTCCGCCGGGGACATGGTCTATGACCTTGCGCAGCTGATCCACCAGCTCGGCACCGGACCGGTTGCGATCGTGTCGCATTCGATGGGCGGCAATGTTGCGCTGCGCTATGCCGGGACCTTCCCCGAAATGGTCACGAAACTGGTCGCGATCGAAGGGCTCGGCCCCTCGCCTGAATGGCGCGACAAGCAGCGCGCCACCCCCTATCCCGAACGCCTCGCCGAATGGATCGAGAAGAAACGCAAGGCCGCCGGCCGCATCCCGCGCCGCTATGACAGCATCGAGGCGGCCTTTGCCCGGATGATCGAGGAGAATTCCTATCTCACCGAGGAACAGGCGCGCCACCTGACGATCCACGGGGTCAACCGCAACGAGGACGGGACCTATAGCTGGAAGTTCGACCCCCATCTCAATGTCTGGGGCATCGAGGATGTCGCCGATGAATTCCTCGAGCAGACCTGGGCGGCGATCAAATGCCCGACCCTGCTGCTCTACGGGGCGGACAGCTGGGCTTCCAACCCGGAGAAGGACGGACGCATCAGGCATTTCAACACGGCGCGTGTGTTCGAGTTCGAACAGGCCGGCCACTGGCTTCACCACGACCAGTTCGACCGTTTCATCGACACTGTCCGCGATTTCCTTAAGGACTAGGGGAGACAATCATGGCCGACTTCTTCGACGCGCTTGAGGCGAAGCACATTGCCATGATCGAGAAGCAGCCGGTCTTCTTCGTCGCGACCGCGGCGCGCGAGGGACGGATCAATCTCAGCCCCAAGGGCTATGACGCCTTCCGGGTCCTTTCGCCCACGCGGGTCGCCTATCTTGACCTCGGCGGGTCGGGCAACGAGACGCACGCGCATCTCGTCGCAAGGCAGGAGGATGCGGGCCGCATCACTGTGATGTTCTGCAATTTCCAGCAGCCCGCGCTGATACTGCGAATTTACGGCCGCGGCGTTCCGGTCCTTCCCCAGGACGAAGGATGGGAGGATTTGGCAGCGCATTTCGACCTGCTCCCGGGCACGCGCCAGATCTTCGACATCGCAGTGGAGAGCGTCCAGACGAGCTGCGGCTGGGGCGTGCCCTTCATGACGCTCGAAGGCGAACGCGAGACGCTCAAGAAGGCGCATCGCCAGACCGATCCGGAGGCATGGACCGCCAAGGCCGCGCGCCGAACGGTGAGCATCGATGGTCTCCCGACCCGCGCGACCGATCGTTTCATCGCGGGCAATTGAAGACGGTATAATTGTGCGCCTCCCCGCCCGCTTGCGCAAATCCTGACCGGGCATTGCCTAAATTGTGACCAATAGGTTAAATCTTGTGCATGCGCGTTGTTGCGCACGCGAACAACTCCTGCGGATTCCTCCCGTTTCGCCCTGGAGATGGGATTGGCACGGCTTTTGCTGACCGGAATGTGACCGGAAACATCCGGGAAACAACAGGGGTCAGGCATGAAATTCATCATCGCCGTCATTAAGCCGTTCAAGCTCGACGAAGTGCGCGAAGCGCTCGGGGCCATCGGTGTCGCGGGAATGACCGTTTCCGAGGTCAAGGGGTTCGGCCGCCAGAAAGGCCAGACCGAAGTTTACCGCGGCGCGGAATATTCCACCAACATGCTGCCCAAGGTCAAACTCGAGATCGCAGCCAGCGACGAAGTCGCCCAGCAGGTCGTCGAGACAATTCAGCAGACCGCCAACACCGAAGCGATCGGGGACGGAAAGATCTTCGTCCTCGATCTGGCCTCGGCGACCCGGATCCGCACCGGCGAAACCGGGGAGACGGCACTGTGACGAAGGGGGCAGGCATCATGACACGATACATTTTCAAGGCGAGCGCCCTTTGTGCGGGCTCGCTCTCCATCGCCCAACCCGCTTTCGCGGCTGCGCCCGGCGCTGATGCGGTATCGGGGGGCACGGCTTACATTCTCAACACGCTGCTGTTCATGATCGGCGGGTTCCTGGTGATGTGGATGGCGGCGGGCTTCGCAATGCTCGAGGCCGGTCTGGTGCGCTCCAAGAACACGTCGACCCAGTGTCTCAAGAATATCGGGCTTTATTCGATCGCGGGCCTGATGTTCTGGGTCATCGGATACAACATCGCTTATCCAGGCGATTTCAACGGCTATGTCGGCGGCTTCACCGGTCCTTACTGGATGCAGGATGTGGGTGCGGCGGACCTCGGGACAGGTTATTCGGTCGCCTCCGACTGGTTCTTCCAGATGGTGTTCTGTGCGACGACCGCCTCCATCGTTTCCGGCACCGTCGCCGAGCGCGTGAAGCTTGTGCCGTTCTTTATATTTGTCACCGTCCTGACCGGCGTGATCTACCCGATCGTGGTGAGCTGGGAGTGGGGGGCGGGCTTTCTCGACGCGATGGGCTTCTCCGATTTCGCCGGATCGACGCTGGTCCATTCGACCGGCGGCTGGGCCGCGCTCGTCGGTGCGATCATCGTCGGGGCGCGAACCGGGCGCTACGGCGCGGATGGAAGGGTGAATGTCTTTCCCGGCTCGAACATCCCGCTCGCGACCCTCGGCACTTTCATTCTCTGGCTTGGCTGGTTCGGTTTCAACGGCGCCTCGCAGCTTGCCATGGGCACCGTCGGCGATGTCTCCGACGTTTCCAAGATCTTCGTGAACACCAACATGGCCGCAGCCGGCGGTGTGGTGACGTCCATCATCCTCACGCAACTGCGCTACAAGAAGGCCGATGTGACGATGGCCTTGAACGGCGCGCTGGCGGGTCTCGTGTCGATCACCGCGGAGCCGCTGACGCCTAATGTCGGGTCATCCATTCTGATCGGCGCGATCGGCGGGGCGATCGTGGTCTACACGGTGCCGCTGCTCGACAAGCTCAAGATCGACGACGTAGTCGGCGCTATCCCGGTGCACCTGTTTGCGGGGATCTGGGGTACGCTTGCCGTGGCGTTCAACACCCAGTCCGAAGTCGACGGCGTCACGCTTTCGATCGCCGAGCAGCTCGGCGTGCAGGCGATCGGCGTGGCGGCGACCGGCGTCTTCGTGGGCATCGCATCGGCGATTATCTGGTTCGCCCTGCAGGTCACCTTGGGTGTCCGGCCGAGCGAGGAGACCGAACTCTCCGGCCTCGATATCGCCGAGATCGGGGTGGAGGCCTATCCGGAATTTGCTCGAACTGCCTGATTTTTAACAGCTTGGCGGGGGAGGTTTCCTCTCCTCTCTCCCTTCCCCGCCTCCCCTCGTTCCTCCTGCGAACGACGACTGAAAAGGGCCGGATGCGGGTTTAACCGCTTCCGGCCCTCTTTTCATGCGCGATCAGGGATCGGTCAGGCGGCTTCGGCGGCCTTGATGAAATCGGCGCAGCGTTCCCCGATCATGATCGAGGGTGCGTTGGTGTTGCCGCTCACGATTTTCGGCATGATGCTCGCATCCGCGATCCATAGCCCTTCCAGCCCCTTGAGCCTGAGCGTCGGATCGACCACTGCGTCGTCGTCCGAGCCCATGCGGCAGGTGCCGACCGGGTGGTAGACCGTATCGGCGCGGTCGCGGATCAGCGCATCGAGAGCCGCGTCATCGTCGAGGTCGATCGGGTGGCGGTCGCGCGGCCCGAAATCGGTCAGCGGAGGAGCTTCGGCGATGCGGTGCGACAGGCGCACGCCCGCGCGCAGGACCGCCATGTCGCGCTCGTCGTCAAGGAAATTGGGGTCGATCACGGGAGCCGCCGCGCTGTCGCGTGAGCCGAGCCGCACGGTTCCCCGGCTTTCCGGGCGCAGCACGCAGGCATGGAGCGAAAACCCGTGTTCCTTGACCTTTTCGCGCCCATGGTCCTCCAGCACGGCGGGGACGAAGTGCCATTGCACGTCCGGCGCCGGGCTGTCCGGCATCACCGTCCAGAACCCGCCCGCCTCGGCATAGCAGGTCGTCATCGCACCGGTCCGCTTGCGGCGGTGTTCGACCATAGCGCCGAGCATCTTGAGCGTCCCCTTTAGGCTACCGCCCAGCGGCACGTCGCTTTCCGTCTCCCAGCCGGAGACATAGTCGATATGGTCCTGCAGATTGGAGCCCACATCGGGGCGGTCGAGCACGACTTCGATCCCGTGCTGTTTAAGGTGCTGCGCCGGCCCGATCCCCGACAGCATCAGGATCTGCGGCGAATTGAACGCGCCCGCCGAAAGGATCACGCCGCGCCGCGCATATAGCATTTCCGAGCGACCGCCGCGTCTGACGCGCACGCCTGTCACGCGGCCACCCTCGATTTCGAGCCGGTCGACAAGGGTATTTGTGCGAACGGCGAAATTGCCCTGGTGGCGGATCGGCTCGACATAGCCGCGTGCCGCCGACCACCGCTCTCCGTTGCGCTGGGTGGTCTGGTACAGGCCGAAGCCATCCTGCCTCTCGCCGTTGAAATCGTCGTTCCTACGCAATTGCAGCGCGGCGGCGCTTTCGACGAAGGCTTCGGAAGTGGGATTGGGCGAGCCCTGGTCGGATACGAATAGCGGGCCGCCTGCGCCATGATAATCGCTCGCGCCTCGTTCGTTCGCTTCGGACCGGCGGAAATAGGGCAGCACGTCGTCATACGCCCAGCCGGTGCAGCCCAGTTCGGCCCAGTTGTCGTAATCCCATTTGTTGCCGCGGATATAGACCATCGCGTTGATCGCCGAGGACCCGCCGAGCCCGCGCCCGCGCGGCTGGTATCCGGTGCGACCATTCAGCCCCTTTTGCGGGACCGTTTCATAGCGGTAATTCGACGCCTGCGGGATGAAGGGCATGAAGCCCGGCGTCTTGACGAAGATATTGTCGTTGCGCCCGCCCGCTTCGAGCAGGCAGACGCGTCGCGTTCCGTCGACGGCAAGGCGTCCGGCAACCGCGCTGCCACCGCTGCCTCCACCGATCACGATGTAATCGAAAGTCTCCATGTTTTCTCCTCTGCGGAGAAAACTAAGCAGCTTCGCCTTGCTCCGCAATCGGGTTTCGGTTCGCCACTGGTTCAGTGAAAGTCGAAGACTGTCCGGACCGCGCGCGCCAGCGTTCGCGGATCATGTCGGAGGTCTCGCGGCTGCCGTCATGGCTCCAGCCGGGCTCGCGCAGGAGATAGGACAGCTTGTGCCGCCACGGTGCGCGAATAATGTCGCCGATCATGCCGATCCATTCGTGGAAGACGGCCCAGAGCAGGTTGAAACTGCCCAATTGCTTGATGATGCCATAGCGGACCGGCTCGTCGTCGCGTTCCGGCTCGAACGTGCCGAACAGCTTGTCCCAGACGATGAAGACACCGGCGTAATTGCGGTCGAGGTAGCGCGGATTGGTCGCATGGTGGACGCGGTGGTGCGAGGGCGTGTTCATCACCGCTTCGAACCAGCGTGGCATGCGGCCGACCGCCTCGGTGTGGATCCAGAACTGGTAAACGAGGTTGAACCCGCCGCAGATCGCGATCATCGCGGGATGGAAGCCGAGCAGGACGAGCGGGATCGCGAACAGGAATCCGAAGGTGAAGGCACCGGTCCAGCTCTGCCTGAGCGCGGTCGAAAGGTTGTAGTGCTGGCTCGAATGGTGGTTCACGTGGCTCGCCCACATCCAGCGGATGCGGTGGCCGGCGCGGTGGACCCAGTAATACTTGAGGTCGTCCAGCACGAAGCACAGCGGCCAGGCCCACCACACGGCCCACCATGCTTCTCCGAAATCGAAGACACGGTATTCGTAGGCCTCGATGAAGACATAGAGCGCGAAGCCGCCGAACAGCGCGCCCGCCATGGTCGAGCCCAGGCCAAAAGCGAGGCTGACCAGCGTGTCCTTCGGTTCATAGGCTTCGGGCCGTTTCAGCCGCGCCCAGATCATCTCGGCAAGGACCGCGATGACGAACAGCGGCACGGCATATTGGGTGGGCGAAAAATCGGGCATCACGCATGGCCCATAGCATCGCTTCGCGCCTGCCAGGAAGCCGCATTGTCAAGAGTGAGGCATACGACGCCGAAACGCCGCTCACCGCAATCGACTTCGAGAGTCTCGCCGTTACGGCGGACCCGGGCCTGCGACGTGAGCACGCGGCCCGCAAAGCGATTGCCGTGCCGCTTGATGAGCATGATTCTCGCTTCCGCGTCGCGTGCCAGCGCCGCTGAACCGTCGCGCGCCGCCGCCGTCTCGACCGCTTCGAAACCGTCGACGACTTCGCCCGCGGCGCGCCTTATGTCGGCGTGACTTTCCAGCTTGGATTCGCCGCCGAGCTTCATCAGCGCCGCCAGCCCCGCGAGCGCGAGGATGGCGACGAGCGAGCCCAACGTCTGAAGCAGGAGCGGGGGGATATCCATGGCCAAAATCTCGGCGGAGCGCTTGGCACGAGAGGCCTCCAGCGGCAAGCAGCGCGGCGAGGAGAATTGCCATGAAGCTTGTCGCAACCACCTTCGCCACCACCGCGCTCGCCGCGCTTGTCCTTTCCCACACCCCGCTTTTCGCCGATGCCGCGCCCGCAATGCGCGGGCCAGATCCCGTCGAACTGGTCGCGGCCGAAAAGGACCGCACCGCGCGTGTCGCCAGGGCGCTGTGGGATTATGCCGAGGTCGGCTATCTCGAAAACCGTTCGACTGGACTGCTCCAGAGCGAGCTCGAGGCCGAGGGCTTTCGCATCGAGGCAGGAATCGCCGACATTCCCACCGCCTTCGTCGCCGAATGGGGCGAGGACGGGCCGGTGATCGCCATCCTCGCGGAAATGGACGCGCTGCCGGGCATAAACCAGTCCGCGCGCGCGGTTCGCGATCCCGTCGAGGGCAAGCATGCCGGCCACGCCTGCGGGCACAACCTGTTCGGCGCAGGCTCGCTCACCGCCGCGATCGCGGTCAAGAAATGGCTCGAGGAAACCGGCACGCCGGGGCGCATCCGGCTATACGGCACGCCTGCCGAAGAAGGCGGTTCGGGCAAGGTCTACATGACCCGCGCCGGGCTTTTCGACGATGTCGATGTCGCGATCCACTGGCACGGCGACGACGAAAACAGCGCTGCGGCACGGACCAGTCTCGCCAACCGCTCGGCCAAGTTCCGGTTTACCGGGATCAGCGCCCATGCCGCAGGGGCCCCCGAACGTGGGCGCTCGGCGCTCGACGGGGTGGAAGCGATGAACATGATGGCGAACATGCTGCACGAGCACATGCCACAGGACGCGCGCATGCATTACGTCATCACCAGTGGCGGGAACGCACCCAATGTCGTGCCCGATTTCGCCGAGGTGTTCTATTATGTCCGCGCGCCCCAGCCGGAAGGCGTAGAGGCAATCTGGGAGCGGCTCGAGAATGCCGCACGCGGCGCTGCGACGGGAACGGGGACCCAAGTCGAGTGGGAAGTCATTCATGGCAACAACCCGTTGCTCGTGAACGAGACGCTGGCGAAAGTGATGGATGCCAAGCTGCGCGAAGTGGGGGGCGTCACTTACTCGGCCGAGGAGCGCGACTGGGCCGCAAAGGTCCGCGAATCGCTTGGCGATAGCGCCCTTCCGCTCGAAAGCGCGATGGAGATCCAGCCTTATGGCAAGAGCCTCGGATACGGCTCGACCGATGTCGGCGATGTCTCCTGGGCGACGCCGACCGTTGGCGTTCGCACCGCGACCTGGGTCCCGGGGACAAGCGCGCACAGCTGGCAGGCGGTTGCGGCGAGCGGTCACTCGATCGGCATAAAGGGCACGCAGGTCGCGGCCAAGGCGATGACGCTGATGGCGGTCGAACTCTTCACCGACAGGGACCTGCGCGAAGCGGCGCGAGGCGAATTCGATGCTGCGCGCGGGGCCGATTACGAATATCGCTCGCTGCTCGGCGACCGTGACCCGCCGCTCGATTATCGCAGGTAAGGCGCGCTCAGCGAGCGGCGAGCATGTCGATCATCGGGCGGATCGGGCTGACATCATAACCGGCCTGCATCGCGGCGGCGGCGATTTCTTCCGGGCTCATCGCGCCGCTTTTTGCCTGGGCGAGCGCCCAAAGGAAAGTCGATCGTGTGCCCGAGCGACAATAGGCGAGCACTTTCCCATCGGCCCCTTCCAGCGCTTCGACCATCTCTGCGACCTGGACTTCCGAAAAACCGGCATGCCCGATCGGTATGGCGCGGTATTCGATGCCGACTGCCTTGGCCGCTGATTCGATTTCCTCGCCCTGCGGCGCGCCGGGGTCCTCGCCGTCCGGCCGGTTGTTGACGATCAGCGTGATGCCCGAATCCTTCGCCGCTGCGATATCCTCCGGCTCGATCTGCGGGCTTGCCAGCATGACGTCGGATAGTGTGCGGAAATCGCTCATGTGTCAGTCCCCTCGGCCTTGCTCGATGATTGCTCGGCCATGCCGAAACGCGATCGCCGGTGCAAGCGAGGCGATATCGCGGGGGCGAGTATTCGGAAATGTCATAATTTTGCGCGACGAACGGGGTGTCGGGTTAATTCGTTCGCAAATTTGGCCTTTGTGCGCTATGACTCGCGAGAGCAGGTGCGACTTCCCCGTCACCCGGGGCGGACACCAGCGTCGGACGCGGCTCACTGTCCCCGCGGCCTTCGCTTTGGAGGGCGGGCAGTGTGACAGGATACGTACTGGACTATGGGTTACGATAGAGGACGTCGGCGCGGGCGGGACAAGCGCGACGGAATCGGCGAAGACGGTTTCGATCCCTTCGGCGGGGGTATGGACGGATTTCCTCCTCCTCCCTCGGACTTCGGGAATGATCGCGGAGGGGACCGTTTCGGCGGCGGCGACCGTTTTGGCGGTGGCGATCGCGGTGGGGACCGTTTCGGCGGCGGCGGTGGACCTCGCGGTCCGCGCGGCGGCGGCGGCAGCGGCGGCGGTGGAGGTTTCCGCGGAATGCCTGCCCAGGTCGTCGGCACCGGCAAGGGCACGGTCAAGTTTTTCAACGGCCAGAAGGGTTTTGGTTTCATCCAGCAAGAAGGCGGCGGTGAAGACGTCTTCGTTCACATCAGCGCGGTCGAGCGCGCCGGGCTGGAAGGTCTCGCAGAAGGCCAGGAACTCGAATTTAACCTCGTCGATCGTGGCGGGAAGATTTCGGCGCAGGACCTGCAGGTCGTGGGCGAAGTCATCGCCCCGCAGCAGAGCGGCCCGCCCAAGCGCGAGCTGACCGGCGAAAAGGCGACAGGTACAGTGAAATTCTTCAATTCGATGAAAGGTTTCGGCTTCCTCGTGCGCGATGATGGGCAACCAGACGCGTTCGTCCATATCAGCGCGGTCGAACGGTCCGGGCTCACGGCCATCAATGAAGGCGAGCGTTACGAATTCGACCTCGAGGTCGACCGACGCGGGAAATATTCCGCCGTCAACCTCGTGCCCGTTCAGGGCTGAGAAAGTCGTCGGGGGCGGCTCGTTCGCTGCCATGCTCGTTTGACCTGCCCTTTCGGCACAATTATTGGATGAGCGGCGGCCCCGAAGTGGGGCCGCCGTTTGTTTTTTGCCGGTCCGGGCGCTGTTCAGACCTGCGGGCCGGAACCTTGAAGAACCAGGATAAGAGAATGTCCATCACGCCCCTCATGCCCGTCTATCCGCGCTGCGGCGTGCGACCCGTGCGCGGAGAGCACTGCCACCTGATCGACGAGGACGGTACGCGTTATCTCGATTTCGCGAGCGGGATCGCCGTCAACTTGCTCGGTCATTCGCATCCCGGGCTGATCGGGGCGATCCAGAAGCAGGCCGAGACCCTGATGCACGTCTCGAACCTTTATGGCAGTCCGCAAGGGGAAAAGCTCGCACAGACGCTGGTCGACAACACCTTTGCCGATTGCGTCTTCTTCACCAATTCGGGCGCCGAAGCGGTGGAAACCGCGATCAAGTGCGCGCGCGCCTATCACCAGAATGCAGGCGATCTGGGCGATTCGCAGCGGCATGAACTGATCACCTTCACCAACGCCTTTCACGGGCGCACGATGGCGACGATCAGCGCATCGAACCAGGCCAAGATGCATCATGGTTTCTCGCCGCTGCTGGGCGGCTTCAAATATGCCGAATTCGACGACTTCGAATCGGCGAAAGCGCTGATCGGACCGAAGACCGCGGGTTTTCTGGTCGAGCCGATCCAGGGCGAAGGCGGCATCCGTCCTGCCTCGCAGGAGTTCATGACCGGCCTGCGAGACCTTGCCGACGAACATGACCTGATGCTGGTTCTGGATGAGGTGCAGTGCGGCGTTGCGCGCACCGGGCGCCTCTACGCTTACGAGCATTACGGGATCGAGCCCGACATCGTCGCCACGGCCAAGGGGCTTGGCGGCGGCTTCCCGATCGGCGCCTGCCTTGCGACAGAAAAGGCCGCGCGCGGCATGACCTTCGGCACCCATGGTTCGACCTATGGCGGCAATCCGCTTGCGATGGCGGCGGGCAGCGCGGTCATGGAAGCGGTGGCGAACGAGGAATTTCTCGCCGAAGTCCGCGAGAAGGGGGAGCGCCTGCGCACTCGGCTCGAACAATTCATCGGCAATTATCCCGAACTGTTCGAATGCGTGCGCGGCAAGGGGCTGATGCTGGGCCTGAAGATGAAGGTCGAGAGCCGCCCGTTCTTCGTGCACCTGCGCGATCACCACCAGCTTTTGACCGTGGCGGCGGGCGATAACACGATCCGCATCATCCCCCCGTTGGTGATCGGCGATGCCGAGACCGAGGAATTCTTCGACAAGCTTTCCGCCGGTGCGGCGAGCTACAAGATCCCCGAGCCTGCCTGATGGGCGGCACTGTGGGGGCGCGGCATTTCCTCGATCTGGGCGATGCCGGGGCGCATGCGATCGCGGCGATGATCAACGATGCGATCGACCGCAAGGCGGCGCGCAGGGACTGGCCGAAAGGGCGCGCCGATTCCGACCGCCCGCTCGAGGGCCGGGTGCTCGCAATGGTGTTCGAGAAGAATTCGACCCGCACCCGGGTGAGCTTCGATATCGCCATGCGCCAGCTTGGCGGGTCCGTGTTCATTCTCGATTCCGGGTCGAGCCAATTGGGCCGTGGCGAAACTATTGCCGATACGGCGCGGGTGCTCAGCCGGATGGCAGATGCGATCATGCTGCGCACCGACGATCATTCGAAGATCGAGGAAATGGCCCGCCATGCCAGCGTGCCGGTGATCAACGGGCTGACCGATCGTTCGCATCCCTGCCAGATCGTTGCCGACCTTTTGACCGTTATCGAGCACGGGAAGGCTCTGCCCGGCCTCGAGCTCGCCTGGTTCGGGGACGGAAACAACGTGCTGCACTCGATCCTCGAGGCGGCGGGGCTGATGAGGTTCAACGTCCGTGTCGCCTCTCCTGCCGGCTACGAACCGGAAGCCGAGTTCGTAAAACTGGCACGCAGCGGAGGGGCGAAGGTCACTTTGTTCGAGGAGGCCAAAGCGGCTGCCCGGGGTGCGGATGTGATCGTGACCGACACGTGGATTTCGATGGGGCAGGAAGATGCAGCGGAAAAGCGGGAGGCTCTTGAGCCCTTCCGGGTCGACGCCGCGTTGATGGGCGCGGCGAAGCCCGATGCCATCTTTCTACACTGCCTTCCCGCCCATGTCGGAGAGGAAGTGACCGAGGATGTTTTCGAAGGCGGGCAATCGGTCGTTTTCGACGAAGCCGAAAACCGCATCCACGCGCAAAAATCCGTCCTGCTATGGTGCTTCAGGCTGCTGGGCCCGACCGGCTAAATCTCAGGCGGGGTGCGATAAATGGGCCAAGGGGCTTATCGCAAGCAGTCCTACGCCCCATATTAGTGGCATGAAGACCGCTCGATCGACATACGAAATTCCCGAGACCTATTCCGACAAGTTGCTGGGCTTTACTCTGCCGGGACGCAGTGCGCGAGGGCGAGGCGTGCGGCTCGACGGAGTCGTGAATGACGTCCTTTCCGCCCACGATTATCCCCCCCCGATCACGCATTTGCTCGGAGAGGCGCTGGTGCTGGGTGCCCTTATGGGCAGCTTGCTCAAGGATGAAGGCGGGCAGCTGACGATGCAGGCGCAGACCCAGGCCGGGGTCGTATCGCTACTGGTCTGCGACTATCGCGCCGGGTCGATGCGTGGCTACGTCGATTTCGATGAAGACGGTCTTGCCGGGCTGGGCGCCAATCCGGGACTGTTGGCGCTGTTTGGAGAAGGATACCTTGCAATCACCTTTGAGACCGGTGCGGGACAACGCTATCAGGGGATCGTCCCGCTCGAAGGCGACACCTTAGCCGAAGCCTGCGAGACCTATTTCAGCCAGTCCGAACAGGTCCCTACATTGATCCGGGTCGCCAGCCGTTCAGGGGCGGAAGGAAGAGTCGCCGCCGGCCTATTGGTACAGCACCTGCCTGATGGAGAGGAGGGCCGCGAGAGGCTCCATGTTCGGATGGACCATCCCGATTGGGAGCATGTCCTTGCGCTGGCATCGACGATAAGCCACGAGGAATTGCTCGATACCGAGCTCTCAATGGAGGCGATCGCATGGCGCCTCTTCAGCGAGGAAGAGGAAATCCGGGTCGAGCCGGGGGCCCCGCTCGCGCGAGGTTGCCGTTGCAGCGGCGATTACTATGCCTCGGTGATTGCACGTTTCCCGATCGAAGAGCAGCGCGCGATGCAGGACGAGAGCGGTAAGATCGTTGTTGACTGCGCCTTTTGTTCGCGTGAGTTCGCCATTGAACTATAGCAGTTCGCCGCTAATTTTGCACGGTTGGGCGTGCAATTGCATGAATGTGCAAGTGGACGGGTCTTCGTTGCGCAAGGGCGGAGTAATGACATCAAAGGCATTTTACAGCTTACGCCGATGGGTTTTCGCTCTCATCGTCCTGCTGCTCGGCTTCGCCCTTCCTGCGGCGGCGCAAGGAGACGGTCTCGCAATGCTGGATAACCTCGCCCGGGGCGAGTGGACAATCAAGCCGCGTGATGGATCGGCGGAACGGAAAGTGTGCGTGCGAAGCGGTGAAGAACTCATCCAACTTCGTCATGAAGGCCGGGATTGCAACCGCTTCGTCGTGGAAGATCAGCCCTCAGAGGTAACCGTCCAGTATACCTGTCCGGGAAATGGCTACGGTCGAACGAATATCCGACGCGAGACCAACGCGCTGGTCCAGATCGAAAGTCAGGGAATCGCCTCGGGTCTGCCGTTCGAATTTTCCGCCGAAGCGCGGCGCACCGGATCCTGCTAAACGAGCGCGCCTGCGCCTTTCCCCTGCGCAGCGCGACCGCTAGAGCCGTGCCATGACGATTTCGGCAACCGATGAGAAAAGTCCGGTGGCGGTCGTGCTGCTGTCGGGCGGGCTCGATTCCATGATCACCGCCGCAATCGCGCAGGAGCGGGGCTTTACTGTGCATGCGCTGACAATCGATTATGGTCAGCGTCACCGGATCGAACTGGATTCCTCGCGTCGGATTGCGAGCCGACTGGGATTGGCCGAGCAGGTCGAGATTGCGCTCGACCTGCGCAAGTTCGGAGGGTCCGCGCTGACCGACGCAATCGAGGTGCCCAAGGCTGGAGTGGGGCAGGATATTCCCGTCACCTATGTTCCCGCCCGCAATCTTGTCTTTCTTGCTTTGACGACGGCGTTTGCCGAAGCGCGGGGGGCGGGGGATATCTTCATCGGGGTGAACGCGCTGGACTATTCGGGCTATCCCGATTGTCGTCCGGAATTCATCCATGCCTTTACCGAGGCTGCACGGCTGGGCACCAAGGCAGGCCTTGAGCGCGGTGGTGTCGCCGTTCATGCGCCGCTGCAACACATGACCAAAGCCGACATCGCGCGGGAATGCGCGCGGCATGGACTCGATCCTGGCTGGAGCTGGTCCTGTTACGATCCGACCAGGGATGGTTTGGCGTGCGGAAAGTGCGATTCCTGCCGATTGCGGAAAAAGGGATTCGCCGAGGCTGGACTAGTCGATAGCACACGTTATGCGGCGTAATCCGGCACCGGCGACGATGCGCCGAATGAGAACCATAAAAGGTCGAGGGGATCATCAATTGAGTGAAGAAGCGATGGGCCAGCAGGATGCGGCCAGCGACCGCGTACCTGCTTACAGCTGGTATGCGCTGGGTGTTTTGGTGCTCGTTTATGTCCTGAACTTCATTGACCGCCAGATCCTGTCGATCCTCGCCAATGACATCAAGCGCGACCTAGGTGTCGACGACGCATATCTCGGCTTTCTCTACGGGACCGCTTTCGCGATCTTTTATGCCCTGTTCGGCATTCCGCTCGGCCGGCTGGCCGACAGCTGGAAACGTGTACGTCTCATGACCCTTGGTTTGACACTGTGGTCGGGAATGACCGCGCTTTCAGGCTTCGCCAGAGATGCGACCACGCTCTCCGTCGCACGTATAGGCGTCGGTGTCGGAGAGGCTACCGCCAGTCCGTCTGCCTACTCACTCATTTCCGACTGGTTTCCCGCCCGTTTGCGGGCAACAGCGCTCGCGATCTACAGCTCCGGACTCTACATCGGAGGGGGGGTGTCGCTCGCCATCGGGGGCTTCGTAGTCGATGGCTGGAATCGGGCCTTTCCCGAAGGCGATCCCGTGCTCGGACTTGTCGGCTGGCAGGCGGCCTTTGTGGCGGTCGGATTGCCCGGCCTGCTTCTCGCTATCTGGGTTGCCACCTTGAGAGAGCCGATGAGGGGTGCGATTGATGGCTTGACCACTCCGGAAGATCCCCACCCCTTTAGGGGCTTCGTACAAGAGCTTTACACGATCATACCAGGCTTCACCTTCTTCGGGGCGGCGGCAAGAGGGTGGCGAAGCCTGTTACTTAACATCGTCGTATTCGTCGGCGCAATTCTTGTCGCGCACCTTTTGACGATCACTCTCCGCTCGGGTGCGGGTGCTATCACGGTCATGCTAGGTGACGCATCAGGCGTCGCTTTGCCGCCGATCACGGACCAATGGCTCTTGCTCGCAATCGGATATTATGCCGTGTTTTGTTGGGCCAGTGCGCTGCGTTTGCGGGATTACCCGACCTTTGCGTTGACCTGGGGCTCGCCAGCCTTTCTCTGTACAATCCTCGGGTACGGGACGGTGGCGTTCATGGCTTATTCCGCCTCCTATTGGGGCGCGCCCTATGCGGAACGCTCCTTTCTCGATGTTTCGAAATCCGAACTTGGTTTCCTTCTTGGTGGTGGCGGAGCGGTTGGGGGGTTCCTGGGCGTCATTCTCGGAGGCCGACTTGCCGATGCCCTTCTCGAACGCACGGCTGCCGGCCGGGTATGGGTGATAGTCTTTGGCTTGCTGAGCCCAATCCCTTTTGCCGTGATGCAATACACGACAGGTAATTGGACCTTGTTCGTGGGCCTGAATATTGTGGTGAGTGCTCTCGCCGCGTCGGCTCTTGGAGCAGCGGCTGCGACCAGCCAGTCCTTGGTCCTGCCCCGTATGCGCGGAACTGCTACAGCGACCTTCTTCCTAGCAACCACGCTGGTCGGGCTTGCGCTCGGTCCATATCTGGCGGGGTATGTGTCGGCGAGGAACGCTGGCGACCTCTCTGCCGGTGTGATCGCTACGCTCTGGATTACGCCAATCGGTCTCGGTCTGCTGCTTACGGCCGCGAAATTGGTGCCGAACGCAGCTGCCACGATCGCAGAACGGGCGAAGGCGGCCGGTGAGCCTTGAAGGTACATTGGGCGTCGAGGTTACAGGTTTGCCTTGCCCTCATCGACTGATCGCCTCTGCCCACCAACCATTATCCGGGAAGTTCGAACGCGGTCGCCAGCAAGCGAAACGAGAACGGGGGAGTGGCGCATTCGCGCGGAAGTTTGCACGCCGAAAACAAAGGCGTAACGGACAAAAAAAGGGCCGGATTGCTCCGGCCCTCCTTTGTTTGTTCAGCTGATCGAGCTTACATGCCCGAGCCCGGACCGTAAGTGATCTCGACGCGACGGTTCTGCGCTTCCCGCACGCCATCGGCGGTCGGCACGCGCGGCTGCGATTCGCCAAAGGCTTCGCTGGTGATGCGGCCGTCCGGAATACCTTTGCCTCCAAGATACTCGCGAACCGAGTCGTTGCGGCGAGCAGCGAGGGCCATGTTGTAGCTCACGCTGCCGGCGCGGTCCGTGTGGCCTGCCAGCATGACGTTTGCCGTGCCGCAATTCGCATAAGCGGTCACCGCGCTGTCAAGAATCGTAGCCGCCTCAGCCGTGATCATCGATTCGTCAAAATCGAAGAAGACGATGTACGGGCCGGTGTTGCACGGCGGCGGCGGCGGCGGGGGAGGCGGCGGGGGCGGCGGCGGTGGCGGGGGCGGCGGCGGCGGGGGGGGAGGCGGCGGCGGCGGCGGTGCCATCGGCTCTTCGCCGCCGAAATTGTAAGTAATCGTGCCCAGGATCGAATGCGAGCTCAGATCGGTTTCGAAAGGAAGTCCACGCACATCAATCAGGCTGACATCCTCGGCATTGAAGTAGCGATACTTCAGGCCGACGTCCCATGTATCGTTCAGGGGAGCGCGAACGCCCGCGAGAAGCTGCCATGCGAGACCAGTATCCGAATCGTCGAATGCGCCCGGTCCGCTCAGAGCGACCGTGCCTTCCATATCGACGCGGGCAATGCCGACACCGCCGCCAAAAAAGCCCTGAATGCCATCATCGGAGCCGAAATCGAACAGGCCGTTCAGCATGAAGCTCAGAGCGTTGAATTCGCCACTGGCCGGCAGTGTCTGCTGAGTGACAACGGTCCCGGGAGGTCCCGGAGGATTTGCCACCTGAAGGCCGGCGGCCCCGGCAGAAAGCTCTTCGAGATCGGCGGCGCGATAACTGGCTTCGGTTTCGAGGCGGAATGCACCGAAGTCGTAACCGACAACGGCCCCGAAATCATAGCCCTCACTCAGATCGGCCTGAGCATCTCCAGGATTGCCGTCCACATCGAAAGAGATGTCTTCGACGATCATGGCACCACCGTCACCCTGAATGTACCACTGCCCTTCGCGGGCCATGGCGGGTGCGGAGAGCGCTGTCGAAGCCATCGCCATACCAATGACGATCTTACGCATTCTAACATTCCCCTTTTTATTGCATTGAGGCACGCCGCCTCTCTATCTTTTCCGCCGATGCGAGGCAAGCGGTCAATCGTGGCAAACTGTTGCAAGAAAGCCTCTATGAGCGCGGAATTTTCCCGCAGTTCAGTGCTTCGGAGGAACCGGTCGTCATTTCATGAAAAGGCCGCTCAAGATGCCTCTACAGAAAGTATACCCAGCCGCTTCAGTGCATCGATAAGCTGCGACAACGCCGCCCGGGCTTCGACATCGATGACCGTTCCACCTTCCGGACTTGTGACTTCGTTCGCGCAGCTCCAGATGCCGTTGAAGTGGTACCAGCATTGACGCATCCGGTCGAACACAAGCATTCCTTTGCTAGGCGATATGAAATGCCATCCCGCACCGATCCTAATGGCAATCGAATGGTCCCTGCCGCTCCAATCGGCCAGGGCACCGTCCAGGATCCGATAGCAGGCACCCTCGGGTGCATCGGCAGGCGGCGTATCGAGCGCAGCCTCCACTGTCCGCCATATGACGGCGTCTACCAGAAACATGGCCTCGTTTATGAAGAATTCTTTTTGCGCCTGCCCCGCGAAAAGAAGAGGGAGTCCAAGGGCGTCGGTACGGGAAGGATAGATGATCGGCTCGCTCACGGATTGTCTCCCATAGTCAAAAGAATCGGCCCAGCCGCAGTGCCGGTGATTTCGAATAGGTCCCGGATTGCCTGACCCACAGATCGGCCGAGCCGTGCGCATCGAGCAGGGCCGCACGAGATGCCGGTGAGAAGTCGATATGTGCCGATTGGGTCAGCCAGCTCGAAAAGGGGGCTGCCTCCGGCCCATAACCCACCAGATATTCTTCTCGTTCTTCCACCATTGGCACGTCGATCCAGTCGTCCCAGTGCCATTGTCCCCGTGCCCGCCGGGTCCAACCAAAGCGCCAGGTTTCATCCCCTTTGAGCGAAATCTTGGGGTGTACGGGGGCAAGGGGTCTCCTCGATGCACCGCTGCTCCGAAGCGAAGCGAACACCGGCGCCGCGTCTCCACTTCCGATCGCGGCGAAGCGGATTCCGGGGCTTGTCCCGACCCTCGAAGGGTCGATCGCGACCAGCGCGTCGTCCAGCAGAATGACCGGGCTACCAGCCGAGTGCATCGTAAGGGCGAGATGCTCAGTTCCCGCCCGACCACGCAGAAGGCCTCTCAATGTCCATTCCGTCGAGCCTGTCCGCTCGGCGAACAGATATTGTAGGACCTCTCCGCCGACCAGGAGCCTGTTCGCCCCATTCGCCAGCCCCATAAAGTCGGTGGTGGGAAAGAAGCTGTCCTCGTTATGCACCTCGAGCATGAGCGAAGTGCCATGGTCCATCACATGAAATTGCGATGCAGGAAGGTCTTCGGCAAGTGTTCCGATCGTAGCACGCGCAGAGCCGGATTTGCCGATTTCGGTCAGACTATCGCCCCGCTCGGCGAAAATCGTCGCTCCACGCCAAGCTGAGCTTGAAGCGGAAGCGGCAATGTAAACAGACGGCCAATCCGCTGCGCCTGACCCGTCCGGCGGCAATTCGAACGCCTCGAGCAAGGTCTCGGGGATCTCCCGGTCCTGCGCGGGTAGAATGGACCCGGCATCACCCCGCGCCCTATCGTCGAAGTCTGGAGGAAGCCGTTCCAGCCCCAGCTCAATTCCCCTTTCGAACCATTCCCAAGTCCTGACTATCCATGCTCCGGCGGCATCGGGCAGGCACACGATGCTGCCGGGGCCAAGCGCTGGATCGAGCGCACTGCACAGCCACGAACGGCGCTCGTTCGTCCATCTTGCCCTGTTCGCATTGGCGTTTGCGAGGATTTTCGCATCATCCGCATGCAGGGTCGCGGGCAGGTCGACTATGTTCTCGCGACCCTCGGGCCGCTCTCCAACTGCACGTTGAACGCCAGGCTGGTAATCGCGCGCCTCGTCATAATAACGTAATGCCATCGGTTGCCGATCGAGTCGATCTCCGCGGTGTTTTCGACGCTCGATATCACGGCCCCTTCGAGCTGACGCAAGTTCTTCGGCCAAACAGGGAATAGGGTCGGGCACTTCGGCCTGGGCCGATAATCGCACGCGATCTCCCGCCAGCGAGACTGCAAGCGGATAGACCTCGTCGATCGCCGCAAAGGTGCTAGCGATCGGCCCGCCTTCATCGACCAGGCCCCGGGCGTGCGGCACGAGCACACCCTCGGCTTCCGATGCGATCTGAGGCAGGATTCTATCCATCCTTACACGATCTTCATCCTGCCCGATGACCTCGAAGGTCAGGGCGGGTATCCGGTTGCCGAAATCGGCTAGCTTAAGGTCTTCAAAGACCACATAGGCAAAGTCGCGAAAACCGGGTGCGTCGCTGCCTGTGTCCGCTGCAATGAGTGGATCGACCGGATCGTCTCCGAAGCCGCGATAGGTTCGCATTGAGCCTTCGACTTTCAGGTCGCCAGCCGACCCGCACAGCAGTTTCCCGTCGGCCCAGACGCGTTGGACCTTGCTGATCGGCGTGCTCGAAACAGCGACGGCGAAGGAGGCCGAATAGCTGTAAGTCGTCGTGGAAGGCTGTCCCTTTCCGCCCCCCTCCGTCGATCGGGTTTCAACCAAATCGGTCGCCCAGATGATCGTTCCTGCGGTTCGCATTCGCCCGAATTGGCGCGGGATCGGCTGACCATAGCTCGAGGTTGTAACGGCCAGTTCCTTAAGGCGCGGCCCTGTGCGGTTGCCGCTCCCGAAGACGGCCTGATCCGCCTGTCGCCCGAGCACCGCACCGATGGCACCGCCTATCGGCCCTCCGACGGCCGTGCCGAGCGCCGTGAGGACTAGTGTCGCCATAAGCCCGCCTCCTTCCGCGGCAAAAGCCGCCAATGAATGATGGATAGAAAGGCGTGCCCAAGTGGCTCGCTTACCACGCGTCTTAGCCCGGCATGGGCGTGAATGGCGCGCCAGTCATGATCGATGATGATCAGGTGATGCTGCGCGACGGCAGGCGAGACAAGCGCGATGTCTCCCGGTAGGGGGGCATCGGCGACCTCCGCTAGTCCGGAACGCCTTGCGCAGCTTATCCAACGGTCGATCGTGCGGTTGCGTAGGCCGTAGCCTGAGGGAGCGAAAGGTTCCCTGCCGATCTCGCGGAGGCATGCTGCGACGAGCCCTACGCAGTCCAGCCCGGTCTCCGGATTGCGCCCATGAAGAAGGAACGGACGCCCGACCAGCGCCCGTGCGGCCTTAGCGAGGTGGTTTCCCTCATCGCTGGGCGAGGTCACGAACCGCCCCCGTATCGGGCGAGCAAGTCGTTGCCGGGCAGGTGAGGCTCTCCGCGGAAGTTAATCGCGTTGTCAAACCGCGTTGCACAGGTCTCGAGAGTGTGGTCGCAACCTTCGCGGATTTCGGTCCGTGTTCCCGGGTAGGTTCCCTCGACGAGTGGACGGTCGAGTGTTAGCCACCCGTCAGCCATCGCCACGACTCCGAATACAAGTCCTGTTTGCGGACCATCGAGAAACCGAATGCGCCCATCTACGAGAATCGGCGAATCCAGGCCGGCAAAGCTGACGCGATTGAGATCGACATCCAGCGCCGCCAATTCTCTCACGGATGTAAAGCGAGCGGCGGACAGGCCGCATTGGGGCCCGCAGAAGGTGGCCCGGCATGTCGGGCTCGTGCGAGGAACAATGTCGCGTTCGAGGATCAGCTTGGCCGATCGCAGTTCAGCGGAAAAGCTGCCACTGTCGCTCTCTATAGGGCCTAGTTGCCCCGAATAGAGCGTGTGCCACTCGAGACTTTGCCAGTCCACGATTCCGATCTCGATTGCAGCTCTGTCGAACAGGCCCGCAGCGAGTTCATCGGCACGAATCGAATCGTGGCTGAGAGCACCCTCGACCTCGGCGCTGTCGTTCGAAAGGTCCGCGTTGAGCCTGATGGCCGCCGGAACCATCCCCGGGGCAGCCCTGTGCCTGATCCCCCCACAAACAAGGTCGCGATCGTGGCTCGTGAACCCGAGGGTCACCCCATCGCTCCGGTATATCCGCCAGAAGGTTGCCGCAGTGTCTAGTTCGCGGTTGAAGAATACCCGCATCAGCCCGCCTCTCTCAGTTCGATGAGTGGGATGCTCGGTGCCTCTCCGGCCGCGAAGTTGATCCCCGCAATGTCGATCCGGTCCTCCGCAAAGCGAACGGGAACGTCGAACAGGAAACCGGCTCGCACCTCGGCCCCTTCTGGAGGCGCCGAACCAAAGCTGATCAATCCGAGAGGCCCCAGGCTCCAATCTTCTGTCTGTACGCCATCGACGCTTATCAGCAGGCTGTCGCCGCGTGGCCGGGTTATCGGGCGAACCTGGGCCTCCGGGCCAGGCCCATAGGACTTGATCAACTGAAAGTCGGCTTCGAAGCCATCGCCATTACCCAGCAATTGATCGAATGCCGTCGGCAATCCTGTCATACCGTTTGAACTGTGGTCGAACGGGTCGCTGATCCTGAAACCGCGCGCTGGGCCGCGTCTTGCACGGAAGAACGCGATCAACTCGGCCAACTCGGATTCGGAGCGGATGCCGGGACCGACATCGAAATGCATCCGCGCATCGGACCATAGTGCATTGCGCCTTTCGTGACCCGATGCAGTGACCGATATAGAGGTCGAGAATTCTGGTGCCACGGCGGTGCTGCGACCGAGTGCGAAGGGATACAGTAGGTCGTCGAAGGATTGCATTTCGCTTTTCCCGGTTGGAGGAAGGCGGGTGTAACCGTCGCGCGCGACCTGGGGCAGGGCCCAGACATAGAGCCGCTCGACTCCTCGTGCAGCGACTTCGTCGATGCCTCGGTCAATGCGCGCCCAGAAGGTTTCCGCGTCCGCCGGATCGAGCACGAAACCGGCGAGGTAGTCCTGATGGGTCAGCGGATACCCGAGCTTCTCATCGACGAAGCTATAGGCCTTCCTTCGCAGCGCATCCGCGCCCGCGGTCAGCCAGTCATAATCCTCGACCTGCAGCCGATCGAAAGCCGGCGAAGCCCAGCCCGAAGGCAAATTCGCCCTGTGGACGTCCGGAGTCGACGGATCGAGAATGGTGGGAGTAAAGGCAAGGAGCAGGACCTCGGCCGGTTCCCGTGCAGCGTCACGCACCGCCGCCGTCACTTCGGCTGTTGATGAGGCCAGAAGTGTACCTGCGGTATCGAGCAGGTCGATCGCTGCCTGATCAAGCGGTTGTCGAAGGTCTCCGATTATCGGCGGATCGCCGCCAAAGGCCGTAATCGCGGCTTGGTCGTAGATGCAGATCTCCCCCGAATTGGTAATCCACCACCAGGGCTCTCCAATCTGGAAACGGATCGGTAAGCCCGCCTCCTGCAGGATGCCAACAAGCTCCCGCGCGACCGCTGCGAGCCAGGCCACCGCGTCCGCATTGGCCGGCGAAAGCAGCGTCGAAGGCGGTTCCCAACCTGTCAGTGCCGGAGCACCGCCCGCATCGCGTTGCTTCCAGGCTTGCGGGCAATATGCGTCGAAGAGTTCGTAGGAGAGCGAAACGATCACCTCGAGATCGCTCTCAGCGCCACCTTCCAGAAAGGCCTCATGCCAGAAGCGGGCCGGCTCGCACAACGCTCCCGAGGGATCGACGAGCAAGGCCGCGTCGGCTGCGCGTTCGAGCCGCATGAAATGGCTCATACCCACATAATGGACGATGTCCGAACGGTAACCCAGGCCGACGATGTTGCGCAGCAGCCTTGCAGGGGTCTGATTGTAGGCATCGTCGTAAGCGGTCGCCATTCGCAGGCCATGGACTGGCAAGCGGACATCCCCCACTTCCAGCATTGCCCGCCCACCATCGGCGACGATGTCGCTCATTATGACTTGCCCGTTCGCTCGCTGGGCTAGGGGCGCAGTGCTCCCGGCAGTATATCCGGGGGCAACAATCGAAATGAACATCCGATCGATGTCCATGGGATGGATAGGGGTGCCGGGCAGGGTGTAGCCGCTTTCGAGGGCCGAGAACGGCAGGGTAATGCGGGCATCGGTGGGCGATCCTTCGGCATAGTTCCAGAGCCTGACATACCAGGTCGCGGGAGCGCCTGCCTCGTCTCTCCCCTCTATCGTCAGTGTCGGACCGTTGGGTTGATCGAGCGCGACCACCCCCTCGCTACGCCAGCGGAAGCTGAGGCTGGTATGCGAATAGTCGCGATCGGTCGCATAGGCGAGCAGGGCGTGATCGAAACGGTCAACGCTTTCCCAGATCAGGCCGACGAGCTCGCCTTCGTGGTGCAGTTCGACATTTACCTTGATCTCGTCAGCGCCCGTCGTGACTACCGAGGCCATGGCGGGGCGAGGGAAATCAACGGTCCAGAAGCGTGGGTCGAAGCGCTGGATGAATCCCGCCTCCTGCGACCGCCTATCTCGTGCAAGCCAGAATGCCATTGCGCGTCCTCTTCCTCAGGCCTGTTCGACTGCGCGGCGCACTGCGCTCGCTAGTTGGCGGGACGAACGTTGCATCGCTGTCGGCGCAGCGTTTTCCGTCGGCGAGGTGAGTTGGATCGCCACACGCACATCGCGCCCTGCGCCTGCAGTGGCGATACCGCTTTCGATCCTGCCGGAAGAGGTCGGGACGAAGATCTCCGGGCCCGATTCGCCGACCAGAAAGGCGCGCCCGGGGGAGACTGGCCCTCCCGTCGCGCGTCCAGGCAATCCCAGCAGCGCGCCGAAGGACTGTGCGAGAAAGCCGCCGAGGCCTCCGCCGGAGCCCCCGAAAACGTCGCCGAAGCCGGATTGGAGGGCATGAGCGGCGATATCGTCGAATGCGCGAAAGGCGAGACGCTTGAGGTCCTCGAATCCCAGGCCGCCGCGGCGGATGGCGGAGACCAGTCCACGCTCGAGCCTCTCCCCAGCCTTGTCGAAGCCATCCACCAGACTGCTGTCGATCGACCCTCGAACCGCCTCAAGATCGGCACTGAACGCATCGGTGCTGGCGCGCAGATCGATAACGAGCTCGTCGAATGTGTCAGTCATGAAGGTCTCGCTCCATCATCCATGCGATATGTTCCCGGCTGGGGACCTCGAGATCGGTTTCGTCGCCGATTGGCTGCAATGCGAGTGCGAGTTCATGGGGCGTGGCGGTCCAGAAATCCTGCGGATGCCAACCGAGCAATTGCGCAGCCACGGCGCTGTAGCGCACTGCCGCGTCGCCGAAGGAACGAATCATTCGCGCCCCTGCAGGACCTGGGAGAGGATTGCGCGCACTGGCTTTGTTGCGGCGATAAGGCCCATCTCGAGTAGGGCTTGCCCGATCGCGTCCCGCTCGGGCCGGTCATCCGGCGACATGCAATGCCAAACGAGCGCGCCCATCTCCCTCAGGGTCAGCGCCCCTTCGGAGGCGCGCTCCACTAGCGCAAAAAGCGGGCCAAGTTCTTCTTCCGCTGCAACCAGGTTTTCGAAGCTCGGGCGCAGCACAAATGTCTTGTGCCCGACCGTAACGCTCGTCTCTCCGCGATGGGAATTGGGCGGACGTGTCATTCAGGCACCACGGGGCCGGAGCTTTCCAACTGCAGCGTGTAAGTGCGCTCGCCATTGAAATCGCCAGAATAGTCCAGCCGCTGGACGAGGAATCTGCCGCGCAGGCGTTCGCCATCTTCGAAGGCCAGTTCATAATCGTCGATTGTTCCCGCAAGGGCATGGCCGCGCACCCGGCTCTCCGCCGCGCTGCCGAGAAAGATCCCCGCAGCACTCACCGAAACAGAACGCGTCCCCGCACCGGAAAGCAAGTCGCGCCAACCGCCCGACTCCTTGTGCGTCACGACAACCGCGTCTCCGTTGATCGACAATTGCGTGGTTCGAAGGCCGGCGACGGTTTCATATGTCGGTGATGCGGCACCGTCGCCGATCTTGAGCAGGAAGGCGGAGCCGTTCTGGGCAGGCATGGTAGATTACTCCTGAGTGTGTTCGAGAATACGAAAGCGGAATTCGAGCAGTCCGCCCCGCAGATTGCTTGGTCGCGCTTCGCTTCGGGAGCGCAGGAAACGGATCGAGGCGACCTCGAACCCGTGTTGCGCCGATGGGAGGGCCAGCACCCTCCGCTCGATCGCAGCGAGCAAATCGGCATCGGCGGCCGGCTCGTCGGACCGGCTTTCGAGTTCGAGAGCGATTCGAACTTCGCGTCCCGGCCGGTCCTTCGTCCCCCAATCGGCGGAGGCGCTCGCCGCAATACCGAGCCAGGGAGTGCTCGCGCCGAGCGGGCTTTCCTCCTCGATTGCATTGATGGTGGCCAACGCAGGGTCCAGGCGCAGCCATTCGATCAGCTGCGCTCTCAAGCGATTTTCCATGGTCAATCCTGTGCGAAGCCGGGCCATAGGCTGGCAGCTGAACGCCAGTCGCTGGTCAGTTCGATGCGGGAACCTGCCCGGCGTACTGCCCGGACGGTACGAAGTTGTTCCGCATGTCTTTTCAGCCGGTCGATCACTGCATCGAGATTGCTCTGGGTTTCGATCATGTGAGCCTTGCCCGGCGCCAAGGCCGCCATAACGCCGTTACGCTCGCCGGTGCGGCGATACCGAGCGATTCATATTTGGTCTGCGCCGGGCGATCGCGCTCCCGGAAATGATGGGCTGCAAGCCGGATCATACCTTGCCGTAAGGGAGCGGGCAGGCTGGCCCATTCCTGTGCGATTCCGGCCTGCACGCTTATCGCTAGCGGGCGACCGTCGCCGCGGGAAGAGAACTCGATCTGGGCTATGCCATCCGTTTCGATGGTCAAATCGTAATCGCTCGCGTCGAGGGGGCTTCGGGATCCATCGCCGCTAATCTCGTCGATCGAGACGAGCGATCGAACCGGCCTAACCGAGAGCTGGCATGGGCCCGCAAGAAACGGAAATTGCTCCTCAGCCGTCTGGATGAGCGGCATTTGTCCCGTGAACGATTCGCAAAGAGCATGGCTGGCCTCGAGTAGGTCGACGAGCATGGCGTCGTCGGCCTCGCGGCTGATCCCGAGCCAGGATCTAAGTTCGGCTACGGCCTCTCCCGAGAAACTGGCAGGCTGGACGACGGTGCGTCGCATTTCGATCTCCGAAGGCAATGAAAGCATGACCATGAAAAAGGCGCCCGTATCGTCCGTGCTGGACAGGGACGATGCGGGCGCCATGCGCCGATGCGCACGGGCAAGGGGCGACCCGCGCGTACCGGAACGGGAGAATCAGGCTTCGATCTTCAGAAGCTTGATCGCGTTGCTGTCGAGCACCTGACCGCCGATCCGTCGGGTGGCATAGAAGTGCACGAAGGGCTTGTTGGTGAACGGATCACGCAGCACTTTCGTCGTACTCTGTTCGGCTATCAGGTAGCCGTGACGGAAATTGCCGAAGGCGATCGGGAATGCGCCGCCCTCGACATCGGGCATGTCCTCGGCCTCAATTACAGGATAGCCGAGCAGGCGGTCGGGTTGGCCCTCGACGAGGCCGGGCTGCCACAGGAACGCGCCGTCCGAGGTCTTGAGCTTGCGCACCGCAGCGAGCGTTGCCGAGTTCATGACGAAACACGCTCCCTGCCGGTGCCCAGCCTTAAGCGAATGGATGAGGTCGATCAGTTTCGCATCGGGCTCGGCATCGAATCCGTTCGCATTGCCCGAGCCGATGTACTGAAGCTGGCCGAAGCTGCGAGTGCCGTCCTCCGCCGTGCTGGTCGGCGCGGTGAGGAAACCTTCGGGCTGGTTGGTCCCGGTCCCTTTCACGAAAGCATCCCCCTCCGCACGGGCGAACTCTGCCGCGATCTCCGCCGAGAGCCAGGCTTCGAGATCGAAGCCGACATCGTCGAGCATCGCCTGGCTCGCCGCCGGATTGGCATAAAGGTCGCCGCATGGGGGCGCGATTTCGCTGAAGTTCGGCGTGGCGGTTTCGGGTCGGGCGGCGGTTTCGCTGACCCAGCCAGAAGCGGTCCCGCCGGTTGCGACGAGCTTGCGATAGCCCGATGTCCCTGTCTTCACCACCTGCGCGATGTTGCGGACCGGACTGATTTCGGCTAGTTCGCGGGCGATGACCGCGTCGAGTTCGCGAGGGACCGCGAAGCCACCATCCCCGGGAGTTGCCGTGCTGATCGACTTGACCTCGGTTTCGCGCCCGCGGCGCAGATAGCCGTCGACGAATCCCTTCACTTCCGGGCTTTCCATCTCGCGTCCAGCGATCGAGGGTCTGGTCGCGGCTTTGGCGACCTTGTCCAGCCGCATCTTCACGTCATCGACGTCGCTGCGAAGGCCTTGGAGCTCCGCTTCGGCCCGGTCCTGGCGGGCGACGATGTCAAAGCTCTCCTCAAGTTCGTCGGCGGGTGCGGTGACTGGCACACTGGTGGTATTGACGGGTTTTTCCATATTCAACCTTTCTACTGGCACGAAAAGAGCCGCGCTCTGGCGGCGAGCGAATGGCGAGTGGCGAGTGGCGAGTGGCGAGTGGGTTTCGCGAGAAGGGCGTTCAGGCGATGAGGTGGACCCTCGCTCCGTGCTGGAGCGGGTGGGTGACGAGGCTGATTTCGAAAAGCTCGATCTCGAGCAATTCGCGGCCTGCCTCGGATCGCCGCGCATCGCGCGCGCGATAACCGAAGCTCAGGCCGTTAATCTTGCCTTTCCTGAGAAGGAAGGCTGCGCGCGAGGCGAGCCGATCGATCCGAGCGATTACCCTCAGACCTCGCCCATCCTCCGCGATCCGTTCGATCTCACCGATGAGCTGGTCGGGGCGATGCTGCCAGAGCAGCGGGAACGGACGGACTCGCCGCTCTATCGATGCTGCGAAGGCACCCCTGCGAATTACGTCACGGTCGCCATCGGCAAGATCGAACAGCCCCGCATAGCCGGCGAAACGCATTACCCGGGCCGGTTTCATAGCACGTCCCAGACGCCAAGCCGGAAGGCGATCCCGACAAGCAGCAGGGCGAGTGCGGCGCGGATGGCCCAATCGACGAGGGCTTTCCATGCGCTCGTTTTGGCATCGCGCCAGGCCTGCAACAATTCGCGCAATTCTCCGAGATCGTCCTCCGCCTGCGCGTCGTCGAGGCCTAGCCGCTCTAGGATACGGTCGGCGGCGAGCTCGCTCGTTTCCTCGACGATCGCGCGCAGGGTCACCAGTTCCGCCCCCTCTTCATTGGCCTGCTTCATCAGTGTGGCCAGCATGGCGGGACGAGTCATCGGACACCCTCCTCTGACGGGAATCCCAGCAATCTGCGTTTTTCCTCCCGGCTTAGAAAATCGGCGTCGCTGACCTGTTTCCAGAGCCGTTCCCGGTCCTCGGAAAGAGCGGTAATCCGATCGAGATCGATGGCCAGCGCCGCTTCGGGGAACCACGGCTGCAGCCCTTCGCCAAGAGCCGAGAGAAGCTTGTGGCCAAGCGGGAGCAGAGTCAGTCGCCAGAGCGCGCGGTTCGCCTCGCGATAGTTCGAATAAGTGTTATCACCCGGCAGACCGAGCAACATCGGCGGCACGCCGAAAGCCAGCGCGATCTCCCGTGCAGCGGCGCTTTTGAGGGTGGCGAAATCCATGTCTGCGGGGGAAAGCGCCATGCTCTGCCATTTGAGGCCGCCGTCGAGTAGCAGCGGTCGACCGGCATTGATCGCACCGGCGAAGGCTTTCTCGAGTTCGTCGCGCAGGCGGTCGAATTGTTCTGCGGTGAGCCCGGCCCCGTCTCCGCCCTCGTAGACCAGCGCACCGGAAGGCCGCGCAGCGTTCTCGAGCAGCGACTGGTTCCAGGCCGTGGCAGCGTTGTGGACCGCGATCGCCTTGTATGCCGCGGCCAGCGCGCCAGCCCCCAAGTGGTCGTCGAGCGGATGCATCGCCTTCACCTGTACGATGGTAGGCCAGCCGTTCTCATCCTCTCCCGGGATCGTCATCCCCTCACTGCCGACCTCGTAGCGGTATGCCTGCGGCCAGCCGTCCGGTCCGGCGATGATCGAGACGCGATCGGGCCTGAGCGCGAACAACTCGATCGGCTTGCCCGACGCATCCTTGAGGATCTGAACGAATCCATTGCCATGAAGCAGCACATGCGCAGCGAGACTTTCGATGAGTGGCTGGCCCGCGCTGGTCGCCGTTACCAGCCGCACGATGTCCGGGTCCTCGCAGGATAGCGGCGCCTGTCCGATCCCCTCGGCGACGATGCGGACCGCTCGCTGCGCGATCGGATTGGCGAGATAGGCCGCCTCGACCGCGTGGCGATAGTCGAAGGGGCGGCTGTTCCCTTCCGCCCCGAATGCCGACAGGCACCCTTGTAAATATCCCGGAAACAGCGGCACGCGGTTTCGCTCCCCGCCCTTAAAGGCGGAGAGCAGCGTCTCGAGCAGAGCCATGAGAATTCCTTCTTGGTCGTAATCCGTCCCGGGGGCGTTCAGATCTGCCGCACGCGCGGTTTTGAAACTCGCGCAAGCATTAGCTCGGTGAGTGCCCAGACGAGCGCGTCGGCGCGATCCGGACTGCGTCCTGGACCGGCATATTCACCACCGAGCATCATGCCGCAGAGCTGGTCCTCGAGCCTTGCGAAGAACCCGTGATGTCTGACTTTACCCGCTCCATAGAGCGCTGCTACCGGTTCAGCGCGCGCGCATTTGCCGCGACTGGCATGGACCAGCCTCAGCGGAAGCGCGTGGTCTGCGGCTCGCAACACGGTTTCGACCATCGCGCCGCCTTGGTTGGCCTCGGCCACGACTCGGTCGGCTTGCCAGGTCTCGGCGGCTACCGCGACAGCCTCCGCCCAGCGCTCGGGCGAGGCGTTGCCGAGCGAGCAATCAGCGAGCACCCGGGCGAGCCCGTCCGTCCCTAGGCTGGCAACGATGATCCCGCATTCGTCGCCCGAAGCGGAGGCCGGCGGATCGACCGCGACCACAATGCGGCAATGGGGAGGATGCTCGCCGCAGTCGCGCACGGTCTCGATCAGAGCGCGCTGCCACAAGGCACCCTCGATATCGCTGACGAGTTCACCTCCGATCTCTTGTCTGGCAAGCTGGCTGCCCGCGAATTCAGCTTCGATCGCCGCAAGAAAGCGTCCCGGCAGGTTTGCCTTGTTGTCGAACGTCGAACCTCGTGTAACTATGGTAGCTCCATCCTCTTGCTGGCGGAGCAGGCGCTCGACCAGCGGAACCGGGCGCGGTGTCGTCGTGACGGCGACCCGCTGTTCCCTCCCCAGCCTCAGCCCCATCAGGAGATTGTCCCAGCACCGTGTCGCGCGCTGGTGGGACAACGGCCACTTGCCGATTTCGTCGCACCAGGCATGGCTATGCTGCGGCCCGCGCAGGGCCTCCGGCTCGAGTGCGCTGAACAGGAAAGCCTGTGCACCGCTTGGAAAGCGCAGGCGCCTGAGCGAGGGCTCGAACACGGGGCGGCGTTCGGGCGGGGTGCAGGCAAGAATCCCGCTTTCCCCCTCGACCATCACGGCGCGCGCCTCGCCCAGCGAGGCGGAGACGAGCGCGATCCGGGCTTCCGGATGGTTTTCCGCGATAGCGCGCACCCATTCGGCACCGGCGCGGGTCTTTCCGAAGCCGCGCCCCGCCATGACCAGCCAGACCCGCCATTCGCCCGTTGGCGCAAGCTGCGACGGACGGGCGAAGAGCTCCCAGTGATAGACGAACTCGCAGCGTTCCTCGGCGGTCAAGGATCCCGCGAGCTGCGCCGACTGGTCCGATGCCGCGCGGGCGAGACATTCGAGCGGCTCGCTCATGGTTGGTTGTCCTCGCCAGCGTCCTTGTCCTCGTCGGCGATCCGTTGCCTTATGTCCGCGATCTTGCGGTCGATCGATGCGCGGATTTCGGCGGCGGTGACATTGCGCTGGTCGGCGTGGAAGCGCAGCATGTTGTCCCGGTGAAGGCCGAGCAAGCGGATCGCGCTGGCGAAATCGTATTTAACCCCGTCTTTTGTCAGAAGGTCTCCCTCGCGCAGGCGGCGCAGCATCTCGAGCTCGAGATCCTCATAGCCCCGCCCCAAAGCGGCGATCCATGCGCGCGCGAAGTCTGGCTCCGTTCGGCGCGCGCGATAGGCTCGTCCGGTCGAGATACCGGCCCGTTCGGCTGACCGGATTACGCAACAACTCTGCTCGAGATGCGAAATGAACCGGTCTCGCCATCGGGGATGGGTGCGGGTGCGGGCCGCGCACCCGGAGTCGGCCGGATGCCTGGATACCTTCATCAGGAAACCTTTGGGGTCGAAGAGCGGAAGCAAGTGATGCACCCACAAGAGAGGGGGCGTCCCTGACGACTCGCATTATCGCGATGATGACTTTTGATAACCCGTAAGCGTCACGATGTCAAGGATTGCGAACCGTGATGGTTATTTTTTCCATCTTGCGCGGGTGGTTCACGTCGCCTAATCCCCAGACGCTTCCTAAGGAAAGGCTTATCTCTTGGCGTGGTTGCGCAGGCTCTACAACTGGACCATGGACAAGGCAGCCCACCGCCAAGCTCAGGTTTGGCTGGCCTTCTTCTGCTTTATCGAGGCCAGCTTTTTTCCGATCCCGCCGCATCCGTTACTCGGCTTGATGTGCCTTGCCGAACCGCGCAAAGCGCTACGCTTCGGTATCGTCGCAACGCTCTCGTCGGTGGCAGGAGGTATGCTCGGCTATGCGATCGGGTGGGGGCTCTACGGCAGCATCGGCGAATGGCTGATCGCGACGCTCGGCTATGCGGAGATCTTCCCGGCAGCCCAGTGCCGGTTTGCGCAACTCGGCCCCTGGGCCGTCTTCATCGGTGGGGCGACCCCGGTTCCGTTCAAGCTCATGACCCTCACGGCAGGCTTCATGGAGATGGCGCTCGTGCCGTTCATACTTGCGAGCCTTGCCGGTCGAGGGCTCGTTTTCGTCGTAGTGGGGGTGCTTTTCCGGGTTTTCGGTACCCCGATCAAGGCATTCATCGAGCGCTATCTAGGTCTTGTAACCACCGTTTTCGCCTTGCTGGTCGTCGCCGGCTTTCTTGTGATCACGCAGCTACGCGGAGGGGATGACGACCAGGCTGTCGACGAAAGCTGCGCGGCAGCCGTGCCGCTCGATCGCGAGACGCGCTGAGCGGGCCGTTCAGCCGATTATGCCGACCGCCTTGCCGGCGCGCTCGAACATTGCGAGGATCGTGTCGACCTCTTCGTTCGAATGTTCCGCGCAAAGCGAGCAGCGCAGCAAGGTCATGCCGGCCGGAGTAGCAGGCGGGCGAGCAAGATTGACGTAAAGGCCCTCTTTCAGCAGCGCTTCCCACATCATCGCACCGCGTTCGAGATCCGGCATAATGACCGCCACGATGGCGCTTTGCGCTTCATCCGTCCCGAGCTTGAAACCCAGTTTCGCAAGTCCTGAATGCAGTCGCTTCGAGTTCTCCCAGAGATGCGCCCGTTTGTTGGCCCCATGCATGAGCTTGCGAATCGACGTCGCCGCGGTTGCCACGACGCTCGGGGGGAGGCTCGCGGTGAAGACATAGGGGCGGCAAACCAGCCGCAAGATTTCGAATTTCGGATGGTTCGACACGCAGAAACCGCCGACCGTCCCCACGCTTTTCGAGAACGTGCCGATGATGAAGTCGACATCATCGATGATACCCTGCTCCTCGGCTACACCGCGTCCGTTCTCGCCGATGAAGCCCATCGAATGCGCCTCGTCGACCAGCACCATCGCGCCGTATCTCTTGGCGATCGCGACCATTTCTTTGAGCGGTGCAACATCCCCCAGCATCGAATAGACGCCTTCGAGGATGACGAGTTTGCCCGCGCCTTCCGGTACGCGCCGCAGCCGCTTTTCCATCGCCTCGATATCGTTATGGCGAAAAGGGACAACCTCGGCCTTGCCCATCGCACAGCCGTCATAGATCGAGGCATGGCTGTCGATGTCGAGAATTATGTAATCGCCCTTGCCCGCGATGGTCGAAATTATGCCGAGATTGGCCTGATAGCCGGTCGAGAAGACCATCGCATGGTCCATCCCGTAGAATTCCTTCAGGGCATCTTCGCATTCGCGATGACCCTGGTAGGTCCCATTGAGCACCCGGCTGCCAGTCGTTCCGGAGCCATACTCTTGGAGCGCTTCCTTGCCCGCCTCGAGGACGTCGGGGTCGAAGGTCATGCCCATATAATTGTATGTGCCCAGCAGAATCGTGTCGCGACCGTTGCAGATCGCACGGGTCGGACTAAGCACCTTTTCCATGACTAGGCTGAAGGGATCCTCGACCCCGCGGGCGAGCAGGGCCGCGCGGGTTTCGATGATCGGATCGAACTTGGCGAACAGGTCCCCTGAATTGCGGGCGGCCTCGGCGGAGTGAGGAGTCATGTCGTTCATGGAAACGCTTTCTATCAGCTATCCTGCAGCTTGTGCACCGCGCTGACCAACTGGCCGTAGGTCTCGATCTCGGCCTGCTGGTTCATGCTGATGATGATGTCGAATTCGTCCTCGATTGCGGCGACGAAATCCATCACCGTCAGGCTGTCGAATTCGAGGTCGCCGGCGAAGGTCGTCGCCGGCGTGATATCGATACCCTTCTTGTTGAAGGGGTCGATTAGGCCGCGGATGCGCTCGTCGACTTCGGCTTCGGTCATGGCGGGAACGGGCTCTTTCTGGATGGAGGGGCGCAATTTTCACGCACTCACGGTCAAAGCGGCTCGCAGTGCGCCTTGTCAAGTACGGAACCGGCTGGCAGAGCGATGCAAGGTGCCGATTGGGGGACGATACAATTGAACCGGGTAGGCAGCACGGACAAGGCCGATACTGGCCCGGATTTTCCCGGGGAGTCCGGACGGGGGCGGACGATTCCTAGTTCGGAAGAGCTGCCGGGCATGGCACAGGAATGGTCCGCCAACGCGATCCATCTTCTGCGGACGACCCAGATCAACACCCTTACCCTGTCGCAGATGGCCGATCAGAAAGCCAACATAATGATCGGCGCGACCTTCGTCGTTTTTTCGCTCTCGGTGACGCGGTTGATGGGCGAAACGATCACGCTTGCCACGCTCTGTCTGGCGGCGACGGCTTTCCTTTCCTCAATGTGTGCAGTCATCGCCGTGATGCCGACCTTCGGGGCTCCCCCGAAACAGGACGAGCGTTTCAATCCGCTGTTCTTCGGGCATTTTGCGACCATCGAGGAGGAACAGTGGCAGGCCCTTCTCATGAAACGCTTTCAATGCGATGCCAGCGTCTACCGAACGATGATGCACGACATCTATGGGAATGGCCGCGTGCTTCACCGCCGTAAGTATCGATTCCTGGCCTACGGTTATCGCATCTTTCTTGGCGGTCTTCTGCTGACAATGCTAGTTTTCGCCTGGGAGTACACTTCCGAGGGACGTTTCCCGACTAGCAGTCTTCCCGTCTAGTCGTCGAGCAGTTCCTTGACAGCGTTCATGAACGGGCTGATGGAAACAGGCTTGGCAAGATAGCCCGAAGCTCCGGCAGCGCGAATGCGGTCCTCGTCCCCGCGTGCGGCAAAGGCGGTCACGGCCAGAACCGGGATTTCGCAAAGGTCGGTATCTCGCCGCGCCGCTTCGATCAGTTCGATGCCTGAAATGCCGGGCAACTGGATATCCATGATGATCAAATCGGGGCTTGTGGCACGTGCGGTTTCGATGACCTTTTCACCGTCGGCGACCGGCTCCACCTCGAAGCCGTTGGCCTTGAGCACGTCGCAGAACAATTTCCGGTTGAGGTCGTTGTCCTCCACCACCATTATTCGTTTCATTACCGCAACGCCCCGTTCAGCCCTTGGCGGAGCGTAACCCCACCAGGAGGCCGCCACAATCCCGGATCGTCCCGAACCCGCTGCCGGTCGGACCTCCGCGAGCGCGCAGACGCTCGCGCTCGCGGCGCTCGGATGGGTGCTCGACGATGCAGAGCGGGCCGATCGCTATCTCGAGCTGACAGGGCTCGATGCCGATTCATTGCGTGCAGGCCTCGAAGATCCCCGCGTGCTTGTCTCGGCGCTCGATTTCCTAGCCAATCACGAACCCGATTTGCTTCGCGCGGCCGAAGCGCTGGCCGTCACGCCCGAGGAACTGGTCCTCGCCCGAAAGGAACTTAATCAATGACCCGCCCTCTGATCGTCAGCGATTGTGACGAAGTGCTCCTCCACATGGTCGCCCATTTCAAGCAATGGTTGGAGGAAAGCCAGGGCGTCGATTTCAATCTCGAGGGTCACGATTTCGCTCACGCCCTGCGCTGGCAGGAAAGCGGAGAATTGCTCGAACCGGCCGAAATCTGGCGTATGCTCGGGCGCTTTTTCGACCGCGAAATGGACCGGCAGACCCCGATCAAAGGCGCGGTCGAAGGCATGAATGCTCTCGCCGAGCAGGCGGACGTCGTTATCCTGACCAACCTTGTTGATGAGCGGCGCGAGAAGCGCTCGGAGCAGCTTGCCGCAATCGGCATAAATGCGCGCGTCTACACCAACCAGGGGCCGAAGGGCCCGGCGCTCAAGAAAATCGTCGAGGAATTCGCGCCCAGCCGAACCATTTTTATCGACGATCTGGCTCAGCATCACGCCTCGGTCGCAGAGGTCGCGCCCGAAGTCGTGCGCCTGCACATGTGCGGCGAGCCGATGATCGCGGGCTCGATCGATTGTGCGCACAAGGCGGGCCATGCACAGGCGAGGATCGACCGCTGGGTCGATGCGTTGCCTTGGTTGATCGAACGGATCGAAGAGGATGCACGATGATGATCGACGAACGACTCGCCGAAATGGGGCTTGTCCTGCCCGAGGCCGCCGCCCCGGTGGCGAGCTATGTTCCGGTCGTCCACCATCGAGGCATCGCCCATGTCTCAGGCCAACTGCCCTTCCTTAACAAAACGCTCGTCACCGGACGGCTTGGGGACGATCTTCCGCTGGAGGATGGGATTATGGCGGCGCGCGCCTGCGGGTTGATGATCCTTTCCCAGCTTCGCGAAGCCGGCCTGCTCGAACGGGTGGAGCGTGTCCTGAAGCTTGGTGCCTTCGTCGCTTCGACGCCCAATTTCACCGAACAGCCAAAGGTTGCCAACGGCGCTTCCGAACTGATGTTCGAAGTTTTCGGCGAAAAGGGTCGCCATGCCCGAGCGGCGGTCGGCGTATCTGCATTGCCGCTCGGTGCGGCGGTGGAGGTCGATGCGGTGTTCGCCGTTTCGCAATGACGGTTCGCGCCGCACCCGAATGGCTCACGGCTTGCGAATACGCCCATCGCGGGCTGCATTCCCCTGGTGTGCCTGAAAACTCGCTTGCAGCTGCCGAAGCGGCAATCGCAGCAGGTATGGGGATCGAATGCGATATCCAGCGCAGCCGCGACAATCATCCGATCGTATTCCACGATTGGGAACTGACCCGTCTCACGGGGCAAGGAGGCACAACCGAAGACCTGACGGCCGACGAGTTGGAAACCTTGCGCCTTCTCGGAACAGACCAAACGCCGCTGCGCCTGGACAGGTTTCTCGAGGCGGTGGGTGGAAGGACAACGATCCTCATCGAGATCAAGTCGAAGCGCGATTACGACATCGGCTCGACGTGTCTTTCCGTGGCTCGATTGTTGGAAGCCCATGCAAGCACGGTAGCGGTGATGAGCTTTGATCAAGAAGTGCCAAAATGGTTCTCTAGGCACTCCCCTCTTATCCCTTGCGGCCTTGTTTGCACCGATACCCTCGACAACGGCTTTAAGGGCGTGTGGCGCGAGCGGGACCCGGGTGAGAATGGTGCAGCGGACTTTCTCGCTCTGGATATCCGTGACCTGCCGGACCCCCAAGCCGCAGCTTGGCGCGCAGATCATGGACCACTGCTGACTTGGACTGTCCGGACCGCCGAATTGCGGCAGAAAGCTCTTCTCCAGGCCGACGCCCTGATCAGCGAAGGCAATGGTCTGCCATGAGCGAGAACGATCCCTCCGGCCTGACGGTTCGGCTGGCCCCTTCGGTCGGCGAGTTCGATGCCGGTCAATGGAACGCGCTTGGCGGGGAGCGCAACCCCTTCGTCAGCCATGAATTCCTTACCGCCATGGAGGATTCGGGCAGCGTCGGGGAAGGCACCGGCTGGGATCCCGCCCCAATCGTCGTGACCGACGGGCATGGCACCTTACGCGCGGCCATGCCGAGCTATGCGAAGGCACATAGCCAGGGAGAATATGTGTTCGATCACAGCTGGGCAGATGCCTGGCACCGCGCTGGCGGGCGCTATTACCCCAAGCTCCAGATCGCCGTTCCCTTTACCCCGGCGAGTGGCCCGCGCCTGCTCCTGTCCGACCCTTCGCTCGCTCCGCATCTGATCAAGGGCGCAGAAGTCGTCTGCCAGCGAAACGGAATCTCGTCGGCCCATGCAACGTTCATCGAGGAGCAACAGGTCGCGCTATTCGAAGATGCGGGCTGGCTTATTCGCAACGACATCCAGTTCCACTGGCTGAATCGCGGCTATGCCACTTTCGACGATTTCCTGGCCGAACTTGCCTCGCGCAAGCGCAAGAACCTGCGCAAGGAACGCGCTGCGGCTCAGGACGGGCTCAGGATCGAGCGGCTCAGCGGAGATGAGATCAAGCCGCATCACTGGGATGCGTTCTGGGTTTTCTACCAGGATACCGGCGCGCGCAAATGGGGAACGCCCTATCTCACGCGCGCGGCGTTCGACCTGCTCAGTGAACGGATGGGAGAGCGCATCGTTCTGATTCTGGCGTTCGACGGGGAAGAACCGATCGCCGGAGCGCTCAACTTCATCGGCCGCGATGCACTATACGGTCGGTACTGGGGTTGCACCCGGGACGTGAAGTTCCTGCATTTCGAGCTGTGCTATTATCAGGCGATCGACGTCGCGATCGAGCTTGGCCTGCCCAGGGTCGAGGCTGGCGCGCAGGGCGGGCACAAATTGGCCCGCGGCTATGAACCGGTCAAGACATGGTCGGCCCATTGGATCGGCGATCCCGGCTTCCGCGCGGCAGTGGCCGATTTTCTGGAACGCGAACGCGAAGGCGTGGCGAGCGACCAGCTCTTTCTCGGCGATCGTACGCCGTTCAGGAAGCCGGGCGCGGACTGACCGCTCAGGCGGCGCGAACGCTTTCCTCGGCGAGCCATTGGCGAGCCCGGCGTTGAGCCTCCGCAATCTCGCGAGCGGTCATCTCCTCGGATATGTCCGCCCGGCTCCAGCCGGCTTCCTCATGGCCGCGCGCGGCGGCGAGGTTGAACCATTTGTGCGCTTCCACGAGATCAGAAGGCGCGCCGTCGCTCGCGGTCGAATAGGCAACGCCGAGATCGAACAGGGCGGCAACGTCTCCCTGAGAAGCTGCCGCGAGGCGTTCGGCCAAGGCGAGGTCATGGCTGGCCGTGTCGGCCGTCAGGTTGGTCTTCCCTTCGATTGGCGTGAGTTGCATTCTTCACTCCCCGTTCCTGCGAAACCGACCTCTTGGCGGGTTCGCTCGCCCCTAGACCTCATGGATCGTGGTCAATAATTGGTTAACGCAGTGCGTCTTTTTCGCATTTCAGGGTGTCGGCAAACGCTCGATTCGGCCGTTCAGAAAGGGCAAGACCATGCTTTTAGGGATTCGGCTTGTGCCCCAATCTGGCCTTCCCTATAGGCGCGGCGAGGCTATGTCCGTCCGGAAAGCCCCGCGGCCGCTTCGTTGCCGGGCTGGCGATCGGGCGGGTCACGCAGCAACTCGCGGGGACAAGAGCATCACATGGGATCGCCTAAGTCGGACGACATCGACATTCTCGAAAAGGCCAAGCGCATGCTCGCGCCCGATTATGTCCCAAGCGAAGACGAAGAGTACATGAACGAGCGGCATCAGGCCTATTTCCGGATGCTGCTGATCGAATGGAAGCGCTCGATCCACAGCGCTGCGGGCCAGACGCTGCAATCGCTCCAGGACGGCCCGATCCGCGAGGCCGATCTCAACGACCGCGCTTCGAGCGAGACCGACTGGGGTATAGAATTGCGCACCCGCGACCGGCAGCGCAAGCTGATCGCCAAGATCGATGCCGCGCTGCATCGCCTCGACGAAGGCGAATACGGTTATTGCGAGGTCACCGGCGATCCGATCGGCCTGAAGCGGCTGATCGCCCGCCCGGTCGCGACGATGACCGTCGAGGCGCAGGAAGCGCACGAGCGCCGAGAGAAAGTCTCGCGCGACGATTGATCGTGACGCGCAGGCCGCAGGCCGTTCCAGTCTGGCACAGGCCATTCCTCACCGGACCGGCGGCGCTCTGTTTTAAGAATCCGTTTACCGCGTCGCCCTAGTGCACTCGCGTGCCCTGCGATCGACGGATTGCCGGGAGGTTCCAGAAGCATTCCGGGTTAATGGAGGCGAATCTGACATGACTGGTGTCGACACGCGCAGCGTCGCTCGCGACAGCCTGTTTCTCCTTGCGGACCTGAAGCTCGAGGAAAGCGATGAGACGCATCGTGTCAGGGTGCGCAACCTGTCGGATGGCGGTATGATGGGCGAAGCGAGCCTGCAGGTGCGCCGTGGCAATCGGGTGCGTGTCGCCCTGCGCAATATCGGCGAGGTCCAAGGCAGTGTCGCGTGGGTGCAGGATGACCGGTTCGGGGTCGCCTTCGACAGCGAAATCGACTCGCAGCGGGCGAGGCGACCAGCGGAAGGCGATGATGCCGGCTCCGGCGAGTCTTTTACCTCCTATGCCCACCGCGCCCCGCGACGTCCCGATCCGAAAACCCTGCGCAAGGTCTGACCCTGGGTCCGACGCGGGCCTCTCGCCTGATCGGTCGGCAGCCCGATTTGGTCGCTGAATCCACAATGGCGGGATGCTAACATCGGCGGGGATGCGATTCTGCTGCTGCCTCTTCCTCGCGTTTTTCGTCGCCGCCTGCGACCCCGCGCGCGAATCCGGGCCGATCGATGTCGCGGTTATCGACAGCGCTGATGATCTCTTTGCCGAAGGTGTGCGCCTTTCGCCGGGCGCGCAGCATTTGCGGGCAGCCACAGCCGAAGGACTCGTGGCGCTCGATCCGATGGGGCAGGTGGTCCCAGCAATTGCCGAGCGCTGGATCGTCACCGATGACGGTCTGAGCTATATTTTTCGCCTGCGCGATTCGACCTGGCCCGACGGCGACCCGATAACCGCTGCCGACATCCGAAAGCTCCTGCGCGACCGACTGCGCGAACTCGATGGCACCTCGCTTGCGCTCGACCTCGCCAAGATCACCGATGTCAGGGCGATGACCGGGCGGGTGATAGAACTGAGGCTGTCGAGCCCCATGCCCGAATTCCTCCGCCTTCTGGCCCAGCCAGAGCTCGGACTGGTCAGGGCCGGGAGCGGCACGGGGCCGATGATCATGTCGCGGGACGAAGGGGACGAGGCGCTCGCCCGGCTTAGCGCCCTTCCGCCGGAGGAAAGAGGCATGCCCGCGAGGGAAAACTGGGAGGCCTATGCCCGGTCCCTGGCTCTGCGTGCGATGTCGGCTAGAGAGGCGGTCGAGGCGTTTTCGGCGGGCGAGGTCGACCTTGTCCTCAATGGCAAGCTCGCGACGTTTCCGCTGGCCGAACTCGGTCCGCTCTCACGCGGGACGATCCAAGTTGACCCCGCCCTAGGCCTGTTCGGGCTGCTGGTGATGGAGGAGGAAGGGCTGCTCGCAGCGCCCGAGCGGCGCGAGGCATTGTCCATGGCGCTCGATCGCGCGGGCCTGATCCAGCCTTTCGGGCTCGGCGGCTGGCAGCCGACCGAATGGATCGTTCCGCCCGGGCTTTACGAGAACCCGTCGCTCTCTCCTGCGAGCCGCTGGCCCGACCTCGATCTCGATCAGCGGCGTCGGATCGCTGTGGCCCGGATTGCGGCCTGGGTCGCGGAAACCGGCGAGGAGGCGGTTGTCAGCATCGACCTGCCACCCGGGCCGGGCAGCGCGCTGCTGCTGCGTGCGATCGCGCGGGATTGGGGGATGGTCGGCGTACGGGTCGAGCGGGCTCAAGGAGGCGAGGGCGCGGACCTGCGATTGCGAGACCGGCTGGCCCGTTATTCCTCGCCGCGCTGGTTCCTCAACCAGTTCAATTGCGATCTCGATCTCGGCTTATGCGCGCCCGAGGCTGACGCATTGGTGCGCGACGCGCTGGTGGTGGGCGATGCGGCCGAAAAACGCCGGCTTTTTCTGGAGGCGCATGAGGCCCTGGTCGAGGCCGAGGTCTTCATCCCGCTCGGCCCGCCGGTTCGCTGGTCGCTGGTGCGCGGTGCGGTGAGGGCATACTCGGCGAACCAGTGGGGGCTCCACCCCTTGTTCCCGCTGACCCAGCCGACCATATAGTGCAGATGAAACGCGATGCTCACGACACTGCAACGGCCCGGCCCATGACGATGACCCTGCCGACCGGGACCGATCCAACTTCGATTCGCCAGCGGGTGGAGGCGGTCGAATTTCTGCTCGAACGCAGCCTGCGTATTCCCGGCGTGAAAGTGCCGATTGGTCTCGACGGGCTGATCGGTCTGGTGCCTGTTGTCGGCGACATCATCACGACTGCGCTCGGCGCCTATATCGTATGGGAAGCGCGCAATCTGCGACTGTCCAAATGGCAGCTCACCCGGATGGGTGCGAATGTCGCTTTCGATACCGTCATCGGTCTCGTCCCGCTGGTGGGCGATGCGGCGGACTTCTTCTTCCGGTCGAACACGCGCAACCTGAAGATCCTGCGCAAGCATCTCGACAAGCGCCATCCCGAGACGCGGGTGATCGAGGGCTAGTTTCCTCGCCTTCGCGCCTGCGCTAGAGGCCGGGAATGAGCCGCGATGTAACCTATTCGAGTTATCTAGACCTTGACCGCATCCTTGCCGCGCAGCATCCGGCTTCGGGCGCGCATGACGAGATGCTGTTCATTATCGTCCACCAGGCGAGTGAGCTCTGGCTCAAGCTGTGCCTCCACGAACTGACCGAGGCGCGCGTGCGGATCGAGGAAGATGAGCTTCGCCCCGCCTTCAAGATGCTTGCCCGCGTCGCGCGTGCCCAGCAGCAGCTGATCCAGAGCTGGGACGTGCTCTCCACCATGACCCCACACGATTATTCGCGCATCCGCCCGCATCTCGCTTCGTCGAGCGGGTTCCAGTCGGCGCAGTACCGGATGATGGAATTCATGTTGGGCGGACGCGATGCGAAGCATGTCCGGTTGCATCGCGGCAACGAAGACTGGGCCGAACGGCTGGAGGCCGAGACGGATCGGGCGAGCCTCTACGATACCGCCATTCGCCTGCTCGCCCGGCGCGGGTTCGCCATATCCACCGACGTGCTCGAGCGGGAGATGGGAGCTGCCTGGCGGCACGACGCGACGGTCGAGGCCGCCTGGGCTGCGATCTACCGCGACCCCGAGGCCCATTGGGACCTCTATGAACTGGCCGAGAAACTGGTTGATCTAGAGTACCATTTCCAGCGCTGGCGCTTCGGCCATCTCAAGACGGTTGAACGCATCATCGGCTTCAAGCGCGGGACCGGCGGGACACCCGGCGTGCCCTACCTCGAAGGCGTTCTGAAACAGGCCTTCTTCCCTGAATTGCTGAGCGTGAGGACCGCGATATGAAAGGGCGCATCCGCGACATCTCGCAAGCCCTCCATCCGGGCCTGCCGGTCTGGCCGGGTGACACGCCTTTTTCGCAGGCTCGTACCTGGCAGATGGAGGATGGTTCGTCGGTCAATGTGTCGGCGCTCACCTTGTCGACCCATTCGGGCGCCCACGCCGATGCACCGCTCCACTATGCCGCCGATGCGCCCGACATCGCCTCGGTCGATCTTGCGCCTTATGTCGGCGAATGCCTCGTGGTGGATGCGCGCGGAGCCGGTGCCATGATCGAGATCGACGACCTGCCGCCTCTCCACGGAGCGGATCGGGTGCTGTTTCGCAGCTTCGATTGCTTCCCGCGCGCGGAATGGCAGGACGATGCCACCGCACTCGCACCCGAGACGATCGAATGGCTCGGTGCTCAGGGCGTGCGTCTGGTGGGGATAGACGGGCCATCGCTTGATCCGCAGGATTCGCAGGACATGCTCGCTCACAAGGCGGTTCTGAAGCACGACATGCGTGTGCTGGAAGGGCTGGTGCTCGACGGTGTCGAGGAAGGCCGCTACGAGCTCATCGCCCTGCCGTTGCCGATCGTCGGAGGCGATGCCTCGCCCGTGCGCGCGGTGCTGAGGGACCTCGCATGAATCCGACCCCTCGCGCCCGCGAACTCGATGAGGCTGATCGGCTCGCGCCTTTTCGCGCGCGTTTCGTGCTGCCCGAAGGTGTCGTCTATCTCGACGGCAACTCGCTCGGTGCCCTGCCGCGCGAGACCATGTCGGCCATGGAGCGGGTGATATGCGAGGAATGGGGCGAGGGCCTCATCCGGAGCTGGAACAGCGCAGGCTGGTTCGAAATGGCGCAGCGGATCGGCAGCAAGATCGCGCCTCTGATCGGGGCCGCCGCGCATGAGGTGATCGCCTGCGATTCGACGAGCGTGAACCTCTTCAAGCTGATCGCTGCGGCGCTCGACATGCGTCCGGGGCGCACGGTGGTGCTGTCCGAGCCGGGCAATTTCCCGACCGATCCCTACATGGTCGCTGGCCTGGAACGGCAGGGGCTCGCCGAGCGGCGCCTGGCTCCGCGCGAGGAACTGGCCGCAGCGCTCGATGAGAACGTGGCGCTGCTGATGCTGACCCATGTGCATTACAAGACCGGCGCGATGCACGACATTGGAGAGCTTACGCGAGCGGCGCAAGATGCGGGCGCACTCGTGCTTTGGGATCTGTCCCATTCGACCGGGGCTGTTCCGGTGGATCTCGCTGCGATCGGCGCGGATTTCGCAGTCGGTTGCGGCTACAAGTATCTCTGCGGAGGGCCCGGCGCTCCAGCCTTCGCCTATGTCGCCGAGCGGCATCATGCCGACCTCGCCCAGCCGCTCACCGGCTGGTTCGGCCATGCGGATCCCTTTGCCTTTTCCGATGATTACGAAGCCGCGCCGGGTGTCGAACAATTGCTGTGCGGCACGTCGCCGGTGCTTGGCCTGACCGCGCTGGAGGTCGGCGTCGATCTGGTCGCCGAAATCGGCGTCGAGCCGCTTCACGCAAAGTCGCGCGATTTGTCAGAATTCTTCCTCGAATGCCTCGCTCGTCGCGGAACTGACCTGGACCTCGTCAGTCCGGCCGACAGCGCAGCGAGAGGCAGCCAGCTCTCTTTCCGTCACGAACAGGCATTCCCGATCTGCCAGGCGCTGATCGCGCGCGGCGTCATCGGCGATTTCCGCGCGCCCGACATCCTCCGGTTCGGTTTTGCCCCGGCCTATCTGCGGTTTGCCGATATTGAACAGGCCGCCGGGCATCTCGCCGAAGTGATCGCAAGCGAGGAATGGCGTAAAGGCGAATTCAATCGCCGCGCGGCCGTGACCTGAGCGACCCGGCGCGGCCGATTCGCGCGAGGGCTTGTTCATGTCGCACATACCCCCTGCCGAGGGGACGCGATGGCTGAATGCTGCGCGCTACCTGATCGCGACGGTTCGCGGCGATAGGGGGCCCCAAGTGAAGCTAGCGCCGCGCCTGCAAGTAGGAAAGCCGTCTCCTTCGCCGCAGAGGCTGTCCCCGGATGACCTTGCCCCGGCCCCGATCGGGCCGATGATCAGGCCTCGAGCTCGATGTCCCAATAGAGCCAGTCCCGCCACGTTTCGTGGAGATAGTTCGGCGGGAACAGTTTGCCGTGCTGCTGCAATTGCCAGCTTGTCGGGCGGATCGGTTTCATCCGTACCGGCATGTTGGCCTGGTTCGGCGTGCGCCCGCCCTTCTTCATGTTGCAGGGCGCGCACGCGGTTATGATGTTCTCCCACGTCGTCTTGCCGCCCAGGCGCCGCGGGATGACATGGTCGAAGGTGAGATGTTCGCCGCTCCCGCAATACTGGCACTGGAAGCGGTCGCGCAGGAACACGTTGAAGCGCGTGAAAGCGGGAAATTCGCTCTGCTTCACATATTGGCGCAGCGCAATCACGCTCGGGATCTTCATGTCGAGGCTGGGCGAATGAACCTCGCGGTCATAGCTCGCGACGATATCGACCCGGTCGAGAAACACCGCCTTGATCGCTGTCTGCCACGGCCACACGCTCAGGGGGTAATAGGACAGCGGGGTGTAATCCGCGTTCAGCACGAGAGCGGGACATGCCGACAGGTTGCGTGTCGGGTCTTCTTCGCTGCTGCGGAAGCGAGCAGCCCTTTCGATCAGTTCGGCCTGAAACACGCCGGGCGTTCCTCCCTGATTGAATGGAACATGCCGTGGCGGGGAAAAGAGTCAATGCCATGACAGACCGCTTATCCACCGCGACAAGCTGTGGGCCACCTGTGGACAAGATGTGGCCAATGCGCTCGCGATGCCCTGTTTGGTGGGGTTTCGCGACGGGATGTGGCAGAAGGCACCGGCTGTGGAAATCGTCACCCGCTTCGCTCCGAGCCCCAACGGCCCGCTCCATCTCGGCCACGCCTTTGCCGCGATCGTGGCGCATGACCGCGCGCGCGAGGCGGGCGGGCGATTCCTGCTGCGGATCGAGGACATCGATGGACCGCGCTCGCGGCCCGAACTCGCTGACACCTTCCGCCGCGATCTCGAATGGCTCGGGCTCGAATGGGAGGAGGTCCCGGCGCAATCGACCCGCCTCGAAAGCTACGAAGCCGCCACCGCGCGCCTGCGCGCGGAGGGCCTTGTCTACCCCTGCACCTGCACCCGCCGGGAGATTGCAGCTGCGGCCACCTGCGAAGGGCCGGAAGGGCCGGTCTATCCCGGCACCTGCAAGCGCGGCGCGCCCGATCCCGAGCGCCCCGCTGCACTGCGGCTCGATCTGGAAAAGGCGCTTGAGGCGACCGGAAACCTGGGTTGGGTGGACGAAATCGCGGGCGAGCAGGGCGCCGATCCGCGCGCGGGCGGCGACCCGGTGGTCGTGCGCAAGGACCTGCCCGCGAGTTACCATCTCGCGGCCACGCTCGACGATGCGGTGGACGGGGTGACCGTGGTGACGCGCGGGGCCGACCTGTTCGAGGCGACCCATGTCCACCGGCTGCTTCAGGCGTTGCTCGGCCTGCCAGTGCCGCGCTGGCACCACCATCGCCTGCTGCTCGATGAAAAGGGCCGGAAACTGGCGAAACGCCGGGGTTCGCCGGCGCTTTCGGACCGCCGTGAAGCGGGCGAGGACGGATTGATGCTTGCGAGGCAATTGCGCTTGCAGCATTTGCCGTCTGGAACCTGACCGCAGAAAGGCCATTTTGCACTCATGGCATACATTCTCGTCCCCGCGCTCGTCATCCTGTGCATCATGGTCCTCGTTTCCCTGATCCGCGGGATCGTGGCCTTTCTGAAGACCACCAAGATCGATCTCGAATCGGGCGAGGGCGAAACCGCGACCGACATGCAACTCGCCCAGAACAAGGCGATGTTCGCTCGGATCAAGTACCAGGCGCTGGCGATCGTGGTGGTCGCGATCATTCTCGCGGTCGCGCGCTAGACGCGGGGACGCAGAGCGCATAGACGATGCGCCCATGGTCAAGCTCAACCGCATCTACACCCGCACCGGCGACGACGGCACGACCGGGCTTGTCGACGGCTCCCGCCTTCCCAAGCATTCGGTTCGCATCGAGGCGATCGGCATGGTCGACGAGGCAAACAGCGCGATCGGCCTTGCTATCTGCGCGATTGCCGACGACGCGCATCGCGCCCTGCTGACACGCGTCCAAAACGACCTGTTCGACCTTGGTGCCGATCTCGCCACTCCGGCCGAGGACGGCGATTTCGCGCCGTCCGAAATGGTGCTGCGCATGGTGCCTGCACAGGCCGAATGGATCGAGACGCAGATCGACGCGCTAAATGAAAGCCTCGAACCGCTCACCAGTTTCGTCCTGCCCGGCGGCAGCGAAGCGGCGGCCCGGGTCCATGTCGCGCGTGCGACGACCCGCGCCGCGGAACGCGCCATGACCGCGCTTGCCGGGGAAAGCCCCGTCAACCCGGCGGCCAGCGCCTATATCAATCGGCTGTCCGATCTCCTGTTCGTCCTCGCACGGGTGCTCAATGACGGCGGCGCTTCCGACGTGAAGTGGGTTCCGGGCGCGAACCGGTAGCTATCCGCTGGCCTTTGCGTGCGGCTGGCGCTAACAGGCGCGCCAATATTGCTGCACTTGCGAAGGAAAAGAAATGCGCAACATCGCCGTCATCGGGGCCGGGCAGATGGGAACCGGGATCGCCCAGACCGTCGCCCAGCACAAAATGAAGGTCATGCTCGCCGATGTCGACCTCGAACGGGCGGAGGCGGGCAAGGCCAATATCGAGAAGGCGGTGACCAAGCTCGTCGGGCGCGGCAAGATCGAGGCGGACGAGGCCGAGGCGCTGCTTGCACGCATCACGCCGGTTCCCGATTACACCCCGATGGAAAGCGCCGACCTCATCATCGAGGCGGCTACCGAGAAGGAAGAGATCAAGCAGGCGATCTTCGAGAACGCGAGCAGGGTGCTCGGCCAGGGCGCGATCATGGCGAGCAATACCAGTTCGATCCCGATCACCCGCATGGCCAACCATTCGCCCGATCCCGAACGCTTCATCGGGCTGCATTTCTTCAATCCCGTGCCCGTGATGGGCCTGATCGAGGTCATTCCGGGCCTGGCCACCTCGCAGGATACGACCGACGCCGTCACCGCCTTCGCCCGCGGGCTGGGCAAGGAAGTGGTGCTCTCGCAGGACGAGCCGGGCTTCGTCGTCAACCGCATCCTCCTGCCGATGATCAACGAGGCGGTCTTCGTGCTAGGCCAGTCCACGGCGGGGATCGAGGACATCGACAAGGGGTGCAGGCTGGGTCTCAATCACCCGATGGGGCCGTTGCAACTGGCCGATTTCGTCGGGCTCGACACCTGCCTCGACATCATCAAGGTGCTCTACAAGACCACCCGCGACAGCAAGTACCGGCCTGCGCCGTTGCTGGTGAAATATGTCGAAGCCGGCTGGCTCGGGCGCAAGACCGGGCGCGGCTTCTACGATTACAGCGGCGAGGCGCCAGTTCCCACCAGGTGACGTCCCGACGCGCTGAGGCGGCAGAAAGTGGCGGAACATCGCCCCCTTCCGGCCCGTTGGTCTGGCAAAGGAGATCTTTGCATGACCGAACGGAAGAACCCCGTCAGCCAGGAACAGCGCCAGTCGGGCCTCGCGCCTGAGACGCACAATGACGAACAGGACGACCATCGCCAGCAAGCCCAGGAAGTCGCCAGCGAAGCGCAGTCGGACAAAAGCGACCAGCCCGGCGGGACCGAAAGCCGCAAGGCGCCGTCGCCCGGGGTCGACAATGTCGCCGGCAACGAACGCGACATGATCGACGAGATGCGCGCGATGGAAGAAAAGGGCCGGATCGACCATTCCGCCTATGCGGGCGAGCCCAATCACGACGACAACACCGGAAAGTATGACGGCAAGGAAAGCTGACCGCCTCGACTGCGCAATGCGTTCAGTACCCTTCGGGGTATTCGCCGTTCAGTGAGCCATCGCCCTCGACGATGACGTAATCCTCGTCCACCGGCTCTGTCGGCAGGACGGGCGAGGGATCGAACCCCTTCGCGTCGTCGAGCGGCTCGCCGGGCTCGACATCGTCATAGGGGGTATCGTACCAGCCATCGGGAGTTTCCGAATACGCGCCGTTGGCGCTGTCTTGGGTGGCGGGTTCAGGCTCTTGCTCCACCGTATCGGTCCCATAGTCCGCTGCGCCGTACTCCGCTTCGGCATAGTCTGCCGTGTCGTCGGAGTTCTCGCTCACGCCGTCAAAATTGGCGGCGACGAAGCCTGCGCCGACCGAAACGACGGCGGCGAAAGCGAGTGCTGTCCTGATATTGACGAAACCGTTGCGGGGCATCGGGATGACCTATCGCAGCGGGATTAAGGTTTGGTGGCCGCCGCCTCGCGCTTGAGATCATAGAGCAGGTCGAGCGCCTCGCGCGGGGAAAGCGCATCGACGTCGATCTCTCGCAGCCGCTCGGCCAGTCGATCCTCGGGCGCTACTTCGACTTGCGCGCTCGCCGCTGCGAACAGTGGCAGTTCTCCAAGCCCGGCGGCGAGCCCCCCGGTTTCGCTGCGCGCCTGTTCGAGCTTGCCGAGCACCTGCTCGGCGCGCGCCACCACGTCGGTCGGCACCCCGGCGAGCTTGGCGACGGCAAGGCCGTAGCTGCGATCCGCCGGACCCTCCGCCAGTTCGTGGAGCAGGACGAGATCGCCCTTCCATTCGCGAGCGCGCACATGGTGGAGCGAGAGTTCGGGACAGCTTTCGGCCAGCCGGGCAAGCTCGTGGTAATGGGTTGCGAACAAGCAGCGGCAGCCGATCCGCGAATGCACCGCCTCGACGACCGCCCAGGCCAGAGCCAGCCCGTCATAGGTCGAGGTGCCGCGCCCGACTTCGTCGAGGATGACGAAACTGCGCTCGCCCGCTTGCGCCAGGATCGCGGCGGTTTCGACCATCTCCACCATGAAGGTCGAACGTCCCCGCGCGAGATTGTCGGCAGCCCCGACCCGGCTGAACAGGCGGTCGACGAGGCCGATCCGGGCCGATGACGCGGGGACGAAGCAGCCTGCCTGCGCCATCACCACGATCAGTGCGTTCTGGCGCAGGAAGGTCGACTTGCCGCCCATGTTCGGCCCGCCGATCAGCCATAGACGGTCCAGCGCCGAAAGCGCGCAGTCATTGGCGACGAAGCGTTCTCCCGCCTTGGCGAGCGCTGCCTCGACCACCGGGTGCCGGCCCGCGCGGATATCGAGTACCGGGTCCTCCTCGATTGAAGGCCGACACCATTCGCCTTCGGCCGCGCGCTCGGCATTGCCCGCCGCGACGTCGAGCCGGGCGAGCGCGGCGGCCGCCCCCGCGATTTTCTCGCGCGCTTCGATGACATGGCCGACGAGTTCCTCGAAATGCGCCTCCTCTGCCGCCAGCGCCCGGCCGCCCGCTTCGGCGATGCGCGAGGCTTCTTCGTGCAGGGCGAGCGAATTGAAGCGCACCGCGTCCTTCATCGTCTGGCGGTGGGTGAAGCCGCTGTCGGGGGCCATGAAGCGATCGGCGTGACGCGCGGGCACCTCGATGAAATAGCCGAGCACGCCGTTATGCTTGATCTTGAGCGAAGGCGTTCCGGTTTCCTCGCGATAGCGTGCCTCCATCGCCGCGATAGCCTTGCGCGCATTGCCCGATGTCTCGCGCAATTCATCAAGCGAGGCATCATAGCCGCCTGCGATATAGCCGCCATTGCCACGCTCGGTCGGGGGCGATGCGACGAGCGCGTGCGACAGCAGGTCGATCAGTACGTCATGGCCCGTAAGCGCGGGCAGCAGCCGCTCCAGCAGGGTCGGGCGGTCCGTTGCCTCGCCCAGCCAGTCATGCAGCCGCGCCGCTTCGACCAGCCCGTCGCGCACCTGCCCCAGATCGCGCGGGCTCCCCCGCCCGGCCGCGATGCGCCCGAGCGCGCGGCCGATATCCGGCAGCGCACGCATTGCATCGCGCAAGGCGGCCCGCTCGATCGGGCGGTCAAGCCAGAACTGGACGAGCGCAAGGCGCGCCTCGATCTCCTCGCGGTCCAGCAACGGAGCCGACAGGTCCTCCGCCAGCAGGCGGGAGCCCGCCCCGGTCGAACAGCGATCGAGCGCGGCCGCGAGGCTCCCGCCGCGCCCGCCGTTGCTGCCGGCGAGGATTTCGAGGCTGGTGCGTGTCGCCTCGTCCATTGCCAGCCCCGCATGCCCGGCGCGCCTTATCGGAGGCAGCAGGAGCGGCAGACGTCCGCGCCCGGCATGCTCAAGATAGGCGATCAGTCCCCCCGCTGCCGCGAGCATCACGCGGCTGAAATCTCCGAACCCGTCGAGCGTCGAAACCCCGTGGACGCGCCGCAGGGCTTCTGCGCCGCCATCGCTCGAAAAGGCGCTCTTTGCGTGAAAGGCCGCTTCCTCGAGCCCCGGCTCATGCGCGAAGGCGAAATCTTCCGGGATCACGATTTCGCTTGGTGCGATCCGGGCGAGTTCCGCTCCGAGCATGTCTGGCGCGCATTCCTCGAGCACCATGCGCCCGGTCGAGATATCGGCGCTGGCGATCCCTATGGTGTCCCGGATCTCGGCAAGCGCGATCAGCAGGTTCGCCCGGCGCGGTTCGAGCAGCGCCTCCTCGGTCAACGTGCCCGCCGTCACGAAACGGACGATGTCCCGCTTCACCAGCACTTTCGAGGATGGCGTGCCCTCGCGCTTCGCCCGCGCTTTCGCCTCCTCGGGGGTTTCGACTTGCTCGGCGATCGCGACCTTGCAACCTGCCTTGATCAGCCGCGCAAGATAGTTTTCCGCCGAATGCACGGGAACGCCGCACATCGGCACCGGCTCGCCGGCATGTTCGCCGCGCGTGGTCAGCGCGATGTCGAGCACTTGCGCGGCCTGCCTCGCATCGTCGAAGAACAGCTCGAAGAAATCGCCCATCCTGTAGAACAGCAGCGATGCGCCCGCCTCTTCTTTGAGCGCGAGATATTGCTCCATCATCGGCGTGGGTTTGCCCCGGGGCTTACCGGCGGCTGTCGAGGCTGTCCTTGCTGCCATGGACTCCCGACTAGCATCGCACCGACGATCCGTAACGAGGCGGTGCCGGGCTTTCCCCTGTTCCATGGCCCTAGCGGGCCATAAGAGCCTATCGTTTGTCATTCTGCCGGGCTAAGCGGCTGTCGAGCACAGGGCATGGGCAGTTGAAGGAATAGCGGCATGGCTGACGAACCGACGGGCGGGCCGAAGGGCGGGTTCACCACGCGCGAGGCGTTGTTCTATCATGAGACGATCCGGCCGGGTAAGCTGGAGATCGTCGCGACCAAGCCGATGACCTCGCAGCGCGATCTCAGCCTCGCTTACTCGCCAGGTGTCGCTGCCCCGGTCGAGGCGATTGCGCAGGATCCCAGGCTCGCGGCGCGCTACACCGCCAAGGCGAATCTCGTCGCGGTGATCTCCAATGGGTCGGCGATCCTCGGTCTCGGCAATCTCGGCGCGCTCGCTTCCAAGCCGGTGATGGAAGGCAAGGCGGTGCTGTTCAAGCGTTTCGCCGATGTCGATTCGATCGATATCGAACTCGCGACCGAGGACCCCGACAAGTTCATCGAGGCGGTGGCGCTGATGGAGCCGACCTTCGGCGGCATTAATCTCGAGGACATCAAGGCGCCCGAGTGCTTCATTATCGAAGCGGCCCTGCGCGAGCGCATGAACATTCCGATCATGCATGACGACCAGCACGGCACCGCGATCATCACCGCGGCGGGCCTCCTCAATGCGTGCCATTTGACGAACCGCGACATCAAGGACGTGAAAGTCGTCGTGAACGGCGCCGGTGCGGCAGCGATCGCCTGCACCGCGCTCATCAAGGCGATGGGAGTCGCGCCCGACAACGTCATCATGTGCGATCGGTCCGGCCCGATTACTCCCGACCGTGAGAAAATCGACCAGTGGAAGAGCGCGCATGCGACCGCCACCGATGCGAAGGACCTCGAAGAAGCGCTCGACGGGGCGGATATCTTTCTCGGCCTGTCCGCAGCGGGCGCGCTCAAGCCCGAATGGGTCGAGAAGATGGCCGACAAGCCGATCATCTTCGCCATGGCGAATCCCGTGCCCGAAATCATGCCGGACGAAGCCAAGCAAGTCCGCCCCGACGCGATCATCGCCACGGGCCGGAGCGATTTTCCGAACCAGGTCAACAACGTGCTCGGCTTCCCCTTCATCTTTCGCGGCGCGCTCGACGTGCAGGCGACGACGATCAACGAGGAGATGAAAGTCGCCGCCGCCGAGGCCATCGCGAAGCTTGCGCGCGAACGCGTGCCCGAGGAAGTCGCCGCCGCCTATGGCAAGAACCACAAGTTCGGGACCGACTACATCATCCCCGCACCCTTCGATCCCCGCCTGATCGAGGTCGTTTCCTCGGCGGTCGCCAAGGCGGCGATGGATTCGGGCGTGGCGCAGGCGCGAATCGAGGATTTCGAGGCCTATCGCATCAAGTTGCGCTCGCGGCTCAATCCGACGACCGCAGTCCTCAGCGGTGTCTATAACGAGGCCAAGGAGAACCCGAAGCGCATGGTCTTCGCCGAAGCCGAAGAGGAGGTCGTGTTGCGCGCCGCGATCCAGTTCCGCGATTTCGGATATGGCATGCCGATCCTCGTCGGGCGGACCAAGGCGGTGCTCGACAAACTGCACCAGCTTTCGGTTTCCGATCCCGGCAGTTTCGAGATCCAGAACTCGGCCGACAGCGAGCACGTGCCCGCCATGGTCGACTATCTCTACAAGCGGCTCCAGCGGCGCGGTTATACCGAACGCGACGTGCGTCGGATGGTCAACCAGGAGCGCAACGTCTTCGCCGCGCTGCTGGTCGCGCTCGGCCATGGCGACGGGATGATCTCGGGGCTTACCCGGACCTTCGCCCAGACCGTGCGCGAGGTGAACATGGTGCTCGACCGCAAGCCCGGCGCGCTGCCGTTCGGCGTTCACATGATGATCGGCAAGAACCACACCACCTTCCTGGCCGACACGACCATGAATGAGCGGCCGACGGCCGAGGAGCTTGCCCATATCGCACGCGAAACCGCCGCCGTCGCGCGCCGAATGGGCCACGAGCCGCGTGTCGCGTTCCTGTCCTATTCGACGTTCGGCAATCCGTCGGGGCAATGGCTGGGCAACATCCGCGAGGCCGTCTCGATCCTCGACCGCGAGGATCCCGGCTTCGAATATGAAGGCGAGATGGCGCCCGATGCCGCGCTCAATCCGACCGTGATGAAGCTCTATCCCTTCAGCCGCCTGTCCGCGCCCGCCAACGTGTTGATCATGCCCGGCCTTCAGTCGGCAAACCTTTCGGCCAAGATGCTGCGCGAACTCGGCGCGAACACGACCGTCGGGCCGATGCTGATCGGGATGGAAAAGCCGGTCCAGATCGCGCCGATGACCGCGCTCACCCCGGACGTCCTGACGCTCTCGGTGCTGGCAAGCGCGGGCGTCGTCGGCTGACACGAAAAGGGCCCGACCGAAAGGCCGGGCCCGCTTCCAATCGATTTCGCGCGAGATCAGGCGGCCGCTGCCGGGTTCACTTCGCGCCGGGCGATCTTGTTCATCCGGGTGTCGCCGTCATAGGTTTCATCGAGGCACTTGCCGATGGTCGCCGCGTCGTCATTGAGGCCAAGGCGCTTGGCAAAGGCCTGTGCGGTGCCGTATCCGGCGATGCCGTAATGGACCATCCGCTGGTATTGCGTGATGATCGACGCATCGCGCACGTCCTTGTCGTCGATGTTCGCGTCGATCGCGTGGGCATTGGCTTCCTTGACGAGGCCTTCCATGCCCTTGCAATGTTCGCCGGTGGGATCGGCATCGTGGCCTTCGATGAGAGCCTTGACCTGCTTCATGCCGTCTTCGATCCCTTTCAAGCCGTCATCCAGCGCGGCCTTGAGGTCGCTTTCGCTCGCCTTGTCGCGCATCTTCTTCGTCGCTTCGAGCGACTGACGGTTGGCGCTGTAGATATCCTGCAACTGGTCTATGTAGAGTTCGCGGAGGGTGGTGATAGCCATATGCTTGCCTTCCTTTCGATCGGTATTCACCCAACCGACGGTCGAAGCCCGGCTCTCGTTCCGAAAAACCGTGTTTTTACCGATGCTTGCGCGTTCGCTGATGGCTCAGCTGCGATGAAGCGAGATTGCGGCGCCTGTGCCCTGTGTCAAAGCCTGCGGAAGCGGAAATACCACACTTCGTGACCGAACTTCTCGCGCGCCTTCTGTTCGTAGCGCGTCTCGCACCAGCCCGAGGGGCGGTTCTGCCAGCTCGAAGGGCCTTCCACGACCCACTCGAAGCGATCGGTGTGGCGCTGCATCACCATCAGCGCATGGCGCAGGTAGACGGCGTGATCGGTCCCGAAACGCAGCTCGCCGCCGGCCTTCAGCTTGTCGGCGAACAGCGCGACCGGCCCGTCGTTCATCATCCGTCGCTTCGCATGCCGCGCCTTGGGCCAGGGGTCTGGGTGGAGAAGGTAGATCATGGTCAGCGCCCCGTCGGGCACGCGGCCAAGCACTTCCAGCGCATCTCCGTGATGCAGGCGGACATTGGCGAGCCGCTGCTGCTCGACATGGGTCAGCGCCTGCGCCACCCCGTTGAGAAAGGGCTCGGCCCCGATGAAGCCGTGGTTCGGCAACAGGTCGGCGCGATAGGCGAGGTGTTCGCCGCCGCCGAAACCGATTTCAAAATGCAGCGGACAAGCCTCGCCGAACAGCCGCTCGGCCGTCACCGGGCCTTCGTCAGGCACGGCGATCTTGGGCAGGAGATTGTCGACCAGCCCCTGCTGGCGCGCGCGCAGGGGCTTGCCCACCGAACGGCCATAAAGCCGACTCAATGTCGTGGGATCGCCTTCCTTGTATGCCGTCATGCCCGTGCTTTCGTCATCGGGCCGCGCGCTAGGGCGGGGGACGGGCGCTTGTCCAGTCCCCTTGGCGCGGCACCCGCGCGCTTGCGCCGGGCAATCCCGCCACAAGGCTTGAGCATTGTGCCCCTGTGCCGCTATCGCGTCCGGCAATGAATGATCTCCTGACCAATTTCGAGGAACAGGCGCTGTGGGTGCAGTCGCTGATCGGCCTCGTGCTGCTCGCGCTCGCCGCGCTCGCGGCCAATTTCCTGCTCAAGAAGGTGATCCTGCGCGCCGCGGCGCCTTTCCTCGACAAGCAGACCGATACTTCCGACAAGGCCGCCGCCTGGCTCGCAACCGTAATCCCGCTGCTGATCGTCTCTCGCGGTATCGATTTCGTCCGGCACCTGAACGACGACCTGCGCACCGTCATCGCCAATCTGGCGCAGGGGCTTATCGTTCTTTCGATCGCAATGGCGATCGTCAAGGCGCTGACCTACGCCAACGAGGTCTACGAGCGCCGCCCGATCTCGAAGAACCGGCCGATCAAGGGATACCTCCAGGTGCTCAAGATCGTGGTCCTGTGCGGGGCTGCGATCATCGTCATTTCGGTGCTGATCGGAGAGTCGCCGCTCGTCCTGCTGGGCGGGCTCGGTGCGATGGCCGCAGTGATCCTGCTGGTGTTCAAGGACACCATCCTCAGCCTCGTTGCCAGCGTCCAGCTGTCCTCGAACGACATGCTGCGGGTGGGCGACTGGATCCAGATGCCCAGCATGAACGCGGACGGTGACGTGATCGACATCGCGCTGCACACGGTGAAGGTCCAGAACTTCGACAAGACGATCACCACGATCCCGACCCACCGCCTGATTTCGGATGCCTTCATCAATTGGCGCGGGATGACGGACAGCGGCGGACGGCGGATCAAGCGGGCGGTCCATCTCGACCAGAACACGATCCGATTCCTCGGCGAGGAAGAGATCGAGCAGCTCTCGCGCTTCCGGCTGATCAAGCCCTATCTCGACGCCAAGCGCGCCGAACTTGCCGAATGGAACGCGCGAACGTTGTCCGACGGCGACGATTTCGTCAATGCGCGGCGGATCACCAATATCGGCACGCTGCGGGCCTATGCGGTCGCCTACATGAAGGATCATCCGCGCGTCAGCGACAAGGGCTTCACCCTGATGGCACGCCAGCTCGCCCCTACGCCGCAAGGCGTGCCGCTCGAACTTTACTGCTTTGCCGCCAGCACGGAATGGCCGGTCTACGAGGCAATCCAGTCCGACATATTCGACCATATCCTCGCGATCATTCCCGAATTCGGCCTGCGCGTTTTCCAGGAGCCTTCGGGGCTCGATCTTGCGCAGGGCCTGCAGGGGCGGGAATAGGTGCCAGGGCAAGCGCTCCGGGCGCGCGGCGGTTCTTGCTGATTGTCCGTGCGCGTCGGGCTCGCGGTGCGGAGAAGGGCGACCTTGACGGCGCTCCAATGCGGACGCGCCGAAAAGCGTTTGGCATGAAAAAGGCCTCCGATGCTCATGCAGTCCGGAGGCCTTTTTACAGGAACGTGAAGTGGATCATGCGGCTTCGGCCTCGTCGTTCGGGTCGCGCAGAACATAGCCGCGACCCCAGACGGTCTCGATGTAGTTCTCGCCGCCGCAGGCATGGGAGAGCTTCTTGCGAAGCTTGCAGATGAACACGTCGATTATCTTGAGTTCGGGTTCGTCCATGCCGCCATAGAGGTGGTTGAGGAACATTTCCTTGGTCAGCGTCGTGCCCTTGCGCAAGCTGAGCAGCTCGAGCATCGCATATTCCTTGCCCGTCAGGTGGACCCGCGCCCCGTCCACTTCGACCGTCTTGGCGTCGAGGTTCACGGCCAGCTTGCCGGTGCGGATGATCGACTGGCTGTGGCCCTTCGATCGGCGCACGACAGCGTGGATGCGGGCGACCAGCTCCTCGCGGTGGAACGGCTTGGTCACGTAATCGTCCGCGCCGAAGCCGAAGCTGCGGATCTTCGAATCCATTTCGGCGATGCCCGACAGGATAAGAACCGGGGTCTGGACCTTGGCGACACGCAGCTTCTTGAGCACGTCATAGCCGTGCATGTCGGGCAGATTCAGGTCCAGCAGGATGATGTCGTAATCATACAGCTTGCCCAGATCGAGGCCTTCCTCGCCCAGGTCGGTCGAATAGACATTGAACCCCTCGGTCGTGAGCATCAGCTCGATGGCCTTCGCGGTGGTCGGCTCATCCTCGATCAGAAGCACTCGCATTTCCGGTCCCCTGCTTGCCCCATAATGGTGGACTTGGTGTGCGCGGTAACGCCTCGCTAAGAGGTGCTGCCCTTCATTAACCACACAACATCTGAAGGGAAAAGGTTAATAACACGTAAAGCAGCGCGCCTTCAAAAGCGGCGCGGGAGCTTAAAGACCGGCGAATGCCCGGCAAGCGGCGCTTGCCTGCAGGCGCTGCGCGGCCTCAGCTGATGCCCTCCAGCTTCTTGGCCCGGCGGCGCTGCGCGCTCGAGCCGATCCCGATCGCTTCGCGGTATTTCGCGACGGTCCGGCGCGCTAGGTCGAAGCCTTCCCCCCGAAGCAGGTCGACCAGCTTCTGGTCGGAAAGCACCTTCTTGGGGTCCTCGGCATCGACCAGCGCGCGGATACGGGCCTTGATGGCTTCGGAGGAGGCCCCTTCGCCGTCACTCGAGCCGACCCCGCTGGAAAAGAAATACTTGAGTTCGAAGCAACCGCGTTCGCAGGCGAGATATTTGTTGCTGGTTACCCGGCTGACAGTGCTTTCGTGCATCTCGATCGCCTCGGCCACCTCGCGCAGGGTCAGCGGGCGCAGTTCGGATACGCCATGGCGGAAGAAGCCCTCCTGCCGCCTTACGATTTCGCCCGCGGTCTTGAGAATCGTCTTCTGCCGTTGGTCGAGCGCTCGGATCAGCCAGTTCGCATCGGCGAGTTTCTCCTTGAGCCAGCCCTGCGCGTCCCCGTCGGGCGCGGCCGCGCTGATCTCGAGATAATAGCTGCGGTTGACCACGAGGCGCGGCAACGTGTCCTCGTTGATCGCGATATCCCATCCGCCGGCCGCGTTTGCCGTAAGGATGACGTCGGGTACGATCGTGTCCACCCGCGAGGGGGCGAAGGTGAGGCCGGGCCTTGGGTCGTAGCCGCGCAGTTCGCGCAGCATCTCGGCGAAGTCTTCCTCATCCACTGCGCACATGCGCCTGAGGCGAGCGATTTCCCCGCGGGCGAGAAGGTCGAGATTGTCGATCAGCTTCGCCATGCACGGATCGTGACGATCGGCCTCGCGCGCCTGTATCGCCAGGCATTCGGCGAGGGTGCGCGCACCGACCCCGGCCGGGTCGAGCGACTGGAGGAGAGCCAGCGCCTCCTCGACGGCCTTGCGCCCCGCCCCGAGGTCATGGGCGATGTCGTCGAGGTCGAAGGCGAGATAGCCGGCCTCGTCGAGCAGGCCGACGAGGTGGCGGGCGATGAAGGCCTGCTGTTCGTTTTGCGAGGACGGACCGATTTGTGCCAACAGGTGCTCGCCCAAGGTCGCATCGGTTGCGCCGAGCTGTTCGAAGTCGGGCTGGTCCTCGAGGCTTCCGGCGCCCGGCGCGGCGAGTGCGCCGCCCCAATCGCCGCTTTCGATATCGCCGCCTTCCCGGTCGCCGCGAGCCCCGTCCCCGGTGTCGCGATCATGGTCGAGCGAAGACGGATCGAGATCGAGCGGGGCATCGCCTTCGCCTTCGCCCGCAGCGATCAGGCGGTCGCTTTCGAATTCCGCGCGCGGGATGTCGTCCGCTTCGCCCGAACCGGCATCGTCCTCACGCTCCGAGGTCCCGGCCTCGAGCAGAGGATTCGCCTCGAGCGCCTCGCCGATATAGCTTTCGAGTTCGAGATTAGACGCCGCCAGCAACTTGATCGCCTGCTGCAGCTGCGGCGTCATGACCAGCGATTGTGATTGCCTGAGGTCGAGACGCGGACCCAGAGCCATGGCCTATCTCCGCGCCCGCGTCACAGCGTGAAGCTCTCGCCGAGATAGAGCCTGCGCACATTCTCGTCGGCGACCAGCTCCTGTGGACTCCCGGCGAACAGCACCTGCCCTCCATAGATGATGCAGGCGCGGTCGACGATGTCGAGTGTCTCGCGGACATTGTGGTCGGTGATGAGCACGCCGATGCCGCGCCCTTTCAGGTCCTTCACGAGATCGCGGATATCGTTGATCGAAAGCGGATCGATCCCGGCGAAAGGTTCGTCGAGCAGCATGATCGACGGTTTCGCCGCAAGCGCGCGGGCGATTTCGCAGCGCCTGCGCTCACCTCCCGAGAGTGCCATGGCCGGCGCGTCGCGCAGCCGCACGAGGCCGAATTCGCCAAGCAGTCGTTCGAGTTCGGCGGCGCGCGTGTCCCGGTCCGGCTCGACCAGTTCGAGCACGGCATTGATGTTCTGTTCTACCGTGAGGCCGCGAAAGATGCTGGTTTCCTGCGGCAAATAGCCGAGCCCGAGGATCGCGCGGCGATACATCGGCAGCTTGGTCACGTCCTCCCCGTCCATCAGGATGCGGCCCGAATCGGGTTTCACCAGACCCATGATCGAATAAAAGCAGGTCGTCTTGCCCGCCCCGTTCGGGCCGAGCAGGCCGAGCACCTCGCCTTTCGCTACGGTCAAAGAGATGTCGGTGAGAACGGCGCGCTTGTCGTAGCTCTTGGCGATCGAAATCACTTCAAGACCGCCTTCTACCGAGGCAGTCCCGGCTTCCCCGGATTCGCCGACGGCGTCTGCTGCGGCATCCTCGATCGCGGATGAGTCGTCCATACCGAAGTGCCTTAGCATCCATGACGGGTCATGAAAGGGCATCGACCGCGAATTTGGCAGGATTTTTGCTTGCAATGGTCCGGTCAGTCTCTTTCCAGGCGTGGCCGGGGACGACCGTCCGCCGAACCCGTGCTACCTTGCATATCGGCACATCCGGGCAAATCCGGCAAAATCCGGAGCTTACCTCAAGGCTGGTGCGCTGGACGCAACTTTATTTCGGTTTGGTTACTGTCCTTGCAACAAGGCGGTCATTCTGTGATACTGTCGGCGACGGAGATTGATCGGGGATCGACCATGAACGAGACATCGCACGACGGGCATCGCACTGCAGGCCGTAGCGCTGCGGCTCCTTACAGGCGGCGCGACGGGTCGGGTCCGCGTGACTGGCGCCGAGCCATGAGCGATCATGTCGCTTACGCCTTGCTCGTCTATACCGGGCTCCAGATTTTCATGGTGGTCAAGGCATTGAACGAGGGCGGATCGGGACTGCTGCCCTATGCCGCGCTGGTCATCCTCGTCGCCGGCATAATCCCCGCCTGCCGCTGGTTCGAAAAGCGCTGGTCGGACCTGTCCGACGGCGAAGCGATCGATCCGGCCCATGCCTCCGCCTTCCGCCGTGACGCCGCCGCACTCTGGCTGCTCGCGATCGGCCTGCCGGTGGCCCTGACCATTGTGATCAAGGCGTTTTTCGCGATCTTCTGACCCCGGCGCCGTGCCGCGCGGGCAGGCCTTTCGCATAGCATTACGTGCTGTATGGTTTCCCGCGTTACGGCAAGCGGGGAGGGGAGACGTGATCGTGCTGCGTTTTCTGGCGGTCCTCCTCGCCGCGCTCCTCGCCGTTCCGGCCGGTCCCGCGCTTGCCGGCCCGGCTCCCGTCGCTGGGGCGGATTCCCCCGCTTCGCAGGCCCCGTCCGAGCCGGTCCCCGCCATCGCGCAGGAACAGGACGCGGCGGACAACAGCCGAATCGAAGCGCGAATCACGGGCATCTTTTCCGAACTTCCGCAATTCGGGACCGTGACCGTCTCGGTGCGCGAGGGCGTCGTCACTCTCGAGGGCACACTCCCCGATGCCGAAACGATCGCGCGGGCCGAGGCGATCGCCGGGCGGGTCTCGGGCGTCGCTACGGTCGAGAACCGGATCAGACGCGACCTCTCGATCGAGCGCAATCTTTCCATCATCGGACAGGCTGCGCAGATCGGTGCGGATGCGCTTGCCGTCCTGCCTCTGCTTGCGGTTGCGGCGGTGATCGCGGCCTTGGTCGGCGGCTTCGGCTATTTGCTTGCAAGCTTCGGCTTCCTCTGGGACCGGGTCGCGCCCAACGCCTTTCTCGCAGAACTGATCCGCACCGCAGTCCGTTTCGGCTTCGTGGTCGGCGGGCTGGTCATCGCGCTCGACCTGCTTGGCGCGGGCGCGCTGCTCGGCGCGCTTCTCGGGGGTGCAGGGGTGATCGGGATCGCGCTCGGCTTTGCCATGCGCGATACGGTCGAGAACTACGTCGCCTCGCTCATGTTGAGCCTGCGCCAGCCTTTCCGCCCCAACGATCACGTGCTCATCGAGGATTTCGAGGGCCGGGTGATCCGCCTGACGAGCCGCGCGACGATCCTCATGACGCTGGACGGCAATCACCTTCGCATTCCCAACTCGCAGGTCTTCAAGGCCGTGATTCTCAATTACACCCGCAACCCGCAGCGGCGCTTCGATTTCGAACTGGGGGTCGATGCCGACGACGATCCGAGAGCGGCGATGGCGTTGGGGATCGAGGTGCTGGGCGCGCCCAGCTTCGTACTCGACAATCCGGCTCCGAGTGCGCGGATCGTGAATGTCGGCGATTCGAACATCCTGATCCAGTTCTTCGGCTGGATCGACCAGCGCGAGGCGGACTGGTTCAAGTCGCGCAGCCTCGCCATCGCAGGCGTGAAGGACGCGCTCGAGGAAGCGGGATTCGCGCTGCCCGAGCCGATTTACCGCCTGCGATTCGACGGGCGCACCGATCCACTCCCGATCGGCAGGAGCGCGCAGCGATCCGATGCGACCGGCAAGCCCCGCAAGGGCCAGCCGGCCACCGCCCGGGCGCAGGACACCTGTCCCGAAAGCGAGATCAGCGATCTCGTCGAAGCCGAGCGCCGCAGCGACCCGGCGGGCAGCCGCGATCTGCTGGACGCGGGGCGCCCGGTCGAGTGAGCGCCGCCGCGACTGCGGACCTTATCCGCCGTTCTTCGCTCGCTCGATCGCTTCCGTCACGATCTGGCGAGCTTCCGCACGATTGCCCCAGTTGCCGACCCGCACCCATTTCTCCTTTTCGAGGTCCTTGTAGTGGGTGAAGAAGTGCTCGATCTGCTGGAAAATGATCGCCGGCAGGTCCTTGGTCTCGCCGACATCGGAATAATAGGGGAAGGTCGTGTCGACCGGCACGCAGACGAGCTTTTCGTCCCCGCCATGCTCGTCCTCGAGGTTGAGCACGCCGATCGGGCGGGCGCTCACGACGCAGCCCGGGATGAAGGGCGAGCGCGAGATCACCAGCGCATCGAGCGGGTCGCCATCGGGCGAGAGCGTGTGGGGCACGAAGCCGTAATTGGCCGGATAGCGCATTGGGGTGTGCAGGATGCGATCGACGAACAGCGCGCCCGATTCCTTGTCGAATTCGTACTTCACCGGCTCTCCGCCCGTGGGCACTTCGATGATGACGTTGAGGTCATCCGGGGGATTGCTGCCGGTCGGGATCTTGTCGATGCGCATGAATGCTGTCCTGTCCTTCGCTTGAATGAGCCGCCGGTCCCCCTCTCCCCCGAGGCCAGCGCTGCGAGCCGATAGCCCGCTCTCGATATTGCGGCAACCGGAAGTCTCGCCTAATCGCGCCGGCAGGCAAGGACATTCCTTTGATGAGCAAGAACACCCCGAAGGCCATTCGCGGCACCCAGGACATTTTCGGCGCGCAAGCAGAGGCCTTCGCCGTCGTCGTCGAGACTTTCGAGCGGGTCCGCCGCCTCTATCGCTTCCGCCGCGCCGAATTCCCGGCGTTCGAACGGACAGAGGTCTTCGCGCGCTCCCTCGGCGAGACGACCGATGTCGTCTCGAAGGAAATGTATTCCTTCGAGGACCGGGGCGGGGAATCGCTCACCCTGCGCCCCGAGTTCACCGCCGGGATCGCGCGCGCCTTCCTAACCAATGGCTGGCAGCAGCACGCGCCGCTGAAGGTCGCGACCCACGGCCCGCTGTTCCGTTACGAGCGCCCGCAGAAGGGCCGCTATCGCCAGTTCCACCAGATCGACGCCGAGATCATCGGCGCGGCCGAGCCGCAGGCGGATGTCGAACTGCTGGCGATGGCGGACCAATTGCTGAAGGAACTCGGCATCGGGGGCGTGACGCTGCACCTCAACACGCTGGGCGATGCGGAAAGCCGCGAGGCTTGGCGCGCGGGTCTGGTCGACTACTTCGGCAAGGTGAAAGGCGATCTGTCCGAGGATTCGCAGGAACGGCTAGGCAAGAACCCGCTGCGCATCCTCGATTCCAAGGACCCGCGCGACCGTGCCTTCCTCGCCGATGCACCGCGGATCGACGATTACCTTTCGGACGAGGCGCGCGGTTTCTTCGAAGCGGTGACGAGCGGGCTAGACGCGGCGGGCGTGAAATGGGTGCGCGCGGAAAGCCTCGTGCGCGGGCTCGATTACTATCGCCACAGCGCCTTCGAATTCATCCCCGACGAGGGTTCGGCGGCTGCCGAGGCGCTGGGCGCGCAGAGCACGGTGCTGGGCGGTGGGCGCTATGACGGGCTGATGGAAAGCCTCGGCGGCCCCGCGACCCCGGCGGTCGGCTGGGCTGCGGGGATCGAGCGGCTGGCGATGCTGGTGGGGGAGCGGGATTGGAATGAACCTGCTGTGGCCATCCTTCCAGAGTCGGACGATCTCGAAACCCGTGCAGCCGGGATTGCTGCGCTGCTTCGCGCCGAAGGGATACCTTGCTGGACCGCTTTCCGGCAGAACCCCAAAAAACGTGGCATCAAGGCACGGACTGACGGAGCCAATGCGTCGCTTTTCATCAAGCGGTCAGACGACCCTAACGGCGAATTCAAGATAACCTCAGCATCCGAAGGACCTGAGGAACTTGAGCTTTCCCGCCGCGTAATGGCGATCTTGGGCAAGGACCGCTTCGGGCTTTAATCGTCGCCCCGGACTTGATCCGGGGCTGGGCTTCCTTTTCCGCCGCCCGCCATTAGAAAGCCAAGGCCCGCATCAAGTGCGGGCCGACGACAGAAGAATAGCGCAGTGAAAATCCCCGCCGAACGCCTCGACCAGATCACCAATCGCTTCGCCGAGCTCGAGGCGCGCATGGCGTCCGGCACGCTCGAGGGTGAGGACTTCGTGCAGGCAAGCCGCGACTACGCCGAACTCGAACCCGTCGCCAAGGCCGCGCGCGAAGTGAAGGCCATGCGCGAGGAGATCGCGGGGCTCGAGGACATGCTCTCCGACCCCGAAATGAAAGCCATGGCCGAGGAAGAACTGGAGGAGCTGCGCGAGGCGCTTCCGGCACGCGAACGCCAGCTTGCCGTCGCGCTCCTGCCCCGCGATGCGGCCGATGCCAAGCCTGCAATGCTCGAAATCCGCGCCGGGACGGGCGGCGACGAGGCCGCGCTGTTCGCGGGCGATCTTTACCGGATGTACGAACGCTTCGCCGCCGAACAGGGCTGGCGGGTCGAGCCGGTCAGCATGAACGCGGCCGAAGTCGGCGGCTTCAAGGAAATCGTCGCCAATGTCTCCGGGCAGGGGGTGTTTGCGAAGCTCAAGTTCGAAAGCGGCGTCCACCGCGTCCAGCGCGTGCCCGTGACCGAAAGCGGCGGGCGCATCCACACCTCGGCCGCGACGGTCGCGGTCCTGCCCGAGCCGGACGAAGTCGATGTCCAGATCGAGGACAAGGACCTGAAGATCGACATCTACCGCGCCTCCGGTGCCGGCGGACAGCACGTCAACACGACCGATTCGGCCGTGCGTATCACCCATTTGCCGAGCGGCATCGTCGTCACCCAGCAGGACGAGCGCAGCCAGCACAAGAACCGCGCCAAGGCGATGCAGGTCCTGCGCGCGCGCCTGTATGAAAAGATGCGCGAGGAAGCCGAAGGGGCCGAGGCCGAGGCGAGGAAGGCCATGGTCGGCAGCGGTGATCGCTCCGAACGGATCCGCACCTACAATTTCCCGCAGGGGCGCGTGACCGACCACCGCATCGGGCTCACCCTGCACAAGCTCGAAGAAGTGCTTGCCGGGCCGGGGCTTGGAGAGCTGGTCGCTGCCCTCATCGCCGAGGACGAAGCCGAGCGGCTGGCGGCGCTGGCCGAGTGACGACGGTAGCGCAGGCGATCCGCGAGGCCGCAGCTCTGCTTGCTGCGAGCAGCGACACGGCGCGGCTCGATGCCGAGTGGTTGATGGCCCATGCACTTGGAACAAGCCGGTCGGACATGCTTCTGCGTCACATGGCCGAACCTGCCCCCGGATGCTTCGGCGGCCTGGTCGATCGCCGCGCGGCGCATGAACCCCTCGCCTACATTACAGGCGATACCGAATTCTACGCTCGCACCTTCGAGGTCGGGCGTGAGGTGCTGATCCCCCGCAGCGACAGCGAAGCCGTGATCGAGGCGGCGTTGGACAGGCTGCCCGAGGATGCGAGCGGACGGGTCCTCGACCTCGGCACAGGCTCTGGCGCGCTGCTGTTGACCCTGCTTGCCGAACGACCGGGCATGGAGGGCATCGGTCTCGATGCGAGCGCGGCCGCGCTCGCGGTCGCACGGCGCAACGCCGATCGACTTGCACTCGGCGGGCGCGTGCGCTTCGTGGAGCGGGACTGGTGCGAACCGGGCTGGGCAGGCGGTCTCGGCGCTTCGGAGATCGTCCTGTGCAATCCGCCCTATGTCGAAACGGGTGCTGCGCTCAAGCCGGACGTGCGCGATTACGAACCGCACGAAGCGCTCTTTGCGGGGCCCGAAGGCCTCGACGATTACCGCCGCGTGATTCCCGGCCTGCCCTTACTGCTCGCGCCGGGGGGCGTGGCGGTGCTGGAAATCGGGGCAAGGCAGGGGCCGGCCGTGACAAGGCTCGCCGAAGCGGCGGGATTCGAGGCGGAAATCCGCAAGGATCTTGCAGATCGCCCGCGCGCGGCGATCCTTTCTTGAGGAAAATCCTTCGGGGGCTTGGCAAACCCGGCCAGCATCGCTACCTCACCGAATAGGCAAGCGATCTGCGACAGGCGCAAATCGCTTGGGCCAAGCTCCAAATCTCGCTTGAAACGGCCGTTAGGGCTCGTCCCCGGCCTCTGGCAGCGCGGAGCGCGCGCCCCTTTGGCGGAAAGCCAGACAGGCGGCGCATAGCAAGGGGTCTGTTGACCGTGAGTGCATTCATGCTTGCTCCAGGTCGCTGATAAGGAACGTTTTCCTTGAATAACAATCGTAACAATCGCCGCCGCGGTCGCGGAAATCGCAATTCGGGCGGTGGCAACCAGCTTAACCGGATCGATAGCAGGGCACGCGGCAATGCGCCCCAGCTGCTCGAGAAGTACAAAAAGCTCGCACAGGATGCGCAGCACAATGGCGACCGGGTCCAGGCCGAATACTACCTGCAATTCGCCGATCATTACTTTCGCGTGATCGCGGACAACAAGGCGCGCCAGGAAGAGGCGCGCTCCAAGCGCGGCGAGGATCGCGGCCAGTCCGATGATGATGAGGACGGTGAGGAAGACGACAACCGTCGCAGCGATTCAAAGCGCGGCGGCAAGGGCCGGGCACGGTCACGCCGCGACGACCGTGAGGAAAATGACAGCGGTCCGAGCGAGGGCGAGGACGGCGTCGAAGGCGAAGCGGCCGATGGCGAAGGCTCCGGCGGTCCAAAGCGCAGGCCCCGCAAGCCGCGCGGTGGCGACGATGGCAAGAACCCTCGCCCCTCGCCCAAGCGCAAGCCGCGCTCGAAGAAGGGCGACGACGCTGGTGGCGAAAAGGGGGGTGAAATCGACTCTTCCGTCCTGCCGCCCGCGATTGGCGGGGAGGAAGCCTCCTCGGGCGATGGCGACGACAATCTCGAAACCGTCGGCTGAGCCTGCCGGCAGGCCGCCCGATAACATGCCCGCCCCACGGGAATGACCGAGTATGCCAAGGCTCTGGATGATGTTGCGCAGCGCAGGCCTGGCCTGGTTGCGCTCGTGCTCGGCCTGTTGGCGGCCTGCGGCTATCCGCCGCTCCATCTCTGGCCACTCGGGCTTGCCGCGCTGGCGGCGCTGGTCTGGCACCTTCACCGGGCACCGCATTGGCGCACGGCGGCGTGGCGCGGATATGTATTCGGCTGGGCGCATCTGACGCTCGCGAACAACTGGATCGCGACCGCTTTCACCCACCAGGCGAAGATGCCGGAACTTCTCGGATGGCTCGCCGTGCCGCTGCTGTGTGTCTATCTCGCGGTCTATCCGGGGCTGGCCGCGCTGGCTGCTTACGTCGCGAGGCGCAGGCTGTCTCCGCCACAAGCGGGAATCGCGACGTTCGGGACGCTTTTCGCCGCTTTCTGGATCGTCACCGAATGGATCCGCAGCTGGGCCTTTACCGGCTATCCGTGGCCCCCGCTCGGGCTGATGCTGCTGGGTTCTTGGCATAGCCCAGGCATTGCCGTCGTCCTGCCGTGGCTCGGGACCTATGCCCTTTCGGGATTGGCAATTCTGATCGCGGCGGGCTTTGTTTGGATACTGCATAGCGAAAGCAGGGCGGGGGCCATAATGCTTCTCGCCGCAATCGTTCTCGGGATGACCGCATCGCCATTTGTTCATGGATCGCGAGTCGACACCGGCATAAGCTACGCCCTCGTCCAGCCGTTGATCCCGCAGGACGAGATCAACGACGGCACGAAATTCGAAGAGCAGTTCCAGCGCCTCGCCCGGCTGACACGCCCCCGCAACGACGAATCGCGCCTCGTCCTGTGGCCAGAGAGCGCTATCCCCGACTATCTCGAAGACGGCTATCCGCTGCGATATTATGCCCGCATGACCGCCGGGGCCGACCCCGAATATGCGCGCAGGCGGATCGCCGCGGTCGTCGGAGCCGACTCGACCCTGCTCACCGGGGTCGTCAATCTCGATATCGGTACAAGAGAGGACGGCTCGCTCGGGGCGGTCAGTGCGCGCAACTCGGTAGTCGCGATCGGCGGCGAGGGGGATATCGAGGCGAAATACGCCAAGGCACATCTCGTTCCCTATGGAGAATACCTGCCGATGGAATGGGCGCTCGAAAGGCTTGGCCTTGCGCGCCTGACGGCAGGAACGATCGCCTATGTCGCAGGTCCCGGGCCGCGCACGCTCGAGCTTGGCGAGCACGGTCGGGCGGGCATCCAGATTTGCTACGAGATCGTCTTTTCGGGACAGGTAACGGACCCGGAAAATCGGCCCGATTACATTTTCAATCCCTCCAATGACGGCTGGTTCGGTAGTTGGGGCCCGCCGCAGCATCTCGCCCAGGCCCGGATGCGCGCGATCGAGGAGGGGCTGCCGGTCCTGCGTTCGACCACCACCGGGATCAGTGCGGTGATCGATGCGAACGGCATCGTGCGCGGCAGCATCGGCATCGGCGAGGCCGGGAGGCTCGACGGTTTCGTTCCGAAGGCGCGGGCGCCGACCCTCTTTGCACGCCTCGGCAATGCGCTGCCGCTGGGTTGCGCCGCCCTGCTCGCCGTCCTCGCGCTTGCCCTGCCGAGATTGCTTGCGCTGCGTCGCTCGCGGGGCTAGGGGCTTAGCCGCGAACGTCCAGACATAAAGATTTCCTTATATCTGCATAAAGGAACATGGAGCTGGGCGCGGACTTGGACAACGAACCCCTGGGGGAAACATGCGCAGCGAATACATCTTCACTTCCGAAAGCGTTTCCGAAGGCCATCCCGACAAGGTCTCCGACCAGATTTCCGACGCCATTGTCGACCTCATGCTCGCCAAGGATCCCGAATCGCGGGTCGCCTGCGAGACCATGACCACGACCCAGCGTGTCGTCCTTTCGGGCGAAATCCGCTGCAAACCGATGTACGACCCCGGACGCGAGGACTGGAAATACAACAATTACTGGGCTCCCGGCGCGCGCGACGAGATCGAGGAGGCGGTGCGCAAGACCGTCCACGAAATCGGCTATGAACAGAAGGGTTTTCACTGGGAGACCCTGACCTTCGAGAACCACCTGCACGGCCAGTCTGCGGAAATCGCGCAGGGCGTCGATGCAGGCGATGACGGATCGAACAAGGACGAAGGCGCGGGCGACCAGGGCATCATGTTCGGCTTTGCCTGTGACGAGACCCCGGACCTCATGCCGGCGACGCTCGATTACAGCCACAAGATCCTGCTGAAGCTCGCCGAGGACCGCAAGTCGGGGACCGCGCCTTTCCTCGAGCCCGACGCGAAGAGCCAGGTCACGCTGCGCTATGTCGACGGCAAGCCGGTCGCCTGCACCGCGATCGTGGTGTCGACCCAGCACGCGCCCGGCTATCACGAGGGCGAGAAGGAAGCCGAGCTCAAGGCCTATGTGAAGAAGGTGGTCGGAGACATTCTGCCCGCTGAATTCATCACCGACGAAACCCAGTGGCACATCAACCCGACCGGCGCCTTCGAGATCGGCGGGCCGGACGGCGATGCGGGTCTTACGGGCCGCAAGATCATCGTCGACACCTATGGCGGTGCGGCCCCCCATGGCGGCGGCGCATTCAGCGGCAAGGATCCGACCAAGGTCGATCGCAGTGCGGCCTACATCACTCGCTATCTCGCCAAGAACGTCGTGGCGGCAGGCGCGGCCAAGCGTTGCACGATCCAGATCGCCTACGCGATCGGAGTTTCCGAGCCGCTCTCGCTTTATGTCGACACGCACGGCACCAGCGCCGATGGCATCACCGACGAGGCGATCGAGACCGCGATCCGTTCGATCGGCAAGCTCGGCGGGCTGACCCCGCGCGCGATCCGCACGCATCTCGGCCTCAACAAGCCCATCTATCGCCAAAGCGCCGCTTACGGCCATTTCGGTCGCCCGGCCGAGGGCGAACTCTTCCCCTGGGAACGCACCGACCTCGCGAACGACCTTAAGGCTGCGCTTTCCTGATTTCTTCGGCGCCGCCGCCTGCTAGGGCAGGGCCCCATGGTGGTGGCGCCGCAACCCCGATCCGGACGGATCCCCCAGCTCGATGCCCTGCGCGGCATCGCGGTCATCGGCATCGTCTGGATGAACGTCCACGTCTTCGCGCTGCCGATCCAGGCCTATTACAACCCGCTCGCTTGGGGTGGAGAGGGCGCGGTTGACCGGCTTGTCTGGGCGGCAAGCTTCGTGTTCGTCGAGGACAAGTTCCGCACGCTTTTCGCGATGCTCTTCGGGGCGGGCTGCGTCATTCTGCTGGACAGGGGACGCGCGGCATCCGGGGCGGCAAGGGCGTGGCGGGCGCATTATGCACGCATGGCGGTGCTCTTCGCGATCGGCCTGGTCCACGCAGTCCTTCTGGCGAATAACGATATCCTTCGCGCCTATGCCCTGGCCGGCTGCGCCCTTCCGCTGCTCGCCCCGCTCGCGCCGCGTGCGCTCGTTGCTGTCGCGATCGGGTTGATGGCACTCCATGTCGGCGTGGGGATCGCAACGTTCGGCGGTGCGCTCTACGATTGGCATACCGGGCGGCTCGCAAGCGATGCGAGCTTTTTCATGGAACGCAATTTCGGGACCGACCCGGCGGCGGTGTCCTACATGCTGGAGCGCGGTCGGGAGGCTCTGGGCGAACGGATCGCGCGCCGGATCGAGGGCATTCCCCAGCAGCTTGCGGCGCTGCTGGCATCGCTGCCGATAAACCTCGCGGCGATCGCGCTCGGCATGGCGTTCTGGCGCAGCGGCATGCTGGCGGGCAGATGGCGCACTTTCCGGCTCCAGCGGCTCGCGGCGGTCTGTGCGCTGGTTGCCATACCGGCGCTTCTCGCGCTCGCGTGGTTCGTCGCGGAAAGCGGCTTTCCCGGCGCGCTGACCGGGGCGAGCGGACTTGTCCTTTCGGCCCCCTTCGATACCCTGCTCGGCATTGCCTATGCCGCGCTGGCCATGGCGCTTTTCGCGCCGGGTGGAGCCGTTACGAGGCAACTGGCGGCGGCCGGGAGGCTTTCGCTCACCAATTACCTGATGACCTCGGTGATCCTTGGCGGATTCTTCGCGCCTTGGGGGTTCGGCCTGTTCGGCGCAGTCAGCCGCGCGCAGGCCTTTGCCATAGGTTTCGTTCCGATCCTTGCCATGCTGGCCTGGTCCAGGGCATGGATCGCGCACTTCGGGCAGGGGCCTGTCGAGCGCGTGTGGCGCGGCGCTGCGCGATTACTGGGCTGATCTGCAGGCTCAATCTGTCCGATCATGTTCGCCGAGCAGCGGCGAAGGGCGGTCGATGGCGAGCTCGGCATCCGAAAAGGTGAAGGGGCTGCGCACACCCGCCATGCCACCGGGCTGCACCTTCATCCCGCGCGCCGCGACCTGCACATCGGCGAAGACCTCGTCCAGCCGATTGATCGGCCCTGCCGGCACCCCTGCCGCATGGCAGGCATCGAGCAGGGCCTGCTTCATCCAGTCCGCCGTTGCGGCGGCGATCTCGGCATCGAGCGCTGCCGCATTCGCGACCCTGTCGCCATTATGGGCAAAGCGTGGATCGTCCGACAGGTCGGCGCGGCCCAGCAGGTCCGCGAGCTTGTGGAACAACCCGTCATTGGCAGGGGCGAGGATGACGTGGCCGTCCTTCACCGGGAACACGCCATAGGGTGCGACCTGCGCATGGGCATTGCCCATGCGCGGCGGATTCGCGCCGGTGGTGAAATGATAGGTCGCCTGGTTCGAAAGGAGCGCGACCGAGCAGTCCATCAGGCTCATGTCGACATGCTGGCCCTTGCCGGTGCGCTCGCGCATCAGCAACGCCGCCTGAATTCCGTTCACCGCCCATATGCCGGTCGCGAGGTCGGAAATCGAGATGCCCATCTTCACCGGCGTCCCGTCGGGCTCGCCGGTGAGCGACATGAAGCCGCTCATGCCCTGAACGACGAAATCGTAGCCTGCCTCATGCGCGCGCGGCCCTGTGTGCCCGAAGCCGGTGATCGAACAATAGACGAGGCGCGCATTTCCGGCAGCGAGCGCTTCGTAATCGAGCCCGAACTTCGACAGGCTTCCCGTCTTGAAATTCTCGATCACGACATCGGCCTCGAGGCACAGCTTGCGCACCCGGGCAACGTCGGCTTCTTCGCGAAAATCGGCGGTGATCGAACGCTTTCCCCGATTGCAGGCGTGGTAATAGGCCGCCTCACGTTGCGGCTCGCCGTTCGGCCCCTCACGCTCGATCCAGGGCGGCCCCCAGGCGCGAGTGCCGTCGCCGTCAGGGCTTTCGACCTTGATCACGTCGGCGCCGAGATCGGCAAGGATCTGCCCTGCAAACGGTCCCGCCAGAACCCTTGCGAGTTCGACGACCTTGAGCCCGGCAAGCGGGCTGTCCGGATTACGCGGGGAATCGAGCCATGTCGTCATATCGGCTTTGCCACCATCAGCCACAGGACGTGGACCAGAGGCACCGTGCTGATCAACCCCCAGGTGATCCAGCGCCTCGAGAGCTTGCGATATTCAACCGTCACCTCGCCGCCATTCTCGAACGATCGCGCAAGGCGCGCCTGTCTGACCTGGATCGGTACCAGAATGCCGAGCCAGATCAGACCCGCTAGGAAGAACAGCGCCTGGCTTGCGATCAACCAGAAATCATCGAACAGCGGATAGCCAAGGGTCAGCGCGCACCCGTATCCGCCGATCATCGTCAACGCGATGCCCGGAATGGTCAGCCCGAAATCCGTACCGGTGACGAGCCGCTGGCCGAAGGCGATGATGCGGGCGTCACTCGTCCGGTTGGCGAATACTTTCCAGACAGCAGTCACGGTGATGTTCCCGACGAGCACGATCACGCCCGTGATGTGCACGAAAAGAAAGGCGTGATAGGCAACCATGGTAGTTCAAGCGGTTGCGAGATCGGTTTCGTAATGAGCTGTCGTTTTCTGCGCGATTTCCTCAGCCGTGACGCCGGGGGCGAGTTCGATCAACTGGAACGGGCTGTCGTGGTCGGGGCGCTGGAACACACCAAGATTGGTGACGATCATGTCGACGACGCCCGCCCCCGTCAGCGGCAGGGTGCATTCGGGGATGAATTTCGGGCTGCCGTCCTTGGCATTGTGGTCCATCACCACGATGATCTTCTTGACCCCGGCGACGAGGTCCATAGCGCCGCCCATGCCCTTGATCATCTTGCCCGGTATCATCCAGTTGGCGATATCGCCGTTCTCGGCCACTTCCATGGCGCCCAGCACGGTTAGGTCGATATGCCCGCCGCGGATCATCGAAAAGCTCGTGGCACTGTCGAAATAGGCGCTGTGGGGAAGCTCGCTAATTGTCTGCTTGCCCGCATTTATGAGATCGGGATCGACCTGGTCTTCGTAAGGGAAGGGTCCGATGCCGAGCATCCCGTTCTCGCTCTGCAGCGTGACCATCATGCCTTCGGGGATGTGGTTCGCGACCAGCGTCGGGATGCCGATCCCGAGATTGACGTAATAGCCGTCCTGAAGCTCTTGCGCCGCGCGCGCCGCCATCTGATCGCGGGTCCAGCCCTTGGTTTCGTCGGTCATTGTGTCGGCCTTTGGTCTGAGGGATAAAACGGTGGGACAAGGAACCATGTCTCGCCGATCAGGCGTTCGAGGCGAAGCGCGGCCTCCGGGTTTACGAGATGGGCGTAGAGCTCGTCGAAATCCTCGCGCTCATCGCCGGCGATGGCAATCAGGCAGGCGGTCTTGGCCAGATCCTCGCGCCGGGTCTGCTTGCGATCCCCGGGATAGCGCATGAGTAGCAGCGTGTCGCGGCCTTCGGGGTCGAGCCCGGACGAGGCGAGCGCCTCGCGCACCGCTCCCGCATGGGCTGCCGACTGGCCCGAAATCCACGCGATCGCGATGCCCGCGTGCCGCAGTTCAGCCAGGCGTTCGGACAGGGCTGCGTTTACTGTCAGAACGGGCTCGGACGGAAGCACGGCACCTGGCGGGTCGAGGTCGATCAGAACGGCGGGAGGGCCTGCGGGACAGGGCTTGAGCTCGTCGCTTAGCGAGGCCGGATCGGCGAGAAGCGCGGAACTCGCCGCCCCCTCGCCGGATAGCGTCATCGCCGATGTCAGCGCAAAGGATAGGAATTCGGTGTATTCGTCCGCGGAGTCCTCACCGGCGCTTTGTGCGCCGGGGGAGAAAGCGGCGAAAATCGGGTCGGCATCGCCCGGGAGGCCCTGCGCCGATTGCGCCAGCGGCCCGGGGGACGGGTTATCGGGGATGTTTTCCACGCTTACGTCCCCTTGGGTGCTCGTGCGCAGGAGCGCGCCGCCGGCGACCACCGGGATGGCCGCGGCGACGCAGCCCGAAAGCGTCACGGCGAAAACGAGAGAGCCTGCGGCACCAAGGAAACGGGGGGAACGCACGGCCTTTCTCTCAGGCGGATTCCCGCTGGCGCACGGTGCGGAATTCGATCTTCTTGTCATAGGGCGCCCCGAGAACGAGCCGGTTCACGAACACGCCCGGCAAATGGATCTGATCCGGGTCAAGCGCGCCGGCGGGGACGATCTCCTCGACTTCGGCGACGCAGACCTTGCCGCAGGTCGCAGCGGGCTGGTTGAAATTGCGGGCGGTCTTGCGGAAAACGAGGTTGCCGGTCTCGTCCGCCTTCCAGGCCTTGACGATCGAAAGGTCGGCGAAGATTCCGCGCTCGAGGATGTAAGTCGACATCACCCCGTCGGGATCGGGAAATTGTTTGTGCTCCTTCCCCTCGGCGACCTGGGTGCCGACGCCGGTCTTCGTGTAGAAGCCGGGAATGCCGGCACCGCCCGCCCGCATGCGTTCGGCGAGGGTTCCCTGCGGGCAGAATTCGACCTCAAGCTCGCCCGAGAGGAATTGGCGTTCGAATTCCTTGTTTTCGCCGACATAGGAGCTGATCATCTTCTTGACCTGGCGAGTGCGCAGCAGCTTGCCGATGCCCTCATTGTCGATCCCGGCATTGTTGCTGGCGAAAGCAAGTCCGGTCACGCCGCTGTCGCGGATCGCATCGAGCAGGCGCTCGGGAATGCCGCACAGGCCGAACCCACCGGCAGCGATCAGCATGTCGTTGGTGAGGATGCCCTCGAGGGCGCTGGCGGCGTCGGAATAGAGCTTGCTCATGACTGTCCTTGTGTTCTCCTCGACCGGATGATCGGAAGGTTATGTCGATCTTGCGGCTGATTAGAGCCTTGTCCCGCCGCTGTCACCTGCGCCTTGCAGAGCATGGATGCGGGCGCGAATCGCGCTGCATTGCAAAACCGAATCGAAAGGCGATTTGCTGGAAATTGCGGCTACTGCCTGTTTATTGGGCAGGTAATGTGCAAAATCCAGCACAAGGAGCGCGTGTTTTCGCCACTTTATTGCAAAATCTGCATTCAATTATGCGTCGTTCGCACTTGCACAAAATGGGCTACAGGGGCATACCGAAAGTGCCTTTCAGGCATCCTCTCCCAAACTTTCCAAGCCCGGCCTTTGCGCCGGGCTTTTTTTCTGACTGCCTTTTCGCTGTGGCATGCTCCTCGCCGTCCGACAGGCAAGGCGGCGCGCCGCGCCTGTTCAGGCAACGGTTTGCAATAGCCTCCCGGCCTTCCTAGCTAGCGACGACACCAGTCCGCTGCCGCCGGAGGAGAGTCCATGGCCGATGCCGATACCGCGAACGACGCCCGCACCGCGCGTCTCCAGGTCGCCCCCGCCCGCCAGGAGGAATCGGGCCAGGGGATAGCGCGCATGCCGCGCTCGGCCTTCCAGGCGCTCGGCATCACCGAGGGCGATGTGGTCGAGATCGCAGGTAAGCGTTCGACCGCCGGAATCGCCATGGCCGCCTATCCCGAGGACGAAACGCTCGACGTGGTGCGTCTCGATGGCCTCCAGCGCGGCAATGCCGAAGCCGCCTCGGGCGAGCATGTCGAGATTTGCGCGGCCCGCTCGCGCCCGGCCACCCGCGTCGTCTTTGCGCCTGCCCAGCGCGAGATGCGGCTGCAGGGGCCGACCCAGGCGCTCAAACGAAACTTCTTCCGAAAACCGCTGGTGGCGGGTGATCTCGTCGCGACGACGGGACAGCAACCGGTGCAGAACATGCCGTCCGACGTGCGCCAATTGCTGCGTGCGCCAGCCTATGCGCTGACCCAGATCCGACTCACCGTTGCCTCGACCAGCCCCAAGGGCATCGTTCACATCGACGAGAACACCGAAGTCGAGTTGCGCACCGAATTCGAGGAGCCCCGCGATGCGCGCGCGGTGGTAAATTACGACGATGTCGGCGGCATGGACGAGACGATCCAGCAACTGCGAGAGATGGTCGAACTGCCGCTGCGCTATCCCGAACTGTTCACCCGCCTGGGTGTCGATCCGCCCAAGGGCGTGCTTCTTCACGGCCCGCCCGGAACCGGCAAGACGCGGCTGGCCCAGGCGGTCGCGAATGAAAGCGATGCGGAATTCTTCACCATCAACGGGCCCGAAATCATGGGTTCGGGTTACGGCGAATCCGAAAAGCGCCTGCGCGAGGTGTTCGAGGAAGCGAGCCGCGCCGCGCCGGCCATCGTTTTCATCGACGAGATCGATTCGATCGCACCCAAGCGCCAGCAAGTCCCCGGCGAGGCGGAAAAGCGGCTCGTTGCCCAGCTTCTCACGCTGATGGACGGGCTGGAGGCGCGCTCCAATCTCGTCGTCATCGCGGCCACCAATCGGCCCGACGCGATCGATGAGGCGCTGCGCCGGCCCGGGCGTTTCGACCGCGAGATCGTGATCGGCGTGCCGGACGAGCGCGGCCGCCGCGAGATCCTCTCGATCCACACTCGCGGCATGCCACTGGAAGAAGCGGTCGAACTCAAGGAGCTCGCGCGCGTCACCCATGGTTTCGTGGGCGCTGACATCGCTGCGCTCGCGCGGGAGGCCGCGATCGATGCCGTGCGCCGGATCATGCCGCGACTCGATCTCGACGCGCGCACGATTCCTCCCGACGTGCTCGAGGATCTGTGCGTCACTCGCGAAGACTTTCTCTCGGCGCTGAAGCGTATCCAGCCCTCGGCCATGCGCGAGGTGATGGTGCAGGTGCCCAATGTCGCGTGGGCCGATATCGGCGGCGCGAACGAGGCAATCGAACGGCTCAAGGAGGGTATCGAACTGCCGCTGCGCAATCCGCAGGCCTTTCGCCGTCTCGGGATCCGCCCGGCCAAGGGCTTTTTGCTCTATGGCCCGCCCGGGACGGGCAAGACCCTGCTGGCCAAGGCCGTTGCCAAGGAGGCGGAGGCGAACTTCATCTCGATGAAGAGCTCCGACCTGCTGTCCAAATGGTATGGCGAAAGCGAGCAGCAGATCGCGAGGATGTTCGCCCGCGCCCGGGCGGTTGCCCCCTGTGTCGTCTTCATCGACGAAATCGACAGTCTCGTGCCTGCCCGCGGTTCCTCGCAGGGCGAACCGCAGGTGACGGGGCGGGTCGTCAACACGATCCTCGCGGAGATGGACGGGCTGGAGGAATTGCAATCGGTCGTGGTGATCGGTGCGACCAACCGGCCGACCCTGGTCGACCCTGCGCTGCTTCGGCCCGGACGGTTCGACGAGTTGGTCTTCGTGAGCACTCCCGACAAGGCCGGGCGGGAACATATCCTGCGCATCCACGCGGCCGACATGCCATTGGCCGATGATGTCGACCTCGCCGCGATCGCGGCGGAGACCGAACGCTTTACCGGCGCCGATCTAGAGGACGTCGTCCGCCGCGCGGGGCTCGGCGCGCTTCGCCGGATCGGAAGCGAGGTAAGCGCCGTCGAGGCCGAGGATTTCAAGGCCGCGCTCAAGGATTCGCGCGCGACCGTCACCGCGAAGATGGAAGACGAATATCGCAGGATGCAGGGCGAGCTCAAGACACGCGCAGCCGAAGTCCAGCCGATCGGCTTCGTCGTTCCCGAAACGCTCGAACCGGTGCGCGACAAGAAGCACGGCTGAACGGATCGGCGTCGCTTCATCCCGGCAGGATGCCGGGCTCGTCCTTGTCGATTGGCTCCCACCGCCGCCGCGCTATCGCTTCGGGCATTTCGTCCCGGATGAAAGCCATCATCGCCTCGCGGATCTGGCACCTGAGATCGAAAGCGGTCCCGGCATCCCTCGCACTCATCAGGAGCCGGACCTCCATGTAGTCGGGGGCGGTGTCGGTCACCTGCACCACCTGCACCCTGCGGTCCCAGAGCGGGTTTTGTTCGATCAGTTCTTCGTATCTGGCGCGCACCTTCGTCACGTCCGCCATCGGGTCGAGATGCAGGAAAACCGTGCCCAGCAATTGCGATTCGCGACGGGTCCAGTTCTGGAAACTCTCTTCAAGAAACTTGTTCACCGGCACGATCAGCCGCCGTTCGTCCCATATACGGACCACGACATAGGTCGTGCGGATGTCCTCGATCCGGCCCCATTCGCCCTCGATGATGACGACGTCATCGATCCGGATTGGTTCCGTCAGCGCCATCTGCAGGCCGCTTATCAGTGCCTTGAGCGCCGGTTGCGCCGCCGCACCCACCGCCAGTGCGGCAAGACCCGCCGAAGCCATCAGCGTGACACCGATGTCGCGTATGCCGGGTATCGACAGCAGCATGAGGCCGATCGTTACGAACACGATCGCAAAGGTCCCCATCCTGCTGAAGATCGCGAGCCGCGTTCGGCGCCTGCGCGCCTCCAGATTGTCCTCGATCGAGATGTCCGCGCGCAGTTCGAGTGCCTTGACCGTCGCCTGCATGATCGAAAGCGCGATCCAGCCGATCAGGGCAGGGAGCACGAATCCCGCGATCGCCTGCCAGACCGTGTCGAGCAGCGGCATGGTGCGGGCAGCCAGCACGAGGGCAAGCGCGACGATCGCCCAGCGGGTCGGGCGGACCAGCTCGCGCACGACAATATCGTCGGCCTCGCTTTCGCTCGAACGAGCGACACGGCGCAGTGCGCGAAAGACGATGCGATGGACGAGAAGGGCCAGGCCGACCGCGAGGCCAGCCGCGATGCATGCTCCGGCGACGCTACCCCAGTCGCTGGGCAGGTAATCCCGGGCCTGATCGATCCAATCTTCCATGGCGCGTGAACCTATACGGCCAGGGGTGCCGCGTCACTTTCAGTGTGCCGCATCCCAAGACGCTCCTGTCCCGATCTCCACCCCTAGTGGCACGTCGAGCTCGACGGTGGGCTGCGCTGCCTCGGCCATGACCCGCTCGATCACCGGCGAGGCGGCGGCGACATCGCCTTCTGGCAGTTCGAATACGAGTTCGTCGTGGACCTGCAGCAGCATGCGCACATCCGGAAGGCCCGCATCGCGCAGGGCCGGCAGCATCCGCACCATCGCACGCTTGATGATGTCCGCGCTCGTCCCCTGGATCGGCGCGTTGATCGCGGCGCGCTCGGAACCCTGGCGTTCGGCCTGGTTCTTCGAATTGATCCGCGGAAACCACGTCTTGCGACCGAACAGCGTCTGCGAATAGCCGCGCTCACGCACGGTCTCGAGCGTTTCGGCGATGTAACGCTGGATGCCGGGGAAGCGCTGGAAATAGGTGTCGATCATGTCCTGCGCTTCGTCCGGATCGACTTCGAGACGAGCGGCGAGCCCCCAGCGCGAAATGCCGTAGAGGATCGCGAAGTTGATCGTCTTGGCCCGCGCGCGGGTGTCGCGGGTGACTTCGCCGAACATCTCGGTCGCGGTGCGGGCGTGGATGTCCTCGCCCTTTGCGAAGGCCTGTTTGAGCGTGTCGACATCGGCCATGTGCGCGGCGAGGCGCAGCTCGATCTGCGAATAGTCGGCGGCAAGCAGGACATTGCCGTCCTCCGGCACGAAAGCCTCGCGGATCTGCCGCCCGATGGCCGTGCGCACGGGTATGTTCTGGAGATTCGGATCGGTCGAACTCAATCGCCCGGTCTGTGCGCCCACGAGGCTGTAGCTGGTGTGCACGCGGCCCGTCTCCGGATTGATCGCCGCCTGCAGCGCATCGGTATAGGTCGACTTGAGCTTGGACAGCTGGCGCCATTCAAGCACCAGTCGCGCGATCGGCGCACCTTCAGCGGCAAGCTTTTCGAGCACCGAGACATCGGTCGAATATTGCCCGCTCTTGCCCTTGCGTCCGCCCTTATAGCCCAGCTTGTCGAACAGGATATCTCCAAGCTGCTTGGGACTGCCGACGGTGAATTCTTGTCCGGCGGCTGCGTGGATTTCGCCTTCGAGCCGGCCGATTTCCCTGGCGAATTCTTCCGAGAGCTTGGCCAGCCGCGCGCGGTCCACCTTGATCCCCTCGCGCTCCATCGCTGCCACGACCGGTATCAGCGGGCGGTCTACGCGTTCGTAGATACGGCTGCCGCCCTCAACCGCGAGGCGGGGCTTGAGCAGCGTATGGAGCCGCAGCGTGATGTCCGCGTCCTCGGCGGCATATTCGGTCGCACGGTCCAGTGGCACCTCGCCGAATGGAATCGCCTTCTTGCCGGTCCCGCAAACGTCCTTGTAGGCGATCGCGGTGTGGGCGAGGTGGCGCTTGCACAATTCGTCCATGCCGTGCCCGCCGCCGATACCGTCCTGCGAGCGCCCCGCATCGAGCGCGAAGCTGATGATCATCGTGTCGTCGACGGGACCAACTTCGACACCGTGGCGGGCAAGTACGTTAAGATCGTATTTCCCGTTCTGGAAGACCTTGGTGACGGCATCGTCGGCGAGCAAGGGACGCAGCATGGCAAGGGCTGCGTCGCGTTCGACCTGCTGCGGTTTTTCGCCGAACATGTCGCCCGAGCGATGGTCAAGCGGGATGTAGCATGCATCGTTCGGCCCGACCGCAAGGCTTATCCCGACGAGGTCGGCCTGCATCGCATCGAGCGATGAGGTCTCGGTATCGACCGCGACCAGCCGTGCGGTTCGTGCCCGTTCCACCCATTCTTCGAGCGCCTCCATGGTCTGGACGGTCCTGTAGGCGCTGCGATCGACGGGTGGCATTTCGGGCGGCGGCTGGCGATTGCCATCCGGCGTGCCGTTGTCGCCCGCGCGTTTGTCGCCTGCGGGGTCGAGGTTGTTCGGCCGCTCCGGGCTGCCATGGCCGTTGCCGAGCCTCCGAAGCAGCGAGGTGAAGCCGTGCTTTTCGAGGAAGGCGGCGAGCGGTTCGGGCGGGATCTTGTCCAGTCGCATCTCGTCGAGCGGCTGGGGCAGGTCGCAATCCTCGCGCAGCGTCACGAGCACCCGGCTCATCTCGGCGTCGGCGCGGCCTTCGATAAGGCGCTCCTTGAGCTTTGATTTCTTCATTTCGGGTGCCTGGTCGAGTGCGGCGGCGAGCGAGCCGTGTTCTGCGATGAGCTTGCTAGCGGTCTTCGGGCCGATGCCGTATATGCCGGGAATATTGTCGACGCTGTCGCCCATCAGCGCGAGCACGTCGCCGACCAGTTCGGGGCCGACACCGAACTTGGCTTCGACCTCGGGGATGTAGAGCCGCTGGCTCTTCATCGTGTCGAGCATGTCGATCCGGGCCGGGCCGTTCGGGCCATCGACCTCGCCGACGAGCTGCATCAGGTCCTTGTCGCTAGAGACGATCGTCACGTCCCACCCCTGCCGCTGCGCTTCGCGGGCGTAGGAGGCGATGAGGTCGTCCGCCTCAAGCCCCGCTTCCTCGATGCAGGGCAGGCTGAAGGCGCGGGTCGCATCGCGGATCAACGGGAATTGCGGGCGCAGGTCCTCGGGCGGTTCGGGTCGGTTGGCCTTGTATTCAGGATAGATGTCGTTGCGAAAACTCGTGGAATCCTTGTCGAGGATCACCGCAAGATGGGTCGGTCCTTCCGCTGCGTCGAGGTCTTCGGCGAGCTTCCACAGCATTGTCGTATAGCCGTAGACCGCGCCCACCGGCGTGCCTTCGGGATCGGTCAGCGGTGGCAGTCGGTGATAGGCCCGGAATATGTAGGAGGAGCCGTCGACGAGATAGAGATGGTTGCGCTTCGTTCCCATACCGGCCTGCTAGCACCGCGCGCAGGCGGGCGTAAGCCGCTTTGCTCAACCTCGCCGGGCCTTGCATTCTTCGGGAATGAGCCGTCCGCCGAAAAGGCGCGCGATTGTGGCGAAACTGCCATAATGTCCTTGTCCTGCCACATTTCTGCCTTTATTCGCACTTCGAAACCCGGAGCGCGATCCGGCTTTCTTGCGGCGTTGGAGACGGGGCCGCGTGTCATTCAATCGCTGGATAAGGAGTATAACTCATGCGTAAGATTGTTCTGGTTGCCGCTGTCGCGACCTCGGCTCTTGGCCTTGCCGCGTGCGGCGAAACCGCCGAAAGCGCCGACGAGACCGTTGCGGAGATGAATGCCGATGCGGAATCCGTCGCCGAAGATGCGACCGCCGCTGCCGAGGGCGCGGCCGACGACGCCGGGGCCGCTGCCGGTGAAGGCATGGCCGAGATGGAAGAGGGCGCTGCCGAGGCCGGCGAAGCCATGGACGAAGCCGCCGAAGAGGCCGCCGCCGAAACCAGCGCTGCTGGCGATGCCGCCTCGCGCATGATCGACAAGGCGGTCGACAAGGCGGTCGAAAAGGGCGAAGCCGCTGCCGAAAAGGCGATTGCCGACATGTAATCCGCGCCCACCCGCATTGCGGGCCGGACGCGGCACGAAAGAGGGGCGGTGCCGGCAAGCACCGCCCCTTTTCATTTTGAGATCAGGTGGAAGTCATCCGCCAGTGCGCGGTGCGCTCGTCCAGTTGATTCCGTCATCTGGCCTGAGGCGTGCCTTGGCCTCGAAGCCGTCGTAAAGCGCCCGGGCGATCGCCGCGATGCGCCGCTCCCGGGCAAGACGCGAGCCTTGGCCGGTGACATAGATCGCCACCGCGATGGCGCGGCCGTCGGGATATTCGATGATGCCGATATCGCTCGACGTGTTGTTGAGCGAGCCGGTCTTGTGGCTCACCACAGCCTCATCGGGCATGTTGGCGACGATCCGGCGCTTTCCGGTGACGGTGCGGCTCATCGCGCCGAGCAGCACCTGGCGGTGCGTGTCGGAAAGGAAATCGCCCCGGTAAAGCCCCTGCAGAAGCCGCACCATGGCCTTGGGCGTGGCGGAATCGCGCGGGTCGATCCAGCTGGCGGGATCGTATTCGCCGTCGTCGCGCACCAGCGTTGCGATATCGCGGTCGATGCTGAATTCGTTGATGCCCTGGCGGCGCACCCATTCGGTCACCTTGGCGGGCCCGCCGACTGCGGCGAGGAGCGCGTCGGTCGCCGGGTTGCTCGACCGCGTGATCATGAGTTCGATCAAATCGATGGCCTGCATGTACTTGCCCTCGCGCACCGGTGCGATGGGCGAGGAAAACTTGGCCGAACGGATCGGGATCATCAGCGGCCATTCCGAGGTCAGCGAAAACTGGCCCTTTTCGACCATGTCGAGATAGGTTGCCGCGATCGCGATCTTGCTTGTCGACGCCATCGGGAAGAGCTGGTCGCCCAGAACCGCGATCTGTTCCCCGCTTGCAAGATCGAGCGCCGCCACGCCGATCCGCCCGTTCGACCCGTCGGCCAATTCGGCGATGCGCTGCTCGAACCGGCTTTCATAGATCGCCTCGAAGGTCTGGGGCGTGCGCAGCTCGGTGCCGAACGCATTGTCGAAGCGCGAAGCGAGCTCGGTGCTTTGGGCCTGGAGCGGTGCTCCCAGCAATGCCAGGACACCGATCAAAAAGGCTAGGATGGTGGATCGCTGCTTTCGGACCATGGTGTGACACTACATCCCTGTGATTGCCGCTGTCTTAACACCTGTTCCTAGTGCCCTGCCAATGCGTTCGGCAAGGGCTGGGCGCGCGTGGGTGCGGCGAATGGTGCGGGGGACACGGTGTGCATACCCCATCCTGTGCTCTCGCTCCGCCAATCCGTGGGCATCTCGGTCGGCTCCCGCGCGACATTCGTCGATTCAAAGCGGGTTCGTCAGGATCGGGCCTTGACTGCATCGCCCGCTGCGGCAGTCTACCGGTCAATGACTTTGTTCACGGGGACCACCATGACCGACCTTCTTCCGAGAGCCACCGCCGCGCGCGCCACCCTTGCCGCGCTGCTGGTGGGCTCTTCCACCATCGCTTTCGCCCAGAGCGCGCCGATCGTTCAACCCGGCGCGCCGGGTGAGGACAGTCGTGACCTTTCGGCCGAGGAGGCGGTCGAACTTGCCGGGTCGAGCTATACCAGAGCCGATGTCAAGTTCATGCAGGACATGATCGTCCACCACGCTCAGGCGGTTGAGATGGCCGCACTGGTCAAGGATCGGACCAACACCGAGGCACTCGTCGCGGTCGCCGGGCGGATCGGGGCCGGACAGGACGACGAGATGACTTTCATGCGCGAATGGCTCGAAGCGCGGGGCGAGCCGGTCGAGATGACGATGATGGCGGGCCACGACCACGGCAAGCACCACGCGATGATGGGCATGGCGACGCCCGAGCAGATGGAAGCGCTTGCCGCCGCTGAAGGCACCGAGTTCGACCGCCAGTTCCTCACCCTCATGATCGCCCATCACGAAGGTGCGCTCGACATGGTCGACAAGCTGCTCGCCCAGCCTGGCAGCGCCGCCGATCCGATCCTGTATCGCTTTATCGGGGATGTCGAGAACGACCAGAAGAGCGAAATCGAGCGGATGGACGTCCTGCTCGCCGGGCTGTCGCCCGATCCGCGTGCCGGGCTCGCCGCAGGCTTCGACGATGCGGGCGAAGCGATCTCCAACCTTCGGCTCGTTGCGAGCCTGAGGAAGCCCGCCGGCTTCTTCAATCCGGACAACCCGGCCGACCTGCGCCCCGTGGTTCCGCCGCGCGAGGACGAGATGGAGCAGGTCGAAGCCGACGAAGCCGAAGAGATCGCCGCACCGGACGAGGACGGGGAAACCCCCACCCGGATGGACGAGGAAGAGGAAAGCCTCACCCAGTTTGCCGAACGCTCGCCGCTGCTCGATTTTGCAAATACGGACATGGCGTTCTTCGACGACATCATGGTCGCCGGCAATTACCACGGCTTCAATATCTACAGCCTCGGCGCGGACGGCGTGCCCGCGCTCTTGTCCTCGGTCGTCTGCCCGGGCGGGCAGGGCGACGTCTCGGTCGTCGGCGATATCCTCGTTATGAGCGTCGAGCAGACCCGCGGCCGCGTCGATTGCGGACTTGAGGGCGTCGAAGAGGATGTCAGCGACGAACGCTTCCGGGGCTTGCGCATCTTTGACATCTCGGACCTGCGCCGCCCGCGCCAGGTCGGCGGGGTACAGACCTGTCGCGGGAGCCACACCCATTCGATCGTGAGCGCCGACGAAGAGAAGATCGTCGTCTACAATTCCGGCACCTCCAGCGTACGCGACGGCGAAGAACTCGCCCGCTGCGTCGACAACCCGGCCTCCAGCCGCACCGCCTATTTCAGCATCGACGTGATCGAGATCCCGCTCGCCGACCCGTCTAAGGCGCGGATCGTCAAGAGCCCGCGCGTCTTCGCGGATAACGAGACGGGCGAGATCGCCGGCCTGTGGAAGGGCGGCGAAAGCGGGGACGGGGCGCAATACACCCGCCGCACCGACCAGTGCCACGACATCACCGTGTTCCCGTCCAAGAACCTCGCCGCCGGGGCGTGTTCGGGCAACGGCATCCTGATGGACATCTCCGACCCCTACAATCCCAAGCGGATCGACGCGGTCTTCGACAAGGGGTTCGCCTACTGGCATTCGGCGACCTTCAACAATGACGGGACCAAGGTGATCTTCACCGACGAATGGGGCGGTGGCGGGCGGCCGCGCTGCCGCGCTTCGGACCCGATGGACTGGGGCGCGGACGCGATCTACGAGATCGTCGACGGCAAGCTCGAATATCGCAGCCATTACAAGATGCCCGCGCCGCAGACCGACATGGAAAACTGCGTCGCGCATAACGGCTCGATCATCCCGGTGCCGGGGCGCGATATCTTCGTGCAGTCGTGGTACCAGGGCGGCATTTCCGTGGTCGATTTCACCGATGCCGCAAATCCGCAGGAAATCGCCTTCTTCGACCGTGGCCCGATCAGCGACGAACAGATGGTCGTCGGCGGATACTGGTCGTCCTACTGGTACGACGGCCGGATCTACGGGACCGAGATCACCCGCGGCGTCGACGTCTTCGCGCTGGAGCCGAGCGAGCACCTGACCGAAGCGGAAATCGCCGCGGCCGAGGCGGCATCCTATGCCGGGCAGCGCTTCAACCCGCAGACCCAGACCGAAGTGACGTGGTCCGATGCCGCGATCGAGGCCGCCGAGGCGAGCCGCAAGGGCGGCTGACCCCTTACATGGCGCGGCGCGCGATGGCCACGCGCCGCGCCGGTCGGGAGCGCAAAAAGGTGACAAAGGTTACACCCTGTCACCTTTGACCCTTGCCCATTTGACTTTCCAAATCAGTCGCTTGAACGCGAATTGCGTGCGCCGGACACTTGGGGGCGAGCGCCGGAAATGCCCGTTTAGGGACGCAGTCTTCCTCCTCACCATGCCAAAGAGCCTCGCGCGCTCTAACGGGCGCGGGCGAGGTAGGAAATGCGGCCCAACGGATCGGACGCGCGGGATGCCGCGAGGCGTTCCGGCACCTCCCGGATCAGGCGGCGGCGATCGCCTTTTCGATATCCCCGGTCGAGGCATTGGTCAGCGTCTTGTCGATCTCGCCGACCAGCCGCTTCTTCAGCTCGGTGTGATAGTGCTGGCGCATCTCGCCCAGCGTCTTGGGATCGGCGATCACCAGCAGGTCGTCGATCCGGCCCGCGATCGCTTGTTCGTTGAGCCATTCCGCCGCCGCCGCGCCGTGGGCGAGCTCGTTGAGATCGGTCCGCCCGTGGCGCTGGCCGACATCGTCCTGGTGGCGGATCCCGGCGCTGAAATTGGTCGCGTCGAGTTCGGGCCTGTCTTCGGCCACCAGCTTGGGATCGAAGATCTGGCCGTCATTGCGGAACAGGCGAAACGTCTCTCCATCGACAAGCGCGACATGGGCTTTTGCGGGTAGCTTCATCGCTTTTCTCCTTTACCGCACCAACGCGCCGCGCCGCCATTCGTTGCGTGGCGCACCGTCACGGGCGATTGGCGCTTCATGCGGCCGATCCTCGCTCGTCGCCGCGCAGCTGCTGACGCAGCTGTTCGGCCTGGCGGACGCGGACGTGACCCGGCCCGGTGGCGGCCAGCAGCGCATCGTGCACGCGATCGATCTCTGCCAGAGCCTCGTCCGGGCGCCCGAGCGCCACCAGGATTTCGAGCCCGACCAGTTCGCTTTCCAGCGTATCGGAATAAGCGGGGCCGAGCCGGTCGCGCTGCAGGGCAAGGACGGGCGACAATTCGTCCTGCGCCCCCCGCGCGTCGCCCGCCGCGAGGCAAATCTCGGCGTGCAGGCGACGGGTGATGAGCACGTCCGGATGCTCGTCGCCTTTCACACGGCTCTCGACAGGCAGCAGGTTGCGCACGGCGGTGAGCGCGTCGTCAAATTGCCCGAGATCGCGGAGGATCGCGGCCTCGAGGTAGCGGGTGGTGAGCACATCCGGATGCTCGTCGCCTTGCACGCGCTCTCGGACAGGCAGCAGGTCGCGCACGGTGTCGAAAGCCTCCTGGTATTGCCCCCCGAATTCAAGCGACTGAGCCAGCGCCCAACGGGCCAAAAGGCCGATCTCGCTCGTCTCCAGCCCGTGGCGCTTCGCCAGTTTCACGGCCCGGCGGCACAGCAGGATGCACACCCGGTATCGCCCCTGTTCGAACAGTCGCCGGTTGGCGGTAAGCGCCGCGCCGATCACGCGCACTGCCTCGTCCGGCGTTGCCGCGTCGAAGCGCGAGGCGGCGATCCGCAGCGGCTCTTCGTCGACGATCTCGATCGCTTCCATTTCCTCGGCGAGCTCGGCGATCTCGCGGCGGGACGGGGCGAGGCCGCGCGCCACCTGCGTCAGCCGCCGGGCGGATTCGTGCTCGAACGCGGCGTCGGACCCGATCATGCGGCTGGCATGGAATTCGGCGATGCGATGGGCCACGCGGCCGAGATCCTCGCGCACTTTCTGGTATCCCTGATCGAGCAGGTCGATCGCTTTCGCCTCGTTGCCCGCTGCGGCCTCGCCGTCCGCAGCGGCGAGCCACTTGGCGGGAATCCAGGAATCGCGCTGCTCGGCGAGCCGGGCGTTCTCCTTCGCCGCTTCGTCGAGATCGACGAGGAGGGTCGAGGCGCGCTGTTCCAGACGGGCCTGTGTTTTGGTGAGCTTGCGATACCGCAGCCAGTTTCGCACGGCGATGGCCCAGCCGACGAAGGCGATGACCGCGAAGGCAATACCGAACACGGTGTCCAGCGCCTCAAGGGTGCCCCACCACCGCTCCAAGTCGTTCATGCCAGCCTCCTGCATGGTGACAGGATATCATCGCCGGGTCGGATTCGGCACAGCAAAAAGCCCCGCCGGATCGCTCCGGCGGGGCTTCCTGTTTCGAGCCGAGAGTGGCGCGCGGGGCTTTAAAAGCCCATGCCGCCGCCCATGCCGCCCATGCCGCCCATGTCGGGCATTGCGGGGGCGTTCGACTTGTCTTCCGGGATCTCCGTGATCGCGGCCTCGGTCGTGATCAGCAGGCCGGCCACAGAAGCCGCGTCCTGCAGCGCGGTGCGCACGACCTTGGTCGGATCGATCACGCCCGCCTCGACGAGGTTTTCGTAGGTGTCGGTCGCGGCGTTGAAGCCCTGCGATTCGTCACCTTCACGCAGCAGGTTGCCCGAAACCACCGCGCCGTCATGGCCGGCATTCGCGGCGATCTGACGGACCGGAGCGAGGATCGCGCGGCGCACGATGTCGATGCCGCGGGTCTGGTCGTCGTTCTCGCCCTTGAGCCCTTCGAGGACCTTGGAGGCGTAGAGCAGCGCGGTGCCGCCGCCCGGGACGATGCCTTCTTCCACCGCGGCGCGGGTCGCGTGAAGCGCGTCGTCGACGCGGTCCTTGCGCTCCTTCACCTCGACTTCGGACGCACCGCCGACCTTGATCACGGCAACGCCGCCCGCGAGCTTGGCAAGGCGCTCCTGGAGCTTTTCCTTGTCGTAGTCGCTGGTGGTGTTCTCGATCTGGGTCTTGATCTCGGCGACACGCGCCTTGATGTCGTCCTCGCTGCCTGCGCCGTCGACGATGGTGGTGTTGTCCTTGTCGATGGTGACGCGCTTGGCTTCACCCAGCATGCCCAGCGTAACGTTCTCGAGCTTGATGCCGAGGTCTTCGCTGATCATTTCGCCCTTGGTCAGGATCGCGATGTCCTGCAGCATGGCCTTGCGGCGATCGCCGAAGCCGGGGGCCTTGACCGCCGCGACCTTGAGGCCGCCGCGCAGCTTGTTGACGACGAGCGTGGCGAGCGCCTCGCCCTCGATGTCCTCGGCGATGATGAGCAGCGGACGGCCAGACTGCACCGCCGCTTCGAGGATCGGCAGCATCGACTGGAGGTTCGACAGCTTCTTCTCGTGGATGAGGATGTAGGGGTTATCCAGTTCCACGGTCATCTTGTCGGGGTTGGTGATGAAGTAGGGCGAAAGATAGCCGCGGTCGAACTGCATCCCTTCGACGACATCGAGCTCGAATTCGAGGCCCTTGGCTTCCTCGACGGTGATGACCCCTTCCTTGCCGACCTTGTCCATGGCTTCGGCGATCTTCTCGCCGACTTCCTTGTCGCCATTGGCCGAGATCACGCCGACCTGGGCGATTTCGGACGAGCCGGAGACGTCCTTAGAGCGGTTCCTGAGGTCTTCGACGACCTTGCCGACGGCAAGGTCGATGCCGCGCTTGAGGTCCATCGGGTTCATGCCGGCGGCGACCGACTTCATGCCCTCGGTCACGATCGACTGGCCGAGAACGGTCGCGGTCGTGGTGCCGTCACCGGCGAGGTCATTGGTCTTGCTGGCGACTTCGCGCAGCATCTGCGCGCCCATGTTCTCGAACTTGTCGGAAAGCTCGATTTCCTTGGCGACGGTGACGCCGTCCTTGGTGATGCGCGGCGCGCCGAAGCTCTTGTCGATCACGACGTTGCGGCCCTTGGGGCCGAGCGTCACCTTGACCGCATTGGCGAGCGTGTCGACGCCCTTGAGGATGCGTTCGCGGGCATCGCGCGAGAATTTCACGTCCTTGGCAGACATTGGTCTTTCTCCTGGATTAAGGGTTGAAATGAAAGAACGTCAGGGTGGCCGATCAGCCGATGATCCCCATGATGTCGCTTTCCTTCATGATCAGCAGGTCTTCGCCGTCGATCTTGACTTCGGTGCCGGACCACTTGCCGAACAGCACGCGGTCGCCAGCCTTGACATCCATCGGGATGCGGTCGCCGTCGTCGTCACGAGCGCCGTCGCCGACGGCGATGATTTCGCCTTCGCTCGGCTTTTCCTGCGCACTGTCGGGAATGATGATGCCGCCTGCGGTCTTCTGGTCGGCTTCGATGCGACGGACCACAACGCGGTCGTGCAGCGGACGAAATGCCATAGGTAATGACCTTTCTCGTTGGTTTGCTAAGATTGTTGGCACTCTCCCCTCGAGAGTGCCAGCGACGCGGATGTGGTTGCGCGCCCGTGCAGAGTCAAGCGAGGTTCATGAAAAAATTTGCACCCGCATCCCGGTGCGCGCGGCGCGCGGTTCAGGCAGCGCGGCGCACGAGGTCGAGCCGCTCGCGCCGGGTCCAGCGCCATGTCAGCAGCACCGCGGCGCAGGACAGGCCCGAGGCCAGGCCGATCCACACGCCGATGCCTTCGAGCGGAGTGAAGAATCCGAGCCCGATCGCTGCTCCGAAACCGGGCACCCAATAGCTGAAAATCGCGATCCACATGGGGATGCGCGTGTCCTGCAGACCGCGCAGGGCCCCCGCCGCGACGGCCTGCACCCCGTCGACGAGCTGGAAGGCGGCGGCGAGCGCCAGATATTGCAGCGCGAAGCCGACAAGCGCCGCGTTCCTGGCGGCATAGGGATCGACATAGATCGACAGTAACGCATAGGGTGCGGCGATCATCGCGGTGGCCGTGAGGCTCATGAAACCCGCGCCCAGCGCCAAGGCTACCCAGCCTGCGCGCCTGATGCCGTCGGGATCGCGCGCGCCGTAGAAATAGCCCACCCGGATCGTCGCCGCCTGCCCCACGCCGAAAGGAACCTGGAATGCCAATGCGGCAAGCTGCAGCGCGACGGTGTGCCCGGCGAGCTCGGCCGCGCCAAAGCGCCCCATGAGAAATGCCGCGGCACCGAAAATTCCTGCCTCTGCCGTCACGGTGAGCGCGATAGGCGTGCCGATCCTCACGATTTGCCACATGCGCGCCCAGTCGGGTCGCCAGAACCGGTAGAAGATACGGTAGCGCCCAAGCGCCGGGTCGGCGAGGATCGTGAGCACATAGGCGGCAAGTGTGAACAGTGCGGTGATGATCGTCGCGACCGCAGCGCCTTGCAAGCCCAGTTCGGGCGCGCCGAAATTGCCGAAGATGAAGGCGTAATTCGCGGCCCCGTTGACGAAGATGCCGAGCGCCGTGATCGCGGTTGCGAAAATCGGCCGACCGAGCGCGGAGACATAGTTGCGCAGCACCGCCGCAATCAGCATCGGGACCAGCGAGAACACGATCACCATGTTGTAGTCGTCGGCAAGGTCGATGATCGTCGCCTGCTGCCCGGTCAGCTGCATGACGGGATCGAGCAGCAGGCACAGGCCCATGCCGAGAACACCCGTGATAACCGCCAGCCAGAGCGCCATGCGGGTCGCGCGCCGGACCGGGCGGAAGGAGACGGAGCGCGCCCCGATCGCTTCTGCGATGAGCGGGGCGACCGCGCCCGTCAGCGCGGTGAGCGCCCACAGCACGAGCCCGAACAGCGAAACGACGAGCGCGGATGCGGCGAGCTCTTCGTCGCCCAGCCGCGCGATGAAGATCACGTCGATAGCATAGGTCGCCATCTGGAGGAGGCTGGCAGCCGCCAGGGGCGCGGCGAGCATGGTCGTCGCGCGCAGTTCCTGCCCCCAGCCGGGCGTATCGAGGCGAACCGTGTTCTTCATGAAGCCGGCCCGGATAGGCGCAGCTTGGGAGTGAGGAAAGGCCAAACCGTGCGGGCAAAGGAAAAGGGCGGCGCCGTCGCCGGCACCGCCCTTCGTCGATCTGCGATAGCAGTTCGAAGCTTACTTGAGTTCGACCGTGCCGCCTGCGGCTTCGATCTTGCCCTTGATCTCTTCGGCTTCTTCCTTGTTGACGCCTTCCTTGAGCGGCTTGGGCGCGCCTTCGACGAGACCCTTGGCTTCGGTGAGGCCCAGGCCGGTGATGGCGCGGACTTCCTTGATGACCTGGATCTTCTTGCCACCGTCGCCGGTAAGGATGACGTCGAATTCGTCCTTTTCCTCTTCGGCGGCAGCTTCGCCGCCACCACCGGCGGCGGGGCCGGCCACGGCGACGGCCGCAGCGGCGCTGACGCCCCATTCTTCTTCCAGCGCCTTGGCGAGTTCGGCCGCCTCGAGGACGGTCAGCTTCGAAAGTTCTTCAACAAGCTTGGCAATATCGGCCATGATGTTTCACTCCAAATTGTGGCGGGACGACAGGCCCTTTGCCCTGTCCCATGATGTTTCGTCGTGTGCGAAAGCGTCTCTTATGCGTCTTCCTTGGCGCCATAGGCACCGAAGACACGGGCAAGCTTGTTGGCGGGCGCATTGACGACCTGGGCGATCTTGGTCGCCGGGGCGTTGATGAGACCGACAAGCGTACCGCGCAGCTCGTCGAGGCTGGGCATCGAGGCGAGCGCCTTGACCCCCGCTTCGTCGAGCACCTGCGTACCCATCGAACCACCGACGATTTCGAGCTTGTCGTTCGACTTGGCGAAATCGACAGCGACCTTGGCGGCCGCGACCGGGTCTTCCGACCAGGCCAGCGCCGTCGGGCCGGAGAGAAAATCCCCGATTCCGACGTAATCGGTGTCCTGCAGGGCGAGCTTGGCGAGACGGTTCTTCGCAACCTTGTAGGAAGCACCAGCTTCGCGCATCTTGTTCCGCAGTTCGGAGGACTGTGCCACCGTCATGCCGAGATTGCGGGTGACAACCACCACGCCGACCTCGTTGAAGACCGCATTGAGCTGGGCGACCGCTTCGGTTTTTTGCGAACGATCCATGCCATACTCCTTCACTAATGGTCGCGGGGGATGGCTCCCCGCACGACCGGCTCACATTCGCCCATGCCGAGCATCGGCACAGGCTCAAGTCCGTTGACAAGGGAAGGAGACGGCGCGTTGCGCCGGATTGGCCACCGGTGGAGGGGGGCCTGAAAACTCTTTTCCCCGTCTAGGCTGGAAATTAAGACCGGCCAATCCCGGTCACCAACTGTCTCGGACGGATGCCCGGCGCGAAAAGACCCGCCGGACGCGCCGGGCCTTTACCTTGCGCGGATCGATTGTCAAGCAAACACTCGGCACTCGCCGGGGGCTGGCAGCTACTCTTCCCGGGGCTGAGGGCCGCTGTCGCCATAGCGCAGCAGGTCTCCCGGCTGGCAGTCGAGCTCCCGGCAGATCGCGGCGAGGGTCGAGAAACGGATCGCCTTGGCCTTGCCCGTCTTCAGGATCGAGAGGTTGGCAAGGGTCAGCCCGACCCGCTCGGCCAGCTCGGTCAGAGTCATGCGGCGTTCGTGCAGCAGATCGTCTAGCCTGACCATGATTGCGGCACCTTCGGCATTGTCGGTTTGCGGGGGCATCACACGGTCCCCTCGAGGTCTTCGCGCATCGCCGCGCCATGCTTGAACACGCGGGCAAGGATGAACAGCACGATCACCATCAGGATCCCCTCGATGTCGAGACCAGCATCGATCGTGATCTCGGCATTCTCAACTTCGTCCGCCCATTTCGCCAACATCAGTCCGATGCCCATCGCTGGGATCATCAATAGCTGCATGCCGAGCAGCAGCCACGCCATCAGGTTCAGCCGATCAGCGTTTTCGGGGGCGAACGGATCACCCTCGCCAACACTGGCAATGATCGCCCGCAATTTGCCGAAGAAGGCAAAGGCTGCGGCGATGATCCCAAATGCGACAATCATCAGGCCGAGCGTGATCGCGATGAACATGCTGCCCGACACTTCACCGACTTTTTGGGCGAATTCGACGCTCACTTTCTCATTGAAGATCAGCATCAGCGGGGCCGCGATGGCAATTGCGAGTCCGCCGAGTGCGAGGCCGATTTGCGCGATGTAGGTAAGCACCGTCCCCGCGAGAAGCAGGAGGTCGTTCGGTTTGTCTTTCATGATCGTTTCTCCGTCAGGAAGGCTGCCGTCATTCTCAGGCCAGTGCGGGCATCGCGACGCCCTGCGTGACAAGGGCGGCGGATGCATCGGGCACCACCGTGATTGCGCCGATGGAGCTTAGAGCGATGAGAAGCGCGGCAATCGCGGCGAGCGAACGGCTGAGGGCGGGTGACATATATCGATCTCCTTGAAGCATGATATTGTATTTCGATAATCTCGATCTAGGCAGGGACCGATTTATTGTCAATCAATAATATCGAAAAACAATGTCAGCCAGATCTGTGACGGCCAGTTCGAAGGGTTGTGCGCAACTGGGAATGCGGCTTGTCGGCTGGACGCGCTGAAGGTGGGGCGAGTCTGCTGCCCTGATATTCCGCCGTCAGCCTGCCAGGCCAGGATCACTGAAATGGGCCGTGCGCATCGGCACTCGTCCGGGCTGTCCGCTCTTCGCCGTTGACATCGCGGAGCCGTGCCCCTAGTTCGCGCCTTCACGTCGGCTTCGAGCAAAGTCGGTCCTTACGCGGGGGATCGGTTCAGGGATGGAAGCGGCGCTCTGCCATATTCGCGACGCAACACCGAGCTGCAGCCGACCGGTCCGACAGACGGGTCCTGGCGTGCGGCCTTTTCGCGTCATTCATGGCAGCCCAATCGCGTAAAGCAGCGACATTCATAGATGCGCGGGCGATTCCGTCTCGCGCGCACAGGCAAAAAGGCACGAAGCTTCATGGCAACCAAGGCGAAAGCTCCGGCTACGGGCAAGCAGCTCTCCCGCAAGGCTCAGGGCACCGCGAAGAAGCGTATCCGCAAGATTTTCGGCGACATCCACGAAGTCGTCGACATGCCCAACCTTATCGAGGTCCAGCGCGAAAGCTACGAGTTCTTCCTGCGCTCCGATCCATCGGTCGGATATGTTTCGGGCCTCGAAAAGACCCTGCGCTCCGTCTTCCCGATCCGCGATTTTGCAGGCACGGCCGAACTCGACTTCGTCCATTACGAGCTCGAAGAGCCGAAATACGACACCACCGAATGTCGCCAGCGCGGAATCACCTATGCCGCTCCGATGAAGGTCACGCTGCGCCTCATCGTGTTCGAAGTGGACCAGGAAACCGAAACCCGCTCCGTTCTCGATATCAAGGAGCAGGATGTCTACATGGGCGACATGCCGCTCATGACCGAGAACGGCACCTTCATCATCAACGGTACCGAGCGTGTGATCGTCTCGCAGATGCACCGTTCGCCCGGCGTGCTGTTCGACCATGACCGCGGCAAGACTCACTCTTCGGGCAAGCTGCTGTTCGCCGCGCGGGTCATTCCCTATCGCGGTTCGTGGCTCGATTTCGAATTCGACGCCAAGGAC
>NZ_JAVJPT010000005.1:0-450729 GCF_040217515.1 Erythrobacter sp.
CAGCAGCCCAGAACCTCCGAAAACTGGCCAAGATGCAACCAATGCCGGGGCTCGCACCCGCCTGAGCGGGATGGCAGCTCGCTCGCGTAAATCCAAACCTCGCCTTCAGCTCACCCCTGCGGCGACTTCTTCAACAGAATACGCCCAATGTCAGACGTTCAGGCTTCGCCGGGCCGGTCTTAAAAGCAGACTTGGAGCGCCGCCTATCTGTCGCACCAACGAAAAAAGCCGCGGCACGCCCTGACGCGCCGCGGCTTCGTTCGTTTGCATGGGATCAGAACTGCGCCTGGATGCCGAACTGGACCCGTGTGCCGAGGTCGAAGGTGTTCACTTCGATCCGGCCGGTTTCGTTTTCGAGGAATTCGAAATTGTCGCGGCCGAAGATGTTGCGCACCTCGAAGCTCAGCTGGAGCGGCAGGCCGAACGCATCGAGATCCGAGCGTGCGACGAAATCGACCGTGAGACCCGGATCCTCGACCACGTCGGGGGTTGCGAAGCCGCGCGTGGTGACCCGCTCGCTGGCATAGTTGAACAGGATGAAGGCCTGCTGGGTCTTCTCGAAGTCCTCGAAGCCGAGCTGGACATTGGCGACATGGTCCGACTGGCCGACCAGCGGATTGCCTTCCTCGAACACGATCGACACCGGAACGTCGCCGACAACCGTCGGCACGATCGCGTCCGGATCGGGCAGGCCGAGCTCGGAGTCGGTGAAGGTGTAGTTCGCGATGACGAGGAATTCCTTCGTCTCGAAAAAGCCGCCCCAGCTGCCGAGATCGAAGCCGTAGATGAACTCGAACTCGGCCCCGAACAGGGTTGCCTCGGGCGCGTTGGCATAGGTCGTCGTCAAGTCGCCCGTGCCCGATCCGCCCAGGATGATCGGCTCGATCGGGTTCTCGATATCCTTGTAGAAACCCGCGAGGCTGACCCGGTTGCGCCCGCCGAGATAATATTCGGCGCGGCCTTCCAGGTTCAGGAACTCGCTGTCGATCAGCTGGGCGTTACCGCGGAAATCGCGGTTGGAGACCGGATCGAAGTAGATCTGGTCGACCAGCTCGCGGAATTGAGGCCGGGCGATGGTCTTCGATGCCGACAGGCGCAGCTGCAGGTCGGGGACGACTTCCCAAGTGACCGTGCCGCCCGGCAGAAAATAATCGTTTTGCAGGTTGGTCTCGACCGGCAGAGTTGTCGTCTGGCCTTCGGGCAGGGTGACGCGTTGGGTCGCATCCTCGTAGCGGACACCGACATCGACCGTCACCGTGTCGGTCGCCACCCAGCGGACCTGGCCGTAGGCGGCATGGACTTCAAGCAAAGCGTCGAACACCGGGAAATCGACGAAATCGAGCACGTCGACATTGAACCCGGCGAGAGTCGCGCCGTTGATGATGTCACCCGGTTTCTGCAGGCCGAGCAGGGCGGGCTGGAAATCGACATCGGTGCGGTTGTCCGGCCGGATCAGCGGGGAGAAGATGCGGCTTTCGGACCGGCGGTCGGTGTCCGAATAGGCGTAGCCCACGGTGATGTCGAAGCCATCGATCCCCGACCAGGTGAGGTCGGCTCCCGCCGATAAGTTTTCTTCCTGTAGGTCGTCGAAACTGACCGACTGGTTGAAGAACTCGTTGTCCCCGTCGAAATAGGCGATGAAGTTCGAGCCCAGCTGGTTGCGCAGCGAATCCGGCGGTTCGGCCGTGGTCGTATCGTTCGACCGGGCGTAGAGGATCTGCGTGTTGAACGGTGCTTCGCGGTCGGTCCGGGCATAGCCGGCGCGCGTGTCGAGCTCGAACGCTCCGTCGCCGAATTCGAACTCGCCGACCAGCTGCGTGTCGATCAGCTGGCGTTCGAACCAGGCGGTGCGCTGACGCTGGAGATCCGCCCCGTCGCCCGAACCGAGCGTCACGTCGAAGCCTTCGGCGAGGCGCGCGGTCTTGAGCGTGTCGCGGATGTAGAGATTGGTCCAGCGGATCGTGTTCTCGCCGAAATCGAGGCCGAAGCTCAAAAGGCCGTTCACGAGGACGTTTTCATCGGTGATGAAATTGGTCGAATCTTCGGTGATGAACGAGAAATCGTCGATGCTCGCGCGCTGATTGCGGACCGAGCGGTTCTGCCGCTCGTTCTTGTAGCCGGCGGTCGCGATGATGCCGAGATAGGTGCCGTCGCCCACTTCGAGGCTGAGACCCCCGGTAAGGTTGGCCGAGAAATTCGCCGGCAGGCTGTCCTGCCGCTGCAGCGTGACGAGATTGGTCGGCAACAGCTGGCCCGCGATCGCTTCGCGGGTAAGGGCGGTCGGATCGCCCACCGTCGCATCGAGCGGGATCTGGTCGAGCGGTGTCCCCTGGTCGATCGCCCGCTGGAGGAAGGAGGGAATGTCGCGGTTGCCGTTGTCGAAACCGAGCGAGTCGAGGTTGGAGCCGAAATAGGTCAGCCCGTTCTCGAACGTGGTTTCGCTGTCATATTCGCCGCTCATCGAGACGGTGAGGAAATTCTCGACCGGGATCGCGCGGGTGGTGAGGTTGATCACACCGCCGCCGAATTCGCCGGGATAGTTCGCCGAATAGGTCTTCTGCACGAGGCTGGAGGCGACGATGTTCGTCGGAAAGATGTCGAGCGGGACGACACGGCTCAGCGGTTCCGGGCTGGGAAGGGGCAGGCCGTTCAGCAGCGCGAGCGAATAGCGATCGCCCAGACCGCGCACGAAGACGCGCCCGTCGCCGACAAGGCTGAGACCGGTAACGCGCGAGAGCGCGCCGGCGATGTTGCCTTCGCCCGTTCGGGCGATATCCTCGGTGGTCAGAACGTTAAGGACCTGGGTCGAGCCGCGCACCGGGTCGCGCTGGCGACGGCCGGTAACGATGATGCCGCCGCCGGGTACGGAAACTTCGGGTTCGTCGTATTGTTCATCTTCGCTTCCCTGGACGCTCTCGAGAAGCGGATCGTCCGCCTCGCCCTGGTCCTGCGCGCCCTGGTCCTGCGCATAGGCGATCGACGGGAATGTGAGCGAACTGGTGAGAAGCAGCAGCCCTGCAAGGCGCTTGCCGGTCGACATAATCTGAGACCCCCTCATGTTAGGTCCTGAATTCTCACGGCCGGTTGGCCGCATTGTCCGATAGGGGAGGCGCCGCGCGCGAACGCGGCGCCTCCGTCCAATCGTGCCGACTGGGATCAGCCCTCGTTCTCGCGGAGCGGGAGCGAGGTGCACGCCGTGCCCGAACCGAAGTCGAGAATGCTCGAGTCGCAGGTCCAGCCCACGAAGCGGTCGTCCGAGTCGCTTTCCAGCGCACCGATGTAGTCGGCGGCGACGAAGAAGCTCGACAGGCCGGTCACATCGAAGGTCGGGGCCGTGCCCGCATCGTAGAAGAACGCGTTGGTGAAGGTCACGTCGGTGTCGACCGTGTTGTTCGCCGCAGCGTCGTTGTAGATCGCCTCGAGGTCGGCCAGAGCCGCACCATCGGTGGCACGCAGCGGCTGCGTGTCCGAGCAATCACCGATGACCGAGTTGAAAGTCGGATCAGCGTCGATCGTTTCGGGCTGGTCGATGCGTACGCAGGGCGTGCCGTTGGCCTGGATCACGCCGTTGGCGAGCCGGATGCGCGAACCACCGCGGGCGCGCACGACCTGGTCGTTCCCCGAACCCTGGATGAAGGTGAAGTTCACCACCGAAAGCACTGTCTGCGGACGCGCGTCGGTCGAGAAGTCGTCCGGCGGGCTGTCGAGTTCGATGATGCTGTCGCCCGCATCGGAACGCTGCGAGACCACCACGTTCTGCAGCGCCCCCTGGGTGCCGGTGTCCGCGTCGATCGAGTCGTCCGACGCGCCGACGACCGCGACATTGCGCATGTTCACCGTGCCGCCGAAGAATTCGATGCCGTCATCCGAGCTGTTGAACGACTGGATGTTCTCGAACGTCGTGCCGCCACCGATCGCGCCGGTGGTGAGCGCCTGCAATTCGTCGCCCGGAGCGATCGCGAAGCCGGAGAAGCGAATCTGGTTGAAGCTCATCGAACCCGAGCTGTCGTCATCGTCGGCACCGCCGAAGATGGTCGAGATCGTGGTGCCTTCGAGCAGCTGTTCGCACTGCGGGTTGGCGGTCGGGTTGGCATCGGTGTTGAACACGCCGGTCGAGCAGTCCGAGGTCGGCGCGCGACCGAGCAGGACGACGCCGCCCCACTGCTGGTCCGAATCGTCGTCGGCGAGCCCGAGCACGTTGTCGCGGCTGGTCCAGATGATCGGCGCGTCCGCAGTGCCGTCGGCCTCCATCGCATTGCCGCGATTGACGACGAGGAAAGAGCGACCGGTCGCGGCGTAAATGATGACACCAGGCTCGACACCCAGCGTAACTTCCGTGTCGGTGCTGGAGAAGCCCTGGTCGGTGCCGACATCGACCCGGCCGTTCATCGCGTAGAGCAGGCCGGGGACATAGCCCAGCGTGTCATCGGCATCGAACACCGCCGGCAGTTCGCAGACGCGATATTCGCCGGTCGGCCCCTGGATCGTACCAGCATCGGTCAGGCCGCCGGTCGAGTTGATGGTCGGGCAGCCGGCCGCCGGGGTGACGAGCGACTGGGTCGGCGTCGGGGTCGGCGTCGGCGTGGGCGTCGGAGCCGGATTGTTGATGATGATGTCGCCGCTAGTGCCGGGCGAGACGATTTCGTCCGCGCCGCAGCCAGCCAGAGCGACCAGGCTGCAACCCAGGACGAGAGTGCGTTGAATATTTTTCACAGCGAGCGGTCCCCTCAAAAACCGAGAATCGAACAAAGCGCGTCGTTCGGATGCGCAATCAGGGCGCTAGGGGCGGCGCATGACACTATTCTTTCATCATGACAGCGAGGATGAAATTTATGTAATATGATTGAAGAAAGACAAATATGACAAAACGATCCCGCCCGAGCGAGCGGCCGGATGGCAAGGCTGTAACATTTAACCTACTGAAAAACAATGGCGAAAACCCCAAAGATTGCGATTATGCGACAATGTTACAGTTCTATTGCACTTTCCGGTCTCATGCCGCATCATACTCCGCACGTAACAAGGAGACACGATATGGCCCTTTTGAAAACCATGGCCGCCGCCGGCGCGCTCGCCTTTGCGCTTGCTGCGCCCTCTCATGCACAGAATGCAACCAACGATCTTTCGGCTGCGACTCTCGCCGAAGGGCGGCAGGCCGACGCGATCCGCGCGCTCGAGCGCCAACGCGCCGCTGCACCTGACGATGCTGCGGTGCTGATCAATCTCGGCATCGCCTACGCCCAGGCGGGTGAAGAGGAACGAGCGAAGGACCTGTTTGAGGCCGCGCTGACCAGCGACGAGGTCGTGCTGCTGCAGACTGCGGCGGGCGACGAGACCGATTCGCGCCGCCTAGCGCGCAAGGCTCTGCGGATGCTGCGCGAGGGTGCCTTCCGCCCGGCCGACAGGGATGCCCTTTCGCTGCGCGATTGAGCGCGGCTTTCGGCTCCTGGCCGACGATGACCGGGGCGGGCGCGAGCCTTGCCCCGGTTTTTCGTGCGCGCAGTGCGTGGCCGGACGGGCGCTTTTGGCGGGAAATTCGCGCGGGCTTGCGCTATGACGAGACGAGAGAGTTCATGCGAATGTCACCCGCCTGTCATCAATGATCGACAAGGGGGCGGGATTGGAGGGTTGTAAGTCGATGATTCTCGCCCGTGCGAGCATTTGGGGCCTCGCCGCCGCTTTCGCCCTCGGCGCGGCCGCGGCCAAGGCCGATGTCATGGTGGTGGACGAAAACGGCGCCCGCTGGGTTGCCGGCGGGGTTTCCGCGCCCGGTGAAGGGCCCGATTCGGTCGCGGCCGATCCGGTGCTGGTCGGGGGGGAGCCACTTGCTGCGGACTATGCCGGAGGCGGGTCTGACGACGATTCCGGCCCGGCGGGCTCTTCCGAAGGGACCGTGCCCGAATCCGCCGTCGTCGATCCGTCCGCCCATTACGGCGCCATCCCTCCCGCCTATGCAGCGAAGATCCACGAACTCGCGCGCCGTTTCGACCTTTCACCCGCTTTGCTCGAGGCGGTGGTGTGGCAGGAGAGCCGCTGGCGCGCCGACGCGGTCTCCCCTGCGGGAGCGCGCGGGCTCGCGCAATTGATGCCGGGCACGGCGCGTTATCTCGGGGTCGACCCGGACGATCCGCAGGCCAATCTCGAGGGCGGGGCGCGCTATCTGCGCGAACAGCTCGACCGCTTCGACGGCGACCTTGAAAAGGCGCTCGCCGCCTATAATGCCGGACCCGGCCGGGTGATCCGCGCGGGCGGCATCCCGAACATTCGCGAGACGAAAGGCTATGTCGCCGCGATCATGGGCCGCCTTGCGAACCATTCCCGCCCGAATGCCCAATAGGGGCCTGCGCCGGGCCAGAACGATTTACAGGATGATGGAACACCGAATGAATTCGATTATGACTGTCCCGGCCAGGATGCTGGCCGTTCTCGCCCTGCTGGCCCTGCCGGTCACGGCGCACGCGCAGAGCGAGGCGACCCGCTCGGAAAGCCCTATCACCGATGCGCTGTTGTGGATGCAGGGCCTGCTGCTTGGGCCTATCGCGACCAGTCTCGCCGTGATGGCGGTGGCCGGTGTCGGCTTCATGATGCTGACCGGCCGGATGAACTGGCGCTATGGCGGCACGGTCATCATCGGCGTGTTCATCATCTTCGGCGCGCCGCGCCTCGTCAATTCCATCGGGGCGTTCTGAAGGCCCATGAGCGCGCTTGTCCGCCATCCCGTCCACCGGACCCTGACACGGCCGCAGATGTTTGCGGGCGTCACGCTCAATTTCTTCATCATCAACATGATGGTGACGACGATCGCGTTTCTCGTGCTGGACAGCTGGTGGATCTTGCCGGTGCCGTTCATCATGCACGCCATCGGCTATTTTGCCTCGCTGCGCGAACCGCGTATCTTCGACCTGTGGATCACGAAGGTCAGCAAATGCCCGCGCGTTGCGAATCACAAGCGCTGGGGCTGCAACAGCTACACCCCGTGATGCCCAACGACACCGGCCACCCGAAGGAGGCCCGCACATGGTGAAATGGATCGGACCCGCCGCCTGGAGCGCGAAGGAAGCGCGCGTGGGCGAGCGGCTGCCCTATGCCCGCCTGATCGACGAAAGCACCGTGCTTTTGCGCGACGGATCGGTGATGAGCGCGATCCAGGTTCCCGGACTTCTGTTCGAGACTGAGGATTCGGACGCGCTCAACGCCCATGCCGCGACGCGCGAAGTCATGCTGCGCTCGACGCTCGATGCGCGCTTCGTGCTGTATCACCATGTCATTCGCCGCCGGGTCGAGGTCGAGCTGGACGCGGACTTCGACGATCCGCTTTCGCGCCACATCGATGCGCGCTGGAAGGAGCGGCTTGCCGGGGGATCGCTGTTCATCAACGACCAGTTCGTAACCCTCATCCGTCGCCCCGCGCGCGGCAAGACGGGCCTGCCCGAACGCGTGGGCCGGTTCTTCTCGCGCCGCGGGGCCGAGGAACTTGAGGCCGATCCCAAGGATGTCCGGACGCTGAAAAGCGCGATCACCGGCCTCGTCGCCTCGCTCTCGTCCTACGGCGCAAGCGTGCTGGCCGATTACACGTCGCCTTCAGGCGGCATCAATTCTGAGATGCTCGAGCTGCTCAGTGCGCTCTATAACGGCGAAATGCGGCCCGTGCGCCGCCCGAACGACGATGTCGATATCGGCCACATGCTGCCCTATCGCCGCGCCAGCTTCGGCCTCGATGCGATGGAATTGCGCGGGTCGGGCGCGCCCGATTTCTCCGCCATCCTCGGGCTCAAGGACTATCCCGAGGCGACGTCGCCCGGCCTGCTCGACGGGCTGCTGCGCCTGCCTTACGAAATGGTCGTCACCGAAAGCTACGCGCCGAACGAGCGCACCACGGCGCGCGAGCGGATCGACTTGGCGCTCAGGCGCCTGCGCTCGGTGGACGAGGAAGCCGCGGCCGAGCGCACCGACATGATGAATGCGCGCGATGCGCTGGGCGCGGGCTCGGTCGGGTTCGGCGACCATCACCTGACCGTGCTCGTGCGCGAGCGCGACCTCCCCCGGCTCGACGATGCGGCGGCGGCCTGCGCGGCGGCGCTTGCCGACACGGGCGCGATCGCGGTGCGCGAGGACGTCAATCTCGAACCCGCTTTCTGGGCCCAGTTCCCGGGCAACGAGGATTTCATCGTGCGCCGCGCGCTGATCTCGAGCGCGAACATGGCGGGTTTCGGGAGCTTTCACGGCTTCGCGCTGGGGAGCGCGGCGAACAATCACTGGGGCGATGCGGTCACCCTGCTCGAGACGACCAGCGCGACCCCGTTCTTCTTCAATTTCCACCACGGCGACCTCGGCAATTTCTCGGTCATCGGGCCCAGCGGGTCGGGCAAGACCGTGGTGATGAATTTCCTTGCAGCCCAGGCGCAGAAATTCAAACCGCGCACGATCCTGTTCGACAAGGATCGCGGGGCGGAGCTGTTCATCCGCGGGATCGGCGGGCGCTATGATCGGATCAATCCGGGCGAGCCGACCGGATTTAACCCGCTCGCGCTGCCTGACACCGCCGCCAACCGCGCCTTCCTGCGCGACTGGCTGGGCGTGCTGCTGAAAGCCGACGGGCCGGAGGAATACGCGACGATCAGTGCCGCGGTGGACGCGGCCTATGCCAACGATTCGCGCCTGCGCCGCCTGCGCCACTTCAAGGAATTGCTCGCAGGGGCCCGCCGGCCCGAACCGGGCGACCTTGCCGACCGGTTGGGCGCGTGGATCGGCGATGCGAGCGGCGAGGGCGGCGAGCATGCCTGGATGTTCGACAATGAACGCGACGCGCTCGACCTCGACGAGCGCGTGCTCGGCTTCGACATGACCGCGCTGCTCGAAAATCCGCGCCTGCGCACGCCGGTGATGATGTATCTCTTCCACCGCATCGACGAACGGCTCGACGGACAGCCGACGATGATCCTGATCGACGAGGGCTGGAAGGCGCTGGACGACGAGGTCTTCGCCGCGCGCATCCGCGACTGGCTCAAGACCCTGCGCAAGCGCAACGCCCTGGTCGGATTCGCCACGCAGTCGGCGCGCGATGCGCTGGAAAGCCGCATTTCCACCGCATTGGTCGAGCAGACTGCGACCATGGTTTTCATGCCCAACAGCCGCGCGCGGGCCGAGGATTACTGCGACGGTTTCGGCCTGACGGACCACGAACTCGCGCTGATCCGCTCGCTGCCCGCGCACAGCCGCTGTTTCCTAGTGCGCCAGCCCGATGCAAGCGTCGTCGTGCGATTGGACCTGTCGGGCGCGCCCGAGGTTCTGACCATCCTGTCGGGCCGCGAGGCGGCGGTGCGGCGGCTCGACCTGCTGCGCGAAGCGGTCGGCGACGATCCGGCGCAATGGTATCCCGCGCTCACGAATCGCGCCTGGCCCGATGGGGGTGGGCCTGATGGATCGGGCGAAATGGACGCGAACGGGCATCCGGTCTGGCAGGCGGCGGAATGACGACGTCCTGCGATCTCGTCGCCCAGGACATGGGCGCAGGCGTCGCCGCGGCGCTGACTGCGGTCGACTGCATCGCCGCGCAGGTCAGCGAACAGGCTTTCGGGCGGCTGTTCGGCGATGACGGGCAGATGCGATTCGTGCTCGTGTCGCTCCTGGTGTTCTACGCCGCGTTCTTCGGTATCTCGCTGATGCTGGGTCGGTCGAACGTATCGGTGCGGCATCTTGTCCCGCGCATCATGACGGTGGGGCTGGTGCTGACCTTCGCGACCAGTTTCGTCGCCTTTTCCACCGTGTTCTACAACATTTTCGTGCTCGGGCCCGACTGGGTGGCGGGCGTCCTGACAGGCACGGAAGGATCGGCCACGGCAACCTTCGCGCAAAAGCTCGATGTCGTATTCCTCGCGGTGCAGGAGGCCTCGACCGGGCAGAGCGATATCAACGCCTTCTCGCCGCCCGGCATGATGTGGCTAGGCGCGATGCTGCTGCTGCTCGGCACGGTTGGCCTGCTGGTGACGGCGCGGATCGGGCTGGCGCTGCTGCTGGCAGTGGGGCCGATCTTCGTGGTTCTGGCGCTGTTCAGCGGCACGCGCGGGCTGTTCACCGGCTGGCTCAAGGGCATGACGATGCTCGCTCTCGCGCCGCTGTTCGCGGTGCTGGGCGGCACGATCATGCTCGAGATCGCCGTGCCCATCCTCGCCGCGCTGGTCGCGGTACCCGGCCAGATCGACCAGCAGGCGGCGATGGCCTTCTTCCTCGTGGGCGCGGTCCACATGGCCTTGATGTTCATGGCGCTCAAAGTGACGACGACCATGGTGTCGGGCTGGCAAGTCTTCGGCCTTGCGAGCTCGGACGAAAGCGGGCGCGGGGTCGATACGACGCGCCCGCCCTCCTACGCTGCGCCTTCGACGGGCAGCGCGGGAACGACCCTGCCTGCGAGCGCACCCGCCGCGAGCGCCGCACCGCGCCGCGTCGATGTCGCCGGACTGCGCACCGCCGCCCCGGCGAACGATTATGGCGGCGCCGGCCCGGGCGATAGCGGCACGGTGCGCGAAACACGCGTCTACGCCACCTCTTCAGCAAGCGGTCAGGCAGCGGGCGATAGCCCCGCTGCATCGCGCACGCGCGGGATCGGCAACCGGTTCCGCCCGGCATCTTCGCCGCGCGCCAAGGGCGCTGCGGCCCCGAAAACGGAGACCTCCCGATGACGCGCGCCCTTGCCTTCGCGCTCGCCCTTTCGAGTTTTGCCATCGCTTCGCACGCCACCGCGCAGGCCACGTCCGACGAGCGACGGGACGGCGCGTCGCAAAGCGACGCCCGGATCCGTACGCTCACCTTCGACGAGGCGCAGGTCTTCACGATTCGCGGGCGCGTGCGGGTGCAGACGACGATCAAGTTCCGCGAAGACGAGCGCATCGAGAATGTCGCGATCGGCGACAGCAAGGCGTGGCAGGTCCAGCCGAACAAGGCCCAATCGATCCTGTTCGTGAAACCGCTGGAGCCGAGCGCTGCGACAAATATGACCGTCGTGACCACCAGGCGGACCTATCTCTTCGACCTCGTTGCCTCGCCGCGCAACGAACCGCTCTACGTGCTGCAATTCTCCTATCCCGAGGCCGAGAAGGCCGAGCGCGAGGCCCGCCTCGCCGCGCAGGCCGAACGCGACGCGCAGGAAAAGGCGAGCGCGCTCGAAATGGCGGCGGCGCGCGATCCGTATGCGGTGACCGATCCGTCGGTGCTTAATTTCGAATGGGCGAGCGAGGGCGACAGCGAATTGCTGCCGGCGCGCGCCTATGACAACGGCGAGGCGGTCTTCCTCACTTGGCCCGCGGGAACACCGATCCCGGCGATCCTCGTCATGAACGAGCGCGGCGAACTGGGCGTTGCCAATTCGACCGTGCGCGGGGACACGATCGTGCTCGACGAAGTGCCGGGCCAGATCATCCTGCGCTCTGGCGACGATACCGCCACGCTCACCAATGCCGGCCCGCCTCGTCCGCGCAGCGCGGCTGCGGGGAAGGGCATACAGGGAGGCTCGTGAATATGGTCCGCAACCGATTTGAAGGGGAGATGAAGTAATGCGTCTTGCCATGCGACTGCCGCCCAAGAAGGGCGATTCGACCACGGGCGGTGCCGATGGCGATCCGCGCGAACAGGAAAGCGCCGAAGTCATCGACCTCGCCAGCCGGAGCGCCTTTCCCGGCGTTGCCGACCGCAAGGCGAAGACCGACGGGCTCGGCCTTGCTGCGGGCGGGCTGATCGTGCTTGCGCTCGGCGCAACGACCTTCTGGGCGATGAACGCGCCCGAGACCCCCGCGCCCGAGCCGATCGGCAACCCCGATGTCGCCCCGCCGCAGCAGGCCGCCGCACCCGCGCCCGCCGAGGCCCCGGCCGAAGCGCCCGCTCCGGCCGAACCGCGCCCCGATCCCGCCCCCGCGCCGGTTCTCGCGCGTGATCCGGGTGCGAATCCCGCCTCTGCGGCCAATCCCTATGCCAGCCCGACCATGGTCTATGACGCGAGCAGCGCTGCCAATCCGGCGCGTGTCGGCGATCCGGCAGGCTCCGCGCCATCGGGCGAAGTCATGGCCAATGCCGGGGGGGCGGCTGCCGGCGGCTCGGCTGCGGCCTTCGCCAGCCGCATCGGCGGTGTCGGCGGCGCGCCCGTTCAGGCGCAGCCGATGGCCAATCCCTCGACCACGGTGACGCAGGGGACGATGATCCCCGCCGTGCTCGAGACCGCGATCAACACCGACGTGCCCGGTTATGTCCGCGCGGTGGTAAGCCAGGACGTGAAAAGCTTCGATGGCAAGAAAGTGCTCATCCCGCGCTCCTCGCGCCTTGTCGGGCAGTACCAGTCGGGGGTCGAGCAGGGGCAGAAGCGCGCCTATGTCGTCTGGACGCGCCTGATCCGGCCCGATGGCGCCTCGATCAACATCGCGTCGCCGGCGGTCGCCTTCGACGGGACGACCGGCCTGGCGGGCGATGTCGACTCGCATTTCTGGAGCCGTTTCGGTTCGGGCCTGCTGTTCTCGACGATCGGCGGGCTCGGCGCGATCGCGACGGGCGGCGTCGGCGGGGTCATCGTCGCCGGCGGCGCGCAGAGCGCGGCGAACTCGGCGGTGCAGCAGAACGGCCAGCGTCCGCCCACGATCCGCGTGCGCGCGGGAGAACCGATCCGCGTTTTCACCGCGCGCGATCTCGATTTCAGCACGGTCGCGAACTGAACGCGAGACGGGGCAAGGGCATGAGCGCGGACATCCATTCTCTCGGCACGGGCGACGCTCCGGCCGATGGGTCCCTCTCCGGTCCTGTCGATGGCGAGATTCCGCGCGACAGCCTCGCCGACCTGTCCGAACGCAGCGTCTATCTCGACGCCTATCTGGCCCCGTTCCGCCGCTGGCTGCAGAAGGACACGGTGACCGAGATCATGGTCAACCGGCCGGGCGAAGTCTGGATCGAGGACGCGTCCGATCCCGGTATGCAGCGCATCGACACGCCCGAAATCGACGACCGGCTGGTCCAACGGCTCGCCGAACAGGTCGCGCGGGTTTCACACCAGGGCATCAACCGCGAGCATCCGCTCCTCGGCGCGACGCTGCCTGACGGGGCGCGCATCCAGTTCTGCGGGCCTCCGGCAAGCCGCCGACACTGGGTCATGGCGATCCGCCGCCACCGCCGACTGGACCTGCCGCTCGACGCTTATGACACCGGTCCGCTGACGGGTGCCGAAGCGCCTGCAATGCCCGATGCGCAGGGCGAACCCATCGCTTTTCTGCGCGAATCGATCCGGCAGCGTCGCACGATCCTCGTCTCGGGCGGGACCAGCACCGGCAAGACCACGTTCCTCAACGCCATGCTCGGCGAGATTCCGCGCCACGAACGCGTGGTGCTGGTAGAGGACACGCCCGAACTCAAATTCCCCGGCGAAAATTCGGTCGGCCTCGTCGCGGTCAAGGGCGAGCTGGGCGAGGCCAAGGTGACGGCGAACGAATTGCTGCAGGCCGCGCTGCGCCTACGGCCCGATCGCATCGTGCTGGGCGAATTGCGCGGCGCGGAGAGCGTCTCCTTCCTGCGCGCGATCAACACCGGCCATCCTGGCAGCTTTTCCACGATCCACGCCAATTCGCTCAAAGGCGCACTGGAACAGCTCTCGCTGATGGTGATGCAGACCGGCATCGGCCTGACGCGCACCGACACGATCGCCTATGCCGCAAGCGTGATCGACGTGCTGGTGCAGCTCGGCCGTGATGCGAACGGCAAGCGCGGCATCGTGGAGATCGCCGACAGCAGGAGTCTTGTTTGACTGCCATCGCGCCGCCGCGCGATGCGGACCGCGCGACCCGCCTCCCGCTTATCTGACATTCTTGTGACACCGGACCTTTCGTGATTTACACGGGCTTGCCATGCGAACATGGGATGCGCGGCGCCGTGCCGCGCCCCCGAGCACACCGGACACGATGAGCAGCACCGACATCGCCACCACCAGGAACCCCGCCTCCCCGCCTGCGCCGCAGCCCGGCGGAACGGGCGAGGAATCGCCCTATTTCAACCGTGAACTCTCGTGGCTCTCCTTCAACGAGCGCGTGCTGGCCGAAGCCTGCAACGAACAATATCCCCTGCTCGAACGGCTGCGTTTCCTGTCGATCTCGGGCAGCAATCTCGACGAATTCATGATGATCCGCGTCGCCGGGCTTGTCGGCCAGGCGCAGCGCGGAATCGACAAGGTCGCGATCGACGGGCGTACTCCGACCCAGCAGCTCGCCGCGATCCGCGAACAGCTCGCCACCCTGTCGGATCGCCAGCAGGATATCTGGCGCGACCTGCGCGTCGCTCTCGCCGACAGCGGCATCCATGTCGCCGACGAACACCGCGTCGACCCGTCGGCGCATGAGTGGCTCGAGCAGTATTTCCTCGAGGAAATACTGCCCATCATCACGCCGCAGGCGCTCGACCCGGCGCATCCGTTCCCCTTCGTGCATAACGAAGGGATCGGCCTCCTTTTCACGCTCACGCGCGATGCCGACGGTGAACAGATCATCGAGATGATCCTCATTCCCAGCGCGCTGCCGCGTTTCGTGCGCGTGCCGGGGCAGCGGGAAGGGGCGGGCGGGGTCCTGGGCGAGGCGATCTACATCTCTATCGCGAGCCTCATCCAGCGTTACGCCTCGAAACTCTTCCCCGGCTTCACGATTCAGGGCGACGGGCTGTTCCGCGTGCTGCGCGACAGCGACATCGAGATCGAGGAAGAGGCCGAGGACCTCGTGCGCACCTTCCGCAGTGCGATCCAGCGGCGCAGGCGCGGCCAGGTGATTCAGCTCGAACTGGAAGAGGATTTCGATCCCGAGGCCGAAGCCGTACTGCTCGATCAGCTGGGCGTCCACGAGGCTGCGGTGATCAAGACCGACGGCATGATCGGGATCGACGGGCTTTCGGAAATCGTCTCAGAAGATCGCCCCGATCTCAAGTTCGATGCCTATTCCCCGCGCTATCCCGAACGGATCCGCGAACATGACGGCGAGGCCTTTTCCGCGATCCGCGAGAAGGACATCGTCATCCACCACCCCTATGAAAGCTTCGAGGTGGTGGTCGATTTCATCCGCCAGGCCGCCGCCGACCCGGACGTGGTGGCGATCAAGCAGACGCTCTACCGCGCCGGCAGCCAGTCGGCGGTGATCAACGCGCTGATCGAGGCGGCGGAGAACGGCAAGTCGGTGACGGCAGTCGTGGAACTGAAAGCCCGTTTCGACGAGGAACAGAATCTCAAATGGGCGACCAAGCTGGAACGCGCGGGCGTCCAGGTGATCTATGGTTTCACCGACTGGAAAACCCACGCCAAGACCGCGATGGTCGTTCGCCGCGAAGAGGAGGGCTTTCGCACCTACTGCCATTTCGGCACCGGCAATTACCACCCGGTCACCGCCAAGATCTATACCGACCTGTCTTTCTTCACCGCCGATGCGAAACTGGGGCGCGATGCGGCGAAGATGTTCAATTTCGTCACCGGCTATGTCGAACCGCACAGCCTGGAACGCATCCATATCGCCCCCATCGACCTGCGTGAGGAAATCTATCGCCGCATCGATGCGGAAATCGCCAATGCGGCCAAGGGCAAGCCCGCAGCGATCTGGATGAAATGCAACCAGATCACCGACAAGGGCATGATCGACCGCCTCTATGCGGCAAGCGATGCCGGTGTGAGCGTCGAGCTTGTCATTCGCGGCATATGCTGCCTGCGCCCCGGCCAGCCCGGTCTTTCGGAGAATATTCGGGTCAAGTCGATCATCGGCCGCTTCCTCGAACATTCCCGCATCTACGCTTTCGCCAACGGCCATGCGATGCCGAGCCCGAAAGCGGCGGTGTTCATTTCCTCGGCCGACCTGATGGAGCGCAATCTCGATCGCCGGGTCGAATCGCTCATCCCGATCGAAAACCGCACCGTGCATGACCAGGTTTTGCAGCAGGTGCTGCTCGCCAACATGCTCGACGCCGAGCAGAGCTGGTGGCTCAATGCCGACGGGACCTATTCCCGGGTCGAGACCGATCCGGGCAGCAAACCGTTCAACTGCCATCGCTATTTCATGACCAATCCCTCACTTTCCGGCCGCGGCGGGTCGCTGGAAGCGGGCGGGGTCCCGAAACTCTCGCTGCGCAAGGGACGCTCGGGTTAGCGCGTGTTCAAGGCAATACGTTCCCGCAAGCAGCGGCACGACCGCGATGGTATCTTCGCAGGCAATACGCCGAGCCGCGCGATCATCGATATCGGGTCGAACACGGTGCGACTGGTCATCTATGGCGGCTCGATGCGTGCGCCCACCGTGCTGCTCAACGAAAAGGTCACGGCACGCCTCGGCAGCGCGCTGGGCGCGACCGGGCGGCTGTCCGACGAATCGGTGGAACTCGCCATGCGGGGGCTCAGGCGGTTCGTCCTGCTGCTCGAGGATCTCGAGGTCGATGATGTCGATTGCGTCGCCACCGCTGCCGTGCGCGATGCGGAAAACGGGCCCGAATTCGTCGCGGCGCTCAAAGCGCTCGGGCTCGCCCCGCGCGTCATTTCGGGCGAAGAGGAAGGGCGACTGTCCGCCATGGGCGTGGCCGGGGCCTTTCCGGGCGCATCGGGACTTGTCGCCGACCTTGGCGGGGGGAGCCTCGAATTGGTGCGCCTTGGCGGGGATGCGGTTCATGGTACCGCGTCGCTGCCGCTCGGCACTTTGCGGCTGCCCGATTTCCGCAAGGACGATGCCGTCGGCGGCGGCTCGAAGGACGTGCGCGTCGACATGCGCAAGGCGCTCGAAAAGGCGCTGAAGAAGGCGGGCTGGAACGCGGAAAGCTTCGGCGAGGAGAGTTCCGGGGATGGTTCCGAAAAGCGGCGCACGCTTTATCTCGTGGGCGGTACATGGCGCGCAATGGCGGTTTTCGCGATGCAGGAGCAGGGCCACCCGCTATCCGACCCGCATGGGTACGAATTGGGCCGCGCCGAGGCCGAAACGCTGGGCAAGGCGCTTGCTGCAATGGGGCCCGATGACCTCAAGCCGCGCGAGCGGATTTCCTCGATGCGCGCGGAGAAGCTGCCCGATGCCGCGGTCCTGCTGCTCGCGCTGCTCGGCCAGCTCGGGCCGGAGCGGCTGGTGTTCTCCTCCTGGGGGCTGCGCGAAGGGCTGCTTTACGACCGGCTCGAGCCGCATGCGCGCGCACAGGACCCGCTGCTGGCGGGGATTTCCGTATTCGCGACCCTGCGCGGCGCGCCCCCGCCGCTCGCCGCGCGCATGGCGGCGTGGACGGTGGATGCCGCGCCCGCGCGTGCGCACGGGAGCGAGAGGTTGCGCCTCGCCGCGACCCAGCTCGCGCTCGCCTCGATGCAGATCGAGCCCAATATCCGCTTGCCGCAGGCGATCGACTGGGCGCTGCACAAGCGCTGGATCGCGCTGGACGGGAAAGCGCGCGCGATGATGGCGTCGGCGATCTCGGCGAACGGCAATCGCACCGACCTGCCGCAGGAAGTGCATGACCTCGCCAGCCCGGAGGCGATCGCCGAGGCGCAATGCTGGGGCTTCGCGGTGCGGCTTGCCCGGCGACTGGGCGCGCGTTCGCCGCGCTCGCTCCAGGTCAGCCGGCTGCGGGTGGAGGACGGCGTGCTCGTCCTGCGGCTGGCGACGAGCCATGCCGACCTGTTCGGCGTGCCCACAGAAAAGGACATGAAACTGCTCGCCGGATGCAAGGGGATGGAATGGCGCGTCGACATCGTCGCGGACGAGGCGCTGCGCGGCGGCGACTGACAGGCGGGCCTGGCCTTGCGCGCGATCAGGCGGTGGAGCGCGCGTCTCCGCCAAAGGGATTGAAATCGGTATCGGTGTCGAACAGGTCCACGCCTTCGGCCGCCTTGAGCCGGTTGACGACCAGATAGGTGACCGGCGTCAGCGCCGCTTCCCATGTGACCTTGAGCAGCCAGTTCGTCACCATCACGGTGATCACCGCCTCGTTCGTCCAGATGCCCCAGAAGGCGATCGGATAGAAGATCAGGCTGTCGACACCCTGTCCGACCACGGTCGATCCGATCGTGCGGGTCCACAGGGCCTTGCCCTTCGTCCATACCTTCATCCGCGCCATGACATAGGAATTGACGAATTCGCCGGCCCAGAAAGCGGTGATGGAGGCGATGACGATGCGCCACGTGCTGCCGAAGACCGATACATAGGTCTGCTGGCAGATCGCCCCGGCGGCCGCGTCGGGTTCGCCTTTCAGCGAAAGGCTGTCCGATGCTGCGCAGGCCCAGCCGTCGAAAGCGGGCAGGCCGACCACGACCCAGCTCATGAAGGCGAGGAAGACCATCGCCGCAAACCCCGTCCAGATCACCCGCCGCGCCCGCGCGAAGCCGTAGATTTCGGTCAGAACGTCGCCGATGACATAGCCCAGCGGGAAGAACAGGATGCCCGCGCCATAGATGAAAACGCCGTCGGGCGCGGGCCACCAGCCGTCGGGCCAGAACGGCACATCGACGAAGGTGAGCTTGGCCGCGCCGATGAGATTGGACAGCAGCAGGATCGCGACGAAGGCCGCCATGACGAAATCATAATAGCGGAACGTCACCGGCGCGAGGCTGGTCGCGCGGATGCCGTCATCGGGATCGGTGTCGAAGGCTGCGCCGGGATCGGAGGCGGCGCCGGGGAGAGGCTTTTCCATCGGGGGAAGAGACTAGCGCTGTTTGCGGCAGGCGCAAAGCGCGCTATTGGGCGCCTGCCCGCTGTGCGGGTGTGCGCCCGTAGCTCATCTGGATAGAGCGCGAGACTTCTAATCTTGAGGCAGCAGGTTCGAGTCCTGCCGGGCGCGCCATCAAGCCGACAGGTAAGCTTTGGTTGCGGTTGCCGCTTCTCTTGTGAGGGGTAACGCGTCCAGCTGCTCAATAGCGCCTCGCAGGTGATGCCCTCCATGAACCCGCGAATTCGGTGAGAACGATCCATCCGTTGCTTGAGCCCGTAATCTTCGGATGATAGCCCTTTCAAGTCAGTTCAATCTGGAGGAATAATCATGTCCAACTGCAGAATAGCCATCGCAGCAACTCTTGCATGCTCACTTCTGGCAGGCCTTGCTTCGGGTACGGCGTCGGCACAGGATCAAGGCAAGAGTTGGACCTATTGCAGCTACAACACGCTCGACAAGGCTTATTTCAGCGACATCTTCATTACCCGGTTCCCACCCTCCACGGCGGCTAAGGAAGCGCTCGATGCCGCATGGAAGCGTCATGTCGAGCAAGGCCCGGCAAAGGGCGAAGACCTGTCCTATGCAGGGGGTAGTTGCTTTCGTCTGACCGAAAGCAAGATCGGTCCCGGTGATTTCGCTCCGAGACCTTCCGTCGAGGAGAAGGCGAGAGACAAGCGGAAATCCGAGATTGGCCGCGCGCGCAACTATCCCAAGGAAGTGGTCATCGTCGATTTCAAATATCGGTGAGCCACGCCTGCCGTGCCCTCACCCCCGCGCCACGTCGTCTAGCACCTCGGCCGTCACCGGATAACCCGCGTCCTCCAGGATCGTCAGCATCGGCCGCCCGTCGCGCTCCTCCACGCGGGGCATGATCGTGCGCACGGGGATCGCCTCGGCCTGTGCCTTTGCCTCGGCGAAGCTGGCGAACAGGGCGAGGCGTTCGAGATTGCGGCGGGTGGGGAAGATCAGCTTGATCTCGCCGCGATCCGCCGCGTCGAGCGCGCCCTGGGCGGTCGTCCAGAACAGGTGCGTGTTCTCGCTCTCGTCGATCGAGACGTCGACCGCGCCGGTCCCGAGATCGGCGAGGTAGAAGCGGGTGTCGTAGACCCGCACGATTTTCTCGTTCTTGGGAAACCAGCGCGCGAAAGGGGTGATCTGCGCAAGGTCCAGTCGCCAGCCAAACGCGTCCAGCACCGGGGCGAGGGCGCCCTCGCGCATCAGCATGGCGCGCGCCTCGGCGGCTTTCGCAGCGTCAATGTCGCCGGCAAGGCCGAGCGCGAGGCCCGTTTCTTCGAGCGTTTCGCGCACGGCGGCGATCTGGTGCGCGGCCTCGTCCGAGGCGATTGCGCCGCCGCTGTCGCGGGCGACCTTTTCGCCCAGCTCGAAATCCTCCGGATCGACCCTACCGCCCGGAAACACCGCCATGCCGCCGGCGAAGGTCATTTCGCGCGATCGGACCGTCATCAGGACCTCAGGCGGGCCCCCTGCGGGAGCGTTGCGGAAGATGATGATGGTGGCGGCGGGGATGCCTTCGCGGTTCGATGCGGGCTGTTCGGTGTCGGTCATGCGCGAAGTCTTGGACCGGGTGTGCGCCTTTGCCAAGGGGGAGGGCGGTGGCTTCGGGCCGGGGTGTCGGGATGGCTTACAGATCAGCCTATGGTTAACCCGGGTAAACCACGTAAACCCGCCTAATTGCGACTGAACGCATTTCTGGCACGGTGCCTGCATCCCTAAAGGCAGCCCGAGTGGTCTTCGAAGAGGCGAGACCTTTCCTGGTCTCTGGGTCTCGCCTCCCCGTACAAAGGAACCGCCCCGCTGTGCTTAGCGGGGCGGTTTTTTGCGTGTCGCGATGCAAGGACGGAGATTGGCGCGCATACCGGTCGCGCGGCGACGGCACGGCCAAGCTATCGCCTGCAGCGATGCAGCCGCACGGCCGGGTGAGCGAGGATAGCGCGCCCGGATGGGCGCGCGCCAATGCTAGGACGCTTTGGCTACCCCGTTTTCGGCCAGCATGGTCTGGAGTTCGCCCGCCTCGAACATCTCCTTCATGATGTCCGAACCGCCGACGAATTCGCCCTTGACGTAGAGCTGGGGGATGGTCGGCCAGTCGGAATAGGCTTTGATCCCCTGGCGGACTTCCATGTCCTGCAGCACGTCGACGCTTTCATACGCGACACCGCAATGATCGAGGATGTTAACTGCAAGGTTGGAAAAGCCGCATTGCGGAAAGAGCGGCGTACCCTTCATGAAAAGGACGACGTCATTATCGCCGACGATGGTGGAAATGCGCGAATTGATGTCAGCCATGGCGTGAAGCTGTCCCTCCGGTGGCAGTGGTTGGTCGATACGTCCCGATCGGTTAGCTGGGAACGACGGTTGTCACTTGCAAGGCGTGCAGTTCGCCGCCCATTTTTTCGCCGAAAGCGGCATAGACCATCTTGTGCTGCTGGACCCGGCTCTTGCCGGCGAATTGTGGCGCGGTGACGCGCGCGGCCCAGTGATTGTCGTCACCCGCAAGGTCGGTCAGTTCGACATTCGCGCCGGGCAGTTCGCGCTCGATCGCGGCCTTTATGTCCTCGCCTCGCATAGGCATTGCGTGTCTCCCTTATTCGCCCACGACCTGGCGGCGCGCCTCGATCGCCTTCTCTTCCAGCTTGGCGCGGATTTCCGCCTCGGTCACTTGTGTCTCGGCGGCGGTAAGGTCGCCCAGCAGCTTGCGGATGACGTCCTCATCGCCCGCTTCCTCGAAATCGGCCTGCATGACCGCCTTCTTGTAGGCGTCGGCCTCTTCCTCGGTGAGGTTCATGATATCCGCCGCCCATTCGCCCAGCAGCCGGTTGCGCCGCGCCGCGACCTTGAAGGCGGTTTCCTGGTCGAGCGCGAACTTGGCCTCCTCGCCGCGCTGCCGGTCCTTGAAATCGGTCATTATGGGTCCCTTCCCGTGCAATCTCGCTCCACAGAGATAAGGCCCGCAGCCCTCCGGGACAAGCGGGCAATCTTGCCGATGCGAGCCTGTCACATGGTGACGACGAGCTTGCCGACAGCCTGGCGGTTCTCGAGTTTCGCGATCGCATCGCCTGCGCGTTCGAGGGGAAAGGTTTCCGACACCATAGGGTCGATCTTGCCCGCCTTGAGCAGGTCGAACAGCTCGTCGACCTGGGCGCGGAATTTCACCGGCTCGCGCGCGGTGAAGGCGCCCCAGAACACGCCGCATATGTCGCAGCTCTTGAGAAGCGTCAGGTTGAGCGGCATTTTCGCGATGCCCGCCGGAAAGCCGACCACGAGGAAACGCCCCTCCCATGCGATCGCGCGCAGGGCTGGCTCGGAATACTGCCCGCCGACGATGTCGTAGACGATATTCGCGCCCTCGGGTCCGCAGGCCTCCTTGAACTTGGCCGAAAGCTCCTTCGAGGCGGCCTTGTCCATTTCCTCTTTGGGATAGATCACCACCGCGTCCGCGCCCGCTTGTCTGGCGACCTCGCCCTTCTCCTCGGAGGACACGGCGGCGACCACGCGCGCACCGAAGGCCTTGGCGAGTTCGACCGCCGACAGCCCGACGCCGCCCGCCGCGCCCAGCACCAGCACGGTGTCGCCTTCCTTGATGTGGCCGCGATCCTTCAGCCCGTGGATCGTCGTGCCGTAGGTCATCAACAGGCTCGCCGCCTTTTCTGGCGCGACGCCGTCGGGGACCGGGAACATCCGGCCCGCCGGGACCACGACCTTTTCTGCCAATCCACCATTGCCGATCCCCGCCATGACCATGTCGCCGACCTGATAGCCCTCGACCCCTTCGCCGATCGCTTCGATGGTCCCGGCGATCTCGCCGCCGGGCGCATAGGGGCGTTCCGGCTTGAACTGGTAAAGGTCGCGGATCATCAGCGTGTCGGGATAATTGATCGCGCAGGCCTTCACCGCGACGAGCACTTCGCCCTTGCCTGGGGCGGGCGCGGCGACCTCGTCGAGCGTCAGGGTTTCGGGTCCGCCGACCTGGTGGGTGCGGATGGCTTTCATCGGTTCTCTCTCCCGTTTTTACGTCAGGTGTTCGTGCCGCGTGCGAGCCAGCCTTGCTGGCGAGCGCGCGCGCTTTCGTAGGCGGCGATGGCCTCGCTCGATTCGAGCGTCAGCGCGACCTCGTCGAGCCCGCCCATCAGGCAATGCTTCCGGAACGGGTCGACCTCGAAGGTGAAGCGGTCCTGGTAGGGCGTCGTCACGGTCTGGTGTTCGAGGTCGACATGGATGCTCTCGCTTTCGCGCGCGACTTCCATCAGGCGGTCGACGGCCTCCTGCGGGAGGACGACGGGCAGGATGCCGTTCTTGACCGCGTTGCCGGAGAAGATGTCGGAATAGCTCGGGGCGATGACGACGCGGATGCCCATATCGAGCAGCGCCCAGGCGGCGTGTTCGCGGCTCGACCCGCAGCCGAAATTGTCGCCCGCGATCAGGATCGGTGCGCCCGTGTAGGCGGGATCATCGAAGATGTTGCCCGGCTCCGCGCGGATCGCCTCGAACGCCCCTTCGCCAAGGCCGTCGCGGGTGATCGTCTTGAGCCACTTCGCCGGGATAATGACGTCGGTGTCGACATTCTTGGCGCCGAAGGGGATGGCGCGGCCTTCGATGCGGACAAGTTTTTCCATCGCGTTCCTCGCGCTGTTTAAGCCCTTGCGTGCGGGCGGGGAGAAGTCAGTCGGTCTCGGGCTTCTCGCCTGAAGGCACGGTGTCCTTCATGCCCGATGCGGTGGGCTCGCCGCCCGACCGTTTCGAAAAGCGCCGCCCAGCGAAAAGCAGCGCTGCCGCGATTGCGGCCGAGCCGATGGCCGCGGCGCCGATCGTGGCCGCTCCCGGTCCGGACTTCTTCGAGTCCTTGTCCTCTTTCGGTGTCTTGGTCATGCCTTTTCCATGCTCCCGGCACCGCCCGCTTGCAAGGGGCTTGCGATCACGGTGCGTGCGCCGCGCGGTCAGGTGTAGTCGCGCACGTCGGCGAGCCTGCCCGCCACGGCCGCTGCGGCGGCCATGGCCGGGGAAAGCAGGTGGGTGCGCGCGCCGGGTCCCTGACGGCCGACGAAATTGCGATTCGAGGTCGATGCGCAGCGTTCGCCCGACGGGATCTTGTCCGGGTTCATGCCGAGGCAGGCCGAACAGCCCGGCTCGCGCCATTCGAAGCCCGCTTGCACGAAGATGCGGTCGAGCCCTTCCTCCTCGGCTTGGCGCTTGACGAGGCCGGAGCCGGGCACGACGATCGCCCAGCGCACATTCTCGGCCTTCTTCCGCCCCTTAAGCACCCTGGCCGCCGCGCGCAGGTCCTCGATCCGGCTGTTCGTGCACGATCCGATGAAGACGTTATCGATGGGAATGTCGGTCAGCGCGGTTCCCGGTTCGATCCCCATGTAATCGAGGCTGCGCCGCGCCGCCTCGCGCTTGGCCGGATCGGCGAAGCTTTCGGGTGAGGGGACGCTGGCGGTGATCGGGAGAACATCCTCGGGGCTTGTTCCCCAGGTGACCGAAGGCGCGATCGCCGCCGCGTCGATCCTGACCGAGGTGTCGAACGCCGCACCCTCGTCGCTCTTCAGCGTTCGCCAATAGCCAAGCGCCTCGTCCCAGGCCTCGCCCTTGGGTGCCATGGGCCGCCCTTCGAGATAGTCGAACACGGTGTCGTCCGGAGCGATCAGTCCGGCCCGCGCGCCCGCCTCGATGCTCATGTTGCATACGGTCAGGCGCTGCTCCACGCTCATCGCCTCGAACACGCTCCCGCGATATTCGATCACGTGGCCTGTGCCGCCTGCCGCTCCGATCGTGCCGATGATGTGGAGCACCACGTCCTTTGCCGTCACGCCGGGCGCGAGTTCGCCCTCGACGCGCACTTCCATCGACTTCGCCCGCTTCAGTTGCAATGTCTGGGTGGCGAGCACGTGCTCCACCTCGCTGGTCCCGATGCCGAAGGCGAGGGCCCCCAGGCCTCCATGGCTGGACGTGTGCGAATCCCCGCATACGATGGTCGCACCGGGCAGCGAAAAGCCCTGTTCCGGGCCGACGACATGCACGATCCCCTGCTCCGCGTCCGCATCGGCGATATAACGGATGCCGAAGGCCGGCGCGTTCTTCTCCAGCGCTTCGAGCTGGGCCGCGCTCTGCGGGTCGGAGATGGGAATGCGCGCGCCCTTCGCATCGCGGCGCGCGGTGGTCGGGAGGTTGTGATCGGGCACGGCGAGCGTCAGTTCCGGACGGCGCACCGGTCGGCCCGCCTTGCGCAGGCTTTCGAACGCCTGCGGGCTCGTCACCTCGTGGACGAGGTGACGGTCGATGTAGAGGATGTCGGTCCCGTCATCCCGGCTCTCGACGAGATGCGCGTCCCAGATCTTGTCGTACAATGTGCGCGGCTCGTGCGTCATGGTTTCATTCCTGCCCGGTTCGGGCTGCGCTTAGCGACGAAGCGCCGGATCGTGCAACATTCAGGTTGATCGCGGTCAACTTTGTCATGGAAACGCAGCCTATTCTGGTTTAATTGACACCTATGTCAGCGAGGCCTCATTGCCATCCGATCACGATCGAGCCCGATGACATCGACTTCATGGGCCATGTCAACAATGCGCGTTATCTGAACTGGGTTCAGGACGCTGTGCTCGCCCATTGGACAAAACTGGCCCCGGAAGAGGACGTGGCGAACAAGGCGTGGGTCGCGCTGAAGCACGAAATCACTTATCGCAAGCCCGCCTTTCTCGAGGACCGGGTGGTCGCGAAGACCGTGCTCGAACGCTATAACGGGGCGCGGGCGTTTTATCACACCGTGATTCACCGGGGCGAGGAGGTGCTCGCCGAGGTCAAGTCGAGTTGGTGCTGCATCGATGCCAAGACCCTGCGTCCCGCGCGAATCGGCGAGCACCTGCATGAATTCTTCTTCCACGAAAGCGACCGCGAGGCAGGCTGAGCGCGATTGCGCTCCGCATTTGCGCGCAATACCCTTTAGCCTGCTTGCAATTGCGCTTCGCCAAGCGGCGGTTTATCGCAACCGGATGGCTCGCCTGCCCGTATATCGCCCGTGATGTCTTCGCGTTTCGTCCTTCCTTCCCGCGCCCGGCAAGAGGCCGTTGGTCTCGCGCTGGCCGCCGGGATCGCCGGCGCATGGCTCGGCATCCACGCCTATGCGATGTATGTCTTCGAAATGGGCTGGGACAATTGGCCGCTCGCGATCCTTATGGCGGCGGTGCAGTGCTGGCTTTCGGTCGGGGTCTTCATCGTCTGTCACGACGCGATGCATGGCAGCCTCGCGCCGGGCAGGCCGCGCACCAACGCGGCAATCGGGGCGGTGCTGCTGTTCCTTTATGCGGGCTTTGCGTGGCGGAAGATGCGCGATGCCCATTTCACGCACCACAAGCTGTCCGGCCGCGCGGGCGATCCCGATTTCGACGAGGAACACCCGGCGAGCTTCCTCCATTGGTACTGGACCTTCTTCAAGCGCTATTTTGGCTGGCAGAGCCTCCTCTTCGTGCACACGGTGGTCGGCATCTACTGGTTCGTGCTCGAGATTCCCTTCATCCAGATCTTCGTGCTCTACGGCGCACCCGCGCTGCTTTCGTCGCTGCAGCTATTTTATTTTGGCACTTTCCGCCCGCATTACCACACACCCGGCAAGCCTTTCGCCGATCGCCACAACACCCGCAGCGATTCCTTCGGCACACTTGCATCGCTGGCCACCTGTTTCCACTTCGGTTATCATCTCGAACATCACCGGAGGCCTGACGTGCCATGGTGGGCGCTGCCCGGCGCGCGCCGGGCGGGTGTCGGAGCAGCAGCCGGGGCAGAAGGAGCGCATCCATGAGCTGGCTCGAAGTGGGCCTCACCGTCCTTGCCGCCCTTATCGGCATGGAATTGTTCGCGTGGTATGCACACAAATACATCATGCACGGCTGGGGCTGGGCGTGGCACCGCGACCATCACGAGCCGCATGACAACGTTCTGGAGAAGAACGACCTGTTCGCGGTCGTCTTCGGCACGATCAACGCGGCCATGTATATCTACGGGGCGCTCTACTGGGACGCGCTGTGGTGGTTCGCCGTCGGCATCACTCTGTACGGCGTGATCTACACGCTCGTTCATGACGGGCTCGTCCACCAGCGCTATTTCAAATGGGTTCCCAAGAAAGGGTATGCCAAAAGGCTGGTCCAGGCGCACAAGCTCCACCATGCCACCATCGGCAAGGAGGGCGGGGTGAGCTTCGGCTTCGTCTTTGCGCGCGATCCGCAAGTGCTCAAGGCCGAACTGAAAGCGCAGAGGGAAGCCGGTATCGCCACAGTCCGCGAAAACCGCGGGCCCGATCGGGGCGCGGCCTGACTTAATTCGGGGCGCTTGAATTGGGGGGTAGGCATAAGACACTCGGGCAATCTTCAAAGGTTTGCGCTGCTTGCGCTTTTATTGCCGGTGCTGACCGGAGCGGCGGCTGCGCGGATCGCGATGCGGCCCGCTTATGAACTCGCGGATTACCCGCTCGCCGAATGCAGCCCGCTCCACGATGCTGCCGCGAATGGGCGCGTCTTTTACGTCGATCCGCTGCGTGGCTCGGTCGATGGCGATGGCAGCCGCGAGCGCCCATGGAATGACCTGCAGGCTCTGGTCGACGAAGGGCTGATCGGCGAGCGCAAGCGGTTCCTCACTCTGCCCAACCGGCTCCTCGCGGCGCTGATCCACAGGCCTTCAGCAGTACGCAGCGCGTCGCGCGATGGAGCTGTTGTAAGGAGCGGCGACGTAATCCGGCTGGCAAGCGGCGGTTACGGCGCGATCGACCTTAGCGGACTTTCGAATGCGGGCTTCGTCACGATCGAGGCTGCACCCGGAGCGCGGCCGCGCTTTACCGGCCTTAATGCTGCCGGTGCTTCGTATTTCATCGTGCGCGGGATCGCAATTTCGGGAGCCGAGCCGGTCGATGGCGGAAGGTATCTGCTCACGACACGTGAGCCTTCCCCTCGCCGCGTGGACAATTTCGTCTTCGAGGATATAGAGATTTCATGGCGGACCCGCGCTTATGCGACTGACCCGGCGACCTTCGCCGCCCACGCGCCCGACGGTGCGAATGTCTCGGCGATTGCCTGACCTTTCGCGGCAACACAGTGCACGATTTCGAAAGCGCGATCAGGGTCTATGTGTCGCGGCATGTGCGCGTCGCGGACAACGAGGTATTCCATATCTCGGTCGACGGGTTGCAATTTTCGGGAGACGACATTGCGATTCGGGACAATCTGATTCGTGACCAGATCGCCACTCCCGACAAGCTGCATCCCGATTGCATGCAGGGCCAACAGCCGCCGGGCCAGCTGATCGACCCCGCGAGAGGGCTCGACCTGCCAGCCGACCTGCCTTTTATGGTGGAAGAGATCGACAGTTCGCCCGCCATTGTTGACGCAGCAGACGCGCTGTCGCGCTTTCCCCAGCCATCTGCGTTTTCGCGCGATTGAGGCGCGCAGGTTCGTTGTCGGCGAGGGCGTGTCAGACGGGGCCTACCGAAGACCGAGGCCTATTCGTTGCGCGTGGCGATCCAGCCGCCGATAAAGACGAGCGCGCCCACCGAAAACCACAACCACGGAAAGCCGATCGTCGCCCAGGTGAAGGCGACGCCTGCGACCAGCGTGGCAATCGCCGCGACCTTGGCCCGGCGCGCGATCGCGCGGCGTTCGCGCCAGTCGCGGATCTGCGGGCCCCATGTGGGATGGTCGAGAATGCGCTTTTCCCATGCCGGGTTGCTGCGTGCGAAGCAGAACGCGGCAAGCAGCAGGAAAGGCACGGTCGGAAGCAGCGGCAGGACCGCGCCGACCGCGCCGAGCCCCGCAAAGAGCAAACCGCCCGCCAGGTAGAGCGGGCGCATCGCCTCAGGCGGCGGCGATCCGCGTGGCGTGTTCCTTCACCAGCGCGATCATGTTGGGAACCCCTTGCGTGCGGTTGCTCGACAGCTGGTTCTTGAGGTCGAACGGGGCGAGCGCGGCGGTCACGTCCATCTCGGCGACCTCGGGCGCGGGCTTGTCCTGCACCGCGGAAATGACGAGTGCGACGATCCCCTTGGTGATAGCGGCATTGCTGTCGGCGAGGAAATGCAGGCGGCCCGGCTCCTCGCCTTCGGTCGGATAGACCCACACGGCGGCCGAACAGCCGCGCACCAGCGTCGCGTCGGTTTTCAGCGCGTCGGGCATTTCCTCAAGCTCGCGACCGAGCTCGATCAGAAGGCCGTAGCGTTCGTCGCCTTCGAGAAATTCGTATTCTTCGTAGATGTCGTCGAGGGATCGCATGAGGCGGATTTAATCACCCGGGCGCGTGTGTCCACCCCGCGCGCGTCATAGTTCGACCCCGCTCGCGATCGCTTCCAGCTTCTTGATCCTCTCGCGCAGGTCGGCAAGCTCGATCCGCGCTGCGCCGACCGAGCCGCGGCCGTCCTCGGGCGTGTCGATCGACAGGTGGGCGGCATTGCGCGCCCGTTCGAGCTCCTGGCGCTTGTAGTCAAGCCATTGCTCCCATGCCCGCAGCAGGGCGAAGGCGACCACGGCGAGGCCGACGAGGCAACTCGCGGCTATCACCATAACGGGGTCCATCATCATTTCATGTCCTCCGTATTGCTGCCCGCACGGCGCGTGTCCTCGTCGGAGCGGCGCTGGGCCATGTCGCCGCGCAGGCTTTCGATCTCCGCGGCGATCGCGCGGGCGCGCACCGCCTCGGAGTTGTTGTTGTCGGTGGCGATGCGTTCGAGCACCTGGATGCGCTCGCGCAGCTCTTCGAGTTCACGGTTGTCGAGCGTGTCGTCATGCGCCGCAGGCGAGGCCGGTGGCTCGCCGTATCCGAGGCGGCGGCGCAAGTCCTCGTTTTCCTGGGTCAGCTGCTTGCCGAGATGGCGCTCGCGCAGCCAGAGGATCAGGAAGATGACCGCGAAGATGCTGAGCCAGCTCACCGTGCGGGCTCCCTGTCCTCGGCGCCGGATCTTGCAGCGGACTTTTCGGCGAGGCCCGGCAGCGGCGCATCCTCGACACTGCGTTCGTCGCGCAGGCGCTCGATCTCGTCCGCGAGCGCGTGGCCGCGATCGGTCACGATCCGCTCGAGCACCACGATGCGCTCGCGCAGGCGCTGTATCTCGGCGCGGGCCTGCGGATCCTCGGCCTTGCCCTGCGCGCTCGGGGGAAAGACGGGATTGCCGTCCTCGTCCCGGGCGACGCCCAATTCGCGGTCATGGCGGCGGGTCCAGATCGTCACCACGCTCCACAGGGCGACGACTATGACGGCGGCGGTCCAGAAATCCATCAGGCGTTTCCTTCGTCCTTACGATCCTCGAGCGCACGCAGGCTCTCGATCTCGCCCGAGAGGTGATAGCCGCGATCGGTCACGATCCGTTCGACATTGGCGAGCCGGTCCTTCATCGAGCCGATCTCGGCGCGCAGTTCGGCGTTCTCCTGGGTCAGCAGGGTTACGCGGCGCTTGGCCTCGTTGTCGGTAACGGGCTTGAGTGTCTGGCCCCACGATCCTTCGAGCGGATAGCCGTTCTTGACGCGCAACCAGGTGGTGAAGACCCACCCCGCAGTTCCGGCGAGCGCGATGGCGACGAGCGCCTCGGTCGTAATCGCATCGAGCATCAGCGTGTCTCCTTCTTCGCAAGGTCGAGCGGCACGCCCGCATCCTTGCGATCGCCCCTGAGCGCTTCGATCTCTTCGGCGAGCGAATAGCCGCGATCGGTGACGATCTTCTCCAGCACGACCATGCGGTCCTGCATCGCGTCGAGCTTGTCGTGCAGCGCGCGGTTTTCCTCGCGCAGGCGCTTCGTCTCGGCGCTGTCGGATCGGGGCCTGTTCGGGGCCGACTTGCCGCCCCATTCATCCTCAAGCTCATAGCCGTGCCTGGCGCGGATCCAGTTGTTGATGACCCAGGCGCCATAGCTCACCGCCATGATCGCGATGACGAAGCCGGGGCCTCCCTGCAGCCAGTCCATCACGCTTTCTCCCGGCTGGTCACGTCGAGCGGCACGCCGCTGCCCTGTTCCTCGACGCCCGCTTCTTCGATGCTACGCGTATCGCGCAGGGCCTCGATCTGGGTGGCGACATCGTAGCCGCGATCGGTGACGATGCGTTCGAGCACCTGGACCCGGTCTTCGAGCCGCTGGACCTGCGATGCATATTGCGCGGCCTTTTCGGCGGTCTGGGCGGCGGTGGCGTCGGCGCGCATGGCGGCGACCTTCTCGCGGTGCTTGAGCGCGATCGCCGTGATCGGGATAAAGCAGCCGAATATGATCGCGACGATTGGTATCAGTTCACCCATGATGGAAAGTCCCCCTCTGTCGTTTCGTGCCAATCAGCGCAGGCGCTCGATCTCGGCGTTGAGGCGCGGATTGCTCTCTACGTAATGCGCCTCGACACTGGCGAGCCGGCGGTCGATGTCGCGGAACTGCGCGCGGATCTCGCGAGCCGTCCGATGCGGGCTCTGGCGCACGCGCTGCCAGTATTTCTGCTCGCCTTCGTCGCGGTAGAGATGCGGCGGCTTCTTGTTGAGGATGAAACCGGCGACGAAATAGGCGAGGATCGGCCAGCCCAGCGAGATCGACAGGACGATGAGGCCAAGGCGCCACCAGATCGTGTCGATGCCGGTATAGTCGGCAAGGCCGGAGCACACGCCCATCAGCTTGGCATTGTGCTTGTCGCGGTAAAGCTTGGTGCGGGGGCTGTTCATTGAGGGGCTCCTTTCTTCTCGGCCATCATCCGGTCGAGTTCGCGCAGTTGCTGGTTGTCGGTGTCCTGGTCGGCGCGCAGGCGCTTGACCGGGGTAAAGCTGGGATCGTCTGAGGCGACGAGGCGCTCGACCGTGTCCATCCGTTCATCGAGGCGCTTCGCGAGGCCGTAGAGTTCTTCCAGCAGCACCTCGTCATCCGAGGTAATGGTGGCAGCCGTTTTCCACTTGGTGACGTAATGCAGGATCACCCAGGGCAGCCCGACGAATAGCATGCCGACGATGACGATCGGGACGAGAATATCTTCCATGGCTTACTGGTCCTTTCCGGAAGCGCCCTTGCCGAGCGCCTTCTTCATCTGTTCGAGTTCGTCATCGACCGCATCGTCGCCCGCCAGAGCGGCGATCTCGTCGGAGAGCGAGGGCTTGCCGTCCTCCGCGATATTTAGCGCATCGGCGCGGCCTTCGGCGTAATCGACCCTGCGTTCGAGCTGGTCGAACCGGGCGAGCGCCTCGTCGGTACGTTCGGTGCTCATCAGGGTGCGCAGCTTGACGCGGTTTTCCGCGCTTTCGAGGCGGGCGGCGATCGCGCTCTGGCGGCTGCGCGCCTCGCGCAGGCGATGCTGCAGCTTGGCGATGTCGTCCTCATAGGCGCGCAGGGCATCGTCGAGCACGGCGATCTCGGCCTTGAGCTGGTCGGCGGTGTCGGCCGCCTTCTTCTTCTCGACCAGCGCAGCGCGGGCGAGGTCCTCGCGGTCTTTCGACAGGGCGAGCTGCGCCTTTTCGGCCCAGTCGGCCTGGAGCTTGTCGAGCTTGACGACGTGGCGGTGCATTTCCTTCTGGTCGGCGATGGTGCGCGCTGCCGAAGCACGGACCTCGACCAGCGTCTCCTCCATTTCGAGGATGATCATGCGGATCATCTTCGCCGGGTCGTCGGCATTGTCGAGCAGGTCGTTGAAATTGGCGGCGATGATATCGCGGGTTCGGCTGAAAATGCCCATGAAGGCTACTCCATCTAGGAATGAATTGCTGCTGCGCCGCGCGCTTGAAGTCTTGTCCTCGTGCTCGGGCCGCTGCCCGCGCTGGTTCTGCGTCGGGGTTGGGCTGGTGCGCAAGGCCTCGATTTCGGCGTCGAGCCTCGAGCGCCTGCCGCCAGACGAGTTGGGTTTCCGGACCGGGGCGAGGCCGTCGTCGCTCTCGTCGCCGGTATGCGACGGGCCAGCCGGGGTTGGGGAGGTCCCGGCGGCGGGATCGGCGGCGCGGTTGGCGGGGGCGTTGCGCTCCGGTCCGGAAGGGGTTTTGTCGTTGCGGTCGGTCATGGCGTTCACGATCAGGCGATCTCGACGATCACACGATCGGCATGCGGCGCGCCGATGGCGGCGGCGTTTGCCTCGCCCACCTGCGAGGTCAGCACGACCATCGCGGTCATCGCGAAAGTGCTGGCGAGCGCGGCCTGGCCGAGCTTGCTGCGGAGAAAGTCGTTTGCGAGCAGCGCTTTCGGGTTTGTCAGGCTCTTGAACATGGTGTCGGTCCTCCCGGCTGGCGTGTCCGCACGGCCCCTTGCCGTCGGTTTCGCCGTATATGCCGGAATAGATGCAACGCCCGTGCCAAGCTGCTAAAATGCCCGAAAATCGGGGATGTCCGGGGCCTTTGCAGCGGTCTTGTTGGTTTATGTTGCCAAGCATTGGGGTTTTTCACTATATTTCGGCCATGGAGCGCGAAAACCAGTTCATCGGCCAGTCCGGCGCCTTTCTCGATGCGGTCGAACGCGCCAGCCGCGCCGCCGCCTTGAGCCGGCCCGTCCTCGTCATCGGCGAGCGCGGGACCGGCAAGGAGCTCATCGCCGAGCGGCTCCACCGCCTTTCGACCCGCTGGGACGAGCCGCTGGTGACGATGAATTGCGCCGCGCTCCCCGAAACCCTGATCGAGGCCGAGTTGTTCGGCCACGAGGCGGGCGCTTTCACCGGTGCTACCAAGGCGCGCGCGGGAAGGTTCGAGGAAGCCGACAAGGGCACGCTATTCCTCGACGAACTGGGCACGCTGTCGATGGGCGCGCAGGAACGGCTGCTGAGGGCAGTCGAATATGGCGAGGTCACGCGAATCGGAGCTTCGCGTCCGGTGAGGGTCGATGTGCGGATCGTTGCGGCGACCAATGACGACCTGCCCGCGCTCGCCGACAGCGGCGAATTCCGCGCCGACCTCCTCGACCGGCTCTCCTTCGAGGTCATCACCCTGCCGCCACTGCGCGTGCGCGAGGGCGACATCGGCGTGCTCGCGGAATATTTCGGGCGGCGCATGGCGGCCGAGCTCGAATGGCTCGGCTGGCCCGGCTTCGCGCCGCACGTGATGGACCAGCTCGAGGATTACGCCTGGCCTGGGAATGTGCGCGAGCTGCGCAACGTGGTCGAGCGGGCGGTTTATCGCTGGGACGATCCATCCACGCCGATTGCCCATGTCCAGTTCGACCCGTTCGACAGCCCGTGGAAGCCGCGCGCGCCTTCGCATCGGCGCAGCGGCGAGTGGGCGCCCGATTTCGCCGCAAGCACCCCGAAAGCCCCGGATTTCGGTGCTTCCGCGCCTTGCTTCGACGAGATTGAGGACCTGCGCGCCGCAGTCGATGCGCATGAGCGCGCGATCGTCGAGCACGCGCTGGGCAAGCATCGCTGGAATCAGCGCCAGACCGCCCGCGCGCTCGGCCTGACCTATGATCAGCTGCGCCACTGCATCAAGAAACACGGCCTGCTGGAGGAACAGCCCGCAGACTGAGCGGGCTTCAACGATCTGGCAAGGAATTCCGGCTATTCCGGGCGGGTCCGTGCACAGACCGGGGGCCTCGATGCGCTTGCTGACCGAAATGATCGACCAGCTATCAACCACGATGCGCGTGATCGCGGGCCTAGCCACGTTGTGCGTGATGGGCTTCGGGGCGATGGTGACTTTCGGCGTCGGCGTGGCCGCGCCGCAGATGGCAGAAACATTCGCCGACCGCGCTCAGAAGGTGCGCGAGAAGACGATCGAGGCGCGGGTCGAGGCCGAGCGGGCGCGCGCGCTCGCCAAGGAGGGCTGGGGCTACGATGCCGGGTCAGGGCCCTCTTTCGCCCCTGCTACGGGCCCGACGGATCGTCCGCGCCGGGGCGGGGAAGAGATCGGCGGCTGGGGCGAAGAAGGCTGACCGGATGCTGACCGGATAAGGCCGACTTTGGGTCTTGGCCGCAGCTTAGATGTATCCCGGGACGGCTTCGTGCCGGGCGGGGCGCAATCCAGCGGCCGAATCCGATAGCCGGGTGTGACCGTTCACCTTTTGCGCGCCCGTCTGCGGGAATGTAACGCTTTTCAATTGGCCGGACGGGGCTTTGGCCTATCAAGCGCATCGCCCCCGAGACAAGAGGGATGAGCTATGGCGGACCGGGATGACACGGACCCGCGCGGCAAAGCGTTTGATGACCCTCGCGCGGACGGGGGAGCGCCGCGCACGCGTTTCGACGCGGCGTGGGAGCGCGGCTTCGAAGACGATGCGGACGTGCCCCGCAATCCCGGCACGCCGGCCGATCACGGGGGAGCCCCGGATTTCGGCGCGGCAGGCGATCCGGGCGCGCGCCCACGGCCCGGGTCCGGCGGCGCCGCGCTACCGCCCATCCCCAACACCGGTCGCCGCGCGGCTCCGCGTCTTCGTGTCAGCCTGCCTGCGCGGCTTATCACGATCGAAGGTAACCAGCCCTGTGTCCTGATGAACCTCTCGCGCAGCGGCGCGCAGGTGGCGGTGCTGGAATCCGTCCGGGTCGGCGAGGGCGCGGTGCTTCGCTGCGGCTCGCTCGAAGCTTTCGGCGACGTGATCCGCTCGGATTTCGGCCTCAACGCGATCCGCTTCGAGCATGAACTGACCGATGAACAGGTGCTCGACATTCGCCATTACCACGAGACCTTCGAGGATCGCGAGCGGCGCTCGCTGATCGACACCGCGCGCAAATGGGTGACCGGGGACAACAGCGACGAGCGCCCGATGTAGCCGCGCGGCGCAGGCCTTTCCTCTTGCCAAACCGATTGGCCGCGACTATTTGCGGAATATCCCGACATCGTCGAGACTCTCACAAGGCTGGCGCCTCCGGGGGCCGGCTCCGAACCCGTTCCGTCATCACCATGATGCACAAGCCAAGCCTAGCGAAGGAACCCGATTGGCCGACATCGCCCGCCTGACCGCGATCATCGAGCCCGAGGCGCAAGCGCTCGGCTTCGATCTCGTGCGCATCAAGATGTTGCCGTCGGAAGCCGGTGACGGCGGGCAGGCGCTGCAGGTCATGGCCGAGGATCCGGCGACAGGCCAGCTCGTGATCGACCAGTGCGCGGAGCTTTCCCGGCGCATTTCGGATGCGATCGACGCAGCCGAGGAGGCGGGCGAGGTCCTGGTCGAGGGCACCTATCACCTCGAAGTGTCGAGCCCCGGCATCGACCGCCCCCTGACGCGCGCGAAGGATTTTTCCGACTGGGCCGGCCACGAGGCGAAGATATCCATGGCCAAGGGCTATGACGGCCAGCGCACCTACAGGGGCGAACTCCTCGGCATCGACGGGGATCATGTCCTCATCGCCGACGCTAAAGCGGGCGAGGCCCGGCTGCCGCGCGAACAGATTCATTCCGCCAGCCTCGTCCTGACCGACGCGCTGATCGCGGCGACGCGCCCGCTCGATGCGAGCGGGGCGGACGAACTCATCGAAGAAACTGTAGAAGAGAAGGCAGACGACTGATGGCCAGTGCCATTTCCGCGAACAAGGCTGAACTGCTCGCGATCGCGAACTCCGTTGCGTCCGAGAAAATGATCGAAAAGTCGATCGTCATAGAGGCGATGGAAGAGGCGATCCAGAAGAGTGCGCGCAACCGCTATGGCGCGGAAAACGACATCCGGGCCAAGCTCGACCCCCAGACCGGCGACCTCACCTTGTGGCGCGTCGTCGAGGTGGTCGAAGAGGTCGAGGACTATTTCAAGCAGGTCGATCTCGCCCAGGCTCAAAAGCTCAAGGAAGATGCCCAGATCGGCGATTTCATCGTCGACCCGCTGCCGCCGGTCGATCTCGGCCGGATCGACGCACAATCGGCCAAGCAGGTGATCTTCCAGAAGGTCCGCGATGCCGAGCGCGAGCGCCAGTACGAGGAATTCAAGGATCGCGCAGGCGAGATCATCACCGGCGTCATCAAGTCGGTCGAATTCGGCCACGTGATCGTCAATCTCGGCCGGGCAGAGGGCGTCATCCGCCGCGACCAGCAGATCCCGCGCGAAGCCGCCCGCGTCGGCGAGCGTGTGCGTGCGCTCATCACCAAGGTGGAACGCAACAATCGCGGCCCGCAGATCTTCCTCAGCCGCGCCGCGCCCGATTTCATGCGCAAGCTCTTCGCGCAGGAAGTGCCCGAGATCTACGACGGCATCATCGACATCAAGGCCGCCGCGCGCGATCCGGGCAGCCGCGCCAAGATCGGCGTGATCAGCTACGATTCCTCGATTGACCCCGTCGGCGCCTGCGTCGGCATGAAGGGTAGCCGCGTGCAGGCTGTCGTGCAGGAATTGCAGGGCGAGAAGATCGACATCATTCCCTGGTCCGAAGACACCGCGACTTTCGTAGTCAACGCGCTGCAGCCGGCAACGGTGGCGCGCGTCGTGCTCGATGAGGACGAGGGCCGGATCGAAGTCGTCGTGCCCGATGACCAGCTTTCGCTCGCCATCGGCCGCCGCGGCCAGAACGTGCGGCTCGCCAGCCAGCTCACCGGTCACCAGATCGACATCATGACCGAGGAGGAGGCCTCCGAGAAGCGGAGCAAGGAATTCGCCGAACGCTCCAAGATGTTCGAGGAGGAGCTCGACGTCGACGAGACGCTTTCGCAGCTGCTTGTCGCCGAAGGCTTCGCGGAACTCGAAGAGGTTGCCTATGTCGAGCTTACCGAGCTCGCCGCGATCGAGGGTTTCGACGACGAACTCGCCGAGGAACTGCAGAGCCGCGCTCTCGAAGCGATCGAGAGGCAGGAAGAAGGCCATCGCGCCGCCCGCCGTGAACTCGGCGTCGAGGACGACCTCGCCGAAATCCCGCACCTGACCGAGGCCATGCTGGTCACGCTGGGCAAGGCGGGGATCAAGACGCTGGACGATCTCGCCGATCTTGCGACCGACGAACTGATCGCCAAGAAGCGCGAGGCCCCGCGCCGCCGCAACAACAACGCAGATGGTCCGCCGATGCGCCGCCCGCAGCGCGAGCAGGACAAGGGCGGTGTTCTCGGCGAATACGGTCTTTCCGAAGAGCAGGGCAACGAGATCATCATGGCTGCCCGTGCGCACTGGTTCGAGGACGAGGAGCTGACCGGCTCCGCGGACGAGCCTGACACCCAGGAGGCCGCCCATGCGGACTCCGACCAATGAGCGCCTGACGCACGACATCGACGAAGGGCCCGTCTCCCGCTCCAGCGGGAGCGAGCGGCGCTGCATCCTCTCGGGAAGGAGATTTCCGAGAGAGGATCTCGTGCGGCTGGCGATCTCCCCGCCCGATGCCGACGGGGTGAGCCGCGTGCTGCCCGATCCTGCGGCCAAGGCCCCGGGGCGCGGGGCATGGATCGCGCCCGACCGGCAAGCGCTTGAAAGCGCGCTCGGCGAGGGCCACCTCAAGCGGGCATTGTTGCGGGCGTTCCGGGGGGCGAGGCTCGCCATTCCGGACGATCTGCCCGCACTGGTCGAGGCGGCCCTGGCGCGCAGCCTGTGTGAGAGGCTGGGCCTCGAATTGCGCGCCGGACACATCGCGCTGGGCTCGTCGCGGATCGAGGAACAGGCGCGCAGCGGGCGGATCGCGCTGCTGCTCCATGCCCGCGACAGCAGCGAGGACGGGCGCAAAAGGCTGGACCAGGCGTGGCGCGTGGGGCGGCTTGAGGAAGGCTCGGGCCTGCGCGGTAAGGTGTTGCCACTGGACCGCGCGGCTCTCTCTGTGGCATTGGGCCGCGACAATGTCGTCCATCTGGGGGTTTCCTACCCCCGCAGACAGGAGGCAGGCGGTTCGTCGCCGGCCTCGCGGGTCGCCCAAGCGGCCTCCCGCCTCTCGAACTACAGGGCGGGCGCATCGGAAGTATCCGGTGCGCGTGGATCATCCGCCGATACAGCTGGCGCACCCCGCGTCGGCACCGACGAATACGTGAAGGAATGACGAGCCAGAATGAGCGACGATAACGAAAAACGCACCCGTAAACCGCTGGGCCTAAAGCGCGCGGTGGACGCTGGCGAGGTCAAGCAGACCTTCAGCCACGGCCGCACGAACAAGGTTGCGGTCGAGGTGAAGCGCCGCCGCAAACTCGTCAAACCGGGCGAGGCGACACCTGCACCGGCGCCCGCGAGCGAACCCAAGGCCACGGCTGCGCCGGCGCCTGCGCCTGCGCCGGCGCCTGCGCCCGCCCCCGCTCCGGCAGCGAAGAAGCCTGCGCCCGCGCCGAAGCCCGCGCCCAAGCCCGCTTCCAAGGCCCCTGCCGGTGAAACCCCGCAGGAGCGCGTGAAGCGTCTCCAGCGCGAGGCCGAGGAAGAGCGGCTGCGGCTCGCCGAGGAAGCGCGCAAGCGCGAGGACGAGCAGGCTCGCAAGGCCGCTGAAGAGGAAAAGCGCCGCGCCGAGGAAAACCGGAAGGCCGAGGAAGAGACCGAGAAACGCGCGGCCGAGGAAGCGCAGGCCGAAGTCGCAGCCGATGCACAGTCCGAAGCCCCGGCGAGCGAACCGGCTTCAGAGCAGGTCCCAGCCGCGAAGACCCGCAGCGGAATGCCCGCCGCGCGCAAGTTCACGCCCGTGGCGCGGCCGGAGCCGAAGAAGCCGGAAAAGAAGAAAAAGGACGACAAGCGCGCGGCGTCCCCCTCCGGCGGCGGCAAGGACAAGCGCCGTTCGGGCAAGCTCACCGTTACGCGCGCCTTGAACGAGGACGAAGGGCGGCGCGCGCGCAGCCTTGCCGCGCTCAAGCGCGCGCGGGAGAAGGAGCGCCGGATGCAGGGCGGCGGCTCGTCCAAGCCGCGCGAAAAGCAGGTCCGCGACGTCGTCGTTCCCGAAGCCATCACGGTTCAGGAACTCGCCAACCGCATGGCCGAAAAGGGTGCCGACCTTGTCAAGGCGCTGTTCAACATGGGCATGATGGTGACTGTCAACCAGACCATCGATGCCGACACGGCCGAATTGCTGGTTGAGGAATTCGGCCACAATATCAAGCGCGTGTCCGAAGCCGATATCGACATCGTACCCGCCGAGGATGAAGATCCCGCCGAAACGTTGAAGCCCCGCCCGCCGGTTGTCACCATCATGGGACATGTCGACCACGGCAAGACCAGCCTGCTCGATGCGCTGCGCGGAACCGACGTGACCAAGGGCGAGGCCGGCGGCATCACCCAGCATATCGGAAGTTACCAGGTCACGACGAAGAGCAAGGACAAGGTTACCTTCCTTGACACGCCGGGCCACGCCGCCTTTACCGAAATGCGCGCGCGCGGGGCGAATGTGACCGACATCGTCGTGCTGGTGGTGGCCGCCGATGACGGGATCATGCCGCAGACGATCGAGGCCATCAATCACACCAAGGCCTCGGGCGTTCCCATGATCGTCGCGATCAACAAGGTCGACAAGGACGAGGCAAACCCCGACAACGTGCGCAACCGCCTGCTCGAACACGAGGTGATCGTCGAGAAGCTTTCCGGCGACGTGCAGGATGTCGAAGTCTCGGCCAAGACCGGCGCCGGGCTCGACGAACTTCTCGAGGCGATCGCGCTTCAGGCCGAATTGTTGGAACTCAAGGCGCGGCCCGATCGCGATGCGGAGGCCACCGTGATCGAAGCGCAGCTCGACAAGGGCCGCGGCCCTGTCGCGACCGTATTGGTCACGCGCGGGACGCTCAAGCGCGGCGACACCTTCGTCGTCGGCACGGAGAGCGGCCGCGTGCGTGCATTGGTCAACGATGCGGGCAAGCAGATCAAGGAAGCCGGTCCCTCCATGCCGGTCGAAGTGCTCGGCCTTGGTGGAGTACCATCGGCAGGTGACCAGCTTACCGTGGTCGAGAATGAACAGCGCGCCCGCGAAGTCGCCGAATATCGCCAGGAAAAGGCGACCGAAAAACGCACCGCGCTCGCCCCGACCAATTTCGACACGATGTTCAACAAGCTGCAGGCGAACGTGATCGAATGGCCGGTCCTGGTGAAGGCCGACGTGCAAGGCTCGGTCGAGGCGATCGTCGGCGCGCTCCACAATATCTCGAACGACGAGATCAAGGTGCGTGTGCTCCACGCCGGCGTCGGCGCGATCACGGAGACGGACGTAAGCCTCGCTGCGGCATCCAACGCCCCGATCATCGGCTTCAACGTGCGACCCAACGCCAAGGCGCGCGAATTGGTGAAGCGCGATAACGTGCGGATGATGTATTACGATGTCATCTACCACCTCACCGAAGAGGTCGCGAAGGAAATGGCTGGCGAGCTTGGTCCCGAACGGATCGAGACGGTCGTCGGCAGAGCCGAGGTCAAGCAGGTCTTCCCGGCCGGCAAGAAGGACAAGGCCGCCGGCCTCCTCGTGCTCGATGGGGTCATCCGCAAGGGCCTGTTCGCGCGTCTCACCCGCGAGGATGTCATCGTATCGGCGACCAAGATCGCCTCGCTGCGGCGCTTCAAGGACGATGTCGACGAAGTGCGCGCCGGGCTAGAATGCGGCGTGGTGCTGGAGGACACGAACGACATCAAGCCGGGCGACAATCTCGAAGTGTTCTCCGTCGAGGAGCGCGAGCGGACGCTGGAGTTCTGATTAGCGGAGCGCGCTGAATGAGCGAAGCAGGCTTTTTCCCCGAGGATCATCACACCTCGCCTCATACCGCGCTGCTCGGCTCGGAATTCGTGGGCTGGGACGAGGTGACGCAGACCGCGACCATGCGCTTCACCGTGCGCAAGGAGATGACCACCTGGCGCGGCGGGGTGCAGGGCGGGCTGGTCGCGGGCTATCTCGATGACGTGATGGGCTATGCCTATGTCGCCGCCACCGGGGGCGAGATGGCGCCGCTCAATCTCGACCTCACCATGAGCCTCATCCGCCTGATCCCCGCAGGCCCGTTGATCGGCAAAGGGCGCGTGGTGAAGGCCGGGCGCAAGGTCGTCTTCCTCGAAGCGGAACTGCTGTCGGAAGACGGCAAGCTGATGGCCCGCGCGACCTCGACCGCGCTGCCGACACCGCGCCCGACGCCAGACCAGACAGGCATGGATTGATGGCTCGCAAGCAGGAATACACCGCCGAACAGCATTCGGTTCGCGTTCTCAAGGTAGGCGAGCGGGTGCGGCACATCCTGTCCGAACTGCTCGCCCGGCGCGAAGTGCATGACGAAACGGTGAGCGCGGCGAATATCTCGGTCACCGAAGTCCGCATGACGCCCGATTTGCGCCACGCGACCGCTTACGTGAAACCCCTGCTTGGGCAGGCCGAAGACGAGGTGGTGGCGGCCCTGCGGCAAAACACCGCTTTCCTCCAGCGCGAGGTCGCCAAGCGGCTCGGCCTCAAATTCGCGCCCAAGCTCAAGTTCCGCAAGGACGAGACCTTTGCCGAAGCCGACCGGATCGAGGCGCTGCTGCGCAATCCCAAGGTTGCGCGCGATCTCGACGGGGACGAGGAGGAGTAAGCCATCGAGGGAAGCCGCGAGTTCCGGCGAAGGCTGGAACCTCTTGCGCGTTGGCGCGACTTTGCCCGAGGGCCCAGCCTCCGCTGCGACTCACAAACATGTCAGCGCGGCACCATGCGCGCGCGCAGTTCGATGTCGACCTCGTTGCCTACGATCAGCTGATAGCTCTTCATGCCGTAATCGCGCCGGTCGATCGTCGTCTTGCCCGTAAAGCTGATCGGCTTGCCGACCGCCTTTCCGGGCGGGCTGTCGAACGTCACGGCGAGCGTCTGCGGCTTGCTCACTCCGCGCGCGGTCAACATCCCTTCAAGCGTCCCTTCGAGCGGGCTCGACATTTTGAGCGCGCGCCCGACAAAGCGGATTTGCGGATAGCGTTCGACCCAGAAGAATTTCTCGCCCCGCAGCCGCCGCAGCGTCACGCGGTCGGGCGCTTCGATCGCCCCGGCATCGAAAGTCACGTCGATCACTGCGCGCTCGGGCGCGTCGGGGACAATGGTGACCGCGCCTTCCATCCGGGGAAAGCGCGCCGTCTTGCTGGCAAGGCCGAAAAAGGGGACGCGGGCCGATACGTCGCTCGCGCTCGAATCGAGCCGGTAGTTGAGCGTGTCAGACCGGGGCTGCTGCGCAAACGCGGCAAGTCCCGCAAACAGCACGAGCAACGGCATCAGGATAAGGCGAATGGATTGCATATTCTTGCGTCCCTCGAGCTTTCAAACCTTCCATAGCGCAAAAGGTTTCAACCGGGGAACGCGAAGCCGCAGCACTGGCATGGACCGCGGCTGCGGGCTAGGTGCGGTCCGCGCAAGGGTCGTGCAGGTTGGCGGAGGGGTGCTTGGCCAAGCTCTATTTCTATTATTCGAGCATGAATGCGGGGAAGAGTTCCTCGCTGCTGCAAGCCGATTTCAACTATCGCGAGCGCGGCATGAACACGATGCTGTGGACCGCCGCGCTCGACACGCGCTCGCAGGGCATGGTGCGCAGCCGCATCGGACTCGAGGCCGAGGCCCATCGTTTCGGGCACGACACCGACCTGTTCAACGCGATTTCGGTCGCGCACGAGAACGAGGATGCGAACGATTTCGGTTTGAAAGGGCTCGACTGCGTGCTGGTGGACGAGGCGCAGTTTCTCAAGCCGCAGCAGGTCTGGCAGCTCGCGCGCATCTGCGACGAAGTGCGCATCCCGGTGCTGTGCTATGGCCTGAGGACCGATTTTCAGGGGCAGATGTTTCCCGGCTCCGCCGTCCTGCTTGGGATCGCGGATGCGCTCGTCGAACTCAAGGCGGTGTGCCATTGCGGGCGCAAGGCGACGATGAACCTGCGCGTCAATTCGGCGGGCATGCCGATCCGCGAAGGCGAGCAAACCGCGATCGGCGGGAACGAGAGCTATGTCGCGTTGTGCCGCAAGCATTTCAGCGCCGCGCTCGGCGGCGATATGGACGCGGTGGGGTGATGAAAACGCGCCTGAAAAAGCCCCCTCAACCCCATGACCCGGCATGGTCCGTCGCATTTGGAGAGGCGCAAGCGACGCTTCGGACTATCCTGGGAGCGGACGCGAAGGCTATCCACCATGTGGGCAGCACGGCGATCCCGGGCATTTGGGCCAAGCCTGTAATAGATATTCTGATTGAGGCGACAAGCCTGGTGGCGCTGGACCGTCGCGATGCGGCTTTTGGCGAAGCAGGTTTTATCGGCAAGGGAGAGAAAGGGATTGCCGGCCGCCGTTTCTACATCAAGGACAATTACAAGGGGGCGCGCAGTCATCATGTCCAAGCCTTTGAGGTCAGTTCGCCACACATAGAGAGGCATCTCGCCTTTCGCGATTACCTGCTTGCTCACCGCCCTGTTGCGAGCGAATATTCACGCTTGAAAGAGGCCATTGCCGCCGATTGGCGCGGCGTTGACGATTATATCGAGCGCAAGGCTTCTTTTGTCGAGCAGACCGAAAGATTGGCGCTTGCCTGGGCGCGCGGTAAAGCGTGCGCCCAGGAGGGCGAGGCCTAGCGCGGGGTCGCCGCGCACCCTATTTGGAGGCTAATGGACAACACTGTCACCCTGGTCGTTCTGCTGATCCCCTGCCTGATCGTAGCGATCGTCTTCCACGAGGTCGCGCATGGCTACATGGCGATGCTGCTGGGCGATCCCACCGCGGCCGAGCGCGGGCGGCTGACGCTCAATCCCGTTCGCCATGTCGATCCGGTGGGCACGCTGCTCGTCCCGGGTGCGCTGCTGCTGGCAGGTGCGCCCGCTTTCGGCTGGGCCAAGCCGGTCCCGGTCAACCAGTTCCGCCTGCGCAATCCGCGCTATGGCATGATGGCGGTCGCGCTTGCCGGACCCGCGAGCAATTTCTTGCTCGCGATGTTCGGCGCCGTGCTGATCGGGGTGCTGAGTGCAATCAACGGTGCGAGCATCCTTGTCGAGGGCAATGTGCTGGGCACGGTGTTGACCATGTTCCTGCTCATCAACATCTTCCTCGGCCTTTTCAACCTGCTGCCCATCCCGCCGTTCGATGGGTCCCACATCGTCGGCGGTTTGCTGCCCGACCGGTTGCGCTTTCACTGGGCGAGGCTGCAGCGGGTGGGGATTTTCCTGCTGATCGGAGTGATCGCCTACAGCTGGTTTTTCGGAACCGGCTGGCTTGAGGCGCTGCTGCTGCCACCGTTGGGAATCGCGATGGGCCTATTCCTGCACGTGGCCGACATCGTCTCTGCGTTCCTCGGTCTTTAGGACCGTCGATCGAACCACGCCGCGACGCGGCCTTGCGCCTCCTTGCCTAGGTGCAGGTGGAGTTTCGAGCGGCGGCGGAGCACGTCTTCGGCATCGAGCACAAATTCGTGGGCGACGAGGTATTCAAGCTCCGCCGCATAGAGATCGCCGCCGAGGTGCGCCCCCAGGTCATTGATACCCTTCGCATCGTCCAGCAGAACGTCCATCCGCGTGCCATAGGCGCGGGCAAGGCGGCGGACGGTGTCGGGCGCGAGGAAGGGATAAAGCTGCGCCTGCCTGCTTACGAATGCATCGAAGCGCATGGGATCGATGTCGCCGCCGGGCAGCGGCTCGCTCGCAGTCCACTGCTCCCCGCCGATTTCCAATTCCTCGAGCGCATGTTCGGCGAGCTTGCGATAGGTCGTGATCTTGCCGCCGAAGATCGAGAGCAGGGCAGGCCCGGCGCCATCAGCGCCGCGGTCGAGCTCGAACTGGTAGTCGCGCGTTACCGTTGAATTCTGTGCCGATCGGTCGTCATAGAGCGGACGCACGCCCGCATAGGAGGCGACTGCGTCATCGGGGCTCACGTCGCGGGCGAGATACTCGTTCGCCGCAGCGCAGATATAGCGCGCCTCTTCCTCGCTGATCGCAATGTGCGAAGGGTCTCCTTCGAAGGTGACATCGGTCGTGCCGACGAGGGTGAATTCGCGCTCATAGGGAATGGCGAAGACGATCCTGTCGTCCCGGTTCTGGAAGATATAGCTATGCTCGCCCTCGAATAGCTTGGGGAAGATGAGATGGCTGCCCTTGACGAGGCGCAGATTGGCATGGCGCTCGCCGGGAAGCGCACGGCCGAGCAGCTGGTCGACCCACGGCCCGGCGGCATTGACGACGCGCGCGGCGGTGACAGTGCTTTCCTCGCCCCGGCGGACAAGCCGCGCTCTCCAGCGATCGCCTGCGCGTTCGAGGCCGACGCATTCGGTGCGTGTCCTGATATCGCCGCCGCGCTCTGCGGCATCGACGCAATTGAGCGCAACGAGGCGGGAATCCTCTACCCAGCAATCGGAATATTCGAAGCCGCTCGTCAGGCGCTCTTCCAGGATCGCGTCGTGCGGGGGCGCTCGCAGGTCGAGCATCCGGGTCGCCGGCAACAGCTTGCGTCCGCCGAGGTGATCGTAGAGGAACAGGCCCAGCCGCAGCATCCATTTCGGGCGCAGCCCTGCATCATGCGGCAGGACAAAACGCAGCGGCCAGATGATGTGCGGGGCGATTGACAGCAGGCGCTCGCGTTCCATCAGGCTTTCGCGCACGAGGCGGAACTCGTAATGCTCCAGATAGCGCAGGCCACCATGGACGAGCTTTGTCGAAGCGGACGAGGTGTGGCTCGCAAGGTCGTCCTTTTCGACAAGGCAGACCGAAAGGCCGCGCCCGGCCGCATCGCGCGCAATGCCGGCTCCATTGATCCCGCCGCCGATGATGAGGAGGTCGAAGTGGTCGGTATCGCCCGAGGTCATGGGAAGAAAACTTGGCGGTTCCGGCCCGCTTTGGCTAGGGGGCGCGGATGAAAGACACTTCCAAACCCGCGCTTCACGGCTGGCTGGTGCTCGACAAGCCGCGCGGGATGGGGTCGACGCAGGCCGTCGGCAAGGTCAAGCGCCTGCTGCGCGAAAGCGGCTATGCGAAGACCAAGGTCGGCCATGGCGGGACGCTCGATCCGCTGGCCGAAGGCGTGCTGCCGATCGCGCTGGGCGAGGCGACCAAGCTCGCCGGGCGGATGCTCGATAGCGACAAGATTTACGATTTCACGATTGCGTTCGGGGAAGAGACCGACACGCTCGATTCCGAAGGCGAGGTGATTGCGCGCAGCGATCGCTTTCCGCCGCTTGCAGCGATCGCGGGCATGCTCGATCACTTCACCGGCGAGATAGAGCAGCTTCCCCCGGCCTATTCGGCGATTCTGGTCGATGGAAAGCGCGCCTATGACCTGGCGCGGGCGGGCGAGGAGGTGAAGCTCCAACCGCGCCGCGTGACGATCCATTCGCTTGGCTTTGCGGGCGGTGCAGGGCGCAGCGGCGAGGGTCGGATGCTCGGATCGAGTTTTCAGAACCAAGGCGGGCGGCCCGACCCGTTCTCGGCCACTGCCCCGCTGAAAGTCGCCGAAGCTGTGACCCTTACCGCCCATGTTTCGAAAGGCACCTATATCCGCTCCCTTGCGCGCGACATCGCCCTCGCCCTTGGATCGCGCGGCCACGTCACCTATCTGCGTCGAACGAAAGCCGGACCTTTCCGCGAGCAGCAGGCGATTTCGCTGGACTTTGCCGGCGAAAGCGATAAAGGCCCGCGACTTGATGACCTTATCCTGCCGCTGGAGGCGGGGCTGGACGACATCTCGGCCCTATCCCTCGATCGGACAAGTGCGCAGGCGGTCCGCCAGGGCCGGGTCCTGTCCGGAATGCCCCAACTACCCGGGCTTTACCTTGCGAAACTGGGCGATGTCCCGGTTGCGCTGGTCGAAATCGAGGGTGGGACGGCGAAGGTCGTCAGGGGTTTCAACCTGCCCGATGTCGCTGAGTAAGGAAGAGAACACATGTCGGTCGATGCCGAAACTAAGACGAAGATCATAAAGGAACACGCCCGGGGTCAGGACGACACCGGCAGCCCCGAAGTGCAGGTCGCGATCCTGACCGAGCGGATCAAGAACCTGACCGAGCATTTCAAGGGCCATCACAAGGACAACCATTCGCGCCGCGGCCTCCTCATGATGGTCAACAAGCGGCGCAACCTGCTCGCCTATCTCAAGAAGAAGGACGTCGAGCGGTACAACGCGCTGATCCAGAAGCTGGGTCTTCGCAAGTAAGCTTTCAGGAACGGCTCCCTCCGGGGGGCCGTTTCGCTATTCAGTCGCGGCAAACTCGTCTATGAGAGCTGCGCGCCGGAAACCGAATGTCTCCGGCCTGACATGCGTCCGTGCAAATCCGGGCGCGCAACCATTTTGGCTTTCCTTCACATTCCGGTGAAGGGGCTGGAGGGGCACAATCGGCCCCGCACCGGGCCGGGACGGCAATCTTCCCCGGCACACAAGAGGCCCCGCTACGCAATAGGGCGCAGCGGGTTCAGAAGGAATCTAAATGTTCGACACGAAAACCGTATCGCTGGAGTGGGGCGGGAAAACCCTCACTCTGGAAACCGGCCGCATTGCCCGTCAGGCAGACGGCGCTGTGCTGGCCACCTATGGCGAGACCGTGGTGCTGTGCGCCGTGACCGCCGCCAAGAGCGTCCGCGAAGGCCAGGACTTCTTCCCGCTCACCGTCCACTACCAGGAAAAATTCTCCGCCGCGGGCCGTATCCCGGGCGGCTTCTTCAAGCGCGAAGGCCGCGCGACGGAAAAGGAAACGCTCACCTCCCGCCTGATCGACCGCCCGGTGCGGCCGCTTTTCCCCGAAGGTTTCTACAACGAAATCAACGTGATCTGCCAGGTCCTGTCCTATGATGGCGAGACCGAGCCCGATATCGTCGCGATGATCGCCGCCTCGGCTGCGCTCACCCTGTCGGGCGTGCCCTTCATGGGCCCGATCGGCGCGGCGCGAGTGGGCTATACCAGCGATGGCGAATACGTTCTCAATCCCAGCATTTCCGATGCGCTGGGCGAAGATGGGTGTCTCGACCTCGTTGTTGCCGCGACACAGGACGCGGTGATGATGGTCGAATCCGAAGCCAAGGAACTGACCGAGGACGAAATGCTCGGCGCGGTCATGTTCGCTCACGAGGAGTCGAAGAAGGTCATCGACGCGATCATCGATCTCGCCGAGCAGGCTGCGAACGAGCCGTGGGAAATCGACACCGCCGATGATACCTCGGCGATCAAGGAAAAGCTGCGCGGCATTGTCGGTGACGATATTGCCGCGGCCTACAAGCTGACCGACAAGTCGGCCCGCTCCGACGCACTGAACGACGCGCGCACCAAGGCGAAGGAAGCCTTCGCCGAGGAAGAGCCGCAGACGCAGATGGTCGCCAACAAGGCGGTCAAGAAGCTCGAAGCGGAAATCGTGCGTGGTGCCATCCTCAAGGACGGCCAGCGCATCGACGGGCGCAAGCTCGATCAGGTCCGCCCGATCGAGGCGGCGGTCGGCCTGCTGCCGCGGACCCACGGCTCGGCACTGTTCACCCGCGGCGAGACGCAGGCGATCTGCACGACCACGCTCGGCACCAAGGACGCCGAGCAGATGATCGACGGGCTCGAGGGGCTGAGCTACTCGAACTTCATGCTGCACTATAACTTCCCGCCCTATTCGGTCGGCGAAGTGGGCCGCTTCGGCTTTACCAGCCGCCGCGAAACCGGCCACGGCAAGCTCGCCTGGCGCGCGCTGCACCCGGTCCTGCCCGATGCGGAGGAGTTTCCCTATACGATCCGTGTCCTGTCCGACATCACTGAATCCAACGGCTCGTCCTCGATGGCGACCGTGTGCGGCGGGGCGCTGTCGATGATGGACGCGGGCGTTCCGCTCAAGCGTCCGGTCTCCGGCATCGCGATGGGCCTGATCCTCGAAGGCGAGGATTTCGCCGTCCTGTCCGACATTCTGGGCGACGAGGATCACCTCGGCGACATGGATTTCAAGGTGGCCGGTTCGGAAGAGGGGATCACCTCGCTCCAGATGGACATCAAGGTCGCCGGGATCACCCGCGAGATCATGGAAAAGGCGCTCGAACAGGCCAAGGCCGGCCGCGCGCACATCCTGGGTGAAATGACCAAGGCGCTCGGCTCTGCCCGCGGCGAGGTTTCCAAGCACGCGCCGCGGATCGAGACGATGCAGATCGACAAGTCGAAGATCCGCGACGTGATCGGCACGGGCGGCAAGGTGATCCGCGAGATCGTCGCGGAAACCGGTGCCAAGGTCGACATCGACGACGAGGGCGTGATCAAGATCTCCTCCAGTAATCTCGACGAGATCGAGGCTGCCCGCAAGTGGATCGAAGGCATCGTCGAGGAAGCCGAAGTCGGCAAGATCTACGCTGGCAAGGTCGTCAACATCGTTGATTTCGGCGCTTTCGTGAACTTCATGGGCGGCAAGGACGGGCTCGTCCACGTCTCCGAAATGAAGAACGAGCGCGTCGAAAAGCCGACCGATGTCGTTTCCGAAGGCCAGGAGGTGAAGGTCAAGGTGCTTGAGATCGACCAGCGCGGCAAGGTCCGCCTGTCGATGCGTGTCGTCGACCAGGAAACCGGCGAAGAGCTGGAAGATACCCGACCGCCGCGCGAACCGCGCGGTGACAAGGGTGGCCGCGGCGGCGGTCGTGGCGGCGACCGCGGTGGTGATCGCAGGGGCGGCCGTGGACGCGGCCCGCGCGGCGGCAACCGCGATGGCGGCGGCGACAATGGCGGCGGCGATGGGCCCGCAGCCATGCCCGACTTCCTGAAGGACTGATCGCCTTCACACCGCATTAAAAAGGGCCGCCCGCCGCAAGGCAGGGCGGCCCTTTTCGATTGAGAGACCCCGAATGCTCGAAAGAAAGACCCTTGCCACAGCCGCCATCCCGGGCGGTGACGAGGAACTGGCGCTTGTCAGCCACGGGCGCGATTTCATCATCATGCTGGGACGCGGCGAATTGATGGGTACGCGCATGCAGTTTTCCGAGGAACAGCTTGCGCTTCTCACTCTTGCGGAACTGGATGCCAGGGCTCCGCGGGTCCTGATCGGCGGCTATGGCATGGGTTTCACCTATCGCGCCGCGCTTTCGCAGCTTCCCGCAGGGGGCGAGGTGCGCGTCGCGGAGGTGGTGCCGGAAATCCTCGACTGGGCAAAGGGGCCGCTCGCGCATCTCACCGGAGACAGCCTAGAGGATCCGAGAGGCGATATCAGGCTGTGCGACGTTTCGGCGCTGATCGACGATGCCAATGACGGGACCTGCAAGAAATATGACGCGATCCTGCTCGATGTCGACAATGGCCCGGACGGAATCGTGCGCGATGCGAACAACCGGCTCTATTCGCGGACCGGGCTCGGCAAGGCGCGCGATGCGCTCAATCCCTGCGGCGTGCTGGCGATCTGGTCAGCCGCGCCCGACCACAAGTTCACGCGGCGGTTGAAGGATGCGGGCTTCGCCGTCGAAGCGCGGGAGGTGCGGGCGAGGCCGAACGGCAAGGGCCCACGCCACACGATCTGGTTTGCGCGCAAGAGCTGATCCAGCGGCTGGCTCAGAAATCGTAGATGATCGTCACCCTGCTGAGCGTATCGGTCTTCACCGCGCCTGCGGGCGGGTCGGTGTCGTGCTCCACCGTGTAGGACAGGCGCAGCGATAGGTCGCCTGCGACCTTCGCGACGAGCCCACTGTCCGAGATGAAGGTCGAGGAACCCGACTGGACGAAGGCGCTCGCATCCTGCGTGAAGGAGACGGTGTCGAGCAGCTGCCAGTCGAAATCGAGCGCCGCGAGCCCGGCAAGGTCGCTCCGACTGCCCCCGTCGACGAATTCTGTCCTTCGCCATGCGGGGCCGGCCTTGATGGAAAGGGTGACGGGTTCGTCCAGCAGCACGTCATAACCGAGGCCGCCCGAGACCGAATAGCGGGCCGAAAACCCCTGGAACCGGTCACGTTCGTATTGTGCAAGACCATAGGCATAGAGCCGGTCGTTGATCTTCCAGTTGGGCTCGTAAACGGCGAGGAATTGCTCGCGCGTGACGACGCCGTCGGTTTCCTGGTAATCGGCGCGGCCGGATAATTTGTGCCGCCACCTGATCCCCTCGCGCGTCAGAGAGAGGCCGGCGGTGATCCCCGTGTTCGAGGCATTCCCGGTCGAGCGGAACGCACCCAGTTCGCCTTTGCCGCTCCAGTTCTCGAACAGGCCGGCAGTGCGGATGCGCTCCTGCTCGGCAGCGGCTTCGGCCTCTGCCGCCACGGCCAGCTGCGTCTCGTAAGCGGCCAGGATCGCATCGATTTCGGCACCATCCTCGGGATTGGTCGCGCGGGCGAGTTCGATGACGGTGCGCACCTTCGCTTCCTCACCGGTCTCGATCGCGGCGTCGATCATCGCGCGCACGGGGGCGGGCAGGTCGGCGAAGGCGGGGGCGGGCAAAGCGAGCGCGCCGCAAGCGATACCGGTCAACGCAAGGCGCATTGTCCTAGTCTCCTGCCGTGCTCGCCCGGGCCGTTGGCAAGGGCCCCATATAATCCATCTTGCCCAGCTTCACGCCCTTCATACGGCATATCCCGTAGAAGGTCGCAGCGTGAAATTGGAAATTGACCTGATGGAATCCCAGAAGAAACTGGGAAACCGTCCCTTCCATCAGCTTGCGGCCGCCCATCACGAAGGTGACCTTGCTATCGGCGATGCGTTCAAGGTCGTCCTCGTCTACGCCGGTCAGCGTAGCGAGCGCCTCGTCGACCATCGCTCTCATCGCGTCCCAGCTATCGGGAATGGCAGTGAAATCAGGGGTGAACTCGCCTGTCGGCATGAGGCCTAGCGCATAGCCCGAATGGACCCAGCAGGCCCGAACGTGCCAGGGCAAGGGCCACATGTCGGGGACGAGCGAGGCACCTATCAGTTCGGCATCGTCGAGGCCCTCGGCCCGGGTATGGGCCTCGGCGCGGTCAATGACCGTGCGCAGCCCTCCGAGCAATTGCTCGCAGGTAGGCACGAAGGCGGTGTGAAGCGTAAGCGGCATGGAGTCCCCCGTTCAGCCCGAAATCGGGCATCTCCGCGCACGATTAGCGGCAGAAAAGCGCGCGGGCTACCCTGTGAAATGACCCGTCCGCCGCCGCCCTCAGCGAACCCGTGGGCCGCCGAAGGGCAGCGGGGGAGGCGGCTTGCGCGAACCGCGCGGAAGCTGCGCCTGGTAGGCTCGCCCGCAATGCTCGACGCAATAGGGAAAGCCGGGATTGACCGGTTCGCCGCAGAAATGGAAGTCGGGTTCACCCGGGTGACCCATGGGCCAGCGGCAGACCTTGTCCGAGAGGTCGAGCAGGCTGGTTTTGTCGGCGATTTCGGGGCTCGGCTTGGCGGGGACAAGGCGGCGAGGTGGGGCTGGCGGAATCGGAGCCTGCTGGTCGCCCGGGCCCTGGCGAAGAAAACCGCCCGGGCCGACCGATACGATCTTGGGCAGGTTCTGCTCCTCCTTGGGCGGGTTATCCGCCGCAGCGGGCGCATCGGTGCCTTCTGTCGGCTGTGCTGGCGCTGCTGCCTTCTGCGTCGTCTTGGCGACCGGATCTTTGTTTGCTGCGGGCGTCTCATCGGCCTTTGCTGCCGGTCTGGCCGGCGAAGCGCCCTTTTTTGGGGGAGTGGGCTTGGCTGCCTGCTTTTTCGGCGCAGGCTTCTTCTTGTCGTTAGCCTTGACCGGCGAGGGGCGCGATTTGAGCCCGAGACGATGCGCCTTGCCGATCACCGCATTACGGCTCACTCCGCCCAGTTCGTCGGCGATCTGGCTCGCGGTGGCGCCGCTTTCCCACATCTTCTTGAGCGTTGCGATGCGCTCGTCAGTCCAGCTCATAGGTTTTCGATTCCGTTCCTGATGGTTGCGCCCGGACCGCTGCGTGTGAACCGGCTGCGCGGTGGGCGGGGCGGGTGTTGCCAGCGCTTGCCCAAGCACGTAGGCGCTGGCGCATGGCCGATCAAGCATCCACCGCCGAATCGTCGGCGAGATCCTCCCATTCCGGGCCTGCCAAAGCTGGTGAGGCCGGAAGCATGGCCTTTACCCCTCGCGGGCGCCCAGTCATTACCGGGATCAATCGCGTCGGGCTCTACAGCCTCTATATGAAGGAGGTCCGGCGGTTTCTCAAGGTGCAGACCCAGACGATCTGGGCTCCGGCGGTCACGACCCTTTTGTTTCTGGTAATCTTCTCGGTCGCGTTGGGCCGGGAGGGACGCGAGGTGCTGGGCGTCCCGTTCTCCAGCTTCGTCGCACCCGGCCTCATTGTCATGGGAATGATGCAGAATGCGTTCGCCAACTCGAGCTTCTCGTTGCTTTCGGGTAAGATCCAGGGGACCATCATCGATCTTCTGATGCCGCCGCTTTCGCCAGGCGAATTGATGGCGGGGATCGTCGCAGCGGCGGTTACTCGCGCGGTCGCGGTGGGCTGCACGGTGGCGCTTGCGATGGTTCTTTGGCCGGGCGTGAGCGTGCCTGTCGCACATGTCTGGGCGATCGTCTGGTTCGGACTGATGGGGGCGGTGATGCTTTCGGTCTTCGGTCTTGCGACCTCGATCTGGGCTGAGAAGTTCGATCACAATGCCGCGATCACCAACTTCGTCATCGCTCCGCTCTCTTTGCTGTCCGGGACATTTTACGTGATCGACAACCTCGCGCCCGCATTCCAGGCGGTGAGCCGGGCCAATCCGTTTTTCTACGTTATCTCGGGCTTTCGCTACGGCTTTCTGGGCGAAAGTGATATTGGATCGGCGACCCAAGTGGTGTGGGCGGCGGTCGGCATGGGGGTGTTCAACGTGGTGCTCGCCTTGATCGTCTACACGATCCTGAGGTCCGGCTGGAAGCTGAAAAGCTAGGCCAAGGTCGCAGTGACGGGCTGAATATGGCAGCAGACTTGCTTACGCGTCCGCTGCGCCGAACGCCCGAAGACATTGCGGGGCGCAAACGCCGCCAATTTCAATGGGTCAGCGAGCGCCGCATCCGATAGCGACCGTCCTCGAAACTTTCGAACAATTGCGGGACTGTCGGATGGTCGATCGGCCCGCCTTTCGCATCGCCCACAAGATTGCCTTGGCTGACATAGGCGACATAGCTCGACTCGTCATTTTCGGCGAGGAGATGGTAGAACGGCTGATCACGGTCGGGACGAATGTCCTCCGGAATCGACTGATACCATTCCTCGCTATTGGCGAAAACCGGATCGATATCGAAGATCACTCCGCGAAAGCTGAACAGGCGGTGGCGGACCACATCGCCGATGCCGAAGCGGGTGCGGGTTTCAAGCGGGGCGTAGATCGTGCGCCCCGCCTGCGTCGAAAAGAACTGAGCACGTTCCATAGTGAGCAGGATATGGGTCCTTCGTCTGCCATGGCAAGGCGCGGTGCTGCGGCAGGCGCGAGATATGCCCGAATTTTGTCTGCGATCGGGACTTGGCAAGTGCCGGGCCATGGGGTAACGGGCCCGCTCCCGGCCAGCCCGCCGAAGCGTTGGACCGACGCGGAGGGATGGCCAGGGCTCGGTCGCCAGTCGCAGGAGCCAGCCGCTCTCGGCGTCCGCAACAGCCGTCGGAGAGGTGCCGGAGTGGTCGAACGGGGCGGTCTCGAAAACCGTTGTGCCTTCACAGGTACCGAGGGTTCGAATCCCTCCCTCTCCGCCAGCTACCCCCAGCACGAATGTGTGCTTCCTTGGGGCATGCCGAAGACGGCGGAACCGGCGGCTTTGCGTAGGGCGATCGCCCGACTAAACGGGGAACAGCGCTGCGGGAGATGTTCACCGAGTACACCGCGCGAGTGCCCGTACCCGATCCCTTCGCACCACAGGACCCGTAAGACAAACCGGACGACGGCCCCTCCCGCCGGATCCGCCGCAGCGGAGCGGAACTCGTTGTCCTCGCGTGAAAAAGGGCATTGCAGGCAAGAGGCGCAAGACCGTCCCGAAACACGTCAGGGGCGGAAAGGAAAAAGCATCCTTGCGCCCCGGCATTTCGAACAGGCCATGGCGTGGAGTGCCACTCTCCCGTTCAATCGCGAAAAGCGCGCTGAAACTGATCGACCAGCGGCTTTGTCACGTAAGACAGAATCGAACGGCTTCCAGTCTCGATGAAGAGTTCCGCCGGCATCCCAGATACGAGTTCTTTGCCCTCGGAAAGCCTGGGGCTCTGCCGGTTTATCGCCACTCTCACTCGAAAGAGCCGTGCTCCCGTGTTTTCTTCGGTCACGGGGTCAGCCGATACGAAGATCACTTTGCCTGTCAGTTCGGGCGTGGTCGCCTGATTGAACGCGGAAAGCCTGATTCGGACTGGCTGCCCCACCTCTACCCGGTCGATGTCGGTCGGAAGCACTAGGCCGTTGAACACTAGCCGATCTTCCCGAGGCACGATCTGCAATATCGTCTCGGCTGGTTGGACGACTTCACCAATCGCGCTGAAGGCAAGCTTGTCCACCGTTCCGGCATAGGACGAGCGTATCTCCGAACGACTGAACTTGTCCTTCGCACTGGCGCTGGCAACACGTTGCTCATTGATCGCGGATTCGACCCTTGCCAGATCTGCACTCGCCCGCGTCCGGGCCGTCTGGCCGACCTGTATGCGCTTCTCCTGTGCCTCTGCGATCCCGGCATTCGCTCTCGCGATACTGGCCCGCAGCGAACCGATAGAGCCATCGAGATCGATCGCTGTGCGCTCCATTTCGTTCAGTCGGCGGATCGTCACATAACCTTGCCCGTGCAGCTCGCGGACCATTTCAAGCTCTGGTTGGATCAGCCTTTGCTGCGCTTCGAGTGAGCCGATTTGTGCCCGGTAGCCGTCAATCTGGCGGTTCAGCTGATTGACCCTCTCATCAAGCTGCAAGCGCAAGTTGGACTGTTCCGCTCGGTTCAATTCGAAACGGCGCGCTTCGTTACGAATTGCCTCGCGCGCATCATCGCTTCTGTCGTTGAGCAGCTCTGCGGGAAAGCGAATGGCTCCAAGGTCGGCGACTTCCGCGGAGAGCCTCGCGCGCTGCGCGAGCAATTGTGCCAGGGAACGTTCGGAAAACTCGGCATTGACCGAACTCACCTGCGCATCCAGCCGAATGAGCAGGTCGCCTTTCTCCACCCTGTCGCCATCGGCGACGAGGATTTCCTCGATGACGCCGCCCGTCGGGTGGGCGATCCGTTTGATCCGTGTCTCGGGTGCGATCTCCGCAGTCGCAATCACGGCGCCCCCTATCGGCACGAGGAAGGCGCCGAACAGCACCAGACCCGCCAGAATGGCCGCCGCCGTTATCGCAAGGCGTGCTCGCCCCCGAGCGCTCTCATCATAGCTTTCGGCCAGAGCAAGTGGCTCCGCAGGAATGGCAATCGGCTGATGTGAATTCATGAACCTGCCCCTGCCGCGTCAGCACTAGGCAAAGCGGTGATTTGGGCGAGAATCGGATCGCGATCCCCAAATGCCGCCATGCGACCGTTCCGAAGCACCATCACCCTGTTTACCTGGCGCAGAGCCGATGGCCGATGCGCCACGATGGCCGTGATCGCGCCGCGTTCCCGCAAGCCCTTTATCGCCGTGTCGAGCGCCGCCTCGCCTTCGGAGTCGAGGTTGGAATTGGGTTCATCCAGAACAACCATGAATGGGTTTCCATAAAGCGCACGCGCCAATCCGATGCGTTGTCGTTGACCAGCCGAAAGCTGAGTACCGCCGACACCGATCATGGTGTCGTATCCGCTCTCGAGGGCGAGGACTATTTCGTGCACACCAGCTGACCTTGCAGCCGCGATGACCTTGTCAGATGGCATGATCGGATCGAAGCGCGCAATATTCTGCGCGATGGTACCATCGAACAGCTCGACATTTTGCGGCAGGTATCCGAGATGCTGGCCGATATTTTCGGGCGACCATTGATCGAGTCGAGCGCCGTCGAGCCGAACACTTCCGGCATATGGCGACCATAGCCCGATGAGCCCCCGCACCAGTGTCGTCTTGCCAGACGCGCTAGGGCCGATGATACCCACGGCATCGCCTGCCTGAAGTCGGAATGACACGCCTTCAATGACCGGGACTTCGGTTCCGGGCGGGGCAACAGCGAGGGCCTCGACATTCAAATGTTCGCTGGGTGGCGGCAATTGCGTGGTGTGGGGAGCCCGGTCGGGGACTGCGGATAGCAGCCGATCCAGCCTCGCCCAACCTTGGCGCGCAAGTGTGAATGATCCCCAGTGTGCGATGGCCTGGTCGATCGGCGCGAGCGCGCGCGCGGCCAGAATGGATGCTGCGAAAACTATGCCGCCACTTGCTTCTCCCGCAAGATACAGGAGCGCCCCGACGGAGAGAACAAGGCTCTGCAGAAAAAGGCGGAAGATCCGACTAATGCCGCTGATAAGTCCGCTCGTGCGTGCAACGTCGTGCTGTGCGGTATTGAGTTGGGCGTTGGCCGCTTGCCAACGCTCCATCATGCTTGGGCCCATGCCCAATGCATTGATGACTTCCATATGACGCTGCAAATCCATGGCCAGCTTCGATCGTGAAGCGCGTGACCGGCTGAGCTGCTGGCTCGGCTCGGAGGTCATCCGGTCGTTCAGATAGGTGAGCGACACGAGGATCAGGGCACCGACCAGAGCCGTCACGCCGAGCCATATGTGCAGGAGAGACAGCAGGCCTATGAAGAGCAGGAGCCAGGGCAGATCCATCAATGCTCCGGGCCCGGGCGAACTAAGGAAGCTCCTGACGCTGTCCAGATCACGCATGGGAGTCAGGCCGTCATTGCGTTCCTCACCGGCCTCGAGCGCGAGCCTCGAAATCAGTCTGTATACCTGACCTGTCATCCGGGCATCGAACGCCGCTGCCACATCGCCGAGAAGTCGGACCCGCAAAAGATCGAACAAGCCCTGAAAGACATAAACCACGATGACCATGGCGAAGAGGCCGAACAGGGTTGCCGTATTGCCGCTCGGCATAACGGAGTCGTAGATCAGCAGCATGTAGATCGGGCCGCCGAGCAGCAACACGTTGAGGATAGCGCTGAGAAACGCGACCGTCATGAGCGCGGATTGCGACTTCTTCAATGCGTCGCGAAGTTCAAGGCTGCCTGATTCTTGCATGCTCGAATTGGGTGCTAGCAGTTTGCGGGTACGGCGCGAGTCCCGAAGGCCCTTGGCTCCGTGTTGGTCCAGGGATTGTCCGAAATTGCGAGATCGTGGTCCGGGCCAAGACCGGCGGGCACCCGGGGGCCTCAGTCTGCACTTACCCGCTTATCGGGCTCCCCGTTTCCTCAGGAAAGTCGGACCATCGGTCCGGGTACGCGGCCTTGGCAATCGCCTCTGCCTCGTTCTGCGCACTGATGGTGTGCTCTTGCGAACCCCCCCGTCTTCTTCATGTCGCCCATTTTCGCCGGGACCGCCCGCCGAACGAACGTGTCCAACGCTAGGTGACACCCTCGTCGATAGCAATACGAGGCATCTTAAACACGAGGTACCGTGTGGGCGCGTCGCGACACGTGGTATCGGCCAAAGCCTCAGATTTCCGCCACGCGCCAGCGGCGCACTCGGCCAGTGTTGAAACGCGACGCATCTTGCATGTTGCATGCTCGCGCAGGCGCAGGCGCAAGCGCGGTAGCGGCTCTCTGAAGCAGGACCGTTGCTGTCAACTGTTCGGCTTGTGAACGCCAGAGTGGTGCCGCAGCAGCCCGTTGTTTTTCTCAAAGCATAAACATCGCCCAAGCGTTCTTTTCCAACGTTGAAGACGAGCTGCAGTGCTGGAAAGCGCTAGTCTTGGCAACCTCCGGGCGATGGGGCCAAGGCAGTCTGCCGACGCTTGGAACCTATCCGGGATTAAAGGTTGCAAGTGGCGCATTACCGCGCCCTCGCGGGTGCAGCAACATCGCCATCGGTGCGCGCAAAGCCAAGGCTGGCAAAATTGCAACAATCTTACGCGGATGATGTCTCCGGCATTACGATCTGGTGAAACGTTCTTGACACGCTTCGAGCCCGCATCAATCCTGACGCAGTGCAGCAAAGACAGGGGCAGCCATGACATTCACGAAGCTTTCTTCTCACGCTCTTCTCCTCGCCGCAGCGAGCGCGCTCCCGCAGGCGGCGCTCGCGCAGCAGGCTCCCGACAGCGATGGGCAATCCGACGATCAGGTCTCGATGGATGGCGCGATCGTTGTCACCGGCTCGCGCATCGCGACCGATTCCACCACTTCGCTGGCGAGCCCCGTGCAGGTCATCACCGCCGAACAGTTCAGGAATTCGGGCGAGATCAACGTCGCCCAGACCCTTCGCGAGATCCCGGCGCTGCAGGGCTCGGACCCTGCAACCCTGTCGAGCGCACAGGACCTTGCGCTGACCGGGGCGAGCACTCTCAACCTGCGCCAGCTCGGCACCAACCGGACCCTCGTGCTGCAGGACGGGCGCCGCCATGTCCCGGGCATCGCCGGAACCGCGACAGTCGATGTCGGGTCGATCCCGCAGGCGCTGATCGGCAGCGTCGAGGTGCTCACCGGCGGCGCATCGGCGGTCTATGGCGCGGATGCGGTGTCGGGCGTGGTCAACTATGTCATGCGCACGGGCCGGGATTTCGACGGGCTCGAATATCGGCTGCAGACCGGGATCAGCGATGAAGGCGATGCGGAGGAATTCTACGGCTCGGTCGCGGGCGGCGGGACATTCCAGGACGGGCGCGGCAGCGCGGTCTTCGCTGTCGAGTATAGCCATTCGACCGCGGTCCTGAACGGAGACAGGCCGAATTTCGCAGGCCCCGGCTTTTCGTCGCTCAACCCGAGCAACCCGTTCCTCAACGACATCCTCGGGCTCGATCCGAATGCGGAGCAAGCTTTCGTTCCCGACCGCAGGCTCCCGGTTTCCAGCGCCGGCTCGACCATCGCCGTCGATCCGACGCCGTTCGCCTTCCCGTTCGGCCAGCTCCTCTCCTTCGTCAACAATTTCAACCCGGCGACCGATACCGTGCCGAACATTCCGGGCACCGACATTCCGGTGCTGCAAGTGATCGACGAGAACGGCAATGTGCGGGCCTTCAACCCCGGCATTTCGACCGGCGCCTTCAATGCGAGCGGGGGGGACGGCATTTTCATCCAGGGAACCGCACCCGGACTGACTCTCATTCCCGAGCTTACCCAGGTGACCGCAGCGGCCGGCTTCGATTACGAGATCACGCCCACGCTCACATTCTTCGCGGATGCGAAGTTCTCATACACCGAGACATCCGACGTGTCGGGCATTCCGTTCTCCGACGACATCCCGATTGCGCTCGACAACCCGTTCCTTCCGACGGCAATCCAGAACCAAATTCCGGTTCTCGACGCGCTCTTGCCCGGCGAGACGCCCAGCATTTTCGTAGCGCGCGACAATGTCGGCTCGGAAACCAATTCGGGGACCAGCCTCGAGCGTTCGACCATCCGAGCGACCGGCGGGCTGCGCTGGGAAGCGCCCGACAGCAATGTCTCCTTCGAGGCTTTCTATGCTTGGGGCCGGACCGAAGTCGACGACACGTTCCGCAATGCACGGATCAATGACCGCTATTTTACCGCGATCGATGCCGTCGCCCTGACCGAAGCGGATCTCGACGGCACAAATCCGAATGTCGCGTTTGGCCCGGGCGGCGTGGGCACGCTCAATGCAATCCGCAACGGCGAGGACATCGAGATCACGCCGGGCACCGCGCAGGTCGGCGATATCGTCTGCCGCTCGGAGCTGACCGGGCTTCCGGCTCCGGCTTCGCAATTCGTCGGTGGTCCGCCGCTGTTTGCGCCCGGGACGACAATCAACGGGGTCGATGTCGGCGGGCTCACCCGATCCGTTACCTTCCAGGTCGGCGACGGCTCCTGCGCACCGATCAACATTCTCGGGCCCAACTCGATCGGCGGGGCCGGCGCAGACTTCGCTTTCATCGACCTGCTCGACAACACCGTGATCGAGCAGCAGCAATTCCTCGCCGTCCTTTCGGGCGATACGGGCCATTTCTTCGAACTGCCCGGCGGCCCGATCGGCTTTGCGGCGGGTTTCGAATATCGCCGCGACGAATCGCAGTTCACACGCGCCAACTTTTTCTCGATCGAACCCAATGTCGTCACGAACAACAGTGTGCCGCTGTTCGATTCGCCGACCGACGGGCAGGGGATCAGCGTGTATGAAGGCTTCGGCGAAATCCGCCTGCCGCTGCTCGCGGACATGCCCTTCGTCAACCTTTTGGAAGTGACCGCCTCGGGCCGTATCTCCGACTACAACACGATCGGCACGACTGAGACCTATTCGTTCGGTGCGATCTATTCGCCGGTCGAATGGCTGACCTTCCGCGGCACCTATTCGCGCGCGGTGCGGGCGCCCAATATCGGTGAGCTCTTCGCGCCGCAGGGCGCCGCGTTCATCGGCGTGGATGCCGACCCGTGCGATGACGGCAATATCAACAACGGAAGCTCCAACCGGCCCGACAACTGCCAGCAATTCGTCGCTCCGGGCTTCGATTCGTCCGACTTCCTGACGGCATTTGTCACCGGGACCACGGGCGGCAACCCCAACCTGAACGAGGAGACGTCGGACAGCTTCACGATTGGCGGCATCTTCCAGCCGCGGGGAATTCTCGGCGGCGCGCTGGATGGGCTCACGCTGATCGTGGACTATTACGACATCGAGATCGAGGATGCTGTTGGCAGCCTCACCGGTGCCGCCATCGCCGCAGCTTGCGTGGATCTTCCCTCAATCGACAACCAGTTCTGCGACGCGATCCAGCGCGATCCGAACAATGGCGGTGCGATCTCGGGGTTCACTTCGGGCAATATCAACCTCGCCGTGCTCCGGGCGCGGGGTATCGACTTCGAAGCGCGTTACCGCTTCGACGCGCCCTTCGGCGGGAATCGCGACTGGGGCTTCTTCGAGCTGCGGGCCGCGGGCACGCGTTTCCTTGAAAGGTTCACCGAAAGCGATCCCGTGATCGGCCAGACGATCGCGGACGAACCCGATCCGCTCCAGCAGGAATTGCTGATCGCCGACCAGGCCACCGTGAGCGACCTGCTCGGCGTGATCGGCAACCCGGAGTGGATCGTCAATTTCGGGGTCAACTGGACGATGGATCGGCTGAGCATCGGCTGGCGCGGCCGCTTCGAGGATTCCGCGCTCCAGTTTTCGAACGCGGACGCGACCGACGTCGAGATCGTCGATGGGGCGGTCGTCGTCTCGCCGAACGAAGGGCTGGCCGACCCGTCGCAGCTCACCACCGGCACCGGTTTCGAGCAGGACATAAATGTCAGCTATCGGATCACCGACGACATCGAGGTCTTCGGCGGTATCAACAACCTGTTCGACGTCGAGCCCTTCCTCGGCAGCCTCGCGCGTCCGGTCAGCCCGCGCGGACGGTTCTTCTTCCTCGGCGTGTCGGGGAATTTCTGAGCCGGGCTAGCGCTCACGCAGACGCACGAAAAGGGCGCGAGCGGATATTCCGCCCGCGCCCTTTTTCCTGCCTGCAAGCCAGCCTTGGCCGGACGATAATCGTGCGATGGTCAGCGCATGCGCGATGGAGCGACCAGCACCGCATTTGCGATCAACAGGTCGAGCCCGTCGAGATAGGCCCTCGTCGAAGGATCATAGGCGAACCCGATCGTCAGCCCGTCTCCGCTCGGCTGAGCCATCAGGTAGGGCTTGAAGGCGAGCTGCCGACGGTTCTCCTCCCACACATAGCCGCTGGCGATCAGGCTGTCGGCCGCGGCGAAACGCAGGACATTGGTTCCTTCGTCGCGGTCCAGAGGGGTGAAAATCCGCGAACCACTCGCCAGCACCACGGCACCGTCATCGTAGCCTGCCGAGAGGAAATTCTCCGTGTCGGCGACCGTGTTGAGCAGGGCGCCCGGTAGCGTATCCGGCAGCGCCTCCTGGTCGGCGATGACGTCCCGATAGGCTTCTTCGTCCGCAATCTCGACCGCTTGGGCGAGGCTGCTGTCCGTTTCCTCCTCGTCCTTTTCATCCTGCGGAGCGCGCCCGAGAGCGGCCTCGCGCTTGATCGAGAGCAGCGGGTCATCCCCGCCCGCTAAGGCACCCAGGCTGCCCTCGATGGCGACCAGCACCCCGCCGCGCTCTACGAACTCCGCGAGAGTGCCGAGCCCGCTGTCACCGAGCTGTTCGCGCGGAGAGCCATCGGGGATCACGACCACGTCGTAATCGGCAAGATCGGCGCGGGCCAAGCGGTCCGTCCGGATCGGCACGACCGGAAGGCCGAGGCGTCGCTCGAGCACGAAGCGCATCGCCCCGGCGCTGAGCTGGGAAATCCCCTCGTCCCACGCGAGCGCGACCCTGGGGAGGGTCAGCCGGACGAAGGCATCGCTGCCGAGATTGGGGCCATCCTCGACCCAGCTGTCGCCGAGCGCGACTGTTTCGGCTCCGGATTGGCTGGCCAGCACGCGCAGTCGCTGCATCTTTTCCGGAGTATTGTTCGCCGCCGGGAAGATCACCGTTCCGCGCGGGAAAATGCGGCCGCCCTTGGTGAAGGCCTCGTCGGTGATCCGCGCTTCGATCCCTTCGCGCAGGGCGAGCGCGACGAGGCGTGCCTGGCCACTATCGGTCCACGGCACGGCGACTGCGAAATCGCCCGATCCGCTGGTGAGCGCAGTTATCGGCGCGCTACCTGCCAGCGCTTCTCCGGGCACGGCAGCGTTGCACAATTCGGCGCTGACACCGGACATCAGCGCAACGGACCAGGCGGTCACGTCGTATAGTTCATGCGGCAGGTCTTTCGCGCGCCGCCGTTCCTGTTCGGCAATGAACCCGCGCGGCAGTTCGGTATCGCGGTCAAGCAGGCTGCGCACGAGCTTGGCAGCGGGCTGTGCCTGCGGAACCGCGATGTAGCCTTGGGGATAAGAGCGCCCGCATGCAGTCGCCGGGCCGGACCGGCGGAGCACTTCTATGCCCTGCGCGGCGAGCCGTCGCCCGAGGCTTTCCGCATTCCAGCGGCGGCTTGCGAGGTCGATGACATAGGCCCCGTCCCCGGCCTTTCCGCGCGTATTCGCAGCGCGGTAGGCAGCATAGTCGGCAAGGAAGCGATCGGAGTTCATCGCTACCGCTTCCGCTGTCGAGAGGCTGGCGACGAAGTGATTGCGTACCGCATCGGCATAGCTCAGCACGGTCCCGTCGCGGCGCTCCCAAACGAGGCCGCGCGGCGATCCCTGCTCGTAGGTCATGCCGATCGCACCCTGATGGGTGTTCCAGGTGTCGCCGTAGCCAGGATAGAACAGGTCATAGACCTCGCGGGTGAAATAAGGCTCGCCCATCCGGTCGAAATATCCCGCATTGTTGCGGCCGATGAGTTCGTAGAGCCGCAATTGTTCGGGCGTGATGTTGGGATTTACCGGGTCGGCGGCGGGGGCGAAGAAATAGGTGTCGTCGCCGCTCATTTCGTGCAGGTCGACGACGACGACCGGGTTCCATTCCCCGATCGCTGCGACCTTCCCGCGCGTCTCCGGCTGGCTCAGCGTGAACCAGTCGCGATTGAGGTCGAACATGTAGTGATTGACCCTGCCGCTCGGCCAGGTTTCATCGTGCTCCGCCGCCTGCCGATCGCCGATCGGCACCGTACCGAGCGCATCGCGGAAATGGTGGACGAACCGTGCGCGGCCATCCGGGTTCTGGACGGGATCGATGATCACCACCGTCTCGGACATGATCCTTTCCGCGCGCTCATCGGCCTTGGCGGCGAGCAGGTGATAGGCGGTCATCAGCGCCGCATCGGTCGAGGACACCTCGTTTCCGTGCACGCTATAGGCGAGCCAGGTGACGGGCAGCGCGTCGCCATTGCTTGGCCGACCGGCAGCGATATTGGCCATGTCCGCCCGGATGGCTTCTATCCGTGCCATATTTTGCGGCGCCGTCAGCACCAAATAGTGGAGCGGCCGACCCTGCCAGCTTGTCGCATAACGGACGAGCCGTGCTCGCTCCGGCGCAGCCTCGACCAAGGCCTTCAGATAGCTTTCGGTCTCTTCGGGCGAGGTGATCCTGCGTCCCGGCTCGTGCCCGACGATCTCGCTCAGGGTGGGAATGGCAGGGTCGAACTCCGCCTCGAGGAAGGACTGGGCGAGCGCGCTCCCGCCGATTGCGAAGCTGCAGAGCATAGCTGTGCATGCCGCGGCAACGCGGCGCCAAATCACGACCATTTTCTTGTCCCCGATTGTCCTCTTCGAATGCTCAAGCGTTCGAATAAACGTCTCCGCAGGTCAAGTGGGCCGGTCAGGTCTGCCCCAATTCGCGCACACTGGCACGGCGCGCGCGGATCATTCCTCATAGCCCTCGAAGACGAAGCGCTGGACGCGGCGGCCGGTGTTCACCTCGCTCGTGTAGACGTTCCCCTCGCTGTCGACATCGACACTGTGGAGCCAGATGAATTGCCCGGGATAGCGGCCGTTGCGACCAAACCAGCCGACGATCTCGTGATCCGCGCGGGTCAGGATCCAGACTCGCCCATTCATCATGTCGGCGACATAGACATAGGTGCCGTCCGGGCTGAAGGCGACATCGCTCGCGGTGCGGGTTCCTCCGGTTTCGGGCGCGATCACGACATTCTCTAGGAATTCGATCCCGTCGGGGCCTTCGCGGAAGACCTGCACCCGGTTGTTGCGGCGGTCGCAGACATAGACGGTGTCCTCCGGCCCGCGCACCACACAATGGACCATCGGCTCGAAATCCCCGGCTTGCGGGTCCGGCCCGCCCTCGGCGGTGCTTGTGGCCATCGACTGGTCGAAAGCTCCGCCGCGCGTGCCCGAGCCCGGTTCTGTCCCATAGGCGCCCCAGAGTTGTTCGAAGGATAGGTCCTCGCTCGCGAATGCGATCACTCGGGTGTTGGTGTAGCCGTCTGCGACCAGAACGCTCTTGCCGTCGTGCGCTATGTCGGCTGGATTACCGAGATAGGTCTCGGACAGGTTTCCTTTAGTCACCTGCCGCCGTCCGATCTGGCGGATGAATTCGCCGTCCTGCGTGAAATTGAGCACGACGTGATCGCCGTTACCGTTACCGCCGATCCAGACCGTGCCCGCCTCATCGACGTAGAGGCCGTGGACATTGGCGGGCCACTGTTCGTCGCCTTCTTCGACCCGGTCACGTCCTTCGCCGGTAAAGGCACTTTCGCCGGGCGCAAGGGCTGGACCGCCCCAACTGCGCAGGAGATTGCCGTCGCTGTCGAACTGGAGGACGTGCGGCGGCGCCTTGCAACAGGCGGCGGTCAGCGGCGGATCGTTCTCCCGACCGATTTCGGTCGGGTTGAGCGAATTGGGCCGCGTGAGGATCCAGATCGTGTCGTCGCTCGCTACCGCAAGGCCCGGAACCTGTCCCAGGATCAGGTCGCCGGGCAGTTTCGGCCAGCTCGCATCCACTTTGAAGGTGGGAAGCGGGACACCCTCCTTCACCCGCCCGTTTTCCACCTCGACCATTGCATCGGGGCCCGATCGTGCGGCGATGGCGCCGGGCATAAGGGCGAGAGCGCCTGCTAGCGCGATAATGGCTGCTTTCATCTTGTCCTCTTCCCGCGGGCGCATCTATCCGCTCATTTGCCCGATAATCTCCGGCAGGGCCTGCGCATAGCGTTCGACATCTTCCAGCCTGCCGGTGCTGACCCGCGACCATTGCTTCCACGGGCCGTAGGCACCCCTTATGCGCACGCCGCGCTGCTCCATTGCGGTGCGCACCGTATCGGCATCGGGGACCTTCACATAGACGAAATTGGTCTGCGAGGGCAGTGCGGTTAGCCCGGCTTTGCTGACCGCATCTAGGATCATTGCGCGCCCTTCCAGCACCTTGGCGCGCGAATCCGCGAGAAAACCAGTGTCATTATAGCTGGCGATCGCCGCGGCGACACCAGCGACATTTCCGCCGAAGCTCATCAGGTAGCCGCGGATGAGGTCGGCGTTTTCCTCAGTAGTGACCGCATAGCCGACCCGCATCCCGGCCATGCCGTAGATCTTGGAGAAGGTCCGGCACACGATCACGTCGCGTCCGGACCGGGCGAGGTCGATGAGCGTGTTGTCGCCCGGCGCGTCGGTCAGCTCGTTATATGCCTCGTCCACCAGCAGCGTGGCCGTGGGCGTTACGGTGTCGGCGAAGGCCCGCATTTCGGCCGAAGGTATGAGCATGCCGGTCGGGTTGTTGGGATTGCAGACCTGCACCAGCGCAATGCTGTCATCGAGCCTTGCGGTCATGGCGGCGAGGTCCACGCCCATGTCGGAGCCCAGCGATACGCGCACCGCCTCGACCCCCTGCCGCTCGCCGTAGCGCACGGTCGTGTCCCAGAACAGGTCCGGGCACAGCACCTTGCCTTTCGCCCCCCAGGCCAGCGCGATTGCGCACAGGATCTCGGTCGAGCCGCTGCCCAGGACGACCTGGCGCGGGCTCACCCGATGACGCTCGGCGATCATGTCGGCCAGTCGGCCTAGCCCGCGATCGGCGTAATAGCAGCCCATCCGCGCGCTTTCGGCGACGGCCCTGAGCGCCGAGGGGGCCGGGCCATAGGGATTTTCGTTGCGGCTTAGCAGCGCTTCGCCCCCGACCGGTCCGAAATCGCTCGCCGCCGTGGGTGCTGCAGCGGCCAGCGGAGACAGCGCCCCTCCTGCGAGCGGTGCGATTCCGGCCGACAGGCCCGCGCCGACGAGAAACGATCTTCGGTTGCTGTGCATGTCCACTGCTCCTTTGTTCGGGCTTTAGTATTTCGCGATCATCGTCGTCCCGACGAGGATGAGGTAAATGCCGAAAACCCGCCGCAGCAGGGCGGGCGAAAGCAGGTGCGCGGTCGCAACACCCAGCGGGGCGAACACGACCGAGGTCAGCACGATTACGAAAGCGGTGGGCAGGTTGACATAGCCGATCGAGCCCCAGGGCAGCCCTTGCTCGCCCATGCCGATCAGGAGAAATCCTATGCTGGCCGGGACCGCGATGATCGCGCCCATTCCCGCTGCCGTCCCGATCGCGCGGTGGATCGGCGTTCCGCACATGGTCATGGTGAGCGTGGCGATGGTCCCCCCGCCGATCCCCAGAAGCGCCGAGATTGCGCCCAGCGATCCGGCAAGGCCCAGCCGTGCAGCGCCGCCCGGCATGGCCGACAGAACGGGTTCCTCGCCGCGCTTGGGCAGCAGGAAATAGACCGCGAAACCGAGCACGCCGAGGCCGAAGATCACCGCCAGCGTCGCGCCGGAAATTCGGTCCGCGATCAGTGACCCCGCAACCGTGCCGAGCACAACCCAGGGCGCCCAGCTTTTCAGGATCGCGAAATCGACCGATCCGCGACGCGCATGGCTCTGGGTCGAACGGGCCGAGGTAAAGATGATGGTGGCGAGGCTCGTTCCCACCGCGATGTGCGGGACCTGATCGGCGCCGACCCCTAGCAGCGGCAGGATGAAGACGAGCGCCGGCACGACCACGAAGCCCCCGCCGATGCCGAAAAGCCCGGCGGCGAAACCGGCTCCCGCCCCAACGGCGAGAAGCACCGGGATGGCAAATGTCAGGGATGCAGCGTCGCCCACAGGATCTTTTGTAACGTGTATCCCCGCCCTGCCAAGCGAATTGTTGCAGCGCAGCACGGCTTGGTCTTGCGATCGGTTCCCCTCGGGGCCGCGTCGGAACGCGAGGCGCGAACTAGCATTTGTTAGCCATGAACAAGCTCAAGGGTTCCTCGACAATAGCGAAAGTCACCGTCTGGTATGACGGCGCATGCCCGCTCTGTCTGCGCGAGATCGCGCTGATGCGGCGGCTCGACAGGCGCCGTGCGATCCGCTTCGTCGACGTGTCCGAACATGGCGAGCCGGACTCGTGCCCGATCGACCGGGCAACGTTGCTCGAACGCTTCCACGCCTCTGAGGACGGCAGGCTCCTCGAAGGTGCGGCCGCCTTTGCCGCGATGTGGCGCGCTATTCCGCTGCTTCGCCCGCTCGGCCTCGCAGCGCGCTGGTCGCCGGTCCTGCGCATTCTCGAGGTCGGCTATCGCCGGTTTCTCAAGATCCGCCCGCGGCTCCAGCGCTTCTTTGCGTGAAGCGCGAATTGGCTCTTGCCCCGCGCCTTGCCTTGCTCTGAAGCGTGCGCGAGAGAGATAGGAGGAGAGGAGCCGCGATGAGCTATTTCGGCGCGATGCAGAACGAGATCTACAATGCCGGGTTGAAAGGCATCCTGCCCGATTACCCGGTCGATTTCGCCACGCTGGAAAAACGCGCGCACGAGGCGATGGGGTCAAGCCTGACCAATTACGTAGCGGGCGGTTGCGGCGACGAACACACGCAGGACCAGAATGCGGCGGCCTTTCATCATTGGGGCATGGTTCCGCGCATGATGGTCGATTGTTCGACCCGCGACCTTTCTGTCGAGCTGTTCGGGCAGACTTACGACACGCCGCTTTTCATGGCCCCGATCGGCCTCAACGGCGAAGCCTCGCAAGATCGCCACGGCGACATGGCCGCCGCGCGCGCCTCTGCCATGACGGGCGTGCCCTTTTGCGCCTCGACGCTGGCCAACGACCCGCTCGAGGACGTGAAGCAGGCCTGTGGCGAAACGCCCGCATGGTTCCAGCTTTATACGCCGCGCAACCGCGAGCTCGCCGAAAGCCTTATCCACCGGGCCGAGGAGGCGGGCTATTGCGCGCTCGTCGTCACTCTCGATACCTGGGTGACAGGCTGGCGACCGCGCGATCTCAATGCGTCGAATTTTCCCCAGCTGCGCGGCAAGGTGCTGCAGAACTACTTTACCGATCCGGTTTTCCGTTCGCTTTTGGCCAAGCCGCCCGAGGAGGATCCGGCAGCAGCGATCTTCACCTGGGCTGCGACTTTCGGTCAGGTGCTGACCTGGGACGACATGGAATGGTTCAAGTCGGTCACGGACCTGCCTATCATCCTCAAGGGCATCAACCATCCCGAAGATGCACGGCGTGCGGTCGATACCGGAGCGGATGCAGTCTATTGCTCCAACCATGGCGGGCGGCAGGCCAATGGCGGGATCGCGACGATCGACCTGCTCGCCGACGTGGTGGAGGCGGCGGGCGATATCCCGGTCCTGTTCGATTCGGGCGTGCGATCCGGAACCGACGCGGTCAAGGCGCTGGCGCTGGGGGCGAAGGCGGTCGGGGTCGGGCGTCCCTACACCTATGGCCTTGCGCTCGGCGGGGCGGACGGCGCGGCCTGGGTGCTGCGCACGATCCTGGCAGAGGCGGACCTGCTGATGGCGGTCAACGGCTATCCCACGCTTGCCGACGTGCGCGACGCGGGCGCGATACGGACCGATCGCTGAGTTTTTTGCTGCACCTGCTCATAGGGGTGGCAGGGCAAAAATATCGCACGGCCCAGAAATTACGAAACTAAGGGGAACTGCGGGCTTGACGCAAGGCGAAAAAGTTTCGCCAGCGGGTCAATTCCGACTCAAATTTCCACAGATTCGGTGTTAGTGTGCATTTGCTAACAATTTGCGAATCGGGGACGCAAAGATGGAAAGACCGACGATCTGGTCCAGCGGTCCGGATGCCATGGGCCGCACTGTCTGCACGCATGACGAACTGGGCCGCCGGGCCCATTATGGCCGAATTCAGCCGATGGAAGATTCGGGTCCGCTGCGCTCAATCCTGTCGCGGTTCATTTCCCTTTCCTGATCTGGTCGACTGGGATGTAAGGCTGCGACATCTTACTCGCCTGATTTCGCGACGGTGACCAGCTTGGTTTCGGTATAACCGAGATAGCCTTCAACGCCGCTTTCCGAGCCGAACCCGCTGTCGCCCGTCCCTCCGAACGGGGTTTCGGGCGACCCTACAGCGAAATGATTGATCGCGACCATTCCGGCCCGCAGTTCTCGCCCCAGGTAATGGCTCTCATCGAGCGAGGCGGTGAAGGCATAGGCTGCCAGACCGTAGCGCAGCGAGTTGGCGATGCGCACCGCATCCTCGATGTCGTGATAGGGCATGATCCCTGCGACGGGGCCGAAGGGCTCTTCCACCATCAAGCGGCTGTCCAATGATGGCGCAGCGATCACGGTCGGCTCGAAAAAATGCCCCGGCCCCTCGATCGGCTTGCCCCCGGTGACGATTTCGCCCTTCTTTCCGCCGAGCGAAGCCATCAATTCCTGCATCGCCGCGACCCGACCGCCATGGGCGAGGGGGCCCATATCAATAGTGTCGTCGTTGCTGGCATCGCCGACCTTGAGCTTGCTCGAGCGCTCGGCGAATTCGGCGACGAACCTATCGTAGACCCCGCGTGCGACGAGGAAGCGCGTGGGCGAGACGCAGACCTGCCCGGCATTGCGGAACTTGGTTGCCGCGCAAACCGCGACAGTGCGCTCGAAATCGGCGCTTTCGCCGATCACGACCGGCGCGTGGCCGCCCAGTTCGGGGGTGAAGCGTTTCATCCCCTGCGCCGCGAGCGCGCCGAGCCGCTTGCCCACCGCAGTGGAACCGGTGAAGCTCACCTTGCGGGTGACCGGCGATGCTATGAGATGCTCGGAAATCATCGCAGGGTCGCCATAGACGAGGTTCAGCACGCCTTCGGGCAGGCCTGCATCGACAAAGCATTCGACCAGCATCTGCGCGCTTGCGGGCGTGGTCTCGGCGGGCTTGAGGATCGCGCTGCATCCGGCCGCCAGCGCCCCGCCGATCTTCTTGGCCGGCAGGTTGATCGGAAAATTCCACGGGGTGAGCAGCACGGCTGGGCCCACCGGCTCTTGCGTTACGCGTTGTTCGAGAATGGCATGGCTGCGCGCCGGCACGATCCGCCCGCCCTGCCGCTTGGCTTCCTCGGCGAGAAAGTCGATAAGGTCCGCTGCCCCGGTGGTTTCGGCCATCGCCTGCCCGTGCGGCTTGCCCATTTCGAGTGTCACTACGCGCGCGATGCTTTCGGCCCGTTCGCGCAGCAGGTCGGCGGCGCGGCGAATGACACGGAAGCGCTCGATCGCGGGGGTCCGGCGCCACACTGGAAAACCATTCTCGGAGGCCTCGAGAGCGGCGTCGAGCTGCTCTGTCGAGGCTTTGGGCGCATGGCCGATCGCCTTTTCGGTGGCGGGATTGACCACAGGTATTGCGCCTTCGCCGCCGTCGGCGATCCACTCGCCGCCGATCAGCATGCGGACTTGGGGATAGGTGGTCATGCGGGTCTCCTTCGCGCGTTTCGTCTCATCCCGGCCCCTTTCAAACCCGGCGGCGCTTTGCAACCAAACTCGTTACGATTGTAACTTTGTTGCGCCTCTTCTAGCGGGAGCGGACAACTCATCCCCAGGAGCGAATCATGCTTGTCGGCGTGCCAAAGGAAATCAAGAATCACGAATACCGTGTTGGGCTGACCCCGGAGGCGGCGCGCGAATACATGGCCGCAGGCCATTCGGTTGTGGTCGAAGCGGGCGCGGGAACGGGCATCAGCCAGGACGACGAGGCCTACCGTGCCGCGGGCGCCGAAATCGTCGAAACGGCGGAGGAGGTCTTTGCCCGCGCCGACATGATCGTGAAGGTCAAGGAACCGCAGCCGAACGAATGGGTGCAGCTGCGCGAAGGGCAGATCCTCTACACCTACCTCCACCTCGCCCCCGATCCCGAGCAGGCGAAGGGGCTGATGGAAGCGGGCGTGTCGGCCATCGCCTATGAGACCGTCACCGGGCCGGGCGGCGGCCTGCCGCTGCTCGCCCCGATGAGCGAGGTCGCAGGCCGTCTCTCGATTGAGGCAGGGGCCCATGCGCTGCGGGCGAACAATGGCGGGCGCGGCACGCTGTTGGGCGGTGTTCCCGGCGTGCTTCCGGCCAAGGTCGTCGTGCTCGGCGGCGGCGTCGTCGGTACGCAGGCGGCGCGTATGGCGGTGGGTCTCGGCGCGAATGTCGAGATATTCGATCGATCGATCCCGCGCCTGCGCCAGCTCGACGAGATGTTTCAGGGCCGTGTCTCTACTCGTTTTTCGACCACCGGCACAATCGAGCAGGCCATATGCGATGCCGACATGGTCGTGGGTGCCGTTCTCATCCCAGGTGCAAGCGCGCCGCATCTCGTCACCCGCGACATGCTCGGCCTGATGAAGAACCGCTCGGTTCTTGTCGATGTGGCGATCGACCAGGGCGGCTGTTTCGAAACCAGCCACGCTACCACGCACGAGAACCCGACTTACGAGGTCGACGGGATCATCCATTACTGTGTCGCCAACATGCCGGGCGCTGTGCCGCTCACCTCGAGCTATGCGCTTGGTAACGCGACGCTGCCTTTCGGGCTTGCCCTTGCAGGCAAGGGCATTGCGGCGTGCGAGGAGGACCCGCACCTTGCGCCCGGCCTCAATGTGCATCAGGGCCGGATCGTGAACCGGGCCGTGGCGGAGAGCCTCGGCTTCTGAACTCAGAACGGAGACACGCCCCATGAAGACCAGAGCCGCCGTCGCCTTCGAACCGAAAAAGCCGCTCGAGATCGTCGAGCTCGACCTAGAGGGGCCGAAAGCGGGCGAGGTGCTGGTCGAGATCATGGCGACCGGCATCTGCCACACCGATGCCTACACGCTCGACGGGCTCGACAGCGAGGGCATCTTCCCCAGCATTCTCGGTCATGAGGGCGCAGGCATCGTGCGCGAAGTCGGCGCGGGGGTGACCAGCGTCGTCCCGGGCGATCACGTGATCCCGCTCTACACGCCCGAATGCCGCCAGTGCAAAATGTGCCTGTCGGGCAAGACCAACCTGTGCAGCGCGATCCGCACGACGCAGGGCAAGGGGTTGATGCCGGACGGAACATCGCGCTTCAGCTACCGGGGCGAGACGATCTACCACTACATGGGCTGTTCGACCTTCTCGAACTTCACCGTCCTGCCCGATATCGCGGTCGCGAAGATCCGCGAGGACGCGCCTTTCGAAACCAGCTGCTATGTCGGCTGCGGGGTCACGACGGGCGTGGGCGCGGTGGTCAACACGGCCAAGGTCGAGCCGGGTGACAATGTCGTCGTCTTCGGGCTCGGCGGGATCGGCCTCAACGTCATGCAGGGGGCGAAGATGGCGGGCGCGGACCGGATCGTCGGCGTCGACATAAACCCGGCCAAGCGCGAATGGGGCGAGAAGTTCGGCATGACGGACTTCGTCGATGCACGCGAGACGAAGGACGTGGTCACCCATATCGTCGAAATGCTCGACGGGGGCGCGGACTACTCCTTCGACTGCACCGGCAATGTCGAGGTGATGCGGCAGGCCTTGGAATGCTGCCATAAGGGCTGGGGCACCTCGATCATCATAGGCGTCGCCGAAGCGGGCAAGGAAATCGCGACCCGGCCCTTCCAGCTCGTCACCGGGCGCAACTGGCGCGGCACGGCTTTCGGCGGGGCGAAGGGCCGCACCGACGTGCCCAAGATCGTCGACTGGTACATGAACGGGAAGATCGCCATCGACCCGATGATCACCCACACCTTGAGCCTCGATGAGATCAACAAGGGCTTCGACCTGATGCATTCGGGCGAGAGCATCCGCAGCGTGGTGGTCTATTGATGGAGACGGTTTCCGAAAGCCGCAGCCATGGCGGCACGCAGGGTGTCTACACCCACGCCTCGCGCGAGACGGGCTGCGAGATGACCTTCGCCGTGTTCGTCCCGCCCCATGCGCCGGGCGAGACACTGCCGGTGCTATGGTATCTCTCGGGTCTTACCTGCACCCATGCGAATGTCATGGAAAAGGGTGAATACCGCGCCGCTTGCGCCGAGCACGGCGTGATCCTCGTCGCGCCCGACACCTCCCCGCGCGGCGAGCACGTGCCCGATGCGGCGGACGAATACGACTTCGGCAAGGGCGCAGGATTCTATCTCGATGCGACGCGCGAGCCGTGGGCGAAGCATTACCGGATGCGCTCCTATCTCGAGCGCGAACTGCCGGAACTCATCGCCGCGAATTTCCCTGCCGATATGGAGCGGCAGTCCATCACCGGCCATTCGATGGGCGGCCATGGCGCGCTCACCATGGCGCTGCGCGATCCCGCACGGTTCCGTTCGGTCAGCGCCTTCAGCCCGATCGTCGCGCCGTCACTTGTGCCGTGGGGCGAGAAGGCGTTCTCGCGCTATCTCGGCGAGGACCGGGCGGCGTGGCGCGAATACGATGCGGTCGCGCTGATCGAGGACGGTGCGCGCCATGACCACCTCCTCGTCGATCAGGGAACCGCCGACAATTTCCTCGAGGAGCAACTCCAGACGCACCGCCTTTCCGAGGCCTGCGAAGCCGCCGGGATGCGCGCGACGATCCGGATGCAGGAGGGTTACGACCACTCCTACTTTTTTGTCTCGACCTTCATGGCCGAGCACGTCGCCTTCCACGCCGAGCGGCTCAAGGCCTAGGCCTGCCCGCTCAGGCCTGCACGACTTCCTGCTCGATCGCGCCGAAGATCGAGTGATTGTCCGCATCGCGCATCTCCACCCGCACCGTGTCGCCCGGCGCCATGAAGCGGGTCGACGGCTCGCCGTCGCGGATCGTCTCGATCATGCGGATTTCCGCGATGCACGAATAGCCTAGGCCGCCGTCGGCGACCGGCTTTCCGGGGCCGCCGTCGGGATCGCGGTTCGAGATCGTGCCAGACCCGATGATCGAGCCCGCGCACAGCGAGCGCGTCTTCGCCGCGTGCGCTACCAGCTGCGCCATGTTGAAAGTCGCATCGACCCCGACCTCGGCCCGGCCGAAAGGCTCGCCGTTGTAATCGACCATCAGCGGCAGGTGGACGAGGCTGTCCTTCCAGGCTTCGCCCAGCTCGTCGGGCGTGACCGCAACGGGAGAGAAGGCGCTCGCCGGCTTGGACTGGAAGAAACCGAACCCCTTGGCGAGTTCGCCGGGGATGAGGCCTCGCAGGGACACGTCGTTGACCAGCATGACCAGCTTGATGTGGCCCGCCGCTTCCTCGTGGGAAACGCCCATAGGCACATCGTCTACGATCACGGCGACCTCGCCTTCCATGTCGCAGCCCCAGGCCACATCGCCCAAGGGAATGTCGCCGCGCGGGGGAAGGAAACCGTCCGAACCACCTTGGTACATCAGCGGGTCGTGATAGAAGCTTTCCGGCACTTCCGCCCCGCGCGCTTTGCGCACCAGTTCGACATGGTTGATATAGGCGCTGCCATCGGCCCATTGATAGGCGCGCGGCAGGGGCGAATGGGCGTCGCGTTCGTGGAAGCGTTCGCACGGCACCGCCTCGTGCTCGACATCGCGGGCGAGCACTTCCAGTTTCGGCGCGATCTCGGGCCAGTTGTCGAGCGCATATTGCAGCGTGGGGGCGATGTTGTCGGCGGCGCAGCAGCGGGTGAGGTCCTTCGAGACCACGACCAGCCTGCCGTCGCGTGTGCCGTCCTTGAGGGTTGCGACTTTCATGGTGTCTCCCTTTGCGGGTTGTCGCTCTGGTTGTCGGGGTGCGCGCGTCGGAACGGTTCGAGCGCGAGACAGGCCGCCTCGATCCGGGTCATGCGGGGGCTGGCGGACAGGTCGTAGTCGAACCGGCGCGCGTTGTAGAGCTGCGGGACAAGCACGGTCTCGAAAAGGCCGGGCGCATCGAACAGGAAATCGCCGGTGGCAAGCTGTTCGAGCCGTCGCTCGAGCGGGAGCAGAGTGCGCGCGAGCCAGTGGCGATACCACTCCCCGATCTCGCCTTGCGACTTGCCGAATTCCTCCTTGAGGTATTTGAGCACCGGCAGGTTCAGCGGCGCGTGCAGTTCGGTCGCGATCGCATAGGCCAGTTCGCGCGCGGTGTAACGCTCCTCGATATCAGCGGGCAGCAGCGGCTTTTCGGGATAGGCTTCGTCGAGCCATTCGATCAGCGCCATCGACTGCGCGCGGTCACGCCCGTCCGCCTCCAGCATCGGAACCGAACCGAAAGGGTTGCGGCTGGTAAAAGCCGCGCCCTTCTGCGCGCTTTCGAGAAGGTTTACCGGCACGTTCTCATAAGCGAGCGCTTTCAGTTCGAGCGCGATGCGCAGGCGATAGCTGGTCGAGCTGCGGTAGTAACCGTGGAGCTTCATGCCGCCCGGATCAGGCAAAGGCCGGGATGCCCGTGATCGCCCGGCCGAGGATCAGCGCGTGGACATCATGCGTGCCCTCATAGGTATTGACCGTCTCGAGATTCACCGCGTGGCGGATCACCTGATATTCTTCCGAAATGCCGTTGCCGCCATGCATGTCGCGCGCCATCCGCGCGATGTCGAGCGCCTTGCCGACATTGTTGCGCTTGACGATCGATATCATGTCCGGGCTGAAGCGGTGCTCGTCCATCAGTCGCCCGACGCGCAAGGACGCCTGAAGGCCCAGCGCGATATCGCTCATCATGTCGGCGAGCTTCTTCTGGAACAGCTGCGTCGCGGCCAGCGGTCGGCCGAACTGGTGCCGGTCGAGGCCATACTGACGGGCGGCGTGGAGGCAGAATTCTGCCGCTCCAAGCGCGCCCCACGAAATGCCGTAGCGCGCGCGGTTGAGGCAGCCGAACGGGCCCTTGAGCCCTTCGACATTGGGAAGAAGTCCATCGGCGGGCAGCTTCACTTCGTCCATCACGATCATGCCGGTGGTCGAGGCGCGCAGGGAAATCTTGCCTTCGATCTTGGGCGCAGAGAGGCCCTCCATGCCTTTCTCGAGGACGAAGCCGCGGATCGCACCGCCATGCTCTTCTGATTTGGCCCAGACGACGAAGACATCGGCAAACGGCGAGTTCGAAATCCAGGTCTTCGAGCCGGAGATCACGTAGCCATCGCCGTTTTTCCTGGCGAGTGTCTTCATGCCCGCCGGGTCCGAGCCCGCATCGGGTTCGGTCAGGCCGAAACAGCCGATCAGCTCGCCGCTGGCAAGGCCGGGGAGGTACTTGCGGCGCTGCTCTTCCGAGCCGTAGGCATAGATCGGGTGCATCACGAGGCTCGACTGCACGCTCGCCATCGAGCGATAACCGCTGTCCACGCGCTCGGTTTCGCGCGCGATCAGGCCATAGGCGACATAGGAGGCGCCCGCGCCGCCATATTCCTGAGGGATGGTTGCTCCGAGGAGCCCCGCTTCGCCCATCATCGGAAAGAGTTCGGGTGCATCCACTTCATTGCGGAACGCCTCGATCACGCGCGGCTGCAATTGCCCCTGCGCAAAGCCCTCTGCCGCATCGCGGATCATCCGCTCTTCCTCGGTCAACTGGCTTTCGAGGTCGAACGGGTCCTCCCAGTTGAAGGGGACGATGCCGCTTGCGGGTTTCGCAGGTGCCTGTTTATCGGGGGCGGGGCCGTGCATCTGGTTGCTCCTGAAACTTTTTCGCTTCTCTTGCAGGTGTCGCGGCCCGTCGCAAGTGCGCGCTCTCGACGCGCCCGTGCGCACCGCTCAACGCCGTGAGGGATAGATTCCCGCGACCACTACGCAGTACCGGATCGCCTCGCCCTGGGCCGGCTTGAGGCGCTCTGTCAGGTCAGGCAGTGCAAAGGTTTTCCGCCCATCGCCGCCATACTTCGTGCCGAGCAGCGAAAAAAGCGCGGTGTTTTGCGAGATCGCAAGCAGCCGTCCGTCGGCGGGCAGTGTGCCGCTTGGGCAAAAATTGCCCGCGACCGTGATGACCTGGCCGATATAGTATTCCTGCGCGCTGGCGGGCACCGCGGGCAGGGTGGATGCTGCAAAAGCGATCGCGCCGGTGAAAGCGGTGAGTGCCTTGTTCATGTCATTTTCCTCATGATCGGACCGGATCACTGGCGCGATCGAGAGGAAAGATCAATCGCTCGATGCGCCTTTCCTCAGGCGGCGGCGCCGAGCGCGTCGTTTACGGCCTCGATCACGTCTGCGGGCGGGCAGGGTTTTTCGAGAGTGCGCGCACCTGGGAAGCGGTTGGCGATTTCCTCGCGCGTGTGCAGCCCGGAATGGAAGATGATCGGCACGCCCTGTTCGGCGAGCTTGTCGGCGAATTCGAAAACCATACCGTCGTTCAGCTGGACGTCGAGAATGGCAAGGTCGGGTCGTTCCTTCTGGAAAGCGAACATTGCCGTAGAGATCCCGGCATGGGGACCTTCCACGCGGTAGCCCGCTTCCTCGACCGTGTCGCGCAGGTCGAAGGCGACGATCATCTCGTCTTCGGCGACGAGAATGCTCTGCGTCATGGGTTATCCTCCTATTATCGCGTGCGAGTGTAACACGGATCGCTCCGCGATGCAGGAGGGAGGCAATACGGAGGCTTTCGCGCCGGTCAGGCACCGCGTCCGAATTTGGCTTCGAAGGCGTCCTTGTCCCCTGAAACCAGCAGCTTGGCCTGTTCGACCCATTGGTCGCGGCGAATGCGGCCCTTGAACCGGCCGAGCTGCGAATCGATCCGGTCGATCTCGGCCTCGTCCCAGGCGGCGATCTGGTCGAATCGCGTGATTCCAAGCTCATTGAGCAAGCCCACGAGCTTTGGACCGACGCCCTTGATCCGCGAGAGGTCGTCGACTTCGACGCCTTGGGGGGTAGGGGCGGGGGACGAGACGTCCTGCGGTCGGGCCTCGGGTACCGGTTCGCCGACGGTCGGCGCGACGCTCACTCCGGCTTCGGCATCGGCGCTTTCGCCGGCGGTCGCGATCGCGTGGGCATTGGCGCTCGCCGACGTTTCGCCGAGCGTTTTCTCGACGGCGCGCGGGGAACTGATCAGGGCCTCGTTGCGGCGGGGCTTGCCTGTATCCTCGCCGGGCACTTCGCCCTGTCCGCGGTCATCGGAGCCGACCACCCTGGTTTTCTTGTTGGCGCGCATGAACAGCATGATCGCGATGACAAGGAAAACGAGGCCGATCAGGATCAGCGGCAGGGCGGAGGCAAAGCTATCGGACATGGGGGGTGTTCTTTCCTTCTCGCGCGGCGGAATCGCCTTTCACGGAAGCCCTTAGCAGCGCTTGCCTCTCCTGCCCAAGGGGGGCGGTGCAAGCCCGCTTGCGCCGCAGTCAAGCGCAGCTAGCGCCCTCAGCCGCCCTTCATAGCATCGGCGAGCTCGGTCAGCTTGAGGAATTCCTGCCGCCAGTAATCGTCCTGTTCACCGGCCAGCGCGCGCGTATCGGCGAAAGAAAAGCCGTTCATCAGCGTGTCGCCCCGCAGCAACTGGCCGAACGCCGCGACCGAGGAAGCGAAGGCGAAATCGCCCGACGGCGCGCGGGCCGAGCGGAAGGCGTCGCTCATCACCACAGCGTCGATGAGCCTGGAGGTGTCGCCATCCGGCAGCTTGTAGCGCAGCTTGACGTGCGCGGCCTCGGCCATGCGCAGCTTCGCCTCGCTCGCCGGGCGGTCTTCATAGCGTCGGGGTGCGATCCACCCTTTCGCGCCCGTCGGCACGACTTCGTAGATTGCGGTAACCTGGTGCCCCGCGCCGATATCGCCCGCATCCACGCGATCATTGTCGAAGTCCTCTTCGCGCAGGATACGGTTTTCGTAGCCCACGAGGCGATACTGGCTGATCACGGCGGGATTGAATTCGACCTGGATCTTGACGTCCTTGGCGATGGTGAAAAGCGTCGAGGTCATCTCGTCGCCGAGCACCTTCCTCGCCTCCAGCGCGTTGTCGATATAGGCGTAGTTGCCGTTCCCGTGATTGGCGATCTGCTCCATCAACGCCTCGTTGTAATTGCCTGTGCCGAAGCCGAGCGTCGTCAGCGTGATCCCGGAATCGCGCTTCGCCTCGATCATCTCGACAAGCGCCTCGCGGTTCGAGATACCGACATTGAAATCGCCGTCAGTGGCGAGGATCACGCGATTGACGCCCCCTTCGATGAAATTGTCTTCGGCCAGGTTGTAGGCGAGTTGCAGACCTGCACCGCCCGCGGTCGAGCCGCCTGCCGAGAGGCTGTCCAGCGCGCGCCGGATCTTCGCCGTGTCATTGGTCGGCTCGAGCACTAGCCCTGCCGCGCCCGCATAGACGACGATAGAGACGCGGTCGTCCTCGCCGAGCTCTCCAGCTAGCCCCGACAATGCCGTTTTCACCAAGGGTAGCTTGTCGGGCCGGTTCATCGAGCCCGAGACATCCATCAGGAAGACGAGATTGGCGGCCGGGCGTTCGTCGCGGGCGATATCGTAGCCGCGAAGGCCGATCCGCATGAGGTAGGTGTCCTCATTCCATGGCGTGCGCGCGACATCGGTAGTGACGCTGAAAGGCACCTCGCGGCTTTCGGGACGCGGATAGTCGTAACGGAAATAATTGATCATCTCCTCGGTCCGCACCGCCGCCTTGGGCGGCATCATGCCGGTGGTGAGGAAGCGCCGCGCATTGGCATAGGCGCCAGTATCGACATCGACAGAGAAGGTAGAGACCGGCTCTGTGCCCACCAGCCTGACTGGAGAGACTTCCTCGCCTTCGTACTGCTCGCGCCCCGGATCGGTCGCGACTCGCACCGGCGGCACATAGGTCGCATCCGGATTGGACCTGAGCGCTCCGGTCCGGTTTCGCGAGCCGGTGACCGTGACCAATTCCTGTGCCGCGATGGGCGGGGACGGCGGCGGCGGAGGAGGAGGGGGAGGAGGGGGAGGAGGAGGCGGTGGCGGAGCGCCTTCGGCCGTCCGGTCGGCAGCGCTGTCACCGGTGCTCGCGATCTCGCCACCCTGATTTGCGGCACAGCCCGCGAGTGCAGTCGCCAGAACAAACGCGCCCGTCAGCTTCGCGTATTTCATCGAGAAAATCTCCCCGTCTCCAATTCCGGCCCACATGAGGCCGCCAGGGCCGTGAATAGTGACTGAACGCGTCGTCAGCGAGGCTCGTCTCGCACGGCGTAGCGGGGATATCGCGGCGCGCCGTCAGGCCGCTTCGCCTTCTCACGCAGGGGTCGCGTTACGGCGAAAGATCACCTTGTCTTCTTCGTCGAAACCGCGCTTCCAGACCACGAAACCGTAGACGGCGAGAATCGCCGGGATGCCGAAGACGAGCTCGGTCCATTCAGGCAGCAGGGTGAAGGCGAACCCTACCACTACCGCAGGCGCTGCGGCATGAACGAGTGCCCAACGCCAGTTCGTTACGGGCGCCTTGAGAAGCCTTTTGAGCACTATCGCTTTCACGAGGCTGGACGTGGCGAGCGCCAGCACAAGAGCCAGCGCCGCGCCTGCCGCCTTGAAGCCTTCGTCGAGTCCGAGTGCATTTGCCGCGAGAATGAAACCGATCGTCAGCGCGGCCTGCAGGCCGATCACAGCGATCGATATGGCGAGATTGCGCTTCTTTGCGATATAGACCAGCACGCTTTCGGAGACGACCGCCATAGAGGCGGCCACCTCTGCGGCGAGGAGCAGCGCCAGCGCGCCCGTACCCCCGACGATGGCTGGCCCGCCAAGCCCCATCACCGCTTCGCCCGGAATACCGAGCGCCAGCGCGATTCCCACCTGTAGCGCGATGATCCAGAACCCCACCTGCCGCACCTGGGCCGCGATGGCGACGTAATTTCCGGTCTTCAGGTTCTTGGTGATGACGGGTGAGAGGATCGGCTCGAAACTCGTTTTCAGCTTTTGCGGCAGGCTCGCGATCTGTTGGGCGAAGAAGTAGATGCCGACGGCGGCCGAGGATGTGAACAGGCCAAGCAGGAAGACATCGAGCAGCCGCGTGCCGCGCTCGATCACATCCGCGCCTACCAGCGGCAAGGCGCGGCTCGTCATCTTGGCGAGATAGCGCGGCCGCGGCCGCCAGCCATTCGGCAAACCATAGGTGCGCAGGAACGACCATAGCGCCGTGGCGAGCGCGGCATAGATCGAGGCAAGGAAGGCCATAGCCAGTCCCGCCTCGCTGATCGCGGCGACATAGAAGAAACCGACCGCCGCGAGTGATCGGGTCCAAGGCTCGACGATCGCCCGGGCGCGCACCGTGGTCGCGATGTCGTATTTGTATGCCTGTGCCGCGAGCAGGATCTCGGTCAGCGCGAAAGCGGGAATTGCGGCGATCATCCAGATATCGAGCGCGCTGTTCGTGCCGTTGGGAAACATCACCTCCGGGAACAGCAACAGCACGCCGCAGATCACTGCCGAGACCAGCAGCGAGGCGAACATCCCGTCGAACACCAGATTGACCGCGCTCACCCCTTCCTCGTCCGCACCCTCGCTCAGCCGCTGGGCGAGGCCGCGCTTTTCGCCCAATGCGCAGACCAGCGCGACGATCTCGACAATGACGAAGGCCGAGGCGAAGCGCCCCATGTCTTCGACCCCGTAAAGGCGGTATCCCAAGAACAGGAACGGGATGCCGCCAAGCGCGCGGATCACGAAGCCCAGCGTGTTGGTCCGGCCGCCCTTGGCGAGCGTGGCAAGATCGTCGGTTCCCGTTACGTCGGGAGTCGCCGAGGATGCGCGTCGAACGGGGGGCGTGTCGCTCACTACCCGTGTTCCCGTTCGGACTTGAGCGGGCGGGCGAGCAGCTGCGCCACGATATCGCGCGGCGGTTCGCCATCGAGTATAGCGTTGACTGCGGCGACGATCGGCATGGCGATGCCTTGAACTTCGGCCAGGCCCGCTAGCACCGGGGCGGTGAAGGCCCCTTCCGCCACCGTGGTGCGGTCGGACATCAGATCTGCGGCACTCTGCCCTTCGCCAAGCGCCATGCCGAGCGAGAAATTGCGGCTTGAGGTCGAGGAACAGGTAAGCACGAGGTCGCCGAGGCCGCACAGGCCCGCAAGCGTTTCGGGCCGCGCGCCAAGCGCCTCGCCGAAGCGCAGCATCTCGGCATAGCCCCGCGCGATCAGCGCCGCGCGCGCATTCTGACCGAGGCCCAGCCCGTCGACGAGGCCGCAGGCGATGGCGAGCACGTTCTTGATCGCCCCGCCGATTTCCGCGCCAGTCACGTCATCGGAGTAATAGGGTCGGAAGGTCGGCCTGGCGATGGCGGGCATAAGCCGTTTCCATTGCTTCTCGCCCGCCGAACAGGCGAGCGTCACGGCGGTCGGCAGCCCGGCGGCGACCTCGTTCGCGAAGGTCGGGCCGGAAAGGACGGCGATCCGGCTCTGGGGGCAGGCTTCGCGGGCGACGTCGTTCATCAGCCGGCCGCTGCCCGCCTCGATCCCCTTCGAACACAGGACGAGATCGCGCGGGTCCTCGGACAGAGAGCCGAGCACTGTGCCGAGGACCTGTGCCGGCGTCACGGCAAGGACGATCCCGACCCCCGAAAGGTCCGCGAGATTGCCGGTCGCGCGGATGCCGGGAGAGAGCTCGACGCCCTTCAGGAACATGGGATTGGCGCGGCTTTCGTTGATCGCCGCGACCACTTCGCTCTCGTAGGCCCAGATCAGGACGTCGCGTCCGTCGCTTGCGACCAGCTGGGCGAGCGCGGTGCCCCATGCGCCCGCACCGATCACCGCGATATCGGGTTTGGCGCTCACGCTTTCACTCCCGCTCCGCGCACTGCTTCGGCCTGCGGATCGAGTGGCCAGCGCGGGCGCGCCTTGATGTCGAGCGGATCGCCTGCGTCCTTGCCATCCCTAGAAAGCCGCTCACAACCGGCCCAGGCGATCATCGCGGCATTGTCCGTGCAGAGCGCCAGCGGCGGGGCGACAAAGCGCATCGAATGGCGCGCGGACAGCGCCTCGAGCGCACCGCGCACCGCCTCGTTGGCTGCGACCCCGCCCGCTACGACGAGCGATGGTATCGCATCTATCCGACCCAATGCGTGTTCAAGCCGGTCGACAAGGCACTCGACAGCGGCTTGCTGAAACGCGGCGGCAATGTCCTCGGGCGCATGCTCGCCGCTTTCATGGGCGCGCAGGACCGCGCTCTTGAGGCCGGCAAAGGAGAAATGCGGTTCTTTCGAGCCCGCAAGCGGTCGCGGCAGGCGCAAGGCCTGTGGATCGCCCTCACGCGCGAGGCGCTCGACCGCAGGCCCGCCGGGATAGCCTAACCCGAGGATTTTCGCGGTCTTGTCGAAGGCTTCGCCCAGCGCATCGTCGATCGTCGTCGCAAGGCGGCGGTAGCGCCCGACCCCCTCGACCGCGAGAATCTGGCAATGCCCGCCCGAGACGAGCAGCAGGAGATAGGGAAAATCGAGCCCCGGATCGGCAAGACGCGGCGAGAGCGCGTGGCCTTCTAAATGGTTGACCGCCAGCAGCGGCTTGCCCGAGGCCATTGCGAGCGCCTTGCCACTGACGAGGCCCACCATCACCCCGCCGATCAGTCCCGGTCCGGCGGTCGCGGCGATCGCGTCCACCTCGGCGAGGTCGAGGCCCGCATCGGCCAGCACCGCCTCGGTCATGGGCGCGATCCGGTCGGCGTGGGCGCGCGCGGCTATTTCGGGCACGACACCGCCATAGGGCGCGTGCTCGGCCTGCTGGCTTGCAATGCGCTCGGAAAGTATCGTTCGGTCCGCCGTGACCAGCGCGACCGCCGTCTCGTCGCAGCTCGATTCGATGCCCAGCACGACAGGGCGCACTACCGGGCGCGCGGGTGGGCGTTTCGCCGTGGTGGAGGCATTGCTCATGGCACTTTCACTTAAGCCTTGTCGGGGCTAGAGCAAGCGCAGCCATGAGCCATTCACCGCAAGACAGCGCTTCCAGCCCTTATCGTATCCGCCTCGGCACGCGCGAATCCCCCCTCGCCATGGCCCAGGCCCACGAAACCCGTGCGCGGCTGTGCGCTGCGCATGGCTGGGACGAAAGCGAGGTCGAGATCGTCCCCGTCGTCGCCAGCGGCGACAAGGTTCTCGACCGTCCGCTCGCCGAGATCGGCGGCAAGGCCCTCTGGACAAAGGAGCTCGATGCCTGGCTCGGCGAGGGGCGGATCGACGCGGCGGTCCATTCGGCCAAGGATGTCGAGACGATCCGGCCAGACGCGTTTCATTTCGCCGCCTTCCTTCCGCGCGCGGACCGGCGCGATTGCATCGTCGGTGCGAAGAGCATTGCTGCGATCCCGAATGGCGCGATCGTCGGCACGAGCGCGCCGCGCCGCGCCTCGCAGCTTCTCAACCTGCGCCCCGATTGCCGGGTCGTGACTTTTCGCGGCAATGTCGCGACGCGGCTTGGCAAACTCGAGGCGGGCGAAGCCGACGTGACCTTCCTTGCTGCCGCCGGGCTAGAGCGGCTCGGGCAAAGCGCGGTCGGCCACGCACTCGAGATCGATGAGTGGGTCCCGGCCGCCGCACAGGGCGTGATCGCGATCGAATGCCGCGCCGATGCGCCCAAGGTGACGGCCATGCTGGCCGCAATCGACCACGCTTCGACACGCGCGGAACTCGAGGCCGAGCGTGCGCTGCTCGCAGCGCTGGGCGGCACCTGCCATTCGCCGGTCGCGGTTTTGTGCGTTGCGCAGAAGGGCAGCGATGACAATATGCTGGCCATGCGCGCCGTTCTCTTCAGTCCTGACGGAGGCGAACGGGTGGAGGGGACGGCTCGCTTCGCAGCGGGTGATCATGGTGTCGTTGCCGCGCTCGCCGATGACCTGCTCGCCAGGGCAAGCGGCGCTATCACCGAGCATTTCCGCCCGGGCGAATGATCCGGCAGGTGATCGCCGTGCGGCCCGAACCGGGGCTGGCCGCCACGCTGACCCGGGCGAGGGAGATGGGAATCGAGGCGGCGGGCGCGCCCCTGTTCGAAGTGCGGCCGCGCGACTGGGCCGCGCCCGATCCCCGCGATTTCGATGCCCTGCTGGTCGGTAGCGCCAATGCCTTCGTCCATGGCGGCGGACAGCTTTCCCTCTTCGCCGACAAGCCCGTGCATGTCGTAGGCGGTAAGACCGCCGAGGCCGCGCGCGCCGCCGGTTTTGCCGTGGCGACCACGGGCACGGGTGGGTTGCAATCCGTGCTCGGGGCGATCGCACCCCCAGCTAAGCTTCTGAGGGTCGCAGGAGCGACGCATGTCCCGCTGGAACCGCCCGAAGGTGTTTCGATCCGCACCGTCATCGCCTATGAAAGCGTCGCCCAGCCGCTCGCTGCGCATCTGGCGGCGTCGCTCGCGCAAGGAGGGCTTGTTCTCCTCCATTCGGGCGAGGCGGCGCGGCATTTCGCCGCCGAATGCGACCGGCTGGAGCTTTTGCGCAATCGCATCGCACTCGCCGCGCTGGCCCCTCGCATTGCCGAGGCGGCAGGCGAGGATTGGCGTGCGGTCCATGTCGCGAGCGAACCTTCCGATGCTGCGCTCCTCGATCTGGTGCGCTCGTTGGTGAGATGACATATGCGGATCACGGGTGCATAGGATGCATCAAACCTGCGCGGATGTGTAAGCGTCGGGCCGGCGCAGCGCACCGGGCGCGAGGGATCGGGTAGAATGGAAACGAAATACGGGAGCCGCCGCAAGTCCTCGCCCACCAGGAGCATCCTGCTGGGCGCGCTAGCGGCCTTCATTCTTGGCGCGCTGCTGTCGGGTTATGTCGTTTGGTACAATGTTGAAACCGCGCGGGAACGGATCGAGCGTGCGACCAGCGTCCCGCCCGAACCGGTCGAACAAGGTGGCGGCGAAGTTTCCTCGAGTCCGTTGCCAGCCGTCTCGCTCTCACCCAGTCCGAGCCCGCTTGCCGAGGCGATAGAGAGCGAGGATGCCGAGCGCGCGGTCGAGGCGGTAACCCGCGTCGCCGAGCAGCAGGGCGGGATCGAACAGCGCCTCGCTGCCGCCGAGCAACGCCTCACCCGGCTCGACCTTCAGGCGCAGGCGGCGGCCGGCAACGCTGCCCGGGCCGAGGCGCTGCTGATCGCCTTCGCGACTCGACGCCTGGTCGAGCGCGGCGATGAACTTGGCTATCTTGCCGACCAGCTGCGGCTGCGTTTCGGCGACGATCGTCCCAATGCCGTCAACACGATCATCACCTTCTCGCGCCGCGAGCAGCCGATCCGCCTTGACACGCTGATCGCCCGGCTCGACGGGCTGGGACCGCAATTGCGCAACAGCGCCGAGGGTCCGTCTTGGGAGCGGTTCCGGCGCGAATTGGCCCAGCTTTTCGTGATCCGCCGCGAAAGCACGCCTTCGCCCCAGCCCTTGCGGCGGCTCGAACGGGCGCGCTGGGCGCTCGAACAGGGGCGCATCGACAGCGCGATCGAGGAAGTGCGGGGCATGCCCGGGGCAGCCGGCGCCGAGGCGTGGATCCAGGATGCAGGGCGTTATCGTGACGTCATGATCGCCTTGGAAAACATCGAAAGCGCGGCGGTGCTGGACCAGCGTGGCCTTCGCGACCGCGAAGGCAATGGGGTCAACGAGCCGGGTCCGATTGGTGGAAGCGAATAGGCTCGCTTCCCGCTAGGCGCGCAAGAGTTGGGGAAGATCCCCCGAAACGCCGCGCGCTTCGTCCATGAAAAAGGTCTTCAGCGCCGGTGTGCGCTGGACGGCCGACATGCCGAGCCGACGCACAGCCGAGGCGGCAGCACCCGGCACTCCGAATAGCCTGGTGAGCCCATCGGTGGCGAGAGCGACCATGAAACTGTCGAGCCCGCGCCAATTCTCATAGCGCTTGAGCAATTGCGCATCGCCCGGATCGAGCCCGATCGCCGCGCCGTCCGCGAGCACTTCGACCAGCGCGCCGACATCGCGCAGGCCGAGATTCAGACCCTGGCCCGCGATCGGGTGAATCCCGTGCGCCGCATCCCCGACCAGCGCGAGCCGCTCGTCCGTGATCTTGGCCGTATGGTGGAAGCCCAGCGGCCAGCTCGACCGTGCGCCCACCGAAAGAACCTTGCCGAGCACACCGCCCATGCGCTTCTCCACCTCGGCAAGGAAGGCGCGGTCGCCGAGCTTCATCACGCCCCGGCCGTCCTCCTCCGATACGGTCCACACCAGCGATGAGCGATGCGTGCCGTCGGCATCGTCCTGCATCGGCAGAAGCGCAAAGGGACCGGCGGGGTAGAAGATCTCCCAGGCCACATTGTCATGCGGCCTTTCGTGGGTGAGCCCGGCGATGATCGCGCGGTGATGATAGTCCCACTTGGCGATCGTGATGCCCGCCTGTTCGCGGGTCGGTGAACCGCGGCCTTCGGCGGCCACCAGCAAGCGACCCTTCATGATGCGACCGTCGGTCAGGACGGCGGCGACACCGAATGCGTCGCGCTGCCGATCCGTCACTTCGGCCTTGGCGACCCAGTTGATCAGCGGTTCGGCGGCTGCCGCTTCGAACAGGGCGAGACGCAGGCGGCGATTGGGGAACATACGGCCCAGAGTGCCTTCATGGGGCTCGGGCTGGAAATCGAGCCGTCCCGGCCGATTCTGGTCGGTCACCGCTATCGAGGAGATGTCGCAGGCGAATTGCTCCAAGCCTTCGGCAATGCCGATATTCTCGAACAGATGCCAGCTCGCGGTCGAGATTGCGGTCGCCCGGTCGTCGAAGCCCTCGGCGGTGAGTTCAGCCGGATCGGCGCGGTCGACGACATGGCTTGACATGCCTTTCTTTGCTGCGGCGAGCGCCAGCGTCATCCCGACAAGGCCCCCGCCGAGGATCAGAAGGTCGCGGGTTTCGTCGTCTGCGCTCATCTCTTGCTCACCTGCAATCCGGTTCGGGTTCGGCCATTTGTCTTTGCGACGCAGGCATCCTATCTGGCCCGCACACGCCCCTCGTTTAGGGGTTTCAGGCGCATTGAGGCAAGATTGTTCGCTGCACCCCGTATTGCCGCTGCTGCATGGCTGAAGGCGCTCGCCGCGCTGTCGCTCGCCCTGTGCGCGGTGGTGGCGGCGGCGCAGGAGGAGCCTCTGGCCGAGCCGCGCTTTGGCGATGAGAACATCGCGGTCGACCTCTTCGCCGAGGGCGCGCCCGAGCCGGGCGAGGAATGGATGCTGGCGCTGCGCTTCACCCCCAGCGCGCCCGAGTGGCACGGCTACTGGCGCAATCCGGGCGATGCGGGGCAGGGGATGACGCTGGAGTTCGACCTGCCCCAGGGCTGGGAAGCTAGCGAGCCGCTCTATCCCGTGCCCGAGACGCTGGTGGTCGGCGGGCTGATGAACCACATCTACGAAGGGCGCTATGCCGTGCTCGTCCCGGTGCGCGTGCCCGAGGATGCCGCGGCCCCCCGACTGCCCGAGGTCCGGGTGCGGGTCGAATACCTTGCCTGCACCGACCGGGTCTGCGTGCCTCAGGACGCGGGTGTCACGGCGCGCCCCGGCGGCGATTTCGCGCGCTGGCGGGCTGAGGTCGCGCCGTTGCTCGACGCGCGGGCGCGCTTCGAGGTCGCGGGCGAGACGCTGCGCCTCGCGATTCCACTGCCCGCCTCGGTCGACCTGCCCGGGCCGCACGTCTTCATCGACAATGAACGCCTCGTCGACTACGCCGCGCCGCAGGTCTTCCGCCGCAAGGGCGACCTGCTGACCGCCGAAATCCCGCTTGACCAATACCGCGACGGCGATCCCCGAAGCGTCTCCGGCATAATCGCATTCGGCGGCGGTGCGGGTGTCCGTTTCGAGGCCGATCCGGGCGCGGTCCCGGTGGGCGGCGAAGTGATTGCCGGACCTGCCGCAGCCGCGACCCCGCCCCTCTGGACGCTCGCGCTCGGCGCGCTGGTCGGCGGGCTCATCCTCAACATCATGCCCTGTGTCTTTCCGATCCTCAGTCTCAAGGCGCTGAACCTAGCCCGTGCGGGCGAGAGCGAAACGGCGGCTCGGATCGAGGGAGTGGCCTATACAGCGGGAGTCGTGCTCGCCTGCGTCGGTCTGGGGGCGATCATGCTCGCCCTGCGCGCGGCGGGGGAGCAGGTCGGCTGGGCCTTTCAGTTGCAGGAGCCGGGCGTGGTCGTCGCGCTGCTGCTCCTCGCGAGCATCATCACGGCCAATTTCGCCGGCGTCTTCGAACTGCCGAGCATTTCCACAGGGCACGGCGCGCGGCGTGGCGCGGGCGGGGCTTTCGCGACCGGTCTCCTCGCCGCCTTCGCCGCGACACCCTGCACCGGGCCGTTCATGGCGGCGGCATTGGGCGCTGCGCTGCTGCTGCCCGCACCGCTCGCACTGCTGCTCTTCGCCATGCTGGGGCTCGGCCTGGCGCTCCCTTTCCTCCTGCTCGGCTTCATCCCCGCTTTGCGCCGCCGCCTGCCAAAGCCGGGTGCATGGATGGAGCGCTTTCGCCGGATCATGGCAATCCCGATGGGCCTGACTGCGCTCGCGCTGGTGTGGCTGACGGTGCAACTGGGCGGGCGCGGGTTCGGCCTGTTCGCGCTCGTGACCGTTTTCGGTGTCGTGCTTGCCTTGTGGATCGTGGGCCGCTTGCAGCAGGCGGGCAAGATGGCCTGGCCCGCTTTCGGACTAGTCGCTTCGCCCTTCCTCGTCTTCGGTGCCTTCGCGCTTCCGGCGGGCTACGAGCCGCGCGGTGATCGCATGGCCGAAAGCCTGCTCGACCCTGTACCCTTCTCGCGCGCTGCCCTGGCCGAGGCGCGCGCCACGGACAGGCCGGTCTTCGTTTGGTTCACCGCCGACTGGTGCGTCACCTGCAAGGTCAACGAAAGCGTGGCGATCGAGCGCGAGGCGACGAAGGAGGCTTTCGAGACAGCGGGAGTGGTGCCCATTGTCGGCGACTGGACCGTGCGCGATGAGGCGATCACGCGGTTCCTATCCGAGCGCGGCGCAGCGGGCGTGCCGCTCTACCTGTGGTACGAGCCGGGTTCTTCCGAGCCGGAAAAATTGCCACAGGTTCTCGGTCCCGACAGCCTCGTCGAGCGCGCGGCGATTAGCCGACAATCGAGCGACATCGCTCGATCAGTTCCATTGGCAGTGGGCTCGGATTGATTTCAACCGTGCCAGCGCCGGGCAATGTCGCGATCAGGCGCCGCGGGCCGGCAAGCGGTTCCCATTCCTCGCTTTTCGCGTCATGCGTGCCCTGCCAGATGTGGCGCTTTCCGACCTCGACCGCATCGACCGGAAGCCGTCCGGCATGGCCGTTACCGACCAGCGCCAGCATTGCCTGGGCCCCTTCGTCGGCCAGGCTGAAACGGCTGACAGAGAGCGTGCCCCGCTCCGTATCGCAGGCGAGGGAGATCAGCGCAGCTTCGCCCGGAACGCCGTAGACAATCCGCTTCTGTGCCCTCGCACTGTTCGCCCAAAGCGCCCCCTCGGTTCCGGGAGAAGGCAGCGGCCTGGAGGCAAAGGCGGGCTCCACCTCTGGCACCGCCCGCGTCAGCGTCTCGTCGGTCGGCGGCGGTTTGCAGGCGACAAGTGCCGCCACCAGGCAGAGAGCAAAAGCGACCTTCATCGTGCACGGATGAAGGCGCGCAGGTCCTGCGACAGCTTGCCGCGATCTTCGTTGCGCACATACATCATGTGGCCAGCATCGTAATATCGAAAGGTCAGCCTATCCTGCGGGATACCGGGGCGTCCGAGCGAATATTCCGCACCGAAGAAGGGCGTTGCGAAATCGTACCAGCCTTGTGCGTTGAACAGGCGCAATTCGCTGTTCTGGCGCATCGCCCGGCCGATAAAGGGGGCGACATTGAGATAGGCGTTGCGGCCCTGGCCAGCGAGGTTCCAGTCCCACTGACGCCCCGGATCGCGGCCGATCGAATTGTATTGCCGGTCTGTCTCGAAACCGAGCGTTTCGCGCGCCCAGGCATTGATCGCGGCGGTGTACCCACCATCGATCCCGTAAAAGCTCGGGTCGTTATCGGGATATTCGCCGGCATTATCGTAATCCTCGCCCGTGTAGCGCGCATCGAGCCGGCCTATGGTGAGCCCGCGGTCGCGCAGCAGCTCCTTGTAAAAACGCTGGCTTGTCACGCGCAGGTTCGCCTGTTCGAGATATTCTTCCGAAAGCCCTGTCAGACGCGACAGTTCGGCCCGGACCGCGGCACGCTCGGCCTGCGGCAGGTCCTGCCCCTTGAGCAGGGCAGTGGCGTAGGGCCCGATGGCGAATGCCCTCGCTTCTTCGGCGATTGCCTCGACCGATTCAGCCTCGGCCTTGCCGTGGTAATAGGCCGCCGTCGCCATGTTTGGCAGGGTGACGAGATAGGCCATCTCGTTGCCCGGCGTCGGCTCGCGCATGGCGAAATCGAGGATGGTGGAAATCAGGATCAGGCCGTTCAAACCGACATCGTTGTAGGTCCCGCCTTCGAGTTCATCGACCACCATGGCGGTGCGGGTCGTGCCGTAGCTTTCGCCGCCGAGATATTTGGGGCTGTTCCAGCGGCCATTGTCATTGATCCAGCGGCGGATCACCTCGGCCACGGCGCGCGCGTCCTGCCTCAGACCGTAATACTTTTCGGGGTCCGTGCCCTTGGTGAGATAGGAAAAGCCGGTGCCCGGCGGGTCGATGAAGACGAGGTCGGCGACGTCGAGCAGGCTGTCGGGGTTGTCGACAATCGGATAGGGCGGTGCGCCATCATCGCGCGCGTCCGAAGGGATCGCGACACGCTTCGGCCCGAACGCTCCCATCTGCAGCCAGACCGAACCCGAACCCGGCCCGCCATTGTAGAGGAAGAACACCGGGCGCGAGGGGTCCGCCGGGTCCTTCACATAGGAGGTGGTGACGATCACCGCTTCGGGCTTGCCTTCGTCCGATTTGAGGACCGTCTCTCGAATCGTCGCGGTGTAGTCGATCCGCTGCCCGCCGAAAGTGCCCGACAGCTTGCGCGTCTTGACCTGCGGGTCGATCTGGACGGGGTCGGATTTGGCGCTGCCTTTGTCCTGCGCGGCGAGGGGAGCGGCCATGGGAGCGGAAAGCGCGATAAGCGAGGCGGCGGCGAGCGCGCCGATCAGTCTGGTGGTCATGGGGCGGGGAGTGGCAGGAAAATTGATGCAGGGTCAAGCCGCGCGAGGCGTGATCCTGTCGAGTTCGCCATTGAGGGCGCGCTTGGCTGTGCGCAGTTCGGCGCTGGTCTGAAGACGCAGGAAAAACCCTTCGGACGTGCGGAAATAGCGCGAGAGGCGCAGGTCCATTTCGCCGTCGATCCGCGTCTCGCCGTCGATCATGGCCTGCAGGCGCGCAGGTTCGACCGCGATGGCATCGGCCAAAGCGGTGGTATCGAGCTCCAGTGGCTCCATGAACTCTGAGAGCAGCACTTCGCCCGCATCGGGTATGGGCAGCCAGTCCGGGCTAGTCGTAGTGGTTTGTGATCTCGACATCGTAGGCGTTTCCGTCGCTCCAGACGAAACATATACGCCATTTCATATTAATTGAAACCGAATGCTGCCCCGCGCGGTCGTTCCTGAGGTCATGCAGGCGATTGCTGGGAGGATGTTTCAGGTCGTCGAGTGTCTCTGCGGCATCGATCATGGCAAGCTTTGTGATTGCGCGTGACTGAATATCAGCAGGCAACTTGCGGCTCCGCCGACCGGACCAGATGCTTTCGGTTTCCTTGTCGGCGAAGGTAATGATCATGGCTGCCTCACGGTGGTGTCCGGCGAATCGCTAGCAGATGCGATGCCGGATCATCCAACCCTGGGCTGCGGACGTCGTCCGCTTCGTTGTCTCAAGGCTTCCCACCCATGCGTTTCGCCCTGATCTTGCCGTAGCGCGTCTTCCTCGTCCCCGGCTTGCCCTCGTTCGAGCGGCCAACGCGCGGCGCTTTCTTTTCCTCGTCGGGCAGGCCCAGCTCGTCGGCTTCGAGGCGGCGGATTTCGTCGCGCAGGCGGCCGGCTTCCTCGAATTCGAGGTTCGCGGCGGCATTGCGCATGCGCTTTTCGAGGTCCTCGATGTAGCTGCGCAAATTGTGCCCGACGAGGTTGTTGCGCTCTTCGTCGCCGGTTTCCACCACCACGCCATCTTGAGAGGCCGTGTCGGCGACGATGTCCGCGATCTGGCGCTTGATCGTCTGCGGGGTGATGCCGTGCTCCTCGTTGAAGGCTTCCTGCTTGGCCCGCCTGCGATCGGTTTCGGCCATGGCGCGTTCCATGCTGCCGGTGATGCGGTCGGCATAGAGGATCACGCGCCCGTCCACGTTGCGCGCGGCACGGCCGATGGTCTGCACCAGCGAGGTTTCCGATCGCAGGAAGCCCTCCTTGTCCGCATCGAGAATGCACACCAGCCCGCATTCGGGAATGTCCAGCCCCTCGCGCAGCAGGTTGATGCCGACCAGCACGTCATAGACCCCCATGCGAAGGTCGCGGATCAGCTCGATGCGCTCCAGCGTCTCGACATCGGAATGCATGTAGCGGACCTTGACGCCCGCCTCGTGCATGAATTCGGTGAGATCCTCGGCCATGCGCTTGGTCAGCGTGGTGACGAGCGTGCGATAGCCTTTCTCGGCGGTCTTGCGGCATTCCTCGATGCAGTCTTGAACCTGGTCCTCTACGGGTCTGATATCGACCGGCGGATCGATCAGGCCGGTCGGGCGGATAACCTGTTCGGCGAAGACGCCGCCGGTCTGCTCCATCTCCCAAGGACCGGGCGTGGCGGAAACGGCGAAGGTCTGCGGGCGCATCGCGTCCCATTCGTTGAAGCGAAGCGGGCGGTTGTCGATGCAGGACGGCAGGCGGAAGCCGTATTCGGCCAGCGTCAGCTTGCGCCGGTGGTCCCCGCGCGCCATCGCGCCGATCTGCGGCACCGTCTGGTGGCTTTCATCGACGAACAGCAGCGCGTTCTCGGGCAGATATTCGAACAGGGTGGGCGGCGGCTCGCCGGGCATGCGACCGGTGAGGAATCGGGAATAGTTCTCGATCCCGTTGCACGATCCGGTGGCCTGGATCATTTCGAGATCGAAATTGGTGCGCTGTTCCAGACGTTGGTGTTCGAGCAACTTGCCCTCGGCTTCCAGCTCCTTGAGCCGTTCGGCAAGTTCGAAGCGGATCGCCTCCGTCGCCTGCTTCATCGTCGGCCCCGGCGTGACATAGTGCGAATTGGCATAAACGCGCACCTTGTCGAGGCTGGCCCCCTTCTTGCCGGTGAGCGGATCGAACTCGCTGATCTCCTCGATCTCGTCGCCGAAGAAGCTCACGCGCCACGCGGTGTCTTCGTAGTGCGAGGGGAAGATTTCGAGACTGTCCCCGCGCACCCGGAAAGAGCCGCGTGTGAAAGCGGCATCGTTGCGCTTGTATTGCAGCGAGACGAGCTTGCGAATGAGCTCGCGCTGGTCGACCGTTTCTTCCTTCTTGATGTCGAATATCATTGCCGAATAGGTTTCGACCGAACCGATCCCGTAGAGGCATGAAACGCTCGCGACGATCACCACGTCGTCGCGTTCGAGCAGGGCGCGGGTTGCCGAGTGGCGCATCCGGTCGATCGCCTCGTTGATGGTCGATTCCTTGTGTATATAGGTGGCCGAGCGCGGAACGTGGGCTTCGGGCTGGTAGTAATCGTAATAGCTGACGAAATACTCGACCGCGTTTTCGGGAAAGAAGCTCTTGAATTCGCCATAGAGCTGGGCCGCCAGGATCTTGTTCGGGGCGAGGATCAGCGCGGGTCGCTGCAATTCCTCGATCACTTTCGCCATGGTGAAGGTCTTGCCCGACCCCGTCACGCCCAGCAGCACCTGCGTCTTGTCGCCCGCGCTCGCGCCTTCGACGAGTTCGCGGATCGCCGTCGGCTGGTCCCCCGCCGGTTCGTAGTCCGAAACGAGCTTGAATTTTTTTCCCGGCATCGACTTTTCGGGCCGGGCGGGGCGGTGCGGGGTGAAGTCCTCGCCGGTTTCGGGTTCCTCGAGGCCTCTGCGGATGACAAGCTGGCTCATGCCCGCGATATGCGGAGCGCGAGGCAGGTTGTGAAGTGGCTTGCATGCTTCTAGCCTTCGCCATCGAGCAATAAGCGCGTCGAACCCCGGCGCAATCGAGGGGGTATGAAAAAGATGAATGTCAGCAGCTTCGCCCTTGTCGCCGCCGGACTCGGACTGGCCGGTGCGATGGCTTTTTCAGACGGGCTTCTTGCGCAAGTCGACCCACCGGAAATGCGGCCCGAGACCGGCAAATACAGCGCCGACATAACCGTGCAGTCCGTCGATATCCCCGGAGCTCCGCCGCAAATGGCAGGCATGATGACACGAATGATGAGCCGACAGACGACCTATTGCCTGACCGAAGAGGATGTCGAGGAAGGCTATCGCGCCATTACGCGCCGCTCGCAGGGCGATGCCGGCGAGGACTGCACCTATGACCGCTTCAGCATGGAAGGCGGCGAACTGGACGCACAAATGAGCTGTCGCGTCGACGGCCGAACCATGACCATGACGATGGAGGGCAATGGCACGCCGACCTCGTCGGATATCGCGATGACGATGAGCGGGGACATGGGGGTCGGACCCGGAACGATCCGGATGCGCGTGCGTCACAAGCGGGTTGGCCCCTGTTGAGCCGGCCCGACAGCTCCTGGGAGGATGGAACAATGAAAAAACTTGTTTTTGCAGCCGCCGTCTCGGCATTGCTCGCAGCTTGCGGCGGAGAAACGCCGGACGGCGCCGACGACATTGCGACCGGAGATGAGGCGGGGGGCGACGAACTCAGCCTGGGTGAAGTCGCCGATCGTGCGCGCGCAGGCACGGTAAGGCCCCGGCCGGGCCAGTATCGCTCGCAGGTCGAACTGGTTGATCTCGACATACCCGGCGCACCTCCGCAGGCGGCGGAGATGATGCGCTCCAGCATGGCGCGCACGAGCGAATTCTGCCTCACGGAAGAAGATGTCGAGGATGGCTACCGCCAGCTTGCAAGCCAGCCGCAGGGAGACAATTGCAGCTTCTCGAAATTCGATGTCGATGACGGTGAAATCGATGCGGCGATGCGCTGCACCAATCCCGGCGGCGGCACGGTCGACATCACGATGCAGGGCACGGGGCGCGAGACCTCCTCCGAATTCACCATGAAAATGTCCGGCGATCTCGGAGGCACTGGAGAAGGTTCGATGACCATGAAGCAGACCAGCGAGCGGATCGGCGACTGTCCGGCGGGCTGAAGCGGCCCAGTCGTACCGCACACGCTTGTCGGCGCGCGAAACCAAAAGCTTCACCGTGCATTCAGTCGGGGGAGGTATTACGGTTGCATGACATCGAACGCCATTCTTGACGGCCTGAGCCGGATTGCCGCGCGCGCGACAGGCGGCGAAGCGAAGGACGACGGAGCCAGGAACGGTGGCGAGCATCGCGAGTGGCGGCTGACCTTCCCGGAAGGCGAGCTGTCGCGCCGGATTGCGCTTGCGCGGGGGGACTATCCCGAAGAGGAGCATGGCAAGCCCCCGCTGGCCCGGCTGGCCGGAGAACTCGATATCCTCGCCGAGCCGGTGCGGCGAAGTTTGCGGACGATCGAGGTCGATCCTTGCAACCGGCCCCGTACGGTGATGATCATGCCCGGCTTCGCGACGGCTCCGCGCCGGATGCGTTTCATGGCGCAGCATCTCGAGCGCGCCGGGCACACGGCGAAACGCTGGGGCCTTGGCTTCAACTGGGGTCCGAACGAAGCGAAACTCGAACGGTTGGAGCAGCGCCTGCTGGAGCTTAATCGCCGCGCGGGCGAACCGGTCGTTCTGCTCGGCTGGAGCCTGGGCGGGCTTTTCGCGCGCGAATTGGCGAAGCGCCAGCCGGATGCCGTGGCGAAAGTCATCACCATGGGATCGCCCTTTTCGGGAAGCCCGCGCGCCAACAATATGTGGCGCATTTACCAATTCATCACCGGACACAGGGTCGACCAGCCCCCGATCGACGTCGATCTTGCCGTTAAGCCACCCGTCGAGACGGTGGCAATCTGGAGTCCCAATGACGGCGCGATAGCCCCGCGCAGCGCAGCGGGATACCCGGGCGAGCGCGACAGGGCTATCGCCTTGCGCTGCACCCATATGGGTTACACCTATTCGCCCGAGGCGATCCGCGCCGTGCTCGCCGAGCTGCGTCGCCCCAATTGATCGGGTCCCCGCTTACTCCCTTTCTTTTTCCTCGCCGCCGGTTACACTGCCGTTTGACGGGCACAACATTCTTGCGTCCCGCCCGATCAATACGCAACCCGGGGAGCGAATGACGGCGAAGTCGCAGCAACAATCCGTCAATTTTGACGAGATGCACGATGCCGAGGGAAACACCCGCGAAGCCTATCGCTCCTATTGCGACTGGTTCGATGGGCAGGAACAGGCTTCGCTGCGCCGAAAGGACAAGGAAGCGGACGACACCTTTCGCCGCACGGGCATAACTTTCAACGTCTATGGGGAGGACGAGGCGGAGGAACGCCTGATTCCCTTCGACATCGTGCCGCGCATCATCACCGCGGGCGAATGGCGCCGTCTCAGCCGCGGGATCGAGCAACGGGTCCGGGCGCTCAATTCTTTTCTGTACGACATGTATCACCGCCAGGAGATCGTGCGCGCGGGGAGAGTGCCGGAGCGCCTTTTCCGCCATAATGACGCCTGGCTCGCCCACATGGTCGGTTTCACCCCGCCGGGTGGCATCTACACCCATATCGTGGGGATCGACCTCGTGCGCACAGGACCTGACCAGTTCTATGTGCTGGAGGATAACGCGCGCACCCCTTCGGGCGTCTCCTACATGCTTGAGAACCGCGAAACGATGATGGCGATGTTCCCCGACCTGTTCAGTCAGGTTCCGGTGGAGGCGGTATCCGATTATCCGCGCCGTCTCGCCCGCAGTCTGGCCGCTTGCGCCCCGCAAGGGCAGGCCAGCGGGGACGGCGGCAAGCCGACGGTCGCGGTGCTTACCCCCGGCATTTTCAACTCGGCCTATTTCGAACACGCCTTCCTCGCCGACCAGATGGGCGCGGAACTGGTCGAGGGCAGCGACCTGCGGGTGGTCGAGGGCAAGGTGCAGATGCGCACCACGCGCGGCTACAAGCCGATCGACGTGCTCTACCGCCGGGTCGACGACGACTATCTCGACCCGCTCACTTTCAATCCCGACAGCGTGCTGGGCGTGCCCGGGATCATGGATGTCTACCGCGCGGGCGGCATCACCATCGCCAATGCACCCGGCGCGGGGATCTGCGACGACAAGGCGATCTATTCCTTCATGCCCGACATCGTCGAATTCTACACCGGCGAGAAACCGCTCCTGCCCAATGTCGAGACGTGGCGCTGCGCCGATCGCGAAAGTCTCGCCTATGTGCTGGACAATCTTGACGAACTGGTGGTGAAGGAGGTTCACGGCTCGGGCGGTTACGGGATGCTGATCGGTCCGACCGCGACCAAGAAAGAGCTTGCAGAATTCCGCAAGAAGCTGGCAGCCGCGCCCCAAAACTATATCGCCCAGCCGACGCTTTCGCTTTCGACCTGTCCGGTCTTCACCCGTACGGGCCTCGCCCCGCGCCATGTGGATTTGAGGCCTTTCGTTCTGGTCAGCCCGAACGGGATCGAAATCACACCCGGCGGTCTCACCCGCGTTGCGTTGAAGAAGGGATCGCTCGTAGTCAATTCCTCGCAAGGGGGCGGCACCAAGGATACGTGGGTGCTGAAGGACTGATGGCGTTGTCGGTGGGAGATATGCACTGATGCTCGGCCGGATGGCGAACGCTTCCTTCTGGATGTTCCGCTATCTCGAGCGGGCCGAGAACACTGCACGCCTGCTCGAAGCGGCCCTGCGCATGGCTTTGACGAAGGATCTCGCCACCGCTGAAGAGGAATGGCGCTCGGTTATCGCTACGCTCGGCCTGACGGTGCTCTACGAGGCCGAGCATGACACCTATGACGGGCCGCGAGTGTGGAACTTCGTCCTGCGAGACCGCGCCAACCCTGCCAGCGTGCGGGCCATGTTCGCGGCGGTGCGCAACAATGCGCGCGCGGCGCGGACCTGTATCTCGAGCGAGGTCTGGGAAGCGGTCAACGAGAGCTGGATGGAACTCGATCGTCTGCTTGCCCGCCCGGTCGGCCAGGGCGTGCTGGGCAATATCGTAACGATAGTCCGTCGCGCCGGCGCACAGGTCCACGGCGCGGTCGACGGCTCGATGTTGAGGAGCGAAGGTTTCCACTTCGCCCGCGCGGGGACTTTTGTCGAACGCGGGGAATCGACCGCGCGTATTCTCGACATGAAATATTTCCTGCTGCTCCCCTCGCTATCCTACGTCGGATCGAGGCTTGATTCCGGGCAGTGGGACCAGGTCCTGCGTTCGGTCGCGGGTGCGCGCGCCTACAGTTGGCTCAACGCCGGCAATATCGACTCGCGCGGCATTGTTGAATTTCTCGTTCTCGACGAGCGGTTCCCGCGCAGCCTTGCCTTCAGCCGCATGGCTCTGCGACGCACGCTTTCCGCGCTCGCCCGGATGCACGGACGCGAGGGGACCAGCGACGCGCTGATGGCCGAGGCCGAAGCGCGCATCGGCGCGCTTACGGTCGACGATATTTTCGAGCAGGGGCTGCACGAATTCCTCGTCGACTTCATAGAGCGCAATGCCGCCATCGCCGAGGCGATCGTCGACGACTACCGATTTCTTGCCTAGGGTCCATCCATGCGCCTATCGATCCGGCACACGACCCATTATTCCTTCGCCCAGCCGGTGGTGCATGCCCTCCAGCGTCTGCGGCTCACGCCGAAGGAGACACAGGGCCAGCAGGTAATCCACTGGGACATGGAGTACGATCACGCGCACCCCGAATTCCAGTATGACGACCAGAACTTCAACCATGTCACCCTTGTCGCAGTCGAACCGGGGGCGAGCGAGGTCATGGTTACCTGTCATGGCACGGTGGAGACCAGCGATCACGCCGGGGTCATCGGCCATCACGCCGGGCACCTGCCGCTTTGGAGCTTCATCGGTCAGACACGGCTGACGCAGCCTGGTCCGAAGGCACGCGCCCTGGTCCGGGACCTGCCCTCTCCCGAGGACGAGGGGAGGCTGCCATTCCTTCATGCCCTGTCCAGCAAGATCCGCGACGAGATCGCCTACCAGACCGGGGCCACCACCGTGATGACCAGCGCCGAGCAGGCGGTCGCGCATGGATATGGCGTTTGCCAGGACCATGCCCATATCTTCATCGGTGCGGCGCGCGCGGCGGAGATTCCGGCGCGCTATGTTAGCGGATACCTGATGATGAACGACCGGGTCGAACAGGACGCGACCCATGCCTGGGCCGAGGCATATGTCGACGGGCTGGGCTGGGTCGGCTTCGACATTTCGAACGGCATCAGCCCCGATCCGCGCTATGTCCGCGTCGCCACGGGGCGCGATTACCGCGACGCCGCGCCGGTCACCGGGATCAGCTTCGGCTCGACGGAGGAATTGCTGACGGTCAATGTCGCGGTCGAGCAGCAGCGTCAGGATGAGCAGTAGAGACACGGCTCGCAATCTGCGCTACCGGCCTGCGCCGGTGACACGGAGATCTCCTTGAATGACCTATTGCGTCGGCATGATGCTCGAACGCGGACTGGTCCTGATGAGCGACACCCGCACCAATTCGGGTGTCGATAACATCTCGACCTTTCGCAAGATGTTTCACTGGCAGGTCCCGGGCGAGCGCATGATCGCGGTCATGTGCGCGGGAAATCTCGCCACCACCCAGGCCGTCATCAGCCAGCTCGAGGAACGTACGAAGGAGCCGGACGAGCGCGAGAACACGCTGATCCGCGGACGCACCATGTTCAACGTGGCGACCGAGATCGGGCGGCTGCTGCGCTCCACCATCGAGGACGCGCAGCGCAGCAATGGCGAGGCGGGCAAGGGGCGCTTCACGGCATCGATGATCCTTGCCGGGCAGATCAGCGGCATGAAGCCGCGCCTGTTCTTGATCTATCCCGAAGGCAATTTCATCGAAGCGAGCTGGGACACACCCTTTTTCCAGATCGGGGAAACCAAGTATGGTCGCCCGATCCTGATCCGTGGTTACGGACGCGACATGCGCTTCGAGGATGCGGTCAAGCTGCTGATGGTGAGCTTCGATTCGACCATCAAGGCGAATCTCTCGGTCGGGCTGCCGCTCGACCTGCTGGTGATCGGCAAGGATGAGTTTGCCCCCTTGCACGAACACCGCGTGACGGGCGAGGATGCCTTTTTCGAGACGATCTCGTCGAGCTGGGGCGCATCGCTTCGATCCGCGCTCGATGCGTTGCCGTCCTACAGCTTCGATTCGCAGGGCTCCGAAGCCGGCCCGCAGGGCCCCTAAGGGCGTTTGCGAAGGGGCTGCGTTCACCATGATCGAGCGTAATCGTATTCGTTTCGGAGCAATCGCGGGGCGGCTTTGCATGGTTTAGGCATGTGGTTAACCCGGTATTGCTCCGTATCGGGGTAAGTCCTGCGTGAAATGCTCGGCTGTCTGGTCAATCACAATGGCCATGACACGCAAAGCATCGCTCCACTTCATCGACTCCTCCAGCCGCCACCGCGCCGAACTGGCCCGGGTCGGGTTTTCGCTCGGCCACCATTCGGAAGTCTACGGCGACATGTCGGAGCTTTCCGTGCACCCGCCGCGCGAAGGGATCATCATCGCCCGCGACACAGCCGAAGAGGGCGGGGTGGCGATGATCCTCGAACGATTGAGCCGACTCGGTATCTGGCTGCCCTTGATTGCGGTCGATGTGCATCCAAGGCCAGGCCGCATCGTCGAGGCGATCAAGGCTGGGGCGCTGGACTATCTCTCGCTTCCTCTCGACCCTGAACGTTTCGCCCGCTGCCTTACCCGGATCGAGAAGGAGGCCGAACTGTTCGGAGCCCAACGACGCCGCATGATCGAAGCACGCGATCGCATCGCCAGCCTCTCGCAGCGCGAACGTGAAGTTCTCGACTGGCTGGCCGAGGGGTCGAGCAACAAGGTCATCGCCCGCGAGCTCGACATCAGTCCGCGGACTGTCGAAATTCACCGGGCCAACATGATGAGCAAGCTTGGCGCGCGCCATGCCGCCGAGGCCGTGCGCCTGAAGCTCGAGGCGAAACTGGAGCCACGCATCCAGGCCTGACGGTTCGCATCGTGCCTGTCTCGTTGCCTCCCCCTTGCGGGCGAGGCAGGCGAGGGATCGGGGGCACCGTGCAGTCCCCCGGGCTGCCTCGCTGGGATCGGTCGACTACCCCGACGCTTGCCTGGCATCAACCTGCCGAGAGAAGAGGCACCCAGTTTGCGCTAGGCGGTTTGCATTAACGGGTGTGAGCGCTGCCCTATATCTCGCATTTGGCGCCTCGTGTCCGGCCCGGGTTAAGATCGAAAGGGCGCACATATGAAGTCCGCCCGTAGAAACACCTACGAAATTGCAGGAGGTGTGCTTGCCGCAGTTGCTGAACGACATCGCGTACAGGCAGTACGCCGGTGATCAGCGGCAGAACCGAGGGCCGGTGCCTTCCAGGTGGAAGTGATCGCGATGCGCGGCATTGTATTGGGGGCCGAGCACAGTGCCAAAGCGCTTGCAGGCGCTGCGATGGACGACGCGCAGGAATTCCCGCTCTGCCGCTGTCCCGTCGTTCCAATCGCCCGAGAGCGTGATGCGCCTGCCGTCTTCAAGCACGAATCCCGAGACGTCGATCGCTTCCGCCCGTGCGTGGGCCGAGCGGCGGTCGGTGCCCGCGACATTGCGGCAGGCATAGCTTCCCATGGTCTCGATGCGCATCAACGGGCTTCCGAGGATCTGGCGCGCGGCTCGGTCGACCCCGAAGCGTGCCCAGTCAGTGAAGGCCTTGGCCGTACCGCATTTCACCGGTCCGAGATTGCTGATCCCGAACATGCCGTCATCGCCGGACAGCGCCGATAGCCGGACCGTGCCGAGCTTGTTGCATCCAGGGGCCGCGTAAGTGTCGGGCAGCGGTTCGAAGCGAGCGCCGCTCGCACCGAGGTCGGCAATGCAGTTCGCGACTGGACCTGATGACCGGTAACCACGAGGAGCCGAAGCAAGCCTGTTGGCGGGCCGGGTGATGGGGGGAGGGCTGGTGGCCGACGATGCGCTGACTGCGGCACCGGGTGCGACCCCGGCCGGGGCAGGAATCACCGATCCGCAACTCGCCAGCGCAAGAGCGGCAAGCGGTGCCGATGCAAACCTGAAAAGGGTTAGCTTCCGTTTCATGATTAAGGGGTTTTGCCGAGCCTCGCTTAACGCAGCGGGAATCGGCATACCTAATCCGGGCTTAACCCTGTTTTCGGCTCACAAATCCGCCTTGCTATCGGGACGGACTGGGTGATGAACGCTTCGCGCCTGCGGGGTGGTGCCATTTCCTCGCCCGCTCAGGGCAGCTCATCTACGACCTGTTCCCATAGCTCGATCTTCACGCCGTTGGGGTCGAGGATCCAGGCAAACTTGCCATAGCCTTCGTCTGCGGTGTCGAGCACCTCGACCTTCGCCTGTCGGAGCTTTTCCACGAAGCCATCGAGGTCATGAACGCGCAGATTGATCATGAAGCCATGCTGGCCCGGCTCGATGTAGCTCGCATCCTCGAAATGGCTGATAAGCGAATAGGGATGCATCTTCGGTTCGGCCTCCCAGGCGAATTGCGGACCATAGGGGCCTTCGATGCCGAGCACCTCGCGATACCATGCGCGTGTCGCCGCCGGATCCCTAGCTATGTAGAATACGCCGCCGAGGCCCGTCACCCGCGGCTCTTCGACGTCGCTCATCCGCTCCTCCCGATTCGTGCCGGACGCGAGAGTGAAGGAGGCCGCGCAGTTTGGGAAGAGTCCTGTCCCGTCCGTGTTGCTCCCCTGTCGGCAGGCTATTCTGCCGGCGCCTGTGCCCGGGTCGCGGCGCTCTGGGTGGTTGCCTTGCTCACAACCACGATGGCGATCCATGCCGCGATGAATCCGGGCACGATCTCATAGAGCCCTTCGCCGCCCAGGAAGCTGGAATTCCACTCGAGCGCGATCCATGCACCCGCGACCAACGCCCCCGAGACCAGCCCTGCAACCGCGCCCGCCCCTGTCATCCCACGCCAGGTCAAGGCGAGGATGATGAGCGGGCCGAAGGCTGCACCGAAGCCTGCCCAGGCATTTGCCACCAAGCCGAGCACCTCGCTGGTCGGATCGCTGCCGATGATGATCGCGGCGATGGCGACCAGCGCGACGCAGATGCGCCCGACATTCACCGCCTCGCGCTCGCTCGCGTTCTTGCGCAGGAAAAGGCGGTAGAAATCCTCGGTCAGCGAAGAGGACGAGACGAGCAGTTGCGAGGAAATCGTGCTCATGATCGCCGCAAGAAGAGCGGCGAAGAGGAAACCGGTGATTGCGGGGTGGAAAAGCAGATCGGCCAGGACGATGAAAATCGTCTCGGGATCATCGACCACCAGCCCGTTGCGCTCCGCATAAGCGCGTCCCGCTAGCCCCATGCCAAGCGCTCCGGCGAGCGAGATCGCCATCCAGGAAAGGCCGACATTGCGCGCTGTCTTGACCTTTTCGACCGTGTCGATCGCCATGAAGCGCACGATGATGTGAGGTTGCCCGAAATAGCCCAGGCCCCAGGTCACCGCACTGATGAAGCCGAGAAAGGTGAGCCCTTCCGTGAGGCTCAGGAATCCCTCGACCGGCACGTCGCCGAGCGATCCTCCCGCATCGCCGCCGCTGCCGAACATCACGACCAGCGGCATGATGACAAGCGCGACCATCATGATCACGCCCTGGACGAAATCGGTCAGGCTGACCGCGAGAAATCCCCCGATCATGGTATAGGCAAGCACGATGCCGGCGGTGATCACGATGCCGAGCATGTAATCGCTCATGCCTACATCCGGCAGAAGGCCGGCGAAGGCGGTCTCGAACAGTTTGCCCCCGCCCACCAGCCCGGCGGCGGTGTAGACGGTGAAGAACACGACGATGACGATCGCCGAAACGACGCGCAATGTCGTGCCCTGGTCGGGAAAGCGATTGGCGAGGAATTGCGGGATCGTCAGGGCGTTGCCATAACTCTCTGTCTGCTCGCGCAGGCGCGGGGCTACGATGATCCAGTTCGCCACCGCGCCGAGGAACAGCCCGATCCCGATCCACGCCTCGACCAGCCCGGCCGCATAGAGCGCGCCGGGAAGGCCGAGCAGCAGCCAACCCGACATGTCGGATGCTCCGGCGGACAACGCCGCGACGGCGGGCGGCAGGTTGCGCCCGGCTAGCAGGTAGCCTTCGGAGTCCTCGGTCGACTTTTTCCAGGCGTAAAGCCCGATGCCGATCATCGCGATGAAATAGACGGCGAGAGAAACGAGCGTTGCTGTGTCCATGTTGCAGGTGCGTAACAAGCGCATTGCGCCATGGCCACAGCGGCGGGCAAATTCGCAAGGATTGCCAAGGACCCGCAGCAAGGCGCTGAAAATGTTTCGCGCATCCCCCGGCTCAGGAAATTATGCTGCGCCCGCGAAGAGACGCGCCGTGTCCCCGGCGGGGCGGGCCGAGCGGGCCGGGTGAAAAGAAACCGCTCGTTCACCGCACCGTCGTAGGCTTGCGGCCATGCCACGTACGACCACCCTCACCGACGCTTTTGCATTCTTCGGCGCGAGCACGCACAACATTCGCCAGGCTTGGTCAGCGGTGAGTCCCGATGGCCGGACAGTCGTCATCACCTTGTGGGACCACGAGCGTGCGGCTGATGGATCGGTCAACTACTTTGATCCTGCCAATCGCTGGCGATGGGAGAGGCGCTGGGGCAACAAGGAGCGCATCCGGCACCTGAAGCATGCGCTTGACAATTGCAGCGGACGCTTTCGCGTCGTTCGTGTCGTTGCGAAGGACCCTGACGCTGATTCCAAGACTATCCGTGACCGTATCGCGGATCCGGACACGGTCATGAAGATCACCGGATTCGATGCTGCAACCGGCGAATTCGCCGCTCGGCCGGTCTGATCGGCCTCCTCACACGTCCTTCTTGCGGCGGGCCTTCTTGCGGTCGTGCGGGTCGAGGATTGCCTTTCGCAGGCGGATCGACTGGGGCGTGACTTCGACCATCTCGTCGTCGTCGATATAGGCGATAGCCTGTTCCAGCGTCATCCGGCGCGGCGGGGTGAGGCGGATCGCGTCGTCCTTGCCCGAACTGCGGATATTGGTGAGCTGCTTTGATTTGAGCGGATTGACTTCGAGGTCCTCCGGCTTGGCGTTCTCGCCGATGACCATGCCTTCGTAGATCTTCGCCTGCGGCTCGATGAACAGTTCGCCGCGTTCCTCGAGCGCATTGAGCGCATAGGCTACCGCCTCGCCGCTGGTGTTCGAGATCAGCACGCCGTTGATGCGGCCCTCGATTGGTCCCTTATAGGGGCCGTATTTCTCGAACAGGCGGTTCATGATCCCGGTGCCGCGCGTATCGGAGAGGAATTCGCCGTGATAGCCGATCAGCCCTCGCGAAGGCGCGGAAAAGGTGATGCGGGTCTTGCCCTGGCCCGAGGGGCGCATTTCGGTGAGGTCGGCCTTGCGGCGCTGCATCTTCTCGACGACCGTGCCCGAATGCTCGTCGTCGACGTCGATGACGACGGTTTCGTAAGGCTCCGTTCGCTGGCCGTCCTCTTCGTCGAACAGAACGCGCGGGCGCGATATGCCAAGCTCGAAGCCCTCGCGGCGCATCGTTTCGATAAGCACGCCGAGCTGCAATTCCCCGCGCCCGGCAACTTCGAAGGAATCCTTGTCTTCGGCCTCTGTGACGCGGATCGCGACATTTGTTTCGGCCTCGCGCATGAGGCGGTCGCGGATGAGGCGGCTGGTTACCTTGTCGCCTTCGCGCCCGGCGAGCGGGCTGTCATTGACGGCGAAACGCATGGCGAGCGTGGGCGGGTCGATCGGCTGGGCGGCGATGGGCTCGCTCACCGTCGGTTCGGCGATGGTATTCGCGACGGTCGCCTTTTCGAGCCCGGCAAGCGCAATGATGTCGCCCGCCTTGGCGTTGTCGACGGGAACGCGCTCGAGCCCCCGGAAGGACAGCAGCTTGGTCGCGCGGCCGGTCTCCACAACGTTGCCTTCGCGATCGATGGCGTGGATCGGATCGTTCACCTTGATCGTGCCAGACTGGACCCTGCCCGTCAGCACACGGCCCATGAACGGATCGCGGTCAAGCAGGGTGGCGAGGAAGCTGAACTGGCCGGAGGTATCGAGATCGGGCGGGGGAACGTGCCTCACGATCAGTTCGAACAAGGGCTGGAGGCTGCCTTCGCGCGTATGTTCGTCGGGAGAGGCATAGCCATCGCGCCCGCTGGCGAAGAGAGAGGGAAAGTCGAGCTGTTCGTCCGTGGCATCGAGGCTGGCGAACAGGTCGAAGATTTCGTCCAGGACCGCCTGCGGGCGACCGTCGGGGCGGTCGATCTTGTTGACGACCACGATCGGGCGTAGGCCGAGCGCGAGCGCCTTGCCCGTCACGAACTTGGTCTGCGGCATCGCGCCTTCGGCGCTGTCGACGAGCAGGATGACGCCGTCGACCATCGACAGGATGCGTTCGACCTCGGCCCCGAAATCGGCGTGGCCGGGTGTATCGACGATGTTGATGCGCGTCGTTTCGCCACCGTCCTTCGGCGTCCATTCGACACTGGTGCATTTGGCGAGGATCGTGATCCCGCGCTCCTTTTCAAGATCGCCCGAATCCATCGCACGTTCATCCACCCGCTGGTTGTCGCGGAACGTGCCCGATTGGCGGAAGAGCTGGTCGACGAGCGTGGTCTTCCCATGGTCGACGTGAGCGATGATCGCCACGTTCCTGAGCGAACCTGAGCCGGTGGGTGAGGCGGACATTGATGAGGCTTTCGAAGAGGGGTTCAGGCAGGCCGGCCGACTGCTTTCGCGCGGTCCTTGGCCCGTGCCTGCGGGCCTTAGGCAGGGCGGGGGCCAAAAGCAATCGAAACCGGGGCTGGCGGAAGGGATGGACCGCGCGGCTGCCAGTGTGACTGGCCTGCAACATAAGATGCGCTTACCCCCTTATGCGAACGCCTCAATGCTTGTCGCCGAAAATGCGCTCGCCTATCAGCGACAGTATCAGTCCGGCGGGGGCGCGGTTTGGGACGCGGCTTCCGATAACAGGCCGGACCTGAATGGGTTCAAGAGAGAGGAACTTCCATGCGCTCCATCATGCCCGGCTCTGCCGGTTCGTACCGATTCACCCTGCTTGCAGGCGCCGCCGCCTTCGCTTTGGGCGCTCATGGCGCGGCCAGTGCGCAGGACCTGCCCGATTCCGACGATGCCGACGAGTTCGTTCTCGAAGACGACGTGCCCAGCGCACCGGAATCGAACAACCAGATCATCGTTACCGCTTCCAAGCGCGAGCAGACGCTGCAGGAAGTGCCGATCTCGGTGTCGGTCACCAGCGGGGAGACCATCGAGCAGGCGCAGATCCGCGACGTGCTCGACCTGCAGACTGTCACGCCTTCGCTGCGAGTGAGCCAGCTGCAGACCTCTTCGGCGACGACCTTCATCATTCGCGGTTTCGGCAACGGGGACAACAATTTCGGCATCGAGCCTTCGGTCGGCGTGTTCATCGACGGCGTGTTCCGCTCGCGTTCGGCAGGCGCTCTGGGCGACCTCAACAACGTGCAGCGGATCGAGGTGCTGAACGGCCCGCAGTCGACCCTGTTCGGTAAGAACGCATCGGCCGGTGTCATCTCGGTCGTCACGCGTGAGCCGCAATACGAATTCGGCGGCATGGTCGAAGCCGTTTACGGCAATTTCAACCAGGTCTTCCTGCGCGGCGACATCACCGGGCCGATTACCGACAACATCGCCTTCTCGCTCGACGGCACCTATCAGCGCCGCGACGGGTTCGGCGAGATCGTCAATCTCGACGAGGAGATCAACAACCGCAACCGCTGGTCCACACGCGGACAATTGCTGATCGAGCCGACCCCGGACTTCAAGATCCGCGCGATCGCCGATTACGCCCGGATCGACGAGATCTGCTGCCAGACCGCGACGCTTGTCGCCGGACCCACGGCAGGGGCGATCCAGGCGCTGGGCGGCCAGTTCAGCACCGATTTCTTCGCCTATGAGAACTTTCTCAATGTCGTGCCGGTCAACGAGAACGACAATTACGGCGGCTCGGTCCAGATGGACTACCAGGCCGGGCCGATCTCCATCACATCGATCACGGCCTATCGCGAGCTGAAGAACTTCTTCAACCAGGACATCGATTTCACCAGCGCCGACATCGCGACCGAAACGCGCGACCAGGAAGTGCAGACCTTCACCCAGGAAATCCGCGTCGCGTCCGATTTCGACGGGCCGTTCAACTTCCTGCTGGGCGGGTTCTATTTCGACGAGACGATCGAGCAGATCTCCTCTGTCGAGAATGGCAGCGATTTCCGAGGCTTTGGTGACCTGCTTGGTGGTGGTCCGGGGACGCTCAGTTTTGTCGAGCAGCAGCTCGGCCTGCCGCAGAATTCGATCCTGTCGACCCCGCTGCTGACCTCCGAAAACTTCCGGATGGAGAACACCTCATGGTCGATCTTCGGTACGTTCGACCTCGAACCGGTCGACGGGCTCGTGTTCACGGTCGGCTTCAACTACACCGATGACGAGAAGGAGTTCGCGCTTAGCCAGACGAGCTTCGACCCGCTCGCGCAGGTCAACCTGGTCGATGCCTTCATTGTCGGCGGCATCGCCCAGGCTTTGCAGATCCCGCCGGGCCAGGTGACACCCGACGTCATCAACGGCTTTGCGACCGATCCGGCGACCGCCCCGATCTTCGATCAGATTGCCGGCGCCGCGATCGATCCTGCGACGAACGCGCTGCTTCCCCTTGCCGGGTTGCAGTTTCAGCCGCCCTTCCTGTCGGTCCCGAACGCGGTGGAACCCGGGCGCACCAATGACGACGAACTGACCTACCTGCTGCGCGCGAGCTACCAGATCTCGCCCGAGGTCAACGTCTATGCAAGCTATGCGACCGGCTTCAAGGCGAGCTCGGTCAATCTCTCGCGCGACAGCCGCCCGCTGCTGGGCGACTACGTCCCGGGGCCGGGGCTTTCGACGATTCTCGCCCCGCCTTCGCCTATTCTCGATGCGGGGCTGGCAACGCCGAACCTGACGACGGGCTCGCGCTTTGCCGGGCCGGAAGAGGCGGAAGTCTACGAAATCGGCATGAAGGCGCAGTGGGAAGGCTTCGGCTTCAACCTCGCGCTGTTCGACCAGACGATCGAGGGCTTCCAGAGCTTCGCCTTCACCGGTCTCGGCTTTGCGCTTGCCAATGCGGGCGAACAGTCGGTGAAGGGCTTCGAATTCGATGCCACGATCAATCCGGTCGACGGGCTGGTCCTGACCTTCGCGACGACCTACCTCGACGCGCTCTACGACGATTTCACCGGCAGCCCGCTGGGCGATCTGACCGGTCAGCGTCCGGGCGGCATTCCCGAATGGGCGATCGCGACTTCGGCGACCTACACCCACGAATTCGACAGCGGCTCGCGGATCATCACCCGAGTCGACTACAACCACGAGAGCAACCAGGACATCAACAACGGCCTGCCGACCTTCAATGCGCAGCTCGGCAACACGCAGATTTTCCGTCGCGAAGTGAACCTGGTGAACGCGTCGGCGACGCTGGCCCTGAACAACGGCCTCGAGATCGGGGCCTTCGCCCGCAATCTGCTCGACGACCAATATATCCTGACCGTGTTCGACGGCGTTGCGCAGGCCGGGACCGTGTCGGGCTATCCGAGCCCGCCCCGCACTTACGGTGGGGTGGTCCGGTTCCGCTTCTGACCCAGGTCGATTCGACAAGTGAGAGGGCCTCGCGCGGCGGCGCGCGGGGCCCCTTTTTCGCGCAGAGCATCTATTGCGGTTGAATTATTCGGGGCCAGCGTCATCATGAGGGCGGAAAGGTCCGGCTTGGGGCCAGACTATCGGGGGACAATTTGACGATGGATTATGCCGGTTTCTGGATCCGCGTTCTGGCCTACCTGATCGATGCCGTGATCCTTGGCTTGATCTCGGCGGCGCTTGCGCTGCTATCCGGCGGAGCGGTCATCGACCTTGAAGCGCAGCAAAGCCTTGGCATAACGGACTTTCTCGGCCTGATCGTCGGACTTGCCTATTTCATTGGCTTCGAAGGGTCGCAGATGCAGGCGACGCCGGGCAAGAAAGTGCTTGGCCTGATTGTCACCGACATGCAGGGTCGGCGCATTTCCTATCCAAGGGCGGCGGGTCGTTATTTCGGCAAGATCCTGTCGGGCTTCATCCTGCTGATCGGCTATATCATGGTCGCCTTCACCGAAAAGAAGCAGGGCCTGCACGACCTGCTCGCTTCCACACTCGTGGTTAAAGGCCAGCCGGGCATGGTCGGCTATGATCCCAGCGTGTTCGAATAGGGTCTAGAGTTCGCGCAAAGCACGGGCGGGTTTCGCTCGCAGGAGCGGAAGCGAGCCGCCCAGCGCAAAGCCGAGCACCATGACAAGGCCGAGCCCGAGAACGCCGAATATCGCTCCCCAGTCAGGCAGCCAGTCGAATTCGAACAATTGCGTAATGACAACCCAGCCGAGCAGGCTGCCCAGACCGAGGGCAACGAGCGCGAGCGTGCCGGCGATGAAGCCGTATTCTGCCAGTTGCATCAGCAGTATCTGCCGCCTGCTTGCCCCCAGCACTCGCAGGACGACCGTGTCATAGGTGCGCGAAGCGCGCGCCGCCGCGATCGCCCCCATCAGCACGGCAAGCCCCGCCAGCACTGCGACCGCCGCAGCCGCGAGCGTGGCAAGACCGACCTGCCGCAGGATCGTGCGCGCCTCTCCCAGCACCTCGCCCACCTCGACCACCGACGACGATGGGAATTCCTGCACCAGCGCGCGCAGCAATTCGCCGCGCGCCTGCCGGTCGGCATCGTCGGGCAGGTCGATCGTCGCGGCGAGATTGTGCGGGGCATCGCTGATCGCATTGCGGCTGAAAACGAGCAGGAAGTTGAAACCCATGCTTTCCCAGTCGATTTCCCGAAGGTTGGCGACCCGGGCTGTCCGTTCGACTCCGAGAATACCGATCGTCAAATAGTCGCCCACCTCTAGATCGAGCGCTCGCGCGAACTCGGCGTCGATCGAAACGAGCGGCTCGCCATTGTGGAGCGGGCTCCACCATTCGCCCTCGACTACGCGGTTGCCCTGCGGCAGTCGGTCGGCATAGGTCAGTCCACGCTCTCCGCGCAGGCCCCAGGCACCTTCGGGCAACTCCTCGAGCTCCGCGACGCGCACCATGTCGCCTTCCGGGCCATAGGCCAGAACAGCGCCGCGCAAGGTCGGGACTGTGCGCAGGCCCGCCTCCGGAAAGCGCTCTTGCACCATGTCGAAGAAACCCGTCTCCTTCGCGGGCGGCACATCGAGCACGAAATAATCGGGTGCCTCACGTGGTACGCGGCTGTCGATATTTCCTTCGATCGCGCTTTGGATCGCGGCGAGCAGGACGAAGGCAGCAAGGCCGAATCCGAGCGCGGTGACCAGTGCCCCCGTCGGCGCGCCGGGACGATATATGTTGGCGAGTGCGCTGCGCAGGATCGGGTTGGCCGGGCGCGGCAATCGGCGCGCGGCGGCCTGGATTGCAAAGCCGAGCCCGGCGAGCAGCGCCAGCGCTGCGCCCGCCCCGGCAAGGAATCCGCCCGACAGGCGCGGCTCGTCGGTCGTGGCGAGAGCGAGCGCACAGATCGCGGCCAGCCCCGCTGCCGTCGCGCCGAGCGCGCGGCGATCGCGCGCGAGCGGGACGATCCGCGAACGCATCAACGCCATTGCCGGAAAACTCCTTGCCCGCAGCAGAGGCGCGGCGGCGAAGGCGAAAGCGACCAGCATTCCGTAAGATCCGGCGAGCAGCAGCGGCGCGGGTTCGATGATGAAACCGCCCTCGACCGGCAGCAACCCCTGCAGCGCGGCGCCGAGCAGCGGTGTTACGAGCACGCCCACTGCGAGCCCCGCAAGGCTGCCGATGAGCGCGGCGACCGCGATCTGCAGCGCATAGATCCGCACGATATCGCGCGAGGAGGCGCCAAGAACCTTGAAGGTCGCGATACTGGCACGACGCTGGTCGAGATAGGATGAGACACCGCCCGCGATCCCGATACCCGCAATCACCAGCGCGGCCAGACCCACGAGCGTGAGAAAATCGCTCATTTGCGCAACGAAACGGTCCGCGCCCGGCGAGGCGCTGTCCCGAGTGCGGAAATCGAACCCCGCATTGGGAAAAGCGTCGCTCAGTTTCTCCTCGACCGCCTCGGGATCGCGCGAGCGATCGCTGAAAGCGACGCGGTACTTGCTCTGGTAGAGCGCGCCCGGTTGCAGCAGGCCCGCGCGGCGCGGTACGTCCTCGGCGACGATCACGGTCGGGCCGAGCTGGAAGCCTTCGGACAAGCGGTCGGGCTCGTCCTCGATCACGCCGGCCGCAATCAGTTCGACGGTGCCGATGGTGAACCGATCGCCGACCTCGATGGCGAGCCGATCCATAGCTCCTTGCGCCAACCACGCCTCGTTGCCTCGCGGCGCGGCCTCTTCGCGCCCGTCCGCCAGCGTGAGCACACCGTAAAGCGGCCAGTTCGAATCAACAGCCTTGAGTTCGACCGGCGCCGCGTTTTCGACCGCGCTCGCCATGGCCTGCAATCGCGTGCCGCCCGAAATCGTGCCATAATCCGACAGAGCCGCGCGCTCTTCCCCGGTAAGGTCGCGCTGCCAGACCTCGATTTCCAGATCGCCACCGAGCAATTCCTGCCCGCTCGCGGCGAGTTCGCGCTCGATCGCTGCGGTCAGGGTCCCGATTGCGGCGAGCGCTGCAGTCCCGAGGAAGATGCACACCAGCAGCAGGCGCAGCCCCTTGAACCGGCCGTTGAGATCGCGCCGTGCGATCCGCCACGCCGCGCTCCAGGAGAGGCCTGCCGCCGCGCTCATGCCGCCTCGCCTGCGGCGGCCGCCTTCGTGTCGGAGACGATCCGGCCGTCGGCCATCGTCAGCACCCGCTCGCATCGCTTCGCCAGGGTTTCGTCATGGGTGATGATGAGCAGAGTTGCACCGGTTTCGGCGCGGCGGGCGAGGAGCAGGTCGACGATCTCCTCGCCGGTCGCGACGTCGAGATTGCCGGTGGGCTCGTCCGCAAAGATCAGTTCCGGGCGCGGTGCGGTGGCGCGGGCGATGGCGACGCGCTGCTGCTCGCCGCCCGAGAGCTGCGTCGGATAATGGCCGGTGCGATGGCCCAGTCCGACCGCTTCGAGCTCGGCGACTGCTCGTTCGCGCGCATCGTCCGCTCCGGCAAGTTCCATTGGTGTCGCGACGTTTTCGGCCGCAGTCATGGTCGGAAGGAGGTGGAAGGCCTGCAGCACGATCCCGATCCGTCCCCGGCGCGCGGCGGCGAGGCCGTCTTCGTCGAGCGCGGTGAAATCCGCCCCCGCGACATCGAGGCTGCCGCCGCTCGCCCGCTCGAGGCCCGAAAGCACGGCCATGAGCGAGCTCTTGCCCGAACCGGAGGGGCCGAGCAGTGCGACCACCTCGCCGCGCGCAATGTCGAGATCGATGCCGCGCAGGATATCGACGGGCTTGCGGTCGGAACCGAGAGTGAGGGTGAGATTGCGGGCGGTGAGGGCGAGGGAAGGGCTTGTCACGCGGGCTCGATGGCATAGGTGGGAAAGGCAAACAAGATACGCGAGGGCGAGCGGGAATGATGCTTTGGCAGGTGATGGGCAGAATTGCGGGAGCGGGTCTGCTGGCGCTGGCTCTGGCAGGATGCGGCGGAGAGGCGACCGAGGACACCACGGTCCCGCCCGCTTCGGGCGCGGCGCGCACGCCCGCGGCCGACGAACCCCCGCCGATCCCGGTCATGGGCCCCGAGCGCGACATCCTTGCTTTCGGTGACAGTCTTTTCGCGGGCTATGGGCTGGAAGAGGGCGAAAGCTATCCCGCGCGGCTCGAGACGGCGCTGCGAGCGAGGGGGGTGAATGCCGATATCGCCAATGCAGGTGTGTCGGGCGACACGACCGCGGCGGGTCGGCAAAGGCTCGCCTTTACGCTCGATGCGCAGGACGAGAAACCCGATCTCGTCATTCTCGAACTTGGCGGTAATGACATGCTGCGCGGGCTTTCTCCCGCCGAGACGCGCGCGAACCTTGGCGCGATGCTTGATGAGCTGGCGCGCCGGGAGATACCTGTTCTCCTGATGGGCATGCGTGCTCCGCCCAATTACGGGCCCGAATACCAGCGGGATTTCGATGCGATCTACGCCGATCTGGCCAAGGAGTATGGGGCCGAGCTCGTGCCGTTCTGGCTTGAATCGATCTACGAGAAGCCGAGCCTGTTCCAGGCTGACCGCATACACCCGACGCGCGAGGGGATCGAACAGCTGGTCGACGCGACCTTGGGTGACGTGCGCGCAGCGCTGCCCGAGGAGGATCAGGGGTAGGCCGGCTTGGCTAGAGCGGTTCGATCGCACCGCCCGCGACTTTCCAGACCGCCGCTTCGCTGGCGATTTCGCTGAAGGCGGCGATTTCGGTCCCGGTCATCCACACTTGGGCGCGGCCCGCGCCAAGCCGCCGGAACAGTTCCGCCCGGCGCACCGGATCGAGATGGGCGGCGACCTCGTCCAGCAGCAGCACGCTCGGGCGCCCTGCGGCGGAAAGCACGCTCTGGGCGAGGGTGATGGCAATCAGCATCGCTTTCTGCTCACCAGTCGAGCAGGCCGCAGCCGGCTGGCCGGGCGATCCGTCGCTGCGCATCATCGTCACGCCGAGCTCGTCACGATGCGGACCCGCGAGCGCCCGGCCCGCCGCGCGATCGCGCGCGCGCCCGCGTACCAGCGTCGCGGCCAAGTCGTCGCGCACAGTCGGGCCTCCGGGGCGATAGGCGAGGATCGGGCGCGCGAACGGCTCGGGAGGCAGTGCGGAGAGTTCTTCGCCTAGACGCGAGACCAGGCGGGCGCGAGTCGCTGAAACTTGTGTGCCCGCATCGGCAAGCTGCGCCTCGACCGCGTCGAGCCAGCGCGCGTCTCTTCCTTCCTCGAGCAGGCGATTGCGCTCGCGCAGCGCCGCTTCGAGCTGGCCCACCGCTCTGGCATGTCCCGGCTCGATGGCGAGCGCCATCCGGTCGACGAAGCGACGCCGCGCGCCCGCGCTGTCGGTAAACAGGCCGTCCATCGCCGGAGTGAGCCAGCTGACGGCGTGCCATTCGGACAGCGCGGCGGCGGTCGCTTCGGCCCCGTTGATCCGCACCAGCCGGCGCCCCGGCTGCTCGCGCTTCGTATAGGTGCCCAGCCGGGCGGAGACCTGCTCCTGCTCCACGAGGTTCGCGCCGATCGCGAAGGGGCGCTTGACTTCCTCGGCACGCTCGCGCCGGGCGAGATCGGCAATTTGCGCCCGCCTCAGGCCTCGTCCGGGGGCCAGCAGCGATATTGCTTCGAGCACGTTGGTCTTGCCCGCCCCGTTCGGCCCCACCAGCAGGTTGAAATGCGCGGTTTCGACCAGCTCACTATGGGCGTGGTTGCGGAAGTCCTGAAGGGTGATCCTGGCAAGCGGCATGGGCGTTGCGCGGCGCTTAGCACGGTGCCTGCGAAAGACCATAGCGCGCGCACCGCAAGGCGCTATCCCAAGAGGTGGCGAAATTCCCCAAGCTTTCGGAAAGCTGAATGGATCCCCTGCCGTTCCGTAGAAGGTGAAGCCTGGTATTACGCCCTTTCTCAAGTTTGGCACGCCTCCTGCTGCCCGATGAGTGTCCCCCCGATGGGGTCATGCAAACACTCAGACTGGAGATAGAGACATGCTGACCGAAACCCTTAACCGCTTCACCGCCGCCGCCTTCTCGCTGTTCGCGACGGCCACCTTACTCGCCTATGCGATCCTTCCCGCCAGCCCCTCGTTGATGGCGTGATCGTTTTTCCCGACCCTTTGATGATGAAAGAAAACGCCATGTTCCGCAGCAAATTCGCCAACCAGCTCACAGCAGCCGCTTTCTCGGTGATCCTGTCCGCCTCGCTACTCGCCTACGCCATCGTCCCGGCCAGCCCCGGCCTCGCCTGATCGCGGCGGTGCTTGAAACCCTCCTGCAAACCGCGCAAAACCAAGGGAAAGACAATGTATACCTTCTTTGATCAGGCCGGACGCGGAACGCAGCGCGCTCTCGCAGTGGCCGGGTCGCTGATCGTGACCGTGTTTTTGATGGCCTCGGCGAACGTGCCGACGGGGCCCTTCGTCCCTCTCTTCACAGGAGTTCTCGCATGAACAAGATCACTCGCAACAATGGCGGAGGCCAGCCGGGTTTCCGCCTCGACAAGCGTAATGCGAAGCTTGCCGGCGTATGCGGCGGGATCGCGGATTACGCCAACGTCGACGCCACGATCGTGCGGATCGCCTTCGTCGTGGGAGCCTTCTTCAGCCTGGGCACGGCGGCGCTGATCTATCTCGCGATCGCTCTCATCGCCGACTGACCTCGCGGCACCGAAACCGGCTGCACGGTTTTCGTTCCTCGAGGCCCGTGGGCAGGAGGGTCCAGTCAACCGAAACCAGGCCGGGAGGGGCGCTTTTCGCCGCTCCTTTTCTCACATCGCCGAAATGCCGCCATCGAGCTTGATCTCGGCCCCGGTCATGAAACGACTTTCATCGCTCGCCAGGTAGACCACCGCATTGGCGATATCGTTCGGCTCGCCCACGAATTTGAGCGGGATCTGCCGCGCGAGCTTGTCCATCAGCACGTCCTTGTCGAGCGCGTGCGCCTTCGCGGTCCCGTCGAGGATCGGCGTGTCGACGAAAGTCGGATGGACCGAATTGCAGCGGATCTGCATGTTCTTCTTCGCGCAATGGAGCGCGATCGATTTCGACAGCATCCACACCGCCGCCTTGGTCGAATTATAGGCGGGCATTGTATCGCTCGCGATGAGGCCGGCAATGCTCGAGATGTTGACGATCGATCCCGGAGCGTGTTCGCGCATCAGCGGCAGGGCCTTCTGGCAGCCGTGGAAGATCGAATCCACATTCACCGAATAGCAGCGCTTCCAGTCGTCGAAGGTGCAGTCCTCGATACTACCAGCCACGCCAATCCCGGCATTGTTGACCAGCACGTTGAGGCCGCCAAGGTCATTACGAGCTGCATCCACCGCCGCTTCCCACTGGGCGGGGTCGGTCACGTCATGGGCGATGGCGAAGGCGGTCCCTGTGCCCATTTCGGCATTGATGATCGACGCGGTTTCCTCGGCACCGGCGCCGTTGACATCGGTCGCCAACACGCGCGCGCCTTCCTGCGCGAGCCGGATGCAATGCGCTCGGCCGAGGCCCTGCGCCCCGCCCGTGACCAGGGCCAGCTTGCCCTCGCAACGTTTCGTCATGTCAGTTTCTCTCCCAGGAAGCCCGGTGTCATGAGCATCGCTATGCGAACGTCGACCGCATGGCCTGCTTCGCGCCACTTCGCAACGTAATCGGCAAGGCCGGATAACGGCACGCGGTGTACGACGATGTTCTCGTCCGACACGCCGCCGCCTTCGCTCACCTTTTCGAGATCGGTCGCGCGCAACAAGGTGAAGCATTCCGAGACCATGCCGGGCGATGAATAGAACTCGCCGAGCACCTCCAGTTTCCCGGCGCGGTAGCCGGTTTCCTCCTCGAGTTCGCGCGCGGCGGCATCGATCGCCTGCTCGTTTTCGCTACCGTCATCGTCGCCCACGAGCCCGGCGGGAATCTCAAGACAGAAGCGCGAGAGCGGCACGCGATACTGGCTGACGAGGATGACATGGCGCGTGCCGTCCGCATCCTCGTCCAAAGCGAGCAGGGCCGCTGCACGGATGCCGCGCGCGCGGCCGACATATTCCCAGCGCCCCCGCGTCTTTGCCGTGAGGAAGCGGCCCTCCCAGCGGACCTCCTCCGGCAGGTCGGCATCACGATCCCTTTCGAACGAGGCGAATCCGTAATTGCTTTCCGTCATGCGGCGCGGGCCTAGACTTCGATCAGCCGGTCGGGAAGCTCGTTTTCGTCATCATCGGCGCGCGGGAAGTGCTGGGCGAGGACAAAGCCGACATCGCGCACGCCCACCGCGAGGCCTTCGGCGACTCGCCCTGCCGCAATTTGCTCGAGCATGTCGCCCATCGCCTCTCCCCAGACTTCCGGCTCGACCTTTTCCGCGATCGGGCGGTCGGCGACGATCTCGGCCCGGTGTTCGCTCATGGACAGGTAGATGAGGACCCCGGTGCGGCCATGGGTCCGGCCCTCGGCACCGACCTTGAACTGCCGCTGCGCCATTGCGTGGACCCGCGCGGTGCGAACCGGAGCGGGCACGAGCAGCCATTTGACCGGCTCCCACAATTGCACTGCCCAAGCGAGCGCGAAGGCGATGAGGCCGAGCCCGATCGTCATGCTCGCAAGTTCGCCCGTTGTCCATTCGTGGCTCCACCCGCCGATGAGGCTGTCCCACAGGTCCAGGAAGGGTAGGGGCAGGGCCGCGAACAGGCTCATCGCGGTAAAGGCCGCACCCGCCGCCCAGAGCAGAGCGATATCCGTGTAGTCGTCGGACCGTTCGGCAAGGACGGTCACGATTTCGCCCGAGGTGTGCATCTCCGCCTCGGCGACCGCATCGCTGACGCGCTTGTGACCGGCTTCGTCGAGATAGGCCATTTGGCTACCACCCCCCGGAGGCGCCGCCGCCCCCGAATGAACCGCCGCCGCCGGAAAAGCCCCCGCCGCCGAAACCGCCGCCGCCGAAACCGCCACCGAAGCCGCCTCCGCGCCCGCCGCCCAGCGCGCCGCGGGCGATGGCCGTGCCGACTTCCCACAGGATGATGTCGCGCGCGGTCCTGCCCCAGCCGCCCCCATAATCGTCGTCGTCATCGTCACGGTCGCCCCATGGACCCTTGCCCCGGGCGCGATATTTCCGGCGTCGGCCCGAGCGGATGATGGGCAGGACGAAAAAAATGAACATGAAAACGAGCCAGATCAGCATGCCGACCGGAAAACCGCCATCCTTCTCGTTCGCCTCGCCCGCTTCCCTCGCGATCCGGGCCGCTTCGTCGGGGGGGAGTTTCAACACCTCGATGATCGCATCGGTGCCCGCGACGATCCCACCGGCATAATCGCCGTCGCGAAATGCCGGCACGATCTGGTTCTCGATAATGAGTTTCGAGACCGCGTCGGTCAGCCAGCCTTCGACGCCATAGCCACTGGCGATATGAACGCGCCGTTCGTTCGGCGCGACGAGCAGCAGCGCCCCGTCATTGCGCTCCGCATCGCCAAGGCCCCAGTCGCGTCCGAGCCGGTAGCCGTAATCGGCAATTTCGTAGCCTTGGAGATCGCTCACCGTCGCGACGACGAGCTGGCGCTGCGACTGCGCCTCGAGTGCAGCGAGCTTCTGCGTGAGCTGCGCTTCGACATCGGGCGGGATGATGTTCGCTTGGTCGACCACGCGCCCGGCGAGGGGCGGGAAATCCTGCGCGGCGAGGGGCGCAGCAATCAGGGCAAGCAGGGCAGCAAGGAGCAAAAGTATCCGTCTCATGAAAGGCTTCGCCCCGAGTTTTCGCTATCGCTTTCCACCGCCTGGTCGAGCTTTGCCTCCAGTGCGTCCAAACCTGCGCGCATTCCCTCTTCCCAGCGCCCATCCTTGAAAAAAGGCGCGACCGACGAACCGATCGCTTGTTCGACCTGTTCGGCCAGAACGCGCTTCTCCCGCTCGGACACCACGTCTTCGATAGCGGTGCCTTCCGGCAGGTCGACGGGAGTGTAAAGCGCGCCTGAGAATTCACGTTCCGTGGGAGCGATCAGGAACACGACCCAGTGCGCCCGGATCTTGTCCGCTCCGCTCATGAGATCGCCGACCGTTTCCGCGACCACCGCCGAGTCTGCGCCCTCAAGGCTGGGCACGGTCATCAACAGTATCGAGACCTGAGCGCGATCCTCAATGCGGGCGATACGGGAATTGGTCCGTTCTTCGAACGCTTCCGAAAAAATCTCCGCACCGTCTGCAATCGCCCCGTCAAACTCCAAGCTGATCTTCTGCGCGGCGAGCGGGACAGCCGAGGCGGACGCGAGCAGCGTCCCCGCCAGCGCGAACATGAGGGCCGGCAAGCGTGACACGCCGGCTCAGTTGCTCGTCATGTCGATCGAAGGCGCAACCTCGGCGCCTTCGGTCACCGCCGAGTAGGGCACCATCGGCTCGGCACCGTGGATGATGTTCGCGCCGATCGTATCGGGGAAAGTGCGGATCGTGGTGTTATACTGACGAACCGCCTCGTTGTAGTCGCGGATTGCCACCGCAATGCGGTTTTCCGTGCCTTCGAGCTGGCTTTGCAGCGCGATGTAATTCTGGTTCGACTGGATCTGCGGATAGGCCTCGAAACTGGCGAGCAGGCGGCCGATGCCCTGCCCCAACTGGCCCTGCGCGGCGGCGAAGCTTTCCATCTTGGCCGGATCGTTGAGGTCCTCGGCGGAGACGTTGACGCTTGTCGCTCTGGCGCGCGCTTCGGTGACTTCGGTCAGGATCGAACGCTCGTTCTCTGCCGCGCCTTGCGCAACTTCGACCAAGTTGGGAATGAGGTTCGCCCGGCGCTGGAACTGCGCCTCGACGTCGGCCCATTTGGCCTTGGCGGTTTCTTCCGCTGCCGGAACCGAATTGATGCCGCAGGCGGCAAGGCTGAGCGCGGCCATGGCGGCAAGCGCGCCGCGTGCGATATTCTTGATCGTCATCGAAATCCCTCCGGATGGCGCGGCCGTGCTGTGCATGGAGCACGCGCGAACAAACCTGTATTGTCGATATAGCACACCGCGCCCACGCTTCAAGATTTGCGCGCGCTGGGAAGGGCAAGGCGCGCAGTCACTTTAAATTCATGATCGCAGCGCTATATGACCTGTGTCGGAGCGATCCGACTATGACGATAAAGTGCAGCGTGCAATAGGCACAACGGACCCGGGGGCAGTACCCGGCGGCTCCACCATAAACCCTGATACTTCAGGGGTTTCTGACGGGGCCGAACCAGGATCGACGTGGGCTGAAAAGCGTTGTTTTCGTCCGGGCTGAGTAACCCGTTAAAGGCTCAAATCCATAAGTGCCAACGATAACGAAGCACTCGCTCTTGCTGCGTAATTCTAGGGCCTAGCGGCCTGAATTTACAAAGCTAAAGCGCGGTTGGACCCACCGGGCAACAGAAGCGGATTCCGGGGGCCCGGGGGAGCCTAGCAACAGAATCCCCCACCTTCATTCATCCCTTCATCGGGGAGGCTGCTCTGTCTCGAATGGCTCTATCGTGCTGCGGGCTGGCCGCGCTTTTGATGCTTCCGGTGGCCGCGCTCGCGCAATCGCAACCCGAGAGCCGCGAGTCCTATCTTGCACGGCTGCGCGATGTCTGCGCGCCCGGTTGCCTGCCCCCACGCGAAACCTTGCGAAGCGCCCGCAAGCGTCGTGCCAGCGAAACGGGCGAAATCGCCGCGATCCTCGACATCCGCGAAGTGAGCCGCGAAGGCGACAGCTTTCGTCTCCATACCATGGCGCCGGTCGAGGCTGATTATTTCGACATGCAGCAATTCGACTTCGGGATGCCCCAGACCCGCAGTCGTCCGCTTACCAGCGTCAACGACATTATCGTCGCTTTCGATGAAGAGACCTTTGCCGACCTTTTGGACTTTCCGCAGAGGCCGCGCGAGGTCAGTGCCGGTGGAGAAGCGACCGGTCCGAACGGCGACATCGTCGTTGAGGGAGAGCGCGGCGAAACGGCAGAGCGTCCCACACTGGAGGCGCTTAGGAACCTGCTGCGCGGGCGGCGCATTGCCGTGCGCGGGGAGCCTGTCCTCACCCCGGTTTTTGTCGGGGCCCGGCGCGATTTCCGGCGCAAGCGGTTGACGATCGAGTTGGGCAATGCCGACGACCTGGTGATGCTGCCGCGCTATGACGAAAACGGCAAGCCGATCCTCGAAGGACCGCTTGCTGGTCTTGCTGCGCCCTGAGCCGCCGGGTCCGCGCCGACTTTCTCGAAACTTCGGGCCCCTGCTTCCGTTGATGGGGTTCAAGACGCTGCGCTCCGCCATCCAAGGCGGGCATAGTGCGCGGCGTAATGGAGGAGATACGAGAAATGAAACGACTGCTGAGATACACCGCCATTCCGGCACTCGCCGCACTTGCGGCATGTGGCCCGGATTCGCAACGCGAGGAAATGGGCGATCGGCTTGAAGAACGCGCCGACGCGATTGAGGATGTTGGCAATGACCGTGCAGAAGCCCTCGAGGAGCGCGCCGACGAGGCCGATACCGATGCACGCGAAGACATGCTCAACGAACGCGCCGAAGAAGTGGACGACATCGGCGATGAGGCTGCCGACAGCGTCAACGAGGTCGCCGACGAACTTGAATGATCAGGCTAAGGTCGAGAGAAGGGCTCCTGCGCTCCCGTGCGCCGGGGCCTTTTTCTTGCGCGCATACCCATCGGGAGCCTCGCAGGGAGAGGGATAAAGCGTCGCGCCGACCTGTCGCCGATATTATTTGGCCCCGGCCTCTTCGCCCGCATTGCCATCGTCGCCGCGCGCTTCGGCCAGTTCCTTCTCGAGCCTCAGGCAGTCAAGAATCTTTGCCCCGGCGAGAAAGACCGCACCGCTGGTCGCAAGAAACAGAAGCTGGCCGAAAATGCCGGGATATTCGGAGAGATAGGCCGCACCACGGGTCATCGCCCCGAGCGCGAGCGCATAGATGATCAGGAAGGCTTCGAACCTGTTCTTGATCACGAACAGCCTTCCGATCTTTTGCAGCATCGTCTCTCCCTTCCGTTAACTTGTCTTGTGCAAGCCACATGCCAAGCACGCGGCCCTGCCCGAGAGGCTGGTTAACATGCTTGCGAGTGTAAGCGCAGGCGACAGGGCAGGGCAAACGCGTTAACCATGATCAGGCGAGCTGCGAGAGGTCGAGCGCGTCCAGCAGTGCATGACGCGCGGCAATCACGTCGCGGGCGAGCGATTCCCGGCCGATATCGCGGGGGTCGATCTGTTCTGGCCAGTGAGCGGCGATGACCTGCCCGATTCCATCCGCCTTTTCCTCGTCGAGGAGAAAGCGTGAGTCCACGCTGGCAGGATCGCACACGACGCGCAGGCGCAGGCAGGCGGGGCCACCGCCATTAGCCATGCTCTGTCGGACATCGACAGGGATTACTTCGCGGATCGGGCCGTTCGATGCCATCAGCGCCTCGCAATATTGCCAGACCGATGCGCTCTCGCGGCACTCCTCTGGAACGATGAGCGCCATTCCGCCTGAAGGCAGGGTCAGGAGCTGGGCGTTGAAAAGATAGGTGCGGATTGCCTCCTCGAGGCTGACTTCGCTGGCCGGGACCTCGACCACCTCGAGCGGCGGGAAGGCCGCCCGGATCGCGTCGTAGGCCCTTCCGCGCTCGGCGAAGGCCTGTTCGTGAGCGAACAGAACCCGCCCGTTCGCTACCGCCACGACATCGTTGTGAAACGCTCCGGCGTCGATTGCCTCCGGGCTCTGTTCGACAAAGACGCATCTCGTCCGATCGAGCCGGTGCGCACGGGCGACAAGGCGGCTTGCCTGTTCATGCTGGCGCGCGGGAAAGCGGCCACCGGGACGGCCGTAGACAAACACTTCGACCCCGGCCTCACCGTGGTTCTCGCACAGCCGCATGTGATTGGCCGCTCCCTCGTCGCCGAAGCTGGGCGGGACGGGATCGTGAACCGCGAAATGCGCGCTATCGGCGAAGGCGAGGTCAAGCTGGCGTTTCGTGTCGGGCCATTCCTGCGCCCGGTGCAGCATGGTGACGAGGTTGGCAGGCGTCAAATGACAGCGCCCGTCGGCGGTGTCGGGGGCGGGGGAGACGGTCGCGGCATTGGCTGTCCACATGCTCGAGGCCGACCACGGTGCGGCCCGCAACGCAGGATCCTCGCTCCCGTCCAGCACAAGCCGTTCGGCGAGCGGGGTATTCGGCCGGGGCAGGGGCAGAAGAAAACCCTGAACGCCCAATCGCGCGAGATTGCCGCGCATCTTGGCGAGCCCCTGCAGCGCCGCGGCGCGGGGAAAGGACGGCTCGCCCCGGTGGTCGGCGCTCGCAATATTGCCGAGGCTGAGGCCCGCATAATTGTGCGAGGGGCCAACGATACCGTCGAAATTGATTTCGACGAGCTTGCTCATCGCGCGACGCTCCAGACCTCGTCGCCTTCGCCGACATCGAGCGCGTCCGCCGCCGCGCTGTCGATGGCAATGGTGAAACCGCTTTCCGCATCGCCCGACAGCGCCCGCGCGCCATAGCAGGCGCGAAAAGTTTCGAGCCGTCCGGTGGCGAGGATCGCGCGCTCGCCTGCGGCAAGGTCGACGTCCGCCACCGCCGCGCAAACGCTGTTCTTCACGCTGGTCACCTCGTCGGTGCGCGCGATCATGGTCGGTCCGCCGTCGAAGATGTCGACATAGCCTTCATAGCTGAAGCCCTCGTTTTCCAGCATCCGCATCGCCGCGCGCCCTGTGGGGTGAGGCACGCCGATGACGCTGCGCGCATCATCGCCTAGCATGGCGACATAAACCGGGTGCTTGGGCATCAGGTCGGCGATGAACTGATTGCCGTTGATCGCGTTGAAATAGTCCGCTTCCTGGAAGCTCATCCCGAAGAAGCGTCCCGCCACCCCGTTCCAGAAAGGCGATCCGCCGCGCTCGTCGATGATGCCGCGCAACTCGGCGAGCAGCTTGTCGGCAAACCGCGTGCGGTGCATCGCGATGAACAGATAGCGTGCGCGGGCGAGTAGCAGGCCGAGCCCGCCGGCGCGCTCGTTCGGATGGAGGAACAGCCCACCGACCTCGGCGAAGCCTTCGAGATCCGTGACGAGGCTCAGCATCTCGGCGCGCACGGTGCGGTCGAGTTCCTTGGAATACTGGGTCAACGTGTTGAGGCGATAGGAGTAGAACGGCCAGCGCTGACCGACCTGCGTCATCAGCTGGCTCGTGCCGCGCACCGCGCCGGTTTCGTGGTTCTCGAGCACCAGCACGAATTGTTCGGCGGTGAGATCCTGCGAAGTGTTGGCGAAAGCTCCGGCTGCGGCGTCAAGCTTCGTCCCCAGCGCCTTACGGTCCGGTGGAAGGTTGGTGAACCCGCCGCCGGTGAGTTTCGCCATCTCGTAAAGGTGTTCGAGATCGTTCGGGCGTGCGGCGCGCAGGCGGAATGTCACCGGGAGTCTCCTTCGCCCGATCCCTGTTCTCCCAGCGCGCCTTCGGCAAGCCGTTCGATCACCCGGGCGGAAAGCGCCGCGCGTTCGGCGAGGCTGGGCACGATCAGGAATTCGTCCGCAGAATGGATCGCGCCCCCACGCACGCCCATCGTGTCCACCACCGGGACCCCGCAGGCGGCGATATTGTTGCCGTCGCACACGCCGCCGGTCGATTTCCAGCGAATGTCCTGACCCAGTTCGGCCCCGCATTCGCGCACCAGGTCGAACAGCGCCTGGGCGCGCGTGTCGACCGGCTTGGGCGGGCGCGTGACGCCGCCATGGCGATGGACGGCGACATCGTGCGCGGACGCGATCTCGGCGAGAAGGTCGTCCAGCGCCGCATCGAAGCCCTCCATCGCACCGGTGGATTTCGGGCGGATGTTAAATCGCAGCAGGGAATGGTCGGGCACGACATTGTTCGGGCCGCCGCCTTCGAGCCGTGCCGGGTTCACGGTGATATCCTCGCGCTCCATACGTTTAAGCCGCATGATGAGGTCGGCCGCCGCGACGATCGCGTTCCTGCCGTCCTCGGGGTTGCGCCCGGCATGGGCGGACCGGCCCTTGACCGTGATCGAGTAGTTGCCCGTGCCTCCGCGTTCGTGGGCGAGCGTTCCGTCGGGAAGCGCGGCGGGTTCGTAGGTAAGGGCGGCGAGCTTGCCGGCCGCCATTTCTGCGATGAGAGGGGCGCTGGCGAGCGATCCGGTCTCCTCGTCGGAATTGATCATCACATCATAGCCGAGCGAGGAGGCCGCGCTGTCTTGTTCAAAGGCAAGCAAGGCATGGAGCATCACCGCGATCCCGCCCTTCATGTCGGCGACCCCGGGGCCGTTCAGCGTTTCGTCGTCCAGCCAGCGCTGCTCCTGAAACGGATGGTCGGGCGGGAAGACGGTATCCATGTGGCCGGTCAGCACGATGCGCCGGTTCGCGCCGGGTCTCACGCGGATTACAAGATGCTTTCCGTTGGCCTTCTCGTATTCGCGCCCGTCGCCTGCAATAGCCGTGACCGGCGCGGGGTCGACCAGCTCGACAGTGCCGGGCAGGGCCGAAAACGCTTCGGCGAGCATGTCGGCCTGCCGGGCGAGCCCTTCGAGATTGCCGGTTCCCGTGTTGATCGCGCTCCACGCCTCGACCTGTTCGAGCATGGCGGCGGCATCGATTACGGGAGAGGTTCGCATGTCCATTCCCGCTCCCTAGCCGCCCGCGCCTTTCGTTCCAACCCGCTCGCCTTCGGTGCCGGTTGCAAAGGGCGGGGCGCTTCGCCATAGGGCCAGCCGTCCTCCTCCCCGGGACCCGTTCACGCGAGTCATGAGGACACGAACATTATGGCAGAGATGATTACCCGCGCAGGCCTGTCGATAGACGGGCGGTTGGCGGATCTCCTCGAAACCGAAGTGCTGGCGCCGCTCGGCCGCGATCCGGAACGGTTCTGGCAAGGCTTCGCCAAGCTGCTGGCCGAGTTCGCGCCGCGCAATGCGGCCCTGCTCGAAAAGCGCGCGGACCTGCAGCGCACGATCGATGCCTGGCATGAGGAGCGGCGCGGCAGGGACCATGACGCCGCCGAATATCGGGCGTTTCTCGAGGAGATCGGATATCTCGTGCCCGAGCCGGGCGATTTTACGATCACGACCGAGAATGTCGATCCCGAGATCGCGACGATGGCCGGGCCGCAACTGGTGGTCCCGATCCTCAATGCGCGGTTCCTGCTGAACGCAGTCAATGCCCGCTGGGGCAGCCTGTACGATGCCTTTTACGGGACCGATGCGCTTGACGCTCCGCCTGCCCGTCCCGGTGGCTATGACGAGGAACGCGGCGCTGCCGTGATTGCCCGAGGCCGGGAATTTCTCGATGCGATGTTTCCGCTGAAGGATGGCAGCTGGAGTGACATTGCGGGCCCCGATGACATCGCGCTTGTTGATGAAACACAATACGCCGGCAGGACGCAAAATGGCCTGATGTTCGTCAACAATGGCCTTCATGTCGAATTGGTGTTGGATTCCACTACGCAGGTCGGCAAGTCCGACAGGGCTGGCATTTCCGATATCGTGATCGAGAGCGCGCTCACCACCATCGCCGATTGCGAGGATTCGGTCGCTGCGGTGGACGGCGAAGACAAGCTGCTCGCCTACACCAACTGGCTGGGCGTGATTCGGGGCGATCTGGAAGAGAGTTTCGAAAAGGGCGGGCGCACGTTCACGCGAAAGCTCGCGGGCGACAAGACGTTCTGCGCGCCCGACGGGACCGAGCACAACTTGCCGGGCCGCAGCCTGCTGTTCGTGCGCAATGTCGGGCACCTGATGACCAATCCGGCGATCCGTCTGCCCGATGGCTCCGAAGTGCCCGAAGGCCTGATGGACGCGGTTTTCACCAGCGCGATCAGTACATTGGATGTCGAAGGCCACGCGAAATACGGCAATAGCCGCCGCGGCAGCATCTACATCGTCAAGCCCAAGATGCACGGGCCCGAGGAATGCGCCTTCACCAACGACCTGTTCGATCGCGTCGAGGACCTGCTCGGCCTGCCGCGCCACACGATCAAGGTCGGCGTCATGGACGAGGAGCGCCGCACCAGCGCGAACCTGGCCGCCTGCATCCATGCGGTGAAGGACCGTATCGTCTTCATCAACACCGGCTTCCTCGACCGCACCGGGGACGAGATCCACACCTCGATGAAGGCGGGAGCGATGATGCGCAAGGGCGCGATGAAGGGCTCGGCCTGGCTCGAGGCCTACGAGGCGCGCAATGTCGCGATCGGCCTTCGCCACGGCCTTTCGGGCAAGGCGCAGATCGGCAAGGGGATGTGGGCCGCGCCCGATAGGATGGCCGAAATGATGGAACAGAAGATCGGCCACCTGCGCGCAGGGGCAAACACCGCCTGGGTCCCATCGCCCACCGCCGCGACGCTTCACGCGCTGCATTACCATGCCGAGAACGTATTCGAGATCCAGGCGCGCCTTCCCGAAGCGCCGGGCCTCGACGCGCTGCTGACCATTCCGCTCGCTGACGGTGTCAATTGGCCCGAAGACGAGCTCAAGGAAGAGCTCGACAACAATTGCCAGGGGCTATTGGGCTATGTCGTGCGCTGGATCGACCAGGGCGTGGGCTGTTCCAAGGTCCCGGACATCAACGATGTCGGCCTGATGGAGGACCGCGCGACCCTGCGCATTTCCTCGCAGCATATCGCCAACTGGCTCCAGCACGGGGTCGTCAGCGAGGATCAGGTGATGGATTCGCTCACCCGCATGGCCGCGAAGGTCGACGCGCAGAACGCGAACGACCCGCTCTATCGCCCGCTCATCGGCAACGAGGACGGCCCCGCCTTCAGCGCGGCGAAGGACCTCATCTTCAAGGGTGCCCAGCAGCCATCGGGCTACACCGAACCGCTGCTCCACCAGTGGCGGCAGGTCGCGAAGACCAGCTGATCCGTTTGTCGCATTCGTACAAAGTGATCCGCCGGCGGGCCGCTATTCTCAAGGCGATCGAACGGTGGAGGAGCGAATGCGGTTGTGGCGGACGGGCATTGTTGCGGTATTCTTGGCTGCGTCGGCCGCGGTCGGCGTTCTGCCCGCGCGCGCTCAGGACCAGCCGAAGAGGCCAACGATCGAACAATTGCTGGCTGCCTGCGACGAGACGGCTGACCTGCAGGACCGCAACCTGAAGGCCTGCACCGAGCTTGGCAGGCGCTATGTGGCCGGAGATGGCATCGCCATGGATTTCGAGGCAGCCAAGAAGTTTCTCTTCCCCGGCTGCTTCTCGGGTTCCGCGGAAATGGTGCCGAGAGCGTGTCACTATCTCGGGATGATGAGGGAGCAGGGTTTGGGATACCCGGAAGGAGACCCGAGATCCGAAGTGCTCTTCAGGAAGGCATGCGAGGCGAATTACGCGCGTTCCTGCGTGGCGATCGGGGCAAACAAGCGCGAGTCGCTAGGCGCGGCTGGAGTCTATGAATGGCTGGACAAGGCCTGCACGATCAGCGCTCGAGGGTGCTATCTCGCGACATCTGTGAAAATGCCGACTTACAAGACGCGGGCCTATCTCGAAAAGGCGTGCGAGGGCGATCTTGCCATAGGGTGCGCGAGCCTCGGCGCGCTCTATGAAACCGGGAAAGCCGGCAAGGGCGGTGCCGACACGGCGAAAGCCCGGGAATTGTATACGCGCGCCTGCGAGCTTGGCGAGCAGCGCGCATGCACGAGAGCGCTCGACCTCGAGGCGGGCGGCTAGGACGTCGCAGGAGGCGGGCCAAGTCAGTTAGCGCCGCGAGGAGCACCGGAACGAGGAGCGGTCGTGTTCGCAGGGCTTCATCGCTTTCGCGATCGCTACGCCCGCGAAAGGTAAGCGGCAGGAGGAGGAACGGATGAAAAGAGCGGCAGCAATTGGCGTCGCTGCGACGGCGGTGTTTGCCGGGCTGAGCGCCCCCACCATCGCCGAGCGGCCGGCTTTGCAGTCGGACATCGAACAGCTCGAAGCGGCCTGCGGCGGCCAATATGCCAAGCAGCGCGATACGCGGGCCTGCACGGAACTGGGACGCCGTCTTGCGAGCGGCGAGGGCGTGCCGAAGGACTTTGCGAGGGCGGAAGCGTTGTTCGTGAAGGGCTGTTTTTCGGGCAAGAACGAATTCGTTCCCGACGCCTGTTACTTCCTCGGAGCGATTTACGAGAACGGCCTTGCAGATGGCAAGAAGAAGCCACGAGAGGCCCAGACGCCCTATCGCATGGCATGCGAGGCGGATTATGCCGTTTCCTGCGTCGCGTTGGGAGGGGTCGTTGCAGGCCGTTCCGCGCGGGCGAAATGGTTCGACAAGGCGTGCGCCCTTGGCCCCGATCCCTGTGTTGCGGCCGGCGAGAAGGCGAAGCTCTGGCCGGAACAGCTCAAGTATTTCGGCATTGCGTGCGAGGGCGGCAATGCGCTCGGCTGCGCGCGGCTTGCGATCCTGCATCGCTTTGGACGCGGCACGCCGATCGACAAGGGCAAGGCGGCGGAATTGTTTGGGCGCTCATGTGCACTCGGTAATGCGAAGGCATGCGAAGACCGGGATGAATTACGCCGGGAAATCGCGCAGGAGGGTGCCTGATCCACCCCGGACCGGGCGAGCGACGCGCCTGCCCATGCCTCGGCGGAGCGTTTGGTAAGCGGGGTTGCAAGCGGAACAACTCGGCCGCCCGGGTCATTGGTCCGGGTGATGACCCAGGCGGAACTTCATGTCCTTGGCTATGGCGTTGCCCTGCTGTTCGCCTTCGGCCTTATCCACCTTCTCGGCCTCGAAGGCATCCGCTGGGCCAAGCCGCAGCGCCATCAGCACAGCCCCCTGGGTCTGCTGCTGACCTTCTGGGGGCTTGCGCTCCTCCACATGATCGAGATCGCGATCGCCGCCGTCGTCATCGCCACCCTGCTGGGCGAGCCGCAATACGGGATGCTGAGCGACGGGATGAACAGCAGCCTTGCGGCCGATTACCTCTATTTCGCCGGGATCAGCTTTTCCACGCTCGGCTATACCGGCATGGAGGCGCACGGGCCGATCCGGCTGATGGTGATGATGCTCTCGCTGTCGGGCTTCATGCTGATAACCTGGTCGGCGACCTTCATCTACACCATCTGGGGCGAGACCTTCAGGCAGTAAGGACGCGGGCGAGCGCGACGAATTCGACGACGCTCACCGTTTCGGCGCGGCGGGTCTCGTCGATGCCGAGCGTACCCAGCGCATCGAGCGCGCCGGGCACGCCTTTGAGGCTCTGGCGCAGCATCTTGCGGCGCTGGCCAAAGGCGGCTTCGGTGAGGCGTTCGACCATGCGTGCGGAGACCCCGGCGGGCATTTCGGCGGGCGTCACGTGGACCACTGCGCTCATCACCTTGGGCGGCGGGGTGAAGGCGCTGCGGTGGACCTTCATCGCAAGCTTCGCCCGGGCGCGCCACTGGGCGAGCACGGCAAGGCGGCCATAGGCGCCCGTACCCGGCGCGGCGACGATCCGCTCGGCCACCTCGCGCTGGAACATCAGCGTGAGCGAGGTCCATGCGGGCGGCCAGTCCTCGCCCGAGAGCCATTTCACGAACAGCGCCGTGCCGACATTATAGGGCAGGTTGGAAACCACCGCGAAGGGTTCGCCGCCCATGACAAGGGCGTGATCGAGCTTCATCGCGTCGCCTTCGATGACGGTGAGTTGCCCCGGAAAGGCTTCGCCGAGCTCTGCGAGAGCGGGGAGGCAGCGGCGGTCCATCTCGATCGCGGTGACGCGCGCCCCTGCGCGCAGCAGCGCGCGGGTGAGGCCACCGGGACCGGGGCCGACCTCGAGCACGGCCTTGTGTGAAAGATCGCCCGGTATCGCGGCGATGCGGGCGAGCAATTGCTCGTCCATGAGGAAGTTCTGCCCCATCGCTTTCGATGCCGAAAGGCCGTGGCGGGCGATCACCTCACGGATCGGGGGAAGGGGGGTCACGCCGCCGCCCGGACCGCTGCGCAGGTCGCCGCCATGCGGATGGCGGCAATCATCGCGCCGGGATCGGCGATCCCCTTGCCCGCGATGTCGAAAGCCGTCCCGTGGTCGGGCGAGGTGCGGATGATCGGCAGGCCGAGCGTGACGTTCACGCCCTCGTCGAATTCCAATGCCTTGAGCGGGATCAGCGCCTGATCGTGATACATGCACAGCGCCGCGTCATAGGTCCCGCGGACGCGCGAGGTGAACAGGGCGTCGCCGGGAACCGGGCCGGTGACGTCGAGCCCTTCGTCCGCGAGCGTGCGGATCGCGGGTTCGATGATCCGCGCTTCCTCGTCGCCGAACTTGCCCCCTTCGCCCGCGTGCGGGTTGAGCCCGGCGACGGCGAGGCGCGGGCGCTCGATCCCGAAATCGCGCGCCAGGCCGACGGCGACGATGCGCGCCTTGTGGACAATGAGGTCGGATGTGAGGAGTGACGGCACTTCGGCAAGCGCGCAGTGCACGGTCAGCGGCACGGTGCGCAAGCTCGGCCCGGCGAGCATCATCACCGCATCGCGATAGGGCAGGCGGCAGGCATCGGCGAGGAATTCGGTCTGGCCCGGATTGGCGAAGCCGACCTTGGCAAGCTCCGCCTTGGCGATGGGCGCGGTGACCAGCCCCGCCGCCACGTGCCCGAGCGCGAAACGGGTCGCATAGGCGAGCGAGGTCAGCGCGAGGCGCGCGCCCGCTTCCGACGGCTCACCCGGCGTGTAGGGCGCATCGAGCCCGGCCATGACCGGCAAGCCGGCGGAAAAGGCGAACAGCGCCTCGGTCGGCTCGGCGATGGGAACGATGGGGCAATCGAGCCCGCGCGCCTCGACCGCCGCGCGCAGCACCTCCGGCCCGCCGACAACGAAGAAGGGATGCGGCGCGCCGCCTGCGGGCGCGGTCCGGGCGCGCTGGACCCAGGCCTCGGCGATGATCTCCGGACCGATCCCGGCCGGATCGCCGAGCGCCAGCGCGATCGGGGCTTCGGGCGTCACCGGATCAGTTGTACTCGATATAGGCGTCGTTGCGCAGGTCGCGCAGGTAGCGCTGGGCGCGCTTGTTGATCCGCTCCTGCTCGATCTGGTCCATGATGTCGTCGAAGCTCGGCCCGCCGACCTGTTCCGGATCGTCGCGACCGCAGAGCATCAGCACCCGCACGCCTTCCTCCGGCGAGCCGAAGGGGGGGGTGGTCTGGCCGATCTGCAAGTTGAGGATGATCGCGCGCAGCTGTTCGGGCAGGTTCGCCGCGCGGATCTGGTCATTCGAGACGACCGTCGCGCCGAGCACGTCGCGCGCGCTTTCGGCATCGGCGCAACTGCGCAGGTTGCCCACGAATTGCGCGAACTGGTTTACCTTGGCCTCCGCCGCCTCCTGCGACACGTCGGGCTCGAAACTGATCGCGATCTGCTTCAGGCTGAGCAGGGCATCGGCGGGGTCGGCCATGGCGACCTTGCGCTTGTTGATAAGGTAGATGATCGAGAATCCGCCAGGGATCTCGATCGGGCCGTTCAATTGCCCCGGCTGCATCCGTTGCAGCTGGGCATCGAGCGCGGGAGGCAACTGGCCAAGCCTGATCCAGCCCAGATCGCCGCCGACAACGGCGGTGGTGGCTTCGGAGAATTGGCGGGCATAGGCGACGAAACTGCCACCCTGGCGCAACTGCTCCATGATGCGCTGGGCGTTCTGGAGCACGGCGGCGCGGTTTTCCTGAGTGGCGGAGAGATAGATCTCGCCGACCCGGTATTCGTCCTGACCGCGCGATTCCTCGAGCCTTTCGAGCACGTCGTTGACCTCTTCGGCCGAGACGTTGACGAAGGGCATGATGTTACGCCGCAGGAGATTTTCCCACGCGATCTCGCCTTCGATCTGGCGCTTGAGCGCGGCGGGCGAGGAACCGATCGAGACCAGGTATTCGGCCATCTTCTCGGGTTCCTGTCCGAAATTCTGGGCTGCGAGCTGGGCATAGGTCTGTTCCACCTCGGCCCGGCTGACCGGCATTTCGAGCGCTTCGGAAGCCTGGATCTTGAGCGTTTCGTCGATCAGGTTGCGCAGGACCTGCACGCGCAGGCGTTCCAGCTCCTGGTCGGACACCTCGGTCTCGGAGGCGGAGGTGACAAGCGCGACACGCTGTTCGATATCGGTCCCGGTGATGACATAGCCGTTGACCACCGCGGTCGCGGTGCGGGTGTCCGGGTTTTCCTTGCCGAGGATCTGGATGTCATCGGGAATGCCGAAGGGATTGTCTGCGGTCGGCACCGCCACCGTCTGAGCGGCTGCGGGCACGAGCGGTGCGGCGACGAGCACTGCCGAGCTGATAGCGGCACAGATTGTTTTCATCATGGTCTTCGAAATCACGCGCTTGTTCCGTCCTTATTCGTCGGCGAGCGGCGGCCCCACGCCCTATTCGCCGGTCGTTTTCCCTGCCTAAGCCGGGCTGAACCTGCGCTGAGTGAAAAGCTCTCGGCCCGGTTTTTCGGCCCGTGCATCGTCCGTTTCGCGGGCGCATGTAGCCCTTTTTTGCGCCGCTGCCAATTCGCCCGCGGGCTACCGGAAGCCGAGATTCCTGAGGGCGAAGAACAGCTGGAAGGAATTGCCCCGCGCCGCATCCCCGGCCGTGATGAAATCGCGTCGCCAAGTAAAGCCGAATTCGAGACATTCGTCCTGGTAGGAAACGCCCAGCCGCGTGCGGATAGGTTCGAACCCGTCGGGGGCGAAAACCGGGTCTTCCTCGGCGCTGGTGAGGTTGAACACGCCCGATCCGAACACCGCCCAGTTATTGGCGAAGGCGACTCGCGCTGCGGCGCGGAACTCCTCGCGGTCCTGCAAGTCCTCCACGGTCTGGATGTCGCGATTGAGGCGCAGGTAGCCGACCTCGAGATAGGTCCGGCGCGACCCGATTGCGGCATCGATCTCGTTGCGGCGGAAGGCAAGATTGTCCTTGTCGAGCCGGAAGCGGTGCGTGAAGGCGAGGAAATCGCGATAGCGCACCTCGGTCCGGCCCACGAAATCCGACACGCGTTCCGACAGGCCCGTGCCGTCGGGGAAGATCTCGTCCTTCTCTTCGAGCCTGTAGGACTGGCCGACTGTGGTCTTGACCCGCCAGCCGGGCTTCTGCAGCTCCCAGTCCAGGCCCCAGGTGATCCGCGTCCCGTCCTCGACCCTGTCGTAGCCGGGAAAGCGGTTAAGGGCGAAAAGGTTGGAGTCCTCCAGATCGATCGCGCGTGCGTCCTCGTTGGGCACGGCGAGGTTTTCGATCGAGGGACTTGCGACCAACTGCAGCCGGGGCTTGAGTACCTGTGTCCCGCCGAAGGCTTCGCCCACGAAAGGCCATTCGATGTCGATCGCCCCGATCGCGATCCCGCGCCCGGTCCAGCCTTCATTGCCGCGATAGATCTCGGTCAGGGTCGAGCGGGTGTTCGAGGTGTGATAGACATCCCCGCGCGCCAGCGCGCTGAAGGTTACGACCTGACCGAGCCCGGTCATCGTCCTGAGATCCCAGCGCGCCCCGGCAAAGGCGCGCTGGGTGTCCTGTCCATCGGTCCGCAGCAGCGCGAGCGTGTTCGCCTGAAGCTGGATTTCCCCGCCCAGCAGCGGGTCTTCGAGAATGCGGCGATAATCGAATGCGGGCAGTGCGATGGGGATCTGCCCCTGCCGGGCATTGATCCGCAGCGTCTGCGTCGCCCATCCCGCAAGGCTGAGGTAGGAATCCTCGTCAATCCGCTCGATATTCACTGTCGAGCGCAGCCGGTCGTCGCGGCTGAGATCGTAGCGGCGCAGGAAAGTCCGGTCGCTCGCGGCCCGGATCGAACCGGTCAGGCTCCAGTGCTCGGTGAACTGGAACCGGCCATTGGCGAACAGGTAACCGCGCGGGTCGCTTTCGGTCGTGGCCTGTCCGGTCAGGTCGGCGACACGGCTGCTCTGGGTCAGGTAGCCGGTCACCTGGTAGGCGCCCGTCCCGGTCAGGTGGCGCCATTCGGCGCTCACCATCGGCGCGACCGCAGAAAAGACATAGGCGCCCAGCCTCAGATCCTTGTTGTCTGCCAGGCGCCAGTAATAATCGCCCGACAATTCGAGCCCGTTGACCTGCGTCACGCGGATGTTCGGCACGAGAAAGCCGGACACCGCCTCACCGTCGGTGTTGAGCGAAAGGCCCGGCAGGGGCAGGATCCGTGCCCCGAACAATTCGAGCATGGCACCGCGAAAGCGCACCCGCGCCTCGTCCGGATCATAGATCACACGGTCGGCGGTGATGCGCCAGCTCGGATCCTTCGCGCAGCCGTCTTCGCCGGTCACCGGACAGGCCGTGTAGGCCGCCCGGTCGAGCAGAATGGTCCCGTCGTCGGCGCGGCTGGCCGAGCGGGCGGCAAGCCGTCCCCCGGCGCGCAGGGCGATGAGCAATTCCTCCATCGCGCCCGCTTCGAATTCGTCGGTCAACTCGATCTGGTCGGTGAACAGCTGGTTGCCGGTTTCATCGACGAAACGGATATTGCCGGTCGCGACGATGCGCCCGCTGTCGCGATACCAAACGACCTCGTCCGCGCGCACCGAGCGGTCTTCGCTGCGCAGCACGACCTCGCCGCTCGCAGTAACGATTTCGGCCTCGCTGTTATAGGCGAGCCGGTCGGCCTCGAACGCGAGGATCCGATCCTCGCCGACCAACTCCTCGCGCGATTGCGGGGCGGCGGGCAGGTCGAGCGGCGGGCCCTCGGCCTGCTCTGCCGAGGCAAGCAGGGGAGCAGGCACCGGATCGAGCACGGGATCGAGAGCCGCCGCCGGACTTGCCGGCACCAATGCTGCCGACCCGAACCCGCCCATCACGCACGCACGCAGCAGCGGCAGCGGGGAGGCGGCGCGGCGCAGCCGGGCGCGCGTCGCGCCGGGCGCGGCGATGCGCGCGTGCCCCGTGAAACCTGCCGTCATGCCTTGCCTATTGCACCGCTGGAGCCTAATCGCAATCGCCATTCAAGGCCCGGTCCGGCCACCGATCAGCCGCCCGCCATCGCGCTCTGCCTTGCGGGAGCGATCAGCTGTTTCGCGCGTTCGTCCGGCCGAGCCCAGAACTGCATTTCCGCCCGCCCGGAAGCATCCGGGAGGCCAAGTCGGGAGACCCCATGAAGATTCGTTTCAGCGACAACCCGCCCTCCAATGTCCGGCTCTATGCCCGTATCCTCAACCAGGGCGACATGCCTGCCGACCTCGATGCCGCGCTGGTCGACGGAGCCAATGCGGCGCGGTTCAAGGGGAGCGCGGGACAGGTCTTCGAAACCTTCTCCATGGAGGATGGCGCGCTGCGTCGGATCGCGCTCGCCGGAGCGGGCGAAACCGATGGCAGCAAGCGGCGGCTCGATATCGAAAAGGCGGGCGCCGCGCTCAGTGCCAAATATCTCGCCTCGGGCGAGACCGACATGGTGATCGATCTCGGCCATGCGGATCTTTCGGGCGAGGAGGCGGCGGCGGCGCTGCTCGGCCTGCGGCTGCGCGCATGGCGGATGGATACCTATCGCACCAAGCTTCCCGCCGACAAGCGGCCGAGCCTCCACACGGTCCATGTCGTCGGAGCGCCGGACGGTACCAAAGACGCCTGGGCCGAGGCCGAGGCGGTTGCCAAGGGGGTCGAATTCACGCGCACCCTCGTCACCGAACCGGCCAACAAGCTCTATCCCGAAAGCTTCGTCGCGATGTGCGAGGAAGCGTTCAAGGATACCGGCGCACAGTTGGTCGTGCTTGACAATGCGGCGATGGAAAAGCTCGGCATGGGCGCGCTGCTCGGTGTCGGGCAGGGATCGGACCAGCCGAGCCGGATCCTCGCCATCCGCTGGAACGGCGGGGCCGAGAGCGAAAAACCGACCGTTTTCGTCGGCAAGGGCGTGACCTTCGATACGGGCGGCATCTCGCTGAAACCGCCGCCCGGCATGGAAGACATGAAATGGGACATGGGCGGTGCCGGTGCGGTCGCGGGCGCGATGCTGGCGCTGGTCGGGCGCAAGGCGAAGGCGAACGTGATCGGCGTGGTCGGCCTCGTCGAGAACATGCCCGACGGCAAGGCCCAGCGTCCCGGCGATATCGTCACGACGATGAGCGGCCAGACGGTCGAGGTGCTCAACACCGATGCCGAAGGCCGGCTGGTGCTGTGCGACGCGCTGCACTGGGCGCAGGAGGAATTCGATCCCGCGCGCATCGTCGACCTCGCCACCCTGACCGGTGCGATGATCATCGCGCTCGGCAACGAGCATGGCGGGATGTTCGCCAATGACGACACGCTCGCCGGCCAGCTGGCCTGCGCGGGCGAAGGCGTCGGCGACAAGCTGTGGCGGCTGCCGCTCGCCCCGGCCTACGACAAGCTGATCGATTCGCCGATCGCCGACATGAAGAATGTGGGGCCCCGCGAGGCCGGTTCGATCACCGCGGCGCAGTTCCTCCAGCGCTTTATCAAGAAGGGCACGCCCTGGGCGCATCTCGATATTGCCGGGATGGTCTGGTCGACCAAGCCCGGCCATACGTGGGACAAGGGCGCGACCGGATACGGCGCGCGCCTGCTCGACCGCTTCGTGAAGGAAACCGTGGAGCAATAGCCCTTGGCGAAGATGCGCCGGAAAGCCGACTTGCCGACGAAGACCTGCGCGGCCTGCGGCCTGCCCTTCACCTGGCGCAAGAAATGGGCGCGCGACTGGGAGAACGTGCGCTATTGTTCCGAACGGTGCAGGCGCGGCAAGGGGCAGGGCGGCCATGCGACAGGCGGCACGGCGTCATGAAAGTCGATTTCTGGCAGCTTTCGCGCGATCCGCCCCCCCGGGTCGTGGCGCTCATCGCAGCGCGTGTCCTCGCGCAGGGCGAACGCCTGCTGGTCGTCAGCGACGATGCCGAACAGCGCCAGCTCATCGCCAATGCGCTGTGGGACGCCTCGCCCGAGAGCTTCCTTGCAAACGGCCACGCCGGCGACACCGGGCAGGAGCGGCAGCCGATCCTGCTCTCCGCCGAGCCGGTCGCGCCCAACGGGGCCAGCCACGTGGTCTTCGCCGACGGCATTTGGCGCGAATGCGAAGGATTCTCCCGGCTCTTCCTGCTTTTCGGCGAGGACACCATCGAGGCCGCGCGCGCGACGTGGCGTGCGCTCGACGGGCCGGTCGGGGTGGAGCGTTCCTTCTACCGCCAGGAGGGCGGAAAGTGGCGCAGGGTCGCGTGAGCCCTTGCACCCGATCGTGGCAGGGGCGATGCTCCGCCTTGGGCAGACGCGCCCATGGGAGGGGACAATGCAGGGAACACGGATCCTGACGGCGCTCGGACTTGCGCTGGTGCTGGCATCCTGCGGCGGGGCGCAGGAAAGCGGCGAATTCACGAGCGACGAGGGCAAGACGGGGGAATACACGATCGACCGTGAAACGGGCGAGGCGCGCATGTCGCTCGAGACGGAGGAGGGCACGGCCACGCTGCGTTCGGGCAAGGACGTGCCGGTCGAACTGCCGCCGGGCTTTTCACTCCATCCCGGAACGCGCGTGATCTCGAACTCGGTCATCGCCCAGGGCGAACGGACCGGCAGCATGATCCTTTTCGAAAGCGATGCCGCGCCCAAAGAGGTGATCGCCCATTATCGGGCACAGGCCGAAGCCGCAGGGGTCGAATTGCAGATGGATGCGACAATGGGCGAGACACTGATGCTGGCGGGAGAAAACGAGGTCGAGAGCCTCGCTTTCCAGGTCAGCGCCAACGTCTCCGGCGACACGACGAGCGGACAGCTCTTCATCGGTCGGCTGCCCGAATAGGCACCGAGACCGGCCCGGCGACCGCATCGGGCTTGAACTGGCGCGCGGCCGGGGCTAAGCGCGCGCCGAACCCGGCCGGGCGAGCCTGTCCCGCGCCGCTTCTCCTCCCTTTCGCCCGTCAGGGCCCCTTTTTCTAGTTCAAGGAACACCAAGCATGGCGGTCACCCGCACCTTTTCGATCATCAAACCCGATGCCACCAAGCGCAACCTGACCGGCGCGGTCACCAAGATGCTGGAAGAGGCTGGCCTGCGCGTCGTCGCTTCCAAGCGCATCCGCATGACCCGCGAACAGGCCGAAGGCTTCTACGCGGTCCACAAGGAGCGCCCCTTTTTCGGCGAACTGGTCGATTTCATGATGAGCGAACCCGTCGTCGTGCAGGTCCTCGAGGGCGAGGACGCGGTCAAGCGCAACCGCGACGTGATGGGCGCAACCAACCCGGCCGAAGCCGCCGAGGGCACGATCCGCAAGGAATTCGCGCTGTCGATCGGCGAGAACACCGTCCACGGCTCGGACAGCGAAGAGAACGCCAAGATCGAGATCGACTTCTTCTTCAGCGAAGACGAGATCGTCGGCTGAACCCGCTTTCCTGCCGCAGGACAGGGCCGTCCGCGCGGGGCGGCCCATTTTGCATGCGCTTTACCCCGCCCGCCGTTCGGCAAAGCGGGCGAGCTGGGCGGAGTGATCGCGGTGCGACCCGCGCGCGCTCTCGTCCATCATTGCCCGCATCGCAACCAGCGCACGCTCCGTCAGCGTCAGGCCGAGGTCGGCATAAGTGCGCCGGATCGAGGCTTCCCAGTCTTCATTGAGCGCATCGAAGTCCAGCCGTGTTACCGGTCCGTCCCAATTGCCCAGCGCCTCTGCCATGCGCGCCTCGCGCATGGCGATCTTGTGCCGCCACAGCGCCTCGATCCGGGCAAGGTCGCAGCTGTCCGACTGGATCGCCATCTGGTTCGCCGCCAGCGAGACCGCGCTTTTCAGCACCGCCTCCCGGTCTCGTTCGGCGATCACCAGCCGGGCATCGGGGAATTCGCCGAGCAGCGTGGCGAGATCCTCTGCAAATGCCGGCACTTTCATCACCCGCGGCCGTCCCGCATTGCCGCGATGGGCGGCGTCGGTCCGCAGGACACGCGCGAATTCGCGGTAGATCGGTGCGGGATCGCGGGCCTCGCTCCAGGCCGAAAAGCTGGGGATATGCCACTGCGATTCGTAGATCGAATGGTGCAGCGCGGCCGAGATCCAGGCGAGTTCCTCCTCCGCCCTTGCAGGCGCCATCGGGTGGATCGATTGCAGCCACGGATTGAGCGCGCCGAGCAGGGCGAGGTCGAGCGCGCTCTTCGCGCGGTTCACGCCGAAGCGCGAGGGGACCGGGTGATAGGCATCGCAATAGCGGGTGTGCGAATGGGCCGGGTCGGCGGCAAGCAGCTTGTGGATGCGGGTCGTGCCCGAACGCATGTGACCGATGACGATGATCGGGGGGGCGAGGGGGGTCTCGGCCATGGCCGGCCGCCGCGCCCATAGTGCGCCGAGCCGCAGGCGATTGCGCACCACCCTTACGAGCTGGCCGTGCGCCATGGCCCGGCCGAGCGGGTTCAGGTCGGCTTCCTCGCGCACGGCGGCGGCGAGCCTCTCGAAGCGTTCGCGGAAATCGGCCACCTCTCCCGCGCCCCGCCCGGCATGTTCGGCCGTCTCGGCCAAAGCACCAAGCGGCCTTGCGGCGATCTGCCAGATCTCCTGTGCGACGAGGGACGGTTCGGGCAGCCGGCGCTTCTGCCAGGCGCTCCCGAGCAGGGCGCTGGCCCTTTCGGCAAGCGGCGAGCGCGCCAGCGGGTGGTCGCGCGGCGGAACGCCCATCACACCGCATCCACCGCAAGGCGCAGCTTTGCCAGCCGCGTGGGCGCGACGCTGCGCCAACTGCGCTCGAGCCATTCGCCGACATGCGCCCAGTCGAGCCCCGGCCGGTCGAGGATTACGCCGACCCACCCGCTCGCCCCGTAATAGGCGGGCTTGAAATAGCTTTCGGGCTGGCTTTCGACGAGGTTGAGCAATTCGTCCATCCCGCTCGTCCTGACCAGCAGGGCGACATGTCCGCTGCCATGGTGACGGTCGGTGAAATGGGCGAAAAACCGGCCCGATTTTTCCGAGCCTACCCGAAAGCCCGGAGCGCCGTGGCTTTCGCGCTCGTGCGTTTCGGGCAGGGCAAGGGCCAGCGCGCGGACCCGCGCCAGCAGGTGCGCCGGATCGCGCCCGCGCGAAACATAGTCGGCGAGCGCGCGCGGATAGAGCTGGTGCTCGGCCAGCCGGACCCGCTCGGCGAGGCTCGCGGGCGTGTCTTGCGGATCGATGCGAACCTGCGCTTGCGCCAGCACCTCGCCCGAATCGAGTTCGTTCGTCACGAGGTGGACGCTCGCCCCGGCATGGCTGTCCCCCGCTTCGATCGCGCGGGCATAGGTGTCCAGCCCCTTGTATTTCGGCAGCAGCGAGGGGTGTATGTTGAGCATCCGGCCTTCCCAGCGCGTCACGAACTCCTCGGACAGGATGCGCATGTAGCCCGCAAGGACGATGTAATCCGCCCCGGCTTCTCGCGCCGCGGTTTCCATCGCTTCGTCCTGCACTGCGCGGCTGATGCCCTTGTGCGAATGGGCGAAGGTCGCCACGCCCTCGAGCCGGGCCAGCGCGAGCCCCTCGGCCTCGGGATTGTTGCTGGCGACGAGCACCACCTCGTAGCGCGCGCCCGGAAGGCGGCTGGCATAAAGCATCGCGGCCATGTTGGTCCCCGCGCCCGAGATGAAGATCGCGACCTTCGCCCGGGATCGGGTTGCCTCAGGCATGATGGCCCGCTTCGAAAGCCTCGCGCGCGCTCCACGTGCCGCGGCTGCCACTGACGGTGCAGCCGCGCGGGCCCGCGACGATACCGCCCACCCGGTGCGCGACTTCGCCCGCCGCCACAAGCCGCTCGATGACCTTGTCGGCCTTGTCCGGTGCGACCGCGAGCACCATGCCGAGGCCACAATTGAACGTCCGCGCGAGTTCCTCCGGCTCGATGTTGCCCTGGGCCTGGAGGAAGGCCATCAGCTCCGGCTGTTCCCAGCTGTCGGCATCGAGCCGTGCATGCGCGCCTTCGGGAAGCATCCGCGGAATGTTTTCGAGCAAACCGCCGCCGGTGATATGGGCAAGCGCATTGACGTAACCCTCTCGGATAAGCGGGAGCAGGCTTGCGACATAGATGCGCGTCGGTTCGATCAGCGCGTCGATAAGCAGGCGATCGCGATCGAAGACGGCCGGGCGATCCATCCTCCAGCCGAAATCGGCAGCGAGCCGACGGACCAGCGAATAGCCGTTCGAATGGACGCCCGAGGAAGCGAGGCCGATCAGCACGTCGCCCGGTGCGACCCGCTCGCCAGTGAGCTGCTCCCCACGCTCGACCGCGCCCACGCTGAAACCCGCAAGGTCGTAGTCGCCGGGCGCATACATTCCCGGCATCTCGGCCGTCTCCCCGCCGATCAACGCGCATCCGGCTTGCGTGCAGCCCTCGGCGATCCCGGCGATCACGCGCTCTGCGACACCCTCCTCGAGCTTGCCGGTCGCGAAATAGTCGAGGAAAAAGAGCGGCTCGGCACCCTGGACGACAAGATCGTTGACGCACATCGCGACAAGGTCGATTCCGACGCTGTCGTGCCGGTCGTGCTCGATCGCGAGCTTCAGCTTGGTCCCGACCCCGTCATTCGCCGCGACCAGCAAGGGGTCCGCATAACCCGCCGCCCTGGGATCGAAGAACCCTCCGAATCCGCCCAGCTCGCCGGAGGCTCCGGGCCGCGCGGTCGTCCTGGCGAGCGGGGCTATCGCCTTGACGAGACGATTGCCCGCCTCGATCGAGACGCCGGCTTGTTCATAGGTATAGGGGCTGTCGGAGGGTCGGGGCGGCTCGCTCATGCCCGTTCCTTAACCTTTCGCGCTTGGAATTCCACTCACCTTTGGGCAAAAGCGCGCTGGCTTTCCACCATGGTTGTGTTGTCTCCCATCCTGAACCGGCCCCGAGCCGGGATGCCGCTCCCTCCGCGCGGCTGGCTGCGCCATGTGGTCGCCGTGTTCGGCGCGCTTGCGCTGCTCGCCGGTGGCTATGCGTTGGTCCTGGCGCAGGTCTCCGGCGAACGCGGCATCGCGCCGACGGCCTCGAGCGCCGATATCGAAGTGCGCGGGATCGAGGTCGACGTCACTGGCGATACGGGCGAGGAAGCACGCCAGCAGGCCTGGCGCGAGGCCCAGCGCAAGGCATGGGACAAGGTCGGCGGTCCCGAAATCTCCGACGGCCAGCTATCCTCGATGGTTTCCGCGATCGTGATCGAGCGGGAAAATATCGGTCCCGAGCGGTATATCGCGACCCTTGGCGTGGTGTTCGACCGGCAGCGCGCGGGCCGCTATCTCGGCGGGCAGTCGCAGCAACGCGCCTCGGCACCAATGCTGCTCATCCCCGTCCTCGCCAGTGCAGGAAGCTATACAACCTTCGAACGGCGCAATGAATGGCAGCGCGCCTGGGCCGAGTTCAATCCGGGAACCAGCCGGATCGATTATGTCCGGCCGAGCGGTGCGGGGGGCGATTCGCTGCTGATCAATTTCGGCCAGACTGCGCGGCGCAGCCGGGCCTGGTGGCGCACGACGCTCGACCAGTACGGTGCGGCCGATGCTCTCGTGGCCGTGGCGCGGATCGACTACCAGTTCCCCGGCGGCCCCGCGCGCGGCATATTCACGGCGCGCTATGGCCCCGACAGCACGTTTCTCGGCGAATTCGAGCTCGCGGCGCAAAGCCCCGAGGATGTCCCGGCCATGCTGGCCGAGGCGGTTCGCCGTTTCGACCGGATGTTCGAGGGAGCGCTCGAAGAGGGCAAGCTCAAGCCCGACCCGACGCTGGAGGGCGGCGATACGGGCGACATCGACCCCGTGCTGCTCCGCCTGATCGAGATCGGGCGTGCGGTCCGGCAGCGTGATGCGGCAGCGGAGGAAGCGGGCGCGCAACAGGCGGGGACGCCTGCCCGACCCGAGGACGGCACGACCGAGACCGGGAATGTACCCGAGCCGACCGAGACCGAAGCCCCGGCGCGCGCGATCACGGTGCAATTCGCAACCCCCGATGCGGGCGCCTTCGATGCGACGCTCTCCGCCATGCGCGGGGTTCCGGGCGTGCGTTCCCTTGCCGTGACCAGCACCGCTATGGGTGGGACTTCGGTGATGAGCGTGCGCTATGCGGGCAGTCTCGACGAGCTTGCCGAGGCTCTTGTTCAGCGCGGTTTTGCGGTCAATCGCGGCGCGGGCGCGCTCGCCATCAGCCGCTGAGCGGGGCGTGTACGCCATGGCTCCGGCTCCCGATTCCCCTTCGCAGATCGCGCTTCCGCTGGCGCCCGGCACCGGAGGCGCGGGGCGGCGCATCGTGATCGGCAATGCCAATGCCGGGGTGATCGAGGCGCTGTCACACCCCGCGCGATGGCCATTCCACACCGCCGTCCTCACCGGGCCGCCGCGGTCGGGCAAGTCGCTGCTCGGCGAATGGGCGGCGGCACGCGGGATCGCGGTGATCGATCGCGCGGACGCATGGGACGAGGCCGACCTGTTCCATCGCTGGAATGATCGGCAGGAGGGCGGATCGCGCGCGGGCGAGCCGCTGTTGCTGATCGCCGACAGCCAGCCATGGACCATCGCGCTGCCCGATCTTGCTTCGCGCCTCGGCGGTTCGCTCCAGCTTGAGATCGGAGCTCCGGACGATGCCATGGCGGCGCAATTGATCGAGGCCATGGCTGAACAGCGCGGCCTCGCTCTGGCAGCCGGTGCGGCCGATTACCTCGTGCCCCGGACCGAGCGGAGCTTTGTCGATCTCGAACGGCTGGTCGCCGCAATCGACCGGATCAGCCTTGAACGGCAAGTCCCGGCCACCATGTCGGTCTGGCGAGCCGCGCTTGAGGCATTGCAGGGGCCCGAGCAAGGACGCCTGATCTGACGGTCAAGATCGCGGGTTCGGGTGAAGGGTTTGCAAAACGCCGCGTTTGATGGAAGATTGCTCTGGTATGTTCGATAAGCTCAAGGCCTATCTGGACTCCGTCCATGCGCGCGATCCGGCGCCGCGTTCGCGGTGGGAAATCCTGCTTTATCCCGGCGTCTGGGCGCTGGGCTTTCACCGCATCGCCCACTGGCTGTTCGAGGCGAAGCTCTATTTCCTCGCCCGGGTGGTCAACCATGTCAGCCGCGCGCTCACCGCGATCGACATCCATCCCGGTGCGACTATCGGGCGCAATTTCTTCATCGACCACGGCTTCACCGTCATCGGCGAAACGGCGGAAATCGGCGATAACGTGACCATCTACCAGTGTGTGACGCTGGGCGGGACCAATCCGGCCAACGGCAAAGGCGGCAAGCGCCACCCGACGATCGAGGACAATGTCATCATCGGTTCGGGTGCGCAGATCATCGGCCCGATCATCGTGGGCGAGCGCGCGCGCGTCGGGGCCAATGCCGTCGTGACAGAGGACGTCGCGCCGGGCGCGACGATGGTGGGGCTCAAGGCGCGCTCGACGCTGGTTCCGGCGGAGGAGTGGATCAAGGAATTCATTCCCTACGGCACGCCGTCCGACGATCCGTGCGAGCCGCGCAGCGACTGCATCGAAAAGCTCGAAAGCGATCTCAATGCGCTGAGGGCGGAACTCGCCGAATTGAAGGCCGCGCAGGCCCGCGCGAGCGAGGACGCATCCGCCCGGCAGGAAAGCCTCGATTTCGGCCGCAAGAGCGGGACCGCCGACTGATGGCAGCGGGCAAGGGCGCAGGGATCCTCGGACAGGTCGTTGCCTTTCCCGCGCGCGGACAGGCGGGCCAGGTCGGCTTCGAGCGCGAGGAACTGCAGCGCATTCTCGACCTCTATGGGCGCATGGTCGCGGCTGGCGAATGGCGCGATTACGCGATGGACTTCGATGCGAAATGCGCGACTTTCGCCGCCTTCCGCCGCACCGCCGAACGCCCGCAGGCGCGGCTGGAAAAGCGCCCCGCGCTGAGGAACAAGCAGGGCATGTGGACCCTGTTCGGCGAACACGGCCAGGTGATGAAGCGTGGGCACGACCTCGCCAATGTCCTCGCGCCGATGGAGCGGCGACTGGTGAAGGCGGTCGAGGACTAGGCGCGAGACAAGGCGCGGCCCGGCCCTGGAGCACCAGTGGCAGATTTGGAACGCTCGAGCCGCCTGTCCCGATGGCCGAAGATGGGTGGGAGGCGGTCGTTCGCGGCGCCGCGTATGCGATGCCAGGTAGTCCCCAGATCCTCTTCGAGGCCGCCTTTTGCCATTAAATGTGTTAACCGCTTTTCGACGGCGAAGCCGCAAGAGGATGCAGTGCGCCACTGAGCCCGGGTGGCTTCAAGTGCAGGTGCGTTCAGCGGCAAGGGCTCTGCGGCCCCGCCTGGTTCACCGTTCCTCCTTGGGCTGAGGCTTATGCTGCCATATCGCCTTTCGACGACGCGAGACGTTCGCCCTGACACCATCGCGCCGGCGAGATGCCGAAATGGCGCCGGAACGAGCGCACGAAAGACGAGTCGTCACTGTAACCCAGTCGGCTTGCCGCCTCAGTTACCGTCAGCCCTCCCCCGAGAAGGAGGTCTTGGGCCATCGTCATGCGGACGCGGTCGATCAGCTTGCGGTAGGTAACCCCCGCCTTTGCGAGGTCGCGTGCCAGCGTCCGCTCCGACCTGTCGAGCGAACGCGCAATCTCTGCGAATTGCAGCACGCGCCCATGATCGCGGAGCGCGATTGCCAGAGCCGCCTCGACCGCTTCGACAGCAGGGATCGGGCGACCCTCACGCTCACCCGGCCCACGCGCATTGCGGGTCAGGATCTCGTCCCACATCGCCGGGTTAAAGCCGGGGTTGGCGATGGCGAGGGCATCGCCGGTCAGCATCATGTAAGGGTCGCCCGGCGCCTGCACGACGCGGCAGGGGACCAGTCTCGCGAAGATTTCCGGCGAACACGCCGGGCCAAGAGTCACTTCGCGCAGCGCGTCGCGTTTATCGTCCTTCAGGCCGACGAACGAACGCACCACTCGGAAAAGGACGGCCATGACGACTTGTTCGTAGATTCGCCCGAATGGCTTTATCCGGGGATCGATCGCCCAAGAGAGGCGGGCGTCCCGACCGCTCTTCTTGAAATGGAGCTTGATCGGCGGGTTCGCCCGCTCGACGTTGCTCAGGAGATAGACAAGGGCAGCTTCGAGATCCGGCGCGGAAAGCACTGCGACGTCTCCCGGGAAACGGTCCCAGTCGAAGATCATTTCCACCAGCCGATCCTCGCCCACCTTCTCGATCAGGTTTCCGACGATCCTCAGGTCGTCGACCAGCCTGATCCGGGACGGCAGCTTGCGCGCCCCGGCGAAAGCCGTGCCCTCGGCCAGCCATTCGGGCCAACCGAGGCTCTCGGCCCAGAACGAACAGATGCCCGTCGGCACGTTGGCGAACGCCATGAAAGGGTCGCTTCGCGCCAATGCGGCGATGCAGACATCGAATCCAGCGGAGCAGTCATTCATGGCGCGATCCCCACACCGCAAGAAGGTTGTTGCGCAACGCGCCACAATTGGCGGGAAATGTCAACTTCGTGGCCGAAGGTGTCGATATATCTCCTTCCGATCATTGGTTAGTTTGCGAAACGGAAACCGAAAATTGTCCGAGGGGGACTCTTCGGTGGAGGAGAATATCCGGCGGCGCCTCGTCGGGGGAACTGGGAGCAGACCATGACCAATCGCATTACACGCATTCTAATATCGGCCTCGGTGTGCACGGCACTTGCCGCGACACCGGCGCTCGCTGAAAAGGCCGACCAGCTGATCGACGTCAACGGCATGAGCGCCGGGTCCGCAGAGCGCGAATTGCGCAATCGCGGTTTCGCCTTCGTCAGCCACGAAAGCAATTCGCAGGGTTACGATTACAGCTATTGGTGGGACGAGAGCTCGGACGATTGCGTCCGCGTCGAGGAATATAGCGGCCGCGTCCAGATGATCAACGATGCTAGCGACCAGGATTGCAACCACCACCTCAATTCGGGTGCGAAGGCGGCGTTGGGTGTTGCCGCAGGCGCCGCCATTCTCGGCGCGATCTTCGGCAGCAAGCACGATGACGACGACCGCGACGACGAAAGGCGCGAATCGGACCGCGAGTATGATCGCGGCTACACCGACGGGCTCCACAACGCGTCCTATCACAACCGGCGCGGGACCGATGAATACAGGCTCGGCTACGAAGCCGGCGTGAACCAGCGGAACGCCAACCTGCGGCACCATCACCGCCGCGGCGGCTATTCCCGGACGGTCGATTTCAAGGACCTGCGCGGTGCACGCGCTCGCGGTGCCATGAGCGATCTGGAGCGGCGCGGGTTCAGGCAGGTCGACAACTTCACCAGCGGGGATACTCGCTATTCGATCCAGTGGAGGCCGCAGTCGCGCCAGTGCCTGCAGGTGACCATCGCGGACGGCAAGGTCTACGACATCTCCGACATCAAGACGCATCCGAAGTGCCGCTGATCGGCCGGGGCGCATGACCCGGCCCAAGCGGGGGGCGGTTACGGACGCATCGGCGAGGCACAAGTCTTCGTCCGCGCCGCCCCCCGCGACCACTTTCGATGCCATGGGCCTCACGGGCAAATAGACAGGACTTTCAGACATGATGATGCGAATGATGATCGGCTCGGCAGCGGTTCTCGCGCTGTCGGCCTGCGGCGGAGCGGCGAGCGACGAAACGGCAGCCGGAGCGGGCGAAACCGAAACGGCTATGGCCGAAATTCCCGAAAGCCTCGCTCCCTTCGGCGACGGCTACCCGGAAAAGGGCGATGCCTGCCGACGGCTCGGCGAAAGCGCGGCGACCTCGAATTACCTTGACGACAGCGCGGTGCTCGTCGGCTGCCCCGACGAGACCTCTGCCCAAGCGCTGGGCGGTGAGATCGTGGGCAATGTCGAAGGCGTGCGCCTCGTCTCGGTTCCGATGGGCGATGCCAATGTCGGCATGGGCGAGAACGGCCCTGTCGAGGCGGCTCCCGCCACTTCCGCCGCCAGTGAAGAAGTCGCCATCCGTGGCCCGAATGGCCTCGAAAGCCTCTGTGCCGACACGGTCGCGCAGACGACGGGCGCGCGCGTGCTCGGGACCAACCGGATCGAGGAATCCGAGGCCGCGATCGCGATCTATATCAATGTCGAGGGGGCCCAGGCGCCGTGGCGCTGCCTCGCCAATCGCGACGGCACGATCGCCGAAGTGACATACGCCGGAGACGAGGGCGCGCTGTGATGCCCTCCTCCCGGATTGCTGGGCTTGAGATGAAACACCTGATCGCCCCTGTTTGCCTGCTCGGCGGCCTCGCGGCTTGTTCCGGTTCGGGGTACGGGGACGAACCGGCCTACGCAGACGGCCCGCCCGACGCGATGGTCCCCGACACCGATTACAATGCGACGACCGAGATACCCTGTGGGTTTGGCGGGGCTGCCCCGCGCCAGAGGTGTCCCGCCGGGGTGAAGCGCAATTGGGACGAGGATGGCAAGCATCTGGTTGAAATCACCAAGCCCGACGGGTTGAAGCGCGCGATCTACTTTAGCGGGACGATGCCCTATGGTTCGGATAGCGCTGAGGCGGATGGCTCGGCAGGCTGGACCTTCAATTCCACACGCAGCGGTGACCGGGTGACGATCAATTTCGGGCCGGAAACCTACGTCATCGTCGATGCCTTCGTCGAAGGCGGCTGAGGAAAGGCACAGCATAATGGGCAAATTCGCAATCGGGATCATCGCACTCGTCGTCGGGCTTATCGCAGGCGTGCTTATCGGTGGCCCGCTGATCGGCGGGGCCATGGCAGGGGCGGGCGCGGGCGTCGGCCTGTCGGCCGGCATCTGCTCGACCGTCGGGGCGGCTCAGGAACTCAATTACCTGACCGATGAGCAAGTCGACGAGGTGATGAAACGCGCGGCCGAGGATATTTCGGCCGAACCGATCGCCGATGGCCAGCAGATCGTTGGCAGCGCCGCTGCGTGCCGTGATGTCATGGCAAACTTCAAGAAAGCGGGGAACGAATGAACACGAACCACTCGCGCGCCCTTGGAGCGCTGCTGGCCGCCGGAGCGGCTCTCGCGCTGTCGGCGTGCTCGACCTCGTCCATGCCGCACCCGCTCGAAGGGACAAGCTGGCGGCTGGTCGATGTGGAGACCTCGGGCACTTCGACGACGCTGACGGACGAATTGTCGGCCCGTCACACGATAACCTTCGAGGAGGACCGCGCCTTCATGCGGCTCGACTGCAATCGCGGCAATGGCAACTGGTCTGCGGCGATGCCGAGGGACGGAAACGGCACGATCAGTTTCGGCCCGGTAGCGGCAACGCGTGCCTATTGCCCGCCGCCGAGCTTTGGCGAAGTCCTGGCTTCCGAACTGCCGAAAGCGACAGGTTTTACGCTGAAGCCCGACGAGGAGAGACTTCTCATCCGCAGCGAAGGCGCAGTCTACGTCTTCGCCCGCGACTAGGTGCAGCGAAACCCGGACGCTCCTGTCCTTCCTGGAGAACTCAAGATGAAGCGCTTTGCACTGATCCTTTCAGCCTTCGCCACCGCGGTCGCTGTGCCCGTCCATGCCCAGCACGTCGAACAGGTGCATTTCGCCCGCGGCGCGACCGGGACAACGATCGACGGGACCATCGTCGGGCGCGACTACATCGACTACCAATTGCGCCTGAGCGCGGGACAGATGCTCGCCGTTTCGCTGCAGAACCGGCAGGGAATGGCCTATTTCAACGTGATTGAGCCGGGCGCGGGCGATGTTGCGATCTACAACAGTTCGAGCGGGCAGCAGATGGAAGTCCGAACGTCGAAGAGCGGCGTCTACACCATCCGGGTTTACCAGTTCCGCGCGCAGGGTCGCCGCGGGGAGCGGGCGAGCTATCGCCTGACGATCTCGGCCACCGGCGCCGGGGCCAGCCACAGTTCGGACGCGCTCGTGTCCGGCACGCCATACCATGCGACCGCGATGATCCGCTGCGTCGCCGAACCGAACAAGCCGATGTCGACCTGTAACGTCGGGGTGATCCGGCGCGGCTCGAGCGTCACGGTCCATGTCGACACGCCCGATGGCGGTGAGCGCACGATCCTGTTCCGCGGCGGCAGGGCCGTCTCAAGCGATTCCGAGGGCGGCATCTATGCCGATCGCAAGGGCGACACGAACATCGTGCGAATCGGCACGGTCGAGGTCTACGAAATCCCCGACGCGCTCATTTTCGGTGGCTGATCGCCGCGGTCCGCCCGGTTACCGTTACCAGCTTCGGGCACGGCCCCGCCCGGAGGATCAACGCCGCCATATCCATAACAGGATGGCGGCGTTGATTGCCGGGGCGAGAATACCCAACCACGCGCCGGCAAGTCCGATGCGGTCGCCGATAAGGTTCCATGGCAGGCCGAGCGGCACAAGGAAAATGCCAGCAAGCGGATCGCGCTCCTGCCCGAACAGTCCGAAGGTGCCGACCAGAAGCAGGGCCAATGCGAGGGCGTATAGGCCGAGGAAGATCAGAAAGAGCCACTTCATTGTCACGTTCCCTCTCTAGCGAGAATGCGACGCGAACCGTGATCCGGTCAGCATCGAACGTGGCCCCGCCCGATACCCTAGCTGCAAGCGAGCGATTTACCAGATGCGCCTCGTCTTTTACCTGATCGCCTTTTTCCTGGCGGCTCTCGCTCCGCAAGCCCCTGCCATGGCGGCGCCCGGCAGTGGAGACGCCGAAGCTTCGGCAGGCGAGGAAGCCGAACTCTCCGCCGAAGCGGCCGAAGTGATCGAGCTGGCGGCCAACGGCAAGGAGGCGGGACCCGAAGGCCTGCCTGCACAACTGGTCGATCCCGGCATTTCCGAACTTGAACTCGAACACCGCCTCGTTCCGCTTACTCGCGATGAGCTCGCTCGGCTCGCCGATGCATGGCTCGCCATCGTGCGCGCCAAGACCGAGGAAGTCATGCAGGCGGAGATCGCGATCGACCGAACCGATGGCGAGGTGAAGGACGAGGTCCGCACCGCGCTCGCGGCGCTGATCTTCGAACGCAACACCCTTTTCGATCGCTTCTCGCAAGTGCTCGGATCATGGGAGCGCAAGGCAGCCGGGGCGGAGGAGGACGTTGCCCGGATCGCCGAATACCGCGCCTACCGCGACGCGGTGACGATCGACGAATTGCGCACCTCGGAATTTCAGGCGCTGGTTGAACAGGGATGGACCTGGCTGACCGCCCGCGAGGGAGGGATCGCACTCGCGCTTACCGCTCTTGCGGCTCTCGCGGCGCTGGTCGCGCTGGTCATCCTCGCACGCTTTATCCGCAGCGTATCGCGGCGCGGCTTCGCACGGATAGAGGGGCTGTCGATGGTGCTGCAGAACTTCCTCGCCGCAGCCGTGTTCTGGCTGGTTCTCGCCAGCGGGCTGATCGTCGCCTTTTCGCTGATCGGGTTGGACATCACCCCGCTTTTCGCGCTGATCGGGGCGGCCTCCTTCATCCTCGCTTTCGCCTTTCAGGATACGCTCGGAAACATCGCGAGCGGGATCATGATCATGATCAATCGCCCCTTCGACGTCGGCGATACGGTCGATCTCGATGGGGTGACGGGCAAGGTCGAGAGCTTTTCGATCATCGCGACACGCATCGTCACGTTCGACAACCAGGTGATCGTCATCCCCAACCGGAATGTATGGGGCAACATCATCCGCAACATGACCGCGACCTCGACGAGGCGCGTCGATCTTGTGTTCGGGATCGGTTACGGGGATCCGATCGAGGAGGCGCAAGCCGTGCTCGAGCAGATCGTGCGCGCCCATCCCGCCGTGCTGGAGGAGCCGGCCCCCGTCGTAAGGGTGCACGAGCTCGGCGAAAGTTCGGTGAATTTCATTTGCCGCCCGTGGGTTCGGACGGAGGATTACTGGGCTGTCCACTGGGATCTTACTGCCGGGGTAAAGCAGGCCTTCGACGAACGCGGCATCTCGATTCCCTTCCCCCAGCGCGACCTCCACCTGCACTTGCGAAAGGACGAGCAAGCGGCGCTTTCGGCAGCAGGAGGACAATGATGGCAAGAGTTCTTCTGGCTGCCCTCGCGCTCGCTTCGGGGGCACCCGCTGGCCACGCGCAGGAGCCAGCGCGCCCGACACCCCGCTGGGATTTCATCGCCTTCGAGGTCAAGGGGTGGGGCGAGCCGATCTCCTCGTGGCGCCTGACCGGCAAGGGCGGGGGAAGCTGGACCGAGACGCGCAAGGATGAGGGCGAGCCGCTCGGCAGCTACACGCTGGTCTGGCACGAAATCGAGGAGGACGCGCAGCTTTTCATCGCGCTCGAGAACATTCTGGCGAAGCTGCCCGAGCCTGCCCCTGACCCCAATGAATGCGCGAATTTCATGCCCGATCTTGCCTATGGCACGATCCGGCTGACGAAAGGGGCAACCACGACCGAGATTGCGTGGAATTCAGGCTGCATGGACGAGGATTACCGCGCCTTCATGGCAATGCTGAAGCGAGCCGACATGCTCGTGTCCGAGGCCGGGCGTAAAGGCAGTGTGCTGCGCGAGGAGCACTTTCCGCAGGGCTGAGCAGCCCTTGTCAGTCGAAACGCGGCGCGATCCCGCTCGCCTGCGGCAGGGCGGCGGAGGCGTTGTCGGCAGCGTCGTGCGAGCCTTCGGGAAGGCGCGTCCGGACCGCGTATAGGCTCGCCGCGCCGGTCGCCAAAGCTATCGCTGCGAACATCGCCTGCGGCGCGCCCGCTCCGTCCGCCGCGCTCGCGAGCCATGCGCCGAGCGGCCGCCCGGCTCCGCCCATTCCCATGTAGACCACGAACTGCGTCGCAGCGACACTCGGCACGCACAGCCGCATCGACACCGGCACGAGCGCGATCGTGTAGGTCATGATCGAAAGCTCGACCACGACGGTGAAGGCGATCAGGAAGGCAACGTCCTGCCACAGCATCGGCAAGGCGGCGAACAAGGCGTTCCACAAAGCGAGGATGGCAGTGCAGGCGATGTAGATCCGACGCTCGCCGAACCGCTCGACCAGCCGCCCGCCGAGCAGGATCGCGTAGAGCCCCGATACGACCGCCTGCAGCGCGAGCAGGCTGGTGAAGGTAGTCAGCGACCAGCCCAGCCCTCCGGTGAACAGCTTGGGCAAGAATGTCTCGTAAACTCCCGAAGGCAGGGCGCGCAGCAGCAGCAGAGGAACGAAGGCCAGCGACAGCGGGGCCAGCAGCGCGCGGAAGGCCCCGGCGATGAGCGGCCTCCAGTCAGCCACGTGCAATGCGCGGTTGCGCCTATGGGTTTCGCCCGCGCTCCACGGCAGGCGGCGTTCGCCGGGCCGCTCGAGGATGGCAAGACCATAGCCGATGGTCAGCAGCGGAACGAGCGCGACGACCAGCAGCGCCGCGGTCAGGCCGTAGGTCTCGATCATCCAGCCTGACGCCGCGACGGTCAGTGCGAGACCGACGACCTGTGCTCCCATCATCAGCCCGGCAGCCTGCGCCCGTTCCTCTTCGGGCATGAGGTCGATCGCCAGCGCGTCAATCCCCACGTCCTGGAAATTGACCGCGAGATTGGCGGCGAAGGCGAGCGCGGCGATCAGCGCGATCTCGCCCGGCTCCGGTGCGGCGAACGCGCCGGTCACCAGCACACAAAGCAGGGTCGCTTGCGCGCCGATGATCCAGACCCGCCGCCGCCCCATCGGCAGGAAGGTGTACCGATCGATCACGAAGCCGTTCAGGAACTTGAGCGTCCACGGCAAGCCCGCCGCGGCAACGACGGTCGCGATTCCCGCGGTCGAGACGCCGCCGACCGCCAGCCATGCGGGCAGCGCAAAGGCGAAGAAGCCCGGCGCGATGCCCTGGTTCAGGTAGAAGAGGAAGAGGGTGAAGAGTCGCAGGCCCCTGCGCTCGGCAAGGACCAGGCTGGTGATGAGCGAATCTTGGCGAGCCGTCATTCGAGCCCCTCCAGCCGATACACCGTCGAGGCACGGTGAGAGCGCAGCCTACGCTATCGCCCGCTCACTGCAACCCGTTGCTGGCGAACCCGGATCAATCTCGCGGGTCCAAAGCCGATGTCTTCCTCGCGGTCGCTAGCGGCCGGTCCGTTTTCCGGTAGCGTTCCCCCTAAGCCCGCCGCCGTTTCCTACCTTCCGCGGCCCCGCTAGAAGTCGCATCGCTCCTTCGCATCGTCGACCTCGCCACGCATGGGCCTTCGCTCCCGAAAAGGCCCCGCTCCCCCTGTCCGTCCGGTGGGCGGAGCAGGTTCTAAGCGCTTGTAATAAATACCGTATTGGGAGATTTGGAAAGTTGACAGGGTGTCAACTTTGTCACCTTTGTCCGCTTGAATGCAAAAAAGGCCCGCCCCCTTGCGAGGGCGGGCCTTTTCCGAATTCCGGCGCGAGAAGCGCAGATCAGCCGCGCGCGCTACTCGGCCCTTCGCCGGTGACCTTCTGCATGGCCTTGAGGATGTTGCCCGACTGCTCCGAACCGCTCTGCGGGGCCTGCAGGTTGGTGAAGGAATTGATCTCATCCCAGCGCGCCGCGAAGCCTTCGACCGTGCGGTCTTCGTCCTTGAGCCAGACGGCGTCGTTCATCACCACCCACGAGGAGTGGAAGCCGCCCGCGCCTGCGCCGACGATGGCATTGGTCGGCGCGTCCTCGCTGACGAGGAAGAGCGCGGCCGGGACGACGTTTTCCGGCGCGAAGAGCTTGAAGGCTTCCTCGGGGAAGAGGTCCTCGGTCATGCGCGTGCCGGCGACCGGCGACAAGGTGTTGACCTTGATGTTGTACTTCGCCCCTTCGAGCTGGAGCGTCTTGGTCAGGCCCGCAAGGCCGAGCTTCGCCGCGCCGTAATTCGCCTGGCCGAAATTGCCGAACAGCCCCGTAGAGGACGCGGTCATCAGGATGCGGCCATAGGACTGCTCGCGGAAGGTTTCCCAGCACGCCTTGGTGACGAAGGCCGAGCCGGTGAGGTGGACCTTCAATACGAATTCGAAATCGGCCGGGTCCATCTTGGCGAAGGTCTTGTCGCGCAGCACGCCCGCATTGTTGATGAGGACGTGGACGCCGCCCCACTTCTGCTTGGCATCGGCGACCATCTTTTCCATCTGCTCGTATTCGGTCACCGAGCCGCCATTGGCCATCGCCTCACCGCCGGCCTGCTCGATTTCCTCGACGACAGCCGCCGCCGCGTCGGATGTGCCGGTGCCGTCGCGCGAGCCGCCGAGGTCGTTGACCACGACCTTCGCGCCGCGCTTAGCCAGTTCGAGTGCATAGGCCTTGCCGAGCCCGCCGCCCGCGCCGGTGACGATGGCGACCTTGTCCTTGAAATCGATGCTCATGGATGTGTCCTCTCTGCTTGGGGGTGCGCGCGCCGACTTGACGCGAGCGTAAACCGCGATTGCCGCCGCTGCGTGGCACTTTTGGCCGGGGCTTGCAACCGCGAGAATTCGGGCCGCGAATGGCGCCTCGCTAGCCGTAGCGGCAGGCCGGTCAGAGTGCTTCGAGCGTCGGGATCAGCTCGCCCAGCGAATCGATCACCGCATCCGCACCCAGATCGCCGGGCGGGCGGTCGCAATAGCCGTATGCGGCCGCGACCACCTTTACGGCCGCTCCGCGTGCGGCCTTCATGTCATAGGTCGAATCGCCGATGAACACGAAGCGGTCGGCCCGAACAACACCGCAGCGTTTCTGCGCCTCGATGACGGGGGAGGGGTCGGGCTTGGAAATGTATTTGCCGTCCTTTCCCTTGCCCATCGTGTTGCCTCCTATGACCGTTTCGAACGGGTCGAGAAAGTCGAGTTCGGTCAGGATCGAGCGGGCGAATTCCTCGAACTTGTTGGTGACCACCGCCATCCTGACGCCGCGTTCTGCGAGCTGTGCCACGGCCTCGCGCGCACCATCATAGGGGCGCGTGTGAACGGCATTGTTGTCCGCGTAATATTGCAGCATCGCCTTGTAGAGCGCACGAAAATCGTCGCCCTCCAGCCCGGCGGCAAGACCACCCTGCGCCTGCACGGCCTGGGCGAGCATGATCTTGGCCCCGCCGCCGATCAGGTCTTTGGAAGAATCGACCGGGACCGGCGCGAAGCCCCCCAGCGAAAGCGCATAGTTCACCGCTGCGCCAAGGTCGCGGAACGTATCGAGCAAGGTGCCGTCGAGATCGAATCCGACAGCGTCGAAGGGAAAGTCCGTCATGGCGGCCCCCATACATCGGTGCGCGCCGCGATACGACTTCAAATCGCAAGCATTTGCGGGCAGGCAGGCTCCATCCTAAGGGGGACCCATGAGAGATTTCGCCGCTATCATCCTCGCCGCGGGCAAGGGCACCCGCATGAAGAGCGACCTGCACAAGGTGCTCCATCCGATAGCCGGTCGCGCAATGCTCGATCACCTGATGGCATCGGTCGATGAACTGGGCGCGGCGCGGCAGGTCGTGGTGGTCGGCGCAGGACGCGACCAGATCGAACGGGCCGTCGAGGGGAGGGCCGAAACCTGCCTGCAGGAACCGCAGCTCGGCACTGGCCATGCCGTGCAACAAGCCGAAGGCCTGCTCGAAGGCTTCGATGGCGATGTGATCGTGCTCTACGGCGACGTGCCTTTCGTGCGGGCGGAAACGATGCGCGCCATGCTCGACCGGTTGAACGCGCCCGATGCGCCCGCCGTGGTCGTTCTCGGTTTCGAACCTGAGGATCCGCTCGCCTATGGCCGCATAATTGCCGATGATGACGGCGCGATCATCAAGATGGTCGAATACAAGGACGCGGACGAGGGCGAGCGCGCCTGCCACCTATGTAATTCGGGGTTGATGGCGGCGAAGGCGAGCGATCTTTTCTCGCTTCTCGCGAGGGTCGGAAACGACAACGCGCAAGGCGAATATTACCTGCCCGACATAGTCAATATCGCGATCGGCGACGGGCGCGCCTGCGCGGTCGTCATCACGGACGAACCAGATGAAGTCGCCGGGATCAATTCGCGCTCCGAACTCGCACGAGTCGAGGCACGCTGGCAGGCCGCCCGGCGCGAACGGGCGATGGCGGACGGTGCGACCATGATTGCGCCCGCGACGGTCTTCTTCTGCTGGGATACGAAGATCGGCCGCGACGTTACGATCGAACCGCATGTCGTGTTCGGCCCCGGCGTCGAGATTGCCGACAAGGTCCGCATCAGAGCCTATTGCCACATAGAGGGCGCCACCATCGCAAGCGGCGCTGCGGTCGGCCCCTTTGCCCGCCTGCGTCCCGGCGCAGTGATGGAGGAGGGTAGCTTCGTCGGCAATTTCGTCGAGATGAAGAAGGCCGTGCTCGGCAAGGGCGCCAAGGCGAGCCACCTGTCCTACCTGGGCGATGCGACCGTGGGTGCGGGCGCAAACATCGGAGCGGGCACGATCACCTGCAATTACGACGGCTATTTCAAATACCAGACCCATATCGGCGAGCGCGCCTTCATCGGCTCGAACAGCGCGCTGGTCGCACCGGTCAATATCGGCTCCGATGCAATCGTCGCTGCGGGCTCGACCGTCAGCCGCGACGTGGCAGCGGGCGAGTTGCGCATGGTTCGCGCAGAGCAGCTGGTGAAGCCCGGCTGGGCGGATCGTTTTCATGACGCGATGAAGAAGAAGAAAGAGACGGCCAAGAAGGAGAGCTGAGCCATGACGCCGATCCTGTTCGTTGCCAGCGCCCGTCACGACGAGGCGCGCACCTTCTACGAGAGCGTAATGGGCTTTGCGCTTACGGGGGACAGTCCGTTCGCGCTCGAATTCGATGCAGCGGGAACGATGCTGCGGGTGCAGAAGGTCGGGACCTTCGAGCCCCAGCCGTTCACCGCAATCGGCTGGAAGGTGACCGACATCGCGGCGATGCGCGACGAACTGGCGGCACGCGGTGCGCGTTTCGTGCGTTACGAGTTTCTCGAGCAGGACGAGCGCGACGTGTGGACCGCGCCCGACGGGGCGCAGGTTTGCTGGCTGTCGGACCCCGATGGAAACATGCTTTCGCTTACCCAGCTGCCGGCTTGAACGAATGCGAGGATCTTGTCTGCTGGCTATGCGGCCGCCCGATCGAAACGCGGTTGCACTGGCATCACCCGGTCCCGAAATCGAAAAAGGGCCGCACCACCGTCCCCGTCCATCCGATCTGCCACAAGACGATACATGCCAATTTTACCAATGCCGAGCTGGCCCGCATCGGTGATGACCCCAAAGCGGTCCGCGCGAAGCCCGAGATCGCGAAATTCGTGCGCTGGGTAAGCACCAGGCCGCCCGATTTTCACGCGCCGACCCGGACCTGATGCGCCTGCGGGAACCTTAAACCGCCCGAGGTGCTTTACCGGCATGAGAAAGACAGTCTGGATCGCCGCGGGCACGGTGCTCGCCATTGCCGGAGCCGCCATGGCCTACGCCCAGTATCGCGACACCGAGGAGCCCGATTACGCTTCTGTCGCCGTCGACGGCGCGTTCGAGCTGCGCGACTATCCTGCGTTAGTCGTGGCCGAGATCACTCATTCCGGCACGCGGCAGGCGGCGAGTTCACGCAGCTTTCGTCGCCTTGCCGCCTATATCTTCGGGCAGGATCGCCCCCAGGGCGGGGAGCGGATTGCGATGACCTCGCCGGTCCTGCAGGACCGCGCGCCGCGCGATGAAAAGATCGCCATGACAGCGCCGGTCATGGAGGAGCAGATCGCCAAGGACACTTGGCGCATGCGCTTCGTCATGCCGGCGAAGTACACGCTCGACACCCTGCCCCAGCCGCCCGCCGACATCACGCTTACCGAAATCCCCGCTCGCCGCATGGCGACGGTTCGCTTTGCCGGGAACGCGCCGCAAGGGGACCTGGCCGACATGGAGCAAAAGCTTTCCGAATGGGTCGAGGCGCAGGGTCTGAAGCCGAAAGGCGCATTCGAATACGCTTTCTACAACGCGCCGATGGTACCCGGACCCATGCGCCGCAACGAGGTCATGATCGAGGTCGAGGAAGCCGGCTAGGGGCGTTGGGAACCGCCGACGCACGGCGAGGCGGCCACCTTATCCCGCATCAGCCGCCCGAGCGCTCGTCCATCAGGCGCTGCATCAGGTAGACGTGCTGCAGCGCCTGCAGCTTGGCGCGCTGTTCGTTATCCACGCCTCCCGAATGGCCGCCGGTCATGTCCTCGAAATAATAATAGTCGTGGCCCTGAGCCTTGAGCTTCGCCGCGCCCTTCCTCGCATGGGCAGGATGAGTGCGGTCGTCGGCGGTGGAGGCCCACAGGAAAGGCGCGGGATAATCCGCGTCCTCGGAAATCATCTGGTAGGGCGAATAGCCTTCGATCCAGGCGCGCTGTTCGGGAATCCGCGGGTCGCCGTATTCGCCGATCCACGAGGCACCTCGGCCGATCAGGTGATAGCGCAACATGTCGAACAGCGGGATCTGCACGATCGCCGCCCCGAACAGGTCGGGGCGCTGGGTGAAGGCCGTGCCGACGAGCAGCCCGCCCTGCGAGCCTCCCTGGATGCCGAGGTGTTCGGGGCTCGTGAAACCGCGCTCCACCAGGTCCTCGGCGACCGCGATGAAGTCGTCCCAGGTGCGCTGTTTGTTCTCGCGGATTGCGGTCTGGTGCCAGCCGGGCCCGAACTCGCCCCCGCCGCGCAGGTTGGCAAGGACATAGGCCCCGCCGCGTTCGAGCCACAGCTTGCCGGTCGAGCCCAGATAGCCGGGCAGGCGCGGGACCTGGAAGCCGCCATAGCCGGTCAACAGGGTCGCCGTATTGCCATCCATCTTCATCCCGGCGGGCTTGACGATGAAGTAGGGGATTTTCGTCCCGTCCTTGCTCACCGCCTCGTACTGTTCGACCTCCATCCCGGCCTTGTCGAAATAGGAGGGCGAGGTCTTGATGATCTCGGGCGCGCTGCTTCCATCCGAGTAATAGAGCGTCGTCGGATTGAGGAAGTCGGTCACGGTGAACATCACCTGGTCGGTCTCGTTCGAGCTCGCCGCGATTCCGACCGTGGCGTTGCCGGGCAGGGCGACTTCGCGGCTGACCCATTCGCCGCCCCCGTTTTCAGTGGCGACGTAATTGAATTCGAGCACCTTACCCACGACATTGTCGAGCAGGCCGACATAAAGCGCGTTCCCGGTAATCGAGCCTCCGCGCTTGGTCTGACGCTCGCCCGGTGCCCACACGAGCGTCTTGGCCGCGCCATTGGGGTCGGCTTTCCATTCCTCGAGATCAACCGCGATCAGGCTGTCGGCAGGGAAGGTCTGTCCCTGCGTTTCCCATTCGACATCGGTCGAGAACAACAGGTGCCCATCGACGATGCCATAGGGAGAGGCCTTTTTCGGGATGTCGAGTTCGAGCCACTCGCCGTCCTTCCAGACGTAATAGAGGCCTTCGTGAAAGCTCACCCCGCGGAAGGCCGTGCGCGCCTGCACCGTGCCGGTGGCATCCCGCAGCAGGCTCGCTCCCGCCCACACGTCGGAAGCCTCGCCGCGGAAGATTTCCTTGGCTTCGGAAAGAGGCGTGCCGCGCTTCCAGATGCGGCTGGTGAAGGGATATTCGCTTTCGGTCAGCGTGCCTTCTCCGAAATCGCGATTGACCAGCAACGTGTCCTCGTCGATCCACGAGACGCCCCCCTGGCTCTTTTCATCGAGGACGAATCCCCCTTCGACGAAACGCCCCGTCGAGGTGTCGAATTCGCGCATCACGGTCGCGTCCTCGCCCCCGTCGGAGAGCGCGATCATGCACTTGTTGAGCGCCGGGGGGAGGCAGGTCGAGCCCTTGTAGACCCATTCCCTGCCTTCGGCTGCGGCGAGCGCGTCGATGTCTAGGACGGTCTCCCATTCTGGATCGTCGGTGCGATAGCTTTCAAGGCTGGTGCGGCGCAGGAGCCCCTTGGGGTTTTCCTTGTCCTGCCAGAAATTGTAGAGGCCGTCCGGGCGGAACGAGACGTAAGGGATGCGGTCCTCGCTGTCATAGATCGACAGCGCTTCGGCCTTCAGTTCGTCAAAGCGCGGATCGCTCTCAAGAGCGGCGAGGGTACGCGCGTTCTCGGCGCGGACCCAGTCGAGCGCCTCTTCCGAGCGTGCTTCCTCGAGCCAGATGAAGGGGTCTTCCTCCGGGCCGGGCACGCCGGCGGCGGTACCGGCAGGGTCTTGCGCCTTCGTGGTCGTAGCGGCGGTCAGGGTCATAGCGGCTGCCAATGCAAGAGTGGATACAAGCTTCAAGTCTTCTCTCCGGAACGAATTGGGTCGACGCAGATGTGACCGGATGCGGCCGGGATGTGAAGGGTAGGAATCGAAAAAGGGCGACCCCTTGCGGGGCCGCCCTTGATCTTGGCATTCATAGTATTGCGCGGTCAGCCTTCGACATGCTCGGCCAGCACCGTCAGGCCGTTCTCGCCGACTTCGGCAAAGCCGCCGCGCACTTGAATCGTCTCGGGCGCTGCGCCGTCGCTCTTGTAGACCTGCACCGCGCCGTCGCGGATCGTCGACATGAAGGGCGCGTGGCCTTCCAGCACGCCGAATTCGCCTTCCGCGCCCGGGACGACGACCATGTGGACGTCTTCGGAGCGGACCAGCTTGGCCGGGGTGACGAGTTCGAAGTGGAGGGCCATGATGCTTACGCTTCCTCGGCCAGCTTGGCGGCCTTTTCGACCGCCTGATCGATCCCGCCGACCATGTAGAAGGCGGCTTCGGGCAGGTGGTCGTATTCGCCTTCGACGACCGCCTTGAAGCTCTTCACCGTGTCCTCGAGCTGGACGAAGACGCCGGGAATGTTGGTGAAGACCTCGGCCACGTGGAAGGGCTGCGAAAGGAAGCGCTGGATCTTGCGCGCGCGGGCGACGGTCAGCTTGTCCTCTTCCGACAGCTCATCCATCCCGAGAATGGCGATGATGTCCTGCAAGCTCTTGTACTTCTGCAGCGTTTCCTGAACCTTGCGCGCGACCTCGTAGTGCTCCTGGCCGACGACGCGCGGTTCGAGCACGCGGCTGGTGGAATCGAGCGGGTCGACCGCCGGGTAGATGCCGAGCTCCGAAATCGCGCGGCTCAGCGTGGTGGTCGCGTCAAGGTGCGCGAAGGAGGTTGCCGGAGCAGGGTCGGTAAGGTCGTCCGCCGGCACGTAGATCGCCTGCACCGAAGTGATCGAGCCCTTGGTGGTCGAGGTGATGCGTTCCTGCAGGTTGCCCATATCGGTCGCCAGCGTCGGCTGGTAACCCACCGCTGAGGGGATGCGGCCGAGCAGCGCCGACACTTCCGAACCCGCTTGGGTGAAGCGGAAGATGTTGTCGACGAAGAACAGCACGTCCTGGCCTTCCTGGTCGCGGAAATATTCGGCCATGGTGAGGCCCGAAAGCGCCACGCGGGCACGCGCGCCCGGAGGCTCGTTCATCTGCCCGAAGACGAGCGCCACCTTCGATCCTTCGCTGGTAGCGTTGCCATCGGCATCCTTGGCAATGACGCCTGCGTCGAGGAATTCGTGGTAGAGATCGTTCCCCTCACGGGTGCGTTCGCCGACGCCTGCAAAAACTGACACGCCGCCGTGACCCTTGGCGATGTTGTTGATGAGTTCCTGGATCAGCACGGTCTTGCCGACGCCCGCACCGCCGAACAGGCCGATCTTGCCGCCCTTCGCATAGGGGGCGAGCAGGTCGATGACCTTGATGCCGGTGACGAGAATGCTCGCATCGGTCGACTGGTCGATGAACTCCGGCGCTTCGGCGTGGATCGGGGCAGTCTGGTCGGCACCGATCGGGCCGCGTTCGTCGATCGCTTCGCCGACGACATTCATGATGCGCCCGAGCGTCTTGGGGCCGACCGGAACGCTGATCTGCCGCCCGGTGTTGACCACTTCCTGGCCCCGGACCAGCCCATCCGTGCCGTCCATCGCAATTGTACGCACGGTGTTTTCGCCAAGGTGCTGCGCGACTTCGAGGACAAGCGTGGTCTCGCCGTTCTTCGTTTCGAGCGCGGTCAGGATCGAGGGCAGTTCGCCTTCGAACTGGACGTCGACGACGGCGCCGATGACCTGGGCGATGGTGCCGTTCGTGGTCTGGTTCAATGCGGGTGCGGTTGCCATTTTCTCTGTTTCCTGTGGGATGGTTACTGCACGGGGCAGTCTTCAGGGATGTCGATGAGGGTGTAAGTGTCGCCGTCGGCGGCGATGAATGCCTCGCGCATCGTCTCTGGCGTGTCGCCGTCGAGGGAATAGACGCAGGTGAACTCGCTTGCAGCCTCGCTCGCGGTGCAGGTAGCGTCGATTACGTCCTGCTCGAAATTGCACTGAGCGAGCGCAACCTGCACTTCGGCAAGCCCGGGGACGTTTTCATCGGCCTCGAGCTCTGCCCCCTCGGCGATACCTTCTGGCTCGGCCGGTTCTTCCTCCAGCAGGGGAGGCGTGGTCGGCTCGGCGGCGACCTCCTCGAGCTTGTCCGGATCGACCGGGTCGCCGCAGGCGGCGAGGGCAAGGGGCAGGGCTAGGGCAAAAAAGACGGTCTTGCGCATTACAGGGCCTCCGCGCCGGCAATGATCTCAATCAACTCGGTGGTGATCGCGGCCTGGCGACTGCGATTGTATTCGATATTGAGATCCTTGATGAGCTCGCCCGCATTGCGGGTCGCATTGTCCATCGCTGTCATCGAGGCGCCTTGTTCCGAGGCCTCGCGTTCGAGCAGCGCGCCGAAGAGTTGTGTCTTGACGTAGCGGGGCAGCAATTCCTCGAGAATCTCCTCCTCGCCCGGCTCGTATTCGACCATGGCCTCGTTCGTGTTCGCGCTGTCGGGCGAGGGGACCGGGATGAGCTGGTTCACGGTCGGATCCTGCACCAGCGCCGACTTGAACGTCGGATAGATCAGGTGCGCTATGTCGAACTTGCCTGCCTCGAACATCTCGATCAGCTCGGCTGCGACCGCGTCGGCTTCCTCGAAACCGGGGGTTTTGACCTCGCTCGTGTCGTAGCCGCCGCCGATTTCGCTTGCGAAATCGCGCTTGAGCGGCGCGCGGCCCTTCTTTCCGACGAGGTAGAATTCGATCTGCTTGCCCTGTGCCAGCAATTCGCGCGCCTTGGCCTTGGCCGCCTTGACGAGATTGGCGTTGAGACCGCCGCAAAGACCCTTGTCCGTGTTGACGACCACGATCAGGTTGCGCTTGTCCGAGCCGGTCCCGGCGAGCAGTTTCGGCGCGTTGTCGCCCGAAACGCGTCCGGCAAGACTCGCCATGACACCGGCGAGCCGTTCGGCATAGGGCCGTGCGGCCTCGGCCGCACTCTGGGCACGTCGAAGCTTGGCCGCCGCGACCATCTGCTTGGCCTTGGTGATCTTCTGGGTCGACTTGACCGAGTTGATCCGGCCTTTGAGTTCCTTGAGGCTGGCCACGCGCGCGCTCCCTTACGCGAACTGCTTGGCGAAGGCGTCGAGCGCGGCCACGACCTTGGCCTTGGTGTCGTCCTCGAACTTCTGGGTGGTGCGGATTTCCTCCAGCACGTCGCCGTGTTCGGAGCGCATGAAGGCGAGCATCTGCTCTTCGTAATCGGTCACGCGATCGACGGGCACATTGTCGAGATAGCCGTTGGTCCCGGCATAGATCGACACGGTCTGCTCCTCGAACGGCATCGGCGAGAACTGCGGCTGCTTGAGCAGCTCGGTCAGGCGCGCACCGCGATTGAGCAGCTTTTGCGTTGCGGCATCGAGGTCCGAGCCGAACTGCGCAAAGGCCGCCATTTCGCGGTACTGGGCAAGGTCGAGCTTCATCGAACCGGACACCTTCTTCATCGCCTTGGTCTGCGCCGCACCGCCCACGCGCGACACCGAAAGGCCGACGTTAATCGCCGGGCGGACGCCCTGGTAGAACAAGTCGGTCTCGAGGAAGATCTGCCCGTCGGTGATCGAAATCACGTTGGTCGGGATGTAGGCCGATACGTCGCCGGCCTGGGTTTCAATGATGGGAAGCGCCGTGAGCGAGCCGGAACCGTTGTCCGCGTTCATCTTCGCCGCGCGTTCGAGCAGGCGTGAGTGGAGGTAGAACACGTCGCCCGGATAGGCTTCGCGGCCCGGAGGACGGCGCAGCAGGAGCGACATCTGGCGGTAGGCTACGGCCTGCTTGGAAAGGTCGTCATAGACGATCACGGCGTGCATGCCGTTGTCGCGGAAATATTCGCCCATCGCGCAGCCGGTATAGGGCGCGAGATACTGGAGCGGGGCGGGCTCCGAAGCGGTCGCGGCAACGACGATGGAATATTCCATCGCGCCGTTCTCCTCGAGCTGCTTGACGATCTGCGCGACGGTCGAACGCTTCTGGCCGACAGCGACATAGACGCAATAGAGCTTCTTGCCCTCGTCATCGCCTGCATTGACGCCCTTCTGGTTGATGAAGGTGTCGTTCGCGACCGCGGTCTTGCCGGTCTGGCGGTCGCCGATGATCAGTTCGCGCTGGCCGCGGCCCACGGGAACGAGCGCGTCGATCGCCTTGAGGCCCGACTGCACTGGCTCGGAGACGGATTCGCGCGGAATGATGCCCGGTGCCTTGACTTCGACGCGGCGGCGTTCGGCGGCTTCGATCGGGCCCTTGCCGTCGATCGGGTTGCCCAGCGCATCGACCACGCGGCCGAGCAGGCCCTTACCCACCGGCACGTCGACGATGGTGCCGGTCCGCTTGACGGTGTCGCCTTCCTTGATCGTGCTGTCCGAACCGAAGATCACGACCCCGACATTGTCGGCTTCGAGATTGAGCGCCATGCCCTGGATACCGGCCGCGCCGTCCTTGCCGACGAATTCGACCATCTCGCCGGCCTGCACCTTGTCGAGGCCGTGGATGCGGGCGATCCCGTCACCCACGCTGAGCACGGAGCCGACTTCGCTGACTTCGGCCTCGGTGCCGAAATTGGCGATCTGGTCCTTGATGACCTTGGAGATTTCTGCGGCGCGGATTTCCATGTTGCGTATTCCTTTGAGCCTTCGATGGCTGTCTGGTCAGGCCTTCATGGCCTGCGAAAGCGAGTTGAGACGGGTGCGGATCGAGGCGTCGATGCGCTGCGAGCCGATCGTGACGACGAGGCCGCCGAGAAGGTCCGGGTTGACATCGGCGGTGAGCATGACCGTGCGGCCCTCGCGCGCGGTCAGCTTGTCCTTGAGCCGGGCGAGCTGTTCGTCCGACAGCGGATGCGCGCTCGTGACGCTCGCGCTGACCTCGCCGCGCTGGGCCGCAGCGATAGCCTTGAACGCGGCGATCATGTCGGACAGTTTCGAAAGGCGGCGATTTTCGGCCAGCACGCCGAGGAAATTCGTCGTCAGCGGCGAGAGGCCGAGATGGCCCGCCACGCCCGAGATCGCCTGCCCCTGAGCCCCGCGCGAGAGTTGCGGATTGCTCGTAACCGCGCGCAATTCGGGCGATTCGGCGAGCGCCTGTCGCAGCGTTTCGAGATCCGTCTCGACAGCCGTGACGGTCCCGTTCTCGCTTGCAAGGTCGAATAGGGCAGCGGCGTAACGCCCCGCTAGGCTGGCCTGTATACCGGCGGAAATATCCACGCGCGAAAGATCCTCTTGGAGGTCCGAGAAAACGATGCTGCGCCAAGCGCGAAAAGCGGGCCCGTCAGACCCCTGCCGCAAGGCTGGCGCGCGCCTAGCACCGGGGGGGGGATGTTGCAAGCATGGGGCAGCGATTCTCTGGACGCCGCCCGCAAGGCACGGCAAGCTGCCCTTGGCGGCCGGGCGAGCCGCGAGGGAGAGAAACGATGCACATGAAACCCATGGCCCTGCATTGCGGGATCGAAATCGGAGATGTCGCGCTCGCTTCGTGCAGCGACGCGCAATTGCAGGCGATCAAGCAGGCGATCTACGAACGCGGCGTGGCCGTGTTCCGCGACCAGGATTTCACGCCGCGCGATCATATCGCCTTCGCAAAGAGGTGGGACGGGATCGACGTCAATGCCTATTTCCCTCTCGACCCGGCCTTTCCGGAAATCGCCCTGGTGAAGAAGGCGCCGGACCAACGGACGAATATCGGCGGAGCGTGGCACACCGACCATTCCTATGACCCTGTCCCGGCGATGGGCTCGATCCTCGTCGCGCGCGAACTGCCCCCGACAGGCGGGGACACGCTCTTCGCGCATATGGGGGCGGCCTATGATGCCCTGTCCGACGACTTGAAAGCCCGGATCGAAGGGCTCGAGGCATTCCACACCGCCGACCATGTCTACAGCCAAGGCGGGGTCTATGCCGGAACCGACCAGGCCGGCGAGCTGCGCGGCCAGGATGTGACCACCGGTGCGGTCCACCCGGTCGTGATCCGCCACCCGCAGACAGGGCGCAAGCTGCTTTACGTCAACGCCGCTTTCACGTTGCATTTCGTCGGCCAATCCCGGGAGGAAAGCCTGCCATTGCTGATGGAACTCACGAGCGCTGCGCTTGCCGCGGACAACCAGTGCCGGCTCGAATGGGAGGCCGGCACGGTGGCGATCTGGGACAACCGCACGACCTGGCACAATGCGATGAACGACTATCACGGCCATGCCCGCGAAATGCACCGCATCACGCTGACCGGGGAAACGCTGGCGGCGTAAGGGCAACTGGCCTGCGGCCGGGCGTTGGGCGGATTTGTGCCTTTCTGTGCGATCGATCCTTCCGCCGGAGCCTTGCGCGGCGAACACGCGGGAGGCCGGACAGGTTAAGCGTTCGAGGGTAAGGTCACTCGTCACCCGTCGTTCGCAGGACCGTCGGCGCCCTTCGGGCTGCACGAATAGATTAGCCGCTCGTTCGGGCGGTCGGGCAGGAGCGCGGTGACCGCCGATTGCTGCTCGGCGACGATGCGCGCGGCATTGGTGAGGCCACAGGCGGGCGGGTCGTAGGCATCGCGCACCCGCCGCGCGTCTTCCATCGCCTCGCGCCCGAGCAGGTAGCGATCGCTGCGGAAGGTGCGGCTCTCGGGATCGTAGATATTGACCGCGACCGCTTCCTCCTGATCGGGCACGAAGACCCGAGTCCATTCGCCGTCCATCAGGCCGTACTGGGTGCGCCCGTTGACGCAGCCATCGCCCGCCCAGTCGAATTGCACGTCGTCGGTCCGCGCGGTCACGATACGGCTGCGGTCGGGCACGAGCGAGCAAATCAGCGTGCCGTCGCGCGCCGAACTGGCGGGAGGTCCTTCGCCTGCTTCGGCGGAGGGATCGCGCACATCCGTCATTGCCGCTGCGACACGGTCCTCGACCTCGGCGAAGCCGGGCCGGGTGAGCCATGCCAGCATCGCGCCGATCAGCGCCGCCCCGGCGATCCCGGCGGCGGCAATCGCGGGGTTCTGGCTGCTGTCGCTGTCCAGCGCCCTGCGCCGCAACTGAGCCGCCATGAAGCCCGCGCCCCCGCCCAGCAAGAGCAGCAATGCGGCGATCGCCATGGCGTTCTCGCGCTCCTCGCTCACGTCCAGCAACGCCTCGATGCGGGCGTTCTCGCGGGCGTCGCGCAGTTCCTGTTCGCGCGCCCGCAGTTTTGCCTGCGCCTCGGCCCGCTGCGCATCGAAGCGCGCGCGCTCGGCCGCGTTCAATTCATCGATCGAGCGGCAGGGCAGGGCATTGACCCGCGGTTCGACCTCGTTCGCGCGCAGGAAGGGCAGCAATTCGCGCAAGGAAACCGCGAAATAGAATTCCGCATCCGACCCGTTCGAATCCGCCCCGAAGGAATTGACTCCCAACACACGCCCGCATCCATCCAGCAGCGGACCGCCCGAATTGCCGCGCGCGATCGGCGCGGTGTGGAGGATCGTGTCGAACTGCCGGCTCGGTCGCTCGCCCGACAGGAATCCGCGGCTCTTGACCGGCGGCTGGGCGCGGAAAATGTCCCCCAATTCGAGCCCCTGGGCAAGATCGACATTCATCGGATAGCCCACCGCCGATACCTCGGCCATGCCGCGTTGCGCCTCGCCCGAAAAGGTCAGCGGCGGAAGGCGCAGCGACCCGTTGACGATCTCGACCAGCGCAAGGTCGTTCCGCGGAGAGACCGCCACGGCGCGGCCATAGGCCCCATCATCGCCTTCGCTCGGGACGATCCCGATGCGCAAGCTATCGTCCTGCAGCGCCTCGCGGATGACATGGGCATTGGTGACGATCATGTTCGGCGTGACCGCAAAGCCGCTGCCATGGGTGACAGGGACGAGTTCCTCCCCGTCGCGCGCGATGAGCACCACGCGCACGACGCCTCGCGCGGCCGCATCGATATCGCCCGGATCGGCGCGCGCCGATCCGGGCAGCAGCGACGCTGCGAGCAGCAGCATGGCGAGCGCGCTGGCGAAACGCACCCGAGCGCCGCCGAGAGCGGCCGCAGCGGGGGAGGGGGGCATCGTCATCGGCAGCGTGATTGGGCCATATCGCGGCCCCGTTCAATCCCGCAATCGGGATGAGCGCGGGATTAACCTTGCGCTGCCCACGTGCGGGCGACACTCCGGTTCAACAGCCTCCAAATTCGACCATCTCGATGGTTTCGCTGCGTGCGTCCAGCGTCAGCGTAGCCCGCCCGGGGGTAAATCCATAGGCCGGGTTGTCGCTCATCATCGGTCCGGAGGGACGGAAGGCGAAAGCGATGCCCTGCGCCGCCCAGCGCCGCTCGCCCGCGCTTGCGAGGACGCGTTCGCGTCCGTCGATCACCAGCTTGAGCGAAGGGTTCATGGCGCCCGGCGCATCGATGAGGGTCGCCACCAGCGACTTCGGATTGCTGCGGGTAAAGCCGAACATCGCGCGCACATCGGCCACCAGCCCGCGACTTGCAGGGGCGAGATAGAAATGGCCGAAGCATTGCGCCGCGCCCCACGCTTCGCCTCGGACGGCGGAGAGTCGGGAGGCGATGGCGTTCGTGGAGGTCATCGCGGAGGCGGTAGCGGCCGTGGCGGCAGGCGGCGGGGCCCGCTTCCCGGTCTTGCGGCAATCGAGCCCCGCGCGGCTTTCTGTGCAGAACCATTCCGTCCACCCGCCGAGCCCGTCATACGCGCGCACGCTCGCCGCATTGTCGCTGCGCCGAGCGGTGCCGAGCGTGTCCGGTCCTTCCGGGCGCACGCCAACGAAATCGACCCCGCTCGCCTCGATCAGACGCTTGCCCGTCCGGCGCGTGCGCGCATCGACCGCATTGAGGACGAGGAAGCAGGCGCTCGTGCAGCCTTCGACGTCGTTCGGGACGACAAGATAGAGCATCGAACCGAGCAGGCGGGCATTGGCGACATCGCGATTGGCGGCATTGGCAAAGCCCGAAAGGCGCTGCCGCCCGAGTAGCGCCCGATTCTTGGAAACGGGGTTGAAATCGGCACGCCAGAACCCGTCGCCGAGAGGCTGCGGCGCGGATTGCGGGATTGCGCGCGTGGCCGGGCCGACCTTGCGGAACGCCCATTCCTCCCCGGTACGGACATAGCGCTTCTGGTAGACCATGCGATCGGCCGCCAGCGAGACGATGGGAAGGTCCCCGAACGCGCCGCTGTTCATCTCGCGGGTGCGGATGAAGGCACCATGGGGCGCGTCCTCGGCGGAGAGGCGAAGGACCTGCGCGAAGCGGCCATCGCCGTTCGTGCTGGAATGGACGACAAGGTCGCCCTCGGCGAGGAAATCATAGCGGTGCCGCCGCGCGTCGTCGGAGGCCGGTTCGACATATTCCCAGGCCGTGTCACGCAGCGCCGCGATCATCCGCTCGATATCGGCCAGGCTGCGCTTGCCCGGCTGCGACAGCCCAGCCGACGCTGCGGATGGCGCGGGGGCTGCGGACGGCGGCGGCGGGGTCGAGCGCGCCGGGTCGCTCGCGGCCGGTCCGAGAGGCATTCCGGGCCGCATGTTCTGCGGAACGCCCGGCAGCGGGTTGCCGGGAGTGATGCCCAAGCCCGCCATGGTGGCATCGGCGATGCACTGCGCCTTGACCTGCCAGAAGCGCCCGTATTGCGCCTCGCCGACCGGCTCCGAACGGCCGTCATCCCTGAACAGCGAAGCGAGTTCTTCATCCTTCAGCCCCGCCGCGCGGCCCTTGCTGAGCGTGCAGGGGCACGAATCGGGCGCGGTAACCTCGTTGGCGCGGCAGGCCGCCTCGAGCGCGGCATCGGCGCTTTCCTGGGAGGCAAGCGGGGCAGCGAGTAGCGCGGCGACGCCGCTCCCGGCAACGAAGAGAAGCGATTGCGCGTTCATCGGCGAATCCCATAAACGATCGGCTCGATCCGCCGACATGGGCGGTGTCCGGAACTAATGTGTCGGAATCATGAAGTCCGGGCAGTAGGGTGTCTCCGGCAAGGCGCACGCATGTCGCCTGTGACAAAGCATGCGGACAGGCGCGTCGATCCCCGCCCGGGGTCTTGACTGCCCGGCGGCTTTTCACGCGGACACGAACGGAGGCGATCATGACGGCAACGAACCTGCCGAGGGGCGGCCAAAGCAGCATCATTCGCTGGGCGGTGCTCGAGACCTCTCTCGCCGGGATGCTCGTCGCGGCGAACGACAAGGGGGTGTGCTGCCTGTCATTCGGGAAGGGCGAAGCGCACCTCGCCGCGCTCTTCCCCGAGGCGCGCCTGGTGCCGGCGGGTGAGGACACACGCCCCTTATTCGAAAACGTCATCGCTGCGGTCGAGCGGCCGGGATCGGCCGACGCCGCGATCCCGCTCGATATCGACGGGACGGCCTTCCAGACCCGTGTGTGGGAGGAGCTGCGCCGCATCCCGGCGGGCGAGACGCGCACCTATGGCGAACTTGCCGCCGCTATCGGCAAGCCGCAGGCGAGCCGCGCGGTGGGCGGGGCGAACGGGGCCAACCGGATCGCCGTGCTGATCCCGTGCCACCGGGTCGTCGCCGCCGACGGGTCGCTGGGCGGCTATGCCTATGGCACGGTGATCAAGGCGGAATTGCTGCGCCGTGAACGCGCCTTGTGAAGTGCACATGATGAGGCGCGCATTATGACGCGCACAGGATAAAGCGCGGGAAGGCTATCGCGGCCTTCCCGCGCCTAATATTTTCATTCGATCGTATTCAGCGCGGCATGTTTGTCTCGAGCCGCTTCATGTGGTCGAGGTGCCCCTCGATAATCGGTGAAACTTCGGTCGCGAAGCTGCGCAGGACCTGGCAATCGCCTTCGTCGCGGAAATTGTGCATCAGCCTGGTCGCCTCCTCGTGGGCCATGACCTGCTGCTTGAGGTAAGTCCGATCGAATTCGTCCGCCGGTGCTTCGCGCAGGTGGTCGAGCATTGTCTCGCGGCGCTTGTCGGGCTCGTTCGGGACTGCCGAGGGCTTGACCTTGGGGGATTGCCGGACCGCAGTCTCGAGCTTGGCCGAGCTGTCGGTGTGGTCGTCGATCATCTTCTGCGCCGCTTCGCGCACACTCGGGTTCTGCGTCCGGTCGAGCGCGATGCGGCTCGATTCGATCTCGTACATGTCGCTGATCGCAGCGCTCTGTGCGAATTGGTCGGCCTTGCTGGTGGTCGCGGCATCGGCCTGTCCCACCATCCCTCCGGCCGCATCGACGGCCTTGTTGAGCGTGTGCTTGACGCCGCCCGCTTCCTGCGTGTTCCTGCGGTCGGTTGCTTTATGGTCGGTCATGGGCGTCCTCTTCTTGGTATTTTCGTCTTGGGTTTCGTTCATGAAAGTCATCCGGGGGGACCGCGTTCCGGAAATCCCGGCACCCTTCGACGAGTTGTGATGAAGGATTGCCAAATCGTTGAAATATATAATTTTTGTTATCAAAATACGCATCGGCAACATCACGCGACACGGGCAGGCTCGCATTCGCTTTCCCACGCTTTCCACCACCGCCCCCAGCGCTCAACGAGCGCATCCGTCTCCTCGGCGAAAAGCCGCGTCCCCAGCGCATGGGCCCGCGCCGAGAGATCGGCGGCGCGTCGCTCGGCCATGCTCGCAAGAAGGGCGAGAGTGCGCTCGTCCCCGAAGGCATCGGGATCCTCGTCGAGCGCTTCGGCAAGCACATGGATGTCGTGATGGTCGCCCAGCAGGCCGGTCAGATGGTGCAACGTATCGGCACGCGGTGCCAGCGCCTGCTCGAAGGCGTGCTTCACCAGGCGGGTGTGATACCGGTGATATTTCGCCCGCTTGCGCCATTCGTGATGGGTGTCGCCGGTCGGCTCGTCGGTCGCCTTCGCCATGGCCTTGACCGCGCGGCCGTGGGTCTTGGCGATACCGGGTGCGATCGCCCCCCATCCGTCGCCCTCGATCCGCCAGTCGCTCGCCCGCTCGCGCGCGGCGCCCAGCCGTTCGCGCGCTTCCCCGCACAGCGCGGCCCAATCCGTACGCGCGAGCAAGGCCTTGCGACGGCGGGTCAGCTCGCGCCGCACGCCGGCAAAGGCCCCGCGTTCGACCTGCTCGTCGAAGGCGCCGAGCACGAGATCGTAGGTGTCCTGCATGACCTTCGCATCGCGCAGCTCCGCGAACAGGTGCGAGACATGGCGGAAGGCGGCATTTTCGTCCTTGTAGGGTTCGAAAGCGGGCCGCACGAGGCGAATGAGGCCGCGCAGTTTCTTGCAGCGCAGGCGCACCGCATGGACGATGTCCTCGCGCTGTTCGTCCGGGCGGTCCAGCTCGGCGAGCGCCGCGCCGATCTGGTAATCGGCGATGGCGCGCACCTGCCGCCCGATCCCGCCGGGCGCATCGAAACAATAGGTCATGGTGAACCGACGCATGGCCGAGCCGATGCGTTCCCGCAGGCCGCCCTATGCGGCGCGACGGGCGGTCAGTCGAGCTTGGGCGGGAAGCCGGGCTCGCACTTTTCCATCGCGCGGACATAGGCTTTGCGCGCGCCGATGCGTTTCAGGTAGGCCTTGAGGCTGGGCAGGTGGTCGATCGGCTGCTCACGGAACGCGCGGCTGGTGGTAAGCTGGAAGACCATCATGATGTCCGCCGTGGTGAGCCTCCTGCCGCCGAAATAGGCCGCGTCGCCCAGCCGCCGCTCGATCTGCTCCCACGCATTCGTCACGCGCTTCGCCAGTGGCGGGGGCATATCGGCGCCCACCGCACCGACGGCGATCTGCATCATGCCATTGGTCATGAACGTCGCGTTGGCGAAATGGAACCAGTACAGGTGATCGGCGAAATCCGGATCGTCGGGGCCGGGGACGAGATCGGTGTCCGGCGCATATTTGCCGACAATGTATTCGACGATCGCCCCGCTTTCGCCGAGCACGAGGTCGCCGTCCTCGATCACCGGCGCGATCTGCATCGGGTGGATCGCTTTCAATTCGCCGGGGGCGAGCCGTGTCTCGGGATCGCGGTCATACAGCTTGAGGTCGTAGTCGAGCCCCAGTTCCTCGCACAGCCAGACGATGCGTTCGGATTGCGAGATGCGCAGGTGATGGATGGTAAGAATGGTCTGTCTCCCCTTGGCCGCTTGTGGCCTGCCGATGCCTCCTAGGGCAGGGGCGGGCAGATCGAAACGAAAAAGCCTGGCAGGCATGCGCGGGCAAGGAGGAGGCAAGAAAAAGGGGGCCACCACCCCCCCTTCGCGTGCAGTCAATGGCTTTGCGGGCCTTCTCGCAGGGCCTCTTGCCTTGCGCGCCTTTGCGGTCCTCCCACCAGGGACCCGTCCACGCGCCGGCCGGTCAGGGCGCGGTCTTGAGCTCGCGCAGAGCCTCGGCTGCGGCCGAGAGCGCTTCGATCGCCCGGTCGATCTTCGCATCATCGCCCGAGGCGGCGGCCCGGGCGGCCCGGCTGGCGGCGTTTTCGGCCGAGGCGATCGGTGGGCGCGCGGCCTGTGAGGGCACATCCACCGTCTCAAGCGGTTCGGGCCGCGTTTGAGGCATGCTGCCCGGTGCGGTGTAGGTCGGCACGCCGTCCACGATCTGCGGCCTTTCCTCGCGCGCGGGTGCCGGAGCCGCGCGCTCCCAGCTCGGAGCCGGGAGACCGGCGAACGGATCGCGCTCGCGCATCGGGGGCACGAAGCGCGTCTGCGCGCGGCCCGTCGACAGGGCGCAGCTGCGCACCGCGCGATTGGTCACGAGCTTCGACAGGGTGGCGAGCTCTGCGTCGTCCGCGCGCTTGGCGAGGCGCATGAACGCGGTCGAATCCGCGCACAGTTCGCGCGTCGGCTGGACCTTGGAATGGTAGTTCGACAGACGCGTATTGTAGCTCTGGAATTCGGATTCGCCGCGCCTCGGGCCCAGTCTTTCGGCGAAATCGGCGCGCACACGCTTGCCGTGAAAGCTGAATTCGCCTTCGCGCCGGTCGAGTAGGTCGGTGTATTCGTGCAGGGTCGAGGGGCTGTCGAACCGGCATTTCAGCGCCGAGACCATCAGCATCACGCGCAGGTCGTGAATCCGGGCGGATTCGACCATGTCGTCGTCGAAGCATGGAAAGTCATAGGCATGGGCGGGCGCGGCGGTGGCGGCCAGCGCAGCGGCGGATAGCCCGGCGGCGAGCCGGGAGGACGGAAAAGCCACGATGATACTCCTACGTGGGTGGGGTGAAGGGTAGGAGCGCTCCGGGAGGATGATATATCACATTGCTTGCCGAACCGAAAGTGGTGTAAGTGAAATTCACATTGTGTTCAGATACTTGTCTTGAATCGTCAATCCGTGAACCCCGTCTGAATCCTCGCCTCTGTTCGGCGCGAAGATGGGGCGTTGCATCCCCTTTTCGCCGGGTGGGCGCGCGGCCGATGCTAATCTGCATCCATTCTGGATCCCGCGCGGCAAGGCCGGTGCGCGGCGGGATCCGCGTATCGAGCGCGAATCACCCCCCACGCCCTCATTCCTCGCGGGCCCAGCCCTTGCGGGCGGGCTGTAGCCCGTCGAGAAAGGCCTGGGCGCTGTCGAGATAGGCGCGCTGCTTTTCCTCGCCCATCCTGTCCCAGTTCGCGTAGATGCGCCCGACGCGGTGGTTGCTTTCAAGCCGGTCCCGGTGGCGGTCCATGAAATGCCAGTAGAGCGGGTTGAAGGGGCAGGCATCCTCGCCCGTCTTCTTGGACACCGAATAGCGGCATTGCTTGCAGTAATTTGACATCTTGTTGATGTAATTGCCGCTCGCGGCATAGGGCTTGGTCGCCAGCTTCCCGCCGTCGGCGTAGAGGATCATGCCCGACACGTTCGGCAGTTCGACCCATTGATAGGCATCGGCATAGACGACGAGATACCAGTCCTGCACTTCGCGCGGCTCGATCCCGGCGAGAAGGCAGAAATTGCCGAGCACCATGAGCCGCTGGATATGGTGGGCGTGCGCGTCCTCCCGGGTGGAACGGATGCAGTCGGCAAGACAGCGCATGTCGGTTTCGCCGGTCCAGAAGAATTCGGGCATGGCGCGCTGGGCGTTCAGCGCATTGTCGCTTTCGAGCCCGGGCATGAGCAGCCAGTAGAACCCGCGCACAAACTCGCGCCAGCCGATGATCTGGCGGATGAATCCCTCGACCGAATTGAGCGGGGCGCGGCCGTCCTCATAGGCCCGTTCGGCGCGGCGACACAGGTCTAGCGGATCGAGCAGCCCGCAATTGAGGCTGGTCGAGAGCATGGAATGGTAAAGGTCGTCCTGCCCGTGCACCATCGCGTCCTGGTAGGGGCCGAATTTCTCGATGCGCGCGGCGAAGAAGGCGTCGGCGGCCTGTTCCGCTTCGTCGGAAGTGACGGGCCAGCGAAAGGGTTCGAGATCGCCGAAATGGTCGGGGAATTGCTCGCCCACCAGATCGATCACCTCGCGCGTTATCGCGTCGGGTTCGAAATCGGGCACTTGCGGCGGGTCCATGCCCTTTTTCGGCGGCTTGCGGTTCTCGCTGTCGTAATTCCAGTCGCCGCCGACGGGCTTGCCATCCTCCGTCATCAGGATGTCGAGCCGCTTTCGCATCTCGCGGTAGAAATGCTCCATGGTCAGGTCCTTGCGCCCCTCGGCCCATTCGCGGAAATCGGCGATGGAGCAGACGAAGCGGTCATCGGGGAATAGCTCGACTGCGCAGGCGAATTTGTCCGGCCATTCCTCGATTTGCTGCTGGACGCGCCATTCGCCCGCCTCGGTGACATGGATTGCGCGCGGGGCATGGCGTTCGACGGCTCGGGCAACTTCCCCGGTGAAGCTGTGCGCATTGTCTGCATCGGTGAGCCTGACGTAATCGACCGTCCAGCCGGCCTCGCGCAGTTCGGCGGCGAAATGGCGCATGGCCGAGAAGATGAGAACGATCTTCTGCTTGTGATGCTTGACGTAGGTTGCCTCGTCCCAGACCTCCATCATGAGGATGACGGTGTCGTCCTTGGCCCGGCCGCGAAGGCTTGCGAGCGTGCGGGTTAGCTGGTCGCCGAGAATGGGCACGAGGATCGGATTTTCGCCTGGCATGGCCCGGCAACGCGCAGCGCGCCGCTTGGCTCCCGCGATCGGAGGAAAGGGCCGGCCCGCTTCAGTTCGCGTCCAGCGCGCGCTGCGCCGCGTCGCGGTAGTCGGGGGCGTTGAGCATCGAGGAAAGCAGGGTCCGCGCCGCATCCCTCTGCCCTGCACGCGACAGCGCGACCGCATAGGCGTAGCGAAACGCGCCGACCGACGGATTGGCGATGAAGGCCCGGCCGAGCAGGTCCACCGCATCGGCCGGCGGGGCTATACCCTGTTCGAGGAAGGACTGATAATGCAGCGCCGCCGCGAGCGGGTGGAGCTCGGCCTCGCGCGCGAGCGGTGCGAGCATGGCGCGCACCGCCTCGAAGCCTTCGTTCTCGTCGTCCTGCGCGGACCGGACAAGGCGCCCGAGCAGGATCTCCGCCTTTAGCATGCGCGCTGCGGGATGGTCGGGGTCGAGTTCGAGCGCCCGGTTCACCGCGCGCCACGCCTCGGCGTCGGGATGGGAATCGGCTACGACCAAGAGGGTTTCGCCATTGGGAAAGCCGAAGCCGCGAAAGACCGATCCGGGATTGCGGCTGTCGCGCACCCGCGCGAATTCGGTGGCGGCGTATTCGTACCATGTCGCCGCGCTTTCCCGGTGGCGTTCGGCCAGGCGGGCAAGCCGGCGCGCCGTGCGTTCGAGGTCGGTTTCGGCGAGCCTTTCCATCCGCGGGTGCACGAGGTCGATCTCGTCGCGGGTCATCGCCCGGATTACGATTCCGGCCTCCGTTCCGGGCGGGAGCGCGACTTGCCGCAGGGCCTTTGTCCGCTCCCTCGCGCGCGCATCAATGGCATCCGCAAGCGCTTCGAGATCGCCCAGTTCCGCCATCGCCGCCTCGGGCGAGCGCCCGGCAGTCCAGGAGGCCAGGTAGGCTTCGAGCCGGCCTGAAAAGGCGGGGTCGATCAGCAGCACCGTCGCGGTGGCACGGGCGAGCGCATTGGCCCGTGCGAAAGCACGCTGGCGATCGGGCCAGCTCTCCAGCAAAATCAATTCGGCGAGGTTTTTCGCGGAGGCGCGGGTCGGCTCACGTTGCAGAACATCGGGCGCGCCGAGAATGAAATGCTCGTCCTCGCCGCGATAGGCCGTCTTGAAAAAGGCGGGCACGCCGATCGCGACCCAGGGTGCGTGGCTGCGAAAATACGCATCGCCGATGAAGAGATGCGCCTGGCTGAAGAACAGCGGGTAATGGCGCACATGGCGCTCGCGCGATGGGTCGTCGAGCACATAGGCCGCTGCCATGTCGGGTTTCGCGCCAGAGATGCCCCCTATGCGCAGGGAAACGAGTTCACTGATCTTGCGGGCATCCTCCTCGAGCCAGATTCGCGCCTTGCGTTGCCGCTGGGTCTGGGTGGGGAGCAGGGTTTGCAGAAGGCGGTGAAAGTCTTCCATCAGGCGCACGATGTCGCGCAGGTTTTCGGGTCTCATCTGCGCATGGACGACGTAATTCTCGCTCTCGGCGCGATGCCAGTCGTCGGCGCGCGCGGGCGCGGCGAGGACAAGACAGGCAAGCAGCAGGGCAAGTATTCGCATAGGTTTTACGTAAGCCGGAAGCGCCGGCATTTTCAACGCCTAGACGAAGGAATAGGGGTCGATGTCGATGCCCACGCGCACGCCGGGGGCGAAATCGACCCGGGCAATCCATTCGCGCAGCGCCTTTTGCAGCCCCGCGCTGCGCTTCGCATTCACGAGGAAGCGGTAGCGATAGCGGCCCCGCAGCAGCGCGAGCGGGGCGGGGGCGGGGCCGAGGATCATGAGGTCGTCCATGTGCGGGCGCGCATCGCCCAGCCGGACCCCCGCCTCGCGCGCCTCGAGTTCGTCCTCGGATGACAGGATGATCGCTGCCCAGCGCCCGAAGGGCGGAGCGCCTGCATCGCGGCGGGCCTCGGTTTCGGCGGCGTAGAAGGCGGCGCGGTCGCCGTCCGCCAGCGCGGCGATGACGGGCGCGTCCTTGTGGCGGGTCTGGATCAGCACTTCGCCCGGCTTGCTGCCGCGCCCCGCGCGCCCGGCGACCTGCGCGACCTGCTGGTAGGTCCGCTCGGCCGCGCGCAGGTCGCCGCCTTCGAGGCCGAGGTCGGCATCGACCACACCGACAAGCGTGAGGTCGGGAAAGTGAAATCCCTTGGTGACGAGCTGCGTACCGACGATCACGTCGATCGCCTTCGCCTCGGCCTCGGCGATGAATTGCGCTGCGCGTTCGGGATTGCCGAGCGTGTCGGACGTCGCGACCGCCGCGCGGGCTTCGGGGAAGAGTTCGGCGACTTCGTCGGCGATCCGCTCCACGCCCGGTCCGCAGGCGACGAGGCAATCGCTCTCGCCGCATTCGGGGCAGGCTTCGGGAACCTGGGTCTCCAGCCCGCAATGGTGGCAGGCGAGGCGGGCGGAGAGGCGATGCTCGACCAGCCACGCGCTGCAATGGGGGCATTTGAAGCGGTGCCCGCAATTGCGGCACAGGGTGAGCGGGGCATAGCCGCGGCGATTGAGGAAGAGGAGCGACTGTTCGCCGCGCTCCAGCCGCGCCGCGAGGCCGTCCACCAAGGGCTGCGCCAGCCAGCGCCCGCGCGGCGGCTTTTCGCGCGTCAGGTCGAGGATGTGGATCGCCGGGAGTTCCGCTCCGCCGAACCGGCTTGGCAGTTCGAGGCGCTCGTAGACGCCGATTTCGGCCATGTGCAGGCTTTCGAGCGCAGGCGTGGCGCTGGCGAGCACCACCGGCAGCCCCTCGAAGCGCGCGCGCATCACCGACACGTCGCGGGCATTGTAGCGTACGCCGTCATCCTGCTTGAAACTGACCTCGTGCGCCTCGTCGACGACGATCAGGCCAAGGTCGGCATAGGGCAGGAACAGCGCCGAACGCGCGCCGACCACGACCTGCGCGCTACCCTGTGAAATCGCGCGCCATGCCCGGCGGCGCTCGGTCGATTTGAGCGAGGAATGCCACAGCACAGGTGCCGCGCCGAAGCGGTGTTCGAAACGGGCGAGGAAATTCTCGGTCAGCGCGATTTCGGGAAGCAGGACGAGCACCTGTCGCCCCATGCGCAGGGCCTCGGCGACGGGTTCGAAATAGGTCTCGGTCTTGCCCGAACCGGTCACCCCGTCGAGCAGAAAGGGCGCGTATTCGCGTGCGCGCACCGCTTCGACCAGCCGCCCGGCGACTTCGCTCTGGTCGGGGGTGAGGCTGGGCACGTCATGGTCGGGATCGGCGGGGGGGTAGGGGCGGTCGATCGCGACCTCGACCGGCTCGATCAGGCCAGCGCCGACCATGCCGCGCAGCACGCCTTCGGAGACCTCGGCTGTGCTTGCGAGTTCGCGGATCGTCCCCTGCTCGCCTGCCAGCATCTCGAGCGCCTGCTTCCTCTGCGCGGTCAGGCGCCCCTCAGGCTCGCCGCCTGCCAGCCGGTATTCAGTCGTCGTGGTCGGCCCGCCCAGCGCGCCGCCGCTGGAGAGCACCATGCGCGCGACGCTGGCGAGGGCGGCGCAATAATAGTCGGCGGTCCATTCGATGAGTCGGCGCAGCGGCTTCGACAAAGGTGGGACCGGCACGAGGCCGAGGATGGGTCGCAGCTTTTCCGCCGGGACTTCGCCTCCGGGCAGCCGGTCTTCATCCCACACGATCCCCGTCACCTTTCGCGGACCGAGCGGTGCGATCACGACGCTGCCCGGGCACGCCTCGATACCGTCCGGCACGGTGTAGTCGAGCGGGCCGAGCGCGGCGTTGAGGACGAGGAGACGGATGCGGGCCATGAGTTAAGCCGGTTATGGGGCGGGTGCGGGCCCTGCTGCAAGAAGTGCCCGCTCGAAATGCGCATTGCGGAAACCCGGCAAGGCCTCGTTCGGCGGGCAGGAGTGCGGAAGCCAAGGGATGCGAACCGGGCGGCAACGACGGGTGCGCCCTGCACGACCCCGGGCAGTCGCCGGCCGTGTCGCGACAGCCGGCGCAAGCTCGGGTCAACCTTTCTAGAAGCGCCAGTCGATGCTCGCCTGCGGCACATGGGCATAGCGTGCACGGCGCTCCGCACGCTCATCGTAGATCGCGAGATAGGCAATCCCGACCGTCAGCCGACGGCCCCTTCCTCGTTCGAAAACGACATGGTCCAGCGCGAGCCGCGCGCGCCACTGGTCGCGGTTCTGCGGCCCCCCGGGATCGCGCGTGCGCACGAGATGGAGCCATTCGCCGTCCACGCTCGCGCGGGTGCGGGCGGTAAAGGCATGGGCATAGCCAAGGCGCTGGCGAAAGCGCATTTCCATGCGCGGTGCGCCGTCGAGGAAACGTTGCTCGAGCCGGGTGCGCGCCGACAACCCCCCGCGCGCAAGGGTGATCTGCTGGTGCGGCCGAATCTCGGTTGCGCCGCCCGCCGCTTCCCAAATCCCGCCGCCGCCACCGATCACCACCCCTGCGGCGATTTCGCGCTCCATGGTCAGGCGGATCGTCCTTTCCTCGCCCCCGCGCGGATCCTCGCGCAACCGGATCGACCCGTCGAGCGTCGCGCCTGTCCGCGCGCCGAAATCGGTGCGCACCGACCCGATCACCCAAAGCTGCACGTTCTCGTCCGCAGCCCGCGCGATCGACGGTTGCCAAGCCGCGAAGAGGCAGGCAATCAGCGCGGGCAGGGTTATAAGGGTCCGGGTCATGGGCGCTGCCCCTTAAGCTGCGCGCGCGCAGTGCGCCATTATCTTCGTGTTGATCCGGCCCACATGTTCAAAGGATGCAGATCATGAAATTCTTCGTCGATACCGCCGAGATCGATGCCATTCGCGAGCTTGCCGAGACCGGCCTGCTGGACGGGGTGACGACCAATCCTTCGCTGATCGCCAAGTCGGGCCGCGACTTCATGGAAGTGACCAGGGAGATCTGCTCCATCGTCGACGGACCGGTCTCCGCCGAGGTCGTCGCGCTCGATCACGCGACGATGATGAAGGAGGCCGAAAAGCTCCGCAGGATTGCCGACAATGTGTGCATCAAGGTGCCGCTGACAGTGGATGGCCTCAAGACCTGCCGAAAGCTCACCGGCGACGGGACGATGGTGAATGTCACCCTGTGCTTTTCCGCGAACCAGGCGCTGCTCGCGGCGAAGGCGGGGGCGACCTTCATCTCGCCCTTCGTCGGGCGGCACGACGATAACGGCACGGACGGGATGGACCTGATCCGCGACATCCGCCTGATCTACGACAATTACGCCTTCGACACCGAGATCCTGGTGGCCAGCGTGCGCCACGTCACCCATGTCCTCGAAAGCGCGCGCATCGGCGCCGACGTGATGACCGCGCCGCCCAAGGTGATCTTCGCGCTGTTCGACCACGTGCTGACGGAAAAGGGGATTGAGGGTTTCCTCAAGGATTGGGAAAAGACCGGTCAGTCGATCCTTTAACGCATCCCTCAATCGAGAATACATGTCCGAAGAATCCCCCCTCGATCGTTTCAAGCAGGCACTGACCGGCGCCTCTCGCGCGCTGGCGAAGGATGCGGAGGTCGAGGTCGCGTGGAGCGCCGACGTTCCGGGACAGAGCGGCAATCGCTTTCGCGTGCCCCTGCCGGGCCGCGACCTGCCGAGCGAACAGGTCACCGAGGCACGCGGGTTCGCCGATTCCTTCGCGCTCAAGCTGCGCCACCACGATGCGGGGCTCCATGCCACCGGCGCCCCGCCCGAGCCGGTCGCGCGGGCGTGCTATGACGCGATCGAGCAGGTCCGCTGGGAGGCGCTGGGGGCGAACCGTTTCGACGGGATCAAGGCCAATCTCGACGCTGCGACCGAGATGCGCACCGCCTCCGACCAGATCGTGCGGGCGCAGAATTCCTCCGAAGTGCCGATCCAGACCGCGCTCTCGCTGATGCTGCGCGAACAATTGACCGGTGAGGCGATCCCCGAAAAGGCGCGCTCGGGCGTCGATCTCGTGCGTGAATTCGTCGAGGATAAGGTGGGCAAGGATTTCTCGGCCCTGTCCGATAGCCTGTACGACCAGGAGGCCTTTCAGCGCCTCGCGCTCGACATGCTGCGCGAGCTCGACCTCACCCGCCCGACCGACCAGCCGGAAAACAACGAGGACGAGGACGGCGAGGACGACGACGGCGAAGAACAGGACCAGGAAGGCGAGGACGAGCAGCAGGACGGCTCGAACGAACCGCAGAGCGCCGAAATGGCCGGCGACATGGCCGAGGGCGAAGGCGAGGGCGAGGCCGACAGCGAACTGTCCGCCGAGGACGAGATGCAGGACGGTGAACCGGGCGAGGACGGCGATGCCTCCAGCGCCCCGGTCAAACCGAACCGCCCGCAGGACGACATCCCTGAAGGCCTGGACTACAAGGCCTTCACCGAGACATTCGACGAGATCACCGATGCGCCCGAATTGTGCGATGCGGAGGAGCTGGACCGGCTGCGCGCCTATCTCGACAGCCAGCTGACGGGTTTGCAGGGCGTCGTCACCCGGCTCGCCAACCGGCTGCAAAGACGGCTGATGGCGCAGCAGAACCGCAGCTGGGATTTCGACCAGGAGGAAGGCGTTCTGGACGCGGCGCGCCTCAGCCGAGTGATCGTCTCGCCCGGCACGGCATTGAGCTACAAGGTCGAGCGCGACATCGAGTTCAAGGATACGGTGGTCACGCTGCTGATCGACAATTCGGGCTCGATGCGCGGGCGGCCCATTTCGATCGCCGCGATCAGCGCCGACATCCTCGCGCGCACGCTGGAGCGTTGCGGGGTCAAGACCGAGATCCTCGGCTTCACCACCCGCGCATGGAAGGGCGGGCAGAGCCGCGAAGCATGGCTCGCCGACGGAAAGCCGCCCAGCCCCGGGCGCCTCAACGACCTTCGCCACATCATCTACAAGCAGGCCGACGAGCCGTGGCGACGCGCGCGTCGCAATCTCGGCCTGATGATGCGCGAAGGGCTGCTGAAGGAAAACATCGACGGCGAGGCGCTGCTGTGGGCGCATAGCCGCCTGCTGGGACGGCCCGAGGAACGGCGCATCCTGATGGTGATTTCGGACGGCGCGCCGGTCGACGATTCGACGCTCTCGGTGAATTCGGCGGGCTATCTCGAGGCGCACCTGCGCGGCGTGATCGACTGGGTGGAGAAGGTTTCGCCCGTCCAGCTCGTCGCCATCGGGATCGGCCACGATGTCACACGCTACTACCGCCGCGCGGTGACGATCATGGACGTGGAGCAGCTTGGCGGGACGATCATGGAACAGCTTGCGGAGCTGTTCGAGGACGAGAAGGGACCGAAGCGGGGGGTGCGGCGGCGGTGAGCGATGTCGATGGGCTGATGCTGGGGCTGGGTTTGATGTTGGCCGGAACCTCACTGGGCGCGGTCTTGCGCCCGGACCTACTCGTGAAGGAATCGCACCGCAATCGCGATGCTCGCCTGCGTGAACTCGATGCCGGTGCGCCGGAGGCCTTCTTCGAGGAGCGCCGCGAACTCGAAGCCTATACGCCGCGCTTTGACCTTTCTCACCGCGCGCTTCGCATTCTCGGAGCCGTCGGGCTGGCGCTCGGAATTGGCGCAGTCTTCGCAGGGTTTGCGCGGTGAAGCCAGGCCTCCTGTTCATCATCGCTTTGGCGCTAGGCCTCGCGCTGTGGACCCTCGCAACTTTCATCGACGGCGTTCGCGAGCCATGGGACGGGGGCAGTTTCTGGATCTTCTACGTGACCGCGCTCGCGCTTGCCGCGATGCTCGGGGTGTTCGCCGAGCGGCTTGCGTGGCTCGCGGGCGCCGCGGTGATCTTCGCCATGCTGCCGGTCATGCTCGTCGCCACGGGCGTCGGCTCGTTGATCGTGCTTGGCGTCATTTTGCTCGCCTTCATGGCCCTTCCGGCGATCGCGACCGCGCAGGTCGCTTTCGCGCTCGCCCACAGGAAAACGGGGAATCCCACATGAACGTAACCGAAGCCGTGACCACCCGCCGCTCGATCCGGGCCTTTCTCGACACGCCGGTGGAGTTCGAGACAATCCGCCGCGTCATGGACACCGCGCGCTGGGCCGCTTCGGGGTGCAATTACCAGCCGTGGGAAGCGACGATCCTCACCGGGCAGCCGCTCAAGGATCTGCAGGCGAAGATCACCACCACCCCTCCGCAGGAAGCCGAATACGACTGGACCGCACCCGGCAATGTCGATTGCTACAAGGAACGCCTCAACGGCGTGTCGCGCGGAATGTTCGGCGCGATGGGCATCGCGCGCGAGGACAAGGAAGGGCGCATGAAGGCTATGGCGAGGAACGCCACCAGCTTCGGAGCGCCCGCGCTGCTGCTGTGCTATTTCCCGCGTTTCATGAAGGAGGCGCAGTGGTCGGACACCGGCATGTGGCTCCAGACCGTCGCCCTGCTGCTGCGCGAGGAGGGGCTCGATAGCTGCTACCAGGAATTCATGGCGCTCTATGCCAATGTGATCCGCGATTTCCTCGGCCTTGACCACGAAAAGACCATGTTCTTCTGCGGTATGGCGATCGGCTATCGCGATCCCGAAGCCCCCGTGAACAATTTCGAGCGCGAGCGCGTGCCGCTCGAGGAACACGTGCATTTCATGGGTTGGGAAGAAGCCAAGGCGACCGCCTAGCTGCGCTCGTCCTTGGGGATATGGCGGTGCGTGTCGGGATCGCGCCAGATCATCGCGCCCATCGCCAGGAACCAGCCGAGCATCAGCGCGGCGAGCAGGCGTTCATAGGCTCCGTCCCACGCGGTCGGGACCACGAACAGGAATGGCGCGGCCACGGCCCATATCGCTCCCAGCGCATAAAGCGCGATGCCGAGCCGGCTATCGATACGGTAGAACTGGCCCGCCGTCAGCAGGACGGTGAGCGGGAACGCGCCGCCCAGCACATAGACCAGCTTGTAATGGATCACCGGGCCTTCGCCGCTGGTATAGGCCTCGTATCCCGCGATCAGTGCGACGCAGATCGCCACCACGACGAGAAGGAAAGCGCCGATCTTCCAGTCGAGCCGCTCGATCCGCCAGCGCAGCAGCCCCCATGTCGTTGCCAGCACTGCTATGACGAAGGCGTAGAGCCCGGTATCGGCGAGCTCGTCGACCGGCGTGTTCGCTCCTTCGGCGGCGGCGAGATTGCTGATCGTGTCGCTGATCATGCCGACCCGGTCCGACAGTCCGGCCCCGACGAGGTCGAGCACCACGGCGACAAGGCATCCGGCGATGACGAGCGCGCCCAGCAATTTCGCCGTGGTCCCGCTCTCGCCCTTGTCGAAGATGGTGCTACCCTCGCATTCTTGCGCCGTCCTGCCGTTTGTCGCATGGCGCGCCCCATGACCGATAATCCGCTCAGGCTGTTCAATTCCCTCAACCGGGCACAGGAGGACTTTGTTCCGGTCTATCCCGGAGAAGCGCGGGTCTATACCTGCGGCCCGACAGTCTACAATTACGCCCATATCGGCAATATGCGCGCCTATGTCTTTGCCGACGTGCTGGGGCGTGCGCTCAGCTGGAAGGGCTACAGGCTCACCCATGTCATCAACATCACCGATGTCGGCCACTTGACCGACGATGCCGACGCGGGCGAGGACAAGCTGGAGAAGGCGGCGGCCAAGTCGCAGCGCTCGATCTGGGACATCGCGGCGCATTACACCGAAGCCTTCAAGGCCGATGTGAAGGCGCTCAACATCCGCGAGCCGGCGCGCTGGTCGGTTGCGACCGATTACATCGACGAGATGATCGCCTTCGCGAAGAGCATTGCGGAAAGGCACTGCTACCAGCTGCCCGGCGGGCTCTATTTCGACGTTTCGACGGTCGAGGATTACGGGCGGCTGGCGCGCGCGGTGACCGAGGAAGGGGAAGGCCGGATCGAGACGGTCGAGGGCAAGCGCAACGCCGCCGATTTCGCGATCTGGCGCACCACGCCCGCCGGAGAGACGCGGCAGATGGAATGGGACAGCCCGTGGGGCCGGGGCGCGCCGGGCTGGCATCTCGAATGTTCGGTCATGGGCGAGAAGCTGCTCGGCTTTCCCTTCGACATCCACACCGGCGGGATCGACCACCGCGAGATTCACCACCCGAACGAGATCGCCCAGAACCAGGCTTTCTGCGGCTGCGGCGGGCTGGACGAGGCGACCCATTCGGGCGCGAAGATCTGGATGCACAACAACTTCCTCGTCGAACGCTCCGGCAAGATGTCGAAAAGGTCGGGCGAATTCCTGCGCCTGCCTTTACTCGTCGAGAAGGGCTTCCACCCGCTCGCCTACCGGATGATGTGCCTGCAGGCGCATTACCGCAGCGAGCTGGAATTCAGCTGGGAGGGGCTCGAGGCGGCGCTCACGCGGCTGAAGCGCATGGTGATGGCGGTGGAGCGGCTCGCCGATGCGCCTTCCGGGGGAGCAGCGGAACACCCGAAATTCGCTCCCGCGCTCGCCAAGTTTGATGAGGCGATCAGCGACGACCTCAATACGCCCATCGCGCTCACCGCGTTGGAAGACGCGCTGGCGGTGAAGAAGGTCGACCCGGCGATCAAGCGCGCCGTGGTGGAGCGCATGGATGCGGTCCTCGGCCTCGGCCTGTTCGCACTCACCCGAAAGGACCTGCGCCTGAAGCCCGCTTCCGCCGCAATCACCGAGGGCGGGATCGAAGCCGCCCTGGCCGAGCGCAAACAGGCTCGCGCGGCCAAGGACTTCGCGCGTTCCGATGCGATCCGCGACGAACTTGCGGCGAAGGGCGTCGAGGTGATGGACGGCGACCCGCTGGGCTGGGAATGGAAATTGGGGGAAAAAACATGACCATGCGCCCGACCACATTGGCGATCTCGGGCCTTATACGCCCGCTGCTCGAACCGCGCCTACCCGATGACGTCGATGTGCGCTGGTTCATGACGCACGAAGAAGCGCTCGACGCGGTCAAGGGCGCCGAGATTGGCTGGTTCGACATGAACGACACCGATGCCATGGTCGCCACCTTGCGCGCCGCGACCGACCTCAAATGGCTCAATTCGATCTATGCCGGGCTCGACTTCATGCCGATGGACCTGCTGATCGAGCGCGGTATTACCGTCACCAACGGGGCGGGCATCAACGCGATCACCATTGCCGAATATGTCGTCATGGGGATGCTCAACATCGCGAAGGGCTACCGGGAGGTGGTCCGCGCGCAGGACCGGCACGAATGGCTCAGCGAAAGCCCGGGCAAGCGCGAGCTGGCGGGTTCGAAGGCGCTGCTGCTCGGCTATGGGGCAATCGGCAAGCTGATCCAGCCGCGGCTCGAAGCCTTCGATGTCGAGGTCAGCGTCGTGCGGCGCTCGGCCCAAGGCGAGGGCGTACTCGGCCCCGACGAATGGCGCGGGCGCTTGAGCGAATTCGACTGGGTGATTATCGCCGTGCCCGCAACACCCGAAACCGAAGGCATGATCGGCGCGGACGAGCTTGCGGCGATGAAGAGCGAGGCGGTGCTCGTCAACATCGCGCGCGGCAGCGTGGTGGACCAGTCGGCGCTGGTCGAGGCGCTGGAGAACAAGGCGATCCATGCCGCCTTCCTCGATGTGACAACGCCCGAGCCCCTCCCGGCGGATCACACTCTCTGGACGCTCGATAACGCCCACATCACCATGCACCTGTCGGGCCGGGCGCAAGACAGGATGTTCGTGCGCTCCGCCGATCGCTTTCTCGAAAACCTCGCCAATTACCGTGCGGGGAAGCGGCTTTCCCCGATCTTCGACCCGGCCCGCGGCTATTGACGCGCCTCTTTGGCGCGTTCCTGCAATTCCCGCGCGCCCTTGCGTGGCATAATGCGCCGGTCATAAGGTGGCGCTATCGGTGCGCCGCTGGAAGGCCGGCGCATCCGGCATTAGGGGGGGAATTGCGAAATGAGCGAGAGCAAGAAGGCTTCGGACCTGTTCATCGAGTGTCTCGAGGCGGAAGGCGTCGAATACATCTTCGGCGTGCCGGGGGAGGAGAATCTCGATTTCCTCGAAAGCCTCTCGGATTCCGAACAGATCAAGCTGATCCTCACCCGCCATGAACAGGGCGCGGGCTTCATGGCGGCGACCTATGGCCGGCACACCGGCAAGACAGGCGTATGCATCGCGACGCTCGGCCCGGGCGCGACCAATTTCGTGACTGCCGCGGCCTATGCGCAGCTCGGCGGAATGCCGATCATGATGATCACCGGGCAGAAGCCGATCAAGAAATCGAAGCAGGGCCGTTTCCAGATCCTCGACGTGGTCGACATGATGGGGCCGATCACGAAATTCACCCACCAGCTCGCCAGCGGCGACAACATCCCCAGCCGCGTGCGCGAGGCGATCCGGCTGGCCGAGGAGGAAAAGCCCGGCGCGGTCCATCTCGAATTCCCCGAGGATATCGCCGAGGAGAAGACCACCAGCCGCCCCATCGCGCCCTCGCTCGCGCGGCGTCCCTCGGCCGAGCCCAAGGCGGTGCGCCAAGCGGTGAGCGCGATCGAACAGGCCAAGTCGCCGATCCTCGTCATCGGTGCGGGCGCGAACCGCAAGATGACCGGGCGCATGCTCCACCAGTTCATCGAGAAGACCGGCATCCCCTTCGTCACGACGCAGATGGGCAAGGGCGTGATCGACGAACGCCACCCGCTGTTCCTCGGCTGCGCGGCGCTATCGGCGGGGGATTTCTGCCACCGGGCGATCGAGGATGCGGACTGCATCGTCAATGTCGGCCACGACGTGATCGAAAAGCCGCCCTTCTTCATGCACAATGACGAGGAAGGTGCCGTCGGGTCGGACAGCCCGCCCAAGGTGATCCACGTCTCCTATCGGACGGCAGAGGTGGACCCTGTCTATTTCCCGCAGGTCGAGGTGATCGGCGACATTGCGAACGCGATCTGGCAGATCAAGGAAGACATCGTGCCGCAGGGCAAGTGGGACTTTGCCCGCATGCTCGAATACCGCAAGGCCGAGCTTGCCCATACCGAACCGCTTGCGGACGACGCGCGCTTTCCCATTTTCCCGCCGCATCTGGTGAAGCAGGTGCGCGGCGCGATGCCCGAGGACGGGATCATCTGCCTCGACAATGGGGTCTACAAGATCTGGTTCGCGCGCGGCTACACCGCCTACCTCCCCAACACCGTCCTGCTCGACAACGCGCTCGCCACGATGGGCGCAGGGCTGCCATCCGCGATGATGAGCGCGATGCTCTATCCCGAACGCAAGGTCATGGCGATCTGCGGCGACGGCGGCTTCATGATGAATTCGCAGGAGATGGAAACCGCCGTCCGATTGGGCCTCAATCTCACCGTGCTGATCCTGCGCGACGATGCCTATGGCATGATCCGCTGGAAACAGGCGAACATGGGTTTCAAGGATTTCGGCCTGACCTATGACAATCCCGATTTCGTCGCCTATGCCGAAAGCTACGGCGCAAAGGGCCACCGGGTGACCTCGAGCGAACATCTCGCCGATGTCCTCGCCGAGACGCGCGACACGCCTGGCGTCCATCTGATCGACTGCCCGGTCGATTACAGCGAGAACGACCAGATCCTGAACCATGATATCAAGCGGCTGAGCGCGGAGCTGTAGAACCCCCTCGACAGGAGAGACACATGCCCGAGCTCAAGGACACCTACCCGCTCTATCTCAACAACAGGGCCGCGCAGCCGAACACGGACCTCGAGGTCACCGACAAGTTCACCGGCGAGGTCGCCTTCCGCACCGCGCTCGCGACGCCCGACGTGATCGAGGAAGGCATCGCCGGGGCCGTGCGCTCGGCAGAACCGATGGCGAAGCTTGCGAGTTACGAACGCCAGGACGTGCTGATGCATTGCGTCCAGCGGTTCCGCGAACGCTTCGACGAGCTTGCCTATGCCCTGTGCGTCGAGGCGGGCAAGCCGATCAATGATGCCGAAGGCGAGGTCACGCGCCTCATCGACACCTTCCGCATCGCAGCGGAAGAGACGGTTCGGAATTACGGCGAGGTCCAGCCGCTCGACATCTCGGCGCGGGCCAAGGGATACATGGGAATGTGGAAGCGCGTGCCCATCGGACCGTGCAGCTTCATCTCGCCGTTCAATTTCCCCCTCAACCTCGCCGCGCACAAGATCGCGCCCGCCATCGCGATCGGCTGCCCCTTCGTGATGAAACCCGCCTCGAAGACGCCCTTGGGCGCGCTCATCATGGGCGAGGTTCTGGCCGAATGCGACATACTGCCCGAAGGCGCCTTCAGCATCCTGCCCGCCAGCCGCGACGGGGCGGACCTGTTCACCGAGGACGAGCGATTGAAGCTCCTCTCATTCACCGGCTCTCCGGGCGTGGGCTGGGACCTGAAGGCGAAGGCGGGCAAGAAAAAGGTCGTGCTCGAACTCGGCGGCAATGCCGCGGTGGTGATCGACAAGGACGCCGACCTGGAAGACGCGCTGGACCGTGTGATCTTCGGCGCCTTCTACCAGTCGGGCCAGTCCTGCATCGGGGTCCAGCGCATCCTGATCCATTCCGAGGTCTACGACCGATTCAAGGCCATGCTCGTCGAAAAGACCAAGACGCTGAAAGCGGGCGATCCCAAGGACCGGGAAACCTTCATCGGCCCGATGATCTCGGACAAGGAGGCAAGCCGGCTAAAGGGCTGGATCGACGAGGCGGTGGACGGGGGCGCGAGCCTGCTCGTCGGCGGCAGCTTGTCGAACGGCAATATGCTCGAGGCGACCCTGCTCGAAAACGTGCCCGACGACTGCGCGGCCCGGAACGAGGAAGCCTTCGGCCCGCTCGCGATCCTGCGGCCCTTCGACAGTTTCGACGAGGCGCTGGAACAGGTGAACGATTCGAAGTTCGGCCTGCAGGCGGGCCTCTTCACCCGCGACCTGTTCCAGGTGCTCGATGCATGGGACCGGCTCGACGTCGGCGGCGTGGTGGTGAACGACGTGCCGAGCTACCGGGTCGACAACATGCCCTATGGCGGGGTTAAGGACTCCGGGCTGGGGCGCGAAGGCATCCGTTTCGCCATGGAGGACATGAGCGAGATCCGGAACCTCGTCGTCAGGAGAACTTCCTGATTGGCACGGGCCCATCCGGGCCCGTGTCCTCGGTGCTGTTCCCTCCGCTACGCTGCGGGGCACCTGCGGGCGCGCGGTCGCGCTTGCCGACCGCGCAGAGCGGCCGGTACTCGCGCGCCGTGCCCTCAACCCTCCTCCAGCAGCAGTAGCACCGCCGTGACCACCAGCCGCTCGTCAGCGCCGAACCGGTGGTCGACCTCGCGCACGGTCGCATCGGCCACCAGCTGCCCCGGGATACGGAATTCGTGTTCCGGCAGCTCGTCGATGAACTCCTCGCCCGCTGCGACTGCGTCGGCGCCTTCGAAATCGAGCCGCACCTCGTGGCGCGTGCCCGAAAAGGTGATCGAGGCCCAGGCGGTTTCCTCGTGGGTGAGCAGGCTCGCCTTGCCCTGCGCCAGCGTCATAAGCGCATCGCGCACCCGGTCGCCGGTCGATCGGCGCGTGCGCGGGCGTGGCGTCCGGGGGTGGGGCGGGCCGCCTGCCGATTTCGTTTCAAGGTTCGCGGGAAGGGTCGGCGGCTCGATCAGCATGATGCGAATTCCTTCTTCTCGGAGGCTGCGGTCCCAGCGGAAGGGCAGGCCTTGGCACAAGCCTCGGCCCTCGCCTCGTAGCCCTTCATCCAGGCCCGGGTGCGCGCCTCGGTGGAGGGGCGGGGCAGGCGGCCCATGCGCAGGTCGAGCACGAAGCGCGGATCGTGCGCGGCGAGGCGGCCGAACTTGGTGGCGGGCATGTCGTGTCGGCGAAGGAAGGTCTCGATGGTCCTGATCAGCATGGTTTGTCCCCTCATCTGGCTGCGTCCTGATGGCGGCACCGCGCGGCGAATCGCTCGGCGTTCCCTATTCGTTCCATCGAAAATCCTACTTGTCTAGGAAAAATCCTATGTGTAGGATGCGTCCATGGCAAAGTCCGACACCGACATTCCCGCAGGTGCCCGCAGGCGGTTGCTCGCACTCGCACAGGAGCGTGGGGCAAGCCTTGCCGGACTGTCGGAATTGCTGGGGCGAAACCCGAGCTACCTCCAGCAGTTCATCCGCAAGGGCTCGCCGCGCAAGCTCGAGGAGGGCGACCGGCGCACGCTGGCGCGATTCTTCGGCGTCGACGAGGGTGAACTCGCCGAAGCTAGGGAAAAATCCTATGGTGCGACTCCTCCGCTCGGCGCAGGCTGGGTCGAGGTGCCGCGGCTCGACATCGGCGCGTCGGCCGGGCCGGGCGCGCTGCCGGCGGGCGAGGGCGCCTTCGATGCCTTCCGCTTCTCGCGCCGCTGGCTGGCCGAGCACGGCCTCGAAGGCGCGCGCCTGTCCGCGATCACGGTCGAGGGCGATTCGATGGAGCCGCTCCTCAACGACGGCGACGAGATCCTCGTCGACTGCACCGAGCGCCCCTTTCGCGACGGCATCCACGTGGTGCGCCTCGGCGAAAGCCTGATGGTGAAGCGCGTCGCGAGTGCGGGAGGAGGGCGGCTCTCGCTGCTCTCGCAGAACCTCGCCTATCCGCCGGTCAGCGTCGACGTTGCCGATGTCGATATCATCGGCCGGGTCGTGTGGAAGGGCGGTCGGATCTGAATTCGAAACGGTTGCCTGCGCAATTCGAACGGGCATAGTCGTCGAATGCTTCAGTTAGCGCTTGTGCTCCTTTTGATGATAATTGCAGGTCTTGTCCTGCAAGGTCTGATCCTGCTCATTGGCGGTGCAGTGCGAAGTGTTCTGCGACGGGCTGCTCCCCTTCTGCTCGCCTCGGCGTCCGCTCTGGCAGTCGGCGTCTCGATGCCTCTCGCGCCCTTGCTTGCGACGGGTCCGGAGACGGGCATTTTGCTATCACTTTCCATCGCGCTCGTGGTTTTCGTGGCGGTATACCTTGCCCTTCGCCGGCTCCTGAGAAGGGATTTGCGCGAGCCGCCGGCGACACAACGACCATTGTCTCCGGCACCGGTCATCTCTGGTGGATCGGTATCGAGGCAACATCTCCCGTACGAGCCTCTTCCGGACCGACGAAAGTTCTGGAAGCGGGAGCCCGTTCCACAAGAAGAGCGTTTCAAGCATACGGTCGCTTATCTCCGGATGGCCGTGGAAGATCAGCGGGCCAGCCTCGATTTTTCCGAGCAAGCCATCGTCGATCTGTGGCGTCGCGGCTCTCCTTCCCTGGAGGCGGCCAATGCCGCTGCCGCTAGTTCGATTGCCGTCTGGCTCAACGAATGCGAACGCACCCTGCCGGAGACCAGCAGAATGAGCAGGGCGCAGCATCTGCTCCAATGCGAGCGTCTAGTAGACAATCTCCTCAGGATTGCCGTGACGTCGCAGGCTCGGCTTCGTAAGGGCGAAAATTCGATGAGCGAGATATTGGCCGCTCGATCAGACCGGCTCGGAGAATTGTGAGCATGCGCAGCTTGGCCGCAGATATGCGACTCCAATCCTCGTCGACATCGCCGTTTTGCCCGGACTTGCAATCGCGCAGGCGCGGCGGCACATCTCCCCTCATGACCGACGCTCCCACCACGCCCCCGATGAAGGCCGCGATCCTTCCCGTCACGCCGCTGCAGCAGAACTGCTCGCTGATCTGGTGCACCGCCACGGGCAAGGCCGCGCTGGTCGATCCGGGCGGCGATCTCGACAAGCTCAAGGCCGGGGTCGCCAAGGCCGGCGTCGAGCTTGAAAAGATCCTCATCACCCACGGCCATCTCGACCATTGCGGGCAGGCCGGGACGCTGGCCCAGGAAATGGGCTTGCCGATCGAAGGCCCGCACGAGGACGACCGGTTCTGGATTTCCCGCCTCGACGACGACGGCGCGCGCTTCGGGATGCAGGCGGCGAGCTTCGAGCCGGACCGATGGCTGCAGCACGGCGACACCGTTACCGTCGGCGACCTCACGCTCGACGTGATCCACTGCCCTGGCCACACGCCGGGCCACGTCGTTTTCCACCACGCGCCCAGCCGCTTCGCGATCGTGGGCGACGTATTGTTCAAGGGCTCGATCGGGCGCACCGATTTCCCGCGTGGAAATCATCAGGACCTGATTGATTCGATCACCGAGCGGCTCTGGCCGCTCGGCGAGGACGTGACCTTCATCCCCGGTCACGGGCCGACCAGCACTTTCGGGATGGAGCGCAAGACCAACGCCTTCGTGAGCGATTACGCGTTGTCGTGAGGGTTCGCCCATCCGGGCGAACTCCTCGGTGCTGTTCCTCCGCCCGGGCGGGCCCGGGCTCCGGGCACCTGCGGGCGCGCAGTCACGCTTGCGGTGGCTGTGCCGCCGAGCGTCGCGGGCCGGTCTAGAGCACGCCGGCCGCCACCAGCGCCGCCACCACCGCCAGCCCCAGCAGCGTCAGCATCGTGATGAGCGTGCCGACCATGCGCCCGACCTGCTTCGACCCGCCGTCCATGCCAAAACCGTGCGCGATGCGGCCGATAATGTAGAGCGCTGCGACATATTGCAGCCACCAGCTCCCCGCGCCCGCCAGCTCGATCCCCGCGACCAGGACCAGCACGAAGGGCGTGTTCTCGACGAAGTTCGCCTGCGCCCGCATCCGCCTCTGCAGCGGCTCGCTCCCGCCGTCGCCGACGCTGATCCCGGTCGCCTGCCGGACTGTCCCGATGCGGACCATCAGCCAGATGTTGAGAATGGCGGCGGCCGCGCAGGCCGCAAGCGTCACGGGTAGAATGGTCATCGATGGATTCCCTGCCTGTTGCCCGCCTGCTGCTAGGCGGCGCGCGCAAGGCTTGCAACGCTTCGATTTTTCGCTATAGCGCCCGCCTTCCCGCCAATTCAGCGAGGACCCGTGCACGCTCACGCTTGTGCGCGTGCCCGCCTTGCCGTAAGGGCGGCATCTGAACAAGCGGCGCTGCGAAAGCGCAAGACACGATTTTACCTGAGGAATTGGCGTAGCCATGGCTGTCCCCAAGAGAAAAGTATCGCCCCATCGCCGCGGCAATCGCCGGGCGCACGATTCGCTCAAGGTCGAGGCGTTCCACGAATGCTCGAATTGCGGCGAACTGAAGCGTCCGCACCACATGTGCGGCCATTGCGGGTTCTATAACGGCCGCGAAGTGATGGTGCCCAAGGGCATCTGACCCTCACTTGACTGGAGGAAACAGCGCATGAGCCTCCCGCGTATCGCAGTCGACGCGATGGGCGGCGATGAAGGCGTGCGCGTCATGATAGAGGGTGCCGCCATCGCCCGTCGCCGACACGAGGATTTCAAGTTCCTCCTCGTCGGCGACGAGCAGCGGATCAAACAGGCTCTGGAAAATCATCCCGGCATGGCCGGCGCCTCCGAAATCCTGCATTGCGAGGATGTCGTGGGCGGCGACGAATTGCCGAGCCGCGCGATCCGCCGGGCCAAGACGACCAGCATGGGGCTGGCCGTGGGGGCGGTGAAATCGGGCGATGCCGGGGCGGCGGTCAGCGCGGGGAATACCGGCGCGCTGATGGCGATGAGCAAGATCGCGCTGCGCACTCTGCCGGGCATCGATCGCCCCGCGCTCGCCGCGCTGCTACCGACCTTGCAGGAACACGATGTCGTGATGCTCGATCTCGGCGCCAACACCGAGGCCGATGCGCGCAACCTCGTCCAGTTCGCGGTCATGGGCGCGGCCTATTCGCGCATCGTCAACGGGTTCGAGCGCCCGCGCGTGCGGCTGCTCAATATCGGCACGGAGGAAATCAAGGGCACCGATGCGCTGCGCGATGCCGCCGCGCGTCTCTCGGCGGCAACCTCGCGCGAGGACAGCGAGGTCGCCCTGGAATTCGACGGTTTCGTCGAATCCGACAAGATCAACCGCGGCGAAACCCATGTCGTCGTCACCGACGGTTTTTCCGGCAATATCGCGCTCAAGGCGATCGAGGGCTCGGCGCGCTTCGTCACCGATCTTCTCAAACAGGCCTTCACCAGTTCGCTGCGGTCCAAGATCGGCTTTCTCGTGTCGCGCCCGGCGACCGAATTGCTGAAGCACCACCTCGACCCGAACAATCACAACGGAGCCGTCTTTCTCGGGCTGAACGGCGTTGTCGTGAAAAGCCATGGCAGCGCGACTGCGGGCGGGGTCGCCCATGCCGTGGCAGTCGCCGCGCGGCTGCTTGAGAACAAGCTGACCGAACGCATCGCCCACGATCTCGCCGAAATCGGTGAGGACGCGCTCAAGGAAAACGGGCAAGAGAACGACGCGGAGCGATCCCGGGGCGACAAGGGCGACGAGGCGGCGGCGTGAGCGGCTCGCGCCTGCTCGGCTCGGGTTCTGCGCTGCCGCGGCGCGTCGTCACCAACGAAGAACTCGCGGCGACAGTCGATACCAGCGACGAATGGATCGTCGAACGCACCGGGATCCGCCAGCGCTACATCGCGGGCGAGGGCGAAACCACGGCGAGCCTCGCCACTGATGCGGCGCGCGCGGCTCTCGCCGATTGCGGGCTCGAGCCGGGAGATATCGATCTCATCGTCCTCGCCACCGCGACGCCCGACAACACCTTCCCCGCCACCGCGACGAAGGTCCAGCACGCGCTGGGCTGCAATGGCGGCATCGCCTTCGACGTGGCGGCGGTTTGCTCGGGCTTTCTCTATGCACTGAGCGTCGCCGATTCGATGCTGCGCAGCGGGATGGCGCGCCGCGCCCTTGTCATCGGGGCGGAGACTTTCAGCCGCATCCTTGACTGGGAAGACCGCACCACCTGCGTCCTGTTCGGCGACGGGTCGGGGGCGGTCGTGCTCGAGGCTGCGGGCGAGCGCGCTGGCGATGCGCCAGCCGGCGTGCTCGCAACGCGGCTCCATGCCGACGGGGCGCAGCACGACCTCCTCTATGTCGATGGCGGCCCTTCGACCACCCGCACGGTCGGGCACCTGCGCATGAAAGGCCGCGAAGTGTTCCGCCATGCGGTCGTCAACCTCTCCGAAGTCCTGGGCGAAGTGCTTGAGCAAGCGAAGGTTTCCGTCGATGAAATCGACTGGGTCGTGCCGCACCAGGCGAACCGCAGGATTCTCGATGCGACCGCGAAGAAGCTCGGTATCCCACCCGAGAAAGTGATCGTGACGGTCGATGTCCATGCCAACACATCGGCCGCCTCGGTCCCGCTCGCCTTCGACACGGCGCGCCGCGACGGGCGCATCGGTCCGGGCGATCTGGTGATGTTCGAGGCGATGGGCGGCGGTTTCACCTGGGGGGCGAGCCTCGTCCGACTCTAGCGCGCCTTCGTCGACCGGCGGTGCACGGGGGCGGCGGATTGCCAAAATGGCTCAGACCATTATGATGCCATCCCTGCGAGGGTCGCGCCGCGGAGGAGATTGGGCATGATGCGTTCGGTTGGAACCTTGACCCGCGCCGATCTGGCGGAAACGATCAATCGTAAGATGGGCCTTAGCCGGGCGGAATCGCTCGACATGGTCGAGGCGATCCTTGAAAAGATGTGCGATGCGCTCGCTGATGGCGAAAACGTCAAGATCTCGGGCTTTGGCAGTTTCGTGCTGCGCGACAAGAACGAACGGATCGGGCGCAATCCCAAGACCGGGGTCGAGGTCCCGATTACCCCGCGCCGGGTGATGACGTTCCGCGCCAGCCAGCTTCTCAAGGAACGGATCGCCAAGGGCGGCTGACATTCATGCCCGAATTCGAGGACGGCAAGGACGATGGCGCGCTGCGCACGATCGGCGAAGTCTCCGACGCGTTGGGTATCAAACCCCACGTTCTGCGCTACTGGGAACAGCAGTTCAGCCTGCTGAAACCGCTGAAGCGCAGCGGCGGGCGGCGCTATTACCGGGCGAGCGATGTCGCGCTGGTCGAACGGATCGACCGGCTGGTGAACGAGGAAGGCTATACGCTCAAGGGCGCCGAAGCTGTGCTGCGCGCCTCGGCGAAATCCGAACATGACCGACGCCGCGGTGGCGATCGCCGCGCTGGCGACCGGCGCGCCGCCAGCGACCAGCCCGCATCGAACGCGCGCGCCCCCGAGAGCACGCGGAAGCTTGCCGATACCCTCGAGGGGCTGAAAAAGATTCGCGCTCGCCTGGCGAACGCGCTGGAGGCTTGAGCGCTTCAGAGCTTTCAGTATCCCCGGGCGCGCGCCCTATTCGGCCGCCATCAGCTCGGCTTCGCCCAGATCCACGCTGACCAGGCGCGAAATGCCCTTTTCCGCCATGGTTACGCCGAACAGGCGATGCATCCGGCTCATCGTCACCGCATTGTGAGTGACGATGAGATAGCGGGTTCTGGTGGTGCGGACCATCGAGTCGAGCAGGTCGCAGAAACGTTCGACATTGGCATCGTCGAGCGGCGCGTCGACCTCGTCGAGCACGCAGATCGGCGCCGGGTTGGTCAGGAACAGGGCGAAAATCAGAGCCGTCGCCGTCAGCGCCTGTTCGCCGCCGGACAGCAGCGAGAGCGATTGCAGCCGCTTGCCCGGCGGCTGGGCATAGATCTCGAGTCCCGCTTCGAGCGGATCGTCCGAATCGACCAGCGCGAGATGCGCCTGCCCGCCCTGGAACAGCCGCGTGAACAGGACACGGAAATGCCCGTCGACCTCCTCGAAAGCGGCGCGCAGGCGTTCGCGGCCCTCGCGGTTGAGATTGCCGATCGATCCGCGCAGGCGGGCCACCGCTTCGGTAAGCTCGGCCTGTTCGTTCGCATTCGTGCCATGCTCCTCCTCGATACGGGCGAGTTCGTCGCCGGCGACGAGATTGACCGGGCCGATCCGTTCGCGGCTGGCGACAAGCTTGTCGAGCGCTTCGGATTCCGCGCTCGCGGGCTTCACTCCATCTTCTTCAAAGCCGAACTTTTCCACCAGCAGCGGGGGCGGGCACTGGAAGCGCTCGCCCGAAATGCGCGCCATCTCGCTGCGACGGGCTTCCTCGTTCTCGGCTCGCGCGGCAAGTGTGGCGCGCCCCTCGCGCGCTTGGGCGAGCGTTTCGGTCGCCTCGGCCAGCACCCGCTCGACATCGCCGAGCGCGTCCTGCGCGACCTGCATCGCCTGTTCGGCGTCGGCGAGTTCCTTCGCGAGCCTCTCGCGCACCGCATCGCCCTGTTCGATCTCGGTCCTGAGCGTCTCGGGCTTGGCCGCGATGACGGCGTATTCCTCCTCGATCTCCTCCAGCCTGCGGTCGGCCTCGGCCATGCGCCGGGCGGCATCGGAAGAGCGCGCCTGCCAGCTCGCATGATCGGATTTCTGCGCCGCCAGACGCTCGCGCGCAACGGCGAGCGACTGATCGTGCGAGGCCAGTTCGGCAAGCGTCGCCTGCACGGCGGAGCGCGCAGCCTCGTTCTTGGCCTGGGCCGCTTCGAGCGCGGCCCGGCCCGCATCGGGAGAGGGAAGCTCGGCGCGCTTGGCCCGTGCGGCTTCGAGTTCCTCGCGCGCAGAGACAAGCTGATCGGCGAGTTCGCCCTCGCTGTCCTCCAGTTCCGCCAGCCGCGCGGCGACCCGCTCCTTCGCCGCCTCGGCCTGATCGAGCGCGCGCCAGGCCTGCCGCTCGGCCTCGATCGCGCCCGCCAGGTCGCGTTCGAGGGCGACCAGGGCGGATTGCAGCGCGGACAATTCCTCGCGCGCGGCGGTCTCGCGCGCACCCGCTTCCTCGGCGGCCGAACGCAGGGCGGGGAGTTGGCCTTCGAGTTCGGCGAGCCGGTTCGCCGCCTCGAGCCGCGCCGCCTCGGCCGAACCTTCCCCGCGGGCTAGGAAACCGTCCCAGCGTCTCAGGTGGCCGGCGATCGTGACGAGCCATTCGCCGGGGGCGAGGGCGCGGCCGTCATCGTCTTGCGCCACATGGACGAGCGCTAGTCGAGCGGCGAGTTCGGCGGGGCAATCGGTGACATGGGCAAGCAGGCTGTCGGCGACGGCCTGCGGCGGCTCGCTCCCGCTCCAGAAACGTCCTTCCGACCCGGCTTCGGGGGTTCCCAGCGGCGATTTTGCGTCCCGACCCAGAACAGCGGCGAGCGCGCGTTCATAGCCCTTTTCAACGCTCACCCGATCGAGCGCCGCGGGCAGGCCGGCGCGCCCCTTTTCCCGCTTGGCACGCGCATCGCGGTCGCGGGCGAGGGCATTGTATTCGCGCTCGATCCCGGCGAGTTCGGCCTTCGCCCGGGCAAGCCCGGAGGCCGCCTCGTCGCGCGCGGCGATCAGTTCCGCCTTGCGCGCCTGGTCCTCCTCGAGCTTCGCGCGCATCCGTGCGACATCGCTTGCCGCCTCGTCCACCGCTTCGCGCGCGGCGATCACGGCCGCCTCGAGACCCTCGGCCCCTTCGAGCTCGCCGCGGGCGCGACCCAGCCGTTTGCGCTCGGCCTCGAGCCGGGCGAGTCGGCTTTCCGCCTGTTCGATCGCGGCTTCGGCGACGCGCCATTCGGCTTCCACCCCGGCATGGTCGGCCGTCGCCTGCGCAAGCGCGAGTTCGGCTGTGCGGCTGGCGCGTTCGGCTTCTTCGGATTTGCGGGCGATCCCGGGCCGCGCGGCCTCGGCCTCCTCGACCGCCGCACGGCTCGCCTCGAGCTGGCGTGAGAGCCGCCCGAGCGCCTCGACCGCATCGCTGGTCAGCCGGTCGGCATCCGCGCGATCCGTCTCGATCCGTTCGCGCTGGCGGGTGAGGTCGGCGAGCCGGGCTTCGGCGGTTTCGAGCTTTTCCGAAAGCGCCGCCATGCGGTGGCCGTGCGCGCTCGCATCGTCGCGGCGGTCGGCGAGCTCGTCGCGCGCGGTGGCGAGCGCCTCGGCCGCCTCGGCCTGTTCCGCCTGCGCCTCGGCAACCTTTGCCTGCGCTTCGGCAACGCGGGCCTCCGCCCCTTCGGCCGCCGCGCGCGCTTCCTTTGCCGAACGCGCCGCATCCCGCCAGCGGGCGAACAGCAGCCGCGCCTCGGCGGTGGCGATTTCCTCGCTGAGCGCCTTGTATCGTTCGGCCTGCCGTGCCTGCCGGCGGAGCGAATTCATCTGCGCGTCGAGCCCGGCCATCAGGTCCTCGAGCCGGGCGAGGTTGGCTTCGGTCTGGCGCAGCTTGCTTTCGGCATCCTTGCGCCGGACATGCAGCCCGGCGATTCCCGCCGCTTCCTCCAGCATGCCGCGCCGTTCGGCGGGCTTTGCGGCGATCACCTGCGCGATCTTGCCTTGGCTGACAAGGGCGGGGGAATGCGCGCCGGTCGCGGCATCGGCAAAAGTCAGCGCGACATCCTTTGCCCGCACGTCGCGCCCGTTGACACGGTAGGCGCTACCCGCCCCGCGTTCGATCCGGCGGGTGACGACCAGATCCTCGTCGTCCTCGTCGTGGGCGTGGAGCACGACTTCGGCGAAATCGCGCGGCGGGCGCGACGAGGTGCCCGCGAAGATCACGTCCTCCATCCCGCCAGAACGCATGGATTTCGGGCTGTTCTCGCCCATGACCCAGCGGATCGCTTCGAGCAGGTTCGACTTGCCGCAGCCATTGGGGCCGACAATGCCGGTCAGGCCCGGTTCGATACGCAGTTCGGCTGGCTCGACGAAGCTCTTGAAGCCGCTGAGCTTGAGCCGGCTGATCTGCATCGAGGCGTCCGCTTACTCGGCCGGCCGCGCGCCGGCGTTCTGCAGCGCGGGCTCGACCGCGCCCCACTGCGTACCGTCGACACGGTTGCCGTTGAGAAGGAAGGTCGGCGTGCCTGTGACCTCGTCTTCCTGCGCGAGCGCATCGAGTTCGCGCACCATAGTCTCGATCGCATTGGCATCCGAAAGGCAGATCCGCGCCTCGTCCGCCGAAAGACCGCGCGCGGCAAAGAATTCGAGGAAGCCTGCGAGTTCGGCGATCCGAACGAAGCGCTGCTCGATCGGCAGGTTGCCCGCCGCCTGAATCGCCTCACCGTTCTGCTGCACCCCGCTCATTACCTGCTGCAGGTTGCCCCAGACCTCGTCCGAGAGTGCATGCACCCGTTCGGGCGGGCCGCACTGGATCATCGTCGCGAGCACCACGTCGAACGTGTTGAGGAACACCTCGCGTTGTTCGATGCTCACCACGCCGGTCGAGATATAGTCCCGCTTGAGCGGGGGCTTGCCCTGCGTCGCGAAGGCGGCGCAGGCGCCGCAGGTGTGCGAGGCATATTCAATCAGCTTGAGCGGCGCGTCGGGATTGCCGAGCACATGACCGCCGTCATCGGAGACGGTCACGGTCTCGGTCCATGAGGTTCCCTCCGGCGCTTCAATCGCCGTTATCGGTTCGCCCGGATTGGCCGGCATGTCGCTTTCCTCTCCGCCGCATGCGGCAAGCGCGAGGGCGAGCGGGGCGGCGAGGACATGCCGGTGGAACGGGATGCGGGTCGGGATCATGTCGAAGCGGTCCTTGTCGTGATTGGGGAGGTTACAGGGTCGGCCCTGCGGCTCAATAGCGTCGAAGGGCGAGCTTGTGCACAAATATGTGGGCAGTCCGGCGCGAAACGGGCGCTATTGTTGCGCGCCGTCGGCGCCCGCTTGCCCATAATGCGAGGCGAGGACACCGCGCAGTTGCTGCCAGGCATGGACATTTTCCAGCAATTCGCCGTCGAGCGCGAAGCTGGGCGTGCCGCGAACGCCCATTTCCTCGCGGTCGGCATCGCTGTTGGCGAGCAGCCGCTTCGCCGCCGCATCGTCCGCCAGGCAGGCGTTGATCTCGGCCCGGTTCATGCCCCGGTTCACCAGCCTATCGTCGAGATCGAGCGCGCGCGCCGCATTGAGCCGCGCTTCGGCCGTGCCGCGGGCCCAGGCGGCCTGCTGGCTGCGCGGGGCGTTGGCCGCACGCGCGAGCCATTCGTCCTGGGTGTAGAGGAACAGGCGGTGGCGGTCCTTGAAACCAGCCGGATCTCCGCATCCGGCGAGCAGGCTGACCGTCACGTCGAGCCAGTTGCGGATGAACGGGCGCACCTCGACCCCCAGCTTGCCCGGTGCGACCAGGACGAGGTCCATCGCGGGTCCCGCTTCCCTGGCGAAATCGGCGCAATGGGGGCAGGTATAGCTGATGAACTCGGTCAGCCGCGCCTCGGCATCGGGATTGCCGATCAGGTGCCCGCGCTCGGTCGGCTCGATCTCGGCCTGCCAGGCCTTCTTCGGTGTGGTGTCGATAAAGTCGCTGTCGGGATTGGAAAGGTTCTGCTCCTGCCCCGTCGCGGGTGCGGCCAGCGCGGCAAGGCCCGCCGCGAGCGCCATCAAACCTGCCTTCACGTCTCGTCCTTCCTGCTCTGCTCTTTCGCATCGAAGCTGCGCGCGAGAGATTCGAGCACGGCGCGCAGCTCCGGATCGCCGATATCGCGCAAGCTGTCACCGAGTTCCATCGGGATCGGCCTTAACGAAGGCGGCGGCTTGGCCGGCCTGTCGGCAGACGGCGCCTTAACCGCGCCTTGCCGGATCTTCACCCGGGCGACCGCGCGATAGCCGAAGAAGCGATTGACCCGCTCGATGATCTCGGGCGTTACCTGCTGGATCAGCGGGGCCCGGGCGGGCGCCACGACGAGGTGGAGCGTTCCTTCGGCGCGATCGCCGGGCGGGAAGCGGATCGCTTCGGGGCTGCACACCCTCGCGTGATCGAGCCCGACGATCTCGTGCCAGCGGGTAACGACCGAGCTTTGCACGAAGCCGAAGCGGCGAAAGGCGGTGCGCCCGATTTCGGGCATGAGATCGCCGATCGCCTTCGCTCCGCCGCCGCGGGGCCTCTGATAGGGCGTCGCGGTTTTCTTGCCGCCCTTCGACCTGCGCTTTTCACTGTCGCTTCCCATGACGCGTCGAGCCATGCCATAGGCGAGGCGTGACCGCCAGCATCTCCGACCCGCTTCTCGACTGGTATGATCGCAATGCCCGCGCCCTGCCTTGGCGCAATCCGCCCGGCGCGCCGCTGCCTGCGGATCCGGCCTGGCCCTATCGCGTGTGGTTGTCAGAAGTCATGTTGCAGCAGACGACGGTCGCGGCTGTGAAACCCTATTTCGAAGCCTTCACGGCGCGCTGGCCGGACGTCGAGGCGCTCGCTGCGGCGGGCGAGGACGAGGTCATGGCGGCCTGGGCCGGGCTTGGCTATTATTCGCGCGCACGCAACCTCGTGAAAGCGGCCCGCGAAGTCGCTGCGCGCGGTGGCTTTCCCGATAGTGAGGAGGATCTGCGCAAGCTGCCCGGCCTCGGAGCCTACACCGCCGCCGCCATCGCCGCGATCGCCTTCGGGCGGTGCGCCGTCGTGGTCGATGCGAATGTCGAGCGTGTGGTCGCGCGGCTCTTCGGGATCCGCGAGCCTTTGCCGGGCGCGCGAAAGCAAATTCGCGAGCGGGCGGGAGCGATCACGCCGGATACCCGCGCGGGCGATTTCGCGCAGGCCATGATGGATCTCGGATCGCAGGTTTGCACCACGAAGGCACCGCGCTGCCTGCTGTGTCCGTTGTCGGCGCAGTGCGATGGACGCGAGAAGGGCATCGCCGAGAGCCTGCCGGTCAAGCCCGCGAAGACGGCCAAGCCCGAACGCCGCGGGACCGCCTTCTGGATCGAGCGAACGGGAGAGGCGGGCCGCGAGGTTTGGCTTGTCACGCGGCCGGGCAGGGGCATGCTGGGCGGTATGCGCGCATTGCCGGACGACGGCTGGTCGGCGCAGGCGGATGGCTCGGGCCAGCCGCCGCTCGCGGGAGAATGGGAAGATCTCGGCGCGGTGCGGCATACCTTTACCCATGCGCACCTGACGCTAGCGGTGAGGCGGGCGCAGGCGCAGGGCGAACCGACGGGCGACGGGGAATGGTGGCCGCTCGCGCGGCTCGACGAAGCGGGTCTCCCAACCCTGTTTGCCAAGGCCGCGCGGCTCGCGCTGGCCCGCGCTGGCTAGAAAATGCCGCCGCCCAGCATCAACCGCACCACCGCGATCAGCAGCACGACGAGGCAGAAATTGCGCCCACCGTCCTTGGATGAGAGGGCTCCCAGCACCACGCCGACCACGACGATCGGGAGCGCGATCCAATTGGCCCAGCCGAGCAGCGGGATTTGCCCCGGGATGACGATGACAAGGCTGAGCAGGCCGACGAGATAGGCGAGGGCATTGAGCATGTGTGTTATATAGATAGAACACCGTGCTTGCGCAAGCCGAAGCCGCCGATTGACCCATCGCCCCAAGTCCCGCACACAACACGCAGACCCATCAGGACCACCATCCCGGAGATTCGCCACGATGGCTTTCCGCGACTTCGATTCGCCCGATCTCTCGCGCCGCTCCCTCCTGCGCCTCGGCGGTTATGGCGCTGCCGCCGCCGCGCTGTCGGGCCTGCCCTTGGGCCGTGCCCTGATGGCTCACGACGTGTCCGAAAGCTGGCCGAATGTTGCCGCGCTCGCCGAACGCTATGTCTCGCAGGGCAAGGTCGCCAACATGATGCTGACATTCGGCAGGGGGTCGGACCCGCACGCCCACACAATTGCGCGCGGCGCGCCGACTGCCGGGGCCGGGGGCGCGGTCGACGAGAATTCGCTTTACCGCATCTATTCGATGACCAAGCCGATCACCGGCATGGCGGCGATGATCCTCGTTGACGAGGGCAAGATCGGCCTCGACCAGCCGCTGCACGACATCCTGCCGGCGTTCCGCGACATGCAGGTCCTCCTCGATCCCGAGGGCCCGCTGGACGAGGTCGAACCCGCGACCCGCCCGATCACGATCCGCCAGCTGATGACGCACACTTCCGGGCTCGGCTACGACATCGTCGCGAAGGGCCCGCTGCAAAAGGCCTACCAGGAGGCGGGCGTTGTCGGCGGACAGGTCAGCAAGATGCCGATTCCCGGCTTTCCCGACGTGACGCCCGCACCCGGGCTGGAAGACTTTGCCGACCGTCTGGCCGAAATCCCGCTGATGCACCAGCCGGCGACGAAATGGAGCTATTCCTTCGGGCTCGACGTTCTGGGCCGCGTCATCGAGGTCGTCGCGGGGCAGGATTTCGATGCCTTCCTGAAGGAGCGCATTTTCGATCCACTCGGCATGACCAGCACCTTTTTCCGCGTGCCTGAAAGCGAGGTCTCCCGCCTCACCACCAATTACGGCATATTGAACGGCACGCCGCTGCCGCTCGACCTCGCCGGAAATTCGATCTTCGCCGAGGAGCCGCCGATTCTGTGGGGCGGGTCGGGCCTTGTGTCCTCCCCGCGCGATTACGACCGGTTCCTCAACATGGTGCTGGGTTACGGCATGTTCGAAGGCCGACGTGTGATGGGCGAACTGGCGGTGCGCGTGGGCACGTCGGACCTCATCCCCGCGACGGTGGACAAGACCGGCTCATGGTCGGAAAACGAGGGCCATGGTGCCGGTGGACGCGTGCAGGGGCGCACTTTCGGATGGGGCGGTGCGGCGGGAACCATCGCCGCGGTCGATTACGGCATGTCGCTGCGCACGGCTTTGTTCACCCAGTACATGCCGAGCGAAGCCTATCCGGTGCGCGAGGAATTCCTCGCCGCCCTCGAAGCCGACCTTTCCGGCAAGCGGATGGAGAAAGCGGCCTGATGCCTCATCCCGCGCCCGCCGATACGCCCGCTGCAGCGCCCATTGCCTTTGCCGGTTCGCCGATCGACCGCGCCGACCACATCCGCACCGATCCCGAGGCGCTCGGCAATCTCATGAACTGGCGCGCGCGGGTGATGAATCTCGACGGCCTGTTGCCCGAATTCGACGATGAGGGGCAGCTCATGTGGCACACGATCGCCGATGTGGACGAGGATGCCGAGTTGGTCTTTCTCGGCCTGCTCGAAGGCAAGGCGCATTTTGCGCCCGTGCCCGGCGCCGGTTCGTCGGCACCGGCCATGCCGCGTGCATGGCAGGTCATGCAGATGCTCCGGCCGGAGGAACTGGCGCTCTATGGCGGGGCGAAATCGCTCGTCGACTGGCATGCGCGCCACCGCTTCTGCGCCAATTGCGGCTCGCCGACACGGCTTGCCAAGGGCGGCTGGCAGCGGAATTGTGCGAATTGCGGCGCGCAGCATTTCCCGCGCACCGATCCGGTCACGATCATGCTGGTGGAGCATGAAGACCGCCTCCTGCTGGGGCGCCAGCCGCGTTTTCCGCCGCGCATGTATTCCGCACTCGCCGGTTTCGTCGAGCCGGGCGAGACGATCGAGGAAGCGGTCGCGCGCGAAGTCCACGAGGAAGCGGGCGTTGCCGTGCGCGACGTGCGCTATCTCGCCAGCCAGCCCTGGCCCTTTCCGAGCCAACTGATGATCGGCTGCACGAGCATTGCGGACGATCCCGAACTCGAAATCGACCGCACCGAGCTCGACGATGCCCGCTGGTTCACCCGCGAGGAGCTCGAGGATGCGCGCCGCGCCGGCCCGCAGGGTAACGAGACGCTCATCTTCCCGCAGGAATTCGCGATCGCCCATCGCCTCATCACATGGTGGCTCGACCGATGACCGACACTGTTTCGATCGACATCTATTCCGACGTGGTCTGCCCGTGGTGCGTGATCGGGTATGGCCAGCTGACGAAGGCGCTCGGAGAGCTGGAAGGCGAGATCGAGGCGGAGCTGCGCTGGCGTCCGTTCGAACTCAATCCCGACATGGCGGCAGGAGGCGAGGACATGGAAGAGCACCTCTCCCGCAAATATGGCCGCTCGACCGAGGAAGGCGCGGCGATGCGCAGCCGGATGAAGGAAATCGCCGCCGGTGCGGGCGTGTCGCTGTCCTTCGAAGGGGAGGGCGAGGCCCCGCCGCAGCGCATGTGGAACACGCGCGATTGCCACAAGCTAATGGCATTCGCGCTCGAACAGGCCGGGCCGCAGGTCCAGACGCGGCTCAAGCTCGCGCTGTTCAGGGCGCATTTCAATCTCCGTGCGGACCTCTCCGATCGCGGGACGCTGCTCGATGTCGCCGCAGGGGCAGGTTTGCACCGCGAAGCGGCGAAGGCGGCGCTGGACGATGCCGCTCTCGAAGCGCGCGTCCTGGCCGAGGAGCGGCAGGCCTGGGACCTCAACATAACCGGCGTTCCGGCGATGCTCGTCAATGGCAAGTTCCTCATTCCCGGCGCGCAGGCCCCCGAAACCTATGTCAACGCTTTGCGAAGGGTGGCGGAAAAGAGCCGGGCGGCACCCTAGCGCCGGCGCATGACGAGCCATGTGGCGACGGCGAGCATTCCCGCCGCAAGTCCGAAGCCCATGAGGTTGCTGTTCAACCCGAGCACGGCGATCTCGTGACCCGGAGCCGATAAGGCTCCGCCATAGACCGGCATGGCCAGCGCGGCGAGGCCGAAGGGCAGGATCGCGACCCAGCCGAGCGCTGTGGCGAAGGCAAGGTTACCGCGCGCATCATCCTTGTTACCGCGCCACGTCAAGACCAGCATGGCAAGCGCCAGCGCGGCGAGCACGCCGACCAGCCAGACCGTATGGAACCGCGCATGGGCCGGCCATGCCGGGTTGAAGGCGTGGCTCGTCGAGAGGTCCATGACGAACGGCGCAAGGCCGAAGCCGAGCGCGATCGCGCTGAGCAATAGCCGGGCGAGAAGCACTGCAACGCCGGGGGACGCGTCAGCCGTCCTGTTCGCCCCGCTTGATCTTGTTCATCGTCTTGGGACCCTTCCTCGCATCGTCCTCGGGATTGTCCGCGCCGGTTTCGGGCTCGCGATTGTCGGGATCGGTCGCGCGGACGGCCTCGTCGCGCTTGCCGACCCGGCGATTGACCTCGCCGCCCGAGGAGCCGGACTGCGAAGGAGTTTCGCCTTCGGTCAGGTCATCGATGAGGTCGTTATCGGGATGGCGGCTCTGGCGTTCGGGCATATCGGTCACTCCTTTACCGAACCAATGGGCGGGCCGGGGGCGATGTTCCGAAGCGACTACGCCTCCTGCGCCGCAGCGAGGATACAATCGCCGCCCTTATGCGTTCGGGCGGTATGACAAGGGGCTCGAAAGTCGACCCGGCGCTCGGGAGGCGGCCCTCATTCATTCCATGGGAGGAGAGCCATGAACACGACCACCAGCGATGCGCAAGGCGGCCCTTCCGCCGATCTTTCGGGGACAACGCCCACTGTGAAAAGCGACACGACCGATCCCGTTGTCGGTGCGATGCCCGATCCGAGCCGCGTCATCCCGAGGCAGGGCGAGCTGGGGCGCGGCTGGTTCATCGCGCTCGGCATCCTGCTCGTCCTGACCGGGACGGGGGCCCTGATCTTCCCACTCGCCATGGCGCTGTCGGTCAACCTGCTGGTCGGCATCACGTTGCTTGTGGGAGGAGGCCTGACGCTCGCCCACGCGATCCGGGCAAAGGGTTGGAAGGGCCGCACGCTGACCGCGCTTCTCGGCCTGCTTTATCTGGGCGGCGGGGTGTTCTTCCTCGCCAACCCTCTTGCGGGATTGTTCACACTGGCGATCATGCTCGGCGCCTTCTTCGCCGCGGACGGAGTGGCGCGGCTGATGCTCGCTTTCAAGTTGCGGCCCGAGGGTGCGTGGTGGCTGTTCCTCGCCTCGGGCCTGCTCTCTCTGCTGATCGGGGTGATGCTGTTCTTCGGAATGGCAACCGGCATCTCGGTCGCATTCCTCGGCATCCTCGTGGGCGTGAACCTGATTTTCGCGGGCGTGTCCTATGTTTGCTGCCGGGGCGTGGACGGCGACCGCGAGGAAAGCGCCACCGCCTAGATCAGCGCCAGCTTCTCGAGCTTGGCGGCGAGCTTGCCGGGCAGGGTGTCGCCGATATCCTCTCCCTCGGCAAGGTCGCGCGGCGGTTCGCCCTTGAGATAGCGCCAGCCCTGGTGCGCGCGCTTGCGCACCGGATGGACGCGGACGAGGACGGGTTCGAGCTCGATGTCCCAGCGCCCGTCGCTCGTTTCCGAAAAGCCGAGAATGCGCGAACGGGCGACAAGCTGGTGATTGAGAATCCAGTAAAGCGAGCCGCCGACCAGTTCCTCGTGCCGCTTCGGCCGGTTGCGGGTGGTAAGAGCGATGCGCGAGCGGCCCTCGTACCAGCCCGCAAGGTCGGCATAGCTTTTCGCCCCGAAGGCGATCTTGGTCATGTGGAGCGGCATGGCCACCAATGTGGCGGCTTGGCGCGGGCGATCAAGCGATCGACAGCCCGCCATCCACAATGAAGGGCGCACCGGTGGCGAACCGGCTTTCATCGCTGGCGAGATAAACGATCAGGTGCGCGATATCCTCGGGCTCGCCCATATGGCCGACCGGCTGGGCGATCGAGAATGCCTCGCGCGTGGCGTCCGGATCGGGTGTGCCGGCGATGACGCTTTCGACATTGGGGGTGAGGATGGTGCCCGGCTGGACGCTGTTCACCCGCACGCCATTCTTCTCGCGCGCGCAATAGAGCGCGATCGACTTGGTGAGCATCGGCACGGCCGCCTTGGCGCTGTTATAGGCGGCGAGGTCCGCATTCGGCTTGTTCGCGGCGGCGGATGAGAAATTGACGATCGACCCGCCGCCCGATTTCGCCATCAGCGGGATCGCCGCCTTGCAGCCCATGAAGATCGAATCGACGTCGACGGTGTAGCAGCGGCGGAAATCTTCCACCGAGATGTCCATGATCGATCCGAAGACGGTGATCGCGGCATTGTTCACCAGAACGTCGAGCCGACCGTGATCGCGCTCGACCTGGTCGATCACGGCGAGCCAGCGATCCCAGTCGGTCACGTCCTGCGCGATGAAATCGCAGCCCAGCTCGCTCGCCGTGGCAGCGCCCGCATCCTCGTCGTAATCGGAAATGATGACGCTCGCACCTTCGGCAATCAGCGCTTTCGCCGCCGCCTTGCCCAGTCCCATCGCGCCCCCCGTCAGCAGCACCACCTTGCCCGAAACCCGTCCCATTCCTCTCTCCTCCAATGATCCGAGGAAAAGGAGCTAGAGCGAGGCGAGGCCGCTTGCCACTGCCAAACCTAGGAAGGCGAAAAAGCCCATCGAATCGGTGATCATGGTGACGAAGACGGACGAAGCCACCGCCGGGTCCTGTCCCAGCCGCTCGAATACGACCGGCACGAGCACTCCCGCGAGCCCCGCCACGGCTATGTTGATAACCATCGCTGCCGCGATCACGGCGCCCATCATGGGCGAGAACAGAACGCCTGCCGCGATCCCGATCAGCACCGCCACCGTCATCCCGTTGAGCATCGCGACGCGCATTTCGCGCCACAGGATTCGCCGCGTGTTCGACCTCGTCAGCTGGTTGGTGGCGATCGCGCGGACCGACACGGCCATCGTCTGCGTGCCCGCATTGCCGCCGATGCTGGCGACGATCGGCATGAGCACGGCGAGCGCCACCAGTTCCTCGATCGCCGCGCCGAACAGCGCGATGATCGCGCTTGCCACCACCGCCGTTCCGAGATTGGCGACCAGCCAGCGCACGCGGGCCGAATAGGCCTCGCGGATCGGTTCGTTGATGTCGCCGTCGCCCGCGCCCGACATCAGCAGCGCGTCCTCGCCCGCTTCTTCCGAGATGATGTGGACCACGTCGTCGACCGTCATCTGTCCGACAAGCCGCTCGTTTTCGTCCACCACCGCAGCCGAGATCAGCGCGTACTTCTGGAACATCAGCGCGACTTCCTCCTGGTCCATCGTGACCGGGATAAGGGTCTGGTCGCGCTTCATGATGTCGGTCAGGCGAACCCAGCGCGGGGCGGTGAGAATCCAGTTGAGGGCGCAGGAGCCGACCGGGTGATGCGCCGCATCGATCACGAAGACTTCGTGAAAATCATGCACGAAATCGCCGTTCTCGCGCAGGTAATCGATGAGATCGCCGACGGTGAGGTGTTCGGGCACCGCCATCACGTGGCGGTTCATCAGGCGGCCGGCGGTTTCCTCCGGATAGGACAGCGCCGAATTGACCACGACCTGCGTTTCGGGCTGCAGGTTGGCGATGATCGCCTTCTGGTCCTCCTCGTCGAGGTCTTCGAGCAACTGGACCGCATCGTCGGTTTCGAGCTGCTGCGCGATCAGCGCGACGGCCTGGGCTGGCAGGGCGGTCATCATCTCGCCGCGGACGAAATCGTTGAGTTCGGCGATGACGTCGACCGTCATCAGGTCGGTGATGGCGGAGGCCAGTTCCTCGCGCTCGTCGCGGCCCAGCAGTTCGAGCAGGTCCGCGATATCGGCCGGGTGGAGCGGCTCGACAAGGTCATAGACCGGGCCCTTGCTGCCTTCCCCCAGCGCCTCGCGCACGGCGTCGACATATTCGGGCTTGAGCCGGTTCTCCTCGTCATGACGTTCGTCGTCGATCCGGTCGTCCGGGCGCACGTCGTCCTCGAGCGCGTCGGCCAGCAGGACCGCGTCACCCTCGGACCTGTCTCGGGACTGGTTGTCGGCGGGTTCGACCATGCGCCCGGTCTAGGCATGGGGCCCGGAAAAGCAAGCGGAGCGAGCCGGGGCGGGGGTGACTCGGCGGCTCAAGCCACTATACCCGCAAGCGAAACCGAAACGGGAGATTCTCGAATGGCCGACGACACGCTCACCCTCACCCTCGACACCGGCGACGGCGAAAACAAGGACGTGGTGATCACACTGCGCCCCGACCTTGCCCCCGGCCATGTCGAGCGGATCACCGAACTGGCGAAAGAGGGCTTTTACGACGGCGTCGTCTTCCATCGCGTGATCCCCGGCTTCATGGCGCAGGGCGGCGATCCGACCGGAACCGGCACGGGTGGCAGCGACCGGCCCGATCTCAAGGCGGAATTCAGCGAAGAACCGCATGTGCGCGGCGTGTGCTCGATGGCCCGCACGCCGAACCCCGACAGCGCCAATTCGCAGTTCTTCATCGTGTTCGACGACGCGTCCTTCCTCGACAAGCAGTACACCGTCTGGGGCAAGGTCGAATCCGGCATGGAACATGTCGACGCCCTGCCCAAGGGCGAACCGCCGGCCAATCCGGGCAAGATCGTGAAGGCGAGCGTTTCCTGACAATCGATAGAGTCGCCGCGAAGGTGGGGAGTCCCCGATCGGCTGGTCGAAGAGGGGGCGCGTGGGTTGTTGAATGAAAGGCCCATCGGCGCTAAGGCGCGCGCCTCATGAAATCGCAAACGCCCCCCAAAACCTTCCGGGTCAAGAGCTTCGGCTGCCAGATGAACGTCTATGACGGCGAGCGCATGGGCGAACTGCTGGGCGCGCGCGGCATCCGGCCTGCCGCCGAGGGCGAAGAGGCGGACCTCGTCGTCCTCAACACCTGCCATATCCGCGAGAAGGCCGCCGAAAAGGTCTATTCGGACATCGGAAGGCTGGTGAAAGCGGGCGAGGAAGCGGGCAAGGCGCCGATGATCGCGGTCGCGGGCTGCGTCGCGCAGGCCGAGGGCGAGGAGATCATGGCGCGCGCCCCGTCGGTGAGCATGGTGGTCGGCCCGCAGGCCTATCACCGACTGCCCGAAATGCTCGACAAGGCGGTGCAGGGCGAACGCGCGACCGACACCGACATGCCGGCCATCGCCAAGTTCGACGCGCTGCCCCAGCGCAGGCGGCGCGCGCCGAACGCATTCCTCACCGTGCAGGAAGGCTGCGACAAGTTCTGCACCTATTGCGTCGTGCCCTATACGCGCGGCGCGGAAATCTCCCGCCCGTTCAAGGATCTTGGCGAAGAAGCTCGCAAGCTCGTCGAGGCCGGGGCGAGGGAGATCACGCTGCTCGGCCAGAACGTCAATGCGTGGCGCGGCGAGGATGGAAAGGGACGCGCCGTGGGGCTTGCAGGGCTGATCCGGGCGCTGGCGGAAATCGACGGGCTCGAGCGTATCCGTTACACCACCTCGCATCCCAACGACATGGAAGACGACCTCATTGCCGCGCATGGCGAGGTGGACAAGCTCATGCCTTATTTGCACCTGCCCGTGCAGGCCGGGAGCGACCGGGTGCTCAAGGCGATGAACCGCCAGCATACGGCCGAAAGCTATCTCAAACTGCTCGAACGCTTCCGCGAAGCACGCCCGGACATCGCGCTGTCGGGCGATTTCATCGTCGGCTTTCCCGGAGAGACAGAGGCGGAATTCGAAGAGACGCTGGGCCTCGTGGACGCGGTCCGCTACGCCCATGCCTTCAGCTTCAAATATTCCCCGCGCCCCGGAACGCCCGCCGCGACGATGGAAGGCCAGCTCCCGCGCGAGATCATGGACGATCGGCTCCAGCGCCTGCAGGCGCGCCTCAACCGCGACCAGTTGGCCTTCAACGAGGCCAGCGTCGGCAAGGCCTGTACCGTCCTGGTCGAACGCAAGGGGAAGCATCCCGGCCAATGGCTCGGCAAGTCGCCTTGGCTGCAGAGCGTGTGGTTCGAGGGATCGGGGCAGATCGGCGACATCGTGGAGGTCGAACTTGCCGAAGCCGGGCCCAATTCGATGCGCGGAAAACTGCTCGAGCCCGTCCTCGCCGCAGGTTGATCCGTCACTTTCGCACGGGCCGAGGGCCAACCCCCGGCATCACACCGGTGACGCTGGATTCCGCCTGCGCGGCGATGACGGATTCGTGTCTGCGCCGTGTCGCGCGCATGACTTTCCACCGTCGTGAAATGGCCCCGCGCTTGCTTTGCGCCAGCCGCGCCCTACGTTGAAAGGACGACACGCGAGTCCGCACGCGAAGGAGCCTATGGGCCGAAAGCCATCCCGCGCAGCCGATCCGGCGATCTCGCCCGATCCCCCCCGCAATGCCGCCCCCCGGCGCGCACAGGCGGAACTCTCCTTCGAAAACCAGTCGCTGCTGGGCCCCCTGTTCGGCCAGTTCGACGCCAATCTCGTGCAGGTCGAAAACCGTCTCGGCGTCTTCATCCACGCGCGCGGCGACAAGGTCATGATCGAAGGCCCCGAGGACGCCGTCGCCCGCGCGCGCGAGACGCTGACCACCATGTATGATCGCCTCGCCATGGGGCAGGATCTCGATAGCGGCGCGATCGAATCGCTCATCGCCATGTCCAACGAGCCGACGCTCGAAGGCATCATCTCGGGCGAGGCGAAAGAGCCGCCGATCATGATCCGCACCCGGCGCAAGACGATCGTGCCGCGCTCGGCCACGCAGATCGCCTATATGCGCAGTCTCCAGCGCGACGATATCGTCTTTGCGCTGGGCCCGGCCGGGACGGGCAAGACCTATCTCGCGGTCGCGCAGGCGGTCAGCCAGCTGATGACCGGCAGCGTCCAGCGCCTGATCCTGTCGCGCCCCGCGGTCGAGGCGGGGGAGAAGATCGGCTTCCTGCCCGGCGACATGAAGGAGAAGGTCGATCCCTATCTGCGTCCGCTCTACGACGCGCTCTACGACTGCATGCCGCCCGAACAGGTCGAACGGCGGATCATGAGCGGCGAGATCGAGATCGCGCCGATCGCTTTCATGCGCGGGCGCACGCTGGCCGATGCCTTCGTCATCCTCGACGAGGCGCAGAACACCACGCGCGAACAGATGAAGATGTTCCTCACCCGCTTCGGCCAGAACAGCCGGATGGTGATCTGCGGCGACCCGCGCCAGGTCGACATTCCCGGCGGGACGGGCATGAGCGGGCTGAACGACGCGGTCGGGCGGCTAGAGGGCGTCGAGGGCTTCGGCACGATCCGCTTCACCGCCGCCGACGTTGTGCGCCACCCGATCGTGGGGCGCATCGTCGAGGCCTATGAGGGCGAGGGCGCCTGAGCGAGGGCGCCTGAGCGAGGGTACGCCTTCGCGGGGCGTTTCGCGCCTTAAGCGGACAAAGGTGACACCCTGTCAACTTTCCAATCTTCCGGATAATTCATTTATAACAGGCGTTTGAATGCCGTTCCGTCCACCGGACGGACAGGGGAAGCGGGGCCTTTTCGGCGCGAAGGCCGGCGCGCGGCGTGGTCGACGATGCGAAGGAGCGACGCGAAGACTAGCGGGCGCGGCGGATGTAGGAAACGGCGGCGGCGGGTTTTTGGGGGAACGCAATCGGAAGCGGACTTTCCGCTCGCGACTCCCTTGCAGACTTTCTCCATCGCTCACATTCGTCATCCCAGCGAAAGCTGGGATCGTCCTCGACATAGTGTTAGCTCGCGGCAATGGGCGGCTGGGTCTACATCATGACCAATAAGCGCGACGGTGTGCTGTATATCGGCGTCACCGGCGACCTCTCCGCGCGAGTGTCGCAACACAAGCAAGGGAAGGGCGCAGCTTTCTGCCGTCGTTACGGCCTTGATAGTCTGGTCTTTGCAGAGCCTCACGCTGAAATCACCGACGCGATCGCCAGAGAAAAAGCGATGAAGGCATGGAAGCGTGCCTGGAAGATCGAGCAGATAGAAAAGAAAAACCCTGATTGGGATGACCTGTTCGAGAAGATTCCCTGATCGACAGCGATCCCAGCTTTCGCTGGGATGACGGAATAGGCAATGGCAGCTCCCCACCCACATCACGCCACCGGCACACGGAGTGGCCTCGCTTCACAGCCGACGTTCCAACCCCGGCCAATCCACGCTACTGCGGCGCGCGATGCAACTCGATATCGATGTCGAAGACTGGCCCACCGGGCAATGGGAGGATCTTGCCGGGCGTGCGGCTCTGGCGGCGGGTGAGGTCACGCCCGAGCTTGCCAATGCGCGCCTTGCAATGAGCGTGCTGTTCACGATCGACGAAGAGGTCCACGAACTCAACCGCGAATGGCGCGACCGCGACGGGCCGACCAATGTGCTCTCCTTCCCCATGCTCTAACGCACGGACCTCCTCGCCCTCGCGCCCGAAGGACCGCCGGTGCTGCTCGGCGACGTTGCTCTCGCACACGGCGTCTGCGCGCGCGAGGCCGAGACGAAAGGGATTGCGCTCGAAACCCACGCCGCAGCTCGGAGCCTGAGAAAACTGGCCAAGATGCAGCCGATACCGGGGCTCGCACCCGCCTGACCGGATCGGGGCCTCCGCTCGTCCGCTATCCGCAGCCTCCTTTAGCCCGCGCCAGCCGCGAGTTCTTCAACAGAATACACCCGGAGCGGACGTTCGGTTGCGACCCGCCTCCTCCTGAAAGTAGCCGTATATTCATGAAGCTTAGAACAGCTGAAATTGGAGCATTCTCTTGATTATGCTTCATACCGCCGGGGCGAACAGCAATTGCATTGCGCGGCCTTCTTAGTCTTGAACGACGACTGACGTGGCGGGATTGAGGTCATCATTGGGATCGGTCAGGATTCCCGCAGGAAAAGCCACTGAGATCGGCTTGTCCTGCGTGTCCAGACACAGAAGGTGGTTGTTGTCCCCGTCGCCCAGATCGGCCAGCGCGACCGGCACAACCTCCCGACGCTTTCCTTCCGCCGACTGGGAGGTCACTTTGTACAGCTCGCGTTCTTTGTCGCCGGGTTCATCACCGTTCTCGAGAGTTACGCCGCCCGCCCAGACAACCCGCACTTTTTGGGCGATGCCTTGTGCTGGACACTCGCTTCCCTTGGTGCGTGGCAGGCCCAGCCCCATGTCTTCTTCATCATCCGAAACGATTTGCGCCATGACGAGCGTTGGACCCGGCTCGAGCGGCGTGACCTTGATGCTTGACCCCTTGAAATCGAGCGTACCGTCAATCGACTCCACATGCCCGATGATCTCTACCCTTGCAGGCGGATCATCACTCGCGTTCCCGAACTCGCCCACAAGCAGCACGGTGCGCAGTTCTCCCGCATCGGTCGCGGGAAGCAACGAGACGCAGTGGACCACACCCGTTTCACCTGAACGGGTCGTGACCTTGAAATCGCCCGCCTGCATCGTTGTGTGGTCGATCTCGGTCGAAAAGATGACCGGCATGCCGTCTTTGCCAGGCGCGCCTGTGCATATGAGATTGGCAAGCGGAGGGAGAGTGTTGTCGAGCCCAAAAAACGCAGAAAGCATCTCGGCGCGCTGGCCTTCGGCCTCGCGCGGGATTTTCCTGTCGGCGGTTGTGTCGGTCGGCTCGTCACTGGTGACCCCGGACGCGCACCCGGTGAGCGCGGCAAGTGCGACGACAATTCCAAAAAGTCCTTCGCGGCAGATCATCCAGTCCATCCTCTTAGTCGGAATACAGCGCGAACTACAGACTGCGACCACAGAAGCATGCGCCAGCGGAAAGAGTGTCTCCCTTTCGGAGTGACGGTCCCATCACCATCGCAGTCGATGCCCGTCGCCAAACGAGCGATCGCTGCGTGAGCGGCAAAATCGAATTGAGCCGCCCGACCGCAATGAATCGAAGCCCAGACGACTGCATATCCATATGCAGCGGTCTCGCCTTACCCGCTGAAGATCTGAAGCGCCGGATCGGCCAGAAACTATTCAATTCTGACCCGATTGCGTCTACAAGCCTGATGGATTCAAGCCCCTGGCCCTAACCTCGGTTGACTTCTCTTCGATGGCGATGGGCCGGGACAATATCTCGGAAGCGGGATGGTAACCGATAAGGTCTTTGGCCGGGTGCTGTTCGAACAAGGCGGCGCTGTCCGAGCAGGGGTGAAGTCTCGCTATGAAACACAGAACCTTCACGCTCGAAAACCGTGCGCTGCCAATGCATTATCCCGGCTTCGTTTTTCGCACCTTGTGCGACGACGGCTATCCTGACAGCGCGCTGCTTGCCGGAACCGATCTTACGAAGGCCAATCTTACGGATCCGGATTTCCGGTGCGGGTTGGCCAGTCTCCAGAAGTTCTATCGCAACACGATAAGTGTAAGCGGCGATCCTCATATCGGCCTGAGGCTCGCAATGCGGTTCGAACCGACGACTGCGGGATTGCCGCTCCTGGCGGCGATGAACGCGGCATCTTTGGGCGAGGCATTGCGTGTCTTCAGCCGTTTCGCCTTTCTTACGTACCCGGTGATCGAGTTCACCCTGCTCGATCGCTTCGATGGCGCTGGCCCTGAAGAATGCGCGTTATGCATCCGCATGCGCTTGCCGCTGGGGGACATATCCTATTTTTCCGCTGGGAGCGCGCTTTTGGCCTGCGATGTCCTGATGCGGATGATCGTGGGCCGGGAGCGGGTGTCGCACCGCGCCCAGATCGCGATAGAGGCACCCTCCGATTGGCACACGATTGCCGGGGAATTACCCTTCCCGTTTGAATTTGGCGCGGACGAAAACCGGCTGATCTTCCCTGCCGAGCTGCTTGACGCGCCGCTGCCCGGGAGCGACCCTCTCAACCATCGCCACCTTGTATCTCTGTGCGAACGCATGGCGCAGCAGGCGAACTACGACTCCACGCTGGCGCATGTCGTCTCGCAATTCCTCGAGGGTGAGGGCAACCTCGGCTCGTCCCTCGCCGAAACGGCGAACGCGCTGGGCATTTCGCAACGCGGGCTGCGCCGCCAACTCGAACAGACCGGGACATCGTTTCGCCGACTTTCGCGGGAGAGGCGGGAGCGCCATGCGCGCAAGCAACTCGCGCACAGCAACAAGTCCATCCAGGTGATCGCGTTCGAGCTCGGCTTCGACAGCGCATCCAATTTCTCGCGCAGTTTCAAGCGCTGGACCGGCGTTACGCCCAGCGCGTTCAGGGCAGGCCAGATCGGACGGAAGCCCGCCGGTCAAAATTGAATACTTTTTGGCCGAAGCTGAACTTCAGTTTGTTCGCAGTTGCGGCATTTAACGCGCGCTGAGGCTTCCAGTCGCGCGCCCGTTGGCATGCTCACCGGTGCGTCTTGGCTGACGTTTGCACAAGGGGCGCTGCGATGAAAACCTTTTCCCATCTTGCGGTCAGCTTTGCCGCGGTCGCGCTTTTGGCCGGACCGGCGGGCGGACAGGAGACGCCGAGACCCCCAGAAGCGCGGCCCAACATTCTGCTGATCCTGTTCGACGATGTCGGCTTCATGGATTTCGGGGTTTACGGCAGCAATTCGCGCACGCCCAATATCGATCGCGTGGCTGCAAATGGCACCATGCTCTCGCGCTATTACACCTCGCCCTTCTGCGGGCCCAGCCGGGCCATGCTGATGACCGGAATGGACAATCACCAGGTGGGCATGGGCACGCTGGTCGAGACCCTGAGCCCGGCAATGGAGGGCCTGCCGGGCTATTCGATGTCCTGGAAGAGAAGCCAGCAGACCATGGGCACGCTGTTCTCGGCGGCGGGCTATCGGACCTATGTCACCGGCAAATGGGGCATCGGCGAAGTGGGGGCAAACCTGCCTAACGCGTTCGGGTTTGACCGCTCCTACGTGATGGACGCGACCGGCGGCAGCAATTACGACAATTCGTCCTACCTGCCCGCCCATGACGAAAGCGCCTGGTTCGAAGACGGCAAGCCGATCAAGCTGCCAGCCGACTACTATTCGTCGCGCTCGCTTGTCGACAAGATGATCGAATATATCGACGCTGGCGACAGCCAGAAGCCGTTCCTCGGCTTCCTGTCGTTGCAGGCGGTGCACATTCCCGTGCAAGCGCCCGTGTCGTTCATTGATGGGTATAACGGGACGTTCGACGCGGGCTGGGACGTGATGCGCGAGCAGCGATACCGGCGCGCGCTCGAACTGGGGATCGTTCCGCCGAGCACCAAACTTCAGGCAGCCCCCGATGCGCACCGCGCCTGGGACGATCTCACTGCCGAAGAGATGGCCATCGCCTCGCGCGAGATGCAGGTCAATGCGGGCATGATGGAAGCGGCCGATTTCCACATCGGCCGGCTGATGAAACATCTTGAAGATGCCGGGCAGCTAGAAAACACGATTGTCGTCATAACCTCGGACAACGGGCCGGAATCGGGTGTGACGCGGTTCGAAGGTCTGACCGGCTATGCTGTGGACCTGGTCAACTGGATCGAGGGTCGCGATACCTCGCCCGCAAACATGGGCCAGCCGGGCAGCCTGACGGCCATCGGTCCTGAATGGGCCGCAGTGTCGGCGGCGCCCTTCAACCTCTACAAGTTCTACGCCAGCGAAGGCGGCCTGCGCGTTCCGCTGGTGGTAGCGGGGCCGGGTATCGGCGAGCAGGGGATCGTGGATGCGCCGGTCCATGTCGCCGACCTCGTGCCGACGCTGCTGCAAGCGGCGGATATCGAATACGATCCGGGAAGCTTCTATGGACAGAGCGCGTTCCCGATGCTCTCGGGCGCATCCGGCGAGACCTATGGGAACGATGACAGTTTCGGCTTCGAGGTGAGCGGCAATGCCGCCCTCTATCGGGGCAACTGGAAGATCACCCGCAATTTCCCACCGCGCGGCGATGGCGAGTGGCGGCTGTTCGACATCTCGGTCGATCCGGGCGAGACGACCGATCTGTCTGCTGAAAATGCCGAATTGTTCGAAAGCATGAAGGCCGAATACGCCGCTTATACGCGGGAGGTCGGCGTGGTCGAACTCGATGCGGGCGACTCGGCCATGAAGCAACTCACGAACAAGCTGGTTTCGGGCGTTCTCGAGAAATACTGGCCCCTTTTGCTCGGCCTGGTCCTCGGGTTTGCCGCGCTTTTCTACCTCGCGCTGCGCACGCTGAGAAAAGCCTTCCCGCAGCAGGCGGCCTGACCCCCCGGCTATCCCCAGCCGGACCATCTTTCCTACGGAGTGAACCATGACCGGGCTCATCATTGCTTTGATCGTCGCTGTTCTCTTGATCGCGATTGTAGTCGCCAATCTCCCTGCGATCCTGCGGATCATGGGGCTGCACCGCCACTACACGATCCCCGACTTCGACTTGCGAGGAAAGCGGGCGCTGGTCGTATGCACAAGCCACGACAAACTGGACCCGACCGGAAAGGACACGGGCGCCTTCGGTTCGGAATTTACCGTGCCCTATTATGCCTTCATCAATGCCGGGCTCGATGTCGACATGGCCTCGATCAAGGGCGGCGAGATCCCGATCCAGCCCTATTCGTGGTCGTGGCCGCTGGCTTGCGATGACGACAAGCGTTTCATGTCCGATTCGGACGCCATGGGGAAGCTGAAGAACTCGATCCCCATCAACGACATCAACCCCGACGACTACGACGTGATCTTCATGGCGGGCGGTTGGGGCGCGGCCTACGATCTGATGCAGAGCGACGTGCTGGCCGATATCGTCACCCGCGCCAACGCGCAGGGCAAGATCCTGGGATCGGTATGCCACGGCGCGCTTGGACTGTGCAGCGCGAAGGGCATTGATGGTGAATTACTGGTCAAGGGACGGCGCGTCACCGGTGTGACGAATGGTCAGATCAACACGTTCGGGATCGCAGTCACGCCCAAGCACCCTGAAGAAGAGCTGCGCAAGGCCGGGGCGATCTACGAATGCCAGCACGCTTTCCGCGATCCGTTTGCAACCCATACGACCATCGACGGCAATCTGATCACCGGCCAGAACCAGAACAGCGGCTACGAAACGTCGCACCGCATTCTGGAAAAGCTTGCGACCGGCCATAACCGCTGACCGAGCAGAAAGGGACCATGTCGCACCAAATGCTTTCCCGGATCCGTCATCCTCACCTCGACTGGCGACCGGTAGAGCGGCTTGCCTTCGGGCTGATCTATGGCGCGATCCTCGTGCTGAGCCTGCTCATGGCGGCGGGCGAAAGCACGGACATGAAGGTGAAGACCGCGCTGGTCCTGTTCGGTTCGGTGCTGGCGGTCACGCTGGCCAGAGGGTTTGCCGAGCTCGTGGCCCACGCGATCGAAACGGGCGAACGGATGTTGACGCCGCGGGCACTTTGCTCAGCATGGAACGGCAGTCACCCAACGCTGGCGGTTGTGGTGCTGCCAACAGCCCTGTTCCTTGCTGCCGGGCTTGGCCTGTGCTCCTCGGGGCTCGCTACCTTGCTTTCGCAGGCATACTGCATCGCCATTCTTGTGCTGTTCGGAGCTCGCGTCGGCTGGGTTATCGGGCACGGTCCCTGGCTGGGCATTGCCGGAGCCCTGTTCGCAGGCGCGATAGGCAGCGCGCTTGCGGCGATGAAATACCTGCTTCAGTAGTGGGCTGGTTGCTATGAAATACGCCCTTGGCATAGCGATTTTCACGTTCGTGTGCGGCGGTGCAATCATGCTGGCCGATCCCTTTGGGAACAGGCAGCCCGAAGGTGTTTCTTGCGGTCTGACCAAGGACGATCTGGGCACCTTCGTCGACATCCCCGGCGGTGGCTTCGTTCAAGGTGACAGCGCGCGTTATCCCGAAGAGGGCCCGCCGCGAAAGGCCTTCGTGTCGCCATTCCGCTTGCTGTCGCACGAAGTCACCAACAGCCAATTTGCTGCATTCGTGGCGGCAACGGGCTATGTCACCGAGGCTGAGCGCGGCCAAGGCTCGGCCCGGTTCGAGGTGAGCGACACGCCCGAGATTGCAATGTCGTGGTGGTCGCTCGATCCTGCTTCGACCTGGCGCACTCCCGACGGCAAAGGGTCTGATCTTGCTGGGCGGGAATTGCATCCGGTAACCCATGTCACGCTCAATGATGCCCGCGCCTATGCCAGATGGGCGGGCGGTCGCATCCCGACCGAGGTGGAATGGGAATATGCGGCGAGCCTGGGCCTGTTCGATGCCGATGACCCCGAATCCGGAATGCGAAGCCCCGAGGGCGACGCACGCGCAAATGTCTGGAACGGTCCGTTTCCCGTGCGTGACCTCGGCGAAGACGGGTTCAAGGGTCTCGCACCCGTCGGCTGTTTCGAGCCGGGGCTGACGGGCGCCTACGACATGATCGGCAATGTCTGGGAATGGACCGAAAGCCCTTTCGGCTCATCCGAGCCTCGCTTCACAATCAAGGGCGGATCATTTCTCTGCAGCGACAGCTATTGCCGCAGATACCGCGCCGCCGCACGGCAGGGCATGGAAGGCGATTTCAGTTCGGCGCATGTGGGCTTTCGCATTGTCGAAAGCGTTGACACGCGCGCCGAGTGAGATGCAGACAATTCCACAGATTTCAGGAGGATTGCGGGGCCGGGATGCTGATGGGCCAAGCGCGTTCTGATTGACCGGAATAGCCGAACAGAATGCGCACCCTTGGCCGCCAACGGCTGAGCCGCCAGGTTTTGCACGAAGGCGCCGTTTTGACGGCCCGCTTCGGAACGTCATGCGGCAAGTTCTGTCAGGAGCAAGCATTCGCGCGAAATGATTTGAACGACCGGTCTGGGTCGAGAGGCGACGCACTGCTCGGTTGCGATCAACGGCAGCTATTGCGTTGTGGCGCCCGAAAGCGGGCAGGCAGCTTCCCACCCAATGTCAGGCCACCGGCACATGGTGCGGTCTCGCTTCACAGCGGACGTTCCAACCCCGGCCGATCCGCGCTAGGGCCGGGCGCGATGCAACTCGATATCGACGTCGAAGACTGGCCCGCCGGGCAATGGGACGATCTTGCCGGGCGCGCGGCGCTGGCGGCGGGTGAAGTCGCGCCGGAGCTTGCCAATGCGCGCCTCGCCGTAAGCGTCCTGTTCACTTCGGACGAGGAAGTCCACACGCTCAACCGCGAATGGCGCGACCGCGACAGGCCGACCAATGTGCTCTCCTTCCCCATGCTCGAACGCACGGACCTCCTCGCCCTAGCGCCCGAAGGCCCGCCGGTCCTGCTCGGCGATATCGCTCTCGCACATGGCGTCTGCGCGCGCGAGGCCGAGGCGAAAGGGATTGCGCTAGAAACCCACGCCGCGCATCTTCTCGTTCATGGGCTCCTCCACCTTGCCGGCCACGACCACGTCGACTCCGACAAACAGGCCGAGGCGATGGAGGCGCTCGAAATCGCGGCTCTTGCAAAAATGGGCATTGCGGACCCATATGGGGACCGCGATACGAGCACTGCGTAAAGGAGCCGAGTGCAAGGGCCATGCCCGATTCCCCATCCCCCTCCGGAGACGCGGAGAGTAGCGGCGGATTGTGGTCCAGTCTGGGACCGGCAATCCGCAAGGCACTGAAACTCGACGAAGGCGACCGCAGCCTTCGCGCCCAGCTCGAAGAGGCGATCGACGAGCACGAGGACGAGAACGAGGACGAGGAGCATCACGAAAGCTCTGCCGGGAACGGCGACCTGTCCCCGGTCGAGCGGCAGATGCTGCGCAACCTCCTGCATTTCTCCGACAACGACGCCGACGATGTCGCCGTGCCGCGCGGCGAGATCGTCGCGGTCGAGGCGGGGATCAGTTGGGACGAGTTGGTCGAAATCTTCTCCGAACACGGCCATTCGCGCATGCCGGTCTATCGCGGCACGCTCGACGACGTGATCGGGATGATCCACATCAAGGACGTGTTCGGATACCTCGCGAACGGGAAGACCCCGCCGCGCGACTGGACCGTGCTGATGCGCCAGCCGCTCTACGTGCCCCAGGCGAGGGGGGCATTGGACGTGCTCGCCGACATGCGCGCGCGCCGGGTGCATCTCGCCATCGTGCTCGACGAATTTTCCGGCACGGACGGGATCATCACGATCGAGGACCTGGTCGAGGAAATCGTCGGCGAGATCGAGGACGAGCACGACGAGACGCCCGAGGCGCTGATCGTTCCGATCGGCGACGGGATGTGGGATTGCGATGCGCGCGCCGAGCTCAAGGATGTCGGCCTGCATGTCGATCCGCGCCTTGCCGAAGTCGAGGAATCGGTCGATACGCTGGGCGGGCTCGCCTTCGTGCTGGGCGAGGCGGTTCCCCCGGTCGGCGCGGTGCTGGAACATTCCAGCGGATGGCGCATTGAGGTGACCGAAGGCGACGAGACACACGTCAAGCGTATTCGCTTGCATGCACCGCATACGCGCCCGACCGCGCCCCTCCCAGATGCGAATGAATTGCAGTAATCGCACGCGCCGGGCGAAAAATTCGCTCGACCTTCGATTTTTTGCATCCATTTCGCTCACCAAGCGTATCTCCTCCCACCAAGGAGTTCGCTCATGCCGTCACGTCGTTTGCCACCCCTTCGTGCGCTCGAAGCCTTCATGCGCACCGTCCGTCTCGGTTCCGCGCGCGCTGCGGCCGAAGAGATCGGATTGAGCCCGTCCGCGCTGTCGCGCCGGATCACCAATCTCGAGGAATTCGTCGGCAAGAAACTGTTCACGCGCGCGCGCCAGTCGATGCAGCTGACCGATGAAGGGCAGGCCTTCTACGAGGCAGTAAACCCGCATCTCGAAGCGCTCGCGCGGGCGGTGGAGAGCCAGTCGGACAATGTTTCTCTGCTCCGCCTGCGCCTCGGCGTGCTCCCGATGTTCGGCAGCCAGCGGCTGTTCCCGCGGCTCGGCGAACTGCGCAAGCGCCATCCGCTGCTCCATATCGACATCGACACCGCGCCGCACCTGGAGGACCGGGTGGGCGATACGCTCGATGCGGCGATCATCCTTTCGCGCGGTCCGGCGTCGGGCCTGCATGCGGTGCGGCTCGACCACAATCTCGTCCATGCGATCTGTTCGCGCGACGTGGCCGAGACGATCGGCGGCGAGATCGCGCCCGAATCGCTGTCCCGGCAGACGTTCCTCATTCATAACGAGCTGCCCGAAAGCTTCGCTGCCTGGAAAACGGCGAATAATCTCGACGAGATGGATCCGGCCGCGATCGACCACTACGATTCGGGCCAGCTCATGCTCGAAGCGGCCGCACAGGGCCTCGGCATTGCGATCATGCATGATGATCACCTGCGCCGCGCGGCCGATCCGCGGCTGACCAACCTGCCCGGAGCGGAGGTGCAGAGCCCCTATTCCTATTGGTTCGTGTGCAAGCCGACCGCGCTCGAGATGCGGCCCGTACGGCTGTTTCACGACTGGCTGGTGCGCGCGGGGCTCTGAGCGGCCGGGCGGCTTTCTTACTGGAAGGGTTCCGGCGCGGGCGTGGCCGCTTTGCCTTGCCCCTGATAGCGTATCGGCGGGACGTCATGGGCGAAATCGCGCAGCGGTTTGCCCAGCGCGTCGCACAGCGCCTCCTCGATCCGGCGTCGCGCTTCGAGGCTGATCGCCTTGCGACCGCGAAAATCCTCCGGGCTGAAAGGTTCGAGGAAATGGATCCGCAGCCGGAACGAGCCCTTGCGCGCCAGCACCCGCTTGGCGTTGTTGAGGCCGCCTTCCTCGCCGATCCAGCCGATCCATTCCGCGACCGCGCCGTAATCGAGCAGGACGGGCTGGACCAGCACGCCGGGCGGTGGCGGCTCGAGCACGCTCAGCATGCTCGTCTTGAACGGAAGCAGCGACTGCCCGTCGGTCGTGGTGCCTTCGGGAAAGACCGTGACCGACCAGTTGTCGGCGAGCGCTTCCTTGAGCGCATTGATCTGCTCGGCAACGCCCATGCGGTGTTCCCGTTTCACGAAGACCGTGCGATTGAGCGAGGCGAGCCAGCCGACCAGCGGCGCCTGCGCCAGTTCAGCCTTGGCCACGAAGGCCGTTCCCGACGCGCCGGCGAGGCTGAGGATGTCGATCCAGGAGACATGGTTGGCGACGTAAAAGACATCGCGCTTGAGATGCGTCCCGACCACTTCGACCCGCGCGCCCGATACCCGCGCCGCATAGCGCAGGAACAGCATCGGGAAAGGCGAACCGTAGGCGAACAGGCGAAAGGCGTAATGAAGCGGCACGAAGACCAGCATCAGCACCGCGAGGGCGAGCGTGCGCGCCGCGATCCGCAGCCAGCCTGCCGGCGAAATCGGTGTCGTCTCCCCGCGCGCGGCGGCGACCCGCAGGTCCCATTGCGCCGCGTCCCGGCCGCAGCCTGCATAGCCCTCCAAAGATCCGTCAGTCATCGCGCGACAGCCGCACCCCGTAAAGCTCCATGCGGTGATCGACCAGCCTGTAGCCCAGCTTTTCCGCGATCTGGCGCTGGAGCGATTCGACCTCCGGGTCGACGAATTCGACGACCTTGCCGGTCTCCACGTCGATCAGGTGATCGTGATGCGCCTCGGGCACGGGTTCGTAGCGCGAGCGCCCGTCGCCGAAATCGTGGCGGTCGAGAATGCCGGCCTCCTCGAAAAGGCGTACGGTGCGATAGACGGTCGCGATCGAGATCTTGGGATCGATCGCGCTGGCGCGGCTGTGGAGCAGCTCGACATCGGGATGGTCGTCGCTTTCCGAAAGCACCCTGGCGATGACGCGCCGCTGCTCCGTGATTCGCAGGCCCTTCTCCGCGCACAATTGTTCAAGATCGATTCTCTGGCTCAAGGCTTTCTCCCTCGCCACGGGGCAGGGCGTGCCTGCAGGAAGGCTCGTGCCCGGACCCGTTTGGCGTGAACCTTACCGGGACCGGACAGATTGCTCAAGCAGGGCCGGGCCGAAAGCGGCGGAAGGACGGCACGACCCGAAGAACGTCCTTCCGCCCGTATCGCGGTCCCTCAGTGGACTGTCACGACGTTTTCTTGCGCCCGCGACCCGAACCCGGCTTGCGCCCGAGGCCGATCTTCTTGGCGAGTTCGCGGCGCGTTTCGGCATAATTGGGCGCGACCATCGGATAATCGGAGGGAAGGTTCCACCGCTTGCGATATTCTTCCGGGGTCATGTTGTAATTGGTGCGCAGGTAGCGCTTGAGCATTTTCAGCTTTTTGCCGTCTTCGAGGCAGACGATGTAATCGGGCTTGACCGAGGCTCGGATCGAAACCGCAGGTTCGGGCGGTTCCGCTTGCGTCTCGTACTCTTCGCCAAGTTGAGAGAGCGCACCGAAAACACTCGTGATGAGAGCGGGCACATCGGCCACCGCGACATCGTTGTTGCTGACATGGGCGGCGACAATATCGCTCGTCAGCGTGATAAGTGTTTCCTTCATGTCGTTTTCAAGATTCTGCATGAGTTCCTCTTTATTCTCGGGTTTTCCCGCTTTCGGTGTTTTACCGATTCCGGCGCAATGAAGCAGTGCTGTCTGCATTGCAAGCAGGCATTGCAGATATTGTGAATTATTAAGTGGAGAGCCGGACTAGATCGACCGGCCGAAAGTAATGGCATCGACCCGGCTGCCATTGGCAAGCCGGTAATAGTTGGGGCGTTCGCCGATCGGTTCGAAGCCGACCTTGCGATAAAGGTTGATCGCCGGATTGCCGCGCCGCATTTCGAGGAAGATCCGCGTCGCCCCGCGCGCGCGGGCCGCGTCGAACAGGCGGTCGATCAGCATCTGGCCGAGCCCGCGCCGACGATGGCCCGGCACCACCCCGATCAGCAGCAATTCCTCCTCGCCCGCCCCGTGGCGGGTAAGGACGAAGCCCGCGGGCGATCGGGCCTGGTCCTGCGCGCTCCATTCGCCATGCCCGGTACGGTCGCTCGAAGCGATGATATTCCCGCCCGCATCGAGCACGAGCGCATGGGTGCTCGGCAGGACCAGCGCGTCGGCGACCTGGCGGCGGTTCCACGCTTCGCCGAATGCCGGATCGAAGGCGGCTTCCATCACTTCCATGATCTGGTCGACGAGCTGGTCGCGGGGGCTCATGTCGCGGCGCTCGCGGGCTTGGCGGTCGATGATTGCGGCTGCGCGTCCGGAGGGCGCCCGTAGATCGCGCCGACTTCGTCCGTCACGAGCTCGCCCGGTAGTTCGGGCAGCGCGCTCGCATCGGGCAGGAGCTCGGTCGCAGAGTGTCCCCTGTCCGGCCGCAGCTGCGCCAAATCGCGTGCCCGACTCCCGGCGAGGATGCGGTGGGCGGGGCGCCGCGCGGCCGCCTCGGGGGCGAGCGAGGCGAGGGGCCCCTCGGCTTTGCCGTCGGGTCCGAAATCCGCAACGAACCATTCGCCGTGCCCGCCCGTCATGCACACCGTCACCGGCTGGCCGGGATCGTCCCTGCGCGCCATGGCGGCGACGAGGGCGAGCGTGGGATAGCCGCAGACCCGCCCCCCCCAGGCAAGGCCCAGCGCGCGCGCCGCCGCGATGCCGATGCGCGTGCCGGTGAAGCTGCCCGGCCCGCGCGAGACGCAGATGCGATCCGCCCGCCCGCGCTCCGGCAACTGGGCGATCATGGGCACGAGCCGTTCGGCATGGCCGCGCCCGAGGACTTCGTGCGCGTGTGCGAGAAGCGCGCCGTTGTCGAACAGGGCGACCGAGCAGGCCTCGCTCGCGGTCTCGATTACGAGAGTGCGTGGGGCAAGGATGCGTGACGGCCCGGACATGCGGCAGCCGATGCCCCAAGCCGCGCCCCTTCGCAAGATGCTAGAGCGCCCGGGACGAGGCGATCAGGCGATGCGGTTGAACCGGTCGAAATCGGGCCGCGGGCTGCGCTCGAAGATGGTTTCCGGGTCGCCATAGCCGATCGAGCAGAGGAAATTCGCGCGGTGACGCGGCTGGTCGGCGAAGAAAGCCTTGTTCACCGCTTCGGGGTCGAAGCCCGACATCGGCCCGCAATCGAGCCCCATCGCGCGGGCGGCGAGGATCAGATAGGCGCCCTGGAGCGAGGAATTGCGGAACGCGCCCTCCCTGCGGCCATCTTCGTCACCCTCGAACCAGCTCTTCGCATCGGTGTGCGGGAAGAGCCACGGCAGTTCCTCGTGGAAATCGATGTCGTAGCCGATGATCGCGGTAACGGGAGCGGCGCGGATCTTGTCCTTGTTGCCCTCCATCGCGCATTCGGCGAGCTTGTCCTTGGCCTCATCGCTCTTTGCCCAGACGATGCGCACGGGCTGCATGTTGGCCGAAGTCGGCGCCATCTTCACGAGGTCCCAGATCGCGTGCAGCTGTTCATCGGTGACCGGCTTGTCGAGCCAGCCATTATAGGTGCGCGCTTCGTTGAAGATCTGGTCGAGCGCATCGTCCGACAGGACGTGCCCGTGAAACTGCTTGGTCATGTGTGGCCCCGGGTCAATGAAGGTGAGAGTCAGGCGGCTCGCACTTCAACGACTTCGGGGACGTAATGTTTCAGCAGGCTTTCGATTCCCTGCTTGAGCGTCGCCGTGCTCGACGGGCAGCCCGAACACGCGCCTTGCAGGGTGAGATATACGACCCCGTCCTTGAACCCGCGATAGGCGATGTCGCCGCCATCGCCCGCAACGGCTGGGCGCACCCGGGTTTCGAGCAATTCGTTGATCGCGGAGACCGTTTCGGCATCCGCTTCGTCATCCTCGACCACCATTTCGTCTTCGGGCGGAACGGCGATGCCGTCGGCGCTGCCACCCGCGAAAAGCGGGGCTTCGGAGACGAAATGATCGAGCAGGATGGCAACCACCTGCGGCTTGAGCGCGCTCCATTCGACCCCCGGCGCGGCCGTGACGGTGATGAAGTTCCAGCCATAGAACACGTTGACGACCTCGCCGGTATCGAACAGCGCGGTCGCGAGCGGGCTGGCCGCCGCAGCTTCGGGCGAGGCGAATTCGCGCGTGCCCGAGGGCATGACGGTCTGGCCCGGCAGGAATTTGAGGCTGGAGGGGTTCGGGGTGGTTTCGGTCTCGATGAACATGGATGTAACATAATCACCCCGTCGCCTCCTGCCAACTGCCTGATTTGCGAAAAACGCATGGCAGCGCGGCTGCATTCACTGGTCCTTCATGGGGCCCTTGCCTATAGGCGGGCGTCATGAACGTGTTTGTCCGGGCCATTGCTGCCCTTTCCCTCATTGCCGCCCCGGCAGTTCTCGCTGATCCCGCGCTCGCACAGGAGGCCGCGCCGGACGCATCGCAGGCTGCGCTCGACCTGCCCGAAATCCCCGAGCCGCGCGCGCTGCAATCGGGCGATGAGACACCATGGCTTTACGAGGGCAGCAATGTGCCCGTAGACCGCGAATGGCTTTTCGGTGCCATGGACAACGGCCTTCGTTATGCCGTGCGCCGCAACGGCGTGCCGCCCGGCCAGGTCTCGATCCGGGTGCGGATCGATGCGGGCTCTCTGCACGAGCGCGATAACGAACAGGGCTTTGCCCACCTTCTCGAACACCTGCTGTTCCGCGAAAGCAAGTATCTCGGCCAGGCCGAGGCGATCGCGGCCTGGCAGCGGCTGGGCGCGACGTTCGGCAGCGATGCCAATGCCGAGACCAGCCCGACCCACACCGCCTACCGGCTCGACATCCCGAATATCGACCGCGCGAAACTGGTCGAGAGCTTCAGGCTGTTGTCCGGCATGATCCGCGAGCCGGTGCTGAGCGAGGAGAACGTCGCCGCCGAACGCCCTATCGTCCTCGCCGAAAAGCGCGAGCGGGGCGGGGCGGGCCAGCGCGTCGCCGATCTGACGCGGCGCACCTTCTTCGCCGGCCAGCGCCTTGCGACCCGCAACCCCATCGGCACGGTCGCAACGCTCGGAGCCGCCGATGCGAAAAGCGTGCAGGCCTTTTACGATCGCTGGTACCGGCCCGAGAACACGGTGATCGTGGTCGCGGGCGATGCCGATCCGCAGGTCCTTGCCGGGCTGGTCGAACAGTGGTTCGGCGACTGGCAGGGCACGGGCGAGCCGGGCACGCCGCCGGATTTCGGCGATCCGCTGCCGCCCGAGGGCGCCGCGCAGAGCCCGGTGCTCGGCGCGCCCATCGGCGAACTCGGCATCGCGACCGAGCCCGACCTGCCGCGCAACCTGACCTATGCCGTGATGCGTCCATGGCGCAAGGTCGACGACACCATCGTCTACAATGAAGGCCTGCTGCTCGACGCGATCGCGCAGGCGATCGTCAACCGCCGGCTCGAGGCGCGGGCGCGCGCCGGGGGCAGTTTCCTTTACGCGGCCGTCAGGCAGGAGGACATCTCGCGCTCGACCGATGCGACCTTCGTCAGCTTCGCGCCGCTTACCGCCGACTGGCAGGCCGCCCTTGCCGAGGTGCGCGCGGTGATCGCCGATGCGCTCGCCAATCCGCCGACGCAGGAGGAGATCGACCGCGAGGCGGCGGAATTCGAAGTCGTCTTCGCCAACGAGGTCGAAACCCGCAGCGTCAAGGCGGGCAGCGAACTCGCCGACAACCTCGTCAATGCGGTCGACATCCGCGAGACCGTTGCCGCGCCCGAAGTGGTGCTCGAGGTGTTTCGCGGGATGAAGGACCGGCTCAACCCGGCCGAAGTGCTCGAGCATACGCGCGCCCTGTTCGAGGGCAGCGTGATGCGTTCGGTCTATGTCACGCCCGAACTGGGCGAGGCGGACGAGGGCCGGCTGAAGCTTGCGCTGTCGGCCCCGGTCGAAATCGATTCGGGCGCGCGCCTTGCCGCGCAGACTATCGATTTCGCCGACCTGCCTCCCGTCGGCGAGGCGGGCACGATTATCGGCCGCGAGCCGGTGGGCCTGCTCGAGGTGGAGAAGATCGAATTCGACAATGGCGTCAAGGCGCTGCTCTGGGCGAACGATGCCGAGCCCGGCCGGGTGACGGTGCGCGTGCGCTTCGGCGCGGGCTATCGCGCGTTCGACGAGGACAGCGCGGTCTACGCGCCGCTGGGCGAGGTCGCGCTGGTCGGCTCGGGGCTGGGCGAGCTCGGACAGGAGGAAATCGATCGGCTGGCGACGGGGCGCAAGCTCGGCTTTGAATTCGCTATCGACGACGCGGTTTTCACCCTTACGGCGCAGACCCGTTCCGAAGATGTCGCCGACCAGCTTTACCTGTTCGCGGCCAAGCTCGGCATGCCGCGCTGGGACCCCGAGCCGGTGAAGCGCGCGAAGGCGGCGGCGGAGCTCGCCTACAAGACTTTCGCGACGAGCCCGGGGGGCGTGCTGGCGCGCGATCTGGAATATATCCAGACCGACATGGACCCGCGCTTCGCGACACCGGATCCGGAGGCGCTGGAGACGGTCACGCCCGAGGGCTTCCGCGCGGTATGGGAACCGCTGCTCGCCGAGGGACCGGTCGAGGTGCTGGTGTTCGGCCAGTTCGACAAGGAAGCGATCGTCGAGAAACTGCGCACCACTTTCGGCGCGCTTCCGGCACGCGCGCCGATCGCCCCCGAAGTGGCCGCCCGCATGCCCGATTTTCCCGCTGTCGGCGGTGAGCCCGTCGTCCGCTTCCACCGCGGGGATGAAAACCAGGCGGCGGCGGTCGTCACCTGGCCGAGCGCCGGCGGCATGGCCCGCATCCGCGAGGCGCGCCAGCTCGAGATCCTGACGCAGGTGTTCAACAACCGCCTGATGGAAGCCCTGCGCGAACAGGCCGGCGCGAGCTATTCGCCGCAGGTCTTCTCGAAATGGCCGGAGGACCTTGCAGGCGGCGGGCGAATCACCGCGCTTGCCCAGCTCGAGCCCGAATTCGTGCCGTTCTTCTTCGCCGCGGCGGACAAGATCGCGACCGACCTGGCGGCCAATCCGCCCACGCCCGACGAGCTCGAGCGAGTCACCGCGCCGCTGGCCGAACGGGTCCGGCGGGCTTCGACCGGGAACCAGTTCTGGCTCTACAATCTCGAGGGCGCGACCACCGACCCGGCGCGCGTCAATCTCGTGCGCTCGCTGCTGGCGGATTACTCGCAGACCACGCCGCAGATCATGCTGCTGCTTGCGAACCGCTATTTCGTGCGCAAGACCCCGCTCAAGCTCGCGATCATTCCCGAAGGACAGGAGCTTGCCGAGACCCCGCCGGCAAGCGCGATCCCCGACGTGGCACCTGACCCGGCCCCGGTCGCCGAGCCCGCGCGCGCCGAGGTGATGGGACGCTGAGCGGGCGCGAAACGATGTTGCCGGAAGGGGCCTTGCGGCTTTACACTCGTGGCGCGGGGGCCTAGGCGCGCCATCCCTGGAACATGATCGAAAAGATGCGGACATATTGAACGTGGCGAAGGACTGGACACCCGAAAGCTGGAAAGCCCACGAGGCGCGGCACCTGCCGCTTTACGAGGACGCGGCCGAGCTCGCCGCTGCCGAAGCCACGCTCGGCAGCTATCCCCCGCTCGTCTTTGCGGGCGAGGCGCGCGCGCTCAAGGCCGACCTTGCCGATGTCGCGAACGGCCACGGTTTCCTGCTGCAGGGCGGGGACTGCGCCGAAAGCTTTGCCGAATTTCATCCGAACAATATCCGCGACACCTTCCGCGTGCTGCTGCAGATGGCGGTGGTCATGACCTTCGCCAGCAAGCGGCCGGTGGTGAAGGTGGGGCGCATGGCGGGCCAGTTCGCCAAGCCGCGCTCCTCGCCCACGGAAACGATCGGCGACATGACGCTGCCGAGTTATTTCGGCGACAACATCAACGGGATCGAATTCGATCCCGCACAGCGCCGCAACGATCCCCAGCGCATGCTGCGCGCCTATTCGCAGGCGGCCGCGACATTGAACCTGCTGCGCGCCTTTGCCGGCGGGGGCTATGCGAACCTGCGCCAGGTCCACCAGTGGACGCTCGATTTCATGGGGCGCACGCCGTGGACCGAAAAATTCAGCCGCACCGCCGACCGGATCGGCGAAGCGCTGGATTTCATGGAAGCCTGCGGGATCGACCCGGCGACGGTCCCGCAATTGCAGGGCACCAGCTTCTACACCAGCCACGAGGGCCTGCTGTTGCCCTATGAAGAGGCGCTTACGCGGCAGGATTCGCTGACCGGTGAATGGTACGCCACATCCGCGCACATGCTGTGGATCGGCGACCGCACCCGCTTTCCCGGCAGCGCGCATATCGAATTCGCGCGCGGGATCGGCAATCCGCTCGGCATGAAATGCGGCCCCAGTCTCGAACCCGACGACCTGCTGCGCCTGCTCGACACGCTCGATCCGCAGCGCGAGCCGGGGCGGATCACGCTCATCAGCCGGTTCGGGCACGAGAAGGTCGAGGACGGGCTCCCGCGGCTGGTTCAGGCGGTCAAGCGCGAAGGACACCCGGTGGTGTGGAGCTGCGATCCGATGCACGGCAATGTCGTGAAATCGGAGACCGGCTTCAAGACGCGGCCCTTCGACCGGATCCTGAGAGAGGTGAAGGGCTTTTTCGCCGTCCACCGCGAGGAAGGCACGCATCCGGGCGGCATCCATATCGAGATGACCGGGCAGGACGTGACCGAATGCGTCGGCGGCGCGGTCGCGATCACCGAGGAACGGCTCGGCGACCGCTACCACACGCACTGCGACCCGCGGCTCAATGCCGAACAGTCGCTCGAACTCGCTTTCCTCATTGCCGAAATGCTCAATGAGGCGGCGAATGAGCGCGGGGGCAGCGCGAAAGCCGACGCGGCCTAGGCCCTAAACCCGGGGGCGGCATTTGCTTGCTGCCAAGCATGATCGCGGTAGGCTTGGGCCCGTCATGTCCGTGTCCGATCCGTTCCTCTTTGCCTCCAGCCTTGCGTTGGGCTGCCTGGCGCTCGCCTTGATGCGTCCGATCATCGCCGCGCGCCGCGCCGCGCGCACCGCCGCGCGCGCGGCGCGGCAGCGCGCAAGGCGCGAGCACGCGGAGATAGAGGCGCTGCGCGAGGCGCTTCGACGCGGCTGAACCGAGCGGGCTTGGCACGGTCCGGCTCACGGCAGGCACGGTGCGTCTCGCCGCTCAATCCGCCAGCAACCCTTTCAATCGAACCGCGTTTGCTCCATGTCGGCATCCGAACGGGCCCACCCCCTTGCGGCCCGGGCCGATGTGAGGAGGTCCTGTTTGACCCGATCCATGCCGACCAAGGCGCCTTCGATTCCCGCCGCAAGCAGCGAAGAAGTATCGCTGGCTCAAAGCTTTACCGCGACACGCGCGCTGAGCGAGGCGCTGGCCCGCCCCCTTTCCGATGCCGATGCGACGATCCAGTCGATGGAGGATGCGAGTCCGGCCAAGTGGCATCTCGCGCACACGACCTGGTTCTGGGAGACCTTCCTGCTGCGCGACCACGTTCCCGGCTATGAACGCCATGATGCCGATTGGCCGTTCCTGTTCAATTCCTATTACGAGGCCGAGGGCGAGCGGATCGCGCGCTTTACGCGCGGATTGCTGTCCCGCCCGACGCTCGAGGAGGTGCTCGAGTGGCGCGCGGCCGTGACCGAGGCGATGCAGCCGCTGCTCTCCGATCCCGCCTGCGAAGACCTGATCCGGCTCGGCATCGCACATGAACAGCAGCACATCGAATTGCTGCTGACCGACATCAAGCACGCGCTGTGGCACAACCCGCTCGGCCCGGCGATGTGGGCCGCGGAGCCAGAGCCTTGCGCGCCCGCGGGCGAGACGTGCTGGCACGAACACCCCGGCGGCGTCGCGCTGATCGGCCATGACGCAGAAGGCTTCGCTTTCGACAATGAAGGCCCGCGCCACCGCGTGTTGCTCGAACCCTTCGCGCTCGCCGACCGGCTGGTGACGAACGGCGAATGGGCCGAATTCATTGCAGATGGCGGCTATGAAACCGCCTCGCTCTGGCTCTCCGACGGCTGGGCCTGGGTCAAGGCGACGGGGGCGCGCGCACCGCTATACTGGCGCGAGGACGAGGCCTTCACCCATGCCGGCTGGAAGCGCCGCGATCCGGATGCGCCCGTCACCCACATCAACTATTTCGAGGCCGATGCCTTCGCCAGCTGGGCGGGCGCGCGGCTGCCGACCGAGTTCGAATGGGAAGCGATCGCGCGCGGGCAGGACGGCTCGGAAAAGCGGCCCGCGCATGATGCGGGCGCGGGCAACCAGCTCGATACCGCCGCCCCGCCGCTCCCTCGCGGAGGCACGGACCTGTTTGGCGATTGCTGGCAGTTCACCCGCTCGGCCTACCTGCCCTATCCGCGCTTCCGGCCCGCGGCGGGCGCGGTGGGCGAGTATAACGGCAAGTTCATGAGCGGGCAGTTCGTCCTGAAGGGCGCGAGCTGCGCGACCGTGCGCGGCCATTCGCGCGCGTCCTATCGCAATTTCTTCTACCCGCACCAGCAATGGCAATTCACCGGGCTCAGGCTCGCAAGGGATCTTTGACGAATGACGACGAACAAGGGACTGGCACTGGTCGAGCGCGACGAGAGCGGGGTCGATCTGGCTTTCCGGGCGAATGTGCTCGACGGCCTGCGCGCCTCGCCCAAGGCGATCCCGGCGCGCTGGCTTTATGACGATGCCGGATCGCAATTGTTCGAGGACATAACCAAGGTCCCCGAATATTACCCGACCCGCGCCGAGACCGAGATCCTGAAAACGCGCAGCGGAGAATTCGCCGCGCTTGTGGGGCCCGGCAGGGCGGTGGTCGAATTCGGCTCCGGCTCCTCGGTCAAGACCCCGCTGCTGCTTTCGGCGATCGAGCCTGCGTCCTATGTCCCGCTCGACATTGCGGGCGATTTCCTGCGCGCGGCGGCTGCCGACCTTGCGGAGAAATTCCCCGGCCTGCCGGTCCACCCGGTCGAGGCCGATTTCATGCGCAGGGTCGAATTGCCCGGTGAGGTCGCGGACCAGCCCAAGCTCGGCTTCTTCCCCGGCTCGACGATCGGCAACATGGTCGCGCGCACGGCGGTCGACCTGCTGCGCTCGATGCGCGAGACCCTTGGGACGGGTGCGCGCCTGCTGATCGGGATGGACCTCATCAAGGACGAGGAGGTGCTGGTCGCCGCCTATGACGATGCGGGCGGCGTCACGGCGGAATTCAATTACAACCTCGTGCGGCGGATCAACCGCGAACTCGAAGGCGACATTCCGCTCGACAAGCTGCGCCACGACGCGCGCTGGAACGACGATTATGCCCGGGTGGAGATGCATCTCGTCGCCCAAGAGACACTCGCCTTCACCGTCAGCGGCGAGGCCTTCGGGATGGAAAAGGGCGAGACGATCCACACCGAGAACAGCCATAAGTTCAACCGCCGGACCTCGAACATGCTGCTGCTCGCCGGTGGGTGGGAACCGGTCGAACGCTGGACCGATGAGCAGGGGCGCTTCTCGATGATCCTTGCCGAGGCGCGGCCCCCGCGCTCCGCGCCCTGATTCGCGGGAAACCGCACGCCCGCGCACGCGTTGGGGCGGGATGACCACGCAGACCCATGAAATTCTCGTCATCGGCGCGGGCATGGCCGGCCTCGCCTGCGCCACCCGCCTTGCCGAAGCGGGGCGCGATGTCGCGCTGATCGACAAGGGCCGCGGCCCCGGCGGGCGCATGGCCGCGCGCCGCGCCGAGATCGACGGCGAGACCGTGCGCTTCGACCACGGGGCGCAATATTTCACCGCCCGCGACCCGGCCTTCCGCGAGGCGGTCGCCGAGTGGGAAAAGGCAAGCGCGGCCGCGCGCTGGCCGGAAGCCGGGGAGGACGCCTTCGTCGGAACGCCCGGCATGAATGGTCCGATCAAGGCGATGGCGAGCGAGGTCCCGGTGCACTGGTCCGTCCGCGCCGAACGCGTCATGCGTGAGGACGACCTCTGGCGCGTCGAGACGGAAGCGGGCACGCTCACCGCACGCACGCTGCTGGTCGCGATCCCCGCCGAACAGACCGCCGCGCTACTCGCCGATGCCGCGCCCGATCTCGCGGCGCTGGCGGGCGAGGTCGTCTCCGAACCGTGCTGGGCGGTCATGGCGGGCTTCGCCGGGCGGCTGGGCATCGATGGCGACACGTTCCGAGGGGGCGGGCCCATCGCCTGGGCCGCGCGCAATTCTGCCAAGCCGGGCAGGACAGGAGCCGAGACCTGGGTCATCCATGCTGCTCCCTCGCGCAGCCGCGAATTGCTGGACGTGGACAAGGACGAGGCCGCCAAGCGCCTGCTCGCCGATTTCTTCGCCGCGTGCCGCACCACGCCGCAAGCACCCGATCACCTCGCAGCGCATCGCTGGCTCTACGCTATGCCCGCCAGCCTTGCAGGCGATCCGGCGCGTTACGATGCGGCGGCGCGGATCGGCGTTGCGGGTGACTGGCTGCATTCGCCGCGGGTCGAAGGTGCCTTCCTGTCGGGCCGCGCGCTTGCCGAGAGCGTGCTCGCGCGAGGCTGACAGGCTTGCGAAAAGGCTAGTGGCGCGGCTCTCCCCCGGCGCGTAGCCCTGTCGCCCTTAGAAAAGGGGGAGAGACCATGCACGACCTGTTCGACCTATCGGGCAAGACCGCCGTCGTCACCGGAGCTGGGCGCGGGATCGGGGAGGGCATCGCCGCGCTGCTCGCCGAAGCGGGCGCGAACGTGGTGTGCGCCGCGCGCTCGATCGACCAGATCGAGCGGGTCGCCGCCGCGATCAATGCGTCCGACGCGCCCGGCCGCGCGATCGCGCAGGTCACCGACGTGTCGAGCGCCGCAGCGATGGACGCGCTTGCGAGCCGGGCGGTGGACGAATTCGGACGGCTCGACATCTGGGTCAACAATGCCGGCGGCTCGCTCGTCTCCGCGCCGATCGTGGAGCTCGACCCGGAGGAGTGGGAAACAACGCTTTCGGTCAATCTCACCTCGGTCTTTCATGGCGTGCGCGCGGCGGTCGGACACATGGGCGAGGGCGGCAGCATCGTGAACACCTCGTCCATGGCCGGGCGCGACCCCTTCCCGGGCAGCGGCCATTACAGCGCGGCCAAGGCGGGCGTAAATATGCTGACCAAGACGCTCGCGATGGAACTGGGCGAGAAGAAAATCCGCGTGAACGCGATCCTGCCCGGCTTCGTGCCGACCGACACGGTGAAAAAGGCGCTGTCGATGAGCGACGAGGATTTCGGCCCGCTGCTCGAACAGCTGAACCTGCCTGCAGGACGTCTCGGCACGCCGCGCGATATCGCCGCGTGTGTGCTCTATCTGGTGGGCGATTCGGGCGAATGGGTGACTGGCCAGTGCCTGACGGTGGCGGGGACGGTGTGAATCACCGCACCTGACCGGGCCGGCTGGGTGCTTCGGTCCGCAGCGACCGTGGTCCCGGGGGAATTGGCTGGGGTGGCAGGATTCGAACCTGCGCATGGCGGTACCAAAAACCGCTGCCTTACCGCTTGGCTACACCCCAGCAGGAGCGGCGCTCTATAGCGTCTCGTTCGTGTATGTGAAGGGGGCCTTCAGAAGCTCCAGTCGAGATTCTTGCCCTCGAAATCGGACCGCCCGTGGCGTTCGAGCAGCTTGGTGTCGTCCTCGCCCCAGGTCTTGTTGACGATCCGCCCGCGCAGCACTGCCGGGCGCGCGGCGATCTCACGGGCCCAGCGCGCGACATGTTCGTAATCGTCGATCGAAAGGAAGGTCTTCGCGTCGTTGTAGATCTGCCCGGCGACAAAAGGCGCGAGCCACGGAAAGTTCGCCATGTCGGCGATGGTGTAATCCTCGCCGCCGAGATAGCGGGTTACGGCCAGTCGCTTGTCCGCGACGTCGAAAATGCGCTTCACCTCCATGGCGTAGCGGTCGATCGGATATTCGTATTTCTCCGGCGCATAGGCGTAGAAATGGCCGAAGCCGCCGCCGATAAAGGGGCCGGTGCCGACCTGCCAGAACACCCAGGAGAGGACTTCGGCCCGGGCGGCCGGGTCGGTGGGGAGGAATTCGCCGAATTTCTCGGCAAGGTGGACGAGGATCGCCCCGCTTTCGAAAACGCGGAAGGGCTCCGGACCGCTGCGGTCGATGAGGGCGGGGATCTTGGAATTGGGATTGATCGCGACGAAGCCGCTGGTGAACTGCTCGCCTTCGGAGATGTTCACCGTGTAGGCGTCGTATTCGGCGCCCGTGTGGCCCTTTTCGAGCAGCTCTTCGAGCATGATCGTCACCTTCACCCCGTTGGGCGTGGCGAGCGAGTGAAGCTGGAAGGGATTGTCGCCCTCGGGCAGCTCCTTCTCCTCGCGCGCGCCCGCGGTCGGGCGATTGATCCCGGCAAAGCGCCCGCCCGAAACGGTTTCGGGGTTCCAGACCTTGGGCGGGGTATAGGTGGGATCGGCCATGAATCGGGTCTCCTCGCATCTCGTGGGTATCGCGTGCGCGCCGAGACGTGCCGCGCATCGCGGCGGAGCGCAAGGGCGACCTCGCGATGCCTCCCTAGGAAGTGCGCGCGATAGCCGCTAGAGGAAGCGCGAGGCCGCAACTGGCGAAGGACGAAACCGCCCACCATGGCAGCAACGACGCATCCCTTCTTCGACATGCATGCCCACGGTCTCGTGCGCGTCGCCACCGCGACGCCCGCGAGCCGCACCGGCGATGTCGCCTTCAACACTGCGGGTGTTCTGGCCGAGGCGGCGCGGGCGCACGAGGCCAATGTCGATCTCGTCGTATTTCCCGAACTGACTCTCTCCTCTTACGCGATCGACGATCTGCACCTGCAGCAGGCGATGCTGGAGCGGGTCGAACGCGCAGTCGCCGAAATGGTCGAGGCGTCGGACGATTTCACTCCGGTGCTGGTGCTCGGCGCGCCGATGCGACGCGGGGACAAGGTCTACAATTGCGCCCTCGTGATCGCCGGGGGCGAACTGCTCGGCGTGGTGCCGAAAAGCTACCTGCCGAATTACCGGGAATTCTACGAAAAACGCTATTTCGCCCATGGCCGGGGCTGCGAGGACATGTGGATCGCGGTGAACGGGGAGGAAGTGCCCTTCGGCACCGACCTTGTCTTTGCCGCCGCCAACCTGCCCGGCTTCACCTTCGGGGTCGAGATCTGCGAGGATTTCTGGGCCCCGCTGCCCCCCGGCAACATGGCCGCGCTGGCGGGCGCGCATATCCTGTGCAACCTTTCGGCCTCGCCCATCACCATCGGGCGGGCGGACGATCGCCACCTGCATTGCCGCTCGTCCTCGTCCCGCGCGATCTGTGCCTATGTCTATTCGGCGAGCGGGCACGGTGAAAGCACGACCGACCTCGCCTGGGACGGGCAGGGCGTGATCTACGAACTGGGCGACCTGATGAACGAGAGCGTGCGCTTCGATCTCGAGCCCGCTTTGTGCGTGGTCGATGTCGATACCGACCGCATCATCGCCGAGCGCACCCGCAACCAGACCTTCGCCGATGCCGCCGAGGCGCATGGTCGGCCGGAGGATCGCTATCGCCGGATCGTGTTCGAGCATGCCTTCAGCGAGGGCGATATCGGCCTGAAGCGCCCGGTGCGGCGGTTCCCCTTCGTCCCGAACAATCCGGGGACACTGGATGCGGATTGCTACGAGGCTTTCAACATCCAGGTCGATGCGCTGATGCGGCGGATCCAGGCGACGAAGGCCAGGAGCCTGGTGATCGGCATTTCGGGCGGGCTCGATTCGACCCATGCCCTGATCGTCGCCGCCAAGGCCTGCGACCGGCTGGGCCTGCCGAGGACGACGATCCGCGGATACACCATGCCCGGCTTCGCCACTTCGCGCGAGACGAAGGACAATGCCTGGAAGCTGATGGAGGCCTTCGGCATCACCGCCGAGGAGATCGACATCCGCCCGGCGGCGACGAAAATGCTGGAGGACATGGGCCACCCCTATGCGGACGGAGAGGCGCATTACGACGTAACCTTCGAGAACGTGCAGGCGGGGCTGCGCACCGATTACCTCTTTCGCCTCGCCGGCCTGCATGGCGGTTTCGTGATCGGGACGGGCGACCTGTCGGAGCTGGCGCTGGGCTGGTGTACCTACGGGGTGGGCGACCAGATGAGCCATTACGGGGTCAATGCGGGCGTGCCCAAGACGCTGATCCGCTATCTCATCCGCTGGACGATCCAGACCGGGCAGTTCGACGAGGCCTGCGCCGAAGTGTTGCAGGCGGTCCACGACACGGTGATCTCGCCAGAGCTTGTCCCGGCGGGCGAGGACGGCGCGATCCAGTCGACCGAGGAGGTGATCGGGCCCTACGAATTGAACGACTTCTTCCTCCACCATTGCATCCGTTTCGGCCAGCGCCCCTCGAAGATCGCGTTCCTCGCCTTTCACGCGTGGAAGGACCGCGAGGCGGGCGAATGGCCGGTCGATTTTCCCGAGGACACCCGCAACGAATACGATCTTGCGACAATCGCCCACTGGCTGGAGAATTTCTGCCGCCGTTTCTTCGGTTTCTCCCAATTCAAGCGCAGCGCGCTGCCCAACGGGCCCAAGGTGTCCTCGGGCGGGGCGCTGTCCCCGCGCGGCGACTGGCGTGCGCCGTCCGATGCCGTTGCGGACGTATGGATCGAGGAATTGCGCGAGAGCCTGCCGGGTGATGCCTTTGCGGGTGGGGGCTGACGAAAACTGCCCGGCTCGCTCCCCTTTTCCGCGGTGCTGGTCCTGCTCGCCGTCAACGTGTTCTGGGCGCTCAACGTGGTGGTCTCCAAGATCGCCGTCGATGACCTTGCGCTGCCGCCGCTGTTCTATGCCGCGCTGCGCTCGGCGCTGGTGGTGCTCGCGCTTGCCCCGCTGCTGGGGCGCGTCCCGGAAAACCTGCCGCGCGTGCTGGCGATCGGGCTGGCGATCAGCGGCGGCTCCTTCGCGCTGCTTTTCGTAGGCCTGCAGAGCGCTTCGCCCTCGGCAGCCGGGATCGTGGGCCTTGCCGGGGCGCCGCTGACCGTGCTGTTCGCGATCCTCTTCCTCAAGGAACAGGTGCGCTGGCGGCGTGCGCTGGGCATCGCGCTGACCTTTGTCGGGGTGGCAATCGCGATCGGTTCGCCCTCGGGGCTGGAAAGCGGGTGGGGGCTGGGCTTCGTCTTTGCCTCGTCCGTGATCGGCGCGCTCGGTTCGGTCTTTTTCAAGCGATTGAGCATTGGCGCGGTCACCATGCAGGCATGGGCGGGGCTCGCATCGGTCATCGTTCTCCTGCCGCTCTCCTTCGCGCTCGAAAGCGGGCAGGGCGCGGCGCTTGCGGCCTCTCCGCTGGCCGTGGCCGGCTGCGTCGCCTTTGCCGGGCTGGTCGTGTCGGTGGGCGCGCATTCGAGCTATTACCGCATCCTGAGGCAGCACGATGCCAATCTCGTCGCACCCTTCACGCTGCTTACGCCGCTGCTCACCATCGGTTTCGGCGCATGGCTCACCGGGGACCCGATCGGCTGGCCCCTGCTGGGCGGGGCGGCGCTTGCCATGCTCGGCGTTGCGATCATCGTGCTCAGGCCCAGCCGCGCCCTGTTCAAGCCGCTGCTGGTCCGTCCCCGACTCTAGCGCGGCGCGCGATTTGGAATTTTGCCGGGCTGCGGTTACAGTCCGGTCCCATCGGGTCGCCCGGACCGCACGGAATTGCGGTGGGGCGAAGGCACATGGATACCGTATACGGCGCGCGCGGGGGGCTCGTGCTGGAAAACAGCCGCCCCTTGCGGCTCTTCACGCTTTTCATCCTCTATGTCGGGCAGGGCATGCCGATCGGCCTGTTCTGGTTCGCCGTGCCGGCCTGGATGGCGGTCAGCGGGGCTTCGGCGGGCGATGTCGGCACGGTCGCCGCCTTCACCGCGCTGCCGTGGTCGCTGAAACTGGTGAACGGCTTCATCATGGACCGCTATACCTTCCTGCCGATGGGGCGCAGGCGGGCCTGGCTGCTGGGCGCACAGGGGCTGATGATCGCAAGCCTCCTCGTCGCCGCCGCCATCGCACCCGAGGCGGGCGACGTCTCCTTCCTCGCCGCGATCGGTTTCACCGTGAACATGGCGACGACCTTCCAGGACGTGGCCGTCGATGGCCTCGCCGTCGACATCATGAGCGAGGACGAGCGCGCGCGCGGCAGCGGCATGATGTTCGGCGGACAGGCGATCGGCATCGCCGCGGCATCGGCGATCTGCGGCTTCGTGATCGAGGACTTCGGCGCTCCGGCCGCCTTCATCGTGATCGCCGCACTGATCGGCCTATTGTGCGCCTATATCGCCGCATTTGCCGAGCGCGAGGGCGAACGCCGCCTGCCGTGGAGCGAGGGCGGGGCGCATGAACGCAACCTCGCGGTCCAGATCGAAGCCTGGGCGCCGCTGCTCGCATCGACCTTCGCCGCGCTGACCAAGGCGGTCAGCCTGCTGTGGCTGCCGATCCTTTTTTCGCGCGGGATCCTCTATGGCGGGCTGACCGGGGCGACGCCGCTGATCGGAGCGAATGACGCGGGCTGGGACACGAGCGCGATTTCGAGCCTGACGGCGACCGCGGGCCTCGTCGGGGGCGTGCTGGCGATGACACTGGGCGGCTGGCTCGGCGATCGGTTCGGTGCGAAGCGGATCGGGATCGTGTGGCTTAGTGTCCAGATCGCCGGGCTTGCGGCGATGTATTTCGGGCAGGGCCTGTGGGGCAATCCGGCGGTCTTCATCGCCTTCGTGATCGGCTGGGTCGCGCTCGACCTGCTGCTGACGGTCGCGCTGCTGCCGGTATCGATGCGGCTGTGCGAACCGAGTGTCGCGGCGACCCAGTTCACGATCTACATGGCGGTATCCAATTTCGGGATTTCCTTCGGCGCCTTCATGCTGGGCCGCACCGACGCGATGGGCGGCCTCGCCTCGATCTTCCTCGTGGTCGGCGCCGGCTGCGCGGTTGCCCTCGCGCTGCTGGTGACGGTGCGATATCCGCGCCGCCCGGAATATTACGCGCGCGACACCGAGGCCGCGATGGTGTTCGACAGCGCCGCGCCGCTCCCGGAGGACCGGCGCGGCCCCGCCTAGGTGTTATCCCGCGATATGCCCGGCCTTTTCGCGGGCGGCGGCGATGATGTCCTCACCATCACGCCCCATGACCCCGTCGGCGGCGACGATCTCGATGTCGGTGATCCCGAGAAAGCCGAGGAAGAAGGTCAGCCAGGGGCTCATGAAATCGATCTCGCTGCCCATTTTCGTGCCCCCGGATGCGACCGCAAGATAGGCCTTCTTGCCCTCGAGCAGGCCGACGGGTCCGGTCTCGGTATATTTGAAGGTCCGCCCGGCGCGTGCGACGAGATCGGCCCAGGCTTTCAGGCTGGCGGGGATGGTGAAATTGTAGACCGGGCTGGAAATGACGATGGTGTCGGCCGCCTCGAGTTCTTCGATCAATTGGTCGGAGATCGCCGCGAGTTCGGCCTGCTCGGCAGTGCGTTGCTCGACGGGTGCGAGGTTTGCGGCAAAACGCTCGGCGCTGACGAAGGGCACGTCCTCGGCCGCAAGGTCGCGGGTGGTGACGCGCGCCTCGCCCTTTGCGCTGAGCCCCGCGACGATCCGGTCGCCGAGCTGGTTCGAAATGCTTTCATCGCCGCGGATGCTGGCCTTGATGTGGAGGATATGGGTCATGGCATTGGTCCTTTCAGGTGTCGTGCCCTCCTCCCCGGTGGGGAGGAGGGATATGATCAGGCCGCGTCGACCAGGACGAGTTCGGCATCCTCGAGCGCGATGACGGTGATGTCGTCCAATGCGGTGATGGCGATGCCGTCGCGCGCCTTCGCCTCGACATCCGCGACCCGGACCCTGCCGGTCGCGGGAACGAGATAGAGGTGACGATCCGCCGAGCGCGGTGCATAGGTCACGCTGTCGCCCGCCTTGACGCTCGCGCCCAGGACACGGGCATCGGCCCGGATCGGCAGGGCATCCGCATCGCCTTCGAGGCCGCTTGCGAGGGGCACGAAGATGCCGCTGCGTTCGCCCCTCGGAAATGTCCGCGCGCCCCAGCCGGGCTCGCCGCCGCGCTCATCCGGGATGATCCAGATCTGGAACAGCGTCGTGTCGGTATCCTCGAGATTGTATTCCGAATGGCGCACGCCGGTCCCCGCGCTCATCACCTGCACGTCGCCCGCTTCGGTGCGGCCTTCATTGCCCATGCTGTCGCGGTGCGTGATCGCGCCGGTGCGGACATAGGTGATGATCTCCATGTCGCTGTGCGGATGGGTCGGGAAGCCCGTGCCCGGCGCGATGCGGTCGTCGTTCCACACCCGCAAGGCGCCCCAGTGGACGCGCGCCGGATCGTGATAGCCGGCGAAGCTGAAATGGTGATGCGCATCGAGCCAGCCGTGATTGGCCGCGCCGAGGCTTTCGAAAGGACGCAGTTCGATCATTGCTCTGTCTCCTGTTCTCAGCGGACCCGATTGGGGGCTCGCCTGTCGCAACGGGAGATAGGGCGATCGGTTCAAACGGATAAGTGCGATAAAACTTGCCAAGATGTTCGGATAATCCGAACATCGGCGAATGAAACTCGGCGAACCCGGCATCGACCAGATCCGCATCTTCCTGGCCGTGGCCGAGCATGGCAGTTTCGGCGGCGCAGCGCGCGCAATGGGACGCGCGGTTTCGGCGATCAGCTATGGCATTGCGCAGCTGGAGGCGCAGCTTGCCGTCACCCTGTTCGAGCGCGAAGGTTCGCGCCGACCCGTCCTGACCGAGGCGGGCGAGGGCCTCATGCCCGAAGCGCGCGCCGTGGCTGACCGGGTCGATGCCTTGCTCGCCAAGGCACAGGGCTTGCACGCCGGGCTCGAATCCTCGGTCCGGCTGGTCATCGACGTGATGGTTCCGGGCGAGGTGACGGCCGACGTGCTGCGCGAATTCCGGCGGATGTTCCCGACAAGTGCGCTGACGCTCAATGTCGAGGCGCTGGGCGCGGTGGCGGCCTGCCTGCTTGACGAGGACGCCGATCTTGCCATTGGCGGGCCGGTTATCGCAGAGCATCCCGCGCTCGAGCGGCAGGCGGTGGGCGAGGTCGAGCTCGTGCCCGTGGCCGCGCCCGATCACCCGCTCGCCCGGGCGAGCGCCGCGGGCGATGCGGCGCCGGGAGAGAGCCGCCGCCACCTGCAACTGGTGCTCGCCGACCGGTCCCGCCTTACCGAGGGACGCGAATTCTCGGTCCTCAGCCCGTTGACCTGGCGGTTGGGCGACCTTGGCGCAAAGCACACGCTGCTGCTGGAGGGGCTGGGCTGGGGCAATATGCCGCGCGCGATGGTGGCGGGCGGCCTGGCCGAGGGGCGGCTGGTCGAGCTCGATCTGCCGGAGCGGCCCGGGGCGCATTACCGGCTGAGCGCGATGTGGCGGCGCAATGCTCGGCTGGGCCCGGCGACGCGCTGGATTATCGACGCCTTCCGCGATCGGCTGGCGGCGAGCTAGGCGCTGCGCAGCCAGCGCCGCGCTTCGTCGGGCGCGTCGAAGAATTCGACCTCGACCCCGTCGGTGATGCGGCGATACTGCATCCGCACCAGAGGCGCGGAGGAGACCACGGCAAAGCGGGTGAGGCCGTTATCGCGCGCAACGAGGAGCGAATCGCGGATAACCTGGGCGGTCTGGCGGTCCTGCGGCACGAAATCCCTGAGATCGCCGAGCGCGCTGAACGGCGCGCGGTCGCGCAGGAAGGGCTTCACCTTCTCGCGCAGTTCGACGAGGAAATCCTGCATGCTCGCCACGGTCCACAGCCCGCTGATCGCGAAATGGAGTTCCGCGTGGTGTCTATCGACCGAGATCGAATGCGAGGGAGCGAGCGAAGCCATGGGAAATGACGTAACGCCGCCTGAGTAAAAATACCCATAACGCTGGCGAATTTTCTTTGATTTTCATGGTATAGGCTCTTCAGGTCGTCCGAGGGCGCGCGACCGTGCTCAGGCGGCGCAATGTCGCGCATACCGAAATGTCGCGCATACCGAAATGTCGCGCCCACCGAAATGTCGCGCCCACCGAATTGGGCGTCAGAGCCGCATCACCCAGCCATGCGGGTCGGGCGCCGTGCCGCGCTGGATGCCAACGAGGCGTTCGCGGATCTTCGTCGTCAGCTGCCCGGTCCCCCCTGCGCCGATGGTGAATTCGCCTTGCGGAGAGGCGACCGTGCCGACCGGCGTGACCACCGCGGCCGTGCCGCAGGCCATCGTCTCGAGCAGGTGCCCGCTTTCCGCCTCTTCGCGCCACTTCTCGAGCGAATAGGGCTCCTCGCGCACGTCGAGCCCCTCTTCGGAAAGCAGCGCGATCAGGCTGTCGCGGGTGATGCCGGGCAGGATCGTTCCGGTGAGCGGCGGGGTGATGACGCTGCCGTCGCGGCGCACGAAGAACAGGTTCATGCCGCCCAGTTCCTCGATCCACTTGTTCTCCACCGCGTCCAGGAAGACGACCTGGTCGCAGCCGTGCCGGGTGGCCTGCGCCTGGGGGACGAGGCTGGCGGCGTAATTGCCGCCGGTCTTGGCCGCGCCCGTCCCGCCGGGTGCGGCGCGGACATAGCCTTGCGCGACCCAGATCTTCACCGGGGCGACGCCGCCCTTGAAATAGCTGCCGGCCGCCGAGAGCAGGACGATGAACTTGTACTGTTTTGCCGGGCGCACGCCGAGAAACGCTTCGGAGGCGAACATGAAGGGACGGATGTAAAGCGAGCCGCCCTCGATGTCCGGCAGCCAGCCGGCATCGGCGGCAACCGCCTCGCGCACGGCGGCGAGGAAGGTTTCCTCCGGCAGTTCGGGCATCGCCATGCGCCGCGCGCTGGCGTTGAAACGGCGTGCATTCGCCTCGGGCCGGAACAGGGCGAGGCCGCCATCGGCATGGGCGTAGGCCTTCATCCCCTCGAAGATTTCCTGCGCATAATGCAGCACGCTTGCCGCCGGGTCGAGCGCGATGGGCTCGCGCGGGCCGATGGTCGGACCCTGCCAGCCGCCTTTCGCCTCGTCATAGTCGATCACCACCATGTGATCGGTGAAGACCGCGCCGAAACCGGGATCGGCGATCAGCGCGGCGCGCCGCTCGGGCGGAGTGGGCGAGGGATGGGGCAGGCGGGTGAAGTGCATGGCGGGCGGTTAATATGGCGCGCGGGATCGGGCAAGCGGGGAGTGATTTGTTTGCGCGGAGTCCTTTTCTGCGCACACTATCGGGCGTGCGATATCCTCGGCCCTGACGGGCCTGCGGGCGGGCTTGCAGGTGTGCTTTGCACGTCTGCGGCTTCGGCTTCGACTCCGCCCTTGCGGCCCTTCGGACCGAACCAGCGCGCTTAGCCTGCGTTGAGCTGGGATCCGTTCGGCAAAAGGGACACCGATCGGCGGCAAAGCCGCCGCAAGCGCGACCGCGCGCCCGCAGCTGCCCCGAAGCGAAGCGCAGGGATCAGCAGCGAGGTCGATCGCCCGGATGGGCGATCGAAAGGAACGAAATGAAAAGGGCGACCCGGCCCGTCGGCGGATCGCCCTTTCATGGTCAGCGGCCAGGAAGTGCCGCTCACGAAGCCTCTAAGGGTACCGTCTTACCGATAGTGCTCCGCGCGGAAACTTGCCGACCTCTCTGCTGGACCATGAGACATCGGATCACCTCCTTTCGCGCTAGTGTGCCAAGACCTGCCCGTATCACCGGGGGCCGAGAGCCGCGTTCGCCGCTGGCCTCGCCACCCTATGTGAATCATGCAGTTCACCGGCGCAAGACTTGAAAAAATGTTTTCCCGCGTCAGAATGGGTCGCCGTTGCATTGAGGCTTTTGCATCGAGGCCTAGCGGGCGTCCGGGCGAATTTCCGGACGCCCTTTCTTTGTTACATGCGCATGACCGGCGAATAGGTATTCGCGACTGTGGATAACTGCGAATCGCCCGGCTTTAGCGGCAATCCTCGATCACGCGGCTCACTTCGACCCAGGCCGGCAGGTAGAGCGTGCGTTCGCCCTCCACGGCGACGGCAAAGCGCCCTTTGGTGATCGCTATCGCGTCGAGCACGTCATCGCGAGGGTCAACCACTGCAGCAAGGATCATCGGGTTTTCGCGCACGGGGCTCGCTTCAAGCGTGCGCCTGCCGGTTTCCGCCGTGATGCTCATCGAACGCGGCGCGGTTTGATCGGTGTCGAGCACCCGTGCAAGCGCCACCTCACCGCGGGCGCAGCGAATAACGAATACCGGCTTTCGAACCGATGTCCCGAACACAGCCAGCGTCTCGCCCGGTTCTTTCGCATAATCCCAATCGCCTGCAGTCTGCGGGGCATCGAGATAGTTCTCGTAGACCGGCTCCGACACGGGCGGCGGCGGGGCTGGCTGCGTCGTCGGGGCGGGCGCCGGGGTCGCGGCCGGAGCGGGCGGCGGCGGCGGTGGCAGCGGCACGTCGGGTTCGGGTATGCAGGCGGCGAGCGCCGCGGTCAGCGCAAGCGCACCGGCGGCGGTAAGATAGGTCGCTTTCATGGTTCCTAAATGCGCGCTAAGCCCGCGCGCGTCCATGGCCAATCCGGCGAAACCCTCTTCCAAGGCGGCGAAACGGCGCGCCGATCACCTGCTGGTCGAGCGCGGCCTTGCCCCTAGCCGCAGCCGCGCCCAGGCGTTGATCATGGCGGGCGTGGTCTATGCGGGCGATGCGAAGGTCGGCAAGCCCGGCCAGCAAATGCCGCAGGATGCGCCGCTCGAAGTGCGCGGGCGCGACCATCCCTGGGTCAGCCGCGGCGGGGTCAAGCTCGATCACGCGCTATCCCGTTTCGCGATCGATGTGGCCGGGATCACGGCGATGGATATCGGTTCGTCCACCGGTGGTTTCACGGATGTCCTTCTCACGAGAGGGGCGGCGCATGTTTTTGCGGTCGATTCGGGGACCAATCAGCTTGCCTGGAAATTGCGGCAGGACCCGCGAGTCACCGTGCTCGAGCAGACCAGCGCGCGGATCCTCTCACCCGACCAGATCGACCGGGAATGCGGCCTCGTGGTGTGCGATGCGAGCTTTATCGGCCTTGCCAAGGTGCTCGAACGCCCGCTCGAAATCGCCGCGCGCGAATGCCGCGTCGTCGCGCTTATCAAGCCGCAATTCGAAGTCCAACGCCACGAGGTCGGCAAGGGCGGCGTGGTGCGCGATCCCGCCCTTCACGAGCGCGTGTGCGGCGAAGTGCGCGCATGGCTCGGGGCGCGCGGCTTTACGGTCGAGGGCATCGTGACAAGCCCGATCACCGGGCCCCAGGGCAATGTCGAATTCCTGGTGAGCGCGCTGCGGGGCTGAGTGCGGGAACGCGCGCCGCCGCCCTGGCGGGGTAGCCACAACGAAAGCGGCCGGTGGCAGAACGAACTGCCACCGGCCGCCTGATTGCGCGAGAATTGGTCGCGCGAAGGGGAGCTTACTCCTCTTCGGCCATTTCCTCGGACATTTCGCCTTCGACGGCTTCCTCGGTTTCTTCCATGGCTTCTTCGGTTTCTTCCATGGCCTCGTCCGCCATCATTTCACCTTCGGCCATCGCCTCTTCGGTGCTTTCCTCGACGCTCATGGCATCGGCTTCGGTTTCGGTGGCTTCGTCGGCCGGCTCGGCGCAGGCAGCGGTAAGAGCGAGGCCGCCGGCGACGGCGATCAGCGAGAAAAGATTGTTGGTCTTCATGTGGTGTTCCCCTTAAAACCCCGAAACAGGGTCATGATTGAACCGGGACGCGCACTGCGTTTCCTGCCGCTCAGCGCCCCGAATCGCGGCAAGAATGTGGCGGTGGTAGCAGAATGCGCGCGCGGCGCTAATGGGAATCAACATATTTTCGCCTCAATTTGCCCGGGAGCACCGGACAGGCGCGGGCTGATGTACGCACATGCACGGTTGCGCTGCAGGCCGGCGATGGTTGAGGGAAGGCTCCCGGCGAGCGATTGGCGCGGGGGCGCGGCTTGTGTATCGCCGCTTTCACCGCGATCCGTGGGCGAGTCGCCCGGGCGACGGCAACGCTTCTCGGGTCTGGGCTTGCGGTCAGTGCGTGCGGTCAGTGCGTGCTGTCAGTGCTCGGGGGACGGGCTTGGGGAGGGACGATGCATACACTTGCTTCAAAGGGCCAATTGCGCGCGAGCTTCATTCGCTGGTCGCTGTTCTTCGTGCCGCTCATCGTGCTGCTCGGCTTCGTCTCGGGCGAATTCGGCGGCGCCGACACGCCGTGGTTCGCCAGCCTCGAAAAGCCCGCGATCTTTCCACCGCCTGCCGTTTTCGGGATCGTGTGGGGCCTGCTTTACGTGATGATCGGCCTCGCCGGCGCACTGGTGGCGAGCGCCTGGGGCGCGCGCGGGCGAGCGTTGGCGCTCGGCGCCTTCGCGGTGCATTTCATCGGGCCGCTGGCATGGACACCGGTCTTTTTCGGGCTGCAGGAAATGCGCATCGCGCTCGCCATTCTCGCCTATTCGGTGGTGAGCCTCCTGGTCGTACTCGCCCTCTACTGGCGGGTGCGCAAATGGGCGGGGATCCTTCTGCTTCCCTATCTCGCCTGGGCGAGCTTCGCGACCGTGCTCAATTACCAGTTCATCGCCGAGAACCCGGATGGCGGCGCGGGCGATTCCAGCGGGGCCGTCGAGCGGTTCGAATTGTAAGCGCACAATCTGGACAAATGCGGCGCGCGTGACCAAATACACCCTATGCAGAGCCAGAACCCGATCATCGCCGATTTCGTCAAACTCGCCAACAGCGCCGCCGGGACCGTCGCCGGCATGAGCCGCGAAGCGCGCGACAATGCCCGCGAACGCCTGCGCGAGCGGCTGGGCGGCATCGATTTTGTCAGCCGCGAGGAATTCGAGACCGTCAAGGCCATGGCGACCAAGGCCCGCGAACAGGCCGATGCGCTCGAGGCCAAGGTCGCCGAGCTCGAGGCCAAGCTCGCCAAGAAGTGATCCGCTGAAGGCGCGCTCGGCATGCACCTGCGCGCCCCGGCCATTCTCGTCGCGTCGCGCGCACACGGCGAAACCGCCGCGATCGCGCGCCTGATGACCGAACAATACGGCCTCGTCGCCGCCTATGTCGCCGGTGGGCGCGGGCGGCGCATGCGTCCCGTCGTGATACCGGGCAACCGCGTCGCGCTTGATCTCAGCGCGAAATCCGACAGCCAGCTGCCCTTCGCGCGGCTCGAACTCGAGGAAAGCCGCGCGCCCTGGATGAGCGAGCCGCTGCCCGCTGCCGCGATCCAGTGGGCCTGCACGCTCACGGCCTCGGCCCTGCCCGAGCGCAATCCCTATCCCGCGCTTCACTCCGCGCTCGATGCACTGCTCGGCGCGGTCTGCCATGCGCCTTCGGCGCGCGGCTGGCTGGGCGCGATGGTCGGTTACGAAGCGCTGCTGCTGCGCGAGATGGGGTATGGCACGCCGCTGGGTGAGGCCGCGCCGTCGCTCGATGCCCCGCTGGCCGACCAGTTCGAGGCCTTCCGCGCGCTCCATCGCCCCATGGGCCGTCATGCCCTTGCAGGCGCGGCGGGCGATGGTATGGCCGCGCGCGTGCTGCTGGGCGAACGGCTTGCCCGGATGGTGAGATAGGGGCTGGTCATGAAGATTGCGGTGCTGCCCGGCGACGGGATCGGGCCAGAGGTGACGCGCGAGGCGGTGCGCGTGCTCGAACGCCTGGACCTGCCGCAGCTTACCCTGTTCGAAGGCGATGTCGGCGGCATCGCCTGTAAACGCCACGGCGTGCCGCTCCCGCCCGAGACGCTGGAAATGGCGCATCATGCCGATGCGGTGCTGTTCGGTGCGGTGGGGGATCCGTCGTGCGACAATCTGGAGCGGCACCTGCGCCCCGAACAGGCGATCCTGTCCTTGCGCAAGGAACTGGGCCTGTTCGCCAATCTGCGCCCGGCGAAAGTGTTCGAGGGCCTCGAACATCTCTCCCCGCTGCGCGGCGAAATCGCGCGAAGCCTCGACATGCTGATCGTGCGCGAGCTGACCGGCGATGTCTATTTCGGGAAGAAGGGCGAGCGCACGACCGATGACGGCGAACGCGAGGGCTGGGACGAAATGGCCTATAGCGCGCCCGAAATCCGCCGCATCGCCCATGTCGCCTTCCGCGCGGCCAAGGCGGCCGGGACGGGGCTGACCAGCGTGGACAAGGCAAACGTGCTGGAGACCAGCCAGGTCTGGCGCGACGTGGTTTGCGAAGTCGCGCATGGCTACCGCGAGGTGGAGCTGGCCCACATGTATGTCGACAATGCCGCGATGCAGGTGATCGCCAATCCGGCGCAGTTCCGGGTGATGCTGACGGGCAACCTGTTCGGCGATATCCTGTCCGATCTCGCCAGCGCGGCGGTCGGCTCGATCGGGCTGCTGCCGAGCGCCTCGCTGGGCGAACGGCAGACCGGATACGGCACTTTCGGCCTATACGAGCCGATCCACGGCAGCGCGCCGGACATTGCGGGAGAGGGCAAGGCGAACCCGATGGCGACGATCCTTTCGGCGGCGATGATGCTGCGCCATTCCTTTGGCCGCGAAGATGACGCCGCGCGGATCGAGGCGGCGGTGGCGAAAGCGCTCGCCGACGGGATACGCGGCGGCGACCTCGGCGGGGATCACGGCACCGAGGCGATCGGTGCGGCGGTGCGCGAGCGGCTCTGAAGCCGAGACGCGGCCCGTGCTCGAACGTCCCATGCTGGAATTGGCCATCATCCTGCCGACGCTGAACGAGCGCGGCAATCTCGCGCCGCTGGTGGGGCGGATAGAGACGGCGCTGGGAAGCGCGGGCTGGGAGGTCCTGATCGTAGACGACGACAGCCGCGACGGCACGGCAGACGAAGCGCGTGCGCTCGCGCTCACCGATGCCCGGGTGCGGGTGATCCAGCGGATCGGACGGCGCGGTCTTGCCAGCGCGGCAATGGAGGGTTTCTGCGCCACCGCCGCCCCCTATTGCGCGGTGATGGATGCCGACCACCAGCACGACCCCGCGCTGCTGCCGAAAATGCTCGCGGCTCTGAAGGCGGGCGAGGCGGACATCTGCGTCGCCAGCCGCTTCGCCGAAGGGGCGAGCACGGCAAACTGGGCGAACCCGGAGCGCGAGCGGCTATCGGGCCTTGCCAATCGCATCGCGCGCGGCCTGACCGGCGTGGACCTCACCGACCCGATGAGCGGCTATTTCATGCTTCCCACCGCGACAGCGCGCGCGCTCGTGCCGCGCCTGTCGGGGATCGGCTTCAAGATCCTGCTCGACCTGCTCGCCACATCGGACACGCCGATGCGGGTGCGCGAATTCCCGCTCGATTTCGCCGCCCGGCGCGAAGGAACAAGCAAGCTCGACCGCGCCATCCTGTTCGACTTTCTCGCCGGGCTCTATGACAAGACCATGGGCCGCCTGATCCCCACCCGCTTCGCCCTGTTCGGCACGGTCGGCGCGCTGGGCGTGATCGTCCATTTCGCGGTGCTGACCGCGCTGCTGTTCGTGTTCGAGGAAGGCTTCACGCTGGCGCAGGGCGCGGCGGTGCTGGTGGCGATGAGCTTCAATTTCTGGCTCAACAATTACCTCACCTATCGCGACCAGCGGTTGAAGGGCTGGGGCGCGGTGCTGCGCGGCTGGGTCGGATTCTGCCTGACCTGCGCGGTGGGCGCATTCGCCAATGTGGCGGTGGCGACCTTACTGGAGAGCCGGGGCGTGTTCTGGGCGCTCGCCGCGCTTGCCGGCATCCTGATCGGATCGGTCTGGAACTATGCGCTGTCCAGCCGCTTCGTCTGGGGGCGGTTCTGAAAAGCCGGAATAAGCCAATCGGATGCGGCGCATCCGCAAGGGCGACCGCCCGCCCGCAGCGATGCGGCCGTCAGGCCGCGTGAGCGAGGATATCGCGCGCCGGATGGCGTGCGGAAAAAGCAATCACCGCCAGCCCGCGATCCAGGTCCAGTCGGCGAAGCTCATCGGACCGTCGAGCGGCGCGGCGGTCAGCACCTTCCAGAACAGCGCGAAGATGCCGATGCTCGCAACCGGGACCGCCCAGCCGAGCCAGCGCAGGCGCTCGACCTGCCGCAGCTCCGACAGCGCCAGGGCGAGCGCCGCCAGCTGGAACACCGACGGCATCATGTAGTGATAGTAGAACTGCACCGGCTTGGGCGCGACCACCCACAGGCCGAGGCTCGCGGCATAGCCCACGACCACGCCGACCTTAGCCCATTCGCGCCGCCAGAAGCCGGTGGCCGCGCACCACGCCAGCGCCGGAAGCCCCAGCAGCATCGTCAGCGGATTGCCGATCAAGAGCACCCCGCGCTGCGCGCCGTCGGCGAATTCGTAAAGATACCAGATGCCGCGCGTGTTGGTGACCCATTGCGGCCAGGTGCTCTGGTAATTGTGCGGCGCCATGACCGATTTCTGCAGTTCGAGGATTTCGGCGTGAAGCTCGACGAGGCCGAAGGGAAACAGCTCCCCGGCAAGCGGCGAGGGGTGGAATTGGGTGCCCAGCCAGTATCCCGGCAGGAAGGTCAGCGCATAGACGCCAAGCGGGACGACGCCGAGCCAGACGAAGGCTTCGATGAGGCTCACCCCCGGCACCGGGACACCCCGCCGGCTGGTGAGCAGGCGGCGGCGCCCGGCGGACATGCGCGCCCCGAAAAAGGCGAGGCCCGGCAGCATGGCAAGCGGAATCGCGTTCCATTTCGAGCCCAGCGCGCAGCCGATGGCCACGCCGCAGGCCGCCAGTCGCCAGCGCCCGGTTTCCGGCTCGCGGATCGCGGCGGCGAAAGCCCACGCGGCGAGGCTAAGGAAAACGGCCATGAAGATATCGAGCATGGCGATGCGCGCCTGCACGAAGAGGTGAAACCCGCTCGCCAGCAGCGCTCCGAAAGCGATCGTGGCGTAGCGATCGAGGCTCGCATGCCACAGCGCGCGCATCGCCGCGCCCACGGCAATCGTCCCGGCGACAAGCGGCATGATCCGCCAGCCCAGCGGCCCGTCGTCGAAGAGCCATATCCCGAGCGCGATCAGCTCCTTGGCCAAAAGCGGGTGTTCTCGGTTCATGTATTGCCCGCCTTCGAGCAGCGCGCGCGCGGCGGGGAGGTAATGCACCTCGTCGAAATAGGGCTGGGACAGGACGGTGAGCCGCACGCTCGCCAGTAGAGCGAAGAGCGCCGGGACGATCAGGCACCACAGCCACGGATCTCGCACAGGCTCCGGCGGGCCGATCGCGTCGCCGGTGACGGCGGCAGGCGGGGATGCGACCTCTTGCATGGCTGAACGCGCGCTTACGAAAGCGGTGCGCGCTTGCCAAGCGGCTTGGTGCGCCCGGCATGGCGCGATCCGCTTGTAAGCCACGCCGCCAGAGCCTAATCGCTTGCCCCATGAAGAAGACGACCGGAATGGACCGCAAGGTCACCCAGAAATGGCGTCCCGCGACGCAGGCCGTGCGCGGGGGCACGTGGCGCTCGCAGCAGGGCGAGACGAGCGAGGCGATGTTCCTCACCTCGGGCTATTCCTACGACGATGCGCAAACGGTTGCGGACCGTTTCGCGGGCGAGGCGGAAGGCATGACCTATTCGCGCCTCCAGAATCCGACCGTCGCCATGCTGGAGGAACGCATTGCCCTCATCGAAGGGGCCGAGGCCGCCCGCGCGCAGGCGAGCGGGATGGCGGCGATGACCGCGGCGCTCCTGTGCCAATTGTCGGTCGGCGACCACTGCGTTTCCGCGCGTGCGGCCTTCGGTTCGTGCCGCTGGCTGGTCGATCAATTGCTGCCCCGCTTCGGGATCGAGACAACGGTGATCGACAGCGCCGACAATGCCGCGTGGGAAGCTGCAATCCGGCCCAACACCAAGGTCTTCTTCTTCGAGACCCCGGCCAACCCGACGCTCGACATCGTGGACCTGCAATTTGTCTGCGACCTCGCCCGTTCACACGGGATCACCACTGTGGTCGACAACGCCTTCGCCACCCCCGTGTTGCAACGCCCGATGGAATTCGGCGCGGACGTGGTGGCCTATTCGGCGACCAAGATGATGGACGGGCAGGGCCGGGTGCTGGCGGGCGCGATCTGTTCGTCGAAACAGTGGATCGACGAGGTGCTGATGCCGTTCCAGCGCAACACCGGGCCGACGCTTTCGGCCTTCAACGCTTGGGTGGTCCTGAAGGGCCTCGAAACGCTCGAACTGCGCGCGCACCGCCAGAGCGAGAACGCCGTCGCGCTGGGCCGTTTCATGGAAGAGCGTGTCACGAAGGTCGCCGGACGGATGCTCCATCCGGGCCTGCCGAGCCACCCGCGCCATGCGCTTGCCAAACAGCAGATGGACGCGACGGGGCCGATCTTCGCCTTCGACGTGGGCACGCGCGAGCGGGCCTTTGCGCTGCTCGATGCGCTCGAACTGATCGACATTTCGAACAATATCGGCGATGCCAAGACCTTGATGTGCCACCCGGCTTCGACCACCCATGCCAATATGGGCGAAGAAGCGCGCGACGAAATGGGCGTGACGGACGGGCTCATCCGCATCAATGTCGGGCTGGAGGACATTGCCGATCTCACCGAGGACATGGACCGTGCTCTCGGCGCGGCGGGAATGTAGGGGGAAGGACAAGGACAGTGTCCGGGGGCCGGGCCGCCCGCCTGTGCCTCGACTGGGAGAGCGGACGGCCCGGCCGATGCACACGGCGCCTGCCCGGGGGCAAGACCGCTCGGAAACGACCTGTCAGGAACCCCTGCCTCATCAGGCCGACCGGTTCCCGAAGACCTGACCTTCCTGCAGCCTTTCGCCTAAGCGAATGCGAAAGGGTTCGGGTAATGGCGCGTCAACCATGATCTCGAATCTTGTGCCCGGTTGTGCGTTGCAGCAAGAACCTGTAGAAGCCGTTTGGTTTTAACGCGCCTGCCGGTATCGAGCGGGCCCCAGACGTTTTCGGAAAAATATGTCCGCCATGATCCCAGACCGCTCCTTCGCGGCCCGGCTGCGCGCCGATTTGCACCGCGACTGGCTTGCCCAGCCGCGCGCCGACATCCTTGCCGGGATCGTCGTCGCGCTCGCTCTCATCCCCGAGGCGATCGGCTTCGCCCTCATCGCGGGCGTGGACCCGAGCGTCGGGCTCTATGCGAGCGTGGTGATCGCGATGGTCATCGCCTTCACCGGCGGGCGGCCCGGCATGATTTCGGCGGCGACTGCGGCGGTCGCGGTCGTGGTCATCCCGCTGGTGCGCGAATACGGGGTCGAATATCTCTTCGCAGCGACGATCCTGATGGGCGTGTTCCAGGCAATCGCGGCCCTCCTGCGGCTCGACCTGCTGATGCAGTTCGTCAGCCGCAGCGTCATCACCGGTTTCGTCAACGCGCTCGCCATCCTCATCTTCATGGCGCAGATCCCGCAGCTCACCGGGGTGGGGGTGGAAACCTATGTCATGGTCGCGGCGGGCCTTGCGATCATCTATCTCCTGCCGCGCGTGACCAAGGCCGTGCCGAGCCCGCTGGTCGCGATCCTGCTGCTGACGGGAGCGGCGATATGGTGGGGCCTGCCGGTCAACACGGTCGCGGGCGAGGGCGAGCTGCCCGATGGCCTGCCCTTCTTCCGCCTGCCGGATGTGCCGCTGACGATGGAGACGCTGCGCATCATCGCGCCTTTTTCGCTCACCATGGCGGCGGTCGGCTTGCTCGAAAGCCTGCTCACCGCGCAGATCGTCGACGACATGACCCATACCGACAGCGACAAGCGCCGCGAGAGCGCGGGGCAGGGCGGGGCGAACATCGCCGCGGCCTTCTTCGGCGGGATGGGCGGTTGCGCGATGATCGGGCAGTCGGTCATCAATGTCGCGAGCGGCGGACGCGGGCGGCTGTCGACCTTCACCGCCGGGGCCTTCCTGCTGTTCCTGCTCACGGTGCTGGGCGACTGGGTCGGGCAGGTGCCGATGCCCGCGCTGGTCGCGGTGATGATCATGGTGTCGATCGGGACGTTCTCGTGGAACTCGATCCCCAACCTGCGCCGCCACCCGCCAACCTCGAGCGCGGTCATGATCGCGACCGTGGTGGTTGTCGTGTGGACCCATGACCTTGCCCTCGGAGTCCTCACCGGCGTGCTGCTGTCGGGCATCTTCTTCGCAGGGAAAGTGCGCAATCTCTTCGATGTCGAGCGCATACGCCGGCCCCATTCGGCGGTCTATGTCGTCACCGGCGAGATCTTCTTCGCCAGCGTCGACAAGTTCATCGCAAAGCTCGGCCCCGAAAGCGGATACGAGGACGCGGCGCACAATGTGGTGATCGACGTGTCCAAGGCGCATTTCTGGGACATTTCGGCGATCGGCGCGCTCGAAAAGGTGGTCGAGCGAATGCGCCGCAACGGGCGTCATACACGCGTCGTCGGGCTCAACCGGGCGAGCGCGGACCTGTTCGACCGATATGCGCTGGAGGACCGCACCGGGCTGGAGCTCGGTCTGGCTCCGCATTGATTTCTTGCGCAGCCCATCCGGGCTGCGATGTCCTCGCGCCTTTCGGCGCTGCGCGCCGGGGGCTTGTTGACGCTGACATGGGACAGTGTAATCGGATCCTGCAATCGGGGGGAGCATCCGCATGGCCAAGAGCGTCGAACTGGTGTTCGATTTCGTCAGCCCCAACGCCTACCTCGTCTGGTGGCCGCTGAGGGAGTTGTGCGCGCGCCGCGGGGCCGAGCTTGTCGTCACCCCCGTCTTCCTCGCCGGCATGCACCGCATCACCGGCAACGCCCCGCCGATGATCCGCGACAAGGAGGTGCGCGGCAAGAACGAATACGCCCAGCTCGAGATGGAGCGTTTCATCGCCAGGCACGGCCTCGCGAAATACCGCCTGCACCCGCAATTCCCCTTCAATTCGATCACGCTGCAACGCATGTTGGTGGCCGCCTGCGAGGACGGGCGCGGCGTGGACTTTGCCGAGGGGCTGCTGCGCCCGATCTGGGAGGAGGGCATCGACATCGCCGATCCGCAGGCGCTGGGCGCGGCCATTGGCGCGGCGGGTTTCGATCCCGAGGCTCTGTTCGCCCGGGCGCAGGCCGATGCGATCAAGCAGCGCCTCGCCGATACCACCGATGCCGTGGTGGAACGCGGCGCTTTCGGCATCCCGACGCTGTTCGTGCCCGCAGGCGGGGGGCGCGAATCGATGTTCTTCGGCAAGGAGCGCCTCGGCCAGGTCGAAGAGGCGCTCGTCGCCTGATCCGCGGGCGCGTTGCGGGTGCGAAACGCCCGCGTGCTGCGTTGCAAAAATGCCATTCTCCCGCGGCTTCGGGACCCGGTGGTGAAATCGCGCGTTGAGCCCCTTGTGACCCGGTCGGGAATCGTTACCTTGGAGCCACTATGAAAGAGCTGTTCGAACACGCTGCCGTAACCGACGGGGTCACCGTCCGGGTCGCCGTAAACTTCCTGCCGGAACAATCGCATCCCGAAGCCGGCAAATGGTTCTGGGTCTATCACATCCGGATCGAGAACGGCTCGCACGATTCGATCCAGCTGCGCACCCGCCACTGGCGCATCACCGATGCGCGCGGCATGGTGAACCATGTCGACGGCGAAGGCGTGGTCGGCGAACAGCCCGTCCTCGCGCCCGGTGAAAGCCACGATTACGTCTCGGGCTGCCCGCTCACGACGCCGCACGGCTCGATGGAAGGGTTCTACACCTTCACCCGCGCCGACGGCGCGCCCTTCGAAGTGCGAATCCCCTTCTTCCCGCTCGCCGCGCCCGAAACGGCGGACGGGCGCTCCTCCGCCTGATCGCTTCCCCGACAGGGGATGCGTTCGCCCGGCAGCCGGTTCGCCTGACCGATCGCCTGGCAGGGCGCGGCACGGCCGGCCGTGGTGCGCGAAGCCCACGCTTGCCTAGCGCGGGGGCGCTGGCTACTCGCTTGTGCCCGTGAAGCGCACCCATCTTCCCCTCAATGCCCTGCGCGTCTTCGATGCGGCGGCGCGGCACCTTTCGTTCACCCGTGCGGCGGACGAACTGGCCGTCACGCCCGCTGCGGTGGGCCAGCAGATCCGGGCGCTCGAGGATCATCTCGGCGTGGTCCTGTTCCGCCGGACGTCGAAGGGCCTCGAACTCACCTCCGAAGGCGAAGCCGGGCTCGACCCCTTGCGCGAAGGATTCCTGCGTTTCGAGGAGAGCGTGCAGGCGATGCAGGCGGGCCAGGCATCCGACCGCTACACCATCGCCGCGCCGCGCGAATTCTACTCGGTCTGGCTCGCCGCGCGCCTTGCGCGGTTCCGGGCAGGGCGGCCCGATATCCGTTTCATCCTCGCAAGCCACGAAGCCACCGATTTCACCGAGGCCAACCTCGATCTCGCCGTGCGTCTCACCGATGGTCCGGGCGATCTCGAAGGCGTGCAGCTCACCCCCGCGCGCCGTATCACCGTCGCCGCGCCCGGTGCGTCGGCGGAAACCCGTGAGGCGTGGATCGACTGGCCCGGCGCGGCCCTGCCCGAAGGGAGCGACCCCGCGATCCGCGCGGCCAATCCGGGACAGGCGCTCTCCAGCGCCCTTGCCGGGATGGGGCGCACCGTCCTGCCGCTTGCGCTCGCCGAGGGTGCGCTGGCCGATGGCAGGCTCGAAGCGCTCGGCGAGAGCGAGGAGAGCCGCCGCGCCTACTGGCTCCTCGCCCCGCTGCCGCAATGGCGCCAGAAAAAGGTGCGCGCGCTGATCGAATTCCTGACCGCATGACCCGGGTCATGCGCCGCGTCGCCGAACTCGCAACGGATCGGTTCCACCTGCGCGCGCTGCGCCGCTCTGACCTGGCGGCGCTTTATCCGACCATGGCGGACGAAGAGACGGCGCTCTATCTCACCCGCCCCGCCTTCACCTCGCATGGCGAATTGTGGCACTGGCTGGCCGCGCGTGGCTGGCCGGGGCGCACATGGATCGCCGAGGACCGCGAAAGCGGCACGGTCGCCGGGCGCTTCACTGCGGTCCCGGCGAGGCAGGAGGGGGTCGAGGAGATCGGCTATATCGTCTGCCTCGACCGCCGCGGGCAGGGCGTGGCGCGCGAATGCACCGCGGCGCTGGTGCGCCACCTGTTTTCCGATGCGGGCGGGGCCGCGCGCAAGCTCGTCGCCGAGGTCGATACGCGCAACGCGGCCTCGGTCGGCCTGCTCGAATGGCTCGGCTTCACCCGCGAGGCGCATCTGCGCGAATACGAGGAAACCCATGCGGGCATGTGCGACGTCTATCTCTATGGCCTGCTCGCGGCCGAGATCGACCGCGTGCCGCGCGGCTGAGCCCGTGCCCGAGGCCGGTTTCAGGCGCGGCGGCTTGCCAAGGTTTCCATGACCTTCTCGATCGCGGCGTCCGACCATATGAAGAGTTCAAGATCGCGCCTCATCCGGGCCTCGTTCGCGCTGGCGAATTCGGGTTTCTCGAGCGATTCATGCAGCATGTCGGTCAGCCGCGCGCGGATGCCGTCGCCCGCCTCGGCATGGGAGCGCGCTGTCAACGTGGCGGCGCTGTGCATGTCGTCGGCGGCGACCGCGGCGGTGAGCATCACGAGATATTCGAGCGGGCTGGGCGAGGGATTGCTTGCGATCATGCGCGCCAGTTCCGCCCGCGACATGCCGATTTCCGGGCCGTAGCCGGGGCATCCCTGCGCCTCTATATCGATCGCGCCAAGCAGGATCGGATTGGTCCGCGCACGTTCGGTCGCGATCTGCATGTTCAGCTCGGCCGCTTCGCAGCCGTCCTCGCGCAGCAGCAGCTTGGCGACGATGAAATTGGCCCAGGGATCGTAGGGATCCTGTTGCAGCGCGCGATTGAGATCGGCCCAGCCGGGTCCGGCCCGGCGCACGGGCAGGTCCTGCCTGATCCGGTCCTGGTAATAGGCCAGCGCCCGGCGCGCGCGGAAGAACGGCATATAGGCGCTGTCCTGGTGGCGGCTTGCGCATTCATCCAGCAGGTCGTCGACCGCGCGGGCGATATCGCGGCGCGCCTCGATCGCAAGGAAGCACCCATATCCGCTCGCCAGCGGGTCTTCGAGGCTGGCGAACCGATCGTCGGCGACGATGCCGTTGGGCGAAACCACGGTCACGATCGAGGCTTTCACGGTTTCGACGAAGGCATCGGGCCGGGCTCGATCGTATTGCGCGCGGGATCGGAACATCACGTCGCCGTCCCGGTCGGTGAGGATGACGAAGGCGCGCAGGTCTTCACCCGGAGCCTGAACGAAGTTGAGATCGATCCGGTAATCGGGATTTTCCTCGCTGTCCGGGGCGGCGATCCGCGAGACGAGCGAATAGGATGCCATGATCTCGGCATGGCGCGCGGCGAGCTCGGCCATGTCGAGATCGGCATCGCCATTGCCTTCGAGCCCGGAGAAGTCGGAGGCGATGGCGATGGTCGGTTCACCCGTCGGCGGCTCGGGGTCCCTTCCGGACAGCCAGCCGCCGCCGAAAGCCATGGCGGTGGCGAAGGCGCTGAGGAAGGCGATCAGGGCATAACCCGCGACCCGGCGCAGCGTGCCGCCGCGTTCGCCGGGCGGCGCAGGGGGCGCGCCTGCGGAAATGGCCGGGGCATTGGCAGAATAGAGGACCGGGTAGGCTGGGTCATCCGGCTCGGCCTGGGCGAACACGGTGCCGCTGGCGGCCGCTTTTGCCGGGTCCTGCCCGGCGGCTGCCGCGGCGCCGGGCATTTCCACCGGGACCAGCTTGAGCGTGTATTCGCCCGGCTCGATCGTCAGCCGCCGGCCCGCATGGGGCAGGTTGCGGGCATAGTAATTGTCGAGGTTGTTGCGCAGGCGCGAGACCTGGACGCGCGGATAGCTGTCGTTGGAGAGATCGAAATCCGCCGGCTTGCCGAGGCCTTCCACCGCGATATCGTATTGCGTGGGCGGCGGGGCGTTGCGGACGGTGCGTTCGACGAGATATCGCAGCAGCCGCGCCTGTGTCGGAGAGCGCCGGAAGACGTGGTCGTCGAGCACCATGTCGGCTTCGCGAATCACATGATCGGCGAAGGTCATTTTGTGGTACTCGAACTCGTCACGACCCGTGTCCTAAAAGTTAATGCTATGTAAACTTACCGTGTAACGTGCGTTACCGATTGCTCGATTTCCCGAAAGCCGACGGCGATACGGGACGTTACTTACACCGTTTCAAACTGACATAGCCAGCTTTTTCGGCAGACAATGCGGCCCATGCAGTACGCTGCGGTGCCATGCCTCTGCCTTGCCGTTTTCGGCCTCACGACAGGACATGATGCCTGCGCCCGGGATGCGCAACGGGCCGAAGTCTCCAAGCCTTCGGCGGTCGCATCCGGCACGGCGACTGTGCGGATCCTTTCGGGTGTCCGGCTGGACTGGTCCCCGGCCGGCCCCGAAGGGATCCGGATCACCGTGCACGGCCGCGAGATAAGCGCCGGCATATCAAGGTCAAGGGTCGTCCGACATCGCGCGGCGGACGGGAAAAGGGAGGTCTGTCGCTATGTCGATTTCGCATGAACGCCCCGTTCGATCGCCGCAGCAGGGTCCGTCCCGCTCCGAAATACGGGAATCCATCATGGATGGCCCGTGCGAGCGGCGCGGGGACAACCGCGTCAAGTCCGCCTATCGCCCCGGCTGCGTGCTGCTGCCCGGGCGCATGGTGCTGGGCGTGATCCGCAACCTGTCCAAAGGCGGGGCGATGATCGAGCTCGACGAGCGGATCGAGCCGGGCACCGAGGTGCGCTATTTCTGGGACGAGACGAACATCATGGACGCCGTCGTCGCCTGGGCCGACGGGCGCGCGCACGGGCTCGAGAACGCCGAGCATGCGCGTCCTTTCGACAACCCGTTCCCCTATCGCTCGGTCCGCGTGCCCTGCGCGATGCGGGCCGAGCTGTGGGTCGGCGGGCAGCGCCGGTTCGCCGATATCGAGAACCTGTCGCTGGGCGGCGTGTGCCTGCGCGGCCTCGCCGCCTGCCGGGGCGCTTTGCTGACGGTCAAGCTCGGCGATGTCGAATTGTGCAATGCCACCGTGCGCTGGGTGCGCGAAGGGGTTGCCGGGGTGCGTTTCGAAAGGCCGCTCACGCGCGGCGACCTCGCCCGCATCCTGCGCGGCTTCGGCGAGGAAGCCGCGCTGGTCGAGGGCATCGACGCCGCCCACCGCGAGTGAGCCGCCGCCGCCGGGCCCGCAGCGGCGCCGCCTAGTCCGCGCCGTCCTCCTCCGCCGCCGCGGCCTCCGCCTCGTCCCCCTTCACCGCGCGTTCGAGGTCGAGCGCCATCGCCCGCACCTTGGCATCGATCGCCGCGCGCACCCGCGCGATCTGCGCCGGGTCGTTCGCCCGTTCGCGGTTCTCCTCCTCGATCTCGCGGCGGATGCGTTCATAGACCGGGTGGCCGGGCGCGATATGCGCGCTGGGAGCATAGCGGTCCGCCAGCCGCGCGCGCAGGAAGAACATCACCAGCGCATCGTTATAGCGCCGCTCGCTCCCTACGATTTCCCCGCGATGGAGGATCGGCTTTTCCTCCCCGTGAAGCGCGCGGGCGAGCGCCGAATCCTCCAGCCGCGTCATCGCCCTGTCGAGCGCCGCATCCCACGCCGCGCGAAAGCCCTCGGCCCCCGGCCTCTGGCGCAGCTTGTAAAGCGCCTCGAGGCTCTTGCCGACATGGCGAGCGGCCTCCTTGACGATGCCGGTCGCGGCGAGGTGCGTGATGAAGGCGCGCTGCACGTCCGGCGTGATCGAGTTGCGGCGCGGGGAGACATGCGGCACCGGCACGAAATCGAGCAGCGGATCATCGGGCGCAGGCGGCGCGATTTCGAACGCGGTGGTCGAGGTCGCCTGGCGCGGGACGGCGCGCTTGTTGCGCAGGATGGGACGATTGGGATCGCGCGAGATCGGCGCTGTGGAGCGGGGTTTGGTCATAGCCTGCGGGGAGATTGCAGATTTTTGCAGGGTAGGAAAATGGAGTCTTGTCAAAGGCGCTCGCATCAGCATTTTGCTCGTCATGCGACTGACTTACCCTTTGATCTGCTATTCTCTTAGCCTTTTACTGCTCGCCCTGACGGTTGGGATCTTTCAACTTGGTGGATCGGACGATGTTGTCGGGTCGGCTAGTCCGGGTGATGCGCAGATTGAGGTGTCCAATAAAGAGGCCGAAGGCGTGATCGATCAGTTGAGATACGAGCGTGATATCGCAAACATCCGCGCGGATGTTCTCAGCCAACAATCATCGTGGTTCGAAATCCTGATAGCGGCGTTCGGCATCTTGATTAGTGTAATCGTGATCTACTTCGCATTCCGATTTGGTAACGCGGCCGTTGCCGAGGCGAAATTGGCAGCATTGCAGGCCACAGAAACCGAACGACAAACTCTTCTCGATATGGTCGAGGAGGCCAAAACGAAGCTGAAAGAGATCGAGGATCATCGTTCGGCGGCGGAAGCTCTCGCAAATACGCCTCTTGGAGAAGAGCCCAAGGATGATGAGAACCGACAGTCAATTAGAGAAATCGCAAAAGCTGCCATTGCAAAACCTAAGGCCGAAAGAACGGTTGACGACTTTCGGGCGCTGATTGTTCAAGCTGTCATGGACAAGGACTGGCCCTGTGTGCTGCGGCGCGCGCGAGCGATGGAGTATCTTTTTGATGAAGCGGACCCGAAAGATGCAGTTTTTGCATTGTTCTACCGAGGCGTTGCTCATTCGATGCTTGAGCAATTTCATGCGGGGCTTGACGCCTACACCGAGCTAGTTGAGCGATTTGGAGAAACCGAAGACGAAGGAACGCGCAGCGCATTTGCAGCGGCGCTGGTGAACAAGGGCATCACCCTTGGCCAGCTTGAGAAGCCCGAGGATGAAATCGCGGTCTATGACGATCTGGTCCGTCGCTTCGGCGAAAGCGAGGAGCCTGCCCTGCGCGAACAGGTTGCCATGGCGCTGGTGAACAAGGGGGTGGCGCTTGCAAGAATGAAAAAACTCGACGATGCAAGATTGGTATTTGAGGAAACGGCAATACGCTTCGAAAAATCAGATGAGACAGGTGTACGAAAGCAGGTTACAGATGCCCTGTTCAATTTAGCTTGTGTGCACGCGCTTAAGGGCAGGGTCGCGGATACGATTGATGCCCTCAAGCGCTTGGCCGCTCAGCAGGGTTTTCTCGATTGCGATAGGATCAAAAACGATCCCGATTTCGATCTTGTTCGTGACCGCGCGACCTTCAAAAGGTATCTGGTGAGTCAGGGTTGCGAGCCAGACCAAGCCTCCTAAGCTCTATCCACACCCTTGACCCCGCCCCAAATCCAACATAAAGGCCCGCTCGTTCGGTGAGCGTTGGCCTTTGCGCCGTTCGCTCAAGCCGAAAGACATAGAGCTGAACAATGGCGGTCCTCGTCCCTTCGGCCCGTGCCTCGCATGCGAGGCGGGCCTTTCGTGTTTGGGGCAGCCGTCAGAGTAACCCTTCGGTGGCCTGGTGGGCCGTTCAGGTGGGTGGAGCGTTTCGGCTTGTTCCTCGCGAGCTCCTGCGCAGGCAGGAGCCTCCCGGACGCAGGCGGAGCGCTTGCGGCATGAGGTCCCTGCCTCCGCAGGGACTCACGGGTGGGAGCAAGGCTGGTCCTTTCCACACATCGACGGTTTCGACTGGTCGCCGGTCCGGCCAGCGCCCTCGGGCGCGCGCCGCGAATATGAATTTGTGGGTTCTCCTCCCGCGTCGAAGCCAGCGGCAAGCGCCGCGCCCCTTCGGCGAAAATGGGGACCGCCCCCGCCCTCGGGCTGGTGCAACAGAATTGAGGATTATCGAACCTCATCAGGAAAAGTGGGCACCACTTTTCCGCCCGGATGAGGTGACAAAAAGGATTACCTCATCAGGAAAAGTGGCTCCCACTTTTCCGCCCGGATGAGGTGAGCAAGCGAGGAACGAGCGAAAAACATGCCGACTATCAACCAGCTGGTCCGCAAGGGCCGCATCCCGCAGAAGGCCAAGAGCAAGGTCCCTGCGATGGAGCAGAACCCGCAGAAGCGCGGCGTGTGCACCCGTGTCTATACGACGACCCCGAAGAAGCCGAACTCCGCGCTGCGGAAAGTCGCCAAGGTGCGTCTCACCAACCAGCGCGAGGTCATCTCCTACATCCCGGGCGAGGGCCACAACCTGCAGGAGCACTCGGTCGTGCTGATCCGCGGCGGGCGTGTGCGCGACCTTCCCGGCGTGCGCTACCACGTGCTGCGCGGCGTTCTCGACACGCAGGGCGTGAAGGATCGCAAGCAATCGCGTTCGAAGTACGGGGCCAAGCGGCCGAAGTAAGAGTTTTTGTTGGGGGCGCTTTCGGCATCCGCCGAAAGCGCGTGCCTTGCCGGCCCTCTCCCCCGCCCTTCCGCCCTTGAGGTTACACTTCCGGGTGGATGGGGGGGGGAGAGGGCCGGCAAGGCCCCACTCCGAAGGAGTAGAAGAAGATGTCACGTCGTCGTCGTCCCGAAAAGCGGGAAATCCTGCCCGATCCCAAGTTCAAGGATCAGGTGCTCTCGAAGTTCATGAACAACCTCATGTATGACGGGAAAAAGGCCGTTGCCGAGAAGATCGTCTATGGCGCGCTCGACACGGTCGAGGCCAAGGCCAAGGCCGATCCGGTGCAGCTGTTCCACGATGCGCTCAACAACGTGAAGCCGCAGGTCGAGGTGCGCTCCCGCCGGGTTGGCGGTGCGACCTACCAGGTTCCCGTCGAAGTGCGTCCCGAGCGTGCCCAGGCTCTCGCGATCCGCTGGCTGATCACGGCCGCGCGCGGGCGTCCGGAGACGACCATGGCCGCGCGCCTGTCGGGCGAGCTGATGGATGCGGCCAACAATCGCGGCAATGCGGTCAAGAAGCGTGAGGACACGCACCGGATGGCCGATGCGAACCGTGCGTTCTCGCACTACCGCTGGTAGGCGAGGCGTGCGCCGGCTGAGGCGGGGGCTGTCGATAATGGCGCTCCCCGTCTTACCGCCGTCACAATAATCCCTATATGGGGCGCGCTCGGACCATGGGGTCCGGTGAGGGGCTGGAGGAAATCGGCCCGGCGCTCCAACAAAGCTTGAGGAAACCACCATGGCACGCAGCCATCCGATCGAACGCTACCGCAATATCGGTATCATGGCGCATATCGACGCCGGCAAGACCACTACGACCGAGCGGATCCTGTATTACACCGGCAAGTCCTACAAGATTGGCGAAGTGCACGATGGCGCCGCGACCATGGACTGGATGGAACAGGAACAGGAACGCGGGATTACCATCACCTCGGCCGCGACCACGACTTTCTGGCGCGCCAATGACGGTGAAGGCGAAGAGCACCGCATCAACATCATCGACACCCCCGGACACGTGGACTTCACGATCGAAGTCGAGCGTTCGCTGCGAGTGCTCGATGGCGCCGTCGCAGTATTCGACGGAGTTGCCGGGGTCGAACCGCAGTCGGAAACAGTCTGGCGTCAGGCGGACAAGTATAAAGTCCCGCGGATGTGCTTCATCAACAAGTTGGACCGCACCGGCGCCGATTTCTATTACTGTGTCCAGTCGATTATTGACCGCCTCGGCGCGACTCCGCTCGTGCTTTATCTCCCGATCGGCGCGGAAAGCGATCTTCAGGGTGTCGTCGATCTCGTGAATAATCGCGGCATCGTGTGGGAGTCCGAAGGCCTCGGCGCGAAGTTCAATTACGTCGACATCCCCGATGATCTCCAGGGCAAGGCCGCCGAATATCGCGAGAAGCTGATTGAACTCGCCGTCGAACAGGACGACGACGTGATGGAAGCCTATCTCGAGGGCAACGAGCCCGACGTCGACACGCTCAAGCGGCTCATCCGCAAGGGCACGATGGCCCGTGCCTTCGTGCCCGTGCTGTGCGGCTCTGCGTTCAAGAACAAGGGCGTGCAGCCCCTGCTAGACGCGGTCATCGACTACATGCCTTCGCCGATCGACGTTCCCCCGATCGAAGGCGTGCTGCCCGACAGTGAGGAAAAGGCGACTCGTCCGTCTTCGGACGACGAGCCCTTCGCCGCGCTCGCGTTCAAGATCATGAATGACCCCTTCGTTGGTTCGCTCACCTTCACCCGGATCTATTCGGGCAAGCTGTCGAAGGGCGGCGTGCTCAATTCGGTCAAGGACAAGAAGGAAAAGATCGGGCGCATGCTGCTCATGCACTCGAACAACCGCGAGGATATCGAGGAAGCATCGGCCGGCGACATCGTTGCGATCGCGGGCCTCAAGGAGACGACCACCGGCGACACGCTGTGCGCGCCGAACGCTCCGATCATTCTCGAGCGGATGGAGTTCCCCGATCCCGTTATCGAGCTTTCGGTCGAACCCAAGACCAAGGCCGACCAGGAGAAAATGGGCGTCGCGCTCAACCGTCTCGCGGCCGAGGATCCTTCCTTCCGCGTTTCGACCGATCACGAATCCGGCCAGACGATCATCAAGGGCATGGGCGAGCTTCACCTCGACATTCTCGTCGACCGTATGAAGCGCGAATTCAAGGTCGAGGCCAATGTCGGCGCGCCGCAGGTGGCCTACCGCGAATCGCTCGCGAAGGAAGTCGAGCTCACCTACACCCACAAGAAGCAGTCGGGCGGCTCGGGCCAGTTCGGCGAGGCGAAGGTCGTCGTCACCCCGGGTGAACGCGGCCAGGGCATCGTCTTCGAGGACGAGATCAAGGGCGGCAACATTCCGCGCGAATACATCCCGTCGGTGGAAAAGGGCATGCGCGAGCAGGCCGAAAGCGGCCATCTCGTCGGCTTCCCGATCATCGACTTCACGATCCGGCTCGTCGACGGCAAGTATCACGATGTCGACTCCAGCACCGTCGCCTTCGAGATCACCGGTCGCGGCGCCATGCGCGAGGCCGCACAGAAGGCCGGGATCAAGCTGCTCGAGCCGGTGATGCGGGTCGAGGTCGTGACGCCCGAGGATTATCTCGGCGACGTGATCGGCGACCTCAACAGCCGTCGCGGCCAGATCCAGGGCACCGACAGCCGGGGCAATGCGCAGGCGGTAGAGGCTTTCGTCCCGCTTGCGAACATGTTCGGCTACGTCAACGAACTGCGCTCCTTCACGCAAGGGCGCGCGCAGTACACGATGCAGTTCTCGCATTACGACGAAGTCCCCGCGAACGTCGCGCAGGAGGTCAAGGAGAAGCTTGCCTAAGCGGCAAAGCAAGGCTAGGGGCGGCGCCTGTTTCGAGCGGGCCCGCCCTTTCTCCCGCTAAGAAATCATCTCAAGAGAAGGTAAAACTGAGAAATGGCGAAGGAAAAATTTGAGCGGAACAAGCCGCACTGCAACATCGGCACGGTCGGTCACGTCGACCATGGCAAGACTACGCTGACCGCCGCGATCACCAAGGTCATGGCGGAAGTCTATGGCGGTGCGGCCGTCGATTTCGCGAATATCGACAAGGCTCCCGAAGAACGCGAGCGCGGCATCACCATCTCGACTGCCCATGTCGAATACGAAACCGACAAGCGTCACTACGCCCACGTCGACTGCCCCGGCCACGCCGACTATGTGAAGAACATGATCACCGGCGCGGCGCAGATGGACGGCGCCATCCTCGTCGTGAACGCCGCCGACGGCCCCATGCCGCAGACCCGCGAGCACATCCTGCTCGCCCGTCAGGTCGGCGTGCCGGCGCTGGTGGTCTATCTCAACAAGGTCGACCAGGTCGATGACGAGGAAATCCTCGAGCTCGTCGAACTCGAAGTGCGCGAACTGCTTTCGGATTACGACTTCGACGGCGATAACATTCCGATCATCAAGGGATCGGCTCTGGCCGCTCTCGAAGGTCGCGACGACGAGATCGGCAAGAACTCGATCGTCGAGCTTATGAACGCCGTCGACGAGCACATCCCGCAGCCCGACCGTCCGGTCGACAAGGACTTCCTGATGCCGATCGAGGACGTGTTCTCGATCTCGGGTCGCGGCACTGTCGTCACCGGCCGTGTCGAAACCGGCATCGTGAAGGTCGGCGACGAAGTCGAGATCGTCGGCATCAAGGACACTACCAAGACGACTGTCACCGGCGTCGAGATGTTCCGCAAGCTGCTCGATTCGGGTGAAGCCGGCGACAATATCGGCGCTCTCATCCGCGGCGTCGCCCGTGACGATGTGGAGCGCGGCCAGGTTCTCGCCAAGCCGGGTTCTGTCACCCCGCACACCGAGTTCAGCGCCGAAGTCTACGTGCTGTCGAAGGACGAAGGCGGTCGTCACACGCCGTTCTTCGCCAACTACCGCCCGCAGTTCTATTTCCGCACCACGGACGTGACCGGCGAAGTGATCCTTCCCGAAGGCACCGAGATGGTCATGCCGGGCGACAATGTGACGATCGGCGTGAAGCTCATCGCTCCGATCGCCATGGACGAAGGTCTGCGCTTCGCGATCCGCGAAGGCGGTCGCACGGTCGGTTCGGGCGTGGTCTCGAAGATCACCAAGTAAGCCTCTTGCCCTGCAAGGGGTGGGTCGAAAAATTCGGGGCCCGGTTCGCCGCTGGTGAGCCGGGCCCCAATTTATGGAAGCCCCGCAAAAGCCGGCATCGGCGAGGGCGGGGCGGCCCTTCGCGGTTTGGCGTAAGTTCGGTGACAGAAGGGGGCTTGCGCTCCCACCCGCGTCTCCGTATATGCCCGCCATCGCTGTCGGGATTCGTTTCGGCTGCAACGAAATTCAACAAGGCCGCCCGTTCCGGTTTCACCGGGCTAAAGCGGGGCGGGCCTTTTATTTTTGGAGCGTGATCCTTCGGGGAGACGCTTCTGGCTCTTTCGCATCGGTAGCAGGACATGGAAGCACAGAATATCCGCATTCGCCTCAAGGCGTTCGACCACCGCGTTCTCGACCAGGCAACTGGCGAGATTGCCGACACCGCTCGGCGCACGGGTGCTCTTATTCGTGGCCCCATTCCCCTGCCGACGCGGATCGAGAAGTTCACCGTGAACCGTGGCCCGCACATCGACAAGAAGTCGCGCGAGCAGTTCGAGGTGCGCACCTACAAGCGGCTGCTGGACATCGTGCAGCCGAACGCCCAGACGGTCGATGCGCTGATGAAGCTCGACCTTGCTGCGGGCGTCAATGTCGAGATCAAGCTCGCCTGAGGCGTGATCTCGGTCTTCCCGGCGGACCTTAACCGGCCGGGCGATTTTCAAGGGGCTCCAACGGCCCCGCCGCTCCCACGGGATCGGCAAGACATTGGGATACCGCCGGCAAATGCCGGGCTGCGTCCCCCGTCTCGCTCCGACGACCATCTGGTCGTCACGAGCAGTTCAGCCCGGACGGGGCGATGCAACACAATTCGGGCTGGCAAGCACCTGGGGATGGTCCCCTTGTGCCTCTGTGTAGGAGTCAATGACGATGCGCACTGGCGTGATCGCAAAAAAAGTCGGGATGACCCGCCTCTTCCAGGAGGATGGACGGCATGTGCCGGTCACCGTTCTCGCGCTTGAGGACTGCCAGGTCGTCTCGCACCGCACCGCTGACACTGACGGTTATTTCGCCGTTCAGCTCGGCGCGGGCGAAGCGAAACAGAAGAACGTGGCCAAGCCGCAGCGCGAGCACTTCGCGAAAGCGGGCGTCGGCCTCAAGCAGCGCACGGCCGAATTCCGTGTCGAAGGCGAAGACGGCCTGATGCCGGTGGGCGCGCAGATCAGCGCGGATCACTTCGTCGCGGGTCAGAAGGTCGACATCACCGGCCACACGCAGGGCAAGGGCTTTGCCGGCGCGATGAAGCGCTGGGGCTTCGGCGGCCTTCGTGCCAGCCACGGCGTGTCGATCTCGCACCGTTCGCACGGTTCGACCGGTCAGAACCAGGATCCGGGCAAGGTCTTCAAGGGCAAGAAGATGGCGGGCCACATGGGCGACCGCCAGCGCACCCAGATGAATCTCGAAGTGGTTCGCACCGATTCCGAACGGGGCCTGCTCTTCATCAAGGGTTCTGTGCCCGGTTCGAAGAATGGCTGGCTGCTTGTGCGTGACGCGGTCAAGCTGCCGCTTCCCGAAGATGCACCGTTCCCCGGTGCCGTGATCGAGAAGAATGCGCCCGCGAATGAAGAACCCGCTGCCGAGGCCCCGGTCGATCAGGCCGCGGGCGACGTAGCTGCAGACACTCCCGCGCCCGAGGCCGATGCCCCGGCCGGCGACGCAAGCAAGGAAGACTGAGCCATGAAGGTGAAGGTCCAGAAAATCGACGGCAAGGCGTCGGGCGATATCGAACTGTCGGATGACGTGTTCGGGGTCGCGCCGCGCGCCGATATCCTGCACCGGGTCGTGACCTGGCAGCTTGAAAACCGCCGTGCCACCGCCCGCCCGACGCGTGAACGCGCCGACGTTGCGCGCACAGGCAAGAAGTTCGTCCGCCAGAAGGGGTCGGGCGGAGCTCGCCACGGCGACCGCAAGGCTCCGATCTTCATCGGCGGCGGCAAGGCGCACGGCGCGCGCAAGCGTGACTTCGAACAGTCGCTCAACAAGAAGGTCCGCGCGCTCGGCCTCAAGATGGCGCTTTCGACCAAGGCGAAGGAAGGGCTCGTCGTCGTCGACAGCCTCGAACTCGCCGAAGCCAAGACGAAGGTCCTCAAGGGCCATCTCGCCAAGGCGGGTCTCGACGGCAAGGTGCTGGTGATCGACGGCGACGCGGTGAATGACGGCTTCAGGAAGGCTGCCGGTAACCTCCCGGGCGTCAACGTGCTCCCGGCGATGGGTGCCAATGTCTACGACATTCTCAACCATGACACGCTGGTCCTGACCAAGGACGCGGTCGAAAAGCTGGAGGCGCGCTTCAATGGCTAAGAAGAGCGAGATCGATGCGCGTCACTATGACGTGATTCTGGCGCCGCATATCACCGAGAAGTCCACCTTGGCTTCCGAGAACAATGCGGTTGTGTTCCGCGTGGCGAACGATGCGACGAAGCCGCAGATCAAGGAAGCGGTAGAGGCGATCTACGACAAGAAGGTCGTCGCGGTGAACACGATCGTCACCAAGGGCAAGTCGAAGCGCTGGCGGGGCAAGCCCTACAAGCGTTCGGATTTCAAGAAGGCTGTCGTGAGGCTCGCCGAAGGCGAGATGATCGACATAACCAGCGGTATCTGAGGCGTTAGCGAACAATGGCACTCAAGAACTACAAACCGACAAGCCCGGCGCGCCGCGGCCTGATCTTGATCGACAAGACCCAGCTCTGGAAGGGCAAGCCGGTCAAGTCGCTCACCGAGGGCAAGCGCAAGACCGGTGGCCGCAACAACAAGGGCCATGTCACGAGCCGGGGTATCGGCGGCGGTAACAAGCAGAAGTACCGCGTGATCGATTTCAAGCGGCGCAAGTGGGATGTCCCCGCGACGGTCGAGCGGATCGAATACGATCCGAACCGCACCGCGTTCATCGCTCTCGTCAAGTACGAGGACGGCGAACAGGCCTATATCCTGTGCCCGCAGCGTCTTGCCGTGGGCGACACGATCGTGGCGGGCGAAAAGGCCGACACCAAGCCGGGCAATGCGATGCTTCTCGGCCAGATGCCGGTCGGCACGATCTGCCACAATGTCGAGATGAAGCCGGGCAAGGGCGGTCAGATCGCGCGCAGCGCGGGCGCTTATGTTCAGCTCGTGGGTCGCGACCGCGGCATGGTCATCGTGCGGCTCAATTCGGGCGAGCAGCGTTATCTGCGCGCCGATTGCATGGGGACGGTCGGAGCGGTTTCGAACCCTGACAACCAGAACCAGAATTTCGGCAAGGCCGGTCGCACCCGCTGGAAGGGCCGTCGTCCGCTGACCCGCGGCGTCGCCAAGAACCCGGTCGATCACCCCCATGGCGGCGGCGAAGGCCGCACCAGCGGTGGCCGTCACCCGGTCACCCCCTGGGGCAAGCCGACCAAGGGTGCGCGCACCCGCAAGAACAAGCAGACGGACAAAGACATCATCCGTTCGCGTCACGCGAAGAAGAAGAGGTAAGGCACGATGGCACGTTCCGTCTGGAAAGGTCCGTTCGTCGAACTCAGCCTGCTGAAAAAGGCCGAGGAAGCTCAGGATGCCGGTGGCAGCAAGCCGATCAAGACCTGGTCGCGTCGCTCCACCATCCTGCCGCAGTTCGTCGGGCTCACGTTCAACGTCTATAACGGGCAGAAATTCATCCCCGTCTCGGTTTCGGAAGAGATGGTCGGTCACAAGCTCGGCGAGTTCGCACCCACGCGCAACTTCCCCGGCCACGCTGCCGACAAGAAGGGCAAGCGATAATGGGCAAGGCAAAAGCACCCCGCCGCGTCGGCGATAACGAGGCGCTGGCTGTCGGGACCACGATCCGTGGTTCCGCGCAGAAGCTGAATCTCGTCGCCGAGCTGATCCGCGGCAAGAAGGCCGAAGAGGCTCTCAACATCCTCGAATTCTCGAAAAAGGGAATGGCGAAGGACGCGAAGAAGGTTCTCGCTTCCGCGATCGCCAATGCCGAGAACAATCACAATCTCGACGTCGATGCACTGGTGGTTGCCGAGGCTTCCGTCGGCAAGTCGATCACCATGAAGCGGTTCCACACGCGCGGCCGCGGCAAGTCGACCCGGATCCTCAAGCCCTTCAGCCGGCTGCGGATCGTCGTGCGCGAAGAGGAAGAGGCGTAAACCATGGGCCAGAAGAGCAATCCGATCGGTCTGCGCCTGCAGATCAACCGCACCTGGGACAGTCGCTGGTACGCCGAAGGGCGTGACTATGCCGGCCTGCTCAAGGAAGACATCGAGATGCGCAAGTTCATCCTCGAGAGCGTGCCGCAGGCCGCGATCTCGAAGGTGGTGATCGAGCGTCCGGCCAAGCTGTGCCGGGTTTCGATCTATGCCGCACGTCCGGGTGTTATCATCGGCAAGAAGGGTGCCGACATCGAGAAGCTGCGTTCCAAGCTTTCGGCGATGACCGACAGCGAAGTGAAGCTGAACATCGTCGAGATCCGCAAGCCGGAAATCGATGCGAAGCTCGTTGCGCAGGGCATTGCCGACCAGCTCGTTCGGCGCGTTGCGTTCCGCCGCGCTATGAAGCGTGCGATGCAGTCGGCCATGCGCCTCGGCGCCGAAGGCATCCGTATCGTTTGCGGCGGCCGTCTGGGCGGGGCGGAAATCGCCCGTGTCGAACAGTATCGCGAAGGCCGCGTGCCGCTTCACACGTTGCGCGCCAATATCGACTATGCCGAAACCGAAGCGCTGACCGCTTACGGGATCATCGGCATCAAGGTGTGGATCTTCAAGGGCGAGATCCTCGGCCACGATCCGACCGCGCAGGACCGTCTGATGATGGAATCGCAGACTTCGGGGGTGCGTCCGGCCCGCTGAGCGGAACCGGCGCCAGATAGGTAAGAGACAATGCTGCAACCGAAGAAAACCAAGTATCGCAAGGCTTTCAAGGGCAAGATCAAGGGCGAGGCCAAGGGTGGCACGACCTTGAATTTCGGCTCCTACGGCCTCAAGGCGATGGAACCGGAGCGGATTACCGCCCGCCAGATCGAGGCCGCGCGCCGTGCGATCACGCGCCACATCAAGCGCCAGGGTCGCCTGTGGATCCGTGTCTTCCCCGATGTGCCGGTGTCCAAGAAGCCTGCCGAAGTGCGTCAGGGTAAGGGCAAGGGCTCGGTCGAATACTGGGCCGCGCGCGTCAAGCCTGGCCGTATCCTGTTCGAGCTCGACGGTGTCCCCGGTCCGCTCGCTGCATCCGCTTTCGAGCGCGCCGCGATGAAGCTGCCGATCAAGACCAAGGTCGTCGCCCGCTTCGGCGACAATTCTCACAAGGAGGGCGAATGATGGCCAACACCGAAGACCTCCGTGCGAAGACCGACGACCAGCTCACCAGCGAGCTGACCGATCTCAAGCGCGAGCAGTTCAACCTGCGCTTCCAGGCCGCGACGAACCAGCTCGAGAACCCGGCGCGGATCCGCGAGGTGCGCCGCACCATCGCCAAGATCAAGACGCTGCAGAACGAGCGCGCCAAGAGCGCGGCGGAAAAGGCTTAAGGAGCAGACAATGCCGAAACGTATCCTGATCGGGACTGTCACCTCCGACAAGACCGACAAGACCGTGACCGTGAAGGTTGAACGCAAGGTGAAGCACCCGCTTTACGGGAAGATCATCCGTCGTTCGAAGAACTATCACGCGCACGACGAAAACAACCAGTACCATGTCGGCGACGTGGTGCGGATCGAGGAATGCCGGCCGATCTCCAAGACCAAGACTTGGACGGTCAAGGACGAGGTGGTTTCGGGCGGCACGCAGGCGATCGAAGCCGATCTCGATGTCGAGGCGGCGGGTAACTGACGCCACACGAATTACACGATAAGGAACTGCCGGACTGGTTCCGGCAAGCCATTGAGAAGGAAACGGATCGATGATCCAGATGCAATCCAATCTCGACGTCGCGGACAATAGCGGCGCCAAGCGCGTCCAGTGCATCAAGGTGCTGGGCGGCTCGAAGCGGCGTTTTGCCTCCGTCGGCGACGTGATCGTGGTCTCCGTGAAGGAGGCCCAGCCGCGTGCCAAGGTCAAGAAGGGCGACGTTCACCGCGCGGTGATCGTGCGCACCCGCAAGGACGTTCGCCGTCCCGATGGCAGCGTGATCCGCTTCGACAGCAATGCCGCGGTTCTCGTGAACAAGCAGGAAGAGCCGATCGGTACGCGTATCTTCGGCCCGGTGGTTCGCGAACTGCGCGGCCGCGGCTTCATGAAGATCATTTCGCTCGCTCCGGAGGTGCTCTGATCATGGCATCTGCAAAGATTCGCAAGGGCGACAGCGTCGTCGTGCTTTCGGGCAGGGACAAGGGCCGGACTGGTACGGTCGCCCAGGTCCTGCCGAAAGAAGGCAAGATCGTTGTCGAGGGCGTCAATGTCGTCGCCCGTCACCGCAAGCCGAGCCAGGCCAATCCGCAAGGTGGCATCGACCGTTTCCCGGCTCCGATGGACATCTCCAAGGTTGCGCTGGCCGATCCCAAGGATGGCAAGCCCACCCGCGTCCGCTTCGAGGAGAAGGACGGTCGCAAGGTGCGCGTTGCCGTGAAGAGTGGGGAGACCATCGATGGCTGATTACACTCCGCGCCTGCGCGCCAAGTATGACGAGGAAATCGTCAAGGCGATGACCGACAAGTTCGGTTACAAGAATCGCCTCGAAGTGCCGCGGCTTGAAAAGATCACGCTCAACATGGGCGTGGGCGAAGCCAGCCAGGACAAGAAGAAGGTCCAGACGGCTGCCGAGGAAATGGCGCTGATCGCCGGCCAGAAGCCGGTCATCACCAAGGCCAAGAAGTCGATCGCCCAGTTCAAGCTGCGCGAAGGCATGCCGATCGGTTGCAAGGTCACCCTTCGCCGTGAACGCATGTACGAATTTCTCGACCGGCTTGTCACCATCGCCATGCCGCGCATCCGTGACTTTCGCGGGCTGAATGCGCGCTCGTTCGACGGGCGTGGCAATTACGCGATGGGGCTGAAGGAACAGATCGTGTTCCCGGAAATCAGCTATGACCGGATCGAGAAGGTGCGGGGCATGGACATCATCGTCACGACCACCGCCAAGACCGATGAAGAGGCGCGCGAATTGTTGCGTCTGTTCGGCTTCCCCTTCGAAGGCGAAGCCAAGGGCGAACAGAAGGAGGCGGCGTGAGCCGTCCCCTAGTAGAGACACGAAAGAAGAGAGCTTAAGTCCATGGCGAAACTGAGTTCGATCAACAAGAACGAGCGTCGCAAGAAGCTCGTTAAGAAGTATGCGGCCAAGTACGAGAAGCTGAAGGCGATCGCGAATGACGAGAGCCTCGATGAGACCGAGCGTCTCATGGCGCGTCTCAAGATGGCCGAGATCCCGCGCAATGCGAACCCGACCCGGGTGCGCAACCGTTGCGCCACCACCGGCCGCCCGCGCGGCTATTACCGCAAGTTCGGCATCAACCGCATCGAACTGCGTCAGCTTGGCAACCGGGGCATGATCCCGGGCCTGACCAAGTCGAGCTGGTGAGGACCTGACAGATGGCTATGACCGATCCCCTGGGTGACATGCTCACCCGCATCCGCAACGGCCAGCAGGCGAAGAAGGATTCCGTCCTTTCGCCGGCTTCCAAGCTGCGCGCGAACGTGCTCGAGGTTCTCCAGCGTGAAGGCTACATCCGTGGCTATTCCGAGGACGAGAGCGGCAAGCACAAGGCGCTGCGGATCGAACTGAAATATTTCGAAGGCGAGCCGGCGATCAAGCACGTCGCGCGCGTTTCCAAGCCGGGCCGGCGCATTTATTCGGGCAGCAAGGAGCTTCCCACGGTGCGCAACGGCCTCGGCATCACCATCGTCTCGACCCCGCGCGGCGTTCTCTCGGACGCAGAGGCCCGTGCGAGCAATGTCGGCGGCGAAGTGCTGGCGGAGGTGTTCTGATGAGCCGCATCGGCAAGAAGCCGGTGGCGATCCCCTCGGGCGTCACCGCCAATATCGACAATGGCATCCTCAGTGTGAAGGGCCCGAAGGGTACGCTCACCATGGGGTTGTCCGACCTGGTCGAGTACAAGGTCGAGGACGGGTCGATTTCGGTCAACCCGGCCAATGACAGCCAGAAGGCCCGTGCCTACTGGGGCATGCAGCGTACCATGGTTTCGAACCTCGTGGAGGGCGTGACCGAAGGCTTCACCAAGACGCTCGAGATCGCCGGTGTCGGCTTTCGCGCGCAGGCACAGGGCAAGAAACTCAAGCTTCAGCTTGGTTTCAGCCACGATGTCGACCTCGACGTGCCCGAGGGCCTCGAGGTGAAGACACCCGACCAGACCACGGTCGAGATTTCGGGCATCGACAAGCAGGCCGTCGGCCAGTTCGCTGCCGAGATCCGCGAACTTCGCAAGCCCGAGCCCTACAAGGGCAAGGGCATCAAGTATCGCGGCGAGTACATCTTCCGCAAGGAAGGGAAGAAGAAGTAAGATGGCAAAGCTTTCCCTTTTCGAACGTCGCCGCTTGCGAGTGCGCAGCGCGCTGCGCAAGCGCTCGGGCGACAAGCCGCGCCTGTCGGTGCATCGCACCGGCAAGCATATCTATGCGCAGATCATCGACGACGCGCAGGGACGCACCCTGGCGGCCGCTTCGACGCTCGGCGCGGCGGGCAGCGGCGCGAATGTCGAGGCCGCGAGCAAGGTCGGCAAGGACATCGCCGAGGCCGCCCAGAAGGCGGGCGTGACCACTGTCGTGTTCGATCGCGGCGGGTTCCTCTACCATGGCCGCGTCAAGGCGCTGGCCGATGCCGCCCGCGAAGGCGGGCTGGAGTTTTGATGATGGCCGAGAACAACGAAAACACCGAGAACACCGAGGCGACGGAAAACGCTGCAACTTCGGCTCCGGACGCGCAGACCGAAGCCAAGGCGGAAACCCCTTCCGAAGCCGCCGACAACCAGTCGCCCTCGCAGGAGCCCGCGGCCCAGCCGACCGAGGAGCCCAGGCAACAGGGCCGCGGTCGCGGCGGTCGGGGCGGCCGTGACGGCGGCGGCGGCGGTGGCGGTCGCGGCCGGGGCCGCGGTCGCGACGGCGGCCGCGGCGGCCGACGCGAGGAAGAGGACGACGGCATCATCGAGAAGCTCGTCCACATCAACCGCGTCTCCAAGACCGTGAAGGGCGGCAAGCGCTTCGGTTTCGCAGCCCTAGTGGTTGTCGGCGACGGTCAGGGCCGCGTCGGTTTCGGTCACGGCAAGGCCCGCGAGGTGCCGGAAGCCATCACCAAGGCAACGGCTGCTGCGCGCAAGAAGATGATCCGCGTGCCGCTCAAGGAAGGCCGCACGCTGCACCATGATGCCAAGGGTCATTTCGGCGCGGGCAAGGTCACCGTCCGCACCGCGCCCCCCGGGACCGGCATCATCGCCGGCGGTCCGATGCGCGCCGTGTTCGAGAGCCTTGGCGTTGCCGATGTCGTGACCAAGTCGGTCGGGACCTCGAACCCCTACAACATGATCCGCGCCACTTTCGACGCGCTGACCAACCAGACTTCGCCCAAGTCGGTCGCCCAGCGTCGCGGCAAGAAGGTCGCCGACCTGCTCGGTCGCGGCGGTGCGAACGAAGCTGAGGCGGACGCCGACGCTGCGGCGATTGTGGAGTAACTGGCAATGGCTACCATCAAGATCAAGCAGGTGGGCTCGCCCATCCGTCGTCCCGAAGCCCAGCGCAAGACGCTGATCGGCCTCGGTCTGGGCAAGATGCACAAGGTCGTGGAGCGCGAGGATACCCCGGAAATCCGGGGCATGGTCGCCAAGATTCCGCATCTGGTCGAGATCGTCGAATAACCGACCCGTGAGTCCCCGCGCAAGCGGGGCCCTCGAGCCGTAGGCGGATCGCCGAATGCTCGAGATCCCCGCACCTGAGTTTCCTTGGCGCGGGGCTTCACATTCCAAGAAAGCGCGAAGAAAAGCGAAAGCGAGTGCAACACATGAAACTCAACGACATCCGCGATAACGAAGGCGCACGCAAGGGCCGCATCCGCAAGGGCCGGGGCATCGGCTCTGGCAAGGGCAAGACCGCCGCTCGTGGCCAGAAGGGCCAGAAGAGCCGCTCGGGCGTCGCGATCAAGGGCTTCGAAGGCGGCCAGATGCCGCTTCACATGCGCCTGCCGAAGCGCGGCTTCAATAACCCCTTCGGCAAGGACTATGCCGAGGTGAATATCGGCATGGTGCAGAAGATGATCGATGCCGGCAAGCTCGACGCCAAGGCTGACATCACCGAAGATGCGCTGCGTGCCTGCGGTCTCGCGCGCGGCGGTACGGACGGCGTGCGTCTTCTCGGCAAGGGCGAGCTTTCGGCCAAGGCGAAGTTCATCGTCACCGGAGCGACGAGGGGCGCCGTTGCGGCCGTGGAAAAGGCCGGCGGCAGCGTCGAGGTGACCGCGCCGACCAATGCCGAACTCAAGGCTGCCAAGGCTGCCAAGTCGGGTGACAGCGGCGAATAATGCGACAAAAGGCGAGCGGGGGGTTCGACAAGCGGCTCCCCGCCTCCTATTTACGCCTTTGCGCGGCCTGCCGGTTCCGGCAAACATCCGGTGTGTTTCGCCGCAGGTCGCCCACATCCGGGCCGTGATGCGTCAGCGAATCGCGGCCACAGGTTAGGATCGAAACGACGACATGGCATCACGCGCCGACAACATCGCCAGCAATCTGAATTTCGGCAATTTCGCCAAGGCGACCGAGCTGCGCCAGCGCATCTGGTTCACGATCGGCGCGCTGATCGTGTTCCGGTTCCTCAGCTTCGTCCCGCTACCGGGGGTCAATCCGTCGGCGCTGCGCGATCTCGCCGAAATGGGGCGGGGAGGGGTGCTCGACCTGTTCAACACCTTTTCGGGCGGCAGCCTCGAGCGGATGAGTCTCATCGCGCTCGGCGTCATGCCTTACATCACAGCCTCGATCGTGGTGCAGATGGCCTCTGCGCTGCATCCCACGCTATCCGCGCTCAAGAAGGAAGGCGCGAGCGGGCGTCAGAAGCTCAATCAGTATACGCGCTATGGCACGGTCTTCCTATGCGCGATCCAGGGCTATTTCCTTGCTGTCGGGCTTGAAGGGTTCGCCTCGCAGCAGGGTATCGGCGCCGTGGTGCAGCCGGGCTACATGTTCCGCATCGGAGCGGTCATCAGCCTAGTCGGCGGCACGATGTTCTTGCTCTGGCTGGGCGAGCAGATCACCAGCCGCGGGATCGGCAACGGCGTCTCGCTCATCATCATGGCGGGCATCGTCGCCCAGTTCCCGACATTCGCCGCCAACCTGTTCGAAGGGGGGCGCACGGGCTCGATCTCTGCGACGATCATTGTGTTCTTCGTCGTCATGGTGATCGCGCTGATCCTGCTTATCTCCTTTGTCGAGCGGGCGCAGCGACGGCTGCTGATCCAGTATCCCAAGCGCGCGACCCAGCAGGGCGTGATGCAGGCGGACCGTTCGCACCTCCCGCTGAAGCTCAACACCGCCGGCGTGATCCCGCCGATCTTCGCCAGCTCGCTGCTCCTTTTGCCGCTCACGATTTCGCAATTTGCGGGCAATTCGGTCGATACAGAAAGCGGCTTTGGCAGTGTGATCGTGACGCTCAACCAGTATCTCCAGCCGGGCGCGCCGATCTACATGCTGCTTTATGGCGCGGGGATCATATTCTTCTGCTTCTTCTACACGGCGGTCGTGTTCAACCCGGAAGAGCAGGCAGAGAATCTCAAGAAGGCCGGCGGCTTCATCCCCGGCATCCGCCCGGGCAAGCGGACGTCGGACTATCTCGAATATGTCCTCACTCGAATCACCGTGGTCGGCGCGCTCTATCTCGCGCTGGTCTGCATGCTGCCCGAATGGATGATTCGCCAGACGGGTATCCCGCTGTTCCTTGGAGGAACCAGCCTGCTCATCGTCGTCAACGTGACGGTCGATACGATCAGCCAGATTCAGTCGCACCTCATTGCGCACCAATATGGCGATCTTATCAAGAAGGCGAAGTTGAAAGGGCGGATGCGCTGAGGCATTCCGGCTTGACGGTTGCCATTCGCCGACCGCTTATGAGAGGAGCGACCTGCCGGCCACGAGGCCGCAGCGCGATAACGGGGGAGCTTTCGTGAACATTATTCTTCTGGGGCCTCCCGGTGCGGGCAAGGGCACGCAGTCCAAAGGCCTTGTCGAGCGCCATGGCATGGTCCAGCTCTCGACCGGCGACATGCTGCGCGAAACCCGCAAGGCCGATACCGAGCTTGGCCGGACGGTCGCCGGCATCATGGATTCGGGCGGGCTTGTTTCGGACGACATCGTCTCGGCCATGATCGATGCCAAGCTTGCCGACATGGGCGAGGGTCAGGGCGCGATCTTCGACGGCTATCCGCGCACCGCGTCGCAGGCCGACCAGCTCGACGGCATCCTCGCCAGACACGGTCGCGGGCTCGACCGGGTGATCGAGCTCGAGGTGAACGAGGACGCGCTGGTCGAACGCATCACCGGGCGGTTTTCCTGCGCCAATTGCGGAACGCTGTATCACGACACCGCCAATCCGCCGAAGACCGAAGGCGTGTGCGATGCGTGCGGCTCTACCGAGTTCAAACGCCGACCCGACGACAACGAGGAAACGGTGCGCAACCGGATGGCCGAATACCGCGCGAAGACCGCGCCGATCCTGCCCGGCTATGAAGCGCGCGGGATCGTAACGCGGGTCGACGGGATGGCAGGGATCGAGGATGTCGCCGCCGCCATCGACCGGGTGCTAGGCTGAACGCTCTTTCCCGGCCCTTGCCGATTGCCTAAACGCCGGCAAGATTGGACGAAGGAAAGGCCGATGACCCGTTTCACCATCCGCACCGCATGTCTTGCGGCAGGCCTGGGGCTTGCCGCCTTGGCGCTTCCCGCTTCGGCGGAGGTCGTGGAGCAGGAAGACCACAGTTTCGTTACCCGCGACGAGGCGATCGTCGCCAGCACCCCGAAGCAGGTCTGGCTCGCACTCATCAGCCCGGCGCGGTGGTGGAATTCGGCCCATACCTGGTCGGGCGAAGCGGCCAATCTCCGCCTCAAGCCGCAGGCGGGCGGTTGCTTTTGCGAAACGATCCCCGAAGTCGACGAACCGCGCCGTTTCACGCTCGAGGGCAGCGTCGAACACATGCGCGTGATTCAGGCCTATCCGGAACGGGCGCTGGTCATGCGCGGCGCGCTCGGCCCGCTCCAGCCCGAACCGGTTACAGGTGTGCTTACCATCGCGATCAGCGAAGTCGATCAGGGCACACGGATCGTGTGGGAATACAATGTCGGCGGCTTCATGCGCTTCGAGACCGAGGTGATCGCGCGCGCGGTGGACGGGGTGATGAGCGAACAGCTTGCCGGGCTTGCCGGGATACTTGGTCCGGTGGATCCTGCCGAAATCGATACCGAAGCCGAAGCCGAAGCCGAAGCCGAAGCGGCGCCCGTTGCCGACCCGGGCGGCAAGGCGATGATCGAACCCGAAGCAGTTATCGACGAAGCGCCACAGGAGGGGGGCGAGCCCTCTCCGAGCGTGGACGAAGCGTTTGGCGACTTCATCGAGGACGGAAAATGACGCGATCCGGCGCAGCTTGGCCGGCGCAGCTTGGCCGGCCCGGCTTTGACGGAACGGGCGAAGCGTTGTAGTATATAAATGATAATATGGCGCGCGGCTCCTGGGCGGGTTAGCGCATGTTTTGCGCGCGCAGCGGTTGACGGCCCGCGCGAATCACCCTATGCGCGCCGTTCATTCGACACGCTCGAGCCCCGTCCGGATGGTCGTCGCCCCGCGCGCGCACCGGCCGGGCTTTTTGCCGTTTCAAGACCGAGTGTCCTAGCCTGGACGAACGGCTCGCATCGACGGGGGCGCGCGTTTCGGTGGTTAAGCGATGAGATAGGGGCTCCGGCACGCCGTGTCGCAAACCCCTGTGGAGCATGGAGAATTAAGTGGCTCGTATTGCCGGGGTCAATATCCCCACCAACAAGCGCGTGATCATCGCGCTCACCTATATTCATGGAATCGGCCGCAGCAAGGCCGTCGAAATCGCCGAAAAGCTGGGCATTCCGCTCAGCGCGCGCGTGCAGGACCTTACCGATGAGGAAGTGTTGCGCATTCGCGAGACGATCGATTCGGAATACACCGTCGAGGGTGATCTTCGTCGCCAGACCGCGATGAACATCAAGCGGCTGATGGACCTGCGATCCTATCGCGGCCTGCGTCACCGCAACCAGCTGCCCGTTCGCGGCCAGCGCACCCATACGAACGCCCGCACCCGCAAGGGCAAGGCGAAGCCCATCGCCGGGAAGAAGAAGTAAGCGCGAGCGGTCATCCGCAGCACGCTTTTCCCTTCATCCGAATTCAAGAGGAATACGCATAATGGCACGCGAACCCGGCCGAGTGAGGCGCCGCGACAAGAAGAACATCTCTTCGGGCGTTGCGCATATCAATGCCAGTTTCAACAACACCATGATCACTATCACCGATGCGCAGGGCAATGCGATCAGCTGGTCCAGCGCCGGCATGATGGGCTTCAAGGGCAGCCGCAAGTCGACGCCCTATGCTGCCCAGGTCGCCGCCGACGATGCCGGCAAGAAGGCCGCCGAACACGGCGTGCGCACGCTCGAAGTCGAGGTCAAGGGCCCTGGCTCGGGCCGCGAAAGCGCGCTGCGCGGTCTTGCCGCGGTGGGCTTCAACATCACGTCCATCCGCGACGTGACGCCTATCCCGCACAACGGCGTTCGCCCGTCCAAGCGTCGCCGCGTCTGACCGCATCCCGTCCGGCGGCCTGCCGCGGCCGCCGGGACACCGCACGGGGTGTCCGCCGCATCCGCTCACCGCGCCTCGGCCCGTCCCGTATTTGAACCGCTGAAAGGCGAATTAGGGGAAATCCATGTCCGTCAACACGAAGAACTGGCAGGAACTCAAGAAACCCAACGCTCTCGAAATCAAGGAAGGCGGCGACAAGCAGCGCAAGACCACCTTCGTCGCCGAACCGCTCGAGCGCGGCTTCGGTCTCACTCTCGGCAATGCCCTTCGGCGCGTGCTGCTCTCCAGCCTGCAGGGTGCGGCGATCACCTCGATCAAGATCGAGAACGTGCTCCACGAATTCTCCTCGCTTGCCGGCGTGCGCGAGGACGTGACCGACATCGTCCTGAATGTGAAGCAGATCGCGCTCCGCATGGAAGGGGAGGGGCCCAAGCGTCTCCAGCTTTCGATGACCGGTCCAGCCACCGTCAAGGCCGGTGACATTGCCGTGACCGGAGATATCGAGGTGATGAACAAGGATCTCGTCCTTTGCCACCTCGATGAAGGTGCGACGCTCAACATGGAACTGACCGCGGATGTGGGCAAAGGCTATGCCCCGGCCGTGCAGAACCGTCCGGCGGATGCGCCGATCGGGCTTATCCCGGTCGACTCGCTCTATTCGCCGGTGCGTCAGGTCAGCTACAAGGTCGAGAACGCCCGCGTCGGGCAGGAACTCGACTATGACAAGCTCTCGCTCTCGGTCGAAACCGACGGCACGGTCACGCCGGAAGACGCCGTGGCCTATGCCGCGCGGATCCTGCAGGACCAGCTGACCTTGTTCGTGCACTTCGAGGACGGCATCCCACAGCCGCAGTCGGCGATGATCGGCCATGCCGCGCAGCCGCAGGAGGACGACGCGAACCAGCTCAACCGCTACCTACTCAAGAAGGTGGACGAGCTCGAATTGTCTGTGCGCAGCGCCAACTGCCTCAAGAACGACAACATCATCTATATCGGCGACCTCGTCCAGAAGACCGAGGCCGAGATGCTGCGCACGCCGAATTTCGGCCGCAAGTCGCTCAACGAGATCAAGGAAGTGCTTTCCTCGATGGGCCTGCGCCTCGGCATGGACATTCCCGGCTGGCCGCCGGAGAACATCGAGGAAATGGCCAAGAAGCTCGAGCAGGAACTGCTCGGCTGATGAATTGGCGTGCTCCGGGTAACCGCCCGGAGCCGCTTCAGGGGCGATGGTGACGGCCCGCAACGGTCACCGGGATGGAGCTACCTGACACGGGCTCCCTACGAACGAAGGAAACGAAAAATGCGTCACGGTATTTCGCAGCGCAAGCTAGGTCGCAAGACCGGCCACCGCAAGGCCCTGTTCCGCAATATGGCCGCGGCCCTTATCAAGCACGAACAGATCGTCACGACCCTGCCCAAGGCAAAGGAACTTCGTCCCTATGTCGAAAAGCTGGTCACGCTCGCCAAGCGTGGCGGCCTGTCGAACCGTCGTATAGCCATGGGCCGACTGCAGGACGAGACCCAGCTCAAGAAGCTGTTCGACGTTCTGGCCGAGCGTTATGCGGACCGCGATGGCGGCTATACCCGCATCATCAAGGCCGGCTATCGCGCCAGCGACAGCGCCGAGCTTGCGGTGATCGAATTCGTCGACCGCGACGAAGAGGCCAAGGGGCAGGACAGCGGCCCCGATATGAGCGAAATGGACGAATACGCTGAGGCGTAGGCCATCTCTCGACAAAGGTTGGACAGGGGCCGACGGAGCGATCCGCCGGCCCTTTTCTTTTGGCGCTTTCACCCTAGTCTCGCCGACCATGAAAATGCTCCTTCCGGCTGCCGCCGCCGCAGCTCTCCTTGCCCCGATTTCCGCCACGGCGCAGAGCCCGCAGGACCGGCTCGATTCCCGCTACGAGCGCGCGCTTGCCGCGGGATACAAGGCGCTGATGCTGTGCAGCGCCATTGCGGTGGCCGAGCGTAACGGGACGACGCGCACCCCCGATAGTGTCCACGAATGGGAGCTGTCGGGGATCTATCCCGCGCTCGATCCGATCATCCGCGACCTGCCCTATGAGATCGTGCGCCGCCCGACCGGACAGGTTGCCCATGTCGAGGTCGGCTGGGCCGAGGACATGCCCGACCGGATCGCTGCCTATTACGGTGCGCAGACCGGCTGTTCCGTTCTCCCGATCGGCGCGCCCGAGGATATCAGCAATCCCGAACTGCCATTGCAGGAAAGCGCCGGTGAGCCGGAGGCGGAAGGGCACACCATCGCGCTCGACGAGGCCGCGCCGAGCGGCGGCGCGAGCGATAGCGCGCTTGGCGAGGTTCTCGGCCAGGCATTCGGCGGGACCTATGGCGAGGGCCGGACAACCGCCGTGCTCGTTCGCCGGGTGGGTGATGACGGGACCAGGCTGGGCCAGAGAGCGCGATATGCGCCCGGCTTCGACGCGGCGACGCCCCAGCGCACCTGGTCGGTCGCCAAGAGTATCGCTGCAACCTTTGTCGGTGCGGCCGTACTCTCGGGGGAACACGACGTGAGCGATCCGGTTGGCCTCAATTACTGGCGCGCCGGCGCAGAGGGCGATCCGCGCAATGCTATCACCATCGATCACGCCCTGCGCATGGCCACCGGGCGCTATTCCGATACGCCGGGCAATCGCACCGATCCGCTTTACTGGGGCGGCACCACGGTTGACGAGCGCGCTGCCAACTGGCCGGTGATCCATCGGCCCGGCACGGTCTATCGCTACGCCAATAACGACACGCTCATGGCGGTGAAAGCGATCGATCGCTGGCTGACCTATTACCCGCCGCACGAATTATTCGAGCAACTCGGGATGGAACACACCGTTGCGGAGACCGACATTCGCGGCAATTACGTCCTTTCCTCACAAGTCTGGTCGACGGCGGAGGATCTCGCCACGCTCGGCCAGCTCTATCTCTCGGACGGGGTCTGGAACGGCAAGCGCCTTCTCCCCGAGGGGTGGCGCGATTATGTCTCCGACCCGTCCGGCCCGCAGCCCGTAGGCACCGACTGGGGCTATGGCGCGGGCTGGTGGACCTTTCGCCGACCCGAAGGAAACGCCTTTGAAGGCATCCCCGACGATGCTTTCGCCGCGCGCGGCAATCGCGGACAATATGTCGTCGTCGTGCCCAGCCGCAATGTCGTGATCGTGCGCCGGGGCGAGGATCGCGTAGGAACCCGCTTCGATATCGCCGCTTTCACCCGCGACGTGCTGGAGGCTCTGGAGGGCGCCTAAGTTGATCTTGTTCATTCACCGGGGTATCGAATAACGGCAAAGCTGTTCAGCTTGGGTGGTTTTTAGCTGAACGGGCGCTGCACGCCGGATTCAGGCTCGTCTCACCCCCTTTCCTACATGTTGGGCTCGCAAGCCGGAGCTATCCTGCCCCGGTCCAATGCGAGGATGAGACCATGACGAGCCACCCTTCCAAACTCGCCCGATCGGCATTCGGCGCGCTGGCCGCCGGAGCCCTGGCCTTCACCGCCGCTACCCCTGCCATGGCCGACGACCGACGCGATCGCGACGGCGGGATCGGCGCGGGCGAGATCATCGCGGGCGCGCTCGTCATCGGTGGGATCGCCGCGCTTGCGGGCGCTTTCGACGGCGACGACGACTGGCGCGACAGGCGCTGGCGCGACCGCAACTGGCGCGGTGACCGGCGCGGCTGGCGCGGCGATCGGCGCGGCGGGCGCTTCGGCGATCCGCGCTTCGCGATCAATCGCTGCGTGCGCGCCGCCCAGAACCAGGCCCGCCGTTTCGGCGGCTGGCGCTTCGCCGACGTGACCGAGATCCGCGATGTCGACCGCAAGCGCTACGGTTTCCGGGTGCGCGGCCGCATCGTGGTCGAGGACAATGTCCGCTTCCGGCGCAATTTCGACCGGGGCCGGTTCACCTGCCGTTTCGACGGGCGCGGCCGCCCGCGGATCGATTTCGACGGGGTGAGGGGCCTGCGCTGAGGCGCGGCCTCGTCCGAAGACCGGATGACCACCAAACGCCCCCGGCCAGACCGCGTCGGGGGCGTTTTCACGTCCGAGAGACGTGGCCCTTGCCCCGCGCCGCAGGTCAGCGCCCCGCTATCCTCCGGGCCATCGCATAGGCTGTCACATAGCTCGGCGCGATCGTCGTGAAATCGATCGGCATCGTGCGCTCGCCCGCCTCGGTCCCTTCCGGCGAGGCCTCGCCGCCTGCAAGGCCGAAGGTCAGCGTCACCGGCTGCCCCTTTCCCTCGAGCCAGCGGGGCAGGAGCGCGGTCGTCTCGCGCACGGCGCTTTCGAAGGCGAAGCCTTTGCCGAAACGCGCGCCCTTGCCCTCCAGCGTGAGAGTGCCGATCGGTGAAGCGAGCACGGCGGGGCGTGCAGGATCGACGCGAAGCGGGAAGCCGGCATCGCCGACGAAACGCAGGACCGACAGGAACGACCCTTGCGAACCCAGCGTCGCGCGCACGGCGAAAGCCTTGCGCCGGTCGATCCATATGTCGCAGCGAATGGCGTCTGGCCTCCGGCCGAATACTCGCTTGGAATAGCATTCGGCCATTGTCCGGGGCGCGGCGGTTGCATCGTCGGCGACTTCGAGAGTCATTTTCCGGCCGCCCATGCGTCCATGCCAGACGGTGACGGCCTGCCCGGCGCGCTCGCTGCGTTCGCCGACCCTCAGCTTGGCGCGTGTGCGATCGGGATGCGCATCGACCCGACAGAAGATCTCGGAGGTGGCGCCATCGGCCTCGAGCACCTTGCCGTGAAAGGCGGCGTCCTCGCTCCAGGCCGGCATTCCGGGCGCGGTCCCGGGGCCGTATTCGACGCTCTCGCAACCGAACTGCCGGGCGGCTTCTTCGATGGGCGGCCCTTCCTGCGCCGCGAGCGACGGGCCGCTCAGGAGAGCGAGCGCAACAAGGGCCGCGGCGGCGGGAAGCGGGTTTTTCATATGTAGCTGCCTCGTCATGCACGCCGGGCATAGCATGCGCTGCCGCCGGGACTTTGTAAGAACGCGACCTTGCAGCCTGGTGCGGTCCATGCTTTGATCGCAATGTTCCGCTGGTTGTTCACGCCCCGCTAAGCCGGGCAGCGTTAATCTGCGGACCGTAAACCCCGGAGCGCTTGGTGGCCGCTCGCCGTTTCGATGGACCCCTTTCGTGAAGGAGGACCCTTTCATGGCGTTCAAGTCCCGCACGGCCGCTGCCTCAGGCCTCGCTGCCGCGCTTTCGATGCTGGCCGTCCCGGCCCATTCCGCCAAGCTTCCGGCCAATCTCGTCCGGCCCGCTGCCACGGGCAGCGCCTTCATGGCCGATTTCTCCTCGAGCCGTTACGACGCACAGGCCGACACGGCCGACTGGCGGCGCTGCTGGCGACGCTGGGGCTGTCGCGGCTGGCGCGGGCGCGGCTGGAGAGGTCGTCGCGGGGTCGATGCGGGCGACGTGCTCGCAGGCGTCCTGGTGCTGGGCGGGATCGCCGCCATCGCCAGCGCGGCGAGCAACAACAACCGCCGCGAGCGCGATGTCGTCGTCGTCGAACGCGACCGGGTGCGCTACGATGATCGCTATGACGAGCGGCGCTATGATGATCGGCGCTACGACACGCGCCGCCGTGACGAGCGCCGCTATGAGGAGAGCCGCGCGCCGGCCCGTCGCTCCGGCGCCTCGGGCCTGGACCGGGCAGTCGACATGTGCCTGACGCAGATCGAGCGCGACGTGCGGGTCGAGGAAGTCGACAATGTCCGCCGCACCGCGCGCGGATGGAGCGTCACCGGTTCGCTGTTCAACGGGTCTTCCTTCCTTTGCTCGATCGGCAGCGACGGGCGGATCGAGGGAATCGATTATGGCGGCTTCACCGGCCGCGCCGCCGCCGATCCGGCGGGGGGCGAGACCTCTATCCCGCCGATGGGCGAAAGCCCCGAGCAGTGGAGCGACGCGCGGTACCTGAGAGCGCGCGCGACGGTCGAACGGCGCGAAGGGTTCGGCCCGCAGCCGGACGAGGAGATGCGCGTCGCGCTTGTCACCAGCCCGCGCGATGTCGAAAACGCCTTTGCCGGGCGGCAGGCATCCGTGCGCTATGCCGAAGATCGCCCGGCCGAACCGTTGGTCCCGCTCCGCGCGGAGCGGCAGCCGGCCTATCCCGGCGGCCCGATCCCGGGCGAGGATATTCCCGAGGCGCGGCCCATCGACGGCGACCTGAACCGCTAGGCGCGCCTCACGAGGCGTGCGGATCGCGCTCCTCGAAGGCGGCCTCGCCGCTATCCTGCATGACGGGGCTTTCCGCCGCTTCCGGCTCGACCAGCGCGTCCATCTGGGCGGCGGTTTCCGCGGCGGCCCTGCGGCGGAGCTTGCCATAGGTCGGCCAGCGCCAGCGGAACTGGATCGCGCCGAGGCGGACGACGAAGCCGACGGCGAAGGCCACGGCCCAGGCAATCGTCTCGGTGAAGCGGAAGAGCTCGGCGAGGAACGATCCCGCTGCCGTGATGGTCGAGGCGAGCAGGGCAGCGGTGAGATAGATCTGCGGCTGCATGATGACCGTGGGCCGCCCGGCCACGACATCGCGGATGATCCCGCCCGCGACTCCGGTGAAAACTCCCATCAGCAGGGCCGGGACCGGCGGGATGCCATAGGCGAGCGCCTTGGCCGTGCCGAGGACCGCGAAAGCGGCGAGCCCCGCGCCGTCCGCATAGAAGAACAGCCGTCCGTCCCAGATTCGGCCCGGAAAATTCCACGCGATGACCGCCATGCCGAGACAGACCGGTGCGACCCACGGATCGAACATCCAGAACACCGGCGCGCCGATCAACAGGTCGCGCACCGTGCCCCCGCCGACTCCGGTGACGAGCGCGAAGAACCCCATGGTGACGAAACTCTGACGCTCGCGCGCGGCGATCAGCGCGCCCGACAGTGCGAACACGGCAATGCCGAGAATGTCGAGAATGTCGAGAATGGGGGTGAGGATGGTCTCGTTCATGCTGGGCTTTCGATCGGGATGCGCGCGGGTCCGTCGCCATTATCACGCATCGCTCGAAAATGCGTTCCCGGCCTGCGCGCAACCCGCCGCAGCAAAGGGTCAGCTGTGGAGGATCGCCCCGATTTCGCCCGCGATCCTTATGCAGTCGAGATCGGCGAAGGCCGGGCCCATGACCTGCATCCCGCAGGGCAGCGGCGCGCCCCGATAGGTCCCCGAACCGATCGGCAGGACGGTGGAGGGCAGGCCCGGGAAAGTGGCGAGACCGGAGAAGACCAGCCCCGCGCCGCCGGGCACGTCCTCACCGTTGACGTCGAGCGCGCCCTTGAACACGCTTTCCTCGCGATGTTCGAGCGCGAGCACCGGGGCGGGCGGGGCGAGGACGAAATCGTAAGTCTCGAAAAGACGCTCCCACAGCACCTGGTTGGCCGCCTGCGCGTCGAGCAGGTCGAACCAGTCGGTCGCGCTGGCACGCTTGCCGCTTGGTGAGGGCGCGCCGCGGGCCATGATCGTGTTCATCATGCGCAGGTAATCGCGGTGCTGCTGCGCGAGATCGGGCAGGAGGTCGCCCGTGCCGGAAGGAGCCCGCTCGATGGCAATGCCCGCTTGTCCGAGCGCCTCGAGTGCGGCTTCGGTCGGCTCGGCGACGCTCGCATCGAGTGGGCAGGCGGCGAGGTCGGTAAGCGCGAGCAGGCGGCACTGGCCGAGTGGCTTGCCCCGCGCGCGCAGCGGGAAGCGCGCGCCGATCTCGGTCAGTACGGCAAGGTCTTGCGGGTTCCGTGCGAGCGGCCCGGCGATCGACAGCTCGCTTTCATGCGCGGCGATAAAGCCTTCGCGGCGGGCCATCATCGGGTGGTCGTGGCCGCGTTTCGAGATCAGGCCGTGGGTCGTCTTGTGCCCCCAGATGCCGCAGAAATGCGCCGGCACGCGGACCGAGCCGCCGATATCCGTGCCGTATTCGCACGCCACCATCCCGCTCGCCACAGCCGCTGCGCCGCCGCCGGAGGAACCGCCAGGCGAGCGCGCATGGTCGTGCGGATTGTTGGTGCGGCCATAGACCGGATTGACGCTCTGCCAGTCGGTCAGATCGACCGGCACATTGGTCTTGCCGAGGATGACGGCGCCCGCCGACTTAAGCTTGCGGACCAGTTCGGCATCGCGCGTCGGCACGTAATCGGTCAGGCGCTGGTGACCCCAACAGCTTTGCAGCCCTGCCACATCGAAGCTCTCCTTGACCGTCATCGGCACGCCGAACAGCGGCTGGTCATCGCCCCCGTCTTTTGGCGGTCCCGCGCGGTCCATCGCCTTCGCGGTCTCACAGGCGCGCTCGAAATCGGGCACGGCGAGCGCGTTGACCTGCGCATCGAGATGTTCGATCCGCACGATCGCGGCATCGACCGCCTCCGCGACCGAGTGCTTGCCTTCGCGGATAGCCTGCGCGGTCGCGAGCGCGCCCGGCTTCGCCGTCAGTTGCGGATAGGCCATGTCTCCCCCTCGACCCTGCGCCGCGTCACATATGGATCGGCTTGCCGGTTACCGCCATCGCCGCTTCCTTGAAGGCTTCGGCATGGGTCGGGTGGGCATGGCAGGTATAGGCGATGTCTTCGCTCGTCGCGCCGAATTCCATCGCCTGGGCTGCCTGCGCGATCATCGTGCCCGCCAGCGTGTTGATCATCCAGACGCCCAGCACCCGGTCGGTTTCGGCATCGGCGATGACCTTGACGAAGCCGTCCGTGTCGCGGTTCGCCTTGGCCCGGCTGTTCGCCATCATCGGGAACTTGCCGACCTTGACGGCTTTCTTGTCGCCCCCCGCGGCCTCGATCGCCTGTTCCTGCGTCAGGCCGACCCCTGCGATCTCGGGCGCGGTGTAGACGACATTGGGAATGACGTCGTGGTTCACGATGCCCGTCTGCCCGGCGATGAATTCGGCCACGGCGATGCCCTCGTCCTCGGCCTTGTGCGCGAGCATCGGGCCGGGCGCGACATCGCCGATTGCCCAGATGTTCTCGACCTTGGTGCGAAAATCGTGCCCGATCTCGATCTGGCCCTTATTGTTCGTTTGCAGGCCTGCCTTCTCCAGCATCAGCCCGTCGGTGTTGGGCCGCCGCCCGATGGAAACGAGGACATGGCTCGCCTCGATGGTCTGTTCATCGCCGCCGGCCGATTTCTCGACCGAAAGGGTGACTGTCTTGCCCTTGACGCTGGCGCCGGTGACCTTGTGGCCGAGCATCATTTCCATGCCCTGCTTCTTGAAGATCTTGCCCGCTTCCTTGCGCACGTCGCCGTCCATGCCGGGCAGGAGCTGGTCGAGGAATTCGATCACCGTGACCTTCGCCCCCAGCCTGCGCCACACGCTGCCGAGCTCCAGCCCGATCACGCCGCCGCCGATGACGACGAGGTGTTCGGGCACTTCGGGTAGGTCGAGCGCGCCCGTGCTGTCCACGATGCGCTTGCCCTCATTGTCGACTTCGACGCCGGGCAGCGGGGTTACGCTGGAGCCCGTGGCGATCACGATGTCCTTGGCCGTCACGCTTTCGTCGCCGACCTTGACCGTGTGCGCGTCCTTGAAAGCGGCGTGACCTTTCAGCCAGGTGACCTTGTTCTTCTTGAACAGGAATTCGATTCCGCCGGTCAGTTCATCCACCGCCTTGGACTTTTCCTGCATCATGCGCGCAAGGTCGAGCTTGGGCTTGGCGGTGATGCCCCAGGTCGCGAAATGACCGCCTTCGGCCTCGTCGAACAGTTCCGATCCGTGCAGCAGCGCCTTGGACGGGATGCAGCCGACATTGAGGCAGGTCCCGCCGAGCGTCTCGCGGCTTTCGACGCAGGCGGTCTTCAGCCCCAGCTGCGCCGCGCGAATCGCGGCGACATAGCCGCCGGGGCCCGCGCCGATGATGAGGACGTCGTAGTCGTATTCAGCCATTTATCAGCTCCATGATCCCTCAAGAGCGAGGTGGGATCGGAATTGTTTCGTTCAATCGTTACGCGGCGATGGCGCGGATTACAGGTCGATCAGCATCCGGGTGGGATCCTCGATCGCCTCCTTGATGATCTTGAGTGCCGTCACCGCCTCGCGCCCGTCGATCAGGCGGTGGTCGTAGGACAGGGCGATATACATCATCGGGCGGATGACGACTTCGCCACCCACCGCGACCGGGCGGTCCTCGATCCGGTGCAGGCCGAGCACCGCGCTCTGCGGCGGGTTTATGATCGGGGTGCTCATGAGCGAGCCGAAAACGCCGCCATTCGAGATCGTGAAGGTGCCTCCGCTCATGTCCTCCATCGTCAGCGTGCCTTCCTTGGCGCGCTCGCCGAAATCGGCGATGTCCTTTTCGATCCGGGCGAAACCCTTCTTGTCGGCATCACGGATGACGGGGACGACAAGGCCGTTGGGCGCGCTCACGGCGACAGAGATGTCGACATAATCGTGATAGACGATCTCGTCGCCCTCGATATAGGCGTTGGCCGCGGGCACGTCCTTCAGCGCAAGGCAGGCGGCCTTGGCGAAGAAGCCCATGAAGCCGAGGCGGATGTCGTGCTTCTTGGCGAACAGGTCCTTGTATTTGCTGCGCGCCTCGATCACCGCGCTCATGTCGACATCGTTGAAGGTGGTGAGCAGCGCGGCATTGTCCTGCGCGCCCTTCAGCCGCTTGGCGATGGTCTGGCGCATCCGGGTCATCTTGACCCGCTCCTCGCGGCGTTCGCCGGTAGAGACCGGCGCGGGGGCCGGCGCGGGCGCAGGCGCAGGGGACGGCGCTGAAGCAGGCGCGGGCTTCCCGCTCTTCCTTGCTTCGGCCGCGGCGATCACGTCTTCCTTGGTCAGGCGACCATCCTTGCCGGTCCCCTTGATCGTGGACGGGTCCACCCCGTGTTCGAGCACTGCGCGCCGCACGGCGGGGGAAAGCGTCGCGGCCGCGGCGATCAATTCCTCGGACGGACCTTCGCCGCCCGTTTCGTCTTCGCTGTCGTCTCGCGCCTCGCTTTCGGCGGGGGCAGGGGCGGGCGAGGACGCCGAAGAATCCTGGGGCGAGGCTTCCGCCCCTTCCTCGATGAGAGCGATCACCGCGCCGACTTCGACCGTGTCGCCGACCGCGACCTTGTGCTCGCTCATCACGCCCGCGACCGGGGAGGGCACGTCGACCGCGACCTTGTCGGTTTCGAGGCTGGCGATCGGCTCGTCGGCCGCCACCGGGTCGCCGGGCTGCTTGAGCCATTCGCCGATCGTGCCTTCGGTGACCGATTCGCCGAGGGCGGGGACTGTGATTTCGGTTGCCATTTCGGATGCTTCCTGAGCTTCGTTGCTATCTTGTATTGTGCGGAGGCGAGCCTAGCCGGCAAGGCCCAGCGCCTCGGCCACCAGCCGTTCCTGCTGCTCCTTGTGACGGCTGGCGAGGCCCGTTGCGGGCGAGGCCGCCGGTTCGCGCCCGGCATAGATCGGACGCTTGCCTTCGAACCCGGCCATCGTCAGCGAATCCTCGACCCGGTTCTGGACGAAGTACCACGCGCCGTTGTTCTTCGGCTCTTCCTGGCACCAGATCACGTTCTCGAGGTTCGTCATCCGCTTCATCCGCACGGCAAGCGGTTCGCCCGGGAAGGGGAAAAGCTGTTCGATCCGCACGATCGAGACGTCCTCGAGAGCTTCGGCATCGCGCTTTTCGATCAGGTCATAGGCGACCTTGCCCGAACACAGGACGAGGCGGCGGACCTTCTCGTCGGGAATTTCGGTGGTGTCGGACTTGATCCGGCGGAACTGACGGTCTCCGAGGAATTCGTCGCGGCTGCTTTTCGCCATCGGGTGACGCAGGAGCGATTTGGGCGTCATGATGACCAGCGGCTTGCGGAACGGGCGCAGCATCTGGCGGCGTAGGACATGGAAATAATTCGCCGGAGTGGTGATGTTGCAGACCTGGATATTGTCGTTCGCGCACAGGTTCAGGAACCGCTCGAGCCGCGCGGAGGAGTGCTCCGGGCCCTGGCCCTCATAGCCGTGGGGCAGCAGCATGACGAGGCCGTTGGCGCGCAGCCACTTGGCCTCTCCGCTCGCGATGAACTGGTCGATCATGATCTGCGCGCCATTAGCGAAATCGCCGAACTGCGCTTCCCACAGGACCAGCGATTTGGGATCGGCCATGGCGAAGCCGTATTCGAAGCCGAGCACGCCGTATTCGGACAGCGTGGAATCGTAGACCTCGAACTTGCCGTGGGGCAGGGTGGTGAGCGGGATGTATTTGCGCTCGTCGCGCTGGTCGACCCACACGGCATGGCGCTGCGAGAAGGTGCCGCGGCCGCTGTCCTGCCCGGACAGGCGCACGCCGTAGCCTTCCATCACGAGGCTGCCGAAAGCGAGCGCTTCGGCCGTGGCCCAGTCGAAGCCTTCGCCGGTCTCGAACATCTCCTTTTTCGCAGCCAGCACGCGGCCCAGCGTCTTGTGGATCTCCAGGTCCTGGGGCACCTCGGTCAGCACCCGGCCGAGGTGGTCGAACGCCTTGCGCTCGATCGCGGTTTCGACATTGCGGCGGGCGGTTTCGGGGTCGGCCGGCTTGTTGAGCCCGGCCCAGCGCCCGCCGAACCAGTCGGCCTCGTTGGGCTTGTAGGTCTTGGCCGCCTCGAATTCCTCGTCGAGCAGGTCGACGAATTCGCGCGCGACTTCCTCGCGGTGGCCCTGTTCGATCACGCCTTCTGCGATCAGCCGCTCCTCGTAGATCTTGGAGACCTTGGGGTGCGAGCGGATCGCGTCGTACATCAGCGGCTGGGTGAATTTCGGCTCGTCGCCTTCATTGTGTCCGAAGCGGCGATAGCACCACATGTCGATGACGACGTCGCGGTGGAAGGTCTGGCGGTATTCGACCGCGAGCTTGCAGGCGAACGTCACCGCTTCGGGATCGTCGCCGTTGACGTGGAGGATCGGCGCCATGACGCCTTTCGCGACATCGCTGGGATAGGGCGAGGAGCGCGCGAATTTCGGGCTGGTGGTGAAGCCGATCTGGTTGTTGATGATGAAGTGCAGGCACCCGCCGGTGTCGTAGCCAGGCACGCCCGAGAGCGAGAGGCTTTCCCACACCACGCCCTGACCCGCAAAGGCCGCATCGCCGTGGATGAGCACGGGCAGGACCTGGTCCTTGCTATCGAGATCGTCGCGGATCGCCGATTGCGCGCGCGCCTTGCCCAGAACGACGGGGTTCACCGCCTCGAGGTGGCTGGGATTGGGCGTGAGGCTCATATGCACGCTGATCCCGTCGAATTCGCGGTCGGTGCTGGTGCCGAGGTGGTATTTCACGTCGCCCGACCCGCCGACATCCTCCGGGTTGGCGCTGCCGCCGGAGAATTCGTGGAAGATCACGCGATAGGGCTTGGCCATCACGTTGGCGAGGACGTTCAGCCGCCCGCGATGAGCCATGCCGTAGATGATCTCGCGCACGCCCGCGCTGCCGCCATGCTTGATCACCGCTTCGAGCGCGGGGATCATCGATTCCCCGCCGTCGAGGCCGAACCGCTTGGTCCCGACATATTTCTTGCCGAGGAATTCCTCGTAGACCTCGCCGCGCATCACCGCGGACAGGATCGCCTTCTTGCCCTCCGGGGTGAACTGGATCGTTTCGCCCGGGCTTTCGAACTTGTCCTGCAGGAAACGGCGTTCCTCGGTGTCGGCGATGTGCATGTATTCGAGGCCGACCTTGCCGCAATAGACCTCCTTGAGTCGCCGGTGGAGCTTGCCCACGGTGGTCCATTCCATGCCCAACACGCCGCCGGCGTAGACTTCCTCGTCCTCCAGCCCGGCAAGGCCATGGAATTCGAGCGTCAGGTCCTCCGGCACCTCGCGCTGCTTCGACAGGCCGAGCGGATCGAGATCGGCCGCCATGTGCCCGCGCACGCGGTAGAGCCGCACCAGCGTCATCGCCGCGATCGACATGCTCGCCGCGCGCTGGACGGCCTGCGGGTCTATGCTCTTGCCGGCCTTCGCCGCGGCCTTCTCCACCGCCCCTTTCATGTCGGCGGCGCGCATCTGCGTCGGGTCCATCGCGGCGGAAAGGTCCGCGTCCGCCCCGCTCACCGTGTCGAGCCATCGCCGATTGCCCCAGGACGGACCCGGCTGCGGGCCTTCCTGGTCGGTCATTTCGGGGATGAAGTTGGTGCTTTGCTCGTTCATATCCTTGAGCCCCAGCGAAAGCTGGGACCTCCTTAGTAGTGAGCCGAGTCCCAGCGCAGGCTGGGACCTCCCTCGATCATGCGAGACGTCAAACCAGCGTCCGCGAGAGGTCGTCCCATCCGGGATTGCTCTCCTCGATCCGCCCGATCTTCCATTCGCGTTTCCAAGCCTTCATTCGTCTCTCGGCAGTCCGGGCATCGTGGATATTCTCGTGCCGTTCGAACCAGACCAGTCTCGTGCAATTGTATTTCTTCGCAAACCCCGGGACATCTCCCGTTCGGTGTTGTTCGATGCGTCGCGCTAGATTGTCGGTAACGCCGATGTAGAGGACCCCGTCTTTCCTGTTGGTCAGGATGTAGACGAAGCCCTCTTTCATTTCTTGTGGTCCCTATCCGCATGAGGTCCCAGCCTGCGCTGGGACTCAGCCTTCAATTTACACCATCTCCTTGAGCATCGCGGCAAGCGTCGTGCCGAGTTCGGACGGAGAGGGCGAGACGCGGATGCCCGCATCCTCCATCGCCGCAATCTTGTCTTCCGCGCCGCCCTGGCCGCCCGAGACGATCGCGCCCGCATGGCCCATGCGTCGGCCCGGAGGCGCGGTGCGGCCCGCGATGAAGCCGACGGTGGGCTTCTTGCGGCCGAGTGTCGCCTGCGTCTTCAGGAACGCGGCGGCTTCTTCTTCGGCCGAGCCGCCGATCTCGCCGATCATGATGATGCTTTCCGTTTCCGGGTCGTCGAGGAAGAGGTCGAGCACGTCGATGAAGTTCGTCCCGTTGACAGGGTCCCCGCCGATGCCGACCGCGGTCGACTGGCCGAGCCCGACCTGCGTGGTCTGGTGCACGGCTTCATAGGTGAGCGTGCCTGAACGGCTGACGACGCCGACCGACCCCTTCTTGAAGATGGAGCCGGGCATGATCCCGATCTTGCATTCGTCTGGGGTCAGCACGCCGGGGCAGTTCGGGCCGATGAGGCGCGAATTGGACCCGTCGAGCGCGCGCTTGGCCCGGACCATGTCGAGCACCGGGATGCCTTCGGTAATGCACACGATCAGCTCGATCCCGGCATCCACCGCCTCGCAGATCGCGTCGGCGGCGAAGGGCGGGGGGACGTAGATGCACGAAGCGGTCGCGCCGGTCGCGGCCTTGGCCTCCTTCACCGTGTCGAACTGCGGCAGGCCGATATGCTCCGTACCGCCTTTGCCGGGGGTAACGCCTGCGACCATCTGCGTGCCGTAAGCCAGCGCCTGCTCGGTGTGGAAGGTGCCGGTGTTGCCGGTCATCCCCTGCGTGATGACCTTGGTGTCTTTGTTTACGAGGATGCTCATTGGCTCGTTCCTTTTGCCTAGTGTTCGTCATGCCGGCGAAGGCCGGTATCCAGTCCGACCATCGCAACTGGACCCCGGCCCTTCGAATCTCTTGGCGCCGGGGTGACGGGTCTTCATCAGCCACAAACCAACTCGAAAAAGTCGTTCCAGTCGGGATTCATCTCTTCGATGCGGCGCACCTTCCATGCCCGCTGCCATTCCTTCATTTGCTTCTCGCGTCGTATGGCCGCTTCAATAGTGTCGTGACGTTCGAACCAGACGAGAAATTTGCAGCCATACTTCTTCGTGAATCCTTCGATCAGTCCTTCCCGGTGCTCCCATGCTCGCTTGGCCAGGTCGCTGGTCGCACCGATGTAAATCGTGCCATTGCGGCGGCTCGCCATTATGTAGACGAATCCGCCTTTTTCCATTCAACCGTCATTCCGGCGAAGGCCGGAATCCATGTCCGGGTCCGCCGATGGACCCCGGCCTGCGCCGGGGTTACGGAGAGCGCAGTCACGCAAGGCTCTCATCCAGCCCCTTGCACGCCTCGAGCAGTTCCTTGACCGCATCGACGCTGACCTGGAGGTTGGACTTTTCCTCGTCGTTGAGGTCGATCTCGATCACGTCCTCGGTGCCGCCGGCGCCGATCATCGTCGGCACGCCGACATAAAGCCCGTCGAGGCCGTACTTGCCTTCGACATAGGACGCGCAAGGGAGGATGCGCTTCTGGTCGCCCAGATACGCCTTGGCCATGGCGATCGCGCTGGTGGCGGGGGCGTAATAGGCCGAGCCATTGCCGAGAAGCCCGACGATCTCGCCGCCGCCCTTGCGCGTGCGGTCGACGATTTCGTCGAGGCGGCTTTCCGACACGCCCTTGATCTTGGCCATGTCCTTCACCGGGATGCCGTTGATCGTGGAGTAGGACAGGACCGGGACCATCGTGTCGCCATGCCCGCCGAGGACGAAGGCGTTGACGTCGCGCACCGAGACGCCGAATTCCCACGCGAGGAAGGTCGCGAAGCGCGCGGAGTCGAGCACGCCCGCCATGCCGACGACTTTGTCGTGCGGAAGGCCGGAAAATTCACGCAGCGCCCAGACCATCGCGTCGAGCGGGTTGGTGATGCAGATCACGAAGGCGTCGGGCGCGTTGTTCTTGATGCCTTCGCCGACCGCCTTCATCACTTTCAGGTTGATGCCGAGCAGGTCGTCGCGGCTCATGCCGGGCTTGCGCGGGACGCCGGCGGTGACGATCACCACGTCGGCCCCGGCGATATCGGCATAATCGTTGGTGCCGGTGATTTTCGCGTCGAAACCTTCGATGGGTCCGCACTGGGAGAGGTCGAGCGCCTTGCCCTGCGGCATGCCTTCGGCGATGTCGAACAGGACGACGTCGCCCATTTCCGCCTTCGCGGCGAGGTGGGCGAGCGTGCCGCCGATCATCCCGGCGCCGATCAGCGCAATCTTCGTGCGGGCCATATTTGGACTTCCTTCCCTGATCCTTCGGGACGAAAACCATGTCCTGATGGCACGAAAGCAGCCCGTCCCAAGCCGCAGCGCGCCGTGATCTCGCGGGCGGGCCTAGGCGCGCGGCAAATCCATTGCAACCGCCAAAAGGGCAGGATCGGCGGAAATATGTGATAACAGTTCGCAATTGCAATAAGGGGTGCAAAACAACGCTCTTTCGTGCCGCAGGCGCGACCTTGCGTCACTCTCACTGGTCGGAAAGGCTCAGGCCTGCGCGCGCAGCGGTGCGCTCGCCAGGTCGCCCTCGCGCTCCTGCGCGATCAGCATCGCGGCGAGGTAATCGGGCACGGCGCGGCTGAAATAGAAGCCCTGGCCGAGCGTGCAGCCGGCCTCGCGCACGGCTTGCACCTGCTCGACCGTCTCGAGCCCTTCGGCCACGATCTCGATATCGAGCGTCGATCCCATTTCGGCGACTGCGCGGATGATCGCATCGCTCTTGCGCCCGACATGCGCGCCCGAGACGAAGCTGCGATCGACCTTGATCTTGTGCAGCGGGAAGGTGTTGATGTGGCCGAGCGAGGAATAGCCCGTGCCGAAATCGTCGAGCGCGAACCGGACTCCGACCTCGGCCAGTTCCTCGATGAAGGCGGCAGTGGCGTGGTTGTCCTCGATGAACAGGCTTTCGGTCACTTCCAGCTCGAGCCGGGAAGGGTCGAGTCCCGCTTCGCGCAGCGCGTTGCGGATGCCGAGCGCCGCGCCCGGGGCGCGGATCTGCAGCGGGGAGAGGTTGACCGCGACATTGACGTCTTTTGGCCATGTCGCCGCGGTGCGCGCGGCCTGCGCGGTGATCCAGTTGCCGAGCGTCACGATCACCCCCGTCTCCTCGGCCACGGGGATGAATTCGTCGGGCTTGAGCTCGCCCTTCTCCGGGTGGAACCAGCGCACCAGCGCCTCGAAGGTGCGGATGCGCCCGGTTTCGAGGTCGACGATCGGCTGGAAGAAGATCGACAGCTCCTCGCGCTGGATCGCGACGCGCAATTCGTGTTCGATCTCGCGCCGGCGGATCAGGTCGCGCGTCATCGCACGGTCGAAGAAGCGGGTCTGCGCACGGCCCCCGACCTTGGCGTGATAAAGCGCAAGGTCCGCGCTCTGCATCAGCGTGTCGGCATCGGCCCCGTCCTCGGGCAGCAGGGCAACTCCGAGCGAGGCGCGCACTTCCAGCCGATCGCCGTCGATGCGCACCGGGCGCATGATTTCGGCATGGATCTCGCTTGCGATGCGTTCGGAATGCTTGCGATCCTCGATATGGGTGAACACGACAAATTCGTCCCCTCCGAAACGCGCCACGGTCGCGCCCGGGGGCGACACCTCGCGCAGCCGCCGCGCCACCTCGTGCAGCACGCGGTCGCCGACCGGATGGCCGAGCAGGTCATTCACTTCCTTGAAGCGATCGAGGTCGATCCAGATGAGCGCGAGACATTCGTCTTCGCCCAGCGACATCATTGTCTCGACCATGGAATGATTGAGCCCCGCCCGGTTGGCGAGCCCGGTAACGACATCGGTCCGCGCGAGGACCTGCATCCGGTCGGCGAGATTGGAGCTGGTTTCGGCCGACGCGATCGACTCGCGAAGCACCTTGGAAATGTTGAGCACGATCGACATCATGGCCGGGATCAGCAACGCGATGGTCGCCGCCAATGTCAGCAGCGCGGCGGATCCTTCGGCCACGCAGGCGGCCATGACCGGCAGCAGGGACAAGGTCAGCTGGCCGATCGCGATGCTCGGCCGACCCGCATTGCGCGCCGAGACGCCCACGCCATAGCACAGCGTGTTCGCCACCATCAGCACCTGCACCTCGCCCGGCGCGCCGAGCCAGATCGTCATCGCTCCGACCACGCCGATGGCCAGCGCATAGCTGAAGGCACCGATCTCGTAGATGATCTCGAGTTTGGCCGTGCTGGTGCGCCCGCTGTCCGGCGACAGGCCCATCGCCGAAACGACCCGCAGCACCGCGATGAGGGTGAGCACCGTGGCACCGGCATACAATTGCGGCAGCCCCGCCGAGAAAGCCGATACGGCGGTCGCAGCGATCCCGGTGAGCGCGCCGATCGCAAGGCTCGCGGGCTGGGTGTAGAGCGTCTTGACCAGCAGCCGGCGCGCGCGCGCGGACACGCGATCCGCGCCCGGGCGCGGGGCCAGCGCGCGCAGCCTGGCAAAGGGTCCTGTCGCTCCCATATCCGCTTCGGTCTAGCGCGAAGTGGTCAAGGCCGGGTTAATGCGACGCTTACCGTCATACGGATCGAATAATCCGGCCATGGGAAGGCTGTGCAAGAGCCGGGTGGGGCGGAACGAACAGCCGGCCGAGCCGGGCGATCGTCAGGCGCCCGGCTGCCGTGCGTCGGGGCCGACCTGCGCGCCCGGCTGACTGGGGACCTGCGCGGCCAGACGCCGGTCCAGCGTGCGGGTGACTTCCAGCCACCAGTCATAGGCCGCGCGGTCGCCGGCGAAGAACGCGGCTTCCGCCCGGACTCGCGCCGCGCGGGCGGCACCGAGCCCGTGCTCGGCGAAATGACGCAGGGCGGCGCGCAGGACCTTTTCGCCCGGCGCATCGCGGCGCGTGCGGCGTGGGGCAGACCTGCGCGTGCGTGCCGCGCCCGAGGCGCCGTCCTCGCTTGCCGTGTCGCTGCCATTGTCATTGGCCGCCCGCTCGCGCGCGCGGCGCACCAGGCCGCGCGCGATCGGGGCGCAGGCAGGGGCGTTCCAGGTGCCCGAAGCGGCCGCGAAACGAATGGTCATGGGTGGGCGGTTTCCCGAGGCTTGGCCCCTTGCGGCGGCTCGTGCGGCGGGCTTTTTTCCAGAACTTCGGGGCTCCGAAAAAGCCTTTGCGGCGGCGCTGCGGGCGGGGCGCAGGTGGTGAAATGGCTTCGGTGCTATTACGGGGCCCTGCGCTAAGGCTTGGTGAGCAGTCAGGGTTTCGCGCGCGTTAACCCCGTCCCCGGGGCGCGCGCCGCATCCCCGCGCTTTCCCCTGTTCGTCCGGTTCCTGTCCGCAGGCTTTTCCACGAGGCTTACTTCCCGATGTCCTCTTCGCCCGCACCGATGGCCGGATCGACCGCTATGCGCGGGGCCCGCCGGGCTGCTTCTTCCGGGCGGAGCTTCCAGCGTCCCGCGCCGCGATATTCGGCGCGCACGCTGCCGCTGCCCTGCGCGGGTTCGGCGATGGAGGTGGAAATGGGCCCGGCGGCGGTTTTTCGGGGAGCGACAGGACCGCCCGGAGCCGCGGCGACCGAGGGCGAAGGCGCGACCGCGCGTGAAGGCGATGGCCGCGGCGATGCCCGGCGCGCGGCGGGGGCTGTAGGCGCGCCTCGTTCGATCCCGGCATAGGCGGCATCGAAGGCGGCGAGAGAGCCCGCCGGCCCGCGCGCGCGATAAAAGCGGTGCGCCCCGATCGTCCCGACCGGATCGAGCGCCTCGGCCCAGCGCGGTGTGACCCACAGCGCGTGGTAATGTGTCGCCAAGCCCACCTGCGGCTGGACTGCGCCCGCCAGCGCCGCCCGCGCGATCCGGCGTGCCCGCGCCCAGCCCGCCCCGCGCGGGGTCCTCTCGCGGCTGCCGTCGCAAGTGAACGTGAACTGGCAGCCCGTCGCCCGCTCGGCGCCCTGGAACACGACCCCGCAGACGCTGCCGGGCCATGCCGGGTGGCGCACGCGGTTGAGCACGACCTGCGCGACCGCGCGCTGGCCCGGCTCGCTTTCGCCCGCCGCCTCGTAGAACACCGCCTCGGCCAGGCACCGTTCTGCCTGCGGATTGGCGGCGGCGGCGAGGAAGGGCAATGCGGACGGCCCGGGATCGAGCGCCCGACCGGATGCGCCGGGCGCACCGGCAGATGCGTGCCCGAGCGGATCGGGACCGGGCAGCGCGATCAGCGCGGCTTCTTCGGGCGGATCGGCGAGATGGTAGAAGGCCGAGCCGGGAAAGCTCATGCCCGGACGCTCGAAAGGCATGGGCTCGCGCGCCGCCCCGGAAAATTCGTCGGCGAAAAGCCCCGCGCCGTTTGCCTGCGCGTCCGGCGGCAGGCCGCCAAGACCGCCAAGGTCCGAACCGGGCGCGGCCAAAGCCGGAACTGCAATCGCAAGGATGAGCACGGCCAGGCGCCCCTTGAGCGAGGGGCGGCGGTCGGAGCGGGTATACGGCGGCGAGCTGCGAAAGGGCAGGTTTCGCAGGATCTGCCCGAAGCCGGCAGCGACTTGCGCAAGCCTTTTCGGCGCGGCAGGCAAGGCGCCCGCAAAGAGCGCGGCGCGGCGCTTTATTACCGGCATATGCCAGGAACCGCCCGTCGCAGGCCCGTCCGAGCCTTCGGGAGCGCGTTCGAGCAGCCGGGTGCGGGCAAGGTTGCGGCGACGGGTCACCTTGCATGCCTAGCCCGTGCGCTTGCCGCCGGGCGAGCGCCGCGGCGAACGCGTCCCGAAAGCGCACAGGGAAGGGGCAAGAGCTTATCGGTGGCTTTCGGACAGGGCGGGGCGGGCAGACAGGGGGCGGGCAGACAGGGGACGGGCAGACAGGGGCGGGCACATGGCTTGCGGCTGCGGGGGTGCGTCCCTATCGAAAGGGTCCAAGGGGATCGCTTCTTTGCCCAAAGTCCTGCTCGCAATCACGGGAACGGTGCTGGCGCTGGTCGCCGGCTGCGCCCCCGCGCCCGCCGGGCGCGAGCGGGCCGCGCCCGCGAATATCGCCGCCCCCACTTTCGTCAGCCTCAATCCCTGCCTCGATGCGCTGCTGGTCGAGATCGCCGCGCCGGGACAGATCCTCGCCCTGTCGCATTACAGCCGCGATGCCTCCTCCAGCTCGCTCGCCCGGGATATGGTGGAGCGTTTCGGGACCACCGGCGGAACGGCGGAGGAGGTGATCGCGCTGAGGCCCGACGTGGTGCTGGCGAGCAGTTTCATCGCGCCGGCCACGAAAGCCGCGCTCGAGCGCGCGGGATTCCGGGTCGAGACGTTCGGCAGCCCGGTGAGCGTTGCGCAAAGCCTCGCCCAGGCGCGCCGCATCGCCGCGCTTGCCGGGCGCAAGGAAGCGGGCGAGGCGCTCGCGCGGCGGATGCGGGCGAAGGGAGCGGGCGACCCGGACAAGCGAATCGGGCCGGACGCGACGATCGCGACCCTGCTGTGGCAACCGGGCCAGATCGTGCCGGGCGAGGCTACGCTGATCGCCGAACTGATGGCCGAAAGCGGTTTTGCGAGCCATTCCGCCGCGCGCGGGCTCGGGCAGGCGGACCATGTCGCGCTCGAGACCCTGCTGGCCGATCCGCCCGACCTGCTGCTGGTCGCGGGCGACAGCGCAGGTCAGGAACACCCGCTGCTCGCCCGGCTGGAGGAGACGCGCGTCGAGCGTTTTCCTGCGAGCCTGCTGTATTGCGGCGGTCCGACGATCCCCGCCGTGCGCGCGCGGCTCGCCGAGATCCGGGCCGGGATCGAGGGGCGTGCCGAGCCGTGACTCGTGCGAGCCTTGTCTTCGCCGCGCTTCTCGCGGTCCTGCTGCCCGCTTCGCTGCTGGCCGGGCGGGTGTGGATTTCCCCCTTCTCGCCCTCGGCCGGGCCCGAAAACGCCGCGCTCATCCTGATGGAATTGCGCCTGCCGCGCGCGCTGCTCTGCGTGGTGATCGGGGCGGGGCTGGGCGCGGCGGGCGCGGCAATGCAGGGCTATCTCAGGAACCCGCTCGCCGATCCAGGCCTGTTCGGGATCGCCCCCATGGCGGCGCTGGGGGCGGTGGGATCGTTCTGGTTCGCGGGCCTGCTTTCGCCCGCGCTCGCCGCGTGGAGCCTGCCCGGCTTTGCTCTGGCGGGTGCAGGGCTCGCCATGGCGCTGCTCGCGCTGATCGCGGGCCGCACGACATCGGACGCGCAGGGCGGGGCGGGGGGCGGCATCGCGCTGTTCACCCTGGCCGGATTGATGATCGCGAGCCTTGCGGGCGCGCTCACCGCGCTGGCCATCACCATGGCCCCCTCGGCCTTTGCGATGAGCCAGATCGTGCTGTGGCTGAACGGCGCGCTGACCGACCGCTCTTGGAACGAAGTGGCGCTGGCCGCGCCGCTGGTCGCGCTCGGCATCGGCGTGCTCGGCCTTGCCGCGCGGGCGCTCGATGCGCTGACGCTCGGCGAAGAGGCGGCGCGCTCGCTCGGGGTGGACCCGGCGCGGCTGCTGGTGTTGCTGGTGATCGGCGTCGGTCTGACCGTCGGGGCGAGCGTGGCGGTGGCTGGGATCATCGGCTTTGTCGGGCTGATCGTGCCCCATCTCGTCCGTCCGCTGACCGACCGGCGGCCTGCGAGCCTGATCCTGCCGAGCGCGCTTGCCGGGGCCTGCCTCGTGCTGGTCGCCGACAGCGCAGTGCGCCTGCTACCCTTCGTCACCGAGCTGCGGCTCGGCATCGCGCTTTCGCTGATCGGCGCGCCGTTCTTCGCGCTCCTGCTGCTGCGCATGCGCCGGGGGGAGGTGTGATGCTGGCAGCGCATGGACTGTCGCTGCAACGGGGCGGGGTACGCGTCCTCGAAGGCGTGTCGGCCGATCTCGCGCGCGCGACGATTACCGCGATCGTCGGGCCCAATGGCGCGGGCAAGTCGAGCCTGCTGCTCGGTCTTGCCGGCCTGCTTGCGCCCGAGGAGGGGCGGGTCGTGCTGGAAGGGTGCGACCTCGCCGATCTGTCTGCGCGCGAACGTGCACGCGCGCTCGGATACCTGCCGCAGGGGGCGGATATCGCCTGGGACGTGAGCGTAGGGACGCTCGTCGCGCTTGGGCGGATGCCGCATGGCGATGCAAGGGGTCGGGGGCACGAGGCGATCGAGCGCGCCATCACCGCGCTCTCGCTCGAGGACCTGCGCCATCGCCCGGCGAGCCGCCTTTCTGGTGGCGAGCGCGCGCGCGCACTGCTTGCGCGGGTGCTGGCGGGGGAGCCGCACTGGATCCTTGCCGACGAACCGCTCGCCGCGCTCGACCTTGCGCACCAGCTCGCGCTCATCCGTCACCTGCGCGCCTGTGCCGAGGGCGGGCAGGGCGTGGTGGTGGTGCTGCACGACCTTGCCCTGGCGATGAACCACGCCGACCGCGTTCTGGTGCTGGACGGCGGGCGGTTGGTCGCAGCGGGCGCGCCCGAGCAGGCGCTCGCCCCCGACCGGATCGCGGCGGTGTGGGGGATCGAGGCGCGCTGGCTGGGCGGGCCGGGGGCGCGGGCGCTCACCGCGCGGACGGCGCAGGCGGGTGCGGGCGGGGCGGGTGTGTCGCAAATTTCCAAGTAATCCGCTGCTCGAATGCGCTATGGGTCCCTGACATGGAGACCCGCAAATGATCGCATACGCCGCGCTATCGCGCACGCCCTGCGGCCGCGCCGTCAGCGCCGCCTGCTTCGCCGCCGCCGCCGCGCTCGCCGCGACGCCGCTAGCGGCGGAGGGGGTATCCACCCCGCAGGAAGCCAATGCCGAATTCATGGCCAGCATGGAATCGGGCCTTCGTGCCTCGACCTTGGGCGAAGCGAAGAAATGCGCGGGCTACTGGTGGGCGCTCCAGCTTGTGCAGGAGAACAGCACCGAAGTGACCTTCTGGCAAAACCTGCCCGACCGCTTTAGCGCCGAAACGGCGAAGCTGGGATTCCAGTATTACGCCAAGGTGGTTCTCGATGCGGTCGATGGCGACCAGGCCCGCGTCGACAAGGCCAACCAGGAAATCTTCGACTACCGGCAGGAAGCGATCCAGCGCGTCGTCTCGGCCGAGCAGACCGGCGGGATCGACGGGTTCTTCTCGGCGCTGGGCTATTGCGTCCCGGAGTGACGGCGGCGCCGTGAGCTGCGGGGCTGAGCGGACCGCGCGCGGCCGCACTGTGCGCGCAATGCGCCGGCGCGCAAAACAGCGGCCATAAAGGCGAAAATGGGTCGACCCGGCGGTTCCACCCCCACCTCAATGCATGGGGGAGCGCCGCGGGCCGACCCTCTCCGGGCAAGTTGTCGCGCTGGCCCGGAAAGGTGCGACCCGAAGGGCATTTGCGAAGACTTGCAAAGAGAAACCGACCATAGCGCGCCATGGGCGGATGGGGACTTCAGTTTTCCTGTAGGTCTCCTGCGAAGGGGCATTACAGGTTCAAGGGTCAGGCCGCGCGCGGATCCTCATAATCGCCGTCGAGGAAAATCTGCCTGCGCCGCTCGGAGCGATAGGCCAGACCGCGCGCGACGCGGCCGGCGGCGGTGGTGTAATCGAGTTCCGCCGCGATCGCCTCGTAATCCCCTCTTCGAATCGCGGCGTTGAGGCGCGGACTTTCCTCCTTGGAGACACTGCCGATCCCGACATTGAACACCAGGTCGACCAGCGCATCGAATTCGTTCTGGTTGACCGGCAGGTCGCCGACGAGTTCGCGCACGCCGTCCGCGGCCTTTTCGAGATCGCGTTCGAGCAGCTTCATCGCCCGGCCATGGGTGATCCGGTCGCCGACGCGCAGATTGTCTTCGGGAAGGACGAGGTGGCCGACGCCCACGGTCGGGTAGCCCGCCACGTCGCGATAGACGCGGTAGCGCACGCCTTCTTCCTCGACCAGCGCCTCGACCATCGCTTCGCTGGTAGAGAGGTCCTGCGCATCCCGGCGAACTGCGGGGTCGAGGACCACGGCCTGCTCGATTACGGGTTCGGTTCCGGCCGCCGCCTGCTCGACCGCGAGGTCGGATGCCCCTGCAAGGGCGACCGCCGAGACGCTCAGCATTGCCGCCGCGCCCTTGCGCCGCGAAAGCCGCGGGCGGCGTTTGATGGCGGAAGGCCCGGTGGCGGGATTGGCTGTCGCCGACGGATTGCTGCAGCGCGCCCGGCGACGGGCAAGCCGCTCGCGGAACTCGCGGAACGAGCGCAGAAAGCGCCGCCGCCGCAGGCTTTCGGGCCGACGCGCGGGGATCGGGGTCGGCACGCGCCGGCCGGACAAGGGCGGCTTGGCGGAGCGGGGCGGCGGGGCGGAGCGGGGAATGCACTGGAGCTCTGTAGTGGGGATGGGGTCCTCTTTTCGTTCGTAAGTCCAGTGCGTTGTCGGCTTTCACTGGATCAACGAGCGAGATGAGGGGAAATGTCCACGCTTCACCGGGGCTGAGACACGGGGCGCGGCGGCAGGCGACCCCGTCCAAGACTCCACACCGTTACGAGCCGAGCGGGCGACCCGCCTTGACCTTGCGCGTTGTTTTCGCGAGCAAGCCGGGATCGTCGAGCGGGTTGCCCTCGAGCACGAGGAAATCGGCCTCGCACCCGGCTTCAAGGCAGCCGATGCGCCGCTCCGGGAAAAGTCGGGGCCCAGTTTCGAAGGCGATGCGCAGCAGTTCCGCGCGGTCGAACACGTCGAGGCGGTCAAGATGCACGATCTCGTCGATCACGCTGCCGCCGCCATCGGTGCCGATCATGAATTCGGCGCCGGCCTTCCTCAGCTTTGCGAGGTTCTCGCGCTGCACCGCATAGGCGAGCGCGACCCGGCTGCGGCCGAGATCGGTCTCGATCCGCTGCGCGCTGCGGGCGGCCAGGACATAGGTGGAAACCAGCACCATACCGCTTTCCGCCACGACCTTGGCCTGGTCGTCGCGCAGAATGAATTGCACCGCTTTGTTACCGTCGCGAAACAGGCTGTATCCGGGCAGGTGCATCGCGGCGAAAGCCCCGCCTTCGGCCGCGGCGACCAGATCTGCTGCGGTCTCGACGTGAAACGCGGTCTTCAGCCCGCGCCTCGCAGCTTCCTCGACCAGCACCGGGACATTGGCCGGATCGAGGCCCTTCGCCCCGTAATATTCGTCGTCATCGACGCGGGCTTCGTATTCCTCCGAATAGAGCAAATAGCCCTTCACGAAATCCGCGCCCTGTTGCACCAGCGTATCGAGCGATGCTTCGATTTCGGCCCGGTCGCGACCGTAATGGAAGGCATCGCCAAGGAAATCCTTGCGCCCGCCATAGACCTGGTCGCTCAGCACTTCGACATAGAGCCGTTCGGGGTGACCACGCGGTTCGGTGATCCCTCCAAAAGCGACCTTTACGTCGAAGGTGTCGGGGCGGGCGAAGTAATCCTTCGCTCCGTCGCCGAGCTGCACGGTGTTGGGATTCCAGATGTAATAGATGCCGTTGCGGAGGAACTGGCCGCTCGACCAATCGGCCGGGACGGTGATGTGGTTGTGCGCGTCGGCGAGCGCAGGCGTTACGAAGGACCCTTCGAGATCGACGGTCCGCCCGGGGTTCTTACCGGGGGCAGGCTCCACGATGCGGCTGCTACGTACGGCGAAATCACGCTGCTCGAAGCCCTGGCCAGTCCAACCCTGTGCCCCGCGATAAAGGGTGAGGATGTCCTGATCCCCCTCCACCTGATCTTGCGCGTCGAGAGCTGGCGACCAAAAGGCAAGCGCGCAAAGGAGGGCAATAAAGGTCCGGCTCATGACTATCTCCTGTTACTTCAGATCTTTAGTTACAGATCTTTAGTTACTCAGCGCGGGGGTTTGTGGATGCCTTTGACTGCCGCCTATCGGGCGTAGCGACAAGGCACCACCAAGGGAAATTGAGGCGGCTCGACGATTGGACAGGCGGGGCGTGGAAACCAAGCCGACATGCCGGGCGTTGCATCAGCGCTGCTGCGGGGTCATTTCGCTTCGGTCGCTTGCCTCGCCCGTTGCAATGCCGAAAGACTGCGACCATTTCGTCAAGACGGTATTGGCAAGCCTCTCGCCAATGGGCCACTCGTCCCTTTACACCTACGAACATTTCCGGAACAAAGCCGTCCCATGAGCCTCACGAAAATATCCGTCCGCGGCGCGCGCGAGCACAACCTCAAGGGCATCGATATCGACCTGCCGAGGGACAGCCTGATCGTCGTCACCGGGCTTTCGGGCAGCGGCAAGTCGTCCCTCGCCTTCGACACCATCTATGCCGAGGGGCAGCGCCGCTATGTCGAGAGCCTGTCGGCCTATGCGCGCCAGTTCCTTGAGATGATGCAGAAGCCCGATGTCGAGCATATCGACGGGCTTTCCCCCGCCATCAGCATCGAGCAGAAGACGACGTCGAAGAACCCGCGATCGACCGTCGCGACCGTCACCGAGATCTACGATTACATGCGGCTGTTATGGGCGCGGGTCGGCACGCCCTATTCGCCCGCAACGGGAGAGCCGATCGAGGCCCAGACCGTTTCGAACATGGTCGACCGGGTGATGGCGCTGCCGGAAGGCACGCGGCTTTACCTGCTCGCCCCGGTGGTGCGCGGGCGCAAGGGCGAATATCGCCGCGAGCTCGCCGAATGGCAGAAGGCGGGCTTCACCCGCGTGCGGATCGACGGGGAACTTTACCCCATCGAGGAGGCCCCCGCGCTCGACAAGAAGTTCAAGCACGACATCGAGGTGGTGGTCGACCGGCTCGCGGTGAAGGAGGGGCTGGAGACGCGGCTGGCGGACAGTTTCGAGACCGCGCTCAAGCTCGCCGAGGGTCTGGCCTATGTCGATCTCGCCGACGGCGTCGTGCCGGGGCGTGAGGGTGAGGGCGAAGGTGCCGATGCCAAGGGCGGGGCGATGAAAGGCGCCGGCATCCCTGCCAACCGCATCGTCTTTTCCGAGAAATTCGCCTGCCCGGTCTCCGGCTTTACCATCGAGGAGGTCGAGCCGCGCCTGTTCTCCTTCAACTCGCCCCAGGGCGCGTGCCCCGCCTGCGACGGGATCGGGGAAAAGCAGCTGTTCGACGAACGGCTGGTCGTCCCGAACGAGGCGCTCACGCTCAAACAGGGCGCGGTCGTGCCGTGGGCGAAATCCAACCCGCCGTCGCCCTATTACATGCAGGTGCTAGCCAGCCTCGCGAAAGCCTACGATTTCGACCTGACGACGCCGTGGAAGGATCTCGAGCCCGACCAGCGCATGATCATCCTGCACGGCACGGGCGGGATGCCGGTCCCGCTCACCTTCAAGGACGGGCGCAAGCAATACACCGTGACCAAGCCGTTCGAAGGCGTGATCGGCAATCTCAATCGCCGCATGCGCCAGACGGAGAGCGCGTGGATGCAGGAGGAGCTGTCCAAGTTCCAGACCGCGCAGCCCTGCGAGGCGTGCGGCGGCAAGCGTTTGAACGAAAAGGCGCTCGCCGTGAAAATCCCCGGCCCCACCGGTCCCATCGACATCGCCGAACCCGTCCGCATGAGCGTTGCCGATGCCAAGGCGTGGTTTGCCGAGGCCGACGATCACCTGACCGATCAGCAGGGCCAGATCGCCAAGGCCATCCTGAAAGAGATCAATGAGCGGCTCGGCTTCCTCGACAATGTCGGGCTCGACTACCTCAATCTCGACCGCACATCGGGCACGCTTTCGGGCGGGGAATCGCAGCGCATCCGCCTCGCCAGCCAGATCGGCAGCGGGCTGTCGGGCGTGCTCTACGTCCTCGACGAACCCTCGATCGGCCTGCACCAGCGCGACAATGACCGGCTGCTCGCCACGCTCAAACGGCTGCGCGATCTCGGCAATACGGTGATCGTGGTCGAGCATGACGAGGACGCGATCCGCAGCGCCGACCATATCGTCGATCTCGGCCCCGGCGCGGGCGTCCATGGCGGCGAGATCGTCGCGCAGGGCACGCTGAAAAAGGTGATGAAGGCGAAAGGCTCGCTCACCGCCGATTACCTCACCGGGCGGCGCGCAATCGAGGTTCCGGAAAAGCGGCGCAAGGGCAATGGCCTGAAACTGACGGTGAAGGGGGCGAGCGCCAACAACCTGCGCGGTGTCACCGCCTCCATCCCGCTCGGCACTTTCACCTGCATCACCGGCGTGTCCGGTTCGGGCAAGTCCTCCTTCACCATCGACACGCTCTATGCCGGGGCCGCCCGCGTGCTCAACGGCGCGCGCGTCGTCGCGGGCAAGCACGACGCGATCGAGGGGCTGGAGAACTGCGACAAGGTGATCGAGATCGACCAGTCCCCCATCGGCCGCACCCCGCGCTCCAACCCGGCGACCTATACCGGCGCCTTCACCCAGATCCGTGACTGGTTCGCCGGCCTGCCCGAAAGCCAGGCGCGCGGGTACAAGCCGGGGCGCTTCTCCTTCAACGTCAAGGGCGGGCGCTGCGAGGCGTGCACCGGCGACGGCCTCATCAAGATCGAGATGCACTTCCTCCCCGACGTCTACGTCACCTGCGAGGAATGCGGGGGCAAGCGCTACAACCGCGAAACGCTGGAGGTGAAGTTCAAGGGGCTGTCCATCGCCGACGTGCTCGACATGACGATCGAGGACGCGGAAGGCTTCTTCAAGGCGGTGCCTTCGATCCGCGACAAGATGCGGATGCTGAACGAGGTCGGGCTCGGCTACGTCAAGGTCGGCCAGCAGGCGACGACCCTGTCAGGCGGCGAGGCGCAGCGCGTGAAGCTCGCCAAGGAATTGTCGAAACGCTCCACCGGGCAGACGCTCTACATCCTCGACGAACCGACGACGGGCCTGCATTTCGAGGACGTTCGCAAACTGCTGGAAGTGCTTCACCGGCTGGTGGAGCAGGGCAATTCGGTGGTGGTGATCGAGCACAATCTCGACGTGATCAAGACCGCCGACTGGATCGTGGACCTCGGCCCGGAGGGCGGCGTGCGCGGCGGGGAGATTGTTGCGGAGGGCACGCCGGAGGAAGTGGCCGAGGTGGAGCGGTCGTTTACGGGGGGGTATTTGCGGGGGATGTTGGGGCAGGGTGGCCGCGAGGCTGCGCAGTGACTACAGCTTGCTTGCAAGGGGTAGTACCTGACCTCTCGCTTTCGCTTCCAACTGCGAACCAGCGTAGGCACGCCATCTAGGCGCAAGGAGAGGACGAGTGAACCTAGGGCATTGGCAGTTTCTTACCGGCTTCTTCAAGTTTTCTTTCGTACGGCTATTTATAGCGTGGTTCGCCTTAGTGCCTATCGCGCTTTACATCTTCAGGTACCTTCCCAGCACGATTTCAATTTCGACAGCGCCCGATATGATCCTCAAGATTGACGTTGGCCTTCCATTTAATTGGATGATCCTATGGCTCTCATCGTTTCTGTTTGCATTATCCGCTGCGCTTTTTGCGATATTTTGCCCATCCTTCATCAAAAGGCATGATACATATACGAAATACAAGGAGCTTGGGCATTCGCCGCGGTGGGTGATTTGGGAGGTCTATTACGCCTTAAGTAAGAAGGGAAAGTTCCCATTGCTCTGGAAATACGACCATACCCAGCCAATGCGAAAACGCTTCATAGATAAGGGCTTAGCTACCTGCTGTACTGAGGTAAGCAACAAAGTTCCGGAAGGTCAAAATGCCGCAGTGGAGGCGTTGAGTGATCGTACAATCGTTTACTTTATGCATCAGTCGCAGGTGTATGAAATGTACTCGAGGCAGGCGCCCGAGGCAGATGATCAACGCGAGAACGATATATTCTGGGAGCTGTTCGGTTATTTAACAAAGCGACACCCATTAGTAAGAGGGGCTATCAATTGTCTTATTATTATATCATTCGCCCTAGTTTTTTGGGTTTTCATTGAAAATGTGTGGTTCACAATTGAGTATTTTGTGGAATGGTTAGACGAAACTACGAGCATTATGCAGGTATAACTAGCCAAATACATTTTTGCGCGTCCCCAATTCGGCTCGATACACAAAGTGAGTGCCAAATGGCATGTTCTTACTGTTTTGCAAAGGCGCGAGGTGGTTTCCGAGGGGATCCAAGGATTCAACTAGTAAACTCTGGCGCTTTCAGGAAGCGGCTGAAGCGCGCAGCCGAAGGGCGTGGTCGAGGCGCGTTTGAAGAGTTTCTGCAGCGCCGCATTCCAATTCAGCTGGGCGGTATGACGGACCCATTCTCAATTTCGTCTGTTGAGACTCAATGTATAAATGATCTTCTAGGCGTCTTGAATGAGTTCGATTATCCTACTATAATTAGTACAAAGGGTCGTTTTTGTGATTTGAAGTCTGTGCGCAATTTGCTTTCCGTTGGAAATTACTATGTGCGGGTGTCAATCGGCGCTTCTTTGTTCGACAAGAACGCAGTTGAACCAGGCACACCTTCTGTTTGCGAGTCCTTGGAGATTGTCTCCATGCTCGCGGAAGCTGACATTCCAACTTGTGTGCGGCTTCAACCCATATTTCCGGACGCTGAGGAGCAAGCACTCTTCTTGGGGATCGCGGCGAAGAATGCTGGGGCTAGAGCAGTTTCCCTTGAGTATCTGAAGGTGCCAGAAGATCGGAGTACCCATCAATTCAGGCAATTAGATCGTCTATATCGAGGCAGGCTCCGATCAATATTTGAGTCTGAAGGTATATCTACAGATGGCAGGGAATTTTCGCTGAGCTTAGAGCGAAGAATACGAGGCTTAAAGGTCCTGAAGAAGGAGTTGAACAGGATCGGCGTTCGCGTTGGTATTGCTGAGAATGAGCTACTACACTATGGAGACTTAGCGGGATGCTGTAATGGTGGTAGCGAAGTTCTCCGAGGCGCGGAGGATTTTCAATACAATACGTCGGCGGTCTTGAGGCGTCGCGTTGCGCGGTCTATTGCAATCAATGAGTTTGCGGACTTTTGGAAACCGACCTCACCGGTAGCTCGACATTTTAATTCTCACAGCCGTTTCGGACTCAAAGGACTAGACGCGACTTGGGAGAACTTTTTTAAGCGTCGTTGGAATGATCTTAGATCCAAATTTAATCCGACCTTTTTTCACGGTGTGACGTTTGACGGCGCCAATGATGAGGATGGTAATTTGATCTATAACTACGTTCCGGACACAGGATGGGGCGGGATGGTCCAAGAACCGGTTCGGTCCGGAACAACCCGCTCCCCCACTCGCTGACCTTGTGACAACAAAACCAGCGAAGGAGCATTCCATGACCCGCACCGCTCTCACCGTCGCTTTCCCGAAAACCGCCGCGCTCGCCGCTGCGGCCGCGCTCTCGCTTTCTGCCTGTTCGACTTATGGCGCGGGCGGCGATGCGCTTGGGTACGGCACGCAGCTTGCCACCAACCTGTCCGGCCAGGCCGAAGTGCCCGAGACCGGCGACGCCAACGGGGCGGGCGAGTTCATCGCCGCGCTGAACCCGCAGGGCGAGCTGTGCTATGAGATCGAAGTCGGCGCGATCGGTGCGCCCACCGGGGCGCATATCCATCGCGGCGGGGCGGAGGAGAACGGCCCCGTCGTCGTCTCGCTTTCCACCCCCGAAATCGGCGAGCGGACCGAGGCCTGCGCGGTGGTCGAAAGCGAGCTGGCGAGCGCGATGCTGGCCGATCCCGACGGCTTCTACGTCAATGTCCATAACGAGGAATTTCCCGGCGGCGCGGTGCGCGGGCAGTTGATGGGCGCGGGGATGTAATCGGCGCGCGGCGCATCCGCCCGGCACAAGGCGGCGTAGCTTGGCGCGGGATTATCCAGTAACCCACGCGGAGATTACCCCATGCCAGACCTTGCCAAAGCCGTCCTTTCCGCCCTCGCTCTCGCGGGCGGCGCGGGCCTTGTCGCCGTTGCCGCCAGCGCGGCGATCAATTCCAATCTCGCGATCGAGGCGGGGCAGACCTTCGTCCTGGGCGGCGGGCAGCGCGGGGCGTTCAGCGTCTCGGGCGAGAATGTCGGGCCGGTCGCCGTCGAAGTGCTGGCGCGGGACGGGGAGGAGCGCGTGAGTGTCGGCACGGTCGCGCCCGGCGTCGAATTCCAGCACGATTTCGCCCGCGGCGAAGCGGCGCTGCTGCGCAACACCTCGCAGGAGCAGGGCGCGCGGGTGAAGGTGCGCATCACCGGTTCGACCGGCAATCTCGGCATGGGATACGTCCCGAACGACTAGGTCCAGGCCCGGCGCGGGGCTATTCGAGCAATTCGAGCCTTACCGGGGCGTGGCCCCGCCGGATCAGGCCGAGCCGCTTCGCCGCCGCGCGGCTGACATCGATCACCCGGCCGCGCACGAAGGGGCCGCGATCGTTGATCCGCACCGTCACGCTGCGCCCGTTGGACGGATTGGTGACGCGCACGAGGCTGCCGAAGGGCAGGGTGCGATGCGCGGCGGTGAGCGCGTTCATGTCGAACCGCTCCCCGTTCGCCGTGCGCCGCCCGTGGAACCGCCGCCCGTAATACGAAGCCGTGCCGATCCCGAGGCTGCGGAAGGCCGGGGCTTCGACGGTCGGTTCGATCTCGGCGAGGTCGACTGCGCCTGTCGGCACGGCGAGATCGGGGCGCGGGGCCTCGGCCAGCGGGGCGAAGGCGGCGGAGAAGGTCGCCGGGGCAACAGGGCTTGCGACGGGCTCGGCGGGGGGGCGCGGCCTGGCGGCGCGGTCCTCGATCTGCGGGCGAGCGGTGTCCGGCGGCGCGTCGCCATCGGCTTCGGAGATGTCTTCCTGCGCCTTGACCGGACCGCAAAGGCACGCAGCCGCCGCAGCGAGCGCCGCCGCCGGGAAGAGGCGTGCGACATGCCCGAAACCGCCGAGCGCGCGCGCAGGGGTGGAACCGTCCTTCACGCAGGCAGGTTACCCTGACGCGCCGATGCAAGGCAACCGGGATGCGCCGCGAGGTCGCTTGCAAGGGGCCGTTTACCGCTTTCGAGAATGGGGCCGGGGGCCGGGGGCCGAAATGGTTTGGAGGGGCGCCCCAAGCAAATGGGGCCGGCATCGCTGCCGACCCCACTCTCACCGGCGCGTGGTCGCCGCTTTCTCATGCGGAACTTTCGGCGAACCGTCCGTCCCGCTCGATCCGGCAGCGCGCTTGGCGCCCGATGTCTGGGCCTTACGGCGGCTGCACCCGAAGGCGCGGCCTGCCCGAAGGCTTCCTCACCGGCGCTCGCGCCGGCATCCGGCCTGGTAGCGTTTCCGGCTGGCCGACGAGACACCTCGAAAGGGCCTTCGCCTGGCCGACCGGCTGCCCGCCTGGCCGAGACCGTGATCCCGTCTGGCTGGCAAGGATCGGTGCAACCGCGGGACCGAAGACCCGTCGCTGCTGCCTTGCCGGCCGGTATCGCGGCCTTCACGCCGGTCCAGCTTCGCACCATCGTCGGGCAAGTCGGCTTGCATTCGGCCTAAGCTTCCTGCATGTCGTCTCTCAGATGGCGCGTGGACAGTGACCAACGCGGCCTCCGGTCCTGAAAAGCACGGTTTTCCAAGGCCTTGCGACTTTGGTGCTCCGATCTTTCCCGTTCCGAAGACAGTTTGAGATTGCGCTTCGGGACCGCGTTGGGCAAGCGATGCAAGGGTGACTTATCCACTTTTCCCCGACTTCGCTGTGGAGAAGTGTGGACAACTGAACCGCTCGTCGCATTGGATAGGTGCACCCGCGACGGTTGCCTCGAACGGGCTGGGGCGTGCGGCAAGAATCGCCAACAGCCGCTCCATGAATGTTGCGCTAATTCGCAGGGTCCGCGCGGCGACTCGCGCCGTCAGCGTTCGCGGCGGGCGAGCAGGCGAAGGCGCAGCGCGTTGAGCTTGATGAAGCCTTCCGCGTCTTTCTGGTCATAGGCCCCGGCATCGTCTTCGAAAGTCACGTGCGCTTCCGAATAAAGCGAATGCGGCGATCTGCGCCCGACCACGCTGGCGAGGCCCTTGTAGAGCTTCATCCGTACCGTGCCCGTGACCTTGGCCTGAGAATGGTCGATCGCGGCCTGCAGCATTTCGCGCTCGGGGCTGAACCAGAAGCCGTTGTAGATCGCTTCGGCATATTTCGGCATCAGCTCGTCCTTGAGATGCGCCGCGCCCCGGTCGAGCGTGATCTGTTCGATACCCCGATGGGCGCGGGCATAGATTTCGCCGCCGGGGGTTTCGTACATCCCGCGCGATTTCATGCCCACGAAGCGGTTCTCGACGAGATCGAGCCGTCCGATGCCGTGCCGGCGCCCGAGATCGTTGAGCGCCGCGAGCAGGGTGGCGGGCGACATCGCTTCGCCGTTCAGCGATACGCCGTCGCCCTTCTCGAAGCCGATCTCGATATATTCGGGGGTATCGGGCGCATCCTCCGGGTGGTCCGTGCGCGAATAGACGTAATCCGGCGTTTCCTCCCACGGATCCTCGAGCACCTTGCCCTCGGACGAGGTGTGGAGGAGGTTCGCATCGGTCGAGAAGGGGCTTTCGCCGCGCTTGTCGGTCGGCACCTTGATCTGGTGCGCTTCCGCCCAGGCGATGAGCGCGGTGCGGCTGGTGAGGTCCCATTCGCGCCATGGGGCGATGACCGTGATGTTCGGGTCGAGCGCATAGGCCGAGAGTTCGAAGCGAACCTGGTCGTTCCCCTTGCCGGTCGCGCCGTGGGCGATCGCATCGGCGCCGGTTTCGCGTGCGATCTCGACGAGACGCTTGGAAATGAGCGGGCGCGCGATGCTGGTGCCGAGCAGGTAGTCGCCTTCGTAGCGGGCATTGGCGCGCATCATCGGGAACACGAAATCGGCCGCGAATTCCTCGCGCAGGTCCTCGATGAAGATATGTTCGTCCGGAATGCCCATCGCGCGGGCCTTTTCGCGCGCCGGTTCGATTTCCTCGCCCTGGCCGAGGTCGGCGGTGAAGGTGACGACTTCCAGCCCGCGCTCGACGGAGAGCCACCTGGCGATGACGGAAGTGTCGAGGCCGCCCGAATAGGCGAGGACGACGCGCTTTATGTCGCTCATGGATAAGGTCCCGGATCAGGTTGCGCGGGCCGGGCGGCCCGCACGCTGGGCGGGCACGTATCAGCCAATCGCGCGGGGCACAATTGCCGTGCAGCGGCCGCTTGAGAATGCCCGGCGAGCGGCTAGACTTGCCCATGGGGCGCGCGGTTTTGGGGGTTGCGGCGATGCGCATGACGAAACTGGCGAAACGGGCCGCGATGCTGGCGGCGATCACGCTGGCCACGGCGGCCGAGGCCCAACGGCTTGACGACAGCGAATGCCGCAATGCGCTTTACCATTTCGAGGACATGACCGTGTCGCCTGCACACATGTCCCGCATCCTCCTCGCCGACAGCCGAAGCTATTGCGAGACCTTCGAGGGCAAGCGCACATGCATGACCGGGCAGGAGGTCTACGACGATTACCTCGCGAGCATAAAACGGCTCGGCATCACCCGGATCGGTGTTACCCGCATGGCGCTGTTCCCCGAACTCGTCGGGGCCAAGCGGGCTGCGTGCATCGATAAGGGCGACGGGACGAGTTCGCTCGGCATCATCATGAACCGGGCCTTCACCACGCGAGGCGATCCCATCCATGACGAGGTCATCACCACTTTCCGGTTCCGCACGCACCCTGGGGGGAGCGTCGACATGCTGGGCTGGGAAACGGCTCGCGGCGCACCGTCTTCGGCATCGGCGCCGATCCCGACCGCGGGCAGGCGCCTCCGCGGCGGGCTGACGGTACGGGCAGAGAAACGGGCGGTTCCAGGGTGACGATGGTCACGCGCAGCGGTACGGCACTGACCGCCAGCCTGAGTTCGGCAAAGTCGCAGGCGCGCCGCGCTGCCGAAGTCGCCGCTCGCGGGGCTTGCCGCTATGACGGGGGAACGGTGATCGGCCAGCCGACGAGTTCTTCCTCCGCGACCAAGGCGACCGACCGCAGTTACAGGGGCAATGCGACGGCGACCGTACGATGCCGCAAGTAAACAACGGGCCGCACCGCAGTCCGGCGATGTAATGTCCTAATGTTTCATCGTTTTTTAGCGTGACACGCAGGGCTTTTGCGCATACCAGCCCGTTCGGGATCTATCATTACCGGAGTTGCCAATGACCAGATCCCTCTTCCTTCTCGCCCCCATTGCCGTTGCTGCGAGCGCGCTTGCCGCCGGTGCTTACGCGCACGAAGTCCTCCATGCCGGGCATGAGGATCACGCCCACGGCGCCGATTGCGGGCACATGGCAATCGAACACGCCGGCCACGTCGATTACCTTCACGACGGGCATCTCCATTTCGGCCATTCCGGCCATTATGACGAGCACGCGCTCGCTGTTTCCTCGACCAATCCGGCCGCCGAGGAACTGGCGAGCGTGGTGACCACCGACGATCACATGCACGGCCATGACGGCGAGGAGCACGCCATGGTCCAGCATGGCGACCACATGGATTACATCCATGATGGGCGGCTCCATTTTGTCCATGGCGATCACATGGATGATCACGGCCCCGTCGCGCTGGTCGATCCGGCGCGGCTCGCCGCACGCTAACCGCCCGAAAGCAGGCGCTTCTCCTCCTGCGCGATCCAGTCGCGGGTGAGGGGAAGCGCGTGGCGGTCGCGGACATACTGGATCTGGTAATTGCACATGCCTCCATGTTCGAACACGGTAGCCGCGCCTGCGAGATAAAAGGTCCACATGCGGAAAAAGCGCTCGTCGTGGAGCGCGACGATCGCGTCCCTGTTGGCGAGGCAATTGGCGTACCAGGCGCGGATCGTCTTTGCGTAATGGACCCGCAGTGCCTCGACATCGGCGGCGATGAGGCGGAATTTCTCCGAAGAGGCGACGGTCTCGGACAGGGCCGGGATGTAGCCGCCGGGGAAGATGTACTTGCGCGTGAAGGCATCGGTCGTGCCGGGCGATCCCATCCGCCCGATCGTGTGGATCAGCATCACGCCCATCGGATCGAGCAGCTGCGCGCAGCATTCGAAGAAGGTGTCGAACTGAGCCTGGCCGACATGCTCGAACATCCCGACCGAAACGATCCGGTCGAAGCTCTTCCCGCTCGCGGCGAAATCGCGGTAATCGACGAGCTCGATTGAAACCTGCCCGGCGACGCCCGCCTCGGCGATCCGTTTGCGCGCGAGCGAGGCCTGTTCGGATGACAGCGTGATCCCCGTCACCTCCACATCGTAATGACGCGCAAGGTAGATCGCCATGCCGCCCCAGCCGCAGCCTATATCGAGCACTTTGTGACCCGGCTGGACCCGCAGCTTGGCCGCGATATGGGCGAGCTTGGCTTCCTGCGCTTCGCCCAGCGTCATGTCGGGGCCGAAATGGTCCTCGTTCCAGTAGGCGCAGGAATATTGAAAATGTTCGGGATCGAGCATCAGCGCATAGAGCGGGTTACCGATGTCGTAGTGATGCGCGACGTTCTTCTGGGCGCGCACTGCGTCGTTGAAGCGGTCGATCGTGACCGCAGCCCGGTTCACCAGCCTTTTGGGAAGGCTCGCTCGAAGCTTGTCGTCGCCGCGTTCCCAGCGCCCGTTCATCCGCAGCAGGCTGACAAGGCCCATGACATCGCCTTCCTCGATCACGAGACGCCCGTCCATGAAGGCTTCCGCCGCGCCGAGCCTCGGATCGAGCACGATGTCGCGCGGCACGGCATCGTCCGTGAAACGCAGCACGATTTCCGGAAAGCCTTCGGCCGTGGTTCCATAGACCCGCGCCTCGCCGTCGGCGAAGACCACGCCGAGCCGCCCGCGCTCCACCGCGCCGGACAGAAAACGGTCCAAAAAGGTCTTGCTCATGCTTGCTCCCTGTTCGCAGGAAAGATCCCGTCAGCCCCGATGCGCGAACCATGCCGCTTCTTCCGGTTATGTCTACATTGCGCTATCATTGATGTCATGGTCGATGCCAAAACCCGGCCCAATTCGGGCAGTGTCGAAGCGTTCCTCGCCGCGGTCGAGCCGCCCGCGAAGCGCGAGGATGCCCGCGTGCTCGACGCGTTGTTCCGCCGCGCGACGGGGCAGGAGCCGGTGATGTGGGGCGATGCGATCGTGGGCTATGGCGAGTATGAGACGGTATATGCCAGCGGGCGAGAAGTGCGCTGGATGCGCAGCGGCTTTTCGCCGCGCAAGGCGAAGCATTCGCTCTATTTGATGGGCGGCTATTGCGACGAACTGGCCGCCGGTGAACGCGCGCGCCTGCTCGAGAAACTGGGCAAGCATTCGCAGGGCAAGAGCTGTCTTTACATCAACAAGCTGGCTGATATCGACATCGCCGTGCTGGAGGAGCTGGTGGCGGCCGACTGGTGGGCGATGCAGCGGATCTACCCGCCAGCCTGACGCGCACCGATGGCGGGCGGCCTAGATCCCGGCATACCACTGGTAATCGGCGACATCCTCCCAGAACCCGCCCTTGCCTTCGCCGACATTGTCCAGGCTCGCGACCGCCTCGATGCCCGTGAGATACTTGGCGTGCTTGTAACCCAATTGCCGTTCGATCCGCATGCGCAAAGGCGCGCCGTTCTTTTCCGGCAGGTTCTCGCCGTTGAGCTGGTGCGCGACGATGGTCTGGGGGTGATAGGCATCGATCATGTCGACGCTTTCGTAATAGCGGCGCCCATAAAGCGTGTCGGCGCAGCGAAAGACGATGAAGTTCGCCTCGGGCCGCACCAGCGCCGCATCGAGCAGGCTCGAAAGCGGCACGCCGGTCCATTCGCCGATCGCGCTCCAGCCCTCGACGCAGTCATGGCGCGTGATCTGCTTGCGCTGGGGCAGGGCGCGCAGCGCTTCGAGCGAGAGGCTGAGCGGCTTGTCGACAAGGCCGGTCACAGTCAGCCGCCAGTTCGGAAAGCCCTTTGACAGTTCTGCCCGATAGTCCGCCGTGTCGACGGTGAGCGAACCGTTGCCGCGAAATGTGAGCGAGATGTCGGAAGGTTCGAATTCGGGCGCGAGCCGTTGCCGCCCGGCGAGCGCGCGCTGGGCCTCGCGATGCCAGCTTTCGGCGCTGTCGAAAATCGAAGTGGCGCTTTCGCTTTCCCCGATCCGCGAACAGGCACCCGCGCCCAGCGCGGCGAGACCGGCGAGCAGGTGGCGGCGACCGATCTCAGCCATGGGCGTTTTCCTTGCCCGGCCGGGCGACGATCATCCCGCCGAGCGTCTTCACCGGCCCGGCGACGAAGACCATCGCGACATGAACGACGAGGAACCCGAGCAGGGCGAAGGCGAACAGGAAATGGATCGAACGCGCGCTCTGCCGCCCGCCGAAGAACTCGACCAGCCATGGCGCGGCGGGTTCGATCCCCGGGCTCATGGCAAGTCCTGTGAGGACCATTCCCGGCAGGAACACGCCGAGCACGAAGGCATAGGCGATGCGCTGGAGCGGGTTGTAATCGACCTTTTCCGTGCGCCGGTTCTCGCCTGTCAGATAACCCCTGATCGTGCCCCAGATCGCGCCCGGTGCGTAAGCGCGCGGGCCGGCGGCGACATCGCGCCGGAAATGGCCGTTCACGAGGATCACGATCCAGTAGGCGAGCAGGCCAAGGGCAAACAGCCACGCGGCCGTGTTGTGCCAGTCGCGCGCTTCGGCAAGGTCGTAGCGGAACATCGGCAGCGTCGCCCAGCCGGGAAAGCGCATGACGTGGAGCCACGCCTCTTCCGGCGAGAAGCCGGAATGACCCCAGTAAAGTCGCCGGTGCGCGTTCGAGATCGTCAGCCCCGACATGAACAGGACCACCACCGCGAGCGCGTTGATCCAGTGCCACAACCGGGTGGAAAGCGCGTGCCTCATGCCGGGCTACCCCCGGCGCGGACCTTTTCGCGGGCGAGCCAGATCACGTCGCGGTCCTGATCGAGCAGGTGCTGGCCCGAATCGACGAAAATCGTCGACCCGCTGCGCATCGCGCGGGTGGCGAGAAAGCGCGCGGCGGCAACGATTTCGTCCACGTCGGTCTTGCGCCCGAGCAGGTTGAGGCGGTGCGAGACCTCGGTCTCCTCCTCGCGCTGGTCGTGGCTTGCCAGGATCGCCCCGGGCGCAAGACCGTAGACCCGGTCCCGTGCATCGCCAGCGCCCTTCGCCAGCATGGCGATGGTGGAAGCCAGCGCGTGCTTGGACATGGTGTAGCTGAAGAAATCGGGATTGGGATTGGCGATCTTCATGTCGGTGACCTGGATCACGACGCGCCCTTCCTCGCTTGTCGCACCGGCGAGGAAGGCCTGGGCGATGCGCGCCGGGGCGAATGCGTTGACCTGCATCGCCCGGGCATAGATTTCGCCGTCGGCCTGTTCGGCCCCGTCATATTCGAACAGCGAAGCCGAATTGACGAGGCAGCGCCAGTCGGGAAGCCGCGCGGCGAGGTCCTCGACCATCGTGGTTGCCGCGCGGGTATCCGCAAGGTCGCATTGCACCGTTTCGGCCGAGGGCAGCGTGGCCGCGAGTTCGTCCGCCGGGCCTGCCGAGGAGTTGTAATGGATTACCGCATGCCAGCCGGCCTCGGCGAAACCGGTGATGATAGCCGCCCCGATCCGGGTCGCGCCGCCGGTGACGAGGACCGCGGGTCGGGTCATGCCCGGATCGCCGGAAAATGCGGATAGCGCTGCATCCCGCGAGACCTACCAGCGCCCATGCGTCGCGGCAACGCGGAAGGAGGGGGCCGCAGGGATGGGCGCGCAACCAAAAGGACCGCCGGAAGCTCCGCCCGGCGGCCCTCTTGTGAAGCCTCGACCTGCGCTCAGCGACAGCGAACGCCGCCGCGGTCGATTTCCCGGCCGAGCAGGCCGCCGACCACGCCGCCCAGCACCGTGCCGAGCGTGCGATCGCCGCGCCGGTCGATCTCGCGCCCGAGCAATGCGCCGACCCCTGCGCCGATCACGAGGCCGGTCGTCCCGTCATCGCGGCGGCAGCGAAAGCGCCCGTCGCGCCCGCGCCAGATCCGGTCGCGGCGGCCGATTCGACGGCCTTCGCGCCAGCGCTCCCGCTCGCGCCAGCGCCGCTCGTGCCAGTCGTCGTCATCGTCCCAATCGCGGTCCCAGCGCCTGTCGTCCCAGTCGCGGTCGCGGCGGCCCCAGTCTCTGGCACGGCGCGGGGGACCGCGATCATAGTCGGCCGTGTCGGGCATGTCGGCGGCAAAGCCGGCGAAGACGGTCGCGTCGGCGGTCGCGGGGAGAGCCGGATCGGCAGCGGCGGTAGGCGCGGCGAAGACGGCGAGCGATCCGGTTGCAGCGAGCATTGCGAGATTTTTCATGACCCAGTCCTTTCCTGTCCGGGGATGCGGACAGCCTCTTTTCGTTCATCCAAGGCGAACGCTGGCTGAACAAATCCAATTCCAAGCGGTGCACCCGCCCATCCGCCCGCCGGTGTCGCCGGGCCGTTGGACGCGGAACGTGAAGCGTCCTCGCGGCTTGGTTGGACGACAGGTACGAGCGAAGGAGCGCAATGCCACTCAAGCGATCAATGGGCCTTGCGAGCCTCATCCTCTACGGGACGGGGACGATCCTTGGCGCCGGCATCTTCGTCGTCATCGGCGAGGTCATGGGCGAGGCGGGCACGCTAGCCCCGCTCGCCTATGCGACGGCCGGGGTGGTCGCGGTCTTCACCGCGCTCTCCTTTGCAGAGATCGCCGCACGCGTGCCGAGCGCGGGCGGGGCAATCGACTATATCCGCAAGGGTTTCGGATCGGACAGTTTCGCGGGCGTGATCGGCTGGATGATGATCATCGCCAACATCGTCTCGGGCGCGACCATAACCACCGGTTTCGTGTCCTACCTGAACAGTTTCGTCGACCTCCCGCACTGGCTCGCCACCGGCTGGCTGGTGGTGCTGTTGGGAGCGATCTCGATCGCGGGGATGAAGCAGAGCGCCTGGTTCATGTCGGTCACCACCGCGATCGGCATTGCGACCCTGCTGGTGGTGCTCTGGCTGCTGCGCGACAGCCTGATCGGCTGGCCGGGCAAGTTCGCGCAAGGCAGCGAGATCTGGAATGCGGGCGGAGCGAGCGCGATTCTCGCGGGCGCCTTCCTCGCGATCTATTCCTTCATCGGCTTCGGCGACGTCGCCCAGACCGCCGAGGAGGTGAAGGACGTGAAGAGGACGCTGCCTCTCGCCATGTGGCTGGTTCTGGCGATCGTCTTCGTATTCTATCTCGCCATCGCGACGGCCCTTGCCGGGCGGAGCGACATCGACGCGATCGCCGGAGCCGATGCGCCGCTGGTCTATGCCGCGACTGCGGACACGGGCTTTCCGGCCCTGCCGCTTGCCATTGCCAGCCTGTTCGTGATCGTCAACGGCGCGCTGACCCAGGTGATCGCGGCCGCCCGCCTGCTGATGGACATGGGGCGCGACGACCTGCTGAATACGCCGGAGATCTTCGGGCGGGTCAACGCCACGACGCACACGCCGATCATCGCGACGCTTGCCTCGCTTGCGGTGATCCTCGTCCTCGCGCTGTTCGTGCCGCTGGGCACGCTGGCGAGCGGGACGAGCCTTGCGATCCTGATGGTCTTCACCGCGGTCAATGCGGCGCTGTGGAAGCTGAAACGCGAAAGCCAGCCCGAAGACGTGCCGAACATGTGGAAGATCGTGCCCGTTCTCGGGGTGATTACCTGCGCGCTCGCCGTTGTCGGCCAGGTCGCCTTGTGGACGATCGGGATCGGCGGCTAGTCCGATCTTGCTCTCGGCCTTTCGCTGCCGTGTCGGCCAAAGTAATGCCGTATCCCTTGGTTCGTCTGCGAAACGCGTGACAGGAATATCATTCGCCTATACTTACGGCAGAAGTATTATCGGCAAATCGCAGAGGAAAAAGGGGTGGGGATATGTTGCCGCTCAAAATCTTGGCCTGGAATATCGAGCATTTTAACGGGAGTGGAGGGAAGGATTCCAGAACCCGGCAGAAACGTCTGAACCGGCTTGACCGGGTGATCGACACCATAAGCAGCGAAAGCCCCGACATTTTCGGTATCAGCGAGGTTTCGAGCAGCTTCGTTTACCGGCGAATGGTCGAGGCGTTTCCCAACCACACCTTCAACATCACCACGGGTGCGCAGTCTCAGGAAATTCTCATCGGGGTGCGCCCCGGTCTGGGGTCGTTCTTTACCCAGAAGGATGAATTCAAGCGCAACAACATCTATCTGCGGCCGGGCGCGCTTCTCACGGTGCACGAGGGCGAGGTGCACATCCCGATCCTTTTCGTCCATCTCAAGAGCCTGCCCAGCGCCGAGGGCTTCGGGTTGCGCGATGCGATGTTCGACAGGATCTTTTCCCTCAAACGCGCGCTGGATGCTTCGGCTGCAGAGGTCGCCGGAGTGGACAAACGCGCTGCGAACTTCATCGTTCTGGGCGATTACAACACCATGGGGCTCGATTACTATCGCCGCGGCCACGACATCCCGATGGAGCGCGAAATTGCTGTCCTCACCGAACGCATGGCATTCCGCGCCATGCGAAAGCCCATCACGAGCCACCCGCACACGTTTTCCAACGGATCGAAATCGGACCTTCCGCCATCCGAACTCGATCATGTTTTCGTCGCCGACCACCTCGAGCTTGCCCGGCACCCTCACCCGCGCGTCGAAGGCGAAAGCTATGAGGTCGAGGTCGGCGGTTGGGCGCAGCTGGAGAGCGAGAGCGAACGCGATGAGTGGATCGAGAAGTTTTCGGACCACGCTCCGCTGACTTTCACGGTCACCGGCATATAATCGCCTAGGCGAACGGGGCGGCCGTCGCTTCGCTTTCGCGCGCTTCGCGGTCCCTCTGGGCGCGGCTTTTCTTTTCTGCCGCAGTGCGCAACTGGCCGCAGGCCGCATCGATATCGCGACCGCGCGGCGTGCGCACCGGGGCGCTGATGCCGCCTTCGAAGACGATGTCGGAAAACGCCTGGATGCGTTCGGGGCTCGAACATTCGTAGCCCGCACCCGGCCACGGATTGAACGGGATGAGATTCACCTTGGCGGGCAGGTCGTATTTGCGCAGCAGTCGGACAAGCTCGCGCGCGTCCTCGTCGCTGTCATTCTTGTCCCTGAGCATGACATATTCGAAGGTGATGCGCCGCGCATTGGATGCGCCGGGATAGTCTGCGCAGGCGGCAAGCAGTTCCTCGATCCCGTATTTGCGGTTGAGCGGCACGATCTCGTCGCGCACTTCCTTGCGCACGGCGTGAAGGCTCACCGCGAGATTGACGCCGATCTCTTCCCCGCAGCGTTCCATCATCGGGATGACCCCGCTGGTCGACAGGGTGATGCGGCGTTTCGACAGGCCCAGCCCGTCGCCATCCATGATCAGGTGAAGCGCATCGCGAACATGGTCGAAATTGTAGAGCGGCTCGCCCATGCCCATCAGCACGATATTGGTGAGCAGGCGGCCATCGGCGGTGTAGTGGCCGCGATCGTCCTCGACAGCGTCGAGGCCCGCCATCGTCCCGCGCGGCCATTCGCCCAGCGCATCGCGCGCGAGCATGACCTGGCCGACGATCTCTCCGGGTGTCAGATTGCGCACCAGCCGCATCGTGCCGGTGTGGCAGAAGGTGCAGTTGAGAGTGCAGCCGACCTGGCTGGAAATGCACAGCGTCCCGCGGGTTTCGTCGGGAATGAAGACCATTTCGAAATCGTGCCCGTCACCCGTGCGCAGCAGCCATTTGCGCGTGCCGTCCGAACTGTGCTGCGCCTCGACCACGTCAGGCCGCCCGATCACGAACCGTTCGGCCAGCCAAGGTCGCATCGTCTTGGCGATGTCGGTCATCGCTTCGAACTCGGTCACCCCGCGGTGATACAGCCAGTGGAACACCTGTTTCGCGCGCAGCTTGGCCTGCCTTGCATCGAGCCCCGCTTGCTCGAAAAGCTCGCGGATGCGCGGCCGGGGCAGGCCGATCAGGTCCACGCGCCCGTCCGCGCGCGGGGTGATGTCGCGCGCGACGGGAACCGGGTCGACCTGCCCGGGAATGGTCATGAGGCTCGGCTGGGACATGATCGCCCGGCATATAGGCGCAGGCGCGGCACAAATCAAAGCCCGGCCCGCGAGGACGCCGCAAAGCCCGTCAGTCCCGATTAGCGCAGGCGACCAGGGCCGCATCCATCGCTGTCGCCACCCCCGCAAGGTCATAGCGGCTGGTGAAGCGACCGCCATTCGCGGCGCGCGCCGTTACCCGCAGGGTGTCGGCCGAGCGTAGCGCCGAGAGGATCGCGGCATCCATCGCGCCGTCCTGCGCCCACGCATCGCGTCCGCTCGCGACCAGTTCGAAGCGGCGGCCCCCGACGCGCAGGACGGGCGCGCTGCCATCGGCGGCGGGGCGGGCGAGGCGGATGTGAAGCTGCCCGCGAATGCCGCGTTTCGGCCAGGTCGCAACACTGGCGAACGCGGCTCTTTCATTGCGACCGCGCGGCTTGGCGATGGCATAGCAGCGCGCGGCTCCCTCATCGCGAAAGGCGGCCCAGCCGGAATACACGCCGAGGCTTTCCCTGTTCCGGGATTGGGCCGAAGCGGGCAGGGCGACAAGCGCAAGCGCGCCGATGGTGAGGGGAAGAAGATGGAGAAGCCTAGCCATAGTCGATGCTGATCACTTCCCATTCCTTCTCCCCCGTGGGCAATCGCACCGTGCGCAGGTCGCCCACGCTCGCCCCGCGCAGCGCCCGGGCGAGGGGCGAGCTCCAGCCGATCCGGCCCGTTCCCGCATCCTGTTCGTCATCGCCGACAACGGTCACGACCTTGCGTTCATCGTCCTCGTCGGCGAGTTCGACCCGGGCGCCGAAAAAGACGCGCGAGGCATCGCGCTGCTGCGCGGGATCTACCACGCGCACCGCCTTCATCCGCCGGGCAAGATGGGCGAGTTCGCGGTCGATCTCGCGCATGCGCTTGCGTCCGTAGAGATAGTCTCCGTTTTCCGAGCGGTCGCCGTTGCCCGCCGCCCAGCTGACGATCTCGACGATTTCGGGCCGTTCCGTGCCGAGCAGGTGGTCATAGCGTGCCTTGAGCGCGGCATAGCCCGCAGGCGTGATCGGCGGCCCCTGGCGCGAGGACATGGCGGCGCGGCCCCTATGGAAGAAAGCGGTCGATGTCGCGCGGCAGCCCGGCCTTTTCCGGATACATGTGGCTGTAGCTGACCGCATTGCCGAGCACGCGCATGATGTAATAGCGAGTCTCGAAATTCGACGGGATCTTCTCGACCCATGTGACCCAGTCGATTTCGCCGGTGCGCGGATCGCCGTTCATGCGCAGCCACTGATTAACCCGGCCCGGCCCGGCATTGTAGGCCCCGATGGCGAGCGGATAGGCACCGCCGTAATAATCCATCATGCGCGCGAAGTAGGCATCGCCGAGGCGGATATTGTAGGTCGGATCGCCGATCAGGTTCGCCGACATGTAGCGCACGCCGAGCTTGCGCGATTGTTCGCGCGCTGTCCCGGGCATCAGCTGCATGACCCCGCGCGCGCCGGCATGGGACACACGGGTGCGGTCGAATTCGCTTTCCTGTCGGCTGATTGCATGGACCATGGTCCAGTCGTTCACCAGCGGCGTGTCGACCGTGGGAAAGCCGAGCCGCTCGAATCCGGACAGGCCGTGTTCGCCCGCTTTCATGCCGAGCACGACGGCCATTTCCTCGAGCCCTGTCTCGCGGGCAAGCTGGGCGGCGAGAGCCATTTCCTCCGAAGTCCCGGCGCTTTCGCCGAGAGCCTCGAAGAACCGCCGCTCGGTCCGCCAGTCGCGGCGGTTGGTCGCGATCGCGCGGATTGCGCGCACAAGCGGGCGTTCTTCGAACGCGGCGCGCGCCGCCTGATCCACCTGTGGGGCGGGAACCGGGTCGAAAGCGGGCATCTCGCGGCCCAGCGCCGAGATCGCGAGCTGGCCGTAATAATATTCGGGATGTTCCGCTGCCATTTCGAAATAGCGCGCGGCATCTTCCTCATTGCCCGCCCGGCGTGCGGCACGGCCAGCCCAATAGAAACCCTTGGTCCGGGTGAGCGGGGTGCGCGCGCCCGTGCCATAGCGGTAGAAGAGCGGCGCGGCCTGCGCCCCGTCGCCGAGATTCCACAGCGCCGACGTCCCACCGAGCCACATCAGGTCGGTGTAGCGGTCGCGCAGCCTGAAAGAGCCGGCGGAAATGTCGCGCCCTTCGGCGAAAACGTCGTCGATCCGGCTTGCGATTCGTACCGCATTGGTCGGCCCGCCCGCCTCGGCGAGGTCGAGCATCAGGCCCACCATCGCCTCGTCGTCATGGGCGGGGCGGTCGAAAGCGGGACGGCTCGCAAGCAGCTGCACCGCTTCGGGCAGGCGGCCTGAGCTGCGCAGGTGATCGGCGAGGGCATAGACATAGCCCGGATCGCTCAGCGCCCCTTCCGGCACGGCCACGCCCGCTTCTTCGGGCAGTGCGCCGCGCACGAGGGCGAGCCGCGCCATGGCCAGGTCGCGATCGGATGGCCGGATGTGCATCATCTGCCGCGCGGCCGCTTCGACATTTCCCTGCCACAGCAGAGCATCCATCCGCGCGGTATGGTCCGCAGGTGTGAAGCGGGCGTGGAACAGGCTTTGCAAGTAGAGTTCGGCCGGAGCGCTCATCGTGCCCGATCGCCACGCCTCGCGCGCCACGTCGAAGGCTTCGGGCCGCTGTGCCCCGGCGAGCGCGAGGGCGTAGCGCGCCCGGCCCGCATTGGTAAGCGGCGGGTTGCGGTCGAAATAGCGCAGCATCTGCGCCGCCGAGGGCGCCTCGCTGTCGAGCGTGTTCTCGGCGCGCACCCGCAGAGTGTCGGTAAGCGGGAATTCGGGATGGGAAAGGACGAAACCGGCATAGTCGGAAAAGCCGAAGACGCGATCCGAAAGCAGCATCTCCCAGCGTTCCAACGCCGCGCCGATCGGCGTCGGCTGGCGGGCAACCAGGCCCGCGCGCCCTTCCTGCATGTCCGCCATCTGCGCCACGGAAGGCCCGGCGATCGCCGTCGCCGCGCCTGTCGCGAGCATGCCCAGGGCCGCCCCTTTTCGCTTCATCATTCGTTTGACCATGCTGGACATTGTGCCGGTCGGCTCCTTATCAGGCCCTGAACGCGGGGGCGAAAGTGACGGGCGGGAACCCTCATGCCGCACCCCGCTTGTCTGTGCACGGGCTTTTCTTTGAGAGACAGGATTATTGCAATGTTCAGCGGCTCAATTCCCGCTCTGGCGACTCCTTTCCGCGACGGATCGTTCGACGAGGCGACCTTTCGCCGACTGGTCGACTGGCAGATCGAACAGGGCTCGAGCGCCCTCGTTCCCTGCGGCACCACGGGCGAGTCCTCGACGCTTTCCAATGCCGAGCATCACCGGGTGATCGAGGTCTGCGTCGAACAGGCGGCGGGCCGCGTGCCGGTGATCGCGGGCTGCGGGTCGAACGATACCCGCAACGCGCTGCTCCATATGAACTTCTCGAAGAAGGCAGGCGCAGCCGCCGCGCTGTGCGTCGCGCCCTATTACAACCGCCCGAGCCAGGCCGGGCTGATCGCGCATTTCAGCTTCCTCGCCGAGAACAGCGACCTTCCGATCGTCCTTTACAACGTGCCGGGCCGAACGGTGACCGATATCGAGGATGAGACCGTGATCGAACTGGTCCGCCGCCACCCCGACCGGATCGTGGCGATCAAGGACGCGAGCGGGGACCTGAGCCGTGTTGCCGATCATCGCATGGGGATCGGGCGCGATTTCTGCCAGCTTTCGGGCAATGACGAATTGTGGCTGCCGCACAGCGCCGCCGGGGGGAGCGGGGCGATCTCGGTCACGGCGAACGTCGCGCCGAAGCTGTGCGCCGAATTCCACCAGGCGATCGCCGCCAACGAACTGGCGAAGGCGCGCGAACTGAACGACCGCCTGTTCCCGCTGCATTACGCGATGTTCTCCGACGCCTCGCCCGCGCCCGTCAAATACGCGCTGTCCCGCGTGATGGAGGGCTTTACCGATGAGGTGCGCCTGCCGCTCGTCCCGGCGAGCGAAGCCTCGCGCAAGGCGGTCGACGAGGCGCTGGAGTTCGCCGGGCTGGTCTAGCCGCCCGCAAGCGGCGGGTTGTGCGTCTCGACGAAGCGGACTGCCGCTTCGAGCATCGCCTTGCGGGTCGCGGCGGTCGAAAGCCAGTGATCCTCGCCCGGCAGTTCGATCATCTCGACCGGCTTGCCCGCATCGCGCAGCGCATCGGCCATGAGCGCGCTCTGCGCAAAGGGCACGACGGTGTCGTCGCGGCCGTGGATCAGCAGGACCGGCGCGTCGGCCCTGTCGGCGAGCCTTGCAGGCGAGATCGCGTCGAGATCCGTTTCGGAGCCGAACTGCCGATCGATCGCGCGGCGGAATATGTCGCGCGCGCCGGTGCGCTCGGCGAGCGTGATCGCCTCGAGATCGCTGACACCGTTCACCGAGACCGCGCAGCGATAGATGCCCTGCTCGATCGTCACCCCGGCGAGCGCGGCATAGCCGCCGTATGACGCGCCCATGATGCAGGCGCGAGTCCGATCGACGATCCCCGCTTCGGCGAGGGCTTTCAGCCCGTCGGACTTGTCGGACTGCATCTTGCGGCCCCATTCGCCGTCGCCCGCCTCGCGAAACGCGACCCCGCGCCCGGTCGAGCCGCGGAAATTGGGCTGGAACACGACATATCCGCGCGCGGCGAAGGCCTGCGCCCACCAGTCGAAGCCGAGCCGGTCGCGCGCCGCCGGGCCGCCATGGGGCAGGATGATCGCGGGCAGGTCCACCGGCTCGCGGCCCGCGGGCAGGGTCAGGATGCCGCGGATCTCGAGCCCGTCGCTCGCCTCATAGGTGAAGCGGGACACCTTGCCGATCGCGCGGCCCTGGATCGCGGGGCGTTCGAGCCCGATGATCGAGCGCGCGCCCGTGTCGGCCTCGACCCGGTACCACGTGCCGCTGTCGTAATTGCCGCTCGTGGTCACGATCATGGTCGACAGGTCGGCATCGAAATTGTCGATCGAAAAGCTGATCCCCTTGCGCTTGGCGAACAGGTCGGTGACGGCCTCTAGCCGGGCGCGCCGGGTCTCGTCCTCGACGAGATAGTCGCGCCCCGTCGTGCGCACGCCGATCACCACGCCGGTCAGCGGATCGCGGATATAGCGGTTGATCGTTATATCGGACCACAATTCGCGCGGCTCGCCGCCTGCCAGCGGCACGGCGAAATCGGGTCGTTCGCCGCGCGCCGCTTCATAGGCGGAATAGATCACGCTCGCACGGTCGGCGCCGAGGCCTACCAGCGTCACATCGCCGCGTGGCTGGGTCCCGCTGGCGATTGTCGAGCCCGCCGGCCCCTCGATCCGCCAGTCGCCGGTGCGCCGATCGATGTCGAGCGTCGCGGCGATGTCGCCGTCCGGCCCGACCAGCCAGTCGCGGCTGACCGAGCCTTCGGCGGCATAGCCGATCCGCCGGGCCTCGCCGGTCAGCAGGTCGACCTCGAACAGCGAGCGCCCCTCGTCGAGCAGCATCTCGCGCACGCCCGAGGAGCGGCCCTTGCGCAGCCCGCCGAAATAGCCTTTCCACCGCCCGTCGACCCGGCGGATGCCGTGAAAGCCGAGAATGCCGTTTACGATGGAGCGCTGGTCGGCGAAGATCGAGATGACCGGGCGGCGGTCGTCGAGCGGAATGACATTGCCGCGCCACCATTCGACCTTTGCGTTGCTGTATTGCACGGGCAGGTTGTCCGTCTCGGTCCGAAGCAGCAGGATCGCCTCCTCGCCGACCCATTCGATTCCGCGCACCTTGGCATCGCCGACGACGAACTGCTTCACCGGCTGGCCGCCAGCGTCGATGACCGTGATGATACGCTCGCCGCGCGCGGTCATGAGCAGGGCGGTGTAGGCGCCGCTCGGTGACAGCACGGCTTCCTCGACCGCGGGCAGGTCGCCGTAATATTCGAGCGGGACGGCCTGCGGCGATTGCGCAGCAACCGGGGCGGCTGCGAAGGGCGAGGCGAGCGCGCTCGCCACGACGAAAAGGGCGAGCGCAAGGGCGGAACGGAAAAAGTACATGACGGAGTGCGACCTCAAGGACAGAATGTATACTGTTTGCGCTCCACGATGGCACGGTCGGCTGCCGATTCAAGGACTTCTTGCGGCAACCACGAAGCGCAACCAAGCAAAGGCTTTGCCTTGCCGGCCGCAGCGCCTATGTGGCGAGCGATCATGGCAAAGCCCAAACCACCCGTTTTTGACAAGCACAAGACCGTCGCGGAAAATCGCCGCGCGCGGTTCGACTATGCGATCGAGGACACATTCGAAGCCGGCCTCGCGCTGCAGGGGACCGAGGTTAAGGCGCTGCGCGCGGGCGAGGCGTCGATCGCGGAAAGCTATGCCGAGGTGAAGGACGGCGAGGTCTGGCTCGTCAATGCGAACATTCCCGAATACAGCCACGGTAATCGCCAGAACCACGAACCGCGCCGTCCGCGCAAGCTGCTGCTCCATGGGCGCGAGATCAATCGCCTGTTCGGTGCGGTGGAACGCAAGGGCATGACGCTCGTGCCGCTCTCGGTCTATTTCAATCGCACGGGCCGGGCCAAGGTCGAACTCGCGCTCGCCAAGGGCAAGCAGGCGCATGACAAGCGCCAGTCGATCAAGGAACGCGACTGGAAACGCGACAAGGCTCGCCTGCTGCGCGAACGCGGCTGAGCGGCCGATCCCAAGTTGGTGTGCGCGCTCGGCACGGCGCCATGCCTGCGCGGAACCGGATTTTTTCGATGCGCCCGGTTCACGCACTGGTCATGACGTCGGCGATACCCATATCGCCGACCATGGTGGAGCGCGGAGTCTCGAGCGCAAATCGCTTGCCTTTCCCGATTTTCGGGAGCACGGACCGCGCCGGTTCATGATCCGCGAATTCCTCTCGAAATTCCGCTCGAAAACCTGGGCTGCGGATACGATCCGCCGCTACATGCCGACGCGTGACGAGATGGCCAAAAATCGCTGGCTCGCGCCGATCGCGCATCGCTTTCTCTCGCCCGAATTGTGGCGTTTCACGCGGCGCTCGGTCCCGCGCGGGGTCGCGCTGGGTCTCTTCTCGGCTTTCATCATCCCGCTCGGGCAGATTTTTCTTGCTGCATTTCTTGCCTTGCCCGCACGGGCGAACGTGCCGCTCGCCGCGCTCGTGACTTTCATCACCAATCCGTTGACCTACGCCTTCTGGATCCTTGTCGCGAACCGGATCGGCAATTTCATGCTCCAGATCGATGCCGCAACGGCAGGCTATGCCAGCGGCCGGCTGGAGAATTCATGGTGGCAGGCCTTCGTCGATTTCTTCCAGATGGCGGGTGTCACGGTGGTCGGGTTTCTCGTCATGGCGATCGTCTCCGCAGCGCTCGGCTATGTCCTCTCGAGCGCGGTGTGGCGGGTGCTCGTCGCGCGCAGGCGCGCGAAACGGTTGCGCCTGATGGAAGCGCGTCTCGACCGCAGGCTGAAGGCCAACTAGACAAGCGAGCGACGCGGTCCGGGAATCGCGCCGCGACCGGGCATTGCATGCGGCACGCGAACGGGTGGGCAAAGGCTTGAGAGGGTTCGACATAACGGCTGATTCGCAAGGTGCGCGTGCGTCTAAGGTGGGTCTCGTCCTGCCCGCCGCTCTCATCGTGAGCGCGGCGATCCTTTACATTGCGACCTTCGATCTCACCGTCACGCTCGCCTATGCTGCCGGCCTCGCGGCGCTGCTGGCCGGGGTCTTTGCGCTCGACCGGATGCGCGGCGAGGCGGGTGGAGAAACGCAATCAGCGCCCGACTGGTCGGTCACGGCCGCCGCGATCGAGGGGCTCGGCGCGCAAACGGGCGAGGCGGTGGCGATCACCGACCGGGCGAATCGGCTGGTTTGCGCGAATAGCGGCTATATCGATGCTTTCGGAGTCGACAGCGCGCCGCCCATGCTGGAGTTCGAGCGCCCGGTGCTCGAGGCGATGACGCGGCTCGCGCGGGACGCATGGCGCGATGGCGCCGCGGGAGAAGAGGATTTCGCAGAACTGGAGCATTCCGGCGAGGTGCCGTGGCGGGTCGAGGTCACACGCGCCGGGCGCGCGCAGGACCATCTCGTGTGGCGCTTTCGCCGCAAGCAGGGGACCGGTTCTTCCGCAATCGTCGATCCCGATCTGGGTGGACCATTCGGCCGGATGCTCAGCCGCGCGGGGATAGAGGCGGCGATCGTCACCGCGGACGGCCTCGTGCGCTCCGCCAGCGCGGGCTTCGCCGAACGCGCTGCGGGCGATGAGACTGCCACGCTCGCCGGGCAGGATTTCGTCTCCTTCCTGCGCTCGGACGAACGCGAGCGCATCTATTTCGCGCGCGAGGGCAGGGGAGGCACGCCGCAGACCCTGATCGACGTGCCGCTTGTCGATGCACCGGCGGCCAAGGGTCCGGCAAGCCCGGCGCAGGTGGGCGAATCGCTCATGTTGCTGGTCGACAGCGGGGTCGGGATCGGCAACAGCTGGGACGGGGCGATGCAGGCCGGTGTGGCGCAACTCGATGCGCTGCTCTCGCAGCTCCCGCTCGGCCTTGCGATGACCGACCGCGACGGGCGCTTCCTGTTCGGCAACGAGGCCTTCCTGCGCTCGGTCGACCGCGAGGGGCGGGGCCTGCCGTCCTTCCCCACCGACCTCGTCGTGCGCGAGGACAAGGCCGCGCTATCGGACGCGGTGCGCCGGCACGGACGCGGTCCCGCGACGAGCGGGGACATGGCCGTGCGGCTTGTCTCCTCGCCCGAGGAGCCGGTCTCGATGGGGCTTGCAGGCGTACGCGGGCTGGGCGAGGCGGCGGTGCTCATCAGCTTCGCCGATTCGACCCAGGAAAACCAGCTGCGCCGCCAGGTCGCCCAGGCCACCAAGATGCAGGCGGTCGGCCAGCTGGCGGGCGGGGTGGCGCACGATTTCAACAACGTGCTGACCGCGATTATCGGGACCTGCGACCTCATGCTGCTGCGCCACACGCCCGGCGACAGCGATTACGACGACATCCAGCAGATCCGCGCCAATTCCAACCGTGCCGCCGCGCTGACCCGGCAATTGCTCGCCTTTTCGCGCCAGCAGACGTTGCGCCCGGAGATCCTCCAATTGCCCGACGTGGTGAGCGAGGTCGGCCCGCTCATCAAGCGGCTGCTGGGGGAGAAGATCACCTATTACGTCCAGCACGACCGCAATCTCGGGCCGGTGCGCGCCGACCCGCAGCAGCTTGAGCAGGTGATCATGAATCTTGCGGTGAACGCGCGCGATGCGATCCAGTCGAACGCGGCCCACTCGAGCGGGGGCGGCGCGGGCCGCATCTCCCTGCTCACGCGCAGCCTGCGGTCGACAGAAGTCATCAAGCTCGGCAGCGAGATCCTGCCTGCGGCCGATTATACCGTGCTGATCGTGCAGGACACGGGCGGGGGTATCCCAGCGCATGTCCTGCCCAAGCTGTTCGAGCCTTTCTTCACGACCAAGGAACAGGGCAAGGGAACGGGCCTCGGCCTTTCGACCGCTTACGGCATCGTCAAGCAGTCGGGCGGCTTCATCTTTGCCGACAATGTCACCGACAAACAGGGCCGGCCCACCGGTGCGCGCTTTACGATCTATTTCCCGGTTCATCGCGGCGAGGTCCCGAAGAAGCGCGAGGCGCAAGAGGCGGCGGGATCGTCAGACTGGTCGGTCGGCGGTCGCATCCTGCTGGTCGAGGACGAAGACATGGTTCGCGCGGTCGCCGAACGCGCCCTGACCCGCGCCGGATATGAGGTGACCGCCTGCCCCGGCGGCGAGGAGGGAATCGAAGCGATTGAGGGGGCGGAACCTTTCGACCTCGTCGTCAGCGATGTCGTCATGCCCGGAATGGACGGGCCCGCAATGGTCCGCGAGATCCGCGCCCGCCATCCCGAAATCCCGGTCCTTTTCATGTCCGGCTATGCCGAGGAACAGCTGCGCAAGGATATCGACATTCCGGACATGCACTTCATTCCCAAGCCCTTCAGCGTGCAGACGATTTCGGACAAGGTCGAAGCGGTTATGCGCGCCTCGCGAAAGGCAGGTGCGCAGGCATCGTGACAGGCATCGGGATAGGGCTCGCGCGGGTGGATCTTGGCGGGGCGACGGATAAAAATTCGTTCCCTACTTGTTCCGATGGAACAAATGCGATACATCCTTCGTCACGAAAGGGTTGGTCGAAAACTGCGCGGTCACCCCTAGGCAAGCGAAGGAGTGCATGCGATGGCTACCCAATTGAAGCTCGTGGAGAAGGAAAAGGACGTGGACCGCCAGAAGGCTCTCGACGCTGCGCTTGCCCAGATCGACCGGGCATTCGGCAAGGGTTCGGCGATGAAGCTGGGCCAGAAGGAAGCGATGCAGGTCGAGGCGATTTCGACCGGATCGTTGGGACTCGATATCGCGCTGGGCGTGGGAGGCCTGCCCAAGGGCCGCGTGATCGAGGTCTATGGGCCGGAAAGCTCGGGCAAGACGACGCTCGCCTTGCATGTCATTGCAGAGGCGCAGAAGGTGGGCGGTACGGCGGCTTTCGTCGATGCCGAACACGCGCTCGATCCCGTTTACGCCAGGAAGCTGGGCGTCGATATCGATGAACTGGTCGTCTCGCAGCCCGATACCGGCGAACAGGCGCTCGAAATCACCGATACGCTTGTGCGCTCCAATGCGATCGACGTGCTGGTGGTCGATTCGGTCGCCGCGCTCGTCCCCCGGGCCGAAATCGAGGGCGAGATGGGCGATTCGCATGTCGGCCTTCAGGCTCGCCTCATGAGCCAGTCCCTGCGCAAGCTGACGGGTTCGATCAACCGCTCGAAATGTATGGTCATCTTCATCAACCAGCTGCGCATGAAGATCGGCGTGATGTACGGCAATCCGGAAACGACGACGGGCGGCAATGCGCTCAAGTTCTACGCCTCGGTGCGCCTCGACATCCGCCGCACCGGCCAGATCAAGGATCGCGACGAGGTGATCGGCAATGCGACCCGCGTTAAAGTGGTCAAGAACAAGGTTGCCCCGCCTTTCAAGCAGGTCGAATTCGACATCATGTATGGCGAGGGCATTTCGAAGATCGGCGAGATTCTCGATCTCGGCGTGAAGGCGGGCATCGTCGAGAAATCGGGCAGCTGGTTCTCCTATGACAGCATCCGCATCGGCCAGGGCCGGGAGAACGCGAAGACCTATCTCAAGGAGAATCCGGAGGTTCGCGAAAAGCTCGAGGCGGCGATCCGCGGCAAGACCGACGAGGTTGCCGAGGAGATGATGACCGGGCCCGACGCCGAAGATTGATCGTGCCCCGCCCCGCGCCCTGTGCGCGGAGGGGCCTGACGAAACTGAGCCGGCGCTCCGCGATGCCCCTCACCGGCGTTGCAGGGTGCCGGTTTCTCGTTTGCGGCCCGCCCGGCGCGCCGAGAGTCACGGCGCGGCTTGCCGCCCGGCTTCGCATTGCCTAACTGCCGGTTCATGAAACCGTTCCTGTTCCTGCGAAACGACCGCCCATGACCTCGACCAACGAAATCCGTCGCTCCTTTCTCGACTATTTCGGCAAGGCCGGGCACGAGAAGGTCCATAGCGCGCCGCTCGTTCCCTATAACGACCCGACACTGATGTTCGTGAACGCGGGCATGGTCCCTTTCAAGAACGCCTTCACCGGGCTCGAGACGCCTCCGGGTCCGCGCGCGACCTCGGCGCAGAAATGCGTCCGCGCCGGGGGCAAGCACAACGACCTCGACAATGTCGGCTACACGGCGCGGCATCACACCTTCTTCGAGATGCTCGGCAATTTCTCGTTCGGCGACTATTTCAAGGCCGAGGCGATCGAGCATGCCTGGACGCTGCTGACACGCGAATGGGGCCTGCCGGCCGGAAAACTGACCGCCACGATCTATCACGACGACGATGAAGCGTTCGACCTGTGGCGCAAGATTTCGGGCCTGCCCGAAGAGCGCATCATCCGCATCGCGACGGCCGACAATTTCTGGTCGATGGGCGAGACCGGTCCATGCGGTCCATGCTCGGAGATCTTCTACGATCACGGCGAGCACATCCCCGGCGGCCCCCCGGGGTCTCCCGATGAGGACGGGGACCGCTTCGTCGAAATCTGGAATCTCGTCTTCATGCAGTTCGACCAGCAGGCCGACGGCACGCGGCGCGACCTGCCGAGTCCCTCGATCGACACCGGCATGGGCATCGAACGCATCGCCGCCGTGCTCCAGGGCGTTCACGACAATTACGACACCGACACGTTCAAGGCGCTGATCGCGGCCTCGGAGAACCTCACCGACAGGGCCGCCACCGGCGACAATGCGAGCAGCCACCGCGTTATCGCCGACCATTTGCGCTCGACCTCCTTCCTTATGGCGGACGGCGTGCTGCCTTCCAACGAGGGGCGCGGCTATGTCCTGCGCCGCATCATGCGCCGGGCAATGCGCCATGCCCATCTGCTCGGTGCGGGCGAGCCGCTGATGCATCGCCTCGTCGGTCATCTCGTCACCGAGATGGGCCAGGCCTATCCCGAGCTCGTGCGCGGGCAGGCGCTGATCGAGGAAGTGTTGCGGCGCGAGGAGACCCAGTTCCGCAAGACGCTCGAAAAAGGCCTCAGGCTCCTCGACGAGGAAACGGCGGACATGGTCGAAGGCGGCGAGCTCGACGGAGAAACCGCGTTCAAGCTCTACGACACTTACGGCTTTCCCTACGACCTCACCGAGGACGCCCTGCGAACCCGTGGTCTAGCGGTCGATCGTGCGGGTTTCGACGAGGCGATGGCGCGGCAGAAAGCCGCGGCCCGCGCAGCGTGGAAGGGCTCGGGCGAGGCGGCGTCGGGCGAGATCTGGTTCGACATCGCCGAACGCGAGGGCGCGAGCGAGTTCACCGGCTATGCCGCCACGACCGGCGAGGGCCGCGTGGTCGCGATCCTGAAGAACGGCGAGGAAGTGCCGTCCGCGAAAGCGGGCGAGGATGTCACTATCCTGACCAACCAGACTCCCTTTTACGGCGAAAGCGGCGGCCAGACCGGCGATACCGGCACGATTTCCACTCCTTCCGGCCTGCACGCCCGGGTGACCGATACGAGCAAGCCGCTCGGCCGGCTTCATGCGCATCATGCCGCCATCGAAGCGGGCGAAGTGACTCTCGGCGACAATGTCCAGCTCGATGTCGATGCCGAGCGCCGCACGAAGATCCGCGCCAACCATTCGGCGACGCATCTTGTCCATGCCGCCCTGCGCAATCGCCTGGGCGAGCACGTCACCCAGAAAGGTTCGCTGGTGGCGGAGGATCGCCTGCGGTTCGATTTCGCCCATCCCAGCGCCCTGACGGAAGAGGACATCGCCGCGATCGAAGCAGAGGTGAACGCCGAGATTCGCGCCAACGAAAGCGTCACGACCCGCCTGATGAGCCCCGATGAGGCGATTGAGGCGGGCGCACTCGCGCTGTTCGGCGAGAAATACGGCGAAGAGGTGCGCGTGCTCGCCATGGGCCGCCCGGGCGAGGGGGGACGCAACTACTCGGTCGAATTGTGCGGCGGAACGCATGTCGATGCCACCGGCGATATCGGACTGTTCCGGATCGTCTCAGAGAGCGCCGTGTCTTCCGGTGTCCGCCGGATCGAAGCGCTGACGGGCGAGGCGGCGCGCCGATGGCTCGTCGGCCGCGAAGAAACCCTGAAAGCAGCAGCGAGTGCCATCCGCGCCATGCCCGAAGAGGTGCCAGGGCGTATCTCGGCGTTGCTCGACGAGCGCAAGCGGCTCGAGAAGGAGTTGGCCGAAGCGAAGAAGGCGCTCGCGCTGGGCGGCGGGGGGTCCGATCCGGGTGCAGGCGGTTCGGTTCAGGAAGAGGTCGCGGGGGTGAGCTTTACCGGCCAGGTTCTCGAAGGGCTCAATCCCAAGGAACTGCGCCCCCTGCTCGACGAGGCGAAATCGCGGCTCGGTTCGGGCATCGCCGCGATCGTGGCGGTGAATGAAGGCAAGGCGAGCATCGCCGCTGCCGTGACCGATGACCTGACCGAACGCTTCAGCGCGGTCGACCTCGTGCGCGCAGGCGTCGAGGCGCTGGGCGGCAAGGGCGGCGGTGGTCGGCCCGACATGGCGCAGGGCGGTGGCCCTGACGGCGCGAAGGCGGGCGAAGCGATCGAGGCGGTAAAGCGTGTCCTGGCCGACTAGGCGCAGCCAGCCGCGCCCGATTGGTGTCTAGCGGCTAGGCCATTCGTCGCCGCTGGGGTGGCCGGGCTTGCCGCGACCGGGATCCGGCACCCTTTGCCTGAGCGGCCTTTTTACGTTTTGCGGCCTGCACTTCTCTTCATTCGGGATAGGCTTGGTTGGATCGACCTTCTTGCCCAAGCTCTTCTCCTTTCCCGACCAATGCGCTGGAAGGGCTAAACGCCTGACCTTATCCCCGGCTTGCGGGGAGAAGCGTCGATCAGGTGGTCGCGGCCTTGCCACCGGCGGGCGCGCCGGGCGGGCCGCTCGGCGTGGTGCGAAGGGCCGGTTTGTGCGCAAGGCCCCCCTCGCGCTCGATCCGTTCGCGATATTCGTCGCGCTTTTCGTGGATCGATGCGATCACCGGACCCATGGCGACCCCGATATCGACCAGCACCGCCTCGGACAGCTGGAGCGAGCTTTCGAGATTTTCCGGCACGGCATGGCTCGCACCGGCACGGTAGAGCGCAGCAGCATGTTCGCTGTCGCGCGCGCGGGCGACGATCAGCAGGTCGGGATATTCACCGCGCAATTTGGCGACAAGCCGCTGGGCGAGGACGGGCTCGTCCATGGTCAGTACCACGGATGGGGCGCGTTCGACTCCCAGCCGCGAAAGGGCGTCGCCGCGCCCCGCATCGCCGAACACCGCGCGATAGCCCTCGCGCCGGGCGCGCGAAATGAGATCTGGATCGGAATCGAGCATCACATAAGACTGGTCATGGCGGGTCATCATGTCGGCGATCAGCCGCCCGACGCGCCCGCCGCCGATGATGATCGTATGCGGTTCGTCCTGTGCGTCGCCTTCCAGGACTTCGGGCACGCCGTCTACCCGGCGCGCGATCACCCGGCCGAGCTTCGCCAGCAAGGGTGTCACGGTCAGGCCGATGGCGGTGACGATCTGCCAGAACTGGGCGGTTTCCGGATCGATCACCATGGCGCTGGTCGCTGCGGCCAGGACGATCAGGGTCGTCTCCGAAGGAGAGGCCATCAGCACGCCCGTTTCGGTCGCGGTGCTGCGCCGCGCGCCCATCAACCGCAGCAGGACGCTGGTAACGAGCGCCTTGAACACGAGCACGCCGACCACCGCCGCCATGATCGTGCCGAGATCGCGCCAGATCGCCATAAGGTCGATGCTCATGCCGATCGTGATCAGGAAGACGCCGAGCGCGAGGCCCTTGAACGGCTCCATGATGCTTTCGACTTCTCCGTGATACTCGGTCTCGGCGATCAGCAGACCCGCGATCAGCGAGCCGACGATGGGCGACAGGCCGACTGCGGCGGTGGCGAGGCTGGCGCCGATTACGACCAGCAGCGAGGCGGCGAGGAAAAGCTCCGGGCTCTTGGTGCGCGCGGCCTGGCCGAACAGGCGGGGCAGGGCGACGCGGCCGAGAACGAGCAGCACGGCGATTACCAGAGCGCCCTGCCACAACGTGTCGGTGATGCCGCTCCAGCCTCCCTCGGCATTGGGAGCGAGCGCGCCGAGTATGAAGATGATCGGCACGATCATGATGTCCTCGAACAAAAGCATCGAAAGCGCCGCGCGCCCGACCGGCGAACTCGTGCCCGAAATCGGCAGCACGATCGCCGTGGAGGAAAAGGCGAGCGCGAAGCCGAGCGCAAGCGCCGCGGTCGTCTCCATCCCGCTCGCATAGCCGAAGAAGATCGCCGAAATGCTGCCGATGATCAGCAGTTCGAGACTGCCGAGGCCGAAGACCAGCTTGCGCAATTGCCACAGGCGGTTGAAACTCAGCTCGAGCCCGATCGCGAACAGCAGCAGCACGATCCCGAAATCGGCGAAGGGGGCCAATCGTTCGGAATCAGATATCGTGATGTGGCGCAGCCAAGGTATGTCCTCGACCAGCATTCCGAGACCATAGGGGCCGACGAGAACGCCGATCAGGATGAAGCCGATGATCGGAGTGACCCGAAAGCGGGCGAAGACGGGGATGACGATGCCAGCCGAGCCCAGGATCACCAGGGCATCCGACATCACCGGGGAAAGGGTCAATTCGCCTGCCATGGGCGAGGCTTAGCGCGCCCCGCCCGGCAAGTCATCAGCCGCCGCCACGCGGCGGGCCGAGCGGCCGGGTGAGCGAGCTGTCGTGGTCCTCGCCGAAGGGGTCGGTGATGTTGCCCACGCGCTTGTCCCATTCGATCCGGTAAAGATCAAAACGGCGGTCGGCGAGATTCTGCACCGTGCCCTCGGCCCGCGCCCAGGACAGATCGGCGAGATTCACGTCGCTGATCGTCAGCGTCTCGACATTCTCACTGGCTTCGGCCGCGATCCCGTCACGCGCGAAGGGGAAATCGCAGGGCGTGAGAATGCAGGACTGCGCATACTGGATGTCCATGTTGGCGACATTGGGCAGGTTGCCGACATTACCGGAGAGGACGACATAGCACTGGTTTTCGATCGCGCGGGCCTGCGCGCAATAGCGCACGCGCATGTATCCCTGCCGCGAATCGGTGCAGAACGGGACGAAGATGATCCGCGCGCCCTCGTCCACCAGCCGGCGCGCCAGTTCGGGGAATTCGCTATCATAGCAGATCAGCACTCCGATCGGCCCGCAGTCGGTCGGGATCGCGTCGATGCTGTCCCCGCCCTTGATGTTCCACCAATAGGCCTCGTTCGGAGTGGGGTGGATTTTCTCCTGCGAATGGACCGATCCGTCGCGCAGGCACACGATCGCGACATTGTGGATATCGTCATCGGGCATGCGGGTCGGGTGCGAACCGCCGATGATGTTGATGTTGTAGCTCAAGGCCATTTCGGAGAGCGCGGCGCGGATCCTGGGCGTGAACTCGCTCAGGGTCTCGATCGCTTCGAGCGGGCTTTGCTCGCGGCCTTCCATTGAAAGCAGCATGAGCGTGAACATTTCGGGAAAGACGATGAAGTCGCTTTCGTAATCCGCCGCGACATCGACGAAATATTCGACCTGCCGCATGAATTCGCCGAAATCGGACACCGCGCGCGCCTGCAGCTGGCAGGTGGCGATGCGTACGCCTTCGACATTGCGCGGCATGCGATGCTTGGGCGGGGAATCGACATCGACATACGGGTTGCGCCAGATCATGCGTACCGCATAGGCGCGCGAGGCCCTGTCCTCGGGCAGGTAGTTTTCGAGGATGCCGTGCGGCTCGAACCCGTTGGCGAGCTGGAAGCGCAGGACGGGGTCGTGGATCTTGGTGTCGATGACTTTCTGGAGATAGTCCTCCGGCCCCTCGGCGCGGTTCGTCTTGCGCCGCATCGCGCGCGCCAGGCCCGGCATGCGCCCGCCAAAGACGATGCCTTTCAGGTCCAGCCGTTCGGCGAGAGAGCGGCGTTCCTCGTACAGCCTGCGTCCCAGCCGGGTGCCGCGCACCTTGGGATCGACGCACATTTCGTAGCCGTAGAGCCAGTCGCCGGTCGGGTCGTGCCGCGCGCCGAAGCCGTTTCCGGTCACCTCGTCCCAGCTGTGATCGGACAGCGCCACGTCCTCGTCCAATCGCATGGTCGCGCAATAGCCGACGATCTTGCCATCGAGCTTCGCGATGAAGCAGCCTTCGGGGTAATTGTTGATCTGCCCGCGGATCTCGCCCTGCGTGTAGGCGGGCAATTCGGCATAGGCGCGGCGCACGAGATCGCCGATCGCGCGCACGTCCTTGAGCTTTGCCTGCCGGACCTCGAGCCGCGCCTTGCTGCTGGTGGATGCCATCCTTGCCTCTCCTCACAAATCGCAAAAGGCGGCCCCGCGAGGAAGCGGGGCCGCCCTTGACCTACGCCGCGCGCTCGCGGCTGTTCCAGTCGCCGCGCGCTTGCGGCCGTTCCAGTGTCGGCGCGGCCGGATCAGGCCCAGTTCGCCATTTCCTTTTCGAGATTCTCGACGATCGCCTCGAAGAACTGCTCGGTCGTCAACCAGTTCTGGCCCGGCCCGATCAGCAACGCGAGATCCTTCGTCATCGAGCCGCTTTCGACAGTGCGGATACAGACCTTTTCGAGCATCTCGGCAAAGCGCACCACGTCGGGCGTTTCGTCGAGCTTGCCGCGATAGATCAGACCCCGGGTCCAGGCGAAGATCGAAGCGATCGGATTGGTCGAGGTCGCCTTGCCCTGCTGGTGCTGGCGATAATGGCGGGTGACGGTGCCGTGGGCCGCCTCGGCCTCGACGGTCTTGCCGTCCGGGCTCATCAGCACACTCGTCATCAGGCCGAGGCTGCCGAAGCCCTGCGCCACAGTATCGGACTGAACGTCGCCATCATAGTTCTTGCACGCCCAGACGAACTTGCCCGACCACTTGAGCGCGGAGGCGACCATGTCGTCGATCAGGCGGTGTTCGTAATGGATGCCGGCGGCTTCGAACTTGTCCTTGAACTCGCTTTCGTAAACCTCCTCGAAAAGGTCCTTGAAGCGCCCGTCATAGGCTTTCATGATTGTGTTCTTGGTCGAAAGAAAGACCGGCCACTTGCGGTCGAGGCCATAGTTCATCGAGGCGCGCGCGAAGGCACGGATCGAATCGTCGAGATTGTACATCGCCATCGCGACGCCCGAGCTTTCGAACTCGAACACGTCGAGATCGATTTTCTCCCCGTCCGCGCCCTCGAAAACGAGCCGCAGCTTGCCGGGGCCGGGGATCAGCGTGTCGGTCGCGCGGTACTGATCGCCGAAGGCATGGCGCCCGACCACGATCGGGTCGGTCCAGCCCGGAACGAGCCGCGGCACGTTGTCGATCACGATCGGTTCGCGGAAGACGACGCCGCCGAGGATGTTGCGGATCGTCCCGTTCGGCGAGCGCCACATCTTCTTGAGGCCGAATTCCTCGACGCGCGCCTCGTCCGGGGTGATCGTCGCGCATTTGACACCGACGCCGTGCTGCTTGATCGCGTTCGCCGCATCGACCGTGATCTGGTCGTCGGTCTCGTCGCGCTTCTCGATCGAGAGATCGTAATATTTCAGGTCGATATCGAGATAGGGCAGGATCAAGCGTTCGCGAATCCATTGCCAGATGATCCGCGTCATCTCGTCGCCGTCGAGTTCGACGACCGGGTTCTTGACCTGAATTTTCTGCATGAGGTGTCCCGCCTTCCTTGAGGTGTCCTTCGGCGCCGCGAAAGGGCCGCGCGCCGCTTCGATTGTCCGGTGTAATCCCTGGCGCAGCCTTTAGCAGAGCAAGACGGGCGTGCAAGCCGGGGCGGGAAGAGCTGCGCCCCGGTGTGGTTCGGAAACCGGGCAACAAAAAACCCGCCTCTCGGCGGGTTGCTGCCCAGTCCGGCCCCGGGGTGGGGCGACCGGCCGGCGATGGTGGGCGTAGGAAGAGTTGAACTTCTGCCAAGGCCAATTTTTCGTCGATATATCAGAGCTTTAAAAAGGCGTGCTATCCCGAGTGTATTACCTCGCTGTAATGTCGGCCGTCAACCCGCAGGTGCGGCAAGGTGCTCCGCAGCTTCTTAATGGCTCAGCCGCCGAGCGGTCTGGTGAGGAGGGTGCTCCGTCAGGGCCGCCATTATTGACACTCTACATAGCCCTATGTAGAGTTTCTATATGACAAAGGCACCCCGTCTAACTCCGCAAACAGTTCGCGTCCTCGCGGGCATTTTCGACAATCCCGGCTCGTCAGGGGCTGAAATCTGCAAACTGACTTCGCTTCCATCGGGTACGGTTTACCCAATTCTTGCGAGGTTAGAGGGTGCGGGCTGGCTCCGAAGCAATTGGGAAAATATTGACCCGAGCGAAGCAGGGAGGCCTCGGCGGCGTTTTTACTCGCTCACTGCAGAGGGAGCCCGCGAAGCCAAGAGCGGAGCCTCGGAGGTTGCGCGGCTTTATGCGAGCTTCGCATCATGAAGGAGATTGTCGTCGCGCTGATAGCTGCTTGGCTCGTTTTCGAGCTAAGAGCTTGGTTTCCATCCATCTTGGCGGGCGTAGTTAGAGTGGCAGTGGCAAGTCTGCCCACTCGTAGGCGGGCGCGCTACCTAGAAGAGTGGACTGCGCATCTTATGGAGACACCGGGCGCGACGGGGAAATTACTCCAAGCTCTGGGATTTATTTGGGCGTCCCGGCAGATGTTCCCGAGATGGCGTAGAGCATTAGCGCATAGGCGGTTCCTGCGTCGAAGAGACCTCGCTCAAAGGCTCACGAGCCGAGCGCTAGATTGCGTTATCGCTATTGGATTGCTCGTAGCTCTTGCGCCCCTCATGCTTACTATTGCTGCCATATTGATCCTCGACGGGCCTGTGTTCGAACATAGAGAGAGGGTTGGGCGCGCTGGGCTGGTGTATCGCGAGATGAGATTTCGCGTAACGCCTGGTCGCTTCGGCGAAACCTCGTTCTTTGGCCCATTTTACAGCTTTATGCGCCAGTCGAACGTCCACGAGCTTCCTAGATTGATGAACGTTCTTCGGGCTGACATGAGCGTTGTCGGGCCGTCGCATGGGGCTGAGCGTGCCGAGTCCATAAGGCCGGGTCTCATCCCGGATGCTGTTCTCCCGAATGTGCCTGAAAACCAACGCCCAAAGACTACTGTCGGCAGCATCTGGTTTATAGTGAGGCGATACTCCACTGCGCTCGCTGCGGTGTTCACGTACGTACCCCCGGGAGAGTAGTGCACCGGCCGGCTACTTTCCGAGCGCGCTGGCCCCTCCACGAACGGGCGGCTGCGACCTGAAATTGGCATCCCCGTGCGAGGCCACCCCTCTGACCATATATGTGCGATTTACCCCCGTGCCCCCTCCCGGCTGGGGGCACAGGAAAACGCGGGCGCATCATTTGGCGGAGCCCTGCCGCACCCGGCTCCGCCCCGCCTCAAAGCTCCAATCCCCCACCGAGAAAGACCCTTTACATTTGAGACAACGAGCGTAGTCTGTAACGTCATAGCCCACAACAGGGAGCATGACAGTGACAAAGTTCATCGCCTACATGAGAGTTTCGACCGCCAAGCAGGGACGCTCCGGCTTGGGGCTGGAGGCACAGGAGCGAGCCATTGATGCCTTCGTTCACCATCGGGGCGGGGAGCTTCTATCGCCCCCGTATATCGAGACCGAGAGCGGCAAGGATGACCAAAGGCCCGAGCTGCAAAAGGCGCTCGACCGATGCAAGCTGACTGGGGCCACACTCGTCGTCGCCAAGCTCGACCGCCTCAGCCGCTCGGTGGCTTTCCTAAGCGCGCTACAGAACAGCGGAGCCAAGTTTGTCGCGGCGGATATGCCCGAAGCGAATGACCTAACCGTGCACATCATGGCAGCCGTGGCGCAAGCCGAACGGGAAGCTATCAGCAAGCGCACGAAGGAGGCTCTGGCGTCGGCAAAGGCGAGGGGCGTCTCGCTGGGCGGCTGGAGGGAGCGCAAGGACGGAGCGCCTCGCCAGCCCGTCGATCACCGGCAAGGCACCGCAGAGCGCCAGCGCCGGGCAGCGGAGTTCAATACACGGGTATGCCGGGCCATTGCGGAGATACAGGCTGAGGGGGCCGAGAGCATGGCGGAGATAGCCCGCCGCCTGAACGAGCAAGGCATCCTCACCCGGCGGGGCGGCAAGTGGCAGGCCACACAGGTCAAACGGGTGCTGGCAGCAACTCAAGCAGCGACAGCGAGGGCGTAGGGCGCGGGCACCAGCTCACCCATCGGTAGCTCCCCGAACCCGCAACACGGATCGCACCACCAGGACGATTGCCCCTTCCCCGAGACCGGCGCTCCGGGCATCTCTCGGGCTCCACAACAGGGGGGCACACAGATGCTTGCCGATCAGGACCGCGCCTTCATCCTTGGCGGCATCGGGGACTATCTCGCGGCGACCGGCTGGAGCTCCCGCTGGCTTGGCCTCAGGGTGGCCGGAGACGCCCGTCTCGTGCCAAACCTGCGGCGGGGGCAGGAACTACCCGCCGAAGGTCATAATTGCGCTTCTAGAGCGTCTCCAGCGGCACTGGGAGGCGGAGCTTGCCGAGGTTGCCGGGGGCCGGGTTGCTGCCGTGTAAATCGAATTGATACCGCCAAGAGAGAAAGTGCTTGTCGCGCCCGCTCTCACCATCCGAACCAGCTCCAAGCCGCTGCGCGTTGTCCCGCGCGCCTCGGGGCTGATGAGCGCCCGTAAGGGTGCAATCGGCGCTCACCCCCTGTGTCATTCCGGGGGGTGGGCGTCGGTTATCCCTCGCCGCCTCTACACGCGCCGCATCTGTTTCGCCGTTGTAACTCCAATCACCAATCACAATGGAGCCCCATGGATAACCTCCCGACCGACCCCATCGAAGATCGCAAGATCATGGCCGCCATCTCAGCCCGGCTTGAGCAACCCGAGATCGAAGAGTTCTTCATCCATGGTCCTCACCGCAAGGCCGCAACCCGTGCCTTGCTTGACCTCCTCGGCGTTCCCCTGCCGCACTGGGCGCAGCGCAACATCGGGGGCCGCGCCGCTGTCACGAAGGCGGCCATGAACCGCTTCCGCGAGGACCACCCCCACGAGCGCACCCCGCGCTGAACCCAGTAACCAGCCGCTAATCCCGGCTCCACAATAGGACACCATGCAATACCAATCCCAGCCGCTCCCCAGCGGCGCCGACTTTCCCCCGGGCTTCGATAATCTGCCCCGGCAAGAGCGCTTCAAGATACACCGCCGCAACATCCAAGCGATTTTGCCAAAGCAAGGCTCCGAAGGCGTGGCGCGCTACAAGAGGCAGCATCCCGAGGCCGCAGAGGTTCGCACCCAGCCCGGCAACCCGAGGGCCTACCTTAGCAAGCCCGCAGGATACACCGACGCTATCGCTTCTATGGTTGACCTCTGGTTCAACAGCGCCGCTGCTTGCGGGGAGACCAACACCGCCGATGTAGCGCGCCTGAATGAGAAGCTCGGCAGCTCGCTCGTTCCCGCCAATCACTTCAACAGCACGCTCTCCAAGGGACGCAAGGAGCGCCTCGCCAAGGTGTTCGCAGCGCATGGGGCGCACTATGATCCAGCGCGACTGACGACGCTCTCCAAGGTGCGTGAGGCGGTGAAAGCCGCTCGCCTTGAAGCTGAGCCCGACACCACCGCTTTTGGCAGCATAGGCCGCCGCAGCGGGCACAGGCTCTTTGTTGCCGGACAGGAATACGCGATAGTCAAGCACGGCTCCCGTGAGTGCATCCGTCCTCGCATCGGCGGGAAGAAGCAGCGGGTCTATCTCGACCAGCTTCTTTGGATAGCCGACCTGCTGAAAGCAGGGGATACCCCGGGGGACCTCTCCCCTTCGTTACGTAGTAACTACGTAGAGCGGGCCCATTTGGAGGATGAGGGCGCTTCTGGCAGCTCGTCTCCTAGGAGATTGGGCCCAGAACAGGGCGAGGCTCCGGGGTCTCCGGGAGAATGGGCCCAAGATGACCATGAGCCCGAAAGCGACAAGACCGAACCGGAAGCTCCAGAAAGCATGAGCCTCTCCGACCGGATCAGGAACCTCTCCGCTGCCCGTCACCGAAACGCTGAGAGCGGCTCGGATGACGTTGACCCTCTCGAACTCAACCCGGCATCCCCCGGCACCTAACCCACAAGGACAACCAATGCTGAACTTTCCTCTCTCCCCCGGCATCGGGGGCGAGCGCCTCCGCGCATACCTCACCGCCGATCCTAACCGCCGCGCGGTCTATGACAACATCCTCGACCGCCTCACCCCGGATGGCCGCGTTGGCATCCTCACCCGCTGCTACGTCATGCGGTCCAGCTACCGCCGCATGGTGTTCCGGGGCGTCCTCGCCGCAGTCGGGCAACCGATCCCCGGCTGGGCCAAGGAGACGCCCGAGGCCGCCGCTTCCAACCGCCTCCACCTCGCCCGCTACCGGGACGCCTACAACGCTGTCCGGTTCGAGCGCCGGGCGCGCGCTGCATGACAACCGACGCGGCCCCAGCCGTCCCCGCCGTCGATGAGGCGGCCTACTCCAAGCCGCTCAGTCCCGAGTTGCGAAAACAGCTCGCCGACATGGCGGAGAAGCAGCGCGCACCCAAGAAAGCGAAGAAGAAACCAGCGAAGCGGAAACCCAAGGCGGGCAAGCGATATGACTGGGGACCGCCTCAGCACAACGCCCATGTGCTCAAGGCGAGGCCGTTCCTCATCGCCTACCGCGCCGCCCAGATGCGGGGGCACCGGGTGCCGCTCTCGTTCCACTACAGCGCGCCCGTTGGCTCGCTCATCTGGGACTACTGCGATTGCGACTACTGCCGCGACAAGCGGGCGAAGCTCTCGCACTCCACAACCTGAAACCACAATCTCGACGCGAGGCGACACCCGCCCGCGCAACCCAAGGACAAGCACCAATGAACCACGAAATCACCCGCCTCAGGGCCGAGCTGGAAGCCGCCCAGGATGACTTAGAACTTGCCGAGCGCATGAGGACAGCCAAGACCCGCTTATCGCAGCTCACGGACGCTCTGGCGGCCGCTGAGGAGGCCGAGAAGGAGGCCCAAGCCGCCGCTGCCAAAGCCGCCCGAGAGGAACGCCTCAGGGGCATCAGCAATATGCGCGTCACCGATGTGACCAGCCAAGCCAGCCAGTCGGCCCAAGGCGGTCTCCTGCACCGCGTCTGGCAGATCGACTGGGATGCGCCCAAGTGGGACCAGCGCGTGAACGCCTCGCCCATCGGGCAGCACACCATGCGCGGCTTCGGAGCCCTTCCGGGGAACGTCATGGAATACCTGCTCGATGAAGCGCCTGAGCAAATCCCCGCCAAGATCATGGCGCTCGCCCCCGGCGATCCCCGCGCCGCTATGAGCGAGTATCTCGACGCCCGGCAGCGGGGCTACACCCGGCAGCCCGCCGGAGCCGCCGCATGAGCCGCCTGAGCAAGCGCGAACGCGCCACCGCCGCCGCCGCTCTGCTGGAGCTACGCACTCACGGCATCGACCCCAGCGAGGTGACGGACACCGCTGCACAGCTCATCGGCATGGGCACCCCGGACGGGAAAGCCTACCAGCGGGCGTTCGGAAAGCTGCTGGAGGCGCGACCCTCGCTGCGCGCACCGCTCCAGCGCATCGAGACGCTGATTGAGCTGAGCGACATCCCCACCGTGGCCCGCTACAATCAGGCGCTGACGAACTACGTGGCGACGGGCGACGAAGGCCACCTCCGCAGCATCGCGGCAACCGTGGTGGCGGATATGGCCCAGCTCGCCCAGGAGACGGGGGACGCGGGCTTTGCCGAGGGGCTACCCGATGCAGCCCCGGAGCCCGAGGCCGCGCCCCCTGTGGGCGAGCCCGCCCGAGCCGGGTGGAACCCGAGGGGCTTCCGCCCCGGTGAGGCGGGAGAGGCGCAGGCCCCGGCCCAGCCGGGCGGCTAGGAGCAGGGGGCTAGGCGGAGGTGGCTGAGGTCAAGGCCGGGTTACTAGACCTTGAGAAGCGCCTCCGCCTTTTGCCGGATGCTTACAAATTCTCAGCAAGGATCGGCCCGAGCCCTCTTCTGCCAGTCTCTCTGCGCGATATTCGGCCAAGCCTGCGCTTGGAAACTCCTTAAAGCCATCAGGTCGTTGACAATTTTGGTCCCATTCTTGGCGGAGATAGGTTCCCCGCAGACCGTCCCCGGCCCTGATTCAAAATAGCCGCTAAAGCCCCGTTGGCGTCGTTGTCGAACCTTGCGAAGGCGAGGGTACCGGTGGAAGTCAGTCAGAGCCGAATTTGGCAAGAAGCTGGTCGCGAGGCTGTTTCCCTTCGACCTCCTTCTCAACCATTAGGAACAGCCCCTTGCCGTCCATAGCCTTCTCCCAGACATTACCGATAGCGACCTTCGCCTTGCTGTCGTCATTGGTCGCGTAGGGCTCGCCCTTGTATTCTATGACCGCCAGTTTCCCGTCAGCCAACTCCGCCACGAAGTCGGGATAGAACCTGCCCCCTTCGAGTGGGAGCCAGAAGGCGTCCCTGTGCTGTGACACGTTGCGGACCCAGTGCAACAGGATCGTGCTCGGCAGGCTGTCCAGCGCCCTCCCGCACTGTTCCTCATCGCCTCCCGCTCGCCCGTCGAACGCTGGTAGATGGTCACGCCCAAGGAAGTGCTTCGAGAACTCGTAGTCCCCCTCATAGGTCCTAACGCCCGCAAACATCCCCTCCTTGAACTCGAAGCCATGATCGAAGCTGATCTCCGGCTTGGCTTCTGGGGCGAATAGCGAGGATTGGTAGACCTTCGACCGCTCCTTGTTGCGGATGGTCGCGATGCGCTCCCGCAGCTTGCGGGCGAGGATGTATTTGGACTGCATCAGCCCCGCAAGCGGCAGGCCCCGAGCAGCCGTGAGGTGCGAGACAGCCTTCGCCAGCCATTCGATGAGTTGGGTCGGACTTAGGTCCGCCTCGCGCACCTGCTTTGCGAGGAACAGAACAAGTCCCTGCTCGCTCCACCCCTCGACCTCCACGTCGAAGGATAGCTGGGTCGAAGGGTCCCGCGTCCTGATGGTCAGCGAACGTCCATCGAGGTCGATCTCGAAGGCATCAGCGGTTTGGGTCAGGTCGAACTCGCCCGACCCTAGCTGATGGGAATGGTCGAGCAGAGACCAGTCGCTGTGCTCCATCAACAGGTCCGTCTCCGCCAGCTCAAGCTCGCCTTGCACGTTCGCCATGAGGGCAGGGATCACGAAGCTCTCCCCCCTCTCTGCCGGGGAGATACGGGTCGCGTGTTCGGTCTCGAACTGGTCGACCGCCTCACGAACCTGCTTCACTCCCGCTTGCGTGAGCCGTTCGGCCAGCCGCTCGCGTTCCTCGGGTGTCAGGGTCCGCGTAACCCTGATTGATCGACCTTCTTCCGTGTTGACGATTTCCAGCTTGTCGCCAGCGACCTCGCGCAGCTTCTCGGCGTCCTCGTCCTGCAAGTCCACAGGGACGGTCACGGATGCTCTCGGTCGCGCCTTGCGACCGAACAGTCCGTCATCGAGACCGGGCTGCTGCGACTGGATATTCTTCTCGGCTTCGACCTCGCTGAAGCCCATCGCCACCAGCTTGTCCTTGAGAGCCTCCGCCGCTGCCGAGAAGGTCTTGGACGCAAGGTGGGCGTAGGCCCTGTTCAGGCGCTTGTCCTTCCGCTCCTTAGCGTAGGGCATCCGCAGGACCCGCCCCAGAAGCTGTTCTGCATCCGTCGAGCTGGCGATGTTGGCGAGCGAGCAGAAGACGTAGGCGAAGGAGCAGTCCCAGCCCTCCTTCAGAGCCTCGACCGTGAGGACGAAGTCGATCTCGCATTGTGGGTCGAACAGGTCCTTGTCGTCCAGCTCACGCTGGTCCCCCGTCGCAATGGCGATGCGGCTGGGGTCGATGCCGCTCTCCACGAGATGGTCCTTCAGGACCTCGACATTCGCTTCCTGATTGCGGTCCTGCGCCTGAAACAGGACGATGGGCCGGATGTAGTCGGCATCCGTAGCCGCGATGTCCTCAAGCTCCTTGCGCTTCGCCACAGCTCCGTCGACCGCCTGCTGCCAAGTCGGGTGCTCGGCCAGCATGACAGGGAGCTTGATCATTTCCTCGTCCTTCAGCTCCTGCGCGGAAACCGAATGGAGCAGGTTCGATTCCGGCTGGGGCGTTGCCGTGAACTCGATGATCGCACTGGGGTTCACCCGGCGCTGCATTTCCTGTGACAGGCCCGTCACGGCTTTGTGCGCCTCGTCCACGATCATCAGGGGCCGGTGGAGGTGCATCAGGTTGGCGAAGGAGAACTTGACCGTCCCGTCTCCGCGCCCGCCCTCGATTGTCTCCAAGCCCGCGATCTTCCGGGGCAGGGCGCTGAAGTGCGGCTCCAGGTCCTCGCTGTGTGCATAGACCTTGCGCCCATCAGTGCTCGTCGTCCGCAGCGTCTGGATCGTGCCGACAATCACGCAGCAGTTGGCCTTGATGTCGTGAGGCGTGAGCTGGCCGAAGTCCGCGATGTCGAGGACACGGACTCGCCCCTCGAAAGCCTCGTCGAGGACGGTCCTGTAGGGGTGCTTCGGGTTCTTGAGAGCCTCGACGGTCTGCTTGCGGATGGTGGTGGTGGGGACAAGCCACAGGACGAGCGGGTAGTCCTTCTCCATCCAGCTCTCGGCGGCGACCGCAACGCTATAGGCCGCGAGGATCGTCTTGCCGCCCCCGGTTGGAAGGCGCAGGCAGACATAGGGCGTGTCTGCAAGCCCGTTGAGCGGCCTGTAGGGCGAGAGAAGGCCCTCCATGCGCTCCGCCTGCTCCGGGTCGCTCGTGACCGTCCTGAAGGCTTCTATCGGGCCTTCGACCCGAGACTCGGTCAGGAACTTGCGGAGAGTGGCAAGGGTCCCTTTCTGGTAGCGTTTGAGTTCCATCACGCGCGGGCCTTCACGTCATAGGGGGTCTGCTTGAAGACGATCTTCTCGCGCTCCAGCGTCGTCTCGGAGAGGATGCACCGTTCGCCATAGACTAGCAGATTCCCGTCGAAACCTTCCGGCAGGTCCTCGCGGATGACACGGAGCGTGGCGCGGGTGAGGACATTGCCGCCATTGACCGAACGATCCCGCAGGACCCCGTTGTAGAGCATGGCGAGGGCGGTCTCGTCCTTTACGCCAAGCACCGTGCCATTGTGTCCCTCGCGGTCCCAAGGAGCCTCAAGCTCCGAAAACCAGATGTGCGCGGCGAGCGTGTCGAACTCGATGTCGTCGCGGATTTGGCCTTGCTCGTCGAAGACGCTGGTGCCGAGCCTGAAGAAGCGGAAGCCGCCGCCGCCCTTCCAGCCTACCGCTTCCGAGATGCCGCCCTGTTCGCCTTCGATGACCTGCTTGAGGCGTGGCTGACAGTGGGTCGCAGCATGGTCCCCCATCTCGATGCCGATGTAGCGGCGGCCCATCTTGTGCGCGACCGCCGCAGTCGTCCCCGAGCCGAGGAAACTGTCGAGAACTAGATCGCCGGGGGCCGAACCAGCTTCAAGGATTAGCTCCAAGAGACCTTCCGGCTTCGGGAATTGAAACTTGGCTTCTTGTCCGAAAAGCGCAACGCTCTCGGCAGTCCCGCGTTGCGTGTATGGTCCGTCAAGAATGGTCACAGGCTTGCGTTTGCGGACTTCTCCATCGGTAGATTTCAGATACTGCTTGTATGATACCGTGGTCTTCCCGCGAGATTTCTTGAAGACCAATTCTCCCGCTTCGAGCGCGTTCAAAGCCCTTTCCTTCGACCATTGCCACTGCTTCTCGGGCCAGACCTCCTCTCCGGCTGGTCCGGGTAGAGCATAACGAAGGTTCGCCCGCTCATCATTCGATGTGGTGGCAAGCGGCTGAAGCCTATAAGGACCGCGCTCCTCCAACTTATCGTCGGTGTATTTGTAGTATTTTTTCACAGCCTCGGGGTCTGGGGGCCAGTGCATATCGGGGAAACGGCCAAGCTCCTTCCCGTATGCCAAGACGAACTCGTGCAGGCCATTGAACCACTTTGCTTTCGCGCCACCGCCGTAGCTTTTCTTCCAGATAAAGGTGGTCAAGAAGTTCCTGCGCCCGAACACCTCGTCCATCAGCACCTTCAGGTAGTGCCCCTCGTTATCGTCAACCGAAACCCAGATGCATCCGTCCTCTGCCAATAGCTCGCGAAGCAGGACCAGCCGGGGGTAGATCATCGCCAGCCACCGGGCGTGCTCAAGGTTGTCGTCGTAGTGCTCAAAGGCCGACTTCGTGTTGTAGGGCGGGTCAATGTAGATGCACTTCACCTGCCCCGCATAGAAGGGCAGCAGTGCCTTGAGCGCGTCGAGGTTGTCGCCCTGAATGAGCATATTGCCCGCATCAGGATCGCCCGCCCCCAGCTCCGGCACTTCTTCGAGCAGCCGATAAGGAACGGCATCCGCAGCCGTCACGTCTTCGTCGCGGGTAAGCCATTGGAGGGTGGGCATTAGGCGGGACTGTCTTCTTGAGGGGTAGGCGCGGACACGAGCGTATGCTCGTCAGAGAAGGGAGGCAGGTCGACCTCGTCACCGGGAAGACCTTCCCAGCGTTTGAGCGCGAGGCGCGAAAGGTGCTCGCCCCGCTCCACGATTTCCGCTTCGTCCCACTTCTCCCGCTTGGAGAACCACTTGTTCATGAACAGGGTGGTGTGCTCGTCATACTTCTCGCGCTTGTCCGCGAAGCTGGCATTGCCCGACGATATGTTGAGGGCGTCCGTCATCAATGTGAGGTTGCCGAGGGCGTGAAGAAGCGTGTTGCGCTGCTCCACTCTCGGGTCGCCCGAATGTCGGTCAGCGTAGGGACCATTCGGGAAAGGCCAAGCCTCGTTCCATGACTGTGGTAGAACGTGCTCGGTCCACAGGCGATTGGGCCGCTGCGTGTCCTCGCTGAACTTCGAGCGGCTGGCGAGTTCCAGCTCCCAGAGAATGTCCTTCGTTCGTTCGCCGGGGGCGAGGTGATAGGTCGGCTTGAGAATGACCGCCCGCCTGAACTCCTTGTTCGACGGGAAGCGCGAACTCTCACCCGAACGAGTGCGGAAGAAGGCGACGAGGTTGTCGTAGGACGCGCCCTGTTCGTGGAAATGCTGGGCAATCGCGTTGAACAGCTTGTTCAGGTTCTTGCCCGTCAGGCCGCTGACCGCTCGCCGCACGAGGTAGGAGTAGAGAAGGTTGGCGACCCTGTCCTGTTCCTCCTGCGGAAGGCCGGAAGCGGCGATTTGAAACGCGATGGGGTAGATTGTCGTGACCTGCCATGCTGCCAGCTTTCGCCCGAACCACGCCATCGTGGGGTTGTCATTCGCCTTGGCTTCGAGCGTCCTGTATGTCGGTGCATGAAGCTGAAGCAGGTTCAGTTCGTCTTCGACATTGGGAAACCTCGTCTTGCCTTTCGGGACTGCGAAGGCCCGGTATTCGGCATACAGCTCTCTCATGGCGATGCTCTCGCCCGTCTCGGCAGCAAGGACGTGGGCAAGGAAATGGTCGATGCGAGGGCGCTTGGGCCGGGCGAAGGGAGCGTTTTCCTTCCACCAAGGCGCGTCGAATGGTCCCCACAGCTTCTCGTAGAGCGCCTCGGTTTCGAGGGACTGCTTCTCGGCCCTCTGGAAGATGTTGTTGCGGACAAGGTCCATCGCCAAGAGCGGCTCGCCTTGGGAGTTCAGCGTCTCGAAGATGACTTGGGCGTCATCGCCTTCGCCCAGCGTGATTACGACAAGCTTCATCTGCTCCAGAATTGCGCGGAGCAGGGCTTCCAGTCGTTGCTCAGCCAAGCCTAAGATCGCCTCCTCGCTCGCATCGTCAGCATCCGGCTCATCCTCGGTTTCTGGTTCCCAATCGCTGGGGCCATTGGCGACGAACTCGGTTATCCACTTGTAGAACAGGTCATAGGCACGGAGCGCCGGATAGCTGGTGTTCTTTGGAACCCCGCTGCCCCAATAGTATCGCCCCAGAGAGCGCCTCACCTCGGGATACTCGTCCTCCATGAGCTGCACGAAAATGTCCCGGTCAGAGGGCGTTGGGGTGAGCTTGAAGCGGGTGAGGGGGTCCGTGTCCTTGGCCTTGGGCTGATTGAACAGATAGCCTTCCACCTGCTCGATGAGATAGTCGACCGAATGAACCCGGGCTACTTCGCGCAATGCGGCAAGGAATAGCTGGAAGGTGGTCAGGCGCTGCTGCCCGTCGACCACCTGCACCCGAGGGGTGACCGCAATCTGTGTCCCCTCGGTAAGCGGGGCGAGGATCAATGCGCCCATGTAATGCTGAAACTTGTTGTTGCCTTCGAGGACCTCGGCGGCTTTCGCTTCGACATCCTCCCAGAAAGGGAGGAGGCGAGCGTCGCCCCACTGGTATTTCCGCTGATACAGCGGGACCATGAACCTGCGGGCTTCTGCCAACACAGTTTCGACCAGCAGATCATCCGCTTGCATAGGTTCCCTCCCTGTCCTTCCTCGCAGCGTTCGCGCAAGGACAGCGGGAGGTCAAGGTGGGAGAAAGCGCTGGCAGCCAAAGGCTTTTCGGTCCGCACCCTCTCTCCGCGGAGCCATCAAACTGTTGCTAGCGAGAAGAAGCGAACGGGCCGCCCCGGCTAAGTCCCCTTAACCTCGTATCGGGGGAGCTTGCAGACTGCATCCCGCAGGACCCCCAAGGGGGTTTCGCCGTAGCGACCGCCCTCATTGCTCGGGGCATGGCCTTGCAGCACGTCGGCGATGTAGCTTTCGATCCCCGCGCCACGCGCCACCGTCTTGAACCTGTGCCGCCAGCAATGATTCGGCTGGGGCACCGTCACCCCGAGCGACCGGACCCATTCGCCAAGCCGCGCTGCCCTCAGCCTAGGCGCGGTGTTCACCTCGCTGCCGGAGCCCGCCTCGTAGAAAAGCGGGGTCGCATCGCCGGGCTTGGCGAGCTGCATCAATCCTTGCTCAAGAAGGTGGGGGTGGATCGGCACCGTTCGGGCTTCGTGAGTTTTCACCGACCCTGCATCGGGGGTTATGACGATTACAGGCACCCCGTTTTCCTCCCTCAAGTCCATTCGGCGAAGCTGGCAAACCTCCCCGACCCGCGCTCCCGTATAGGCCATGATCCATGGCACCCATCGGCGGGCGAGGGCATGGCTAGAAGCAAGGTCTTTCGGCTGGGGCTGGAGCGCGGCTTCCAGAATAGTCCGGGCTTCATCGTCCGACAGGTCGCGGCTGCGTAGCTTGGTGGGCTTCGGGGCGCGCACCGTGAGCCCCTTCGCCGGGTTATCCGGGAGGAGCCCATCATCGTGAGCGATGGAGAGCGCCAGCCGCACCGCCGCAAGGTGCTGTCCCGTGATGGTCTTTTTCGTGAGCCCTCCAGCGACCAGCGAAGCAACCCAAGAGTTCAGGTCCGCGCGCGTGATTCGGGCCGCGTCATCGTGCCCAAGATGCTCGATCAGGCTTGCCACCCGGGGCCGCCATTTCTTGATCGTGACAGCACTAGCCGAGCCGGTCGCCGCATATCGCTCGAAAAGGGGCATCAGGGGGATGCTGCCCGCCGTCCGCTGATTCTCTGCCGCGAGACGATCATTGAAGGCGCGTTGCCCCTCTACAGCCTCCCGCAGCGCGTCAAGCTCCTGCTCCCGTTCTCTCACGAGGTCTCTCCACGAGGCTTCCTCGTCCGTGAGTTCGACGGTGCTTAGGAGCATCCGCTCCCGCGCCAGCCTCCGATATTCGCTACGGGCCTCATAGCGGGCCTGTGAGCGTTTCTGCACGGCTTCGGCTGCTTGTGCCTCCTCGGCCTCCCTTTTGCTCTCAGCGGGCTTCTGAGGCGGCTCTGTGGGGTGTTCTGGCACGGAGGCTGCAACCCGGGCGCGAGCCTCGTCAATCAGCCTGTCCGTGTCGGCGGCATGGGGACGAAGCAGCCGCTTGGCTTCCTCCCGGTCATTCGTGCCGAGAGTGTAGCGCCACTCCGTCCGGGGCTTGCCGGTCGCGGTTCGGAAGTGGCCCACTAGGTCCTTCGGCACTTGCCGCCGGAAATAGTATTTCGGGCCGATCCTGAGAAGGTAGGTGCACATCGCTTTTCCCCGTCGAGCTGTTACGTCGCTGTAATAGCCAGCCGTCAAAAAGCGCTGTTTTCTCAAGTTTTCCCCCGTTTCCCGGGGCGGCGATGGTGGGCGTAGGAAGAGTTGAACTTCCGACCCCTGCGATGTCAACACAGTGCTCTACCACTGAGCTATACGCCCGAACCCATCTGCCGGAGCCGCCTTTGTACCGATGCGGTACCAAGGCGGAGCGGCCCATTAGCGCGGGCAGCGCCGCCATGCAAGCGATTCGAAATACCTAGAAGCTCGCTTCGGCTTGTTCCTCGAATACCCGTTCCACTTCCAGCACGAGGTCGCGCAGGTGGAACGGCTTGGACAGGACCTTGGCATCGGGCTGTTCGCGGCTGGCGCGCAGGCTAACCGCGGCGAAGCCGGTGATGAACATGACCCGCGTGCGCGGCGAAATTTCGGCGCAGCGCTGGGCGAGTTCGATCCCGTCCATTTCCGGCATGACGATATCGGACAAAAGCAGGTCGAAACGCTCGCTCTCGAGCAGCGGGACCGCCGCGGTGCCGCGGTCGACCGCGCGCACCTCGTAACCGGCATTGGTCAGCGCGCGGGCGAGATAGGTGCGCATCGCCTCTTCGTCCTCGGCAAGCAGGATGCGCGGGGTTTCGCTGCTGGGAAAGTGATTGACTGTCATGGTTTCACGCATAGCACGGGGCACTTAAGAAATCCTGTCCCGTAGTGCCCCTGACCCGCTGTGAAACGCCTGTAGCGTCATCGCCGACCGAATAGGGGATGCGCAAAGCAACGCTTTGACAGACGAGCACAATGCGTTCAGCAAGGCATTGCCGATGACCATGCGCAGGATATCCGAAAACATGACCGCGCCGGCGGGCCGCGCCGAGGGCTCGGGCCCGCATGCGGAGCGCAGGGTGCAGGGCGGGGCGGTCGGCGATCCGGCCTGCGGACCGGCTTTCAGCTTTCATGCGCCGCACGCTATGCCGCTTCCCGTCGTGATCGGAGTGCCGCATGCCGGCCGGGTCTATCCCGGCGAGACGCTGGCGGCGATGCGCGATGTGCGGCTGTCGCAATTGCGGCTCGAGGATCGACTGGTCGACCTGGTTGCGGAGGAAGTCGCGCGCCTTACCGGGGCTGCGCTGCTCGTCGCCCATGCGCCGCGCGCGCTGCTCGATCTCAACCGGGCTGAGGACGATGTCGACTGGGGCATGGTCGAAGGCGGCGCCAAGGCCAGGCGGGGCGAGAACACCGAGGGGCGGGGCCGTTCGAATCGCCGCGCGCGCAGCGGGCTCGGCCTCGTGCCGCGACGCCTGCCGGGCTTCGGCGAAATCTGGAACCGCCCCATTCAGCAGGGCGAGGTCGAGGGCCGGATCGAGCGTATTCACCGGCCCTATCATGCCCTGCTCGAGCGCGAGCTGCGCCTCCTGCGGGAACAATGGGGTGCGGCGCTGCTGGTCGACCTTCATTCTATGCCGCCCCTGCGCCTGCAGGCGGGCGAGAGTCGCGCGCCGCATTATGTCCTCGGTGACCGCTTCGGGGCGTCATGCGATGCGCGGCTCGTCGGGCGGGCCTTCCGTTATCTCGATGCCGAGGGCTGCGCCAGCGCGCACAACCGGCCCTATGCCGGGGGCTATGTGCTCGATCGCCATGCCGCTCCTGCGCGCGGGCTGCACGCCATCCAGGTCGAGATCTGCCGCTCCGCCTATCTCGATGTCGACCTTGCGGAGCCGTCGCCCGGACTGCTGCCAGTCGCGCGGATGATTGCCGGGCTGGTGCGCGAACTGGGGGCGGAGACGGCAAGACTGGCTCCAGGCGGCGATCTGGCCCAGGCCGCGGAATGAACGGCCGTAAGGCTTGGCCTGGATCGTAAAGGGAAAAAGCACCACCCCGTGCAAGAGGGGGGGATGCACGAGGTGGGCCAGGTTCAGGGGGGAGCGCGCTCTGGGGCGCGGCTCCAGGCGGTCGATGAGGGGGGAACACCGCCTGCCTGTAAACATGGTAAAAGACGGGCGGGACTTCAAGCCCCGCCCGCCCCGAAATGGGTCCGGATCGGCGGTACGCCGCCCTTCGCGGATCGGCCTCTATGCCGTCAGCCCGCGGCGGCCGCCTGCGCCCGCGGCACCTTGCCCTGCGCCATCTGGCGCTCGAAGATCGAGCGCATCAGGTTCATCGAGAACAGGTGTGCGTGGATCAGCATCAGCAGGCCGTTCTTGTTCAGCGCCTCGAGCGTTTCGGCCGACAGTTCGCGCAGCTTCTTCTCGTCCACCATGCGAAAGCCGCGATAGACGAACGGCTTGTCCGGATTGTCGCCGCGGGTGATCGCGACTTCGCCGTCCATGAGGATGTCGAGCTTCTTGAGTTCCTCGAGGAAGGCCCGCGTGCGCTGGCCCGATTCCTCGAACTTGGAGCAGAAATCGAGCACCTGGTTGGTGTATTCGGTCGGCTTGCCTTCGCCGTCGAACAGGGCCTGGCCCTCTTCCTGCTTGGCGATTACGCCCGCGCTTGGATCGAAGCACAGCGACATCTCGTCGCTGTCGGGCTTCATCTTGGCGAGGATGAAGGGATAGCGGCGGATATAGGCCGGGACATAGACGCCCGCGATGATCTTCTCGTCCTCGCCGACAAAGGTGTTGACCCCTTCATTGAGGCCCATCAGCGCGATCGGCAGCGGGTTGTCGCCCGCGCTGAAGACGATGGGGTAATTGCGCTGCGCATCGACGAATTCGTCGACGGTGAGCGGGATCGCATGGGTCTGCGCGACATGGGCGGCGGTGCCGAACTGGCTCACCTTCCAGTCGCCGTGGTCCCGGCTGTTGAGCGGCAGGAGGTCTTTATAGAACAGCGGAAGTTGCGGCTGCTGCGGCGCGCTGGCCATGAGTGTGTCTCCGAAGACTGGTTTCTCGATTATCCGGTCGCAGCGAATGACGGCGCGGCTCCGCGGCCGCGCCCCTCCGCCGGTCGCGGCGCGCTTTAGGCGCTTGTGTCGGTAGGCGCAAGTCGCCTGCCGCAGCCCGTTCAGGCGGCGGGAACGAGCTTTCCGGGATTGAGCAGGCTGTGCGGATCGAGCGCCTGTTTCACCGCGCGCATCATCGCCAGCGCCACCGGATCGCCGAGCCGGGCGAGCTCGCCGACCTTGACCTGGCCGATGCCGTGTTCGGCGCTGATCGATCCGCCCCATTCGGTGACGAGGTCGTAGACCCGCGCGCTCGCCCGCTTGCCGTCGCTTTCTTCCCATTCGCCCGGAACGGCGCCGTCCGGGGCAAGGACGTGGAAATGCACGTTGCCATCGCCGAGATGGCCGAAAGCGACGCCCCGTGTGCCGGGAAACTCGCTTTCGATGGCGGGGATTGCGGCGAGGATGAATTCGGGCATCTTGCGCACGGGCACGGAAATGTCGTGCTGCATCGCCGGGCCGAGCGCGCGTTCGGCAGCCGAGATCGAATCGCGCAAGGTCCAGAAGCTTTCCGCCTGCGTTTCGTTCGCGGCGATCGCGGCATCGTCGAACAGCCCGTCCTCCATCGCCTTGGCAAGCGCGGCCTCGGCCTTTTCGCGCAATCTTTCTTCGTCCGTGCCCGTCGCGACGAATTCGATCAGCGCGTTCCATGCATGGCGTTCGGCCAGCGGAGCGCGCGCATCGGGCAGGTGGGCGAGCACGCTTGCGAGACAATGGTCGGGCACGACCTCGAAACCTTCGAGCGCGTCCCCCATCGCCCGCTCCATCGCGCGCAGCAAGGCGCGCGCCTCGACGATGCCCGCCAGGCCCGCCCAGACCGTCACCCGCGCCGTTGGGGCGGGCAGCAGGCGCAAGGTGGCGGCTGTGACGATGCCGAGCGTGCCTTCGGAACCGATCAGCAATTGCTTGAGGTCGAAGCCGCGATTGTCCTTCTTGAGCGCGGCGAGGCCGTCATAGACCGATCCGTCGGCAAGCACCGCCTCGATCCCCAGCACCTGGGCGCGCATCGTGCCGTGGCGCAGGACCTGCGTGCCGCCGGCATTGGTCGCAATCAGCCCGCCCACCGTCGCCGATCCCTTGCCGCCCAGAGTGAGGGGGAAACGCAGGCTTTTCTCCGCAGCAATATCGTGGAGCGATTGCAGGATCATCCCCGCCTCGCATACGACCTGACCCGCGCCCGCATCGAGCTCGCGTACACGGTCCATCCGGCGCAGCGAGAGAAGCACGCCCGTTCCCGTATCATCGGGGGTCGCCCCGCCGACCATCCCGCTGTTCCCGCCCTGCGGCACGATCGGGACACCATGGCGCGCGCACAGCCCGACAAGGGCCGCGACTTCTCGCGTGCAAGCCGGCGCAGCGAGCGCCAGCGCGCGGCCGGTATAGCGTCCCCGCCAGTCGGTCAGCCACGGCTCCATCAGGTCGGGGTCGTTGGTCAGGCCCCTCGGCCCGAGCAGCTCGGCAGCCTCGTCCAGAAAGGTCTTCGCGGCGGTTCTTTCTGCGGTCGGCGTCATTGTTGCTGTCATGCCACAGGCAAGGGCCGGATGACCAGCGCTTTTGCCGCACCCGCGAGAAGGTTAAGCCGCTGTTCAATCGCGCGGCCTAGTGGTCAAAAGTCGTCCGCGTGCCGTGGAGCATGCGGCCCTGCAATGGAGGAAACCCCGCTCGTGCCGAGCCTGTTGGCCTATGCCGCGCCGCTTGCCCTGTTTGTCCCGATCCTCGGGCAGGGGCTGGACGCGCCGCTCGCGCTGCCGGGTGAAGCCGACGGGCAGGGGCCTGTCTTCGCCGCAGGGCAGGGTCCGGACCGCGAGGAACCCGAACACGCTTCGCCCCGCGCGATTCCTCCCGAACCGCTACCCGACGCCGCGCCGCTATCGGCCTTTCGCGAACGCCAGGTCGCCCGCCAGGTCCGGATCGAACAGCGTGTCGTCATCCGCATCTCGCCCCAGCGCGGGGCTGCCCGCCAGCAATTGCTCGCCACCTTGCCGCGCAAGGAACTCGAAACCCGCTATGAAGAGCGCAAGATGGGCGAATGCCTCCCGATCGAGCGGATTGCGGGTGTCCAGACGGGGTCGGGCAATCGCCTTCTCCTGTTCCTCAAGGACAAGCGCATCGTCACGGTCAATCTCGAGAAGACCTGCCATGCGCGCGATTTCTATTCCGGCTTCTATGTCGAAAAGAACGAGGACGGAAAGCTGTGCGTGGATCGCGACCGCATCAAGAGCCGAACCGGGGTGAAGTGCGAGGTCGAACGCATGCGCCGGCTTGTCGCGGTGAAGGAGGAATAGCCGCGAAGTGCCCGCGCGCCTGCCGGGTTTCCTTGACTTTGGCGCGCGTTTCGGCGAAGGCGCGCGCGATCGGCAAGCGCTCTGTGCCTGCCGGGTGAAACAACCGGCGGGACACATGGCCGCCGTTATCCGGACATTACGACACGCATGACTTTCGCCGATCTCGGCCTTTCCCCCGAATTGCTCAAGGCCGTCGAGGACGCCGGCTATTCCGAGCCGACCCCGATCCAGGCCCAGGCCATCCCCGCCGTGCTGATGATGCGCGACCTGATCGGCATCGCCCAGACCGGCACCGGCAAGACCGCGAGCTTCGTGCTCCCCATGATCGATGTCATGGCGTCCGGGCGGCGGCGCGCGTTGATGCCGCGCTCGCTCATCCTCGAGCCGACTCGCGAACTGGCCGCGCAGGTGGCGGAGAATTTCGAGAAATACGGGGCGAACCACGATCTAAAGATGGCGCTGCTGATCGGCGGCGTGCAGATGGGCGACCAGCTCAAGACGCTTGACGAAGGCGTCGACGTGCTGATCGCCACCCCGGGCCGACTGATGGACCTGTTCGAGCGCGGCAAGATCCTCCTCAATGGCTGCGAGCTGCTGGTCATCGACGAGGCCGACCGGATGCTCGATATGGGCTTCATTCCCGACATCGAGTTCATCTGTTCCAAGCTTCCCGAAACGCGCCAGACGATGCTGTTTTCGGCGACCATGCCTCCGCCGATCGAGAAACTGGCGGCGAAGTTCCTCAGCAATCCCAAACGGATCGAGGTCAGCCGGGCGGCTTCCACCAATGAGGACATCACCGCCTTCAAGATCCCGGTGAAGTCCCGGCAGAAGCGCGACACGCTCGAATGGCTGCTGGCGAACGACCAGGTCGAAACCGCGATCATCTTCTCGAACCGCAAGACGACCGTGCGCGAGCTCAACAAGCATCTCCAGCGGCGCGGCTTTGCGAGCAGCGAGATTCACGGCGACATGGACCAGTCCAGCCGGCTCAAGGAACTCGACCGGTTCAAGGCGGGCGAGGTCAACATCCTCGTCGCCTCCGACGTCGCCGCGCGCGGGCTCGACATCAAGGGCGTCTCCCACGTCTTCAATTTCGACACGCCCTGGCACCCGGACGATTACGTCCACCGCGTCGGTCGCACGGGCCGTGCCGGGGCGAAGGGGCGCGCTTTCACCTTCGTCTCGGAAGACGACGCCGAAGCGATCCAGAACGTCGAAAAGCTTACCGGCAGCGCGATCAAGGTCTTCGGCAAGGAAGACGTGCGCGTGCCGTTGGTCGACCCGGCCGAGGACAAGGGTAAGGACGGCGGCAAGGCCGACCAGGACAGCGGCGATGCCGAGGCGGACACTGGCGGCGACGAAAAGCCCCGGCGCAAGAGCCGCCGTGCAAGCGGCGAGGGCGAGGCCCCGGCAAAGCCGAAGCGCGAGCGCAAGCCGCGCAAGGAACGCTCCGAGGACAAGTCCGAGCGCAAATCCCGTTCGCGCCGCCGCGACGAGGATGACGAGCCGGTGCCGCCGGGCGAATGGAACGGGCCGCGTCCGAGCTTTCTGGACGTCGGCGTGGGCTGAGCGGCCGCTTTTTCCAACCTCGCCTTTCGTTCATTTCGTGCAATCGGGGGTGCTTGGCGAATTGCCTCGCATTGGCGTGATGCGCAATTTAATTCCGGCCTAAGGTCTTTAAGAAAGGCTCTCGGCAATGATTCTTGCTGCCGGAGCCCGAAAGTCCAACTCCTGCGCCTCCTGCGGGGCGCTGCCAGCGCCCGAGCGCCGCGGCACTCCTGCTTTTCCGGTCGCCCGGGCGAGCAGTTCCGCGCCTGTCGCGCGTCACCCCGCTGCGCATCATCCCGACCCGCGATTGACCCGGCCCGCCGAATCATGGACACTGCGGTCAGGGAGAACGTAATGGCGATGACATTCGATGCAGCGTCCGGCAATTCCGGGTCCGACGATGCGGGCGAGATGATCGGCTGCCTGACCTATGAAAGCCGGGCGACGAGCACGCCGAACGAAGAGGAACTCAACGCCCTTGTCGAAGCCGCGCGGGCGCGCAATCACGCCCTCGGCGTGACGGGGCTGCTCCTCTACGATCGTGGCCGCTTCCTGCAGACCATCGAAGGCCCGGTCGACAGCCTGGAGCGGATCTGGACTTCGATCCAGCACGATGGCCGCCATGCAGGGATAGAGGTGCTGACCCAGCATCTCGTCGGGTCGCGACTGTTTTCGCAATGGGACCTGCTGCATTACCGTAGGACCGAGGCGGTCCCCGAGACCCTGCGCGAGCGGCTGACGGGGCGGCATCCGCTGTCGCACCATGTGCCGCAGGCGGTCGCCCTCGCGCTCGATGCGGACGAGGCGGGGCTGAACCGGTTGATCGCCGATCTCGTCGCGAAGGATTGTTCGCCCGCCGAAATCGCGCGCGACCTGATCGAGCCCGCCGCGCGCGGCCTGGGCGATGCCTGGCTGGCGGACGAGGCGAGCGAATTCGACGTGACGCTGGCGATGGGGCTGCTGCAGCTCGCCAGCCACGCGGCCCATGCCTCGACCTGCCCCGATACGTTGCGCTCGAGCCGATATTCCATCCTCTTGGCGAGCGCGCCGGGCGAACCGCATGCGCTGGGTCCGACCCTTCTCGCCGACCAGTTCGTCGATACCGGCTGGGGTGTGGACTTCGCATCGCCGCAGACCGATCTCGAACTCGCGCGCGCTTTGCGCGAGCAGCAGCCCGATGCGATCGATATCGCGCTGTCCGATGCGATGATGCGGCCCGGCGGCCTTGCGCGGCTGCGCCAGACGGTCGACCGGATGCGCGCCGCCGTGCCGCACAAGCCGCTGGTGGTCTCGGTCGGAGGGCGGCTCTTCGCCGAAGCCACGGCGACGGCCGAGCATGTCAGCGCCGATCACGCCCGGCGTTCGAGCGCTGGGACCGAACTCGCCTTGTCCGAACTCGTGCGCCACCGCCGCGAAGTCGCCTCCAAGAGCTGAGCCGAAGCGGGGCGGGCGTCCCCTCGGGGCTTTGCCGCTGCCAAAAGGGGGGCATGAGGCGCTGCGTCAGCCCACCACGGTCACGAAACTGTCGATCACGCGCTTTTCGCCCGCGTTTTCGAAATTGATCGTCAGCTTGTTGCCTTCCTGGTCGATCACGCAGCCTGTGCCGAACTTTGCGTGGTGGACCATCGCGCCGATGGCAATGTCGCTGCGACCCTCGCCGGCAAAGCTTGCCGCCGAACGCCCGGTTTCCCGGATACGCTGCTGTTTCGTCTCATAGCCGGAGGCGATCGCGCGCTGCCAGCCGGGGCCGCGGGCCTGGGCGCGATCGGGCCGGTCGCGGGCAACGTGGGCGAAGGGGTCTTCGTTCTCGCTCCAGTTCGCGCGCCACAGGCTCGCCCCGCCGGTGAGGGTGGTCTCCTGCTCGATATGATCTTCGGGCAATTCCTCGATGAAGCGTGAGGGGATGGAGCTTGTCCACTGGCCGTAAATGCGCCGATTGGCGGCGTGGAGGATCATCGCCTGCCGCCGCGCGCGGGTGATCGCGACATAGGCGAGGCGGCGCTCCTCCTCCAGTGAGGCGAGCCCGCCCTCGTCGAGCGCGCGCTGCGAGGGGAACACGCCTTCCTCCCAGCCGACGCAGAAGACATGGTCGAATTCGAGCCCCTTGGCGGCGTGGATCGTCATGATCGTCACCGTTTCCTCGGCATCGCCCTTGTCATTGTCCATGACGAGGGAGACGTGTTCGAGGAAATCGCCGAGCGTCTCGTATTCCTCCATCGCGCGGGCGAGTTCGGTGAGGTTTTCCGCACGTCCGGCGCTTTCGGCCGAGCGATCGGCGGAAAGCATCGCGTTGTAACCCGATTCTTCCAGCACCATGCGCAGGAGGTCCGCCGGGGTCATCTGCTCCGCCGCTTCGCGCCAGCTGAGGAAGGAGCGCATCAGCGAGCCTATGGTGTTCGCCGCGCGCTTGGGCAATTCGTCGCTGTCGGCCAGTTGCAGCGAGGCGGCGGCCAGCGGCAGGCCGACGCGCCGCGCATGTTGGTGCATCTTTTCCAGCGTCTTTGCACCAAGCCCGCGCTTGGGCTGGTTGTAGATGCGTTCGAAGGCGAGATCGTCCTGCGGCTGCGCGATGACGCGCAAATAGGCGAGAGCATCGCGGATTTCGGCGCGCTCGTAAAAGCGGAAGCCGCCGATGATCCGGTAATTGACCCCGATCTGGATGAAGCGGTCCTCGAATTCGCGGGTCTGGTACTGCGCGCGCACGAGGATCGCGACCCGGTCCAATGGCGCGCCTTCGCCTTCGAGCCGTTCGATCTCCTCGCCCACGCGCCGCGCTTCCTCGGGCGCGTCCCACACGCCGATCACGCGGACCTTGTCGCCGCCATTGGCTTCGGTCCACAGCGTCTTGTCGTGGCGTTCGCTGTTGGCGCGGATCAGCCCCGATGCCGCGCCGAGGATATGCGGGGTCGAACGGTAATTCTGTTCCAGCTTGACCACGTGCGCGCCGGGAAAATCCTTTTCAAACCGAAGGATATTGGCGACCTCGGCCCCGCGCCAGGAATAGATCGACTGGTCATCGTCGCCCACCACGCAGATATTCTTGTGGCTTTGCGCGAGCAGCCGCAGCCAGAGATACTGGACCGCATTGGTGTCCTGGTATTCGTCGACGAGGATATAGCGGAAGCGCTGCTGGTATTCGGCAAGCACGTCATGGTGGGCGCGAAAGATGTTGAGGACGTGCAGCATCAAATCGCCGAAATCGCAGGCATTCAATGCTTTCAGCCGTTCCTGATAGGCGCGGTAGAGCACCTGTCCGCGCCCGTTGGCATAGGCCTCGCTCTCCGCCGCATCGAGATCGTCGGGGTTCAGCCCGCGGTTCTTCCAGCGGTCGATCAGGCCCGCCAGCTGGCGGGCGGGCCAGCGTTTTTCATCGAGGTCGTTGTCGGCGATCAGCTGTTTGAGCAGGCGGATCTGGTCGTCGGTGTCGATGATCGTGTAATTCGATTCCAGCCCGACCAGCTCGGCATGGCGGCGCAGCATCTTTGCGCAGATCGAATGGAACGTGCCGAGCCACGGCATGCCTTCCGCCCCCTGTCCCAGCAATTCGCCGACGCGTTCCCTCATCTCCCGGGCCGCCTTGTTGGTGAAGGTGACGCACAGGATCTGCGACGGGTAGGCGCGGCGCGTGGCGACGAGATGGGCGAGCCGGGCGGTGAGCGCGGCGGTCTTGCCCGTGCCCGCGCCGGCCAGCATCAGCACCGGCCCTTCGGTGGTCAGCACCGCTTCGCGTTGGGGCGGGTTCAGCCGCGCGGCATAGGGCGGCACGGCGCCGTTCGGATCGGCGGGAAGGGGGCTGGTGTCGGTCATGGTGTCCCTTGCGAACAGGTAGGGAACGAGCGCGCGGGCCGCAACCCGGTGCGCAGGGTTTTCGACGGTTCCCCGGGTATCCGGGGCGGGCGGTGGAACCGTGCCAATTCGGAACCGCACCCCCGGGGTCTCCATTGATTCGGTGTAAAGCAAAGCAATGGAGGACCTGAAACATCATGAGGAATATTCTCACCATCACCGCCGCAGCGACCCTGTCGCTCGGACTTGCCGCGCCCGCCATGGCCGACGATCACATGACCGATCGCGCCGACTGGAAGGCGCAGACTCCCGAAATCGTCGAGCGCAATGATCGCGGCAAGGTGACCCATGTCCGCGTCGAGGGCGAAATCTACGACGTGTGCATGCGCGAATCGCAGGACGGCTGCATCCAGCCGCGCGCTGCCGGCCTCAACTGGGGCGATTATCCCGCGATGGACTTTCCCGAGAATCGCCGCAGCTAAGACGCAGCGACATCATCACCGAAACGGGCGGCCTCCAAGCGCCGCCCTTTTTCATGCGCTGCCCTTTTTCATGCTGGAATCATCAGCGTGAGCTTGCCCTTGCCCTTGCCGATCCGGCGCTCGGTCTCGACCGCGAGGCCCTTCACGCCCACATCCTCCGCCTTGCCCGTCTCGAGCGCGACCCACGTTCCCGCTCCGATCCAGCCCAGCCGCAGCATCCGGTCAAGCGCGACCACGCCCGCGCCCGTGCCATAGGGCGGATCGAGCAGGATCAGGTCGGGCGCCTCGCGCGCCGCGCGCAGGCCCATGACCGATCCCGCCTCGACGCTCGCCCGCGCACCCGCATCGAGGCTCGCGATATTGGCGCGCAGCGTATCGAGTGCGCCGCGGTCCTGTTCGACGAACAGGCAATGCGCCGCGCCGCGGGACAAGGCCTCCAGCCCCAGCGCGCCGGAACCTGCGAACAGGTCGGCCACGCGCAGCCCATCGAACGTGCCGAGCCGGCTGGTGAGCATGTTGAACAAGGTCTCGCGCGTGCGGTCGGCGGTGGGACGAGTCGCCTCGCCCCGGGGTGCGTCGATCCGCCGCCCGCGCCATTCGCCCGCGATGATCCTCACTTGCGCGCGCCTTTCTTCAGCGTGCTCATGAACCGGCCGAGATCCTGCTTGCGGATGCGAGCGGCGGCCCCGCGCGGCAGATCGCCCAGTTCGAAGGGGCCATAGGCGGTGCGGATCAGGCGATTGACCTTGAGTCCCAGCCATTCGAGCACCCGGCGCACTTCGCGGTTCTTGCCTTCGGTGATGGTCATCTCGACCCAGATGTTCCGACCCGAACCGCGTTCCAGATTGGCATCGATCGACCCGTACTGCATCCCGTCGATTTCGACCCCTTCGATCAGGTCGTCGAGCTGGGCCTGCGTCACGTCCCCGAAAGCGCGCGCACGGTAGGTGCGCGGGATGGCAGAAGAGGGCAGTTCCATCTGCCGTTTGAGCTCGCCGTCATTGGTTAGCAGCAGCAGGCCTTCGGTGTTGATGTCGAGCCGGCCCACCGGCATCACCCGCGGCGCATCCCTGGGCAGCGCATTGACCAGCGCATCGTAGATCGTCGAGCGGCCGCCCGGATCGCGTTCGGCGGTGATGAGGCCGGTCGGCTTGTGAAAGGCGAAAAGCTGGGCGGGTTCGGGGGCGGCGACGGGCCTGCCATCGACGGCGACGCCCTTGAGACTGGTCAGGAAGGTCGCGGGGCTTTCCACCGGCTTGCCGTCTATCGTCACGCGGCCGTCGGCGATCATCCGTTCGACCTCGCGGCGGCTGGCAATCCCTGCGCGGGCGAGCGCCTTGGCGATACGGTCGCCTTCGGGGCGGTCGTCCTTGCGGGGTGGCTTGGTCGGCATGGCGGGGCGCTAGGCGCTCAGTTCGCGGCGCGCAACGCTTCGCTCACCAATTCGTCGAAACGCACGATCCCGCCTTCGAGCGTGCCGAGAGTGAGTTCGGGCACTGCGCCCGTCTCCAGCCCTTGCTGGCCGAGCTCGGCGGCGCGGAAATCTTCCGCGGCGAACACGCCCCCGTCGAGCAGCGCCCAGCTGCGTTCCCAGTGATCGCGCGCCTTGTCCGTCGCCGGAGGCTCGGGAATCAGCATGAAATCCTCGACCAAGGTCAAGTCATGCGCCTGCGGCATGAGGACCATGACGTTCACGTAATCGGGGCTCGGCACGATGATAGTCGCAGGCATGAGCTGATAGGCAAACGTCACCACGCGGCGAAGCTCGGCCATGTCGGTGAGGTCGAGTCCTTCCATCTCCTCCAGCCGCCCGACGGCCGATCGCTGGTGCGGCCCGACGCAGTCGCCGCTGGTGATCCCGTCCTTGAAGAACGGCCCGATCGTATTCGCGTGCAGGCGGGTGACATGGTAGCTTTCGAGAAAGGCATCCATGATGAGCTTCCAGTTGCCTTTCACCTCATGCGTCCTGCGCCGGAAAAGGTGGCTTTCCGGCATGCCCAGCGCGGCGAAATCCTCGCCCAGTTCCTGCGCATGGGAAAAGTCCGCGCCTTCCTGCGGCGCGAACCAGATGAGGCCGCCCGCTTCCACGCTCGGCACTTCGACGAGGCCGTATTCGCCCTTGTCGAGGCCGGGAAAGGTCTCGGGGCGGGGCAGGGCGAGCAGCTTGCCATCGAGGCGGTAGGTCCAGGCGTGATAGGGGCATACGAGACGCTTGGCGCAGACCGCTTCCTCACCCTCGACCAGCCGCGTGCCGCGGTGGCGGCAGACATTGAGAAAGACATGCGCCGCGCCGTCCGCATCGCGCGTGATCAGCAGCGGGCGCCCGGTCGGATCGTGGGGCACGGCCATGCCCGGATCGGGCAGCAGCGCCGAAGGGCACAGGACCTGCGGCATCCGGTCGAACAGCGCCGCCTTTTCGCGGGCGAAGTGATCGGGCGAGGTGTATTTGCTCGCCGGCACGCGCCCGATAGCTGCGGCCGTGCGCCCCTTGCCACCACGGATCGCCTCGGCGAGCGCAAGCTGGCCTTCGGTGGGACGTTTTGCGGGAGCCGCATCGCTCGACATGGTTGTGCGCGTGTTCATGACGGTGTTCCTATCCCTCGGCGCCTGTTTTCTCTATGCCCTCTCCATGGTGCAGGAGAATGACCGGCACGACAAGCACGGCGACACGCGAGATGAGAGCAAATGGCTGAAGCGAAAGGCGAAAAACCGGGCTGGGGCGAGGTCCTGCGATCGATGGGGCAGCGCAAGACCGGCTATATGGCGCTGTTCGGCTTTGCCAGCGGCCTGCCTTTCGCGCTGTTCCTGGGCACGCTTTACGCCTGGCTTTCCGAGGTCGAGGTCGATCTTGAGACGATGGGCGTGTTTTCGCTCATTGGGCTGGCCTATGCCTTCCAGTTCCTGTGGTCGCCCCTGATCGACAAGGTCAATATCGCAGGGCTCCACCGCCTCGGGCGGCGCAAGCAGTGGATGGTCCCGGCGCAGATCCTGCTCGGTGCGATCCTCGTGACCCTGTCGCTGCTCGAGCCCAAGACGCAGCTCGGCTGGTTCTCGCTGCTTGCCGGGATCGGCGCCTTCGCCAGCGCGACGCAGGACATCGCGATCAATGCCTGGCGCATCGACGTGGCGGACGAAAAGGCGACGCTCGACATCCTGTCGACCGTTTACCAGATGGGCTATCGTCTCGCCGCGCTGGTCGGCGGGGCGTTCGGCCTGATCATCGCGGCGCGGATCGGCTGGCCGGAAACCTATGCCCTGATGGGGGCGATCCTGCTCGGCATCGGCACGCTCGGCCTGTTCGCGCCCGATACGCGCTCGGGCAAGGGCGAGGTCGACGAAGAGGCCGACGAGCAATTGCTCGCGCTGCGCAAGGCGGGCGAGCTGCGCCCCGAAATCCGCGCCCGGGCGCTGTCCGTTGTCGCGCTGTTATGGGCAGGCGCAATCGCGGTGGTGGTCACTTTCATGGTCATGTCGCTCGCCTTCCCGCCGGAGGAGCGCCCGAACCCGACCGAGTTCACGCTCAATTTCGGGCCGTGGATCATCGTGGCGACCGTGGTCATTCCCGCTCTGATCGCGGGCTGGCTGGCGGCGCAGAAGCGTGACGGGACGAACCTGCTCAGCCGCGACGAGCCGCCTTCGCAAGGGGCGGGTTTCGTGATGGACCACCTCTACCGGGCGCTCGTCCTGCCGCTGGTCGAATTCGTCGGGCGGATGGGGTGGAGCCTCGTGCTGATCCTCGCGCTGGTGCTGACCTATCGCATCTGCGACCAGATCTGGGGGACTTTCGCCTATCCCTTCTATCTCGGCGAGCTCGAATATTCGAACGACGAGGTCGCCTTCGCCTCGAAATTCTTCGGCGTTTTCGCGATCCTTGCAGGGCTTGCCCTCGGCGGTTTCCTGCTGACGCTGATCGGGCGCATGGCGACGCTGACGATCGGCGCGCTGCTCGCCGCGCTCACCAACCTGCTCTATGCCGATCTCGCCGTGGGCGGGGCGAACATGCAGGCGGTGAGCGATGCGGTCGGCTTCACCTGGGCGATTTCGCAGGTTCCCGCGATCGGCAGCGCGAGCCTTGCCAAGCTGACCTTCACGATCTTCTTCGAGAATCTCGCCATCGGCATCGCCGGGGCGGCCTTCGTCGCCTATCTCTCCTCGATCGTGAGCAAGCGATACAGTGCGGTGCAGTACGCGCTGCTGTCCTCGCTCACCCTGCTGGTGGGCACTCTGGGACGCGGGGCGCTGGGCGAGATGATCGAGGAGCGCGGCTATTTCGACGTTTTCGTGCTGACGACCTTCATCGGGCTGGTCGCGGTGGTGCTGTGCGTGGCCGAATGGTGGCGGCAGGCGCGGGCCGGGCGTGAAAGCGGGGTGGTCACGCCCGAGGTGCAGCCGGCGGAATAGCTCAGTCGGGGAGTTCGTCGTTGAGGCGCAGGGCTTCGCCCGCGAGGTAGAGCGATCCGGCAATCAGCACCGGCAGGCCGTCACCGGGGATCGCGGCGAGTGCATCGGCGAGGTCGGCGGCGGCCTTCGCGTCCTCGCCGAAAGCCTGCGGCGGATGCGCCTCGTGCCCCGGCACCGGGACAACGGTGAGCGAGGCGATGCTGTCCATTAGCGGCTCTATGAGCGCGCGGGGATTCTTGTTCGCCAGCATTCCGAGGACGAGGTGCACGCTGGCCCCGGCGAAATGCGCGGCCAGCATCGCCCCGGCGCTCGGGTTGTGGCCGCCGTCGAGCCATGTCTCGCGCCCGTTCGTGAGCGGCCCGGGGCCAAGCCTTTGCAGCCGTGCGGGCCATCTGGCGGTGCGCAGCCCTGCGGCCATCGCCTCCGCCGACACCGCGAGACGCCCCTGATGGCGCAGCATGGCGACGGCCAGCCCTGCATTATCGACCTGGTGCGCGCCGGGGAGCGCGGGAAGCGGCAGGTCGAGCGTCCCCGCCGTATCGCGATATGCCAGCCGCCCGCCTTCTGCGCGCGCCTCCCACTTTTCGCCCTGCGACACCAGCGGCGCCCCGAAACGCTGCGCCTGCGCGGCGACCGTGCCTGTGGGTTGCGGACCATGGGCCAGCGTCACCAGCGGCACTCCCGCCTTGGCAATCCCCGCCTTCTCGAACCCGATCCGCGCCATGGGCTCTTCCGGCGTGCCTTCCTCGGGGGCGAGGAGGAACTTCTCATGGTCGAGCCCCAGCGCCGCTATTCCGCAGGCGGCAAGCGCATCGGGCTCCAGCACGTTGGTCGCATCGAAGCGCCCGCCCATGCCGACCTCGACAACGCAGGCATCGGCGGGGACGCGCGAAAAGGCGGTGAAGGCGGCGGCGATGGTGACCTCGAAGAAGCTGGGGTGGAGATCCTCGCCCGCATCCAGCACTTCTTCGAGCAGGTCGGCCAGCATGCCATCCCCGATCAATTCCCCGGCCAGCCGGATGCGCTCGTTGTAGCGCACGAGGTGGGGGCTGGTGGTGACGTGGACGCGGTAACCTTGCGCCTCCAGCATCGCGCGCAGCAACGCGCAGACCGAACCCTTGCCATTGGTCCCGGCGACATGGAACACCGGCGGCAGGGCGCGGTGCGGGTTGCCGAGCCGCTCCATAAGCGCGCGGATCGTGTCGAGCCCCAACCGCCCCTGCGGGACGCTCAGCGCCGAGAGACGGTCGAGTTGAGCCTGGACGCGCGGATCGTCGGACCGCCCGAAATCGAGCATGGGCGCGCTACGCCGCTTTCACCGGCTGGAGGTAATCGAGTACGGTCGCCAGCTGCGCCTTCAGGTCGCGGCGAGGCACCACCATGTCGACCATGCCGTGCTTCAGGAGATATTCGGCGCGCTGGAATCCTTCGGGCAATTGTTCGCGGATCGTGTCCTGGATCACCCGCTGGCCGGCAAAGCCGATCAGCGCGCCGGGCTCTGCGATCTGCACGTCGCCGAGCATGGCATAGCTCGCGGTGACGCCGCCGGTCGTCGGATCGGTGAGGACGACGATATAAGGCAGCCCCGCCTGCTTCAGCCTGCGCGTCATCACGGTCGCGCGCGGCATCTGCATGAGGCTGAGGATCCCCTCCTGCATCCGTGCGCCGCCCGCTGCCGTCACGACGACATAGGCGCAGCCGCGATCGAGCGCCTTTTGCGCGCCATTGATGAAAGCCTGGCCCACCGCCATGCCCATCGATCCGCCCATGAAGGAGAAATCCTGCACACCGACGACGGCGGGCCGTTCCTCGATCGCGCCGGAGCCGACGACGAAGGCGTCGTCATGCGGGTTCGCCGCGCGTGCGGCCTTCAGCCGGTCGGTGTATTTCTTCGAATCGCGGAATTTGAGCGGGTCCTCCGTGACCTTCGGCAGGGGCAGGAGCTCGTATCCCTCGTCGAGCAGCAGGCGCAGTCGCGCATCCGCGCCGATCCGGCCGTGATGGTCGCAGCGGGGGCAGACTTTCAGGTTCTCCTCATACTCGGCGACAAAGAGCATTTCCTGGCAGTTGGAGCACTTGATCCACAGATCCTTCTCGGTGCTCTTCTTCTCGGCGGAAAAGCCAAGCGAATTGCGGACGCGGGTGAACCAGCTCATGTTTCTTGCCTCTCGCGCGCGGATTTGATCGCGCCCACCATTGCCGAAGTCAGCTCTTCTAGCCGCTTCGGCGCCTCCTTGCCAAATTCGCCGACCAGATCGACGAAGGCCGAGCCGACAACGACCCCGTCGGCGACCCGGGCGATTTCGGCGGCCTGCTCGGGCGTCCTCACGCCGAATCCGACCGCGACGGGCAGGTCGGTGGACTGCTTGATCCGCTCGACATTGGCCTCGATGCTTTCGATCTGGGCCTGTTGCTTGCCGGTGATGCCCGCGACCGAGACGTAATAGATGAAGCCTTCGCTGCCTGCGATCACCGCCGGCAGGCGCGCTGCATCGGTCGTCGGCGTGGCAAGGCGGATGGGCGCGATGCCCCGTTCGCGCAGGGCGGGGCCGAGCGCCTCGTCCTCTTCGGGCGGGATGTCGACGCAGATGACCCCGTCCACGCCTGCCTTTTCGCACTGGTCCGCGAACCATTCCGGCCCGCGCCGGATCATCGGATTGGCATAGCCCATCAGGACAAGCGGGATGTCGGGATGCCGCTCGCGGAACTCGGCGGCGATGCGCAGCACGTCGGCACTCGTGGTCCCCGCGCCCAGCGAGCGCAGGTTGGCGTTCTGGATCGCGGGGCCGTCGGCCATGGGATCGGTGAAGGGCATCCCCAGCTCGATCACGTCCGCGCCCCCGCGCGCGAGCGCGTCGAGATTGGCCGCGGTGTCGCCATCGCCAGCGGTGATGAAGGCGACGAAGGCGGGGTGGGGCTTGGAGAAGGCGTTGGAGAGGCGGGTCATTTCAGAATTTTGGTCTCAGGCGCGAAAGCGCGAAACAGGGTATCCGCGAAGCTGGCAGCGACACCCGCGCTTGCTCCGATGATGCCAGTCCAGACCAAACTGCGTGGCTCGATAGCGGTAAACGCAAGGAACTGAACAGCGATAAGGGCGGCGGGGATGGCGAGCGCTACCCGAATTGCGATCATTGAAAGTCGGCGTCTCACATCTCCACTCCCAGCTTCTCGGCCACGGTGAAGATGTCCTTGTCGCCGCGTCCGCACAGATTCATCAGGATGATATCGTCCTTGTTCATCTGTTTCGCGCGCTGTGCCACCGCCGAAATCGCGTGGCTCGGCTCGAGCGCAGGAATGATCCCCTCGGTACGGCAGAGCAGTTGGAAGCCTTCGATTGCCTCGTCGTCGGTGACGGCGGTGTATTCGACGCGGCCCGATTCCTTGAGCCAGGCGTGTTCTGGCCCGATGCCGGGATAATCGAGGCCGGCGCTGATCGAGTGGCCCTCGGTGATCTGGCCGTCCTCGTCCTGCAGGAGGTAGGTCTTGTTGCCGTGCAGCACGCCCGGCGCTCCGCCGAGCAGGGATGCGGCGTGTTCGTCCCCGTCGAGCCCGTGGCCCGCCGCCTCGACGCCGAGCATCTTCACATCGGCATCGTCGAGGAAGGGGTGGAACAACCCAAGCGCGTTCGACCCGCCGCCGATGCAGGCAACGAGGAGGTCAGGCAGGCGCCCGACCCGCTCGAGCATCTGCGCGCGGGCCTCGGTCCCGATCACGCTCTGGAAATTGCGCACCATCTCCGGATAGGGATGCGGGCCGGCCGCGGTGCCGATGATGTAGAAGGTGTCGTGGACGTTCGCGACCCAGTCGCGCAAGGCATCGTTCATCGCGTCCTTGAGCGTCCCGCGACCGCTGGTGACGGGGACGACTTCGGCGCCAAGCAGCTTCATGCGAAAGACATTGGGCGATTGCCGCCGCACGTCCTCGGCGCCCATGTAGATGACGCAGGGCAGGCCGAAACGCGCGCACACGGTTGCGGTCGCGACCCCGTGCTGGCCCGCGCCGGTCTCGGCGATGATGCGGGTCTTGCCCATGCGCTTCGCCAGCAGGATCTGGCCGATGCAATTGTTGATCTTGTGCGCGCCGGTGTGATTGAGCTCGTCGCGCTTGAACCACACCTGCGCCCCGCCAAGCGCTTCGGTGAGGCGCTGGGCGAAATAGAGCGGGGAGGGGCGGCCGACATAGTGTTTCATCAGGTCGTCGAATTCGGCGGCGAATTCCGGATCGGCCTGCGCGGCGCGGTATTCCCGCTCCAGATCGAGCACGAGCGGCATCAGCGTTTCGGCGACATAGCGCCCGCCATAATCGCCGAAATGGCCGCGTTCGTCGGGCAGCGTGCGGAAGGAATTGGGAATGGTTTCGTTCATCATGTCTCTCGTGCTGAACGCGCCGCGTGGCAGAAGGCCGCGATTCTGTCCACGTCCTTGACCCCGGGCGCGCTTTCGAGGCCGGAGGAGGCATCGACCAGCGGCGCGCCGGTCGCGCGGATCGCCTCGGCGACGTTATCGGGGTTGAGCCCGCCCGCGAGGCCCCAGGCCACGGCGTGATCGTGGCGTGCAAGCAAGGTCCAGTCGAAGCCCACGCCATTGCCGCCGGGCAGCGCGCCCGCGGCCTCGGGCGGAGGCGCGTCGAACAGCAGGCGGTCGACCGCGCCTTTGTAGCGCGCCGATTTTTCCAGCGTCTCGGCGCTCCTTACCCCGATCGCGCGCCATGTCTCCACCCCCGTCTTTTCGCGCACGAGGGCGATCCATTCGGGCGTTTCCTTGCCGTGAAACTGGATCACGTCGGGCCGCACCGTCTCGATCGCTTTTGCGGTCGTCTCGATATCGGCGTTCACCAGCAGGAGCACCGCTTTGACCCCGGCAGGCAGGTCCGCGCGCAGCGAGGCGGCCTGTTCGAGGGTGACGTGGCGCGGGCTCGGCTCGAAATGGACGAAGCCGACATGGCTCGCGCCCGCCTCCACCGCGGCGGCGACGGTTTCAGGGGTGGAAAGCCCGCAAATCTTGATATTGGTGGTCATGCAAACAGCGTCAGTCGTTCTCGATCAGGCGGATGAGCGTTCCGTCCTTATCGACCATGTAGGCGATCGTCAGCCCGCTCGCTTCGGTTTTCGGCGCATGGAAGCGCGGAATGCCCCTCCCCGCCCGTGGCACGTCGCTCGCCTCGAGCAAGGTGACCATGGCCGCAAGGTCGTCGAGCCGGATGCAGCACGAAAACCAGCTCTCCTCGGGCACCAGGTCGGGGTGCGGGAAGAATTCGAGCACGGCGCGGCTGCCCTTCGGCCCACGATGGAGGATCATCCAGCCTGCGTCGCGATAGCCGCATTCGAAGCCGAACTGGGCGTAGAAGGCCCGTGTCGCGTCGAAATCGTGCGAGGGCAGGTTGGGGGTGGCGAAGTCGGGCATGGAGATCTCCTATCGCCCGGACTGAGCCACCGCCGCACCGGGTTACAGCTCGATTCGCCCGGCGCCGGATCGCTTTCGACCGGCGATGCACGGCGCGGTGCCTACAACGTCGCCTCGATCGCCCGCGCCGCTGCCACGGGGTCCTCGGCGCGGCTGATCGGGCGGCCGATCACCAGCACGCTCGCCCCCGCATCGCGCGCCGCGCGCGGGGTGACGACGCGTTTCTGGTCGCCCGTGCCGCTGCCCGGCAGGCGCAGGCCGGGCACGACGAAGAAGCCGTCCTTCCACGCCTTCCTCACCCGGCCGACCTCGTGGCCCGAGCACACGATCCCGTCGAGGCCGGCTTCGTGCGCGAGTTCGGCAAGGCGCATGACCTGCGTCTCCTCGCTGCCGTAAATGCCGGTCTTGGCAAGGTCGTTCGTATCGAGGCTGGTGAGCATGGTCACGCCCACGACCTTGCAGCCTTCGGCCGCCGCGGCCTTGGCATCCTCCATCATCGCTCGCCCGCCCGATGCGTGAACCGTGACGATGGCGGGTTCGTAGACATGGATCGCCTGCATCGCGGCTGCGACCGTGTTGGGGATGTCGTGGAATTTGAGGTCGAGAAAGATCGGCAGGCCCATGTGAGCGATCTCATGGACTCCGTGCGCTCCGTGCGCGCAGAAGAATTCGAGGCCGAGCTTGACCCCACCGATATGCGCTTTCACTCTCGAAAGCAGCGCCTTGGCCGGTTCGACCTGGGGTACGTCGAGAGCGAGATAGACCGGATTGCTCACATTCCCTCCGCCGGTTTTCCCGAGGCAGGATCGCGCCCCGCCGGGGTCAGCGTGTCGCCGCTCGCCGCCTCGCTGTCCACGGTTTCCGGCGTGGAGGCCGGGGCGGGAGCGGGCGTGCCGTCGTCCTCCTTGCCCGGTTCATGCCGGCGCGAGAGCGCATTCGACTTGATCGAGTTCTCGAGGCTGCGGATGCGGCGGTGCAGGCTCCACTTCACGCTGCGGTGATAGAGCCACATCGGCACGAGCCCGAGCAGGAAGGCGATGATGACAAGCGCGGGGACTTTCGTCTCGAGCACGAGATTGTCCCACAAGGTCACCTCGACCGGGTTCCAGTTGAAGAACGAAAAGGTGAGGATCGCGAACAGGATCAGCACCCAGGCGATGGTTCTCACGATCTGCATGGGGCTTTCCTCCTGTCCCTGGTGCGTCCGGCATCGCAAAGCCTAGGCGATTGCGCGGCAAGGTCCACCCCCGGCCGCCCGGTTCGGCCGAAAGAGCCTAGCCGAAGACCCGTGCGAAGATCGTGTCTACGTGGCGGAAGTGGTAATCGAGGTCGAACTTCTCCTCCAGCTCGGCTTCGGACAGCGCCGCCGTCACCTGCTCGTCGGCCTTGAGCAGGTCGAGCAGGGAGAGCGCACCCGACGATTCCCACACTTTCATCGCATTGCGCTGGACGATGGCATAGGCGTCCTCGCGGCTCACCCCCGCCTGCGTCAGCGCCAGCAGGACGCGCTGCGAGTGGACGAGCCCGCCCATCGCATCGAGATTGCGCTGCATGCGGTCGGGATAGACCAGCAGCTTGTCGACGACACCGGTGAGTCGCGCGAGTGCGAAATCGAGCGTGATCGTCGCATCCGGCCCGATGAACCGCTCGACCGAGGAATGGGAGATGTCGCGTTCGTGCCACAGCGCCACGTTTTCGAGCGCGGGCAGGGCGTAGCTGCGGATCATGCGCGCCTGGCCGGTGAGATTTTCGGTCAGGACCGGATTGCGCTTGTGCGGCATTGCGGAAGACCCCTTCTGGCCGGGCGAGAAATATTCCTCCGCCTCGAGCACTTCGGTGCGCTGGAGGTGGCGGATTTCCACTGCGAGCCGTTCGATCGATCCTGCGATCACCGCGAGCGTGGCGAAATACATTGCGTGCCGGTCGCGCGGGATGACCTGCGTGCTGATGGGTTCGGGCGAGAGGCCCATTTTCTCCGCGACATGCGCCTCGACCGCGGGGTCGATATTGGCGAAAGTCCCGACCGCGCCCGAGATCGCGCAGGTCGCGATTTCCGCCCGCGCGGCGACGAGGCGGGCGCGGCAGCGGTCGAATTCGGCATGGGCCTGGGCCAGTTTCAGCCCGAAAGTGACAGGCTCGGCATGGATCCCGTGGCTGCGGCCGATGGTCGGGGTGTATTTGTGCTCTTCCGCACGCCGTTTCAGCGCGGCGAGCAGCGCATCGAGATCTTCCAGCAGGATATCCGAGGCGCGCGCCAATTGCACCGCAAGCGTCGTGTCGAGAACGTCGCTCGACGTCATGCCCTGGTGCATGAACCGCGCTTCCTCGCCGACCTGCTCGGCGACCCAGGTGAGGAAGGCGATCACGTCATGCTTGGTTACCGCCTCGATCGCGTCGATCGCGGCGACGTCGATTTCGGGGTCGGTCGCCCACCAGTCCCACAGCGCCTTCGCGGCCGATTCCGGCACGACGCCGAGCGCGCCCAGCTTTTCGGTCGCATGGGCTTCGATCTCGAACCAGATGCGGTATTTCGCCTCCGGCTCCCACAGGGCGGTCATGGCGGGGCGGGCATAGCGGGGGACCATCGCAGGGCTCCGGTGAAGGTGAACGGGTGAGCGGCGGCTAGGCCGCGTGCCGTCTCATGGCAAGCCCCGGCTAGATGAGCCCCTTGGCCCTCAGCGAGACATGCCCTTCGCGCCCGACGATGACGTGGTCGTGCACCGTCACGCCCAATAGCCGCCCGGCCTCGGCGATGCGCCGGGTGATATCGATATCGGCGCGGCTCGGCTCGGGATTGCCGGATGGGTGGTTATGCACGAGGATCAGCGCAGCTGCGCCCACGTCCATCGCCCGGCGGATCACCTCGCGCGGGTGCAGGCTCGCCTCGTCGATCGTTCCGTCGGCGAGGTGGTGGTCGTCGATCAGGCGATTCTTCGTATCGAGATAGAGGATGCGCACCCGCTCGACCGTCAGGTGCGCCATGTCGATGGCGAGATAGTCGATCAGCGCCTGCCAGCTGCCCAGAACCGGCTTCGAGCCGACCTCGCTGCGCGCCATGCGCCGCGCGGCCACGGCCACCGACTTGAGCGCGGCGGCGCTGGTTTCGCCCACGCCCTTGACCCGCTGAAGCGCCTTGGGATCGGCGTTGAGAACCGCCGAGAGCGAGCCGAAGACCCTGAGCAGCTCCTTCGCCACCGGCTTGGTGTCGCCCTGCCGCATCCCGGCAAACAGGAGATATTCGAGCACTTCGTAATCGGCCAGCGCCTCGGCCCCGCCCTTGAGCAGACGCTCGCGCAGCCTTGCGCGGTGGCCGGTCCCGGCGTTCTTGCCGCTGTCCGATCCGGACGGTTCGGCCCGAGAGCGCGAGGAGGGGGAGGCAGCGACCCGGCCCGGCTTGCCGTCCTCCTCGCCGAAATCGAAGCTGTCGTCGCTGTCCGGCAATGCCCTTCGCGCCCCTGCTGCCTTCGTGCTTCATTGCCTTTGCCGCGCTTGTGGCGCAAGTGGGCGCTACGATGGCGAGCGCCCGCGACACAGGCACCGACGGCGAGGAAGACAGCGTGCGGCGCGCGCGCCGGGGAGTGTGGATCGGCGCGTTCTTGCTCGGCCTGCTGCTGCTTGCGCTTCTTGCCGTGTGGGGCGCGCGGGAGGATATCGCGGGCAGCGCGATGGATGACCGACTCGCCGCGCTGGACATTCCTGCGCAATACGAGATCGTCTCGCTCACCGCGCGCGAAGCGGTGCTCGCCGATATCAGGCTCGGCGATCCCGACCGGCCCGATCTCACGGCAAAGCGGGCGGTTGTCGGCCTGCGTTACCGCCTCGGCCTGCCGCGTATCGGCCGCGTGCGGCTCGAAGGCGCGCGCCTTTATGCAAGCTGGCAGGACGGCGCGCTCAGCCTAGGCGCGCTCGACCCGCTGCTGGAGCCGGGCGAGGGCGAGCCGGGCCTGCCCGATATCGACCTCGAACTGGTCGATGCGCGCGCGCTGGTGCTGACCGATTACGGCAGGGTGGGGATCAAGGCGCAGGGGTCGGGGCGGCTCGATGACGGGTTCTCGGGCGAACTCGCCGCGAGTGCGCCGGGTCTGGGCAGCGAAGGCTGCCGGGCCGGCGGCGCGACGCTCTATGGCGATGTGACAAGCGAGGCGGGTGCGCTTTCCTTTGCCGGTCCGGTGCGGCTGCGCGAGGCGCAGTGCGGGGGATTGCGCCTTGCCCGCGCCGATATCGCCGCGCGGCTGGTCGTCCCGGCGAGCTTCGACGCGCTCGATGCGCGCTTCGACCTCGCGGCCGAGCGAATCGCGGGCGGCGGGGGCGCGGCCGCGCGGCTCACGGGAAGCGGGCGCGCCGGCTGGGCGGAGGGCGTATTCAACCTGCGCCACGATCTCGCAGTGGAAGGGGTCGATGCCGGGTTCGGCCGGTTTGCCCGGATCGAGGCGGACGGGGCGCTGCGCAGCGTCGATGGCTTTGCGCGCAGCGAATGGGACGGGGAGGTCACGGGCGAGGGGCTCGGCCTTGCAGCGTTCGATGGCGACGGCGCGGCGCAGCTGGAGAGCGCGGTGCAGGGCACGCCGATCGCCCCCCTGGCCGCCAGATTCGCGCGCAATTTCCGCGCTGCGAGCAGAGACGGCCGCGTCCGCGCCGATCTGACCGCCCGGATCGAGGACGGGGCGTTGTCGCTGGTCATTCCCGAGGCGCGGCTCGAAAGCGGTGCGGGCGAGGCGATCCTCGCCGCCTCGCGGGTCAGCTGGTCGGCCGGCGCGCTGCGCGGCAACCTGATGACCGGCGGCGCAGGGCTACCCCGCATCACCGGGCGAATGGAGCAGGCCGAAGGCGGCGGCGATCTCGTCTTCCGCCTTGCCATGGCACCTTACGAGGCGTCCTCGCAGGACGGCGCAGCTGCATCCGGGGCGCGCCTTGCCGTGCCCCGGATGGAGCTGCGCCGGACTGGTGCTGGCTTTGCCTTTGCCGGCCTCGTCGAGACGAGCGGGCCGATCCCCGGCGGGCGGGTCGAAGGCCTGCGCCTGCCGCTTTCGGGGACTTATGGCAACGGCACGCTCGCGATCGGGCGGCGCTGCGCCGCGATTGCCTTCGAGGGGCTTTCCTATGCCGCGCTCGAACTCGGGCGCGAGAGCATCACCGTGTGCCCCGACAGCGCGCGGGCCATGCTGGTTTACGACCGGGCCTTGCGCCTTTCGCTTGCCGCCGAGGACCTTGCGCTCGCCGGGACGCTCGGCGGGGCGCGCCTGCGGCTCGGGGCGGCGCGGGCGGGCCTTGCAAGCGAAGGTTTTGCGGTCGACGATGCGCGCATCGTGCTGGGCGAGGACGAGGCCGCCATCCGCCTGTCGGCGGCTACGCTGACGGGGGAGATAGCGGGCGGCCTGTCCGGGCGGTTCGCGGGCGGAGCGGCGGGGCTCGATGCGGTGCCGCTGGACCTGGCCGCGCTATCGGGCGACTGGCGCTACGAGGACGACATGCTGCGGATCGAACGCGGCGGCTTCCTGCTGTCCGAACGCAACGGCGACGAGGCCCGGTTCGAGCCGCTCGTCGCGCGCGATGCGCTGCTTACGCTCGATGAAGACACGATCCGCGCCGAGGCGACCTTGCGCAACCCGGCCTCCGACGCAGCGGTTACGCGGGTCCTCGTCCGCCACGATCTCGACACGGCCCGCGGCAGCGCGCGGCTCGACGTGCCCGGCGTGGCGTTCGGCGACGCGCTCGCGCCGGAAGACCTGACCTATCTCGTCAAAGGCGTCGTCGCCGATGTCGAGGGCACGGTGAGCGGCGAGGGGCTGATCGAATGGGACGGCGAGGACGTGACAAGCTCCGGCCGGTTCCGCAGCGATTCGCTCGACCTCGCCGCCGCCTTCGGCCCGCTCACCGGCCTTTCCGGCGAGATCGTGTTCACCGACCTTTTGAACCTGACCACGGTGCCCGGGCAGGTGGTGACGATCGAGACGATCAATCCCGGCATCGAAGTTCTCGCCGGGCGGGTCGCCTTTTCGCTCGAAGGCGGGCAGGTCGTGAAGGTGGAGGATGCGCGCTGGCCCTTCATGGGCGGGACCCTGATCATGCGCCCGGTCGTGCTCGATTATGGCCGGTCGGGCGACAAGGCCTATGTCTTCGAGGTCGTCGGGCTGGAAGCGGAGCGCTTCGTTGCCGAGATGGAGCTGACCAACCTTTCCGCTACCGGGACATTCGACGGGGCGGTCCCGATCGTGTTCGACGGCGAGGGGAATGGCCGGATCGAAGGCGGCCTGCTGATATCGCGCCCGCCAGGCGGCAATGTCTCCTATATCGGCGAGCTGACCTATGAGGACATGGGCGCGATGGCGAATTTCGCGTTCCAGGCGCTGCGCTCGCTCGATTACACGCAGATGGCGGTCGCACTCGAAGGGAATCTCGCGGGCGAGATCATCACCCGTTTCACATTCGACGGCGTGCGCCAGGGCGAGGGGGCGAGCCGCAATTTTCTGACCCGCCGCCTGTCGCGCCTGCCGATCCGTTTCAAGGTCAATGTCCGCTCCGAGAACTTCCACGAACTCGCCACTATGGTGCGCTCGTTCTGGGATGCGGACTATGTCCGCAATCCGGTCGATCGCGGCCTGATGACGACCGGGGATGGCCGTTTCGTGCCGCGCGACCCGCCACCCGGCGAAGCGCCGACCGTCGCCCCGGAAGCGACCCGCCCCGAAGACCCGCCCGTTCAACCGCCAGAAAGCGAAGAAACCCTATGATCCTTGCGAAATTGACCGGACCCGCCGGCCCTGCCAAGACCTTCGGCCTGATCGAGGCGGGAGCGAATGCGGCGATGGCGGGGCGATGGAGGAATGGGCGTTGCGCGGCATTGCTGCTGGCGATCATGCTCGGCGGGTGCATCAACGTGAACGCGCCCGACAAGCCGATCGTGATCGAGCTCAACATCAATATCCGGCAGGAAGTGATCTACCGGCTGGCCGAGGACGCGGCCGACACGATCGAGGAAAATGCGGATATCTTCTGAAGCACGGAAGGGTTCGCGGGCTTGGAGAAACGTGATGCGCGATATTGTTCGAGGCGGAATGCTGGCGGCGGCTGCGGGCGCGGCGCTGGCCGCGGGGTTCGCGGCGCCCGCGATGGCCCAGCGCGACCCGGCCTATGCCGCCGCGCGGGCCGAGGGCAAGGTGGGTGAGGGCAGGGACGGCTATCTCGCCATAGTCGGCCAGCCCACTCCTGCGCTCCAGCGGCTGGTCGACGACATCAACATCAAGCGCCGCGCGGTCTATGCGAAAAAGGCGCGGGAAAACAACGCGACGATCGAGGAATTCGCCTTTACCGCCGGCTGCCAGGCGATCGCGCGGACCGTGCCGGGGGAAAAGTACCAGGGCCCCGATGGCTCGTGGAAAACCCGCACCAGCGCGCCGCCCGATCGCGACCCGCGGTGTCCCTGATTTTTCGCGGGCGATGAAGGAAGGAATCCTTGAAGGCGTGCCGTCGCGCCCGGGGCATCTTTGCCGCCGGCAAAGCGCATTCCCTCCTCGACCTTGCGAGGTCGGTGCGCCGCCTTGCGCGGTCTTGTGCAGCGCAAGATAATCGCGCGGCGCGCCGGGTCCTACGGTTGACTTGGGTTTGGCCCCCTTCTAAGGGGTCCGCGCCCTCGGCGGGCACCTCCTAGACCGTGCCAGGCGGACCAATCGGGAAAGCAGGCATGAGCGACGAGAAACCCGCCCGAGAATCCAATGCCGAGGATGCGCGGATCGACGCGCTCGAAGCGCGGCTCGAAGCCGCACGCGAGCGTGAGGAAAAGCGCAACCGGCCAAAGGTGCAGGGGACCGATGCGAATTACCGCGCCGGGAACCGTGCATTGGCGGACCTGATCGGCGGGATACTTGGAGGCGCTGTGATCGGCTGGGCCATAGATGCCCTTGCCGGGACCACGCCCTGGGGTCTGTTGGCCTTCCTGTTCCTCGGAACGGCGGCGGCTTTCAGGAACATTATTGTTTCGGCGAACAAGCGCCCCGAGGTGAAGCCCGACGATCCCAACGAGGATGGGCCGGATCCGGGGCGCGGTTCATAAAGGGATCGAAGGACCGACAACGTGGCAGCCGAAGAAGGCAAAGTCGATCCGATGAAGCAGTTCATGCTCGAGCCCCTGTTCGGCTCGGAAGGCTGGGAACTGGCGGGTTTCAACATCGCGTTCACCAATTCCGCGCTGTGGATGGCGATCACCGTCGTCCTGCTGTGGGCTTTCGTCGCCGGCGGGATGAAGCGCGAGCTCGTGCCCGGACGCTGGCAGATGGCGGTGGAAAGCTTCACCGGCTTCATCGACGACATGCTCGAAGCGAATGTGGGCAAGGCGGGGCGCAAATACGTGCCCTACATCTTCTCGCTGTTCATGTTCATCCTCTTCGCCAACCTGCTCGGCCTGCTGCCGATCGGCGTGTTCGGGGTCCATCCCTTTACCTTCACCAGCCATTTCACCGTGACCGGCGTGCTCGCGATCCTGAGTTTCTCGATCGTCCTCATCGTCGGTTTCTCGAAGCATGGCCTGCATTTCTTCTCGCTGTTCGTGCCGCACGGAACGCCGCTCTGGCTGATCTGGCTCATCCCGGTGATCGAGCTGATTTCCTTCCTCGTGCGCCCCTTCAGCCTGGCGCTGCGCCTGTTCGTGGCGATGATGGCGGGGCACGTCCTGCTCAAGGTCCTCTCGAGCTTCGTCATCGACAGCGTCAATGCCGGCGCACTGTTCGGCGGGTTCATCGGCGTGCCGAGCTTCCTGCTCATGATCGCCATCAGCGCGCTGGAAATCCTCGTCGCGGGGATCCAGGCCTATGTTTTCGCGCTCCTCACGTCGCTTTACATCAACGACGCCGAGAACCTTCACTAAGTCACCCTTTTTCCCAGCAAACAGTTTTGAATCCAAAGGAGTTTTGAAATGGATCCTGAAGCAGCCAAGCTCGTCGGTGCCGGCCTCGCAGCGATCGGTGCCGGTATGGCCGCCATCGGCGTGGGCAATGTCTTCGGCTCGTTCCTCGAAAGCGCACTGCGCAATCCGGGCGCGGCCGACGGCCAGCAGGGCCGCCTGTTCATCGGCTTCGCCGCGGCGGAACTTCTCGGCCTGCTGGCCTTCGTCGTCGCGATGATCCTGATCTTCGTCGCCTGACACCTGTCGGGGGCGCGAGGCGCACCAGCGCCGAGCGCCCCCTCACATTCCTAAGCTGACCGGGACCGCTCAATGCCCCAGATAGCCCAGCTCGCCGAATTCTACTCCAGCCAGATCCTCTGGACGCTGGTGTTCTTCGGCATCACCTTCTTCCTGATCGGGCGCGGCATGGTGCCCAAGGTGATGGACACCGTCCAGCTGCGCGATCGGCAGATCTCGGACGACCTTGCCGCGGCGCAGTCCGCGCGCGATGCCGCCCATGAGCAGGAAGAGGCGTGGAAGGCGCGCGAGGCGGAGAACCGGGCGAAGGCGCAAGGCCTCATCGCCGAGGCCAAGGCGCAAGCCGCCGCCGAAACCGAGGCAAAGCTGGCTGCGGCGCAGGAGCGGCTCGACGCCCGCCTCGCCGAGGCCGAAACCACTATCGAGACGGCCCGCGCGGGCGCGCTGGCCGAACTCGAGGACGTCGCCACCGAGGCGAGCCAGGATATCGTCGCCCGCCTGACGGGGGCGAAGGTGGACAAGCGCTCGGCCCGATCGGCGGTCAAGAAGGCGCTGACCAATGCGTGACACTCTCGCCATCCTCGCCAGCGGCTCCGAATATGCCGAGCCGGCCGCGATCGGGCTCGATTCCTATCAGTGGGTCGGGCTCGCCATGCTGGTCCTGCTCGCCATCTTCGTGTGGAAGAAGGTGCCCGGCATCGTCACCGGCGGGCTCGATGCGCGCATCGCCGAGATTCGCCAGCAACTGGACGAGGCGAAAAACCTGCGCGCCGAGGCCGAGGCGCTGCGCGACGAATACGCCGCCAAGATCGCCAATGCCGAAAAGGACGCCGAGGCGATGATGGATGGCGCCAGGCGGGAAGCCGATGCGATCCTCGCCAAGGCGGAAGAGGACAGCGCCGCCATGGTCGCCCGCCGCGAGCGGATGGCCGAGGACAAGATCGCCGCTGCCGAACGCGAGGCGGTGGAGGACGTGCGCGCCCGCGCAGTCGAGGCTGCCACCGCCGCTTCGGGCCGGCTGATCGCGGCGAAGCACGACAGCGAAGCCGATGCGAAGCTGGCGGACGAAGTGATCGGCTCGCTGTAAGTGCGAGTCCCTGCGCAGGCGGGGACCTCGTGTGATCAAGCGCCCTTCGGCCCGGGTTCCCCGCCTGCGCAAGGACACGGCATCTTCACACCTCGAACACCACCTTTCCGACCAGTTCGCGCCGCGCCATCGCGTCGAAGCCTCCCCGCCATTCCTCCAGCGGCAGGACCCGGTCGATCGCGGGCGATATGCGGCCCGCCTCGGCGAGGTCGCGCACGGCGGCGGTGATCGCAGCGCCGCGTTCGGGAAAGCGGCGGGCATATTCGCCCGCGCGCAGGCCGACGACCGAGAATCCCTTGATGAGCGGGATGTTGGTCGCGATTTCGGCGATCCGCCCGCTGGTAAAGCCGACCACGACGAGCTTGCCGCCGAAAGCGGTGCAGCGGGTCGATTCGTCGAACACGTCCCCGCCGACCGGATCGAAAACGATATCGGCAAGCGCGCCGCCGGTAATCTCGGACACCGCCTCGCGAAAGCGTCCTTCGGCAAGGATCACGCGATCGGGAGCGGCCTTGGCGGCGATGCCCTCGCGCTTGTGCCCGATCCCCGTCGCCGCGATGACGCGCGCGCCCAGCGCCCTTGCCAGATCGCACGCGGCAAGCCCCACGCCGCCGCTCGCGCCGTGGATGAGGACCCATTGGCCCTCCTGCAAGCCGCACAATTCGACCAGGCCGGTGTAAGCCGTCGAATAGGCCGCGCCCATTGCCGCGCCCTGCGCAAAGGAAAAGCCGTCGGGCAGCGGCGAAAGAGCGCGCGCGGGGATGCTGGCGATTTCGGCAAAGGCGCCGGTCTTGTTGCCGCCGATCACTCGGTCGCCGGGCGCAAAACCGCTATCCGCATCGGCCTCGATCACTTCGCCGGCGCATTCGAGCCCGGAGGTGAAAGGCGGCTCGGGCTTGAACTGGTATTGCCCCCGCGTCATCAGCAGGTCGGGATAATTCAGCGAGGCCGCGTGCACACGGACCAGGACTTCGCCGGGAGCGCGTTCGGGTGCGGGGAGGTCGGACAGGGCGACGCCCGACAGGTCGCCTGACAGGCGATCGACGCGCAGGGCCTTCATGGTCGGCTAGAAGCTGTCCTTGGCGGCCCGCAGAGCCGCGAACGTCTCGGACGGTTTGCTACCGCCCCAGCGTGCGGCAAGGACCGGATCGTCGGCGCGCAGGAAGGGATTGGTCGCCAGCTCGCGTTCGAGCACGGTCGGGACCGTCGGCTCGCCCCGCGCGCGCTTGGCCGCGATCTCTTTGGCGTAGCTTTGAAGCGCGTCATTGTCTGGATCGGCATGGAGCGCGAATTTCGCATTGGCCGCAGTGTATTCGTGCGCGCAGTAAAGCGTGGTCTGCGTCGGCAGGCGGCGGATGCGATCGAGGCTGGCCCAGAATTGCTCCGGCTCGCCCTCGAACATCCGCCCGCAGCCGAGCGCGAAAACCGCATCGCCGACGAAGGCTATGCCCTCTTCGGGGATGAAATAGGCGATGTGACCGTTGGTGTGGCCCGAAACGTCGATCACGTTGGCCTCGTGCTCGCCAAGGTGGACCGTGCCGCCATGTCCCACCACCTCGTCGATATTCGAGAGCCGCTCGACTTCTCTCGGCGCGACGACTTTAGCGCCGGTCGCCTCGACGATCTCGGCGTTGCCGCCGGCGTGATCGGGGTGCCAGTGGGTGTTCCAGATATGGGTGATCGTCCAGCCCTTGGCCTCGGCCTGTTTGAGATACTCCCTGGCATCGGGCGTATCGATGGCGGCGGTCTCCTCGCTGACGGGATCGTGCAGCAGGAAGCCGTAATTGTCGGACAGGCAGGGGAACTGGTGGACTTGCAGCATGGCGCACACCTTACAGGGCGCGCGCGCAATGGAAAAGGCCCGCCTGCCGATGGGGCAAGCGGGCCTTTTTACCTTTCGCGTGTCCCCGCGCAGGCGAGGACCTCGTTCGGCTTGATGCCAGGGGGCCTGAGGCCCCTGCCTTCGCAGGGGCGCACGCTTCGGCTCAGTCGCCTTTCTTGAGCGCTTCGCCGAGGATGTCGCCGAGCGACGCGCCGCTGTCGGACGAACCGAACTGCGCGACGGCTTCCTTCTCTTCGGCGATCTGGCGCGCCTTGATCGAGAAGTTGGGCTTTTTCGAGCGGTCGAAACCGGTGACCATCGCATCGACCTTGCCGCCGACCTGGAAGCGGTCGGGGCGCTGTTCGTCGCGGTCACGGCCGAGATCGGAGCGCTTGATGAAGCCGGTCGCGCCGTCTTCGCCGACCTGCACTTCGAGCCCGCCATCGCGAACCTCGAGCACGCTGACGGTGACGACCTGGCCCTTGCGCAGCGTGCTCGGATCGGCGCCTTCCGCGCTCGGTGCGCCCTTTTCGAGCTGCTTCATGCCGAGGCTGATGCGCTCCTTGTCGACATCGACGTCGAGCACGACCGCCTTGACCATTTCGCCCTTGCGGTGAAGCGCCAGCGCATCTTCGCCCGAAATGCCCCAGGCGATGTCCGACATGTGGACCATGCCGTCGACATCGCCGTCGAGCCCGACGAACAGGCCGAATTCGGTGGCGTTCTTGACCTCGCCCTCGACTTCGGAGCCGATCGGGTGCTTCTCGGCGAATTCGTCCCACGGATTGCGCTGGGCCTGCTTGAGGCCGAGGCTGATCCGGCGCTTTTCGCTGTCCACCTCGAGGATCATGACTTCGACTTCCTGCGAGGTCGATACGATCTTGCCCGGATGGATGTTCTTCTTGGTCCAGCTCATCTCGGAGACATGGACGAGGCCTTCGATCCCCGGCTCGAGCTCGACGAAGGCACCGTATTCGGTGATGTTCGTGACCGTGCCGGTGATCTTCATGCCGACCGGATACTTGGCCGAAACGCCGTCCCACGGATCGCTTTCGAGCTGCTTCATGCCGAGGCTGATGCGCTGCGTTTCGGTGTTGATGCGCACGATCTGCACGGTGACGGTGTCGCCGATATTGATGATCTCGCTGGGGTGGTTGACCCGCTTGTAGCTCATGTCGGTGACGTGGAGGAGGCCGTCAATGCCGCCAAGATCGACGAAGGCGCCGTAATCGGTGATGTTCTTGACCACGCCGTCGATCACCTGGCCCTCGGCCAGCTTGTCGATCAGTTCGCTGCGCTGTTCGGCGCGCGTTTCCTCGAGCACGGCGCGGCGCGAGACGACGATATTGCCGCGGCGACGGTCCATCTTGAGGATCTGGAAGGGCTGCGGCATGTCCATCAGCGGGGTGACGTCGCGCACCGGGCGGATATCGACCTGGCTGCCGGGAAGGAAGGCGACGGCGCCGTCGAGGTCGACGGTGAAACCGCCCTTGACCCGGCCGAAGATGCGGCCTTCGACGCGCTTGCCTTCGCCGAATTCGTTTTCGAGCTTGTCCCAGGCGGCTTCGCGGCGGGCGCGATCGCGCGACAGCATCGCTTCGCCGTCAGCGTTTTCGACCCGGTCGACATAGACTTCGACCTCGTCGCCGACCGACAGGTTGTGGTCGTCTTCGCCGCGGGCGAATTCCTTGAGGTTGACGCGGCCTTCGGACTTGAGGCCGACATCGATCACGGCCATGCCGGCTTCGATCGAGGTGACGGTGCCCTTGACGACGCGGCCTTCGAAACCGCCATCGTCGGCGCCGCCGAGTTGTTCGTTGAGGAGCGCTTCGAAATCGTCGCGCGTGGGATTGGGCGAAGTCGCCATAGGTGTGAGGTTCCTGACTTTCGTTTGCTACCGGCCGCCGGTTTTTCCGGGGTCTTTACCGCCGCCTGGCGCACCATTGCGCTGGCCTTGCGGGCAAGAGGCCGACTTCTCCGCGCCGCCGGATGCGAGCGCGAAGGTCCACTCAACCGCGATGGATTGGGAGAACGGCCGCGCCCCTATGCGAAACGGGTGTGAAAGGCAAGACTCTTGACCCCCCGAACCGCGCGTCCGCGCCCGCGCTCATCGCCGGGCGAGCGCCCGTTCGACCACGTCGAGCACCGTGTCGAAGGCCTCGTCCGGGTTGAAACTGGTCGTGTCGATGACGAAGGCGTCGGGCGCGGCCTTGAGCGGTGCATCCGCGCGGTTGATGTCGCGCGCGTCGCGCTTGACGATGTCGCGCTCGATCTCGGCAAGGGGGATCTCGTCCTCGCGCCCGATATGGGTGCGCGTCATTTCCAGCCAGCGCCGCCGCGCGCGCTCCTGGACGCTGGCGGTGATGAACAGCTTCACGTCGGCATCGGGCGCGATCACCGTGCCGATGTCGCGCCCGTCGAGCACCGCGCCGCCGGGCGCCCTGGCAAAGTCGCGCTGGCGCTTGAACAGGGCGGTGCGCACCGCCGGATGGATCGAGACGCGGCTTGCCAGCCCGCCGACCTCCTCGGAGCGCAGGACCGGGTCCTCCAGCAATACGTCGGGAAAGGCGCAGGCGGCGAGCGCATCCGCCTCGCTGTCGGGGTCACCCCCATCGAGCGAGACCTGCCGCCCGACGGCGCGGTAGAGCAGGCCGGTGTCGAGATGCGGCACGCCGAAATGCGCGGCGAGCCGCTTGGCGATGGTGCCCTTGCCGCTGGCCGTGGGTCCGTCGACGGCGATGATCATCGAAAAGTGTCCTTTATCCGGCGCGGGGTCAGCGCGCGCGTCTCGCGCCTGCGCCAGCGGTAATGAAGAAAGACGAAAGCCGCGATCGCGGCAACCAGGTTGAAGGCGAGGTCGACCCAGCCCGGATTTCCGCCCGAACGCAGCACCGTCGCCGCCATGGCAGCGCCGATCAGAAGGAGCGCCGCGACAATCCGGCGGGCCCGCGGCGTACGTCCGAGCAGGAGGAGTGTGCGCTTCACGTCTCCTCCACCTCGACCGCCTCGCCGGCCGCATCTGCACCGCGTCGCCGAAGCGCCTTGATCAGCCCGGTGATCGCGATCGCGGCCCAGAACCCTTCGAGCACGAGGCTAGGCCAGTTGGTGTGGACGATAAGGCTGACGGTCAGCAGCGCCGCGCCGGTAAGGTTCGTCCCGTGCAGGAGGAACGGATTGGCCCGCTCGCTAAGGGTCAGATAGGCATAGGCACCGATGATGCAGGCCGTGCCGAGGAAACCGACGAATGCATAGATGTCGAGCGCTTCGCTCACGCGCTGTCCCGCCCCGCCTCAGCCGTAGCGGGCGAAGACGAAGCGGCTGCCGTCCGCGCGAAAGGCGATGACAGCGTAGGGCTGGGTGCGCTCGCCCATTTCCATCCCCGGCGAGCCCACCGGCATGCCCGGCACGGCGAGGCCCACCACGCCTTCGGGCCGCTCGGCCAGCAGGCGCTCGATCTCGGCGGCGGGGACGTGACCCTCGATCACGTAGCCCTCGACGAGGAGCGTATGGCAGCTGCGCAGGTCCTGCGGCACGCCGTGGGTATCCTTGACGCGGGCCATGTCGCGAGTGACCGTTTCCTCGACCTCGGCCTCGCCATGCTCGCGCACATGCTCGGCCCATTTGCCGCAGCAGCCGCAGTCCGGGTCGCGGAACATTTCATGGCTCGCGGCCTGCACCGCGCTCGAACAGGCGGCGATCGCAAGCAGGGCGGGGGCGAGGAGCGGGCGGGTCATGCGGGATTCTCCTGGGTCGGGTATGCCCATTACAATGGGGTCTCGAGGGCGGCCTGTTCAAGCAGGTTCATGAAACCGGGAAAGCTCGTCGCGATCGGCGCGGCATCGTCGAGCGTCACGCCTTCGCGGCTCGCAAGGCCGGCCACCGCCATGCTCATGGCGATGCGATGGTCGAGCCGGGTCGCCACGGCTGCGCCTTTCGGCGTGCCGGGCAACGGGTCGCCGCCGGTGCCGTGGATCACCAGCCCGTCCTCGCGCTCCGTCACCCGCGCCCCGGCCAGAGTGAGCGCCGCGGCCATGGCGGCGAGCCGGTCGCTTTCCTTGACCCTGAGCTCCTCCAGCCCGGCGGTGGTCGTCGTGCCCTGCGCGAAAGCGGCCGCGACGAAGAGTGCGGGGAATTCATCGATCATGGCAGGCGCAAGGGCGGGGTCGATGTCCGCCCCGCTGAGCGCGGCGTGGCGCACGCGCAGGTCGGCGACCGGTTCGCCGCCCACCTCGCGCGGGTTTGTCTCGGTGATGTCGGCGCCCATCGCACGCAGGGCCTCGACCAGCCCGGCGCGGGTCGGGTTCATGCCGACATTCTCGATCGCAAGGTCGCTTCCCGGCACGATGCTGGCTGCGACCATGAAGAAGGCCGCAGCGGACGGATCGCCGGGCACGGTCACGTCGAGCGGGGCGAGGTCGGCCTCGCCATGCACGCCGATGACGCGTTCCTTCCCGCCCGCGCCGTCCTCCTCGTCGATCTCGAGCCGCGCCCCGAACCCTTCGAGCATGCGTTCGGTGTGATCGCGCGTGGCGACCGGTTCGATGACCTGCGTGATGCCCGGCGTGTTCAGCCCGGCGAGGAGCACCGCGCTTTTTACCTGTGCGCTCGGCACGGGCAGGCGGTAGCGAATCGGCACGGCGGGCAAGGCGCCGCGCATCATGAGCGGGAGCGTGCCGCCCGGCGAAGCGGAGATGTCCGCGCCCATCCGCGCCAGCGGGGTCATGACGCGTTCCATCGGGCGGCGCGACAGGCTCGCATCGCCGATGAAGGTGGCATGGATGCCGTGGCTCGCAACCAGCCCCATCAGCAGCCGTGTCGACGTGCCCGAATTGCCCATGTCGAGCGCGCCTGCAGGATCCAGCAGGCTGCCCAGCCCGGCGCCCTCGACGATCCATGTCCCCTCGTCGCCGCGCTCGACATGCGCGCCGAAAGCCCGCATCGCCGCGGCGGTGGCAAGCACGTCCTCGCCTTCGAGCAGGCCGCTGATCGTGCTGCGTCCCACGGCGAGCCCGGCGAACATCAGCGCGCGGTGGCTGATCGACTTGTCGCCCGGCACGGCGATGCGCCCGGTCAACGGGGCGCTCGCGGGGTGGATGGTGTGGGCGGGCATTGCGGCTTCCTCATTGGTTCGCGCAAGCGCCGCCCTCGCGGTGCCGCGCGATTTTCCCGCAGTGCTTTGACAGCGCCTCCCCCTTCTGGCAAGGCGCGCTCCGCTGTCGGCCCGATGCTTGATTCCCATGCAAGGCGGGTCCACCTTCCACGATCGACTTGACGGATTAAACGGCACTCGCAAGGAAGCTGCGCGAGGCCATTTCGAGGACTATTCAAGCATGGCGAAGCCAGAATGGGGTACCAAGCGTACCTGCCCCAAATGCGGAGAACGCTTTTACGACCTGGGCAAGGACGATCCCGTTACCTGCATCGAATGCGGGGAACAGTGGTCGCCCGAGCCGGTGCTCAAGTCCAAGCAGCCGATTCCCTTCGAGGAAACCGAGAAGAAGGAGAAGGAAACCGAATCCGACTCCGACCTGTCGGGCGATAACGAGCTCGAGGACATCGACATCGACGACGATAACGATTCGCCCGACAACGATGTCGACTTGGGTGGCGACGACGATCTCGGCGTGTCGAAGGGCAAGGGCGACGACGAAGAGGAAGATGCCTGATGACGACGCGCCCCGGGCCTTGGGCGCGCTTCGAGCGGGCTTGATCGGCCCGGCTTCCTTCCCAAATACCTCTTGCAAATGGCGGGGCGTCCTTATAATGGCCGCCTCCCGCGAGCGGCTCCACCCGGGGCGGTTCGCCTTCTGACTGGTTCGGGGCCTTAGCTCAGCTGGGAGAGCGCAACACTGGCAGTGTTGAGGTCAGCGGTTCGATCCCGCTAGGCTCCACCAGTCGAAGATATTCGTGATGACAGCCGCCCTGAAAAGGCGGCGGTGATCCGCACGCTGGCCGACGAGGTTTCGTCCGCCGGCGTTTTTCGCGTTTACATCCCCGGATCGGCCTCGCAGGCCGACCGCGGGGCGAGGAGAAGAGACGAGTGTTCGACAATCTGTCCGATCGCCTCGGCGGCGTATTCGACCGTCTCAAGGGGCGCGGCGCGCTGAAAGAGCAGGACGTGCGCGACGCCATGCGCGAAGTGCGCGTGGCCCTGCTCGAAGCCGATGTCGCGCTGCCCGTTGCGCGTCGCTTCATCGATTCGGTCACCGAAAAGGCGATCGGACAGGACGTGCTCAAATCGGTTTCGCCCGGCCAGCAAGTGGTCAAGATCGTCCATGACGAGCTCGTCGAAACGCTCGGCGGGGCGGAGGTCGAGGGACTGAAGCTCGATGCCAAGCCCCCGGTCGTCATCATGATGGTCGGCCTGCAGGGTTCGGGCAAGACGACGAGCACGGCCAAGCTCGCCAAGCTGATCCGCGAACGCCACGGCAAGAAAGCGATGATGGCCTCGCTCGACGTCAATCGCCCGGCGGCCCAGGAACAGCTGGCGGTCCTGGGCGAGCAGGCGGACGTCGCCACGCTGCCGATCGTCGCGGGCCAGCAGCCGGTCGATATCGCCCGCCGGGCGATGGAATCGGCGCGGCTGCAGAATGTCGACGTGCTGCTGCTCGATACGGCCGGTCGCCTGCATGTCGATGAAGCCCTGATGGCCGAGATGAAGGCGGTCTCGACCGTCTCCGCGCCGAACGAAGTGCTGCTCGTCGTCGACTCGCTGACGGGTCAGGACGCGGTCAATGTCGCGCAGAGTTTCTCCGGCGAAGTCCCGCTGACCGGCGTGGTGCTCACCCGGATGGACGGCGATGCGCGCGGCGGCGCGGCGCTTTCGATGCGCGCGGTCACGGGCAAGCCGATCAAGTTCGCCGGCACGGGCGAAAAGCTCGATGCGATCGAGACGTTCCGCCCCTCCAGCGTTGCCGACCGCATCCTCGGCATGGGCGATGTCGTCAGCCTCGTCGAAAAGGCGGCGGCGACGATCAAGGAGGAAGAGGCCGAGCAGCTCCAGCGCAATTTCGAAAAGGGCAAGTTCGACCTCAACGACCTGCGCATGCAGCTTCGCCAGATGCAGAACATGGGCGGGCTTGGAATGCTCGCCGGAATGCTGCCGGGCATGAAGAAGGCCAAGGCCGCGATGGCCGCGTCGAACATGGACGACAAGGTCCTGGTTCACATGGACGCGATCATCTCCTCGATGACGCCTAAGGAGCGCGCCAATCCCGCGCTGATGAACGCCAAGCGCAAGAAGCGCGTCGCCGCAGGCAGCGGCACCGACGTGCAGACCGTGAACAAGCTCCTGAAAATGCATCAGGAGATGAGCAAGGCGATGAAGCAGATCAAGAAGATGGGCGGCCTCAAGGGCCTTGCGTCGATGTTCGGCGGCGGGGGCGGCCCGGGCGGCATGCCCCCAATGGGCGGTCCCGGCGGCGTCGGCGGGCAGGGCGGTCTTCCCGGTCTTGGCGGACCGGGCGGACCGGGCGGTCTCCCCGGCCTCGGCGGGCCCAAGAAGAAATAGTTTCAGTTCACGATTACATATAATTCCATTCGAAAGGTAAGACATAATGGCAATTGCACTCAGGCTTTCGCGCGGCGGCGCCAAGAAGCGTCCCTATTACCGCATCGTGGCCGCCGACAGCCGTGCCCCGCGCGACGGCAAGTATCTCGAGCAGATCGGCACCTACAACCCGCTGCTGGCCAAGGATGACCCCGCGCGCATCAAGCTCGACGAGGACCGTGCGCGTCACTGGCTCTCGGTCGGCGCGCAGCCGTCCGACCGCGTCGCCCGCTTCCTCGATGCCGCCGGCGTGATGGAGCGCACCCCGCGCAACAACCCGCAGAAGGCCGAGCCGGGCGAGAAGGCCAAGGAGCGCGCCGAGGAGAAGGCCGAGAAGGCCCGCGAGGCCGAGGAAGCCGCCAAGGCCGCAGCAGCCGAAGCGCCGGCCGAAGAGGAGGCGCCGGCTGAAGAGGCTCCGGCTGAAGAGGCTGCTGCTGAAGAAGCTCCGGCCGAGGAAACTCCCGCAGAGGATTCCGGCGAGGAAAAGGCCGAGGGCTGATCCCTCTCCGATCGCCTGCCCCGGTGCGTGACATCGCACCGGGGCGGGCCGGGAGCGCGGCGTGCCAGCAGACACAATCGAACTCGCCGCAATCACCGGCGCGCATGGCGTGGCAGGCGACGTGCGGCTCAAGCTGCTGGGCGAAGGCGTCGACGCTCTTTCGGCGCATGACAGCTTCAATGACGGCGCCCTCACTCTTAAGGCGATTCGCTCCGACAACAAGGGCGGGGCCATCGCACGCTTTGCCGAGATCGCGAACCGCAGCGAGGCGGAGAAGCTGCGCGGCACCGTCCTGACCGTGCCGCGCGCCGCGCTCCCGCCGCTTGGTGAAGGCGAATATTACCATGCCGACCTGATCGGCCTTCGCGTCGAGACCGATGCGGGAAAATGGGTGGGCGAAGTGGTCGCCCTCGCCAATTTCGGCGCGACCGATATCGTCGAGATCCGGCGCGAGCCGCCGCCCGCGAAAGGACAGACGACTTTCATGGTGCCGATGACGCGGCAGGCGGTGCTGTCCTGGGACGAGAGGCGCATGGTGATCGCCCGCGCTTTCGCCGAATGAAGCGGCAAATCCGCCTCACCCTGCCTTGCGTGTGCCCGACGACAGGCGTTGACTTGGAGTATTCGCGCTCACCGCAGGGAACCTCGCTATGGGCTGGCGGGTTGCACATTTTGTGACGCGGGACCGCGATGTCGTCGGCCGTTCAGGCGGCGGGAAATTTGACTGGCTGCCGGAGCGATTCTGCTCATTTCAAAGACTTAAGATTTGTTACAAGGCGCAATTGTGCTTCGCCAGAGGCCGATTGTGCCCATGATGCTTGCGACACAGGCTAATCTGATTGCGTGAGACGCAATTATCTTGCGTTTTTGCCGAAACGCCCCGCTTCGGTTGAGATAAGCGGCGGGCCATGTTCTAATCGATGCACTCGATAATATGAGATCAACGCTTCGCGAGGCCACCCTCCGGCGGAGGGGCTTTTTGCGCGCCTGCGGGGCATCATCAGAACGGGGAATCGACAGTGGACAAGACCACCACGAACACCTTCGCACCGACAGACGAGCAGGATTACGGCGACGATCCGCATGCCGTGCGCGAATCCGATGTCTATGTGAACGAATATGTCCGCGGCTTCGTGGAGAAGTGGGACGAGCTCATCGACTGGGACGCGCGCGCCGAAAGCGAAGGCCAGTTCTTCATCGACCTGCTGCGCGCGCGCGGCAAGAAATCGGTGCTCGATGTCGCGACCGGCACGGGATTCCATTCGGTGCAACTGCTCAAGGCCGGGTTCGACGTGTTCTCCGCCGACGGGTCTGCCGAAATGCTCGCCATGGCGTTCCAGAATGCGGCCGATCACGATTTCGTGCTCAAGACCGTCCATGCCGACTGGCGCTGGCTGAACAAGGACGTGCACGGCAAGTTCGACGCGATCATATGCCTCGGCAACAGCTTCACCCACCTCCACGACGAAGCCGACCGGCGCCGTACGCTGGCCGAATTCTACGCCGCGCTGAAGCATGACGGCGTGCTGATCCTCGACCAGCGCAATTACGACGAGATCCTCGATCACGGCTTCAGCTCGAAGCACAAATATTACTATTGCGGCGACCAGGTCACGGCCGAGCCCGATTATGTCGACGACAGCCTCGCCCGGTTCAAGTATTCGTTCCCGGATGGTTCTGACTACTTCCTGAACATGTTCCCCATTCGCAAGGAATATGTCCGCGGCCTCATGGCCGATGTCGGCTTCCAGCGCATCCACACCTATGGCGATTTCCAGGACGACCACGAGGACGCCTCGCCCGACTTCTTCATCCACGTGGCGGAAAAGGAATATATTGAGGACGACGATGGCAAGTGAGACGATGACGGACGAAGCCGGTGTCGCGGTCGCGCGGGATTATTACGACAGCAGCGACGCGATCGAGTTCTATTCCACCATCTGGGGCGGGGAGGACATCCATGTCGGCATCTATGACGACACGCGCGACATCCGCGAGGCGAGCGCGACGACGGTCGACACGATGGCAGGGCTGCTCGGCGATCTGGGTGACCTGCACGTGCTCGATATCGGTTCGGGCTATGGCGGCGGCGCGCGGCGGCTGGTGGCGAAACACGGCGCGGCCCACGTCACCTGCCTGAACATCGCCGAGGAAGAGAACGCCCGCAATCGCAAGCTGACCGGCGAAGCGGGTCTGTCGGACCGGATCGAGGTCTTCGACGGGTCGTTCGACGCTCTGCCTTTCGACGGCGAGGCGTTCGACGTGGTGTGGAGCCAGGACGCGATTCTCCACGCGCCCGACCGCGATGCGGTGCTGGACGAGGTCGCGCGGGTGCTGAAGCCCGGCGGGCGGTTCATCTTCACCGATCCGATGCAGGCGGACGGGCTCGCCGATACCAGCGCGCTGCAGCCGATCTATGACCGCATCCACCTCCAGAACCTTGCGAGCTTCGGCTTCTATCGCGAGGGATTGAAGGCGCGCGGCTTCGAGGAAGTCGAAGTGCAGGACCGCTCGAACCAGCTGCGCAACCACTATGCCCGCGTCGCCGAGGAGCTCGATGCGCGCCGGGGCGAGCTTTCGGCGAGCGATGCCTTCGTCGACCGTATGATCGCAGGTCTCGGCCACTGGGTGCGCGGCGCGGACGAGGGTCGGCTGACCTGGGGGATCATGATTTTCCGCAAGCGGTGAGCGGGCTGGAGATACGCTTCACGCAAGGCTAAGGAGCGGGCGGGGCAGCGCATCGGCGCGCCCCGCCTGTTTCGCTTGCCGTGGAGGGAAAACGTGTTCGAAGCGCCCGAATGGCTGTGGTGGGTGATGCTCGTCTCGCCGCTCATCCTGACGCCGATTATCGCCAATATCGCGCTCGCCCGCGCGAAAGAACGGCCCGGCTTCGGCGCGATGATGGGCATCGGCGCTCTCGGCGCGGTCCCGCTCGCCGTGTTCATGGCCGCGACCCGCGATGGCGGGCTGGGCGGCGCTATCGCCTTCGCGCTCATCGTGCTCGTCGTGTGGGGCAGCACGATCGGGGCTGCGCTGGCAAGCTATGTCGACTGGCTGCGGCGCGAGGATGCAAAGCGGCGGACGGGGCGCGACCTGACCGGCGCCGAATGAGTTTCGCCGCCACCATCCTGACACTCTATCCCGAGATGTTTCCGGGTCCGCTCGGCTTGTCGCTCGCCGGCAAGGCGCTCGAGCGCGGCGACTGGTCCTGCGCGGCGTTGCAGATCCGCGATTTCGCCACCGACAAGCACCGCACGGTCGACGATACGCCCGCAGGGGGCGGGGCGGGCATGGTCCTGAAATGCGACGTGGTGGCGCGGGCGGTCGATCATGCCGCCGCGCTCCAGCCCGAAGCGCCGATCCTCGCCATGACACCGCGCGGGAAACCGATCACGCAGGCACGCATCCGGGAACTCGCGAGCGGGCCGGGCGTGACCCTGCTGTGCGGCCGGTTCGAAGGCTTTGACGAACGCCTGTTCGAGGCTCGCCCGCAAATCGAGCAGGTCAGCCTTGCCGACATTGTCCTCTCCGGCGGAGAACCCGCCGCGCTCGCCATACTCGACGCTTGCATTCGGCTGCTTCCCGGCGTAATGGGCGCGGCCTGTAGCGGCGAGGAGGAATCCTTCGAGGACGGCCTCATCGAATATCCGCATTACACCCGACCGCAAGAGTGGGAAGGGCGCACGATCCCCGAAGTGCTGCGATCGGGGGATCATGCGAAGATCGCCGCCTGGCGCAAGGCCAAGGCGCGCGAGACGACACGGTTACGCAGGCCCGATCTATGGGAGCGTCACGGGGATGCTCCGGGCGGGTCTGCCTCTGGCGCGCAGCGGAAACAGAAGGATACGGACCAGTGAACCTGATCCAGCAAATCGAAGCCGAGGAAATCGGCAAGGTCGAACGAACCATTCCCGAATTCCGGGCCGGTGACACCGTGCGTGTCGGCGTCAAGGTCAAGGAAGGCAACCGCGAGCGTGTGCAGAATTTCGAAGGCGTGGTGATCGCGCGTTCGAACCGCGGCATGGGTAGCAACTTCACCGTGCGCAAGATCAGCTTCGGCGAAGGCGTGGAACGCGTCTTCCCGCTCTATTCGCCGATCATCGACGACATCACCGTGGTCCGCCGCGGCGTCGTGCGCCGGGCCAAGCTCTATTACCTGCGCGGCCGCACCGGCAAGCGCGCGCGCATCGCCGAACGCCGCGAGAACGCTCCCAAGGCGTAAGGCTCGCTCAACGCGAATTCCACACAGGGCGGCTCCACGAGGAGCCGCCTTTTTGTGTTCGCGCCCGATTTTGCGGGTCTGCTGTTCTCTCCCCCTTTGCAATTCGCGCGCCGTTTCGTCATGTCGGCGGCCAGCCATGACGAAACGAAGGGGCCGTCCTTGAAATGCGCTTGCCGATCCTTGCCGCACTTGTCGCTGCACTCCTGTCTCCTGCACCCGCCTTTGCCGATACTGCCATGAGCGAACAGGGCGAACTGACCTTCGAGCGGGTCTTCGCTTCGCCGTCGCTGAACGGCCCCGCGCCGCGCCAGGCGAAGCTTTCGCCGGATGGGAAATATCTCACCCTGCTGAAGAACCGCGAGGACGAGCGCGAGCGCTACGACCTGTGGGGCTACGACATCGCCACGCGCGAATGGCGCATGCTGGTCGACAGCGAGGCGTTGGGCACGGGCCGCGAATTGTCCGAGGACGAGAAGATGCAGCGCGAACGCGCGCGCGTCGGCAACCTGAAAGGCATCATTACCTATCAGTGGGCGAACGACGGGTCGGGTGTGCTCGTGCCGCTCGACGGCGATCTCTATTTCGCCAATCTCGACGGGAGCGTGACGCGCCTCACCGATACCGAGGGCAGCGAACTCAACCCCAAGCTGTCGAGCAAGGGCGGCTATGTCTCCTTCGTGCGCGAGAGGCAGCTATGGGTTGGCCCGTTCGGCGAGGAAGCGCGCCCGATCACGCCGAAGGAAGGCGAAACGATCCGCTGGGGCGAGGCCGAATTCGTCGCGCAGGAGGAAATGGGTCGCCTCACCGGTTACTGGTGGTCGCCCAACGACCTCAGAATCGCCGTCCAGCGCACCGACGAAAGCCCGGTCGGCATCGTCACTCGCGCCGCGATAGGAGCGACCGGGACCAGGGTGTTCGACCAGCGCTACCCGGTGGCAGGCTCGGACAACGCCATCGTCGAGCTTTACGTGATGGACCCGGACGGCGGAAACCGGGTCGAGGTCGATCTCGGGCCGGAGACCGACATCTACCTTGCCCGTGTCGACTGGGGGCCGGACGATTACCTCTATGTCCAGCGGCAGGACCGCGCGCAGTCGCGGATCGACATGCTGAAGGTCGATCCGGCGACGGGGACAAGCGAAATCCTCTTCACCGAAAAGGCCGCGCGGCCCGATTACTGGATCAACCTGTCGGACAATTACCGTTTCCTGAAGGATGGCAGCCTGCTGTGGTGGTCCGAGCGTTCGGGCTACGGCCAGTTCTACCGTCTCGACGCCGGCGAATGGACGCAGCTTACCGAAGGCACGCAGCCCGCAGTCAGCCTTGTCGGGGTGAACGAGGAGGAAGGCAGTTTCTTCTTCACCCGGGTCGATGACGTGCTGACCACGCAGGTCTATCGCGCGGATTTATCGGGTGAGGGCGAGCCCGAGCGCCTGACCGATCCCGATTACACCAACAGCGCCAGCATGGACGGCAAGGGCCGCGCGCTGCTCGTCAGCCGGTCGAAACCCGATCAGCCCCCGCAGTCCTACCTCGCAGGGCGCGAAGGGCAGCGCATCACCTGGATCGAGGAGAACGCGCTGGACGCAGAGCACCCCTACACACCTTACCTGATGAGCCATGTCATGCCCGAATACGGCACGATTGCGGCCGAGGACGGGACGGAGCTTCACTACATGATGCTCAAACCCGACATGGAGCCGGGCAAGAAATACCCCGTGCTCTACTACCACTATGGCGGGCCGGGGCCGCAGCTGGTGGACAAGGGCTGGACCGGCGCGCTCGCGCAGGCGGTCGTGGACAGGGGCTATATCTGGTTCGCGCTCGACAATCGTGGCTCGGCCAACCGGGGCGTCGATTTCGAACAGCCGATCTACCGCGCGATGGGCGGGGTCGAGGTGCGCGACCAGAAGGCCGGGGCCGAATGGCTGGGGCAGCAGGCTTACGTCGATCCCGACAAGATCGCGATCTATGGCTGGTCCTATGGCGGCTACATGACGCTGAAGCAGCTCGAAGCCGACCCGGGCCTGTATGCGGCGGGCATATCGGGCGCGCCGGTGACCAAGTGGGAGCTTTACGACACCCACTACACCGAACGCTACATGGGGAACCCGCGCGAAGTGCCGGAAGCTTACGAGAGGGCGAGCGCGATCCCGCAGGCGACCGGGATCAGCGACCCGCTGCTCATCGTCCACGGCATGGCCGACGACAACGTGGTGTTCGAGAATTCCTCGGAAATCATCGCCGCGCTGCAGGAAGGCAACGTGCCGTTCGAGATGATGCTCTATCCCGGCTACACGCACCGCGTGGGGGGCGAGAACATCTCGCCGCACCTGTGGAACACGATTTTCCGCTTCCTCGAAAGCCACGGGGTGACGCCGCCCGAATAAGCAGGGCTGGGTGGTTGTGCGGGCCGCGCGAGGCGCTATCTCGCGAGGCGGCAGTAAACAGGAGAATGCGAATTGGGCTATCGGGTGGCCATCGTCGGGGCGACCGGCAATGTCGGGCGCGAAATGATGCAGATTCTCGCCGAGCGCGAGTTTCCCGTGGACGAGGTTGCAGCCGTCGCATCGGGCCGTTCGACCGGGACCGAGGTCGAATACGGCGACACGGGCCGTATGCTGAAATGCCGCAACATCGAGCATTTCGACTGGGCCGGCTGGGACATCGCCCTGTTCGCGGCCGGATCCGGCCCGGCGAAGGAATATGCGCCCAAGGCCGCCGCGGCGGGCTGCGTGGTGATCGACAATTCCTCGCTCTACCGGATGGACCCGGACGTGCCGCTGATCGTGCCGGAAGTGAACCCGGACGCGATCGACGGTTACACAAAGCGCAATATCATCGCCAATCCCAACTGCTCGACCGCGCAGCTCGTCGTCGCGCTCAAGCCGCTTCACGATGCCGCGACGATCAAGCGGGTGGTGGTGTCGACCTACCAGTCGGTTTCCGGCGCGGGCAAGGCGGGCATGGACGAATTGTTCGAGCAGAGCCGCGCGATCTTCGTCGGCGATCCGGTCGAGCCGGCCAAGTTCACCAAGCAGATCGCCTTCAATGTGATCCCTCACATAGACGTGTTCCTCGAAGACGGATCGACCAAGGAGGAATGGAAGATGGTGGTCGAGACCAAGAAGATCCTCGATCCCAAAGTGAAGCTCACGGCGACCTGCGTGCGCGTGCCCGTTTTCGTCGGCCATTCCGAAGCGGTGAACATCGAGTTCGAGCGGGAAATCACCGCCGAGCAGGCGCAGGACATCCTGCGCGAGGCGCCGGGCATCATGCTCGTCGACAAGCGCGAGGACGAGGGATACGTCACCCCTGTCGAAAGCGCGGGCGACAGCGCGACCTATATCTCCCGCGTGCGCGAGGACCCGACGGTGGAGAACGGGCTGGCCCTGTGGTGCGTGTCCGACAACCTGCGCAAAGGTGCTGCGCTCAATGCGGTGCAGATTGCCGAACTGCTGGGTCGGCGACACCTGAAGAAAGGTTGAGTTCCATGCGCAAAGCCCTGCCGTTCGCCGCCGTTCTGGCCCTTGCCGCCTGCGATTCCGGGGGCGACCCGTCCGAGGGCGCCCGCAAAACCGGGCCCGATGCCGATTCGATCGTGGAGGACGCGGTGCGCCTCGAGGGCGAGGGGCTGGCCGTGGGAGGCGAGGCTTTCCGCTTCAATGCGGGCCGCAACGAGGTCGAGACCGCCCTGGCAAAAGCGCTCGGCGAACCGGTTCGCCGCGCGACCAACACCGACTGCGAGGCGGGCGCGGTCGATTTCACCGATTACGAGGGCGGGCTCACGCTGCATTTCACCGAGGGACAGCTGGTCGGCTGGAACTGGCACCTGCCCTATGAAGGCGATGCGCCGATTGCCGAGGAGGTCGCGGTCGCGGGCGACGTCGCGCTGGGCATCGCCGCCGGTGCGATGCGGGACATGGAGGGCTTCGAAATGCTCGCGGACAGCACGCTGGGCCGGGAATTCCGCCTCGGCGCGATCGGCGGCTTCATCGAAGCGGACGAGGTCGCCACGCTGTTCGCCGGGACGCAATGCTTCATTCGCGGCGAAGAGGCGGCGCGATGACGCTGGCGGCGGATCTCTATTTCAGCTTTCGCTCGCCCTATTCCTATCTTGCCGTCGGCCGCTACCGGCAGATGTGCGAGGACCATGATCTCGATATCGCGCTCAAGCCGGTCTGGCCGCTCGCTGTGCGCCAGCCCGATTTTTTCGAGCGCAACCACCCGAACTGGCTCGGCTACACCATGCGCGACATGATCCGCGTCGCGCAGTTCCATGGCATTCCTTTCGGCCCGCCAAGCCCCGACCCGATCGTGCAGGATGTCAACACCCGCCAGATCAGCGCCGACCAGCCGCATATCAAGCGAATCACGCGATTGGGCCAGGTTGCGGCGCGGCGCAGGCGGGGCCTTGCCTTCGCGCATGAGGCGGGAAGGCTCATCTGGGGCGGGGCCAGGGGCTGGAACGAGGGCGAGCACCTGAAAGGCGCGGCGGAACGGGCCGGGCTCGATTTCGCGCAGATCGAAGCGGAAGCAGTGGACGATGCCGGGGCGCTCGATATCGAGATTGCCGCCAACCAGGCCGATCTCGAGGCGGCGGGCCATTGGGGTGTGCCCACGCTGGTGTTCGAGGGCGAGCCCTTCTTCGGGCAGGATCGGATCGAGATGGTCAAATGGCGGATGGAGCAGAAAGGGCTGCAGCCGCGCGAGGGCTGTGCGTGAGGGATCACACGACTACATTCTTCGCCTCTTTCGACGGCACGCGCCTCGCTGTCCACCGGCAGGGCGAGGGGCGGCCCGTATTGCTGCTGCACGGCCTGTTCTCGAGCGCGCAGATGAACTGGATCAAATGGGGCCATTCCGCGCGACTTGCCGAGGCAGGGTTCGAGGCGATCATGCCCGATTTCCGGGTCCACGGCGAAAGCGAGGCCCCACGCGATCCGGAGAGCTACCCCGCCGGCGTGCTGGTGCGCGACGTGGCGGCTCTGGCTGCGCATTTGGAGCTGGAGGAAGAAAGCTTCGATCTCGTCGGCTTCTCGCTCGGCGCGCGTACCGCGCTGCATCTCGCCGCCCGCGGCGTCCTCGCGCCGCGCCGTCTGGTCGCCTGCGGGATGGGCGTCTCCGGCCTTTCGCAATGGCAGCAGCGCTCCGCTTTCTTCAAGCGGGTGATCGACGAATTCGACACCATCGAGCGCGGCGACCCGGCCTGGCAATCGCGCCAGTTCCTGAAATCGCAAGGCGTGGACAGGGTCGCAGCGCGCCTGCTGCTCGATGCGATGGGCGATCTCGAGATCGATGCCCTTTCGGGTGTCGTCTGCCCCGCATTGGTGGTGAGCGGCGCGGACGACCGCGACAACGGCTCGGCCAGCCATCTGGCGCAATTGCTCCCCGATGCGCGTTACGAGGAAGTGCCGGGCGGCCATCTCGACAGTGCGACCCGGCCCGAGCTTGGCGAATCGATTGTGCGCTTCCTGCAGGAGTGAGCGGCGAGCGAAACAGCCGGCCAGAACACGTAGGGAGGCCCGAAAAGTAGTGGGCCCCCGCCGCAGACGGATCGGCGGGGGCCCAGGCTCACGGGCCTCACGGGGGCTATGGCCGGTGAGCATACCGATCGTCGCAAGGATCGGTATCGGTTTTCCGTGTCAAAGCTGCGCTACATTATCTCATGTCATTCGTAAAATCCAGAAGAATGCGACGGTGATTCATTACCAAATCAATCAGTCCCTTTTTCCGGGCACGCTTTGACGCAAGGGCTCGGACCGTTATGCTGCATGCCATGCAATCGCGCGATCCGATGGCCAGGCTGACGCTGCCCGGAGCGGTCCTGCTCGCATCCGCCTGCGCGCCGACGCAGCAAAGCGGTTCGGGCGAGGGCTGGACGGTCTATGCACCGTCCGCAGGTATGCAGGTTTCTGCGCAGACCCTTTTCGTTGCGAACAAGCGCGGCGATACCCTGTCTAAGATCGATCTCGAAACCGGCGAGGAGGTGCTCCGCAAGGATAGCTGCACCAACCCGCATGAGCTTGCGACATCGCCCGACGGCCGTCACGTCGCGCTCGCCTGTTACGGTGGGACGAGCGTCGACATTTTCGCCGCCGACACCCTCGATCGGGTCAAAAGCGTCGATCTCGGCGAGAATGCCCGCCCGCACGGTATCGTATGGCATGAAAACGGCGATATCTATGCAACCGCCGAAGGTCGCCGGTCGGTATTCGTCGTAACCGGGCCGCTCACCGACGCGACGACGACGCTCGAATTCGCAACCGGGCAGGAAGGCAGCCACATGCTTGCCGTTGCTCCCGATGGCGCCACCGCCTGGACCACCGATCTCGGTTCGCGCACCGTGACGCGGATCGCGCTCAAATCCCGCATCGCGCCGATTTCGGTGGCGGTGGGGGAGGAGCCCGAGGGAATCGCGCTGTCCCCCGATGGCGCAACGCTGTGGGTCTCGGCGCGCGGGTCGAACCGGGCTTTCGCGCTCGATCCGGTGACGATGGAGGTTCGCGAAACCGTTGCCACCGGGCGTTTCCCCCTGCGCATCGCCATAAGGCCGCAGGGCGATGTCGCGCTGACCTCGGACCTGATGGATGGTTCGCTTTCGGTCATCGACCTCGAAACCGCCGAAGTCATCCGCACGCTCAGCGTCTCCGGGCCAGACGCGGCTCAGGAACGTTTCCAGGTCACCATCCTGTGGTCCGGTGACGGTAGCCGCATCTATGTCGCCGAGACGGCCAGCGACACCATTGCCGAGATCGACTATGCCAGTGGCAAGGTCCTGCGTCGGCTGAGAGCGGGCAAGGGCGGGGACGGGCTCGCGATCCTGCCGTGAAATCCTTCGCCGATCCCCCCCGCGCGCTTCCGGTCGTCGGCTGGCGCGAAATGGTCAACCTGCCCGATCTCGGCCTCTTGCGCATCCCGGCCAAGATCGACACCGGCGCGCGCACCTCCTCGCTCCACGGCGAGGTGGTCGAGGAATTCACCCGCGACGGCGAGCAATATGTCCGTTTCGCGGTCGACTGGGACGGCGTGCGGCACGAATGCGAGGCGGTTCATGTCGACATACGCGGCGTTACCAGTTCCAATGGCGAGACGCAGCGGCGCTATGTCATCAAGACCCCGCTGCTGATCGGCAAGGTCCGTTTCCGCGCCGAGATCAGCCTGGCCGACCGGTCGGACATGAAATTTCCCATGCTGATCGGTCGTTCGTCGCTGCGTCGCCGCTTTGTCGTCGACAGCGGATATTCATGGCTGCAATCGCGCGGCATGGAGGCGGTAAGGGGCCATCGGCCCTGAACGCCCCCGCACCCGATTCGCGGCCCCTTTCGCCACCCGTTCACGTTCAAGAGGTTTGACCCCATGAAAATCGCGATGCTCGCCCGCAATCCGAACCTCTATTCGCACAAGCGGCTGAAGGAGGCCGCCGAAGCGCGCGGGCACGAATTCGACATTCTCAATACGACGCGCTGCACGGTCCACATCGCGAGCCACAGGCCCGAGGTCTATTACAATGGCGAGCCCATGATCGGATACGACGCGGTGATCCCGCGGATCGGGGCCTCGATCACCAATTACGGCCTTTCCATCCTGCGCCAGTTCGAAATGCGCGGATGCTGGCCTCTGAATGAAAGCGTCGCGATCGGGCGCAGCCGCGACAAGCTGCGCTCCCTGCAGATCCTCGCCAAGCACGGGCTCGGCCTGCCGCTCACCGCCTATGCCAATGATCCCAAGCAGGCCGAGGAGATCATCAAGGCGGTGAAGGGGCCGCCGGTCGTGATCAAACTGCTCGAGGGTACGCAGGGCATCGGCGTGGTGCTCGCGGAAACCATGTCGAGCGCAAAGTCGGTGATCGAGGCGTTTCGCGGGGCGAACGTCAACATCCTCGTGCAGGAATTCATCAAGGAGGCGGGCGGGACCGACATCCGCGCGCTGGTGGTCGGCGGCAAGGTCGTCGCGGCGATGAAGCGCACCGGGGCGGCGGACGATTTCCGCTCCAACCTCCATCGCGGCGGCAGCGCCGATGTTATCAAGATCACGCCGGAGGAACGCTCCACTGCCGCGCGCGCTGCGCGGCGCATGGGGCTGAACGTGTGCGGGGTCGACATGTTGCGGTCGAACCATGGGCCGGTGATCATGGAGGTCAATTCCTCTCCCGGCCTCGAAGGCATCGAAAGCGCGACGGGCAAGGATGTGGCTGGACAGATCATCGCGTACATGGAAGCGAATGCAAAGATCGGAAAGACCAAGACCAAGGGGCAGGGGTGATGCATAAAATCGTGCTGGCGGTGGCTTTTTTCCTCGTATGGGCGGCGTCCCCGGTGGCGGCGCAGGACCAGCGCGCGATCGTCGCCCGGTTCGACGATTCGACCATTTCGCGCCTGCTGCTCGACGTGAATGCCCAGTTCCAGATCCAGCCGGGGGCCGAGGGGGTGAACGTCTATCGCGCAAGGGCGGGCGAGGGGATCGCCTTCACCGTCTCGCCCGGGGCCTGCAGCGACAAGAGCGGATGTCTCGGCCTGGTTCTGGTTGCCGTGTTCACGCTTGATGACGGATCGCGACCGCCCGACCTCGACCAGCGGCTGCACCGCTACAACGACGTCAATCCCAATGCGAAGGTCTATCGTGCGGATCGCAATGTCGTCGTCCTGCAGGGCTATATCAACGCCGCCTACGGGATCAGCTATCGCAACGCGCAGGCACAATTGCTGGTCTTCGGGCAGGAAATCGGCAAGCTGCGCGACACGCTGGGCGCGATGGGCGAGGCGGGTGAGAGCCGCTGACGCTCCCCGGGCGAGCTTTGCCGATCGCCGCGTCGGCTGCAGCCTTGCGCATCCCATTTCCTTGCAAGAAAGGAGACTGCGATGATGCTGCGTTTCCTCCCTGCCCTTGCCGCGCTTGTCGCCCCCCTTTCGCTCGCCGCACAGGAGGCGGAGCCGCGCACCGTCTCCGCCGAACGGCCCGAGGAGATGATGTTCGCCCTGCTCAATGCCGGGTACGATCCCGAATTGACCACGGACGGGATCGGCGACCCGCTGATCCGCTTTTCGCGCAAGAGCGGATATCCCCTGATGGTCCTGTTCTACGATTGCGACGAGGAGACCCATGACAAGTGCAGCTCGATCCAGCTGCGCGGCGCGCTCGACCGGGCCCAGCCGTGGACTCCGGCGGAGGCGATGCAGCTCTCCGCGCGCTTCCGCTTTCTTCAGGTCACTCTCGACGAGGAAGGCGATCCGTCGCTGTTCTGGGATATCCTGACCGGCAGCGGCATACCCGAAAGCCTGTTCATCGATGCGGTCGAGCGGTTCGAGAAGAACGTCTCGTATGCCGCCGAACTGGTCTTTGCCGAAGAACGTCGGGCCCAAGAACGCGGGGCCGAAGAGCAGGGGGCCGAAGAACAGGGGGCCGAAGAACAGGGGCCGCAGGCGGGCCCGGGATGATCCCGGCGGCGCGCACCCGTCAGGACGCGCGCAATTGCTCGACGAACCGGCGGGTCGATCCCTCCAGCCCCTCGACATGGCCGAGCAGCGCGGCGGCCGCGCGGTCGAGTTCGCCGGCAAGCTCGCGAGTCGTTTCGGCCGTTTGCGCGAGCGAGCGGCTGCGCGCTGCCATTGCGCCGATTTCTTCGGCGGCGCGGCTGGCATGGCTCTCGATGGTGTCGGCGCACTTGCGCTGGCTCTCTACATCCCAGCGGATCGCGCGGGCGGCCTGGTCGAGTTCGGCGATGGCTTGTGCGATCGCGTCGAAGCTGGTCTGCGCGTCCATCGTGCCCGCACGGATCCCGGAGAGGAAGGCGTCGATGTCTGTCGCGGCGGCACCTGCCTGCCGGGCGAGCGATTTCACTTCCTGAGCGACCACGGTGAAACCCTTGCCCTGCGGCCCGGCCGATGCCGCCTCGATGGCGGCGTTGAGGGCGAGCAGGTTGGTGCGTTCGGCGATGCGGGCAATGGCGCGGGTCGCCTCGCCGATCGTGTCCGAATGTTCGGCGAGCGAGCTGACCGCCTTGCCGCCCGAAGAGGAGCGTTCGGCAGCGCGCGCGGTGAGTTCCTTGTGCTGGCCCGTATTACCCGCAATGCTGGCGATCGCACCCGACAGGTCGCCGACCCCGCGCGCGACGATGCCGGCCGCCTTGCTCGCCTTTTCCGCCGCGCCTGCGACTTCGCCCGCGCGCGTTCCCGCCTCGCTCGCCACCTGGTCCAGCGCCTTGGTCGTGCGCTCGAGCAATTGGGCGGTCGTGAGCAGCGAATGGGTCAGCCCGCCGACACTGTTTTCGAATTCGCGCGCGATCCGGTCTAGCTCGCCGCGGCGCGCGTCCTCTGCCGCGCGCGCCTGCGCGGCATGCGCCTCGCGCTCGCGCAGCGCATCGCTCCGCGCCTGCTCCAGCGCCGTTTCGCTTTCAGCGAGCCTTGCGTCGAGATCGTTGCATCGCGCGCGCGTCTGGCCGAGCAGGCCGAGCCACCGGCCGAGCCCGCCTGCGATGAGAGCGAGCGTGATCGAGGCGGCGGCAAGCGCGATCAGGTGGACCGCGACATCGCCCATATGGACCGCGCGTCCATAGCTCCATTCCGGCGCGAGCAGGCCGAGCACGACATGCTGGAGCGCGATCAACCCGCCCGCCAGCAGGACAGCGCGCGGATCGCATAGCCATACGAGCGCGGCGAGGGCGGGGAAGAAAAAGAGATGCATCTCCATCTGCAGCCCGCCTGCATCCATCACGAGGATCAGCAGGGCGGGCTGGACCGCAGGAACCATCGCAATCCCCGCGCGGGCGGCGGCATCGCGGCGGCCCCGGCGGTAATGGAGCGTCGGCAGGGCATTGGCGAGCGCACTGATAAGAGCAGCCACCATCGCCTGCTGCCCCAGCGGCAGGGCGAGGGCGGCGAGCATCGCGGTGACCGTCCAGCCCGCGACGATGATCGCGGCAAAGCCCCGCTGCCTGACGCGTTCGACTTCGCTGCACATGGGTTTATCGCCTCCCGCCTGTCCGCTCGTGCTCTGGCCCGAGCGCCGGGGCGGGCGCACCGCCAGGGAGATCGAACGGCCCGCCCGTAGCTCCGGACAGGGCCCTTGTGCCGCGACTTGGTTAGCGCGGGCGCTTGCGCGACCTGCGTAATGTCCCGGTGCAGATGTTCGAAGGGGGCTGGGTCGCCCCGGTTCTCATCTGAAGGGCGGTTCGTTGAACGCGCGCAGCTTGCGGCTGTGCAGCCGGTCGCCTTCGTCGCGCAGGCGCTTGCACGTCTCCAGGCCGATCTGCAGGTGCGCCGCGATCGCTTCCTCGTAGAACTTGTTGGCCTGCCCGGGCAGCTTGATCTCGCCATGCAGGGGCTTGTCCGACACGCATAGCAGCGTGCCGTAGGGCACGCGGAAACGATAGCCCTGCGTTGCGATGGTGGCGCTTTCCATCTCGATCGCAATCGCCCGGCTCTGCGAGAAACGGAAGGCCGAGGACGAATAGCGCAGTTCCCAGTTGCGATCGTCGGTGGTGACGACCGTGCCTGTCCTCATGCGCTGTTTCAGGTTCGCGCCCTGCACGCCTGACACCTCTTCGGCCGCGCCGGCCAAGGCCTGCTGCACCTCCGCGATGGGGGGGATGGGAATTTCGGGCGGGAGCACGTCGTCGAGCACGTGATCGTCGCGCAGATAGGCATGGGCAAGGACGAAGTCGCCGATCTTCTGGCTCGAGCGAAGGCCGCCGCAATGGCCGATCATCAGCCAGGCATGGGGGCGCAGCACGGCGAGGTGATCGCAGATCGTCTTGGCATTGGACGGCCCGACGCCGATATTGACCAGCGTGATGCCGCGCCGATCCTCCCGCACGAGGTGATAGGCGGGCATCTGGTGACGCCGCCAGGCGGTGTCGGACAGCTGCTCGCGCGCATTGTCGGCCGGATCGGTGATGTGCAGCCCCCCCGCACCGGTCAGCGCGGTGTAGCCGTCTTTCCCGATCTGCTTCGCGCCCCAGTTCACGAATTCATCGACATAGCGGTGATAGTTCGTGAACAGGATGAACTCCTGGAAATCCTCCACCCGCGTGCCGGTGTAATGGGCCAGCCGGGCGAGCGAATAATCGGTGCGCAGCGCGTCGAACAGCGACAGGGGCATGTCGCGTTCCTCGTCGAACTCGATCCCGTCGGCGAGCTCGTCGCCGATGAGGGCGAGGTCGGTCGAGGGGAAGTACTGCCCGATTTCCTGTGGTGCTATGCCGACCATGGCCGCCCCGGCCTCGCCGTCGAGGACATAGGGAAAGGGGATTTCCTGGCGCGAGCGGCCGACCGTCACGTTGATCTCGTATTCGGCCGCAATCAGTTCGAGCTGTTCGGCGAGATAGGGCGCAAACAGGTCGGGGCGGGTGATCGTGGTGGTATAGGTTCCCGCCATTTCGAGCCGCCCGAAAGCGCGCGTGCGGTCATCCGCTTCGCCGCCGCTCGAATCCCGTCCCGAATAGCGCAGCGTGAGCTCGGGATAGGCATAGCTGCCGTCCTGTCGCTTGCGCGCCGGGGGGATCGTCCCGTCGCGTCCGAAGGCGATCACGTCCTCGCGCAGGGTTTTCACCGCGTCGGCATAATGCTGCTGCAATTGCTCGAGAATGCTTGGAATGGGGGTCATGGGCGTTCAGCCTAATGCGCAAATGTGAAGGTTCGAAGGGAAGCGGACCGGCTGCCTTTACAAGAAGGGCGCGGAAGCCGTCACGACCTCCGCGCCCGTCTTGTTGATGCCGTGAAGCGAGGAGGCTTACCGCTCTTCGCTGTCCGTGTCCGGATCGGTCGCTTCGATCTTGGCCTCGGCCTCGCTCATGCCTTCCGGCGTGTCGACGCCGTCTTCGAGCAGTTCGGCCGGGATCTCGCCGGGTTCGAGGTTCGGGTCGACGCGGTTCGCTTCGGCCTGTTCCTCGATCTCGCGCTGCTCTTCCTCGAACAGCTGGGCGAGCACGTCGACGCCCTGCGACTGCAATTCGGCCTCGTCGTCGCTGCGGGCGACGTTGGCCTTGACGGTGACGTGGACCTCGGGGTGGAGCGCGACGGTCACCTCGTGCATCCCGATCGACTTGATCGGGGCGCCCATGATGACCTGCTTCTTGTCGATCTCGTGGCCCTGCGCGGCCAACCCGGCGACCATGTCGCGGACATTGACCGAACCGTAGAGCTGGCCGGCGTTCGACGCCGCGCGGATCAGCACGACCTCGGCCCCGGCGATCGTCTCGCCCTGCTTTTCGGCTTCGCTGCGGCGCTCGGCGTTTTCCTTCTCGAGCCGCTCGCGGTTCGCTTCGAAAACGCGCTTGTTGGCCTCGTTCGCGCGCAGCGCCTTCTTCTGTGGGAGCAGGAAGTTGCGGGCATAGCCATCGCGCACGGTTACGACGTCGCCGATCGAACCGAGTTTCTCGATGCGTTCGAGGAGAATGATATCCATGATTGTCTCTCCTCTTACTTCACGATGTAGGGAAGCAGGCCGATATGGCGCGCGCGCTTGATCGCCTTGGCGAGTTCACGCTGCTTCTTCGCGGAAACGGCGGTGATGCGGCTGGGCACGATCTTGCCCCGCTCGGACATGAAGCCCTGCAGCAGGCGCACGTCCTTGTAATCGATCTTGGGGGCGTCCTTGCCGGAGAAGGGGCAGGACTTGCGGCGGCGGAAAAACGGGCGTGCCATCAGTCGCGATCCTCCTTGTCGCCGCGACGCTTACGGTCGCGCTCGTTCTTGCGCATCATCACGCTGGGGCCTTCCTCGTGCTCGTCGACGCGGATGGTCATGTAGCGGATGACGTCTTCGTTGATGCGGGTCTGGCGCTCGAGCTCCTCGACCACCGAACCCGGCCCGTCGATGTTGAGCATGACGAAATGCGCCTTGCGGTTGCGGTCGATCTTGTAGGCGAGCGACTTGAGACCCCAGGTCTCGGTCTTGGTGACCTTGCCATCATTCGCTTCGACGATTTCGGTCGCCGTGGCCGCCAGCGCGTCGACCTGGGCCTGGGAGAGGTCCTGACGCGCGAGGAACACATGCTCGTAAAGAGCCATGCCTCATTCCTTTCACTTCCATGCCGATCGCTGGCTGATCCGTCCGGATGACGGGGCCCCTCCGGCTTTCTTCGAGAGTTCGCACCGGCGATAGCCGCCACGAAGCCCGCGCACATACAGGGTCTGGAGGCAAATGCAAGACTTGCCCGCGCGGTCGGGGCAGTGCAGTTGCGCGGGCCAGATGTTTTTCCGTCGGTGAAAGGTCCTGCGTGCCCTCAGGTCTCGTCGCGCTGCTTGACGATGTGTCGGTGATCGCCCGCGCGGCGGCCGCCTCCGTCGACGATATCTCGGTCGCCGCAAGCAAGGCGGGGACCAAGACCGCGGGCGTGGTGATCGACGATGCCGCGGTCACGCCGAGCTATGTCACCGGCCTGTCGCCAGCGCGCGAATTGCCGATCATCTGGTCGATCACCAAGGGGAGCCTGTTCAACAAGCTCATCCTGCTTTTGCCGGGCGCGATTCTCCTGTCCGAATTCCTGCCCGGCGCGATCATCTGGATCCTCATGCTCGGCGGGGCCTTCCTGTCCTACGAGGGCGCGGAAAAGGTGATGGAGAAGCTGGGCGGGGCGAAACACGGCAAGACCGTGAAGGACGAGATCCGCGATCCGGTCGAATTCGAGACAAAGCGCGTCGCCGGCGCGATCCGCACCGACCTCATCCTGTCGGCCGAGATCATGGCGATCACCCTCAATGAACTCGACCTGCCGACTTGGTGGGAGCGCGCGCTGGCGCTGGCGCTGGTGGGTGTCGCGGTGACGGTGGTGGTCTATGGCGCAGTGGCGGTGATCGTGAAGTTGGACGATATCGGCCTCCATCTGAGCAAGCGGGACAACCCGGCTTCGCAGCGTTTCGGCCGTTTCCTCGTCGATTCCGTGCCCAAGCTGCTCACTCTCCTCTCGGTCGTCGGGACGGTTGCGATGCTCTGGGTCGGCGGGGGGATCATCCTCCATGGCACGCACGAGGTCGGCTTCGATGCGCTCTACGATGCCGCGCACGGGATCGAATATGCCGTGAAGGGCGCAACCGGCGCGCTTTCGGGCGTTCTCGGCTGGGCGAGCTATGCCGCGGTTTCGGCGCTGGTCGGGCTGGTGCTGGGCGCGATCATCGCCTTCGTCCTGCATAAAATGCTGGGTGTGGGCGCGGGCGAGGCGCACTAGGAGACATCCCATGACCAAGCCGATCCTCTACACCTGCGCCCGGTCTCGCGGGCTTCGCGCCACCTGGGCCGCCGAGGAGGCGGGGGTGGATATCGACCTTCGCGTGCTGCCGTTCCCGCCGCGCCACATGGCGCCCGATTATCTGCAGGAAAACCCGCTCGGCACGGTGCCGCTGCTGATCGACCAGCTCGGCGACGAAATGGGGCCTTACGAATCGCGCATGACCGAAAGCTGCGCGATCGCGCATTACCTTTGCTCGCGCGGCGGGCCGAGCGATTTCATCGTCCTGCCGGGTGAACGGGACTATGCCGAATATCTCGATTTCACCTATCACGCCGATGCCACGATCACCTTTCCGCAGACGGTCTTCATGCGCTTCGCCATCTTCGAGAAGGACAAGGGGCTGGAAGAGGCGGGCCACGCCTACGCCAAGTGGTTCCACAAGCGCCTCGTCAAGGTCGAGCAGCGGCTCGAGGGGCGCGAATATCTGTGCGCCGACCGCTTCACCGTGGCCGACATCTGCGTCGGCTACGCGCTGATCCTCGCGCAGAACGTCGGGCTGGACGAAGGCGTGCCCGACAGCCTCAAGGCCTATCGCGAACGCCTGACCGCGCGGCCGGCCTACAAGCGCGCGTTCGAGCGGGAAGAGACGCAGCGCAAGGCGCTGGAGACGAGCAACTAGGAAACTTCGCCCGGTTCGGCACGCGCTCGCCGCCTCAGGCGGGTTGGAAAGACGCGATCCGCCGCACGCCTTCAAGCGCGCTTCATCACGATCCGGCCAGTCGCTGGATATGGGCCTTGACCTCATTGAGAGCGAGGCCGGGCCCGGTGAACAATATGCCTCTCTTCGGCGCTCCTTCTCCGGACACGTAAAGGGTCTGGGTGCTTTCGAGCGTCTTGCTTGCATGGTTGATGGCCTCCGAGCCGAGAAAGACGTTCTCGATCGCGCCAAGCCGCATCCGATTGGTGATTTCCCGGCCCGTTTCGGTGTCGCGTCCCGAAATCAGCAGGCCCTTGCGCCGGTCGACCTCGATGAACTCGAACGACTTCTTCTCACCGGCGGCGCCGAGGATCAGGACGACAGCGAGAAGGGCGAGACCGCCGCACAACGCGACCCTGAGCCAGAAGACCTCTTCGGGATTGGCGACAGGCATGAACCAGAAAAGCACTGCTGCAGCGATGAATATGGCTGCGAAACCAAATCCCGCGACCCTGTCCGACAGGGGCCGGGGATCGCGCGTTTCCTGCACGCGCAGGAAATCGTGATCCGCGACAAGCTCGACGGTCCCGGCTTTGAAATTATGCTGCTGCGAATTCATTGCCACCCCCAGTGCGGTCGCGTGACGGACTCGACCGCTGCCTGTCCTAGCAAGGCGGGCTTGATCAAACGTCAACGCAGGAGATCCCGGCCTGGGCGACGGGCGACGGGCGACGGGCGACGGGCACTCGTTTCCTACATGCGGCGAGCGCGCTAGATTTCACATTGCTCTTTCCCATCGTCAGCCATCCAGCGCACACGCATTTGCGCCGAAAAGGCCCCGCTTCCCCTGTCCGTCCGGGCGGCGGGATCGCTGCCAAGCCTCTGTCCTGAAGGGATAATACGGATGCCTGCAAAGGTGACAGGGTGTCACCTTTGTCACCTTTACCCTGCGCCTACGCCGCCTGGTCCTCGCTCACGGGGCGCGCCGACAATTCGCGGCGCAGCAGCTTGCCGATCGGGTCGCGCGGCAGCTTGTCCACGAATTCGATGTAGCGTGGCCGCTTGTAGCCCGCGATCCGGCCCTTGAAGCGCGCGGTGATTTCCTCGCGGCTCAGTTCGGCTCCGGGCTTCAGCACGACGAAGGCCTTGACCGCCTCGCCCCATTGCCGGTCGGGCACGCCGCAGCAGCCGACGTCGGCGACCTCGGGCATTTCGGCGAAGACCGCGTCGACCTCGGCCGGGTAGACGTTTTCGCCGCCGGTCTTGATCAGCTCCTTGGCGCGGCCCAGCAGGTAGCCGAGCCCGGCCGAGTCCATCGTGCCGAGATCGCCGGTGCGCAGCCAGCCGTGGCCGAGTGCGGCCTCGGTGGCCTCCTCGTTGCGCCAGTAGCCGAGCATGACCGAGGGGCCGCGAAGGCAAATCTCGCCTTCCTCGCCGGGGGGCAGCTGGTTGCCTTCGGCATCGAGGATGGTCATTGCGACATGGGGCATGGGCCAGCCGATCGAGCGCGGGTGCTCGACCATGTCGGGATAGTCGATGAAGGTCGCAAAACCGCATACCTCGGTCTGGCCGTAGCCGCCGACGACGCGCACGTCCCAGTCGGCTTCCATGAATTCGTAAATCTGCGGGCGGCCCATGCCCGAACCGCCGGTGTAATTGGTGAGCGGCATCACCCCGTCCCGGATCGGCTCCATCGCCTGCCACGGAAAGGAAATCTGCGGGAAGGCGCTGGTGGTGGTGCAGCTCTCGCGGTGGAGTAGGTCGAGAATGGCCGCGCTGTCGTCGTCGCGGCCCGCAAAAACGCTCGTCCCCCCGCAGGCGAGCATGGCGGCGACCTGCTGCATGCCGACCACGTGAAACAAGGGGTTGACGGAAAGCAGCCTTTCGGAGGGCGAAAATCCGCGCCGCAGGCAAAAGCCCATGGCAGAGGAGGCGACCGCGCTGCCCGCCTGCAGGCAGCCCTTCGGCCGACCGGTCGTGCCGCTCGTATACATCATGTAGAGCGGCCGTTCGGGGGCAAGGTCGGGCCATGTCGGAAGATCGTGGGTGCCGGTGACGATTGTCTCGAAGAGCCCCTGCGGATCGTGGCGTTCATCGACCTCGATCACCTCGCCCGCCCCTGCCTCGGCCAGCAAGGGCGTGAAGCGGGGATTGGCGAAGGTCATGGCGGGCTCGGCATTGCCCGCGATCCAGGCGATCTCGCCGGGGGCGAGCCGCCAGTTGAGCAGCACCGCGATCGCCCCGATCCGCCCGCAGGCGAGCAGCACGGTGAGGAAGGGCGCGCCGTCGGTCATGAGGATCGCGACCCTCTCGCCGGGGCCGATCCCCTTCGCCAGCAGCCAGCGGGCCAGCGCCTCGACCCGCGCCTCGAGCGCGGCATAGGTGAGCCGCTGCGAGCCGTCGACCGTCGCCTCGCGGCCCGCAAGCCGGGCGGCGCAGCCGCGCAGCAGCGTATCCATCGAGAAATCGCGCGGGTAGGAAGCGGGGACGTGGGGCATCGTTGGCATGGCGGCTCGCATCTCCTTCGCCGCTAGCGATAGGCCGGAACGGCACGCCGCTTCCATTCGCGGTTTTGCTGATTTCCGTTCGCCGCCTCAGTCGAGCCGCGCCCCGCATTTCCCGCAGGTCCGGTTGGGCCAGGGCACGACGAACAGGCCGCGAAAGAACAGGTTCTTGCCGCAATGCGGGCAGTTGAAAGCGAGCATGTGACGGTTGGCGACCAGCAGCCCGACGATCGCTGCTGCAAAGGCGAGGGTGGAATGGCCGTAGAAGCGGTCGACCACCGCGACGAACAGCACCGCGACGGTCAGCGCGCCGAGCATCCACCAGGCATGGCGGCGCGCATGGTCGTAAACGGTCACGAAAGCCGTCCCAGCACGTCCCTTGCGAAAGTGCTCAGCGTGTCGTCGCGCGCGCCCATGATGACGATGCGGTCGCCCGGCCGGGCCAGATCGGCGATGCGGCGGCCGCAATCCTCGCGCTGGGCGATATGCTCGGCGGTCCCGCCGGCCTCTTCGATCAGGGCGACGATCCGTTCGGTCCCGACGCTGCGATCGACCGTGCCGCCGAAATAGACGGGGTCGCACATGATGGTCACGTCCTCCTCGTCCAGCTCGCGGGCGAAGGTCTGTGCGAGTTCCGCGCCCATCTGCTTGAGCGGCCCGAAGCCGTGGGGCTGGAAGAAGGCGATCACGCGCCCCGGCGTTGCCTTCAACGTTCGCAGCGTAGCGGCGCATTTTTCCGGATTGTGGCCGAAATCGTCGATCACCGTGATGCCGCTCTCGCTCGTTCCCACGACATCGAACCGGCGGGCGAGCCCCTCGAACGAGCGCAGCGCATAGACCGAGCGCCTGACATCGATCCCCGCCGCGCTGGCTGCGGCGATCGCGGCGAGCGCATTGGAAAGGTTGTGCAGCCCGGGCATCGGCAAAATCAGCGGAAAGACCTCGCGGCTGCGGTTGTCGATCACCGCGGCGCGAATGCCGAAGGCGCTCTGGTCGATCGAATCGGGTTCGACCGTAATGTCCGCTTCGGCGTCGCGCAGGCCGAACGTCACGCGGTCCGGAACCTTCTCGGCGAGAAAGCGAGTCTCCTCATCATCGGTGTTGACGACGCCGCGGGCCGAGGTTGTCAGGAAATTGCCGAAGAGGACGCGCAGTTCTTCGATGCTCTTGTGGTCGAGACTGACATTGAGCAGCACGCCGATGGTCGGGCGATAGAGCGCGATCGATCCGTCACTTTCGTCGACCTCGCTGACGAACAGGCCCGCAGCGCCGACACGTGCGCTGGCGAATGGGTTTTCGTCTTGCGCGAAGTTCTTCATCACTGCGCCGTTCATGACGGTGGGATCGTGGCGACCCTCGTGGAGGATCCACGCGATCATGCCCGTCACGGTCGACTTGCCGCTCGTGCCTGCCACCGCGATCGAATATTCGGCCGCATTGAAAAGCTCGGAGAGCAGCTCGGCCCTGCTCATCCGTTCGCAGCCCAGTTCCCTGGCGCGGGCGACTTCGGGGACGGTGTCCTCGATCGCCGCCGATGCGATCAGCACCTGCTCGCTGGAGGCAATGCCGCTGCCGTCCTGCGGGAAGAGGTCGAAGCCATGACCCGCGAGCCAGGCGAATTTTTCGGGTGTGCGGCCCTGATCGCGGCTGCGGTCGGAGCCTGCGACCGGGTGGCCGCGGCCCTTTGCGATCTGGGCAAGCGGGAGCATCCCGGACCCGCCGATCCCGCAGAAGAACAGCGGACGCCTGGCCAGCGATCCGGCATCGATCCCATCATTCATAGAGGGCATGGTTATTGGCTTGCACAGGCCAAGACAAGCGGCATAGGGTCGCGGGCGTGACGAATATCGCGATCTGCGCCCCGGCCACCCCGATCACCCGCGACCACGCCCGGACGCTGGAGGAGCTGGTGGCGGCCGAATTCCCCCAGCACCGGGTGAGCTTCCATGACCAATGCTTCTTGCGCGCGGGGCATTTCGCGGGCGACGATCTCGCCCGGCTCACCGCCTTCGTCGAATGCGCCAACGATCCCGCTTTCGACGTGGTCTGGTTCGCCAAGGGAGGCTACGGCTCGAACCGCATCGCCGAGGCTGCGGTGATGCGGATGAACGCGGCGGCGCGGGCAAAGACCTTTGTCGGCTTTTCGGATTGCGGATACCTGCTCGCCGCGCTGTACAAGGCGGGCGTGGGACAATGCGTCCACGGCTCGATGCCGGTGAGCGCCAGGTCGGAACGCGGGCGCGAGGCGGTGCGCCGGGTGCTGCGCTGGATCGGCGGCGATACGAGCGGCGTGGAGCCAAGCCTCGACGGGACGACGCCGGCGGTCGCCTTCAATCTCATCACGCTTGCCATGGTCGCGGGCACGCCGATGATGCCCGACCTTTCCGGCCACGTCGTGATGGTCGAGGAGGTGAGCGAGCATCTCTATGCCGTCGATCGCCTGTTCTTCCACCTTGCAGGCACGCTGCCGCGTGTCGCGGGGCTCAGGTTAGGCGCGGTGACGGCCGTTCCGGAAAACTACGTCGAATTCGGCCAGAGCCCCGAGGAAATCGCGCGCTATTGGTGCGATCGCACCGGGATCCGTTATCTCGGGCGGGCCGAAATCGGGCACAGCCCGGCGAACAGGGTCGTGCCCTTCGGGCTTGCCAGCCCGCCCAGCGCCTCCTAACCCGCGCGGGTTTTCATTGGGATGGTGCCGCGCCGCCCGCGCTCCCGCCCCTTTTCGCCCTTGAGGATACCGTTCCGGGTGGAAGGGCGCGGACGCAATCGGCCCGGCGAAGCAAGGACAAAAGATGCGCGCATTCGTTTTTCCGGGGCAGGGCAGCCAGAAGGTCGGCATGGGAAAGCAGCTCGCCGAAGCGTCTTCCGCCGCGCGCGAGGTGTTCGAGGAAGTGAACGACGCGCTGTTGCAGAACTTGTCCGGCCTCATGGCGGAAGGGCCCGAGGACGAGCTGACTCTGACCCAGAACGCGCAGCCCGCAATCATGGCCCATTCGATCGCTGTCCTGCGTGTGCTGGAGCGGGAATTCGGGATGACCTTCGCCGGTCACGGCACGTGCGCGGCGGGCCATTCGCTCGGCGAGTATTCGGCGCTGTGCGCGGTCGGCGCGTTCGATCTTTCGACCACGGCGCGGCTGCTCAAGCTGCGCGGGCGCTCGATGCAGGCGGCGGTCCCGGTGGGCGAAGGGGCGATGGCGGCGCTGCTCGGGGCGGACGTGGAGAGCGCGAATGCGCTGGCCGAGGCTGCCGCGGGCGAAGGCGAGGTGTGCGAGATCGCGAATGACAACGATCCGACACAGGTCGTGATCTCGGGCCATCGCAGGGCGGTCGAGCGGGCGATCGGCATGGTCAAGGACCACGGGATCAAGCGCGGCGTGCTGCTGCCGGTTTCCGCGCCTTTCCACTGCTCGCTCATGCAGCCCGCCGCCGACCGCATGGCCGACGCGCTCGCGCGCACGCCGCCCGCCGAAATGGCGTTGCCGGTCTACGCCAATGTCACCGCGGCAAAAGTCGAGGATGCCGAGGCGGAGCGCGCGCTGCTGGTCGAGCAGGTGACGGGCCGCGTGCGCTGGCGCGAAAGCGTGCTGGCCATGCGCGCGGATGGGGTGGAACACTTTGTCGAGCTGGGCGGCAAGGTGCTTGTCCCCATGATCGGCAGGATCGACAAGGAGGCCGAGACCGTCAGCCTCGTCACCATGGAAGACTGCGAGAATTACGCGAAGGAGAGGCTGTGATGTTTTCGCTCGAGGGAATGAACGCGCTGGTGACCGGTGCGAGCGGGGGGATCGGCTCGGCCATCGCGACCGCTTTGGCAGGGCAGGGCGCGCGGGTCGCGCTGTCGGGCTCGAACGGGCAGAAGCTGCGCGCCTTCCGCGAACAATTGCAGGAGGAGGTCGGCGGTGACCATGTCGAGATCACCTGCGACCTGTCGAATGCAACGCAGGTCGATGAACTGGTCCCGGCGACGATGGACACGCTGGGCGGGATCGACATCCTCGTCAACAATGCCGGGATCACGCGCGACAATCTCGCCATGCGGATGAAGGACGAGGAATGGGACGATGTGATCCGCATCGATCTCGAGGCCGCCTTTCGCCTGATGCGCGCCGCCGCCCGCCCGATGATGAAGGCGCGTTTCGGCCGGGTCGTCAACATCACCAGCGTGGTGGGCACGACGGGTAATCCGGGCCAGATGAACTATTGCGCCGCCAAGGCGGGGCTCACCGGCATGACCAAGAGCTTCGCGCAGGAAGTTGCCTCGCGCGGGATCACGGCCAATTGCCTCGCGCCGGGCTTCATCCGTTCGGCCATGACCGCCGCGCTCGATGAAAAGCAGGCGGAGGCGATCAATGCGCGCATTCCGATGGGCAAGATGGGCGAAGGCTCCGATATCGGTGCGGCCTGCGTCTACCTTGCCAGCCGCGAGGCGGGTTATGTCACGGGCCAGACGCTGCATGTGAACGGCGGGATGGCCATGACGGGCTAGATGGAGCCCGCACCGGGCCCTTATCCCCAAGCGAATCGGTCCGCGTGAAGGCATTGATCTTGCCCGGCACACTGACCGCGCTAAGGTTTTGGCGACTGTTCCGGCGCTGGAGGGGCGATTCCGGCTCTTTCCCTGCCACCACGTAAGAAGCGATAGGTTCCACTAATGAAGGCTAGGGGCACATGAAGGCTACGATCGAACGCGCGACGCTCCTGCGTTGCCTGTCCCACGTCCAGTCGGTGGTCGAACGGCGCAACACGATCCCGATCCTGTCCAACGTCTTGATCGAGGCCAGCGATGGCGGTGCGGTCAAGGTCATGGCGACCGATCTCGACCTGCAAGTAGTCGAGACGATGTCCGCCGCTGCGGTCGACAGCCCGGGCGCGATCACGGTGTCGGCGCACCTCCTGTTCGACATCGCCCGCAAGCTGCCCGACGGCAGCCAGGTCAGCCTCGAAACCGCCGACAACCGGATGGAGGTCAAGGCCGGGCGCAGCCGGTTCAAGCTGCCGACACTGCCCCGCGACGATTTCCCCGTCATCGTCGAAGGCGACCTGCCAACCTCTTTCGAACTGCCCGCTCGCACGCTCGCCGAATTGATCGACCGCACCCGCTTCGCCATTTCGACCGAGGAAACGCGCTATTACTTGAACGGCATCTTCCTTCACGTGACGGACGAGGACGAGCCGGTTCTGAAAGCCGCCGCGACCGACGGCCACCGCCTCGCGCGTTTCACCCTCGCCCGGCCCGAAGGCGCGGCGGGCATGCCCGACGTCATCGTCCCGCGAAAGGCGGTGGGCGAACTGCGCAAGCTGCTCGACGAGGCATTGGACGGCAATGTCCTGATCGACCTGTCGGCGAGCAAGATCCGCTTCACCCTCGGCGGCGAGGGCGGGGTCGTGCTCACCAGCAAGCTGATCGACGGGACCTTCCCCGATTACAGCCGCGTCATCCCGACCGGCAATGACAAGCTGCTGAAAGTCGATCCCAAGCTGTTCTTCTCCGGCGTCGACCGCGTCGCCACGATCGCGACCGAAAAGACCCGCGCGGTCAAGATGGGCCTGGAGCCGGACAAGGTGACGCTGTCTGTCACTTCGCCCGACAATGGAACCGCAACCGAGGAACTGGCCGCGTCCTATTCCAGCGAGAGCTTCGAGATCGGCTTCAACGCCAATTACCTCAAGGACATCCTCGACCAGATCGATGCCGACGAGGTCGAACTGCATCTTGCCGATGCGGGCGCGCCGACGCTGATCCGCAAGGACGAGGCGAGCCCGGCGCTCTACGTGCTGATGCCGATGCGGGTGTGACGGTGCGCGCTTTCGCGTCGTTCGCCGCCGCCCTTGCACTCGCCGCGCCGCTGGCAGCGCAGGACAATGCGCAATACACGCCCGAGCAAGACCTCGACTGCGCGATCGTTATCAGCATGGTTCTCGCGGCGACGCGCGCGAATGCCTCGACCGAGCAGGAGAAGGGCCTCATGACAGGTTTCGCCTATTTCGTCGGACGATACGAGGCCGCCGCGGGCAAGCCGCTCGATCTGGCGATGAGCGAGCGCTACAAGGAGCTCTACGGGACCGACATTTCGGCGCGGCAAAAGGTATGCGGCGCGCGGATGCAGCGTATGGGTCAGCGCATGCAGACCGCCGGTGCCGCGCTCTCCGCGCTGGAAGCCGAGCTCGGCGCTGCCGCGCAATAGACGGGAAGCCGGGTGCGGGTAGGCATGGGGCCCGCAAGGCGTTAGGGTTTTCCGGCAAGGAGAGGCCATGACCACGCAGAACATCCACGTCCGCAAGGACGCGCTCGCGCGCGCCGAACTCGTCCATGTCGAACCGATGGAGCTTGCCGAAGGCGCAGTGCGGCTTGCGGTCGAGAGCTTTTCGGTCACTGCCAACAACGTGACCTATGCGGTCGTCGGCGACGGGTTCAAGTACTGGGATTTCTTCCCCGCGCCCGATCCCTACGGCATCGTGCCGATGTGGGGCCATGCGCGGGTCGAGGAGAGCAAGTGCCCCGACATCGCGGTGGGAGAGAGGGTCTATGGCTACCTGCCGATGGCGACCCATCTCAATGTCGTGCCAGGCAAGGTGAGCGCAGGCGGATTTTCCGACATGAGCGAGCATCGCCAGCCGATGAGCCCGGTCTACAACCAGTATTCCCGCCTCGCCGCCGACCCCGAACACGATCCCGAGCGCCAGGCGGAGCGGATGATCTTTGCACCCCTGTTTCGCACCGGCTTCCTGATCGCGGATTTCATGCGGCGCGAGGAATGGTTCGGCGCGGGGCAGGTGATCCTCACCAGCGCCTCGTCCAAGACCGCGATGGCGCTTGCCAGCGCGGCGAAGGCGACCTCGCCACAGGTGCGCCGCGTCGGTCTCACTTCCTCGGCCAATGTCGAATTCGTGCGGGCAAGCGGCCTTTACGACGAGGTCACGGCCTATGACGCTCTTGAGCAGATGGAAAAGCGCCCCAGCGTCGTGGTCGATTTCGCGGGCAATGCCTCGTTGCTCGCACGGGTTCACGCACATTTCGCCGAGTCGCTGGCCTATAGCTGCCTCGTCGGGGCGACGCACAAGGACGCGCGCAGCACCTTTGGATCGGGCGAGGAGATGGAGGGGCCGAAACCCCAGCTTTTCTTCGCGCCCGACCACATGATCGCCTTTGCCCGCGACCATGGGCGCGATGAGGCCTCGCGCCTTGTCGCCGAGGCGTGGCATCGCTTTCTGGGCGAAGTCGCGGGCACGGTCGCGATCGATCGGCGGCAGGGCCTTCCCGCCGCGCGCGAAGTGTGGCTCGAAATGGTGGAAGGCAGGATCGACCCGGCCCGGGGCATCGTGATCGAACCCCAGGCCCGCTAGCCCGTCATTCCGCGGCTTCGGCGAGCTCCACGCGCTGGGGTCCGCGCACGAGTCCGCCCGGCGCCGCGCCGGTCCATTTCCCGTCCTCGAACGTCACCTCGCCCGACTTTATCGTGTAGCAATAGCCTTGCGCCTTCTGCAGCAGGCGCCTGCCGCCCGCAGGCAGGTCGAAGGCGAGCCAAGGCTTGCCGAGTTTGAGGGCGTCCATGTCGATGATGTTGATGTCGGCAAGGTAGCCGGGTGCGATCAGCCCCCGATCCTCCAGGCCATAGAGTACTGCGGTGTCGCGGCACTGGCGCTTGATCGCGTGCTCGAGGCTGATCCGCTCACCCCGCCTGCGGCCCTTGACCCAGTGTTCGAGCATGAAGGTGGGCGAGGCCGCATCGCAGATCGTCCCGCAATGCGCGCCGCCATCGGAGAGCGAATTGACCGTGTCCCCGGACAATTGCAGCGGATGCAGGAAATCGAGATTGCCGTCGGCGTAATTGAGGATCGGCAGGTAAATGAAGCCGCGCCCGTCATCGCGGCAGAGCATGTCGTAGGCGTATTCCTGCGGGTCCATGTTCGCCTTCTGCGCGCGGGCGTTGACGCTCGCCTCGGGCCCCGGCTCGTAGTCGAAATCGGGGTCCATCTCGTATTGCAGCGCCCAACCCTGCGTCACGACCATCACGACGGGCAGGATGTCCTTGGGCGCGTCGGTGTAGTCGTTCGCCTCCGCCAGAAGCTGCGCCTTGAAGGCGGGGTCGAGCAGCTTCGCCTTTTGCTCGTGCCACGGCAGGTCCTTGATCGCCTGCCAGCTCGGCCGGTAGACGAAGGGGTGGACCGTGCCCTGCCATGCCATGATGATCCCGTTGCCGCGCAGGGCGATCTGGGCGACGATGTTCGCGCCGTTGTCATTCTCGGCCCGCATCGTTTCGATCTGCTCGTCGAGGTCGAGATCCTTGGCGATGGACTGGAGCGCGGCGAAGGTCACGGGAATGTCGGCCTCGCGGCTGAGCTTGCCCATCCACGAAAACTCGTTCCATTCGCGATTCAAGTCGCTCGCCATTTCGAAAACGGCATGGCCGCCCGCCGCCTTGGCGCGGCCCATCGCGCGGCCGATGGCGACCAGTTCCTCCTCGGTCGCGGTGGTGCCGGGGACGAGCTCGCCGTCGACCGATTTGTGCAGCACGGTGCGCGATGTAGAGAAGCCGAGCGCACCCGCGCGCACGCCTTCCTCGACGATCGCCGACATCTGCTCGATGTCTTCCTGCGTGGGGACCGCACCGGGCTTCTCGCGGTCGCCCAGGACATAGGCCCGCACCGCACCGTGCGGCACGTGGGTTCCGACATCAACCGTGCGGGGCAGCTTCTCCAGAGCGTCGAGATATTCGGGGAAGGTCTCCCAATCCCAGGTGATCCCTTCGGCAAGGGCCGTGCCGGGAATGTCCTCGACCCCTTCCATCAGGCTGATCAGCCATTCATGGCGGTCGGGCTTGGCAGGGGCGAAGCCGACCCCGCAATTGCCCATCACCACCGTGGTGACCCCGTGCCAGCTTGACGGGGCCATTTCCTGGTCCCAGGTCGCCTGCCCGTCATAATGGGTGTGGATGTCGACGAAGCCGGGGGCGACGACCTTGCCCGCCGCATCGATCTCGCGCGTGGCCGAACCCTCGATCGTGCCCACGGCGGCGATCAGCCCGTCCTTCACCGCGACATCGCCGGTAAAGCTTTCCGCACCGCTGCCGTCGACGATTGTCCCTCTACGAATGATCAGATCGTATTGCGCCATTGTCTCTCTCCCTTATGGGCTGAAATGATGTCGCAAAGCGCGCCTGCCTACAAGGGGGAGATCGCGCACGGCACTTTGGTTGATGAAAGCCATGCCCCCTCAAGGAGGACGAAGATGATTGCGAGGCTTGTCGCGGCGGCGGCGCTTGTAGGACTTGCCGGAACGGCCCAGGGCGAATCCAACACACATGGCGGGTGGCGGATAGCGCCCGGAACTTCGCTTTCGGCAATGCTCGACTGCCTCGAGGCGGAAGGCCGCACGCTGGTTTCCGCCCATCGCGGGGGGCCCTCGCCGGGCCTGCCGGAAAACGCCATCGCGACGATGGACGCGGTGCTGACGGCGATCCCGGCGGTGATGGAAGTCGATGTCGCACAAAGCGCGGACGGCGTGCTGTTCCTGCTGCATGACGACACGCTCGATCGCACGACGACGGGCGAGGGGCGGGCGGCGGACAGGGACTGGGCGGAGCTTGCCGCGCTCCGCCTCACCGACAATGCGGGCTGGGTCACGCCCTATCGCATCCCGACGCTGGCCGAGGCGCTCGACTGGGCGAAGGGCCGCACCGTGCTCCAGCTCGATTTCAAGCGGTCGGCCAGCTACGAGGCCGTGATCGACATGGTCCGGGACAAGGGCATGGAAGGCAGCGTCATCCTCATCGCCTATTCGGTCGCCTCGGCCAAGAAGCTCCACGATCTTGCCCCGCAAGCGATGATCTCGCTCTCGGTCGAAAGCCCCGACGCTCTCGCCGAAGCGGTCGCGGCGGGTATCCCGGCGGAGCGCATCATTGCCTTTACCGGAACCCGGCTCGCCCGGCCCGATCTTTATGCCGCACTGGACGAGGCCGATGTCGAGGTGATCTTCGGCACGCTCGGCCGCTCGCCGACTTCGATCGACAACGTGATCGACCGCTTCGGCACGGATGAACGCTATGCCGAGCTGTCGCGCGGCGGCGTCGACATGCTCGCCACCGATCGCCCGCGCGCAGCCGCAGCGGCGCTGGCGGAGGCGGAGCGGCTGCCCGAAACGGGCATGTGCGGCATCGGGCGCGAGCGGACACCGGGCAATAAATAGCGTCGAAAGCGCACCTCGCTGCCCCTTTTGCATGCGGATCATGCGCTTTTGTTGAAAAATCATTGCCCGACTTTCGATAAAGTCGGATTTCGACAAGCCTTCGCGACTTGCCAGATGCTATTCCTCCCGGCGGCCATCGGGGCTTTGACGCGGGGGGGGTAGGCCGAAGACTGGATCCACGCATGACAGCATGGCGCACGCACATTTCGTGTGGCGGGACGCGGCCGTCCCCCTTTCAACAATCGTGAAAGGGGAAATGACATGAAGACCACACTTTTGCTTTCGACCGCGCTGACTTTCGGGGCGGCGGCGATGCTTGCGCCGTTCGAGGCGGCGCGCGCCGATGCGACGCCGGAATGCAACGAGAATCCGACCGGCGGGACCACCTCGCTCGAATGCGGGCGCAACGCGACGGCTTCGGGCACGGCCGGGGCGACGGCCGTTGGGGCCAATTCCGACGCGTCCGGATCCGAGAGCACCGCTCTCGGCGAAGCGTCCGAAGCCTCGGGATTCCAGTCGACCGCAGTGGGCGAGCAGGCGACCGCGTCGGACGCCGATGCGACCGCGATCGGCAATGACGCCGAAGCGACGGGCAGCGATTCGACCGCGCTGGGGGCCGACAGCTCGGCCACAGGGATTCAGGCGACGGCTGTGGGGGTCAATTCCTCTGCGACGGCCGAGCACGCGGTTGCGGTCGGTCATCTGGCCAACGCCACTTTCACCGACTCCGTCGCGATCGGGGAGCGAAGCACTGCCGCCGGCTTCGGCGCGGTCGGCGTGGGCCAAGGGGCACAAGCGACCGACAACGAGGCCATCGCCATAGGCATCGAGAGCGGTGCAACCGACATCGGCTCGATCGCGATCGGCGGGGACAGTTTCGACGGCGATACTCTGGGCGCGCAGGCGACCGGTTTTCAGGGGATCGCGATCGGGGCCGATGCCTCGGCCTCAGGTAACAATACCACAGCCATCGGCGAGCAGTCGCAGGCGAGTTCGGCGGGAGCAGTCGCACTTGGTAGCCAAGCCTCGGGGACCGGTGCGCAAAGCGTCGCGCTGGGCGCGGATTCGGAGGCGAGTGCGGAAGGCGCGATTGCCTTGGGGGATCGCGCGGTTGCCGATTTCGCGGATTCCGTGGCTGTCGGCCAAAGGGCCGATGTCGGCGGGATTGGTGCAGTCGCGCTTGGTGTCGATGCCAGTGCCGAAGCCGACAACGCGCTTTCGTTCGGTACCTTCTCCAACGCATCGGGTATTCAAGCGGTCGCGATCGGACGTAGCTCCGAGGCGAGCGGCGGCGGGTCGATCGCGATCGGTGCGGACGGCTCCAGCCCCTCCAGGAATGGGGCCACCGCGTCCGGTGCCTCTGCGATAGCAATCGGTGAGGATGCCGGGGCGATCGGCGACAACTCGATAGCGATGGGGGACGAAAGCGAGGCCGCGGGCGCAACCGGTATCGCGATAGGTGCAAGCACCTCGGCCGGCTTCGAGGCCGCCGTCGCGCTGGGTGACCGGGCAACAGCGGCCGGCCTTGCGGCGATTGCCCAGGGACAGAATTCGCTGGCCAGCGCGGCTGGCGCCATCGCCATCGGCGGCGACACGGACGACTCCGGTATCGATGGTGCACAGGCAACAGGGGTGGAATCCACCGCCATCGGGGCCGACGCCGCCGCCTCCGGGGAAAGAACCACCGCCCTTGGAACGGGCACCCTCGCATCGGGCTTCGAATCGCTGGCCTTGGGTTTTGATTCTCAGTCCAACACTACTCAAACGATTGCGATCGGGAGCGAGGCGATCTCTTCCGGAGCGAGGGCGACGGCTCTGGGTCGGTCTGCGCAGTCGTCCGGTATCGAGGCGATCGCGATCGGCAACAGGGCCGAAGCGACCGACGGGGCATCGATCGCCATCGGCAGCTTATCTGACGCCGGCGGCCAGACATCCATCGCCTTTGGCAACGGTGCGCAGAGCAACGCTGAAGATGCAATGGCGTTGGGGGATCGGGCCGTCGCCGATGCCGAAGGTGCCATTGCCATAGGCGGCGACGGGGCGGATGCGGGCCTCGTCGGCGCACAGGCGACCGCGCTTCGCAGCACCGCGATCGGATCGGACAGCGTCGCCAACGGGCTGAACGCGACTGCCGTGGGGGCGCTTTCCACCTCGGGCTTCTCGGGTTCGGCATTCGGGGCCGGCGCCACGGCATCGGGCGCGCAGGCGACGGCGGTCGGGGGCTCCGCGCTTGCCATCGGCGAGGAATCGCTGGCTCTCGGATTCGGGGCCGGCGCGTCGAACCGGTTCGCAACGGCGCTCGGCAACCGCTCGCAGGCGACCGCCGACGGCGCCGTCGCGATCGGGGGCGACGGGGCCGACGGCGACAGCAACGGGGCCGAGGCATCGGGCGACGGGTCGATTGCCATCGGGACCGACGCCGCCGCCTCGCAAGTCTCCTCGGTCGCGCTGGGAGCCAATTCGAGCGCCACGGGCGTAAACGGATCGACCGCCGTCGGCGCGGGCGCCGCAGCGGGCGGAGAGCGCAGCACCGCGCTCGGCTTCGGATCGCAGGCTTCGGGCCTTCAGTCCACCGCGCTCGGCAACGGGTCCTCGGCCACGTTCGCGGCTTCGACCGCCGTCGGTTTCCAGGCGCAGGGCGGCGGCGCAGCGGCGACGTCGCTGGGCACCTTCGCGAACGCCGGGGCCGACCAGACCGTCGCCATCGGAGTCAACACCGATGCGACAGTCGCCGGCGCGATCGCCATCGGCGGCGATGCGGGAGATGCCGACACCCTCGGCGCGCAGGCGACCGGCGCGAACGCGCTCGCCCTCGGCGTGGACACGCAGGCGAGCGAAGAGGGCGCCTCGGCGGTCGGGCAGGATGCGGCGGCTCTGGCGCGCAACGGCTCGGCCTTCGGCAACGGGGCGCAGGTCACCGAGACCGGGGTCAGCGGCACGGCGGCGGGCTTCCTCGCGCGGGCCGAGGGGACGGCGTC
>NZ_JAVJPT010000009.1:0-88319 GCF_040217515.1 Erythrobacter sp.
TGTATGTAGGGGTTTCTTCCGATCTCATCAGGCGGGTCCACCAGCACCGCGAGGGGATCGGTTCAAAGCACGTCGCCGACTTTGGCAAGCGGCGGCTCGTCTATGTCGAGCGCCATGAGAATATCGAACAGGCGATCGCGCTTGAAAAGCTCGTCAAGAAGTGGCGGCGGGAATGGAAATTCGCGCTGATCGAAGCCGAAAATCCCGATTGGGACGACCTGTGGGAAAGCTGGTTCGCCTCAAAGGCGTTGGAAGATTAGCCGAGCCCCGTGTCAAGCACGGGGCGACGCGTGAAATAGATGGCGGCGATGGAGTCGTTAGCGGGCAGTCCGCTTCTGGCCTCACACCGCCCTTAGCCGCCTGTCCGCCCTGCCCTGCCGCTCAATTCAGGTCGAAGACATAGCCCATCGAGCGCACCGTGCGCAGCGGGTTGCCGCCGCCCGCGGCCTTGATCGCGCGGCGCAGGCGGCCGACCCAGACGTCCACGGTGCGCTCGTCGATCGGTGGTTCGCGTTTGCCCAGGCCAGTGATGAGATCCTCGCGCGAAAGCACGCGGTTCGGGTGCTCGGCAAAGAAGCGTAGCAGTCGGAATTCGTTGGGGCGCAGCTGGATCGGTTCGCCGTCCCAGCGCGCCTGCAGCGCGGCCATGTCGATCGCCAGCGGCCCGACTTCGTAGCGGCGGGTCGCATGGCGTTCGCCGTTGCGGTTCTGCAGCGCGAGCACCCGGTCGAGCACTGCGGTGCGGGTCAGCGGGCCGACCATGTAATCGTCCGCCCCGGCCTTCAGAGCGCGGCGGCGATCCTCGCTGTCGTCCTCTTCGAGCACCATGGTCACATGCGCCTCGCTCGTGCGCGGGTCGGCGCGCAGGCGGCGACACATTTCGAGCCCGGCAAGATCGTCCATCACCCAGTCGACGAAGGCCCACATCGGCCCCTCGACCAGCCTTTCGGGCCCGGCCGGGCCGAGCCGGTCGAAAGTGAAACGGCACTGGTCGTGGACGAAATCCTCGAGACTGTCCGCGAGGTCGCTGGTGAGGAAGATGTTGATGACGTCCATGCCCAAATCGCGCCACGCCCCGCCCGGTTGCACACGGAGGCTTGGCCGAGCGGTGTGACGCAATCGTGACGCCCGGGTGATGGGCGCGAAAGCCCTGTCATATTGGCAGAACAGCGCTGTTTCGCGCGGCTTTGCGGCGCGAGCCGGGAGATCCGGTTCAATCGCGCACGCTGACCGTCGGATTGCGCGGCAGCGGCATTGCCATCGCGGTCGGCCACTTGGGGCGATAGGGCGCCTCGAGCGCGGCAATTTCCTCGTCCGACAGGCTGATTTCGAGCGCGCGGGCGGCATCCGAAATGTGACGCGGCTTCGTCGCACCTATGATCGGCGAGGCAACGGGGGCGTGCGTGAAATGCCAGGCCAGCGCGAGGCTCGCCATCGGCTCGCCGCGCTTCTCTGCAATCCGGGCGAGCGCGTCGATCACGGCATTGTCGGCCTCGTCCTCGGGATAGATCGTATTGCCGAAACCGTCGGTCCTCGAACGCACCGTCTCTTCGCCCCGCGGCCGGGCCAGTCGCCCGCGCGCGAGCGGCGACCACGGAATGACGCCCACGCCCTCGTCCTCGCACAGGGGAAGCATTTCGCGCTCTTCTTCGCGGTAGAGCAGATTGAGCTGGTTCTGCATCGCAATGAACGGCGTCCAGCCATTGGCGCGGGCGGTCTCCTGCGCCTTGGCGAATTGCCACGCATACATGGACGAGGCGCCGATATAGCGCACCTTGCCCGCTTGTCTGATATCGTGGAGCGCCTCCATCGTCTCCTCGATCGGGGTGTGTTCGTCCCAGCGGTGGATCTGGTAAAGGTCGATGTAATCCATGCCGAGCCGCCTCAGGCTGTCATCGACCGCCTGCATCAGCGATTTGCGCGAAAGCCCGCCAGTATTGGGCGCGCCCCGCCACGGAATGAAAGCCTTGGTCGCGACCACGATTTCATCGCGCTGGGCCATTTCGCGCAGGAGTTTGCCGGTGATTTCCTCCGACGTGCCGCCCGAATAGCCATTGGCGGTGTCGAAGAAATTGATCCCCGCTTCGAGAGCGGCGCGGAAGAAGGGGCGCGCGTCCTCCTCGCCCAGCAGCCAGTCGCCGTGCCAGCCCTTGGTGGTGTCGCCATAGCTCATGCAGCCGAGGCAAAGGCGCGAAACGGCGAGACCGGTGGGGCCGAGGCGGGTGAATTGCATGGGGCTTTCTCCTTTCAGGCGGGTTCGGGCGGTCTCTGCGGCGCAGGCCCGAGCGGGAAAAGGTGACAAAGTTTACACCCTGTCACTTTACTTATTCGCTTTCAAAACCTTGATATATAACGGGAAAATGCATAGAATCCGAAGCGGACGGACAGGGGGACAGGGGGCTTTTTCCGGTTTCGATTTCGCATGATCGAAGACTGGCAGCTGTCCCGGCGGTAGGAAAGCGCGCGCCGCCGGTTCCGCTCACGACAGCGTCAGCCCGCCGTCCACCACCAGCGTCTGCCCGGTCATGTAGGCCGCTAGCGGCGAGGCGAGGAACAGCGCGACCCCGGCCATGTCCTCGGGCGTCCCCATGCGGTTCAGGGGAATCGCGCGCAGGCTCGCCTCGCGCCGTTCGGGATGGTCTGTTGTGACGCTCGTGAGCTTGGTCGGGACAAGGCCCGGGGCGATGCCGTTGACCCTGATCCTGTCGCGCGCCCATGCCTCGCCCAATGTCTTGACGAGGCTCGCCGCGCCCGCCTTGGACGCGGCATAGGCGGGCGTGCCGATGGTCGATTTGAACGCCGCGACAGAGGACACGACGATCATCGTGCCGTCCTTCTCGGCAAGGCCCGAGTGAAAGGCGCGGGCTGCATCCATCACCGAGTTCAGGTTGACATCGACCACCGCGTCCCAGCCCTCGCGAGTGAACTCGGCCCGCTTGTAGCGCACCACGCCCTGCGACTGGACGAGCACATCGATCGGGCCGATCCTCTCCGCCAGCGCGTCGGCGGCGGAGCGGTCCGTCACGTCGAGGCGTTCGTATTCAAGGCCGGTAAAATCGCTGTCCTCGGCTTCGAGATAGTCGCCTGAATCGGGCCGCGTCCCGGTGACGATGACTTCCGCGTCTCGCCCACGAAAGCCCTGCGCGATGCCGTTGCCGATGCCGGAAGAGCCGCCGATGACGAGGACGCGTTTTCCATTGAAATCGAGGGGGTCGGTCATGGCTATTGCCTTTCGTCGCGGCGCGAGAAGCCTCGTCTTTCCCATGCCCGCTTTCGCGGGGATGGACATCGGGGGTTGGGGGTGGTTCCGGCGGCCCGCGCAGAACTAACGCCGCACCCCCACCCCTCGATCCACTTCCCCGCGGGGAGGGGAGGATGAGGTCAGATCGACCGGGAGATCACTTCCTTCATGATCTCGTTCGTGCCGCCGAAAATCCGGGTCACGCGCGCGTCGCGCCACAGGCGGGCGATGGCGTATTCGTTCATGTAGCCCGCCCCGCCGTGCAGCTGCAGCGCGGTGTCGACCGCTTCCCATTGCAGGTCGGTGTGCCACAGCTTGGCGGCGCTCGCCTCGTCGGTGGTGAGCTCGCCTGCGAGGTGTTTCCTGATCGCCCAGTCGAGATGCGCCCAGCCGACCTGGATCTTCGCCTTGAGGTCGGCAAGCGTGAACTTGGTGTTCTGGAATTCGAACACGGTCTTGCCGAAAGCCTTGCGGTCCTTGGTGAACTTCACCGCTTCGTCGAAGGCGCGCTGCGCGGCGGCCTGCGCGCCGACCGCGATGCCGAGGCGTTCCTGCGGCAATTCCTCCATCAGGTGGACGAAGCCCATGTTCTCCGCGCCGAGGATATTGGTCATCGGCACGCGGCAATCGTTGAAGAACAGCTCCGATGTGTCGGCGGAATGCTGCCCGATCTTGTCGAGATTGCGCCCCCGCTCGAAACCCGGCGTGTCGGCATCGACCAGCACCAGCGACGTGCCCTTTGCGCCCTTTTCGGGATCGGTCTTGGCGACCACGATCACAACGTCGGCGTTCTGGCCGTTGGTGATGTATGTCTTCGACCCGTTGATGACGAGGTGGTTGCCGTCCTTCTTCGCGGTGGTGCGGATGCCCTGCAGGTCGCTGCCCGCGCCCGGTTCGGTCATCGCGATCGCGGTGATGACATCGCCCGAGACCATGCCGGGCAGGTATTTCTCGCGCTGTTCGGGGGTGCCGAGCCGCTCGAAATAATTGGCCGTGATGTCGTTCTGGAGGGTGAAGCCCGCCGAGGAGCCGAGATAGCTGATTTCCTCGGTCAGCACGCAGTTGAACCCGAAATCGAGGCCGAGCCCGCCATTCTCCTCCTTGACCGTGGGGCAAAGCAGGCCTGCCTCGCCCACGGCCTTCCACACGTCGCGCCCGACAATGCCTTCTTCCTCGTGCTTGTCGAGATCGGGGGTGAGGTGCTGGGCGAAGACCTTGCGAACGGTGTCGCGGAACGCTTCGTGGTCCTCGTTATAGGCGGTGCGGTACGACGTATCGAGCATTGCGGTATCCCTCTCCGGCTGTGCGTTGCAGGACGCAACCTGGCCGAAGCGGAGCGGAATTGTAAAGCGCGAAAGGTGCAAGTCCGCGCGCGGCGGAAAGCAGCAGCCTATCGGTTGCAGACCACCAAGACGTGGAGCGCCTCGCCGCGCTCGCTGAGGACCGGTGTGGCCTTGCCCGTCGGCACGTCCTGCACGACCGGGCGGAGCACGGGCGGCAGTTCGGACTGGTGCACGAACCGCTTGCGCTGTGCCTGCCAGCCTTGCGAATTGGCCAGCCTCACCGCCTCACTGCAGGAGGTGATCGCTTCGCTCAGGGCCTCGAAGTCCGCCGGCGCGACCTGCGAGGCCTTCGCCGAAAGCTGGACGAGAGTGTAGCTCGGCAGGGGCGAGGCACGTTCCTGCTGGGCCGAGGCGGTGGCGGGGAGAAGGATGGCTGCTGCAACGGTCAGCGCGGGCAAAAGGCGAAGTCGCATGGTTTTCTCCTCACCGGAAAGCTGCGCCCCGCTTCCTGAATGCCCGATGAAGCCGCGTCAGCCCACGAACGCGCGCTCGATCACGAACTGGCCGGGCTGGGCGTTGCTGCCCTCGGTGAAGCCGCGGCGTTCGAGATCGGCGGCGTGGTCCTTGATCATCGCCATCGAGCCGCACAGCATCACGCGGTCATCGTCGGGCACGAAACGCTGCGGCCCCTTCGACTGTTCGAACAGGCGCCCGTCGTCGATCAGCGCCTGGATGCGGCCCTGCGTGCGGAACGGCTCGCGCGTGACGGTGGGGACATAGATCATCCGCTCGCGGTCCTCGTCCTCGAGCAGGGGATCGCCCTCGAGCTTCGATTCTAGGAGTTCGCGATAGGCGAGATCGGCGACCTGGCGGACCGAGTGGACGACGATCACCTCGTCATACATCGCATAGACTTCCGGATCGCGCACGAGGCTCATGAAAGGGGCAAGGCCCGTGCCGGTCGAAAGCATGAACAGCCGCTTGCCCGGCAGCAGCGCATCGGTGACGAGAGTGCCGGTCGGCTTCTTGCCGAGATAGATCGGGTCGCCTTCCTTGATGTGCTGGAGGCGCGAGGTCAGCGGGCCGTCCTGCACCTTGATCGAGAGGAATTCGAGCTCCTCGGCATAGGACGGGCTCGCCATCGAATAGGCGCGCAGCAGCGGCTTGCCGTTTTCCTGCGGCAGGCCGATCATGATGAATTCGCCCGAACGGAAGCGGAAGCTCGCCGGCCGGGTCATCTTGAGGCTGAACAGGCTTTCGTTCCAGTGGTGGACATGGGTGATCGTCTCCACGGTGAGCGCGGAGCTTTCGGTGAACTGGTCGCGGTCGATAATGGGCTGGTTCACTTGGGGCTGCCTCGCGAAAATGCGTTGGTTGAGGGCGGACGGCGCAGGCGCGGCGCCGATTATGTCGGGCGGCGACATGGCCTGTTAGCCCGCGCGCCGCAAGGTAGTTTTGCGCGCACGGTCCATAGCGCGCCTTGATCGAAGACAACAGGCCGCGCGCTGCGCATGGGGTCAGTTCCACCCGGCGCGATCGAAGATTTCCACCGCCGTGCGCTGGTTTTCCCCGATCTGTGCGACATCGAGTTCGTCCGCGCGAAACTCGCCGAGCCGTTCGACCGTGGACGTGGCCTCCAGCCCGGCGACGGCGGGATATTCGTTGTTGCCGTCGGCGAAGTAGCGCTGGGCGCTGTCCGAGGTGAGATATTCGAGAAAACGGATCGCGTTCGCGCGGTTGGGTGCGCCCTTCACCACGCCCGCGCCGCTCACATTGACATGCGTTCCGGTGCTGTCCTGGTTGGGGAAGATCACGCCCACCTTGTCGAACATGGCGCGTTCGGCCTCGTCCCCCCCGGCATACCGTGCGAGGTAATAGGTGTTGACGATGGAGAGGCGGCACTCGCCCGCCGCGACCGCCTCGATCTGGCTGGTGTCGTTGCCCTGCGGCGCGCGCGCGAAATTGGCGACGACGCCCTGCGCCCATTGCTCCGCCGCCCCTTCTCCCTTGTGCGCAACGATGCTGGACAGCAGCGAGATGTTGTAGATGTTCGAAGATGAGCGCACGCAAATGTCCCCGCGGAATTTCGGGTCGGCGAGGTCGGCATAGGTCTCCAGCCCCTCGGGCCGGCCTTGCGATGCGTCGTAGATGATGACCCGCGCGCGGGTGGACAGGCCGAACCACAGCCCGTCCGGGTGGCGCAGGTTTGCAGGCAGTCGCTTGGCCAGGACTTCGGAATCGACGGGGTCGAGAATGCCCGCTTCCTCGGCCCGCCACAGTCGCCCGGCATCGACCGTGACGAGAAGGTCGGCGGGCGAAAATTCGCCCTCGCTCACGATCTTCTCGATCAGCGCATCGGCCCCGGCCTCGATCCGGTTGACCTTGATGCCCGTCTGTTCGGAAAAGTCCTCGTAGAGCCTGAGATCGGTGTCGTAATGGCGCGAAGAATAGATGTTCACTTCGCCGTTGTCGCCCGGAGACGGACCTTCACCGCTTTGCGAACAGGCGGCGAGCGAGAGCGCGAGAGCGCCGGCGAGGAGGAAGCGCAACATCGTAAATCCTTGTCCCGGCGGCGAGCCGGAGAGACGCTCGCCGCTACTTGCGAATGCGTTGCATTATGAAAGCGTCGCTTGCAAGCGAATTATGACGCTCGCCCCGGCGCTGCTAATCCGCCGCGAAAGCGCGCACCGTGCCCGCATGGGGCACGACCCGGAACCGCCCACCCGGCCGGGGTGGCTCGCCCGTCTCGATCGCAAGGTCGCGCGCGCCGTCTTCGCGCAGCAGCACCCGCATTGTCCCGTCGCCGAGCGCGTGCAGGTCGCGTATCGGCAGGCCCTGCGGATCGGGCTCGAGATCGAGCGCGCGCGCATGGACCAGCAGGTCGAGCCGCGCTGAATCGGGCAGCGCCCCGGAAACGCAGTCGACCGGCCAGTCACCGAACGCGGTCGAGAGCGCCTCTCCCCGCCGTTCGGCCGGGACGACCTGCGCGCCCGAGAACATCGCCCCGACCGAGGCGGCTTGCGGGGTCTCGTGCAGCTCCACCGGAGTGCCGAACTGGACGATCCGTCCGGCCTCCATCACCGCTATCCGGTCCCCGATATCGAGCGCTTCGGCTGGGTCATGGGTGACGAGGATCGTGGTCGCGCCGCGCTCCTTGAGCAGCATCCGGCAATCGCGGCGCAAGCGGCGGCGCAGCACGATATCGACGCTGGCGAAGGGCTCGTCCATCAGCAGCACGGCCGGACCCGGTGCCATCGCCCGTGCGAGCGCGGCGCGCTGCTGCTGCCCGCCCGACAGTTCGTGCGGAAAACGCGCGCCGAGCCCGGCCAGCCCGACCTGTTCCAGCCAGCCCTCGATCTCGCCGTGCCGCCCCTTTGGCAATCCGAAGGCGATATTGCGGCGAAGGTCCATGTGCGGGAAAAGCGCGCCTTCCTGGAAGACCAGCCCCACCGGGCGCTTTTCGGGCGGGGGCGCGCCGCTTTCGTCGGCGAGCACTTTTCCATCCAGCACGATCGAACCGGACTGGACCGGGAGCAGCCCGGCGGCAAGGCCGAGCAAGGTTGACTTCCCGCATCCCGAAGAGCCAAGCAGGCAGGTGATTTCTCCGGCGGGCGCGACAAGGTCGATATCGCGCAGCGCCTGCACCTCACCATAGGCATGGGCGATATGTCGAAATTCGAGGCTCAATCCGCTGTCCCGATGGCCGCTGTCCCGTTGGACCGTGAATGGCTGTGCAAGTGAGCCGCATTAGGCGGACAGACGGTCAGCAGGCAAGCGCGGCGCAAGGCTCGGCAAAAGCGAAAAGGACGCTGCAGCGCACCGCGATGCGACCGCGCGGCTGGGACTGGGCCGCCCTCGCGCTCGCCGCGCTTGCCGCGCTGCCGATTCTCGCGATCCTCGCCGCCGCGCCTGCGGGGGGGATGGAGGCGATCGTCCACATGGCGGGATCGGTCCTGCCGCGCTACCTCATCAATACGAGCGCTCTGATGATTCTGACCGGGGCGCTGGCGGGCCTCATCGGCGTGGGCTGTGCCTGGCTCGTCACCGCGGCGGAGTTTCCCGGGCGGCGCGCGCTCGGCTGGGCGCTTGTCATGCCGCTCGCGGTTCCGGCCTATATCGCGGCCTATATCTATGCCGACCTGCTCGATTATGCGGGGCCGGTCCAGGGGGCGCTGCGCGGCATGGCCGGCGAAGGGGCCGGCGGGTTGGTTCCCCCTGTCCGATCGCTGCCGGGCGCTGCGTTCGTGCTCGCCATCGTGCTCTATCCTTACGTCTATCTCCTCGCCCGCGCCGCCTTCGCCGCGCAGAGCCTCGCGCAATTTCGCGCCGCACGCAGCCTCGGCGCGACACCGGCGCGCGCCTTCTGGCGGATCGCCCTGCCCGCCGCCCGCCCCGCCATCGCAGGCGGGCTCGCATTGGTGCTGATGGAGACGCTGGCCGATTTCGGCGTCGCCGAATATTTCGCGATCCCCACATTCTCGACCGGGATATTCCGAAGTTGGCTGGCCATGGGGGACAAGCAGGCGGCCCTCAAGCTCGCCGCGATCATGCTGCTTTTCGTCATCGCCCTCGTCGCGCTCGAGGCTTCGACCCGTTCCGGACGCGGCGACAGCCGCGATGGACGCGCGCGCGGCGGAGCGCCGCTGATCGACCTGTCGCCGAGCGGGCGCATGCTGGCGAGCCTTGCCTGCGCGCTCCCGGTCCTGCTCGGCTTCGTGATCCCGGCGCTTCATCTTGCCGGGCTCGCGACGAGCGAGGCCGCGCTGGGGGCGACGCGCGATCTTCCCGGCTATGCCGCGGACAGCCTGTGGCTCGGCCTTGCGACCGCCTGCGCCTGCCTGCTCGCTTCGCTCCTGCTCGCCTTTGCGCGGAGCCGTTCGGCGAGCCCGCTGGTCGGCGGCGCAATCCGGCTTGCCACCTTGGGCTATGCGTTGCCGGGCGCGCTGCTCGCGGTCGGATTGCTCGCCCCGCTCGGCGCGCTCGATGTCGAGCTCACCCGCCTTGCGCGCGACACGCTCGGCTATGCGCCGGGCGGGCTGCTGCTTACGGGGACGAGCATCGTCCTCATCTACGCGCTTTCGGTGCGGTTCCTGACGGTCGCCTATAACAGCGTGGAAAGCGGCATGGCGACGATCCCGCCCAATCTCGATGCCGCCGCGCGTTCGCTCGGCGCAGGGCCGGCGCGGGTGCTGGCGCGGATCCATGCGCCCTTGCTCGCCCCGAGCCTCGGGGCCGCGGCCGCCTTGGTTTTCATCGACACCCTGCGCGAACTTCCCGCAACGCTCATCCTGCGGCCGTTCAATCTCGAGACGCTCGCCACGCGCACCTATCGCCTCGCCAGCGACGAGCGGCTCGCCGAGGCGTCGATCCCGGCGCTGATCCTGCTGGCGGCGGGGATCCTTCCGGTGATCCTGCTCCACCGCACGGCGCGCCGCTGAGCACTGGGATCGGCGTCGTTTTGTAAGGGGATATTGTCGCCATCCGGCGTCCATCGCCCCTTGCGGGGATGCGCCCTTGGGCTAAAAGTGGCGGCCTATGTCACGCTTCCCTTTTTCCGCCATCGTCGGTCAGGACGAGATGAAACAGGCCCTGCTGATCGCAGCGGTCGATCCAAGTGTCGGCGGGGTCATGGTCTTCGGCGACCGTGGCACCGGCAAATCGACGGCGGCCCGCGCGCTGGCCGCCCTGCTCCCGCCGATTTCCGCGATCGAGAACTGCCCCTATGGCTGCTCGAAGGAAGAGGCCGGGCGCTATCCCGATGTCTGCGGCAGCGGACCCGTCAGGAAACGCGCCGTGCCCTTCGTCGACCTCCCGCTCGGCGCGACAGAGGACCGGGTGATCGGTAGCCTCGATCTCGAAAAGGCGCTCCGGTCGGGCGAAAAGGGGTTCGAGCCGGGCCTTTTGGCGAAAGCGCATCGCGGGTTTCTCTACATCGACGAGATCAACCTGCTCGAAGATCACCTCGTCGACCTCCTGCTCGACGTCGCCGCTTCGGGCGAGAACGTGGTCGAGCGCGAGGGGCTTTCGGTTCGTCACCCGGCCAAATTCGTGCTGATCGGCAGCGGCAATCCCGAGGAAGGCGAATTGCGCCCGCAGCTGCTCGACCGGTTCGGACTGTCGGTCGAGGTGCGCACCCCGTCCGAGATCGAAACCCGCATCGAGATCATGCGTCTCGTGGCCGAGCGCGAAAGCGATCCGCAGGCTTTTTCCGAAAAATGGGCGGACGAGGACGAGAAGATCCTCAAGCAGATCGCGCGCGGCAAGAACAAGCTCGCGAAGCTTGTGCCGGGCGAGGACCTGCTGCGCGATGCGGCCGAACTGTGCCTTGCTGTCGGGGCGGACGGTCTGCGCGGCGAGCTTACCCTCATGCGCGCCGCCCGCGCGCTCGCAGCGTTGAAAGGCGCGCGCGAGGTGCGGCGCGAACACCTGGTCGAAGTCGCACCCTCGGCCCTGCGGCACCGCCTGCGCCGCGACGTGCTGGATGAAACCGGCTCGGGCGTGCGCATCACGCGCGCGATCGAAGAATTGTTCGGATGATCCCGGGCGAGCCGCAAGATCCTGCGCGCGATGCTCCCGATCCGATGGAGGAGGCGCTGCTCGCGGCGCGCCTGTTCCTCGCCGCGCCCGCGCGTTTCGGCGGGATGGTGCTGCGCGGGAGCGGGCCGGCGCGGGACGCGCTGCTTGCGGCGCTGGGCGAACGGTTCGCGGCGCAGGGCCGCGCCTGGCGGCGCATGCCGGGCCATGTCGACGACGAGCGCCTGCTCGGCGGGATCGACATCGCTGCGAGCCTCGCTGCGGGCCGCCCGGTGGCGCAAGCGGGCCTGATCGAGGAGGCGGCGGGCGGCGCGCTTGTCGCGCCCATGGCCGAACGGATCGAGGACTCGGTCGCCGGTCGGCTCGCCCAGGCGCTCGATGATCGCGACAGCGCACCCGCCCTCGTCCTGCTCGACGACAGCACCGATCCCGACGAGAGCCCGCCGACGAGCCTGATCGAACGCCTCGCCTTTTCCTGCGATCTTTCGACCTCGCGCATGTGGCAGGACATCGCCCTCACCGAAGTGGACACGCTCGACCTCGCGACTGTCGCCCCGCTCGGGGACGATGCGCTGGGCGCCCTTGCCGCGACGGCGGAAGCACTGGGCGTTGTCTCGCTCCGGCCGCTGCTTTTCGCGAGCGAAGCGGCGCGCGCCCATGCCGCGCTGGCCGGGCGGACCGAGGCGATCGAGACCGATCTCTCTGCCGCCGCGCGCCTTGTCCTCGCCCCGCGTGCGACCCGCCTGCCCCCGCCGCCGCAGGAAGAGCCGGAGCAGGAGCAACAGGAGCAGGAACCCGACCAGCCCCCGCCCGAACCGCCGCAGGACGACAGCAGCGATCAGCCCGACAGCGGCGAGAACGAGACCAGCGAGGACGAACGGCAGAAGCAGCAGGACGAACTCGAGGAAATGCTGGTCGAGGCGGCCGAGGCGGCGATCCCGCAGGACCTGCTCGAACAGCTGGCCAAGGGCAATGCCCCGCGCCGCACCGGGGGCGCGAGCGGAACCGGGCAGAAGAAGAAAGCGGGGATGCGCGGCAAGCCGCTCGGCGCGCGCCCCGGAATGCCGCGCGGGGGCAACCGGCTCGCCCTGATCGACACCTTGCGCGCCGCCGTTCCCTGGCAACAGGTCCGCCGCCGCGAACGCGAAGCCGAAGGCCGCTCCGGCGACGCCCCGATCCTCATGCGCAAGGAGGACCTGCGCATCCGCCGCTACGAGGAAAAGGCGCCGCGCGTCACCATCTTCGCGGTCGATGCCTCCGGCTCGGCGGCCGCCGCGCGCCTCGCCGAGGCCAAGGGCGCGGTCGAGCTGATGCTGGCGCAGGCCTATGTTACTCGCTCGGAGGTCGCGCTCGTCGCCTTTCGCGGGGACAGTGCCGAATTGCTGCTCCCGCCGACCCGTTCGCTCACCCGCGCGAAGCGGGCGCTTTCCGGCCTGCCCGGCGGTGGCGGTACACCCCTCGCACTGGGGCTTACGGCCGCGCGCGAATGTGCCGAAAGCGTGATTGCGAAGGGGCGCACGGCGAGCCTCGTGATCCTCACCGACGGGCGCGGCAATATCGATGCCACCGGCCAGCCGGGGCGCAAACAGGCGGGCGAGGATGCCGAAGCTGCGGCAAAGGCCATCGCCGCGCGCGGAATCGAAGCGCTGGTGGTCGACATCTCGCCCCGCCCAGCGCGTGAGGGGGCGGCACTGGCCGAGGCGATGCGCGGGCGCTTCCTCGCCCTCCCCCGCGCCGACGCCAAGACGCTGCAGAGCGCCATCACCGCCGCCCAGCCGGGCGCAAGCAGGGCAGCGGCATGAGCCGTCCGCTCGACTGGAGCCGCGAAGGGCGGATCTGGCCGCATCGCGCCGCGAGCATGTTCGTGCAGTCCGGCGGGGCGCAATGGCACGTGCAACGCATGGGTCCTTCGGGCGCCCCCCAGCTCCTGCTGCTCCACGGGACCGGGGCCTCGGTCCATTCCTGGCGCGACGTCATGCCCCTTCTGGCCGAGGACCATGATTGCATCGCGATCGACCTGCCGCGCCACGCCTTTACCGGGGGGCACGATTTGGGCGACACCTCGCTTCCGCGCATGGCCGCGCGGATCGCGGGCCTGCTGCGCGACATCGACGCAGCCCCCGCTGCCATTGCCGGCCATTCGGCAGGCGCGGCGCTGGCTGTCCAGCTTGCGCTCGACCACGGCTTTGCCGGCCCGGTTATCGGTCTCAATTCGGCGCTACGCCCCTTTCCCGGACCGGCGGCGCAGGTATTTCCCGCGCTCGCCAAGGCGCTGTTCGTCAACCCGCTGGTGCCGCGCATCTTTTCGGCCACGACCCTGCTGCCGGGCGAGGCAGGCCGGTTCCTGAGCCGTTCGACCGGCTCGCGTATCGATGAAACCGGCCTTGCATGCTATTCGGCGCTGTTGCGCAATCCGCGCCATGCCAAGGGAGCGCTTGCAATGATGGCGAACTGGGACCTTCCGCGCCTGCGCACGCGGCTGGGCGAGGTGGCGAACCCGGTCCTGCTGGTCCATTCGGACAAGGACGCCGCCATCCCCCTCGACTGGACGCGCGAGGCACGAGGATGGCTCCCCAATGCCTCGCTGGAAGTGATGGAGGGGCTCGGCCATCTCGCGCACGAGGAGGAGCCTGTGCGTGCCGCCGCGCTGATCCGGCATTTCGCGCGCAGCCACGAGGAGCGAACCCGATGAATATGGGCTGGATCGAACTTGTCTTCTTCTACGGCCTCGCGATCGGCTTCGGCGTGTGGCAAGTGCTCAAGACCGACCGCGAGCTGAAGCGCACTCGCGCCGATCGCAAAGCGCGCGAGGCGGCGGAGCGCGAAAAGGACGCATCCTGAAGCCTACTTCTTACGCCGGGGCATCCTGTAGGGCAGCATGAACTGCACGATCGGAGAGGCGAAGCGCCGCATGTCGAGGCTTTCCTGAACCGCCACGACTTCCTCCCCGTCGAGATGCGAGGAGAGTTCGGAGCGGGCATAGAAGGGCGTATCCTCCCATGTCCGCCGCACCCGCGCGACCGAGATCTCGGAGCGCGCGCTGCGTTCGACGCGCCACTTGCTGCGCGGCAGGCGGGCGATCGGGGGAAGATCGGCATCCTCGGCCACGCCTTCCCGGTCGAACCGGATGGCGCTGGCGAAGAGCGAGCCGTCGCGCCGCTCGCCTTCGTAACAGACCAGCGCGCCGCGTTTCGTATGGGCGCGCGACCAGTGCCAGATGCGAAAGCCGTCCTCGAGCGATTCGGAGCCACGATTGTGATCGAAATAGCCCTTGCCCTTCCATGAAAGGCCGGGTTTCTCCATCTCGACCTCAATCCGCGCGCGCGGGGCAAGGCAGTGCCAGATGTGCTTCTCGTCATGGTCGAGCGCGAAACTGGTCGGATTGAGCGCCTCGGGATGGACCTTGACCACGCCGCGCACCGGGCGGTGGACGGGATTGAACAGGCGCGTGTCGCGTTCCTCGATATGGATGTGGAGCGCATCGCCCGTCCATTCGACCCGGCTAGGCCCGATCGCGAGCATATTAGCCTCGCGCGTCACGCTGCCGCGCGGTCGCTCGGTCATCACCCAGCGGGCCTCCGGTCCGTAAAGCGCGACATTGAGCGCACAGTGATCAATCGGGTCGTCCCTTCCGCTGCGCTTGTAATAGGGCGAGAAGACGCTGCCGACGAAGGCGATGATCGTCAGGGCGTGCTGCCCGTTGTCGCTGATCGCATCGACGTACCACCAGGTGTAGCCACCTGGTGGAACCTCCGCGTCGAAGCGAGGTCCGATGCGATCGTCCTTGCCGCCAGCAGTCCGGACAAGGCTGCCATGGGCACGCCGGCCGCCGGGTGAGTCGCCCCGCCCGCGCAATAGAGCCCCTTCAGCCGCGTTTTCGGCCCCTGCCTCAGGAAGGAGGCCGCCCAGCCGTGCGACGCCCTGCCATAAAGGGCTCCACCGGTTTGCGGGAACAGTCGCTCCCAGCTCGCGGGTGTCGCGAGTTCGTGGGGCATAGGGTCCTCGAGTTCGAGGCCGCAGCGCGCTAGCGTCGCCCTCATCTGCCGTGTGCATTGCTCGGTCTCCTCGGGTCGATAGGAATGGGTGTCCCCGTTGGCGGGGGCGTTGACGATGATCTGGATGCGCTCGCGCGCGCCGTCGTGATCCTCGCCCGTGTCGTTCGCGCCGCGATCCTGCGCGCACAGATAGACGGTCGGCTCGCTCGGCGGGCGCCCGGCACGAATCTCTTCGAATTCGCGGGAATAGTCGCGCGAGAAGAAGACATTGTGATGGGTAAGGTCGAAGCCGCTTGTTGTCGCATGGGCGAACCACACGAGCGCCGAAAGCGAGCGCTTGGCAGCGGGCATGGACGGCACGGCGCGGGAGGGCTCGGGACCGAAGCGCCCTTCGGCGAGCGCGGCCGGATCCCCGTTGCAGATCACGATGTCGGCGGGGAGCATTTCCCCGCTCGCAAGCCGCACTCCGCGCGCGCGTCCGTCCTGCGCGAGGACGTGCGACACCGCCTCGCCGGTGCGGATCCGCGCACCCTTGCACTCGGCCAGCCTGCCTATCCCCTGGGCGAGCGCCGCGATGCCGCCGTCGATCAGCCAGACACCGCGCGCTTCGGTATGGGCGATCAGCATAAGCGTCGCGGGCGAGCGGAACGGGTCGGAGCCGCAATAGGTTGCATAGCGGCCATAGAGCTGCTGCAGGCGCGGGTCCTCGAAATGCTCGCCCAGCGCCTTCCACAGATTCTCGAACGGGCGCATTGCGAGCATGTCCCCCATATTGAAAAGGCCGATGCGCCACATCATCGGCAGCGGGGTCGAGCTCTTGTCGCCGCGCAGGAAGGGCTCGTCGAGCACCTCGTAGATACGCCGCGCCTCCTTGCGGAAGGAGCGGTAACCCGCAGCCGCCTTCGCCCCGGCGAAATCGCCGATCGCCTCCTCGCTGCGCAACGGATCGGCGAACAGGTCGAGCGAGCCGGTGTCGTCCCAGGCATGGCGCGCTATGATGCCGGCCTGCCTTGCATCTATAAAATCGTCGAGCCGCGCGCCGCAATCGTTGAACAGACCTTCGAAGACGTCGCGCATGGTGAAAACGGTGGGACCGGCAGCGACGGGCTGCCCGTCGACCTCGACATGGCGCGCCTTGCCGCCAATCCAACGCTCCTTCTCGACCACGGTCACGGCATGGCCGCGCGCAGCGAGCATGGCGGCGCTTGTCAGCCCGCCAATCCCTGCCCCGACAATGACGATGCGCGCGCTCATTCACTCTCCCCGGCTCGTACGCCCACGGACAATATTATTGACCTTGTCACGGCATCTGTCCAATTGTTTGGACATATGACACCTCAAATCGCGAATTCCTGATGGCGGGCACGCCGTTCAAGGTCCGCTGGACCGCACGGCGCAACGCCGTCTTCGCGAATCCGAAATTCCAGCACTGGGCGGCGAAGCTGCCGCTGATCCGGCGAATCGCCCGCCACCGCGCCGGGACGATGTTCGATCTGGTGGTGGGCTTTTCCTATTCGCAAATCTTGCGCGCCGTGGTCGATAGCGAATTGCTCGACGTGCTCAAGACTGGCCCGATCGGCGCGAGCGAGGTCGCCGAACGGATCGGCCTCTCACACGATGCGGCCCTGTGCCTCCTGCGCGCGGCGCGCGCGCTCGACATCGCCGAAGAGGTGATCGAGGATGGCTGGATGCTCGGCCAGCAGGGCGCGGTACTGCATGCGGACGAGGGCACGCAGGCAATGATCCGCCACCACCGCCTGCTCTATCGCGACCTTGAATCGCCGCTCGACCTGCTGCGCGCGGATCGAGGCGAGCCGACCGAGCTGTCGCGCTTCTGGTCCTATGCCGGCGCGCTCCACGGCGCGGCTGAAACCGGGCGCGAGACGAACGAGTATTCGCGACTCATGGCGACCTCGCAGCAATTCGTCGCCGACCAGGTCCTCGCCGCCTTCCGCTTTCCCGAACGCGGGCGGCTGCTCGATGTCGGCGGCGGGCACGGCGCGTTTCTCGGCCATGTCGGCCGCGCCCGTCCGGGCCTGGAACTCGGCCTGTTCGACCTTCCGGAAGTTGTGGAAAAGGCGCGTGAAGACCTCTCCCGGACGCTGGGACCGGACCGGCTGTCCTTCCACCCGGGCGACTTCTTTCGCGATCCGATTCCGCCCGGCTACGACCTCGTCTCGCTGGTTCGCATCCTCCACGATCACGATGACGGACCCGCGCTCGATCTCCTGCGCAATATCCGCCGCGCGCTCGATCCGGGCAAGCGGTTGATGATCGCCGAGCCCATGGCCCGCGTGCCCGGCGCAGAGGCGATGGGGGAGGCCTTCTTCGGACTTTACCTGTGGGCGATGGGTTCGGGCCGGGCCCGCTCGGCCAAGGAGATCCGCGCAATGCTGGCGGAGGCCGGATTTTCGAGCGCGAAAAGTGTCCCCACCCCGCAGCCCGTGATCGCAAGCATCGTCGTCGCGACTGCTTGATTGAGCGTTGTCCAAAAAATTTGACAGTCCTACACGTAAGGCTTAACAGACAGATCGGAACACATGGTTTCGACCAGCTCGAGTCGGCGCATCAGCCGTCTCGAAATCAGGGCAAGCAGGAGCGAGCCGGATGGACACATTGGCAGTCATTCTCGAAGGGCCGGAGCGTCTTGCGCTCCGCTCGCTCGAACTGACGCCCGTGCAACCTGGCGATGTGGTGGTCGAAATCGCGTGGAGCGGTGTCAGCACCGGCACGGAGAAACTGCTCTGGACCGGGGCGATGCCGCCCTTCCCCGGAATGGGATACCCTCTGGTGCCCGGTTACGAATCGGTCGGCCGCATCATCGATGCGGGCGATGAGGCGAAAGGGCGGATTGGCGACTGGGTCTTCGTGCCCGGCGCGAACTGCTATTCCGGCGCGCGCGGCCTGTTCGGCGGCACGGCGAGCCAGGTCGTCGTTCCTTCCGCTCGGGTCCTGCCCGTGCCGGAAGAGCTCGGCGAGGCCGGCGTCCTCTGCGCGCTAACCGCCACCGCGCTGCACGCCATCAATGGCGGCGAACTTCCCGATCTCATCATCGGTCACGGCGTGCTCGGTCGCCTGCTCGCGCGGCTCACTCTGGCGCTGGGCGGCGAAGCGCCGACCGTGTGGGAAACCAATCCCGACCGCTGCCACGGCGCGACCGGCTACGAGGCGATCCACCCCGAAGCGGACGACCGCAAGGATTACCGCGCGATCTACGACGCCAGCGGCGATTCCAACCTCGTCGACACCCTGGTCGGCCGGATGGCGAAAGGCGGCGAGATCGTCCTTGCGGGCTTCTATTCCGAACGCGTGAGCTTTTCCTTCCCAGCCGCCTTCATGAAGGAGGCGCGCCTGCGCATCGCCGCCGAATGGCAGGCGGACGACATCGCACAGACGCACGACCTGATCGAAACGGGTCGGCTCGACCTTGCCGGACTGGTGACCAATCGCCGTCCGGCGCGGGATGCGACGGAGGCCTATCCGCAGGCCTTCAGCGATCCCGCTTGCCTGAAAATGGTTCTGGACTGGAGGGATTGCAGATGACCATGCTCGAATCACACGATGCCGCGCTTCGCGACGAGGCCGCGCAGGAACCCGATCCGGTTCACACCGGCGAGGTGACCAAGGAAACGCAGATCATCGCGATCTACGGCAAGGGGGGGTCGGGCAAGAGCTTCGCGCTTGCCAACCTCTCCTACATGATGGCGCAGCAGGGCAAACGCGTCCTGCTGATCGGCTGCGATCCCAAGTCGGATACGACGAGCCTGCTGTTCGGCGGCAAGTCGACCCCTTCGATCATCGAAACCTCTTCCAAGAAGAAGCTCGCCGGCGAGGAAATCAGCATCGAGGATGTCTGCTTCCAGCGCGACGGTGTGTTCGCGATGGAGCTCGGCGGGCCCGAAGTCGGCCGCGGTTGCGGCGGACGCGGGATCATCCACGGCTTCGAAACCCTGGAAAAGCTGGGCTTCCATGACTGGGGCTTCGATTATGTCCTGCTCGACTTTCTCGGCGATGTGGTGTGCGGCGGGTTCGGCCTGCCGATCGCGCGCGACATGTGCCAGAAGGTAATCGTGGTCGGCTCGAACGACCTGCAGTCGCTCTATGTGGCGAACAATGTCTGCCATGCGGTCGAATATTTCCGCAAGATGGGCGGCAATGTCGGTGTTGCCGGCATGATCGTGAACAAGGACGATGGCACGGGCGAGGCCCAGGCCTTTGCCGATGCGGTCGGCATCCCCGTGCTCACAGCGATCCCCGCGCATGAGGACATTCGCCGCAAGTCGGCCAACTACCAGATCATCGGCCATCCGGAAGGCGAATGGGGCAGCCTGTTCGAGGAGCTTTCGGCCAATGTCACCACCGCCCCGCCGCTCCAGCCCGCGCCGCTTGACCAGGATGGCCTGCTCGGCCTGTTCAAGCCCGAGGACACCGGCGGCGATGTGACGCTCGTGCCTGCCACCCAGGCCGACATGCGCGGCGGCGTCTTCGAAGAAAAGCCCAGCCTTGAAGTGATCTACGACGAGGAGGTCTGAGCCATGAACGACTTTTTCCCTTCTCCCGAAGAGCGCGGTAGCGAGGAAATCACCACCGACCGCGCGCCCGACCGGATCGATCTCGATGCCGCTCCCAAGGACGCGCCTGCCCCGGTCGAGGGCAGCGGCTGCCACGGCGGCAAGGACCGGATGCTCGAAGCCGCCAAGGCCGCGGGCAAGAGCGATATCCTCGAGCAATATGCCAAGGATTACCCGGTTGACCCCGAAAAGGGTCCGCATGACCAACCGCAGAGCATGTGCCCGGCTTTCGGGTCCCTGCGCGTGGGCCTGCGGATGCGCCGCACGGCAACGGTCCTGTCGGGCTCGGCCTGCTGCGTCTACGGCCTCACCTTCACTTCGCATTTCTACGGGGCCCGCCGCACCGTCGGCTACGTTCCGTTCAGCTCGGAAACGCTCGTTACCGGAAAGCTGTTCGAGGACATCAAGGAAGCGGTCGAGGATCTCGCCGACCCTGAACAGTACGACGCTATCGTGGTGACGAACCTGTGCGTTCCCACCGCCTCGGGCGTGCCGCTGCGTCTTTTGAAAAAGCAGATCAACGGCGTGCGCATCATCGGCATCGACGTGCCCGGCTTCGGCGTGCCCACCCATGCCGAAGCAAAGGACATCCTCGCCGGCGCGATGCTCAAATATGCCCGCGAGGAAGTCGAACAGGGCCCCGTCGCCGCCCCGCGTGAGCGCACGGACAAGCCCACCGTCACCCTGCTGGGCGAAATGTTCCCGGCCGATCCGGTGGTGATCGGGCAGATGCTGGAACCGCTGGGCCTTGCCGCCGGGCCGGTCGTCCCGACCCGCGAATGGCGCGAGCTCTATTCCGCGCTCGACGGTTCGGTCATCGCCGCGATCCACCCCTTCTACACCGCTTCGGTGCGCGAATTCGAAGCTGCGGGCCGGCCGATCATCGGCTCTGCCCCGGTTGGCGCCGATGGAACCGCCGCATGGCTCGACGCGATCGGCGAGACGATGGGTCTCGCCAAGGACAAAGTCGACGGTGTCAAGAACACCATGATCGGCGCAATCAAGGGCGCTCTGGCCGGATCGCAGATAAAGGGCCGGATCACCGTTTCGGGCTATGAGGGTTCCGAACTTCTCGTCGCCCGCCTGCTGATCGAAAGCGGCGCGGAAGTACCCTATGTCGGCAGCGCCTGTCCGAAGACCAAGTGGTCGGATCCCGACCGCGAATGGCTCGAAGCGCGTGGTTGCCGCGTGAACTATCGCGCCAGCCTCGAAGAGGACATCGCCGCGATCGAGGAATTCCGCCCCGATCTCGCGGTCGGCACCACTCCGGTTGTCCAGCACGCCAAGACGAAGGCGATCCCTTCGCTCTATTTCACCAATCTCATCTCGGCGCGGCCGCTGATGGGGCCGGCGGGCGCGGGAAGCCTCGCCACCGTGATCAACAGTGCGATGGGCAACAAAGACCGCTTCGACACGATGCGCGACTTCTTTGAGGGTGTCGGCAGCGAACACGCCGCGGGCGTGTGGGAGGACACTCCGGTCGACCGGCCCAAGTTCCGCAAGAAATACGCCGCTCTCAACGAAGCGGCACGCAAGGCATCGGAGGCGGTTGGCACATGACACTCGTACTCGATCACGATCGCGCCGGCGGATATTGGGGTGCAACCTACGTCTTCACCGCAGTGAAGGGCCTGCAGGTCATCATCGACGGCCCCGTTGGCTGCGAGAACCTGCCGGTGACCTCGGTGCTACACTACACCGATGCCCTGCCCCCGCATGAATTGCCCATCGTTGTCACCGGGCTCGCCGAGGAAGAGCTCGGCAAGACCGGAACGGAAGGCGCAATGAAGCGGGCCTGGGAAACGCTCGATCCGGAACTGCCCGCAGTCGTCGTCACCGGCTCCATTGCCGAAATGATCGGCGGCGGCGTGACCCCCGAAGGCACCAACATCAAGCGCTTCCTGCCGCGCACCATCGACGAGGACCAGTGGCAGTCGGCCGACCGTGCGATGACGTGGCTATGGACCGAATTCGGTCCCAAGAAGATGCCCAAGCGCAAGGAGCGCAAGGAAGGCGAAAAGCCGGTCGTCAACATTCTCGGCCCGGCCTACGGCATGTTCAACATGCCATCCGACCTCGCCGAGATACGGCGCCTGGTCGAAGGGATCGGGGCCGAAGTCGGGATGGTTTTCCCGCTTGGCAGCCACCTCGCCGACATCCGCAAGCTCGGCACCGCCGATGCCAATGTGTGCATGTACCGCGAGTTCGGCCGGAACCTGTGCGAGACGCTCGACGTGCCCTATTTCCAGGCGCCGATCGGGCTGTCCTCGACGACGAAATTCCTGCGTTCGCTCGGCGCGGAGCTCGGGCTCGATCCCGAACCGTTCATCGAGCGCGAGAAGCACACGACGATCAAGCCGCTGTGGGACCTGTGGCGCTCGGTCACGCAGGATTTCTTCGCCACGGCGAGCTTCGGCATCGTCGCGAACGAGACCTATGCCCGTGGCATCCGCCATTTCCTCGAAGAGGACATGGGCCTGCCCTGCACAATTGCGGTTTCGCGCTGCGCCGGGGTCAAGCCCAAGAACGAGGACGTCCGCGAACAGATCAGGGCCAACGCGCCGCTGGTGATGTTCGGCAGCTATAACGAGCGCATGTACATGGCCGAATGCGGGGCTCGCGGGGAATTCATCCCCGCGAGCTTCCCGGGCGCTGCGATCCGCCGCCACACCGGCACGCCTTTCATGGGCTATTCCGGAGCGACCTATCTCGTCCAGGAAGTGTGCAACGCGCTGTTCGACGCGCTCTTCCATATCCTGCCGCTCGGCACGGACATGGACCAGGTCGATGCGACTCCGGCGAAAGACGAGCCCGAATTGACGTGGGACAAAGACGCCAAGGCGCGGCTCGATAAACTGGTCGACGAACAGCCGGTCCTTATCCGCATATCCGCCGCCAAGCGCCTGCGCGACGCGGCCGAGCGCACCGCCCGAAGCCGCGGCGAAGAAGTGGTGACCGAAGATTGCCTCGCCGAGGCGCTGCTGCAGGGCCAAGGCGCGTGACGCGCTTGCGCGCCCCTGCCCCGAGCGCCGCAGCCTCGGCGCAACGAAATGCCCGGTCAACGGGCGATCCAATCCACGTGGGGGATCACGCGGGGATGCCGACGGGAGCCTTCGGGCTCCCACTCAAACCCAACTGTACGGAGACATACCTATGACTGATCCGAACCCCGGCGGTGAGCGGGTGGGAACCTATCTCACGCCCGAAGAAGCCCAGGAAATCCACAAGGGCTTCATGTCGACCTTCACCCTCTATGTCGTGATTGCGCTCGTCGCGCATGCGCTGATGTGGGCCTACAAGCCCTGGTTCGGCGGCGGCTTCGGCCTCTGATTGCAGGCCTGACCGGCTCCGTGCCGGACAGACACGTAATCACAAGGTCTTACTGAAAGGAATTATCCCATGTGGAGAATCTGGTTCTACTTCGACATCCGTCGAGCACTGGTGGGCCTGCACGTCGTTCTCGCCGTGCTCGCTTTCACCATTCACTTCATCCTGCTCAGCACGGATCGCTACAACTGGCTTGAAAACGCCCCCGGCACCACGGCGCCGGCCCAGGCTGCCATCGAGCTGTCGGAAGCCCCGACTGCGAGCTGACGCAAGCCGAAATGTGAGGGGGCAGGTTCGCCTGCCTGCCTCCTGACACTTCTGACGCAACCTTCAATACCCGCCGTCAGGCGGGAAGGATGGACCTATGGCGCTCCTTAGTTTCGAGCGGAAATACCGCACGCGTGGCGGCACCTTGATCGGCGGCGACCTCTTCGACTTCTGGGTCGGGCCGTTTTATGTCGGCTTCTTTGGGGTGACGACGGCCATCAGCGCTCTGCTTGGCACCGCGCTCATCTTCGCCGCTGCCATCGAGGGGCCGACCCTCAATCCCTGGCTGATCGACATCCAACCGCCGCCGATCGAAGCCGGGCTTGCCCTCGCCCCTCTGAGCGAGGGCGGATACTGGCAGATCATAACGGCCTGCGCAGTCGTCGCCTTCTATTCATGGGTGTTCCGCCAGGCGGAGATCTCGCGCAAGCTGGGGATGGGGTACCACGTGCCCGTCGCCTTCAGCATCGCCGTCTTCGCCTATGTGACCCTTAACGTGATCCGGCCGGTCTGGATGGGTGCCTGGGGGCACGCATTCCCCTACGGCATCTGGAGTCACCTCGATTGGGTTTCCAACACCGGGTACATGTATGTGAACTTCCACTATAACCCGGTTCACATGCTGGCGATCACCTTCTTCTTCACGAACTGCCTGGCGCTCGCGCTGCATGGTGGCCTGGTGCTCTCGGCGGTCAATCCGTCGAACGGGACCAACGTGAAGACGCCCGAATACGAAGACACCTATTTCCGTGATTTCATCGGTTATTCGGTCGGCACGCTGGGCATCCACCGTGTGGGGCTCTTCCTCGCTCTCAATGCGGGCTTCTGGAGCGCCATCTGCATCGTCATTTCAGGAACCCTTTACGTCGGCAGCTGGCCGGAATTCTGGGATTTCTGGAAGAAGATCCCAATCTGGTCGTGAGGAGCACCTGAACCATGGCGACTTATCAAAACATCTTTACCCAGGTACAGGTAACCGGGCCCCCGGAAATGGGGATCCCCCTCGCCCCCGAGGAGGATGTCCGGATCCCGTCGACGGGCAACAATTACTGGCTCGGCAAGATCGGCCAGGCCCAGTTCGGTCCGATCTATCTTGGCTGGCTCGGCACTGCCTCGCTTGCCTTCGGTACGCTCGCGATCCTGATCATCGGGTTCAATTTCTGGGCCCAGGTCGACTGGAGCCCGCAGGCCTTCGTGCGCGAGTTCTTCTGGCTCTCGCTCGATCCTCCGGGTCCCGAATACGGTTTCAGCCTGTTCGTGCCTCTCAATGAGGGGGGATGGTTCATCCTCGCCGGCGGCTTCCTGACTGCATCGGTACTCCTGTGGTTGGCCCGGACCTATTCGCGGGCCAAGGCGCTCGGCATGGGGATGCACATTCCCTGGGCCTTCGCCAGCGCGATCTGGCTGTTCCTGGTGCTGGGCTTCATTCGCCCGCTCTTGCTCGGCCAGTGGTCGGAAGCTGTGCCCTACGGCATCTTCAGCCACCTCGACTGGACCAACAACTTCTCGCTTATCCATGGGAACCTGTTCTACAACCCGTTCCACGCGCTCTCGATCGTGTTCCTCTACGGCTCCGCGCTCCTCTTCGCGATGCACGGGGCGACGATCCTCGCCGTGGGCCGGTATGGCGGCGAACGCGAGATCGAACAGATCACCGATCGCGGGACGGCTTCGGAACGCGCAGCGCTGTTCTGGAGGTGGACCATGGGCTTCAACGCCTCGATGGAATCGATCCATCGCTGGGCCTGGTGGTTCGCGGTCCTGACCACGCTGACCGGCGGGATCGGCATTCTGCTCAGCGGAACCGTGGTCGATAACTGGTATGTCTGGGCGCAGGAGCACTATTACGCTCCCAAGTGACGCTGCCCGGAGACGGGGCTTCGCGCACTAGCGGTCAGAGCCCCGTCCGTCGGCCTCATCGAAAAGCCCGGCTGCACCCATCGTGCGGCCGGGCTGTTTCTTTTTGCGGAACGGACCATTGGCAGGCAGGCCAGGATCACGCCTTACAAGCCGGACCACCACGACATGCCGATCAATCGCGGACCACCCGGTCGGCTTCGACGTTCACTCGCGGCCCTTCTCCCGCTGCCGCAGATCGAGCAGATGCAGCGGCAACGACAGGGCGAGCGGCACGGCGATGAGCGGCCAGGCGGAGCCGGTCAACGCTCCTCGCAGGCCAAGGACGATAAGTGCCGCCGGCCCAAGCAATCCGACTAGCTCGCGCCAGCCCCACCCCCTTGCTCGCAGCCAGAGCGCCTCCGCAAGGAGCACGGCGAGGATCAGGTCGGCAGCGTGGCCGGTCTCGAACAGCCAGGACATGGGAAAAGGGCTCCGGGTAGGCGAAAGCAAGGACATTGGCCTGCCACAGGGAGGGGGACCAGCGCCAGTACCAGTACCAGTAACGGTGCCGGTACCGGTGCCGGTACCGGTGCGGGCAACTTGCCATGGCCGTACATCCGATCACGCTCGAGCGTCAGTGGGGAAAGAAGCGAGGAATCAACCGGCTTATTTCGAGCGCCGACTTCGTCGCCGGGCCAGGGAGCCCTAAAACGGCAAGCGCCCAGACCTCCGCCTTGCCCGGCAGAGGTGATGGGGGACTTTCAGCCGAAGGGCGGGTTCAGCTCGAGCACAGCCCAGTTGAGCGCGCCCGCCATGCTGACCCAGCCGAGATAGGGGACCAGCAGCAGGCTGGCGCCGCGAGAATAGCGGCCGCAATAGATGATCAGGGCAATGATCGAGAGCCACAGCGCGATCAGTTCATAAAATGCCCAATCGGGCCGCTGGAGCCGGAAGAAAAGCAGGCTCCAGGTGATGTTAAGAAAGCCGTTCAGCGCGAACAAGCTGACGATCCGTTCGGAAACCGCACTGTCGGGCGCGGCACGCCACGCCGTCACCGCTGACACGACGACGAGCGCGTACATCAGCGTCCACGCCATCGGGAACATCGGATCGGGCGGCGTCCAGTCGGGCTTTTCGAGCCCTTGGTACCAAGGCCCCAGATCCGTGATCGTCGCTCCCAGCGCCGCCACGCACAGCGCGGCGAGCGTGGCAACGACGACCGGAAGGATCCAGGTGGCTCTCATGGGAAGGGTTTTAACGTGTCGCCTCCCGCAAGCCCAGCAGATGCGCGGTGTCCTTGAGGAAAATCTTGACGTGCGCCATTGGCTTGGCCCGGACGAGCTTCTTGTTCATGTAAGCCTGCCAGGTGAGCTGCTGCACATCCTTGTCGTCGCACATCGTGACGAAGCGTTCGCGGCGCTTGTCGCTCGAATACCAGAAATACTGCATGATCCCCAGCACCCAGAAGACCTTGCCGTGCTCTTTCATGAAACGGCTGCGCGCTTTCCGGAGGGCCTTCGCCTCGCCGGTTTTGAGGAATTGCGAGGCTGCCTCGGCGACCACGCGGCCGCCGGTCATGGCATAGTAGATGCCCTCGCCCGAGGCCGGGGCGACGACACCCGCCGCATCGCCCGCAACGATCACGTCGGCGCCGTTGTCCCAGCGCTTAAGGGGCTTGAGCGGAATGGGCGCGCCCTCGCGTCGGACGGTTTCACACCGAGTAAGGCCAAGATCGGAACGCATCGTCGAAATCGCGCCGCGCAGGCTGAAACCCTTGTTGGCGCTGCCCACACCCACGCTCGCGGTTTCGCCATGCGGGAAGACCCAGGCGTAGAAATCGGGCGAGAGCTTGCCCTGGTAGAACACGTCGCAGCGCGAGTGGTCATAGGCGTCCGAATCCTCTTGAGGGGACTTGATGATTTCGTGATAGGCGAAAACACAGGGAACCCGCTCGGCCCCGGGCAGGCATTGCTTGGCAACGGCGGAACGCGCGCCGTCCGCTCCGATCACGCAGCGCGCACGGACCCGTTCGATTTCGCCGCCCCGCTGACGGCGAAAGGTGACGATTGGATGGGCTTCATCGTCACGCTCGATCTTCTCGAACGTGCCCTCCAGCCTTTCGGCACCCGAATAGCGCGCCCTTTCGCGCAGCCATTCGTCGAATTCCTCGCGGTCGACCATGCCGACATAGCCGATTTCGCCGACCGGCATGTCGACCGCCCGGCCCGAAGGCGCAATCATGCGCGCCGAGCGCGCGCGCGCCACGAGCAGGCTCTGCGGAATGTCGAAGTCTTCCATCAAGCGGGGCGGTACCGCGCCGCCGCAGGGCTTGATCCGCCCTCCGCGCTCGAGCAGCAGCACCGAATGCCCGGCCAGGGCAAGGTCGGTCGCGGCAGTGGCACCGGACGGGCCGCCACCTACAACGACGGCATCATAAATCTTCTCTGTCATGCGAACACCTCCGAATCGCGCGCGGATCCCGTTTGCGGAACCGCGCTGGTGCCTGTCGTGCGCAGGGCAAGGCCTGCCGCGATCACGAACAGGATCGCCTCGATGGCAAAAATGAACCGGAAGGCGCTGCCATCGTGCGCCATGATCTGCCGGGCGATATCGACGCCCAGCGCTCCGAGAAGACCGCCGAGACCGAAGGCGATCGCCTGGCTCGCGCCCCAAACTCCCATCCGCACCCCTTCACGGGTGGTCCGTCCGGCCCCGGCGAGACCCATCATCGCGCCGATCGCCGATACGGCAAAGACGCCGTTCGAGAAGCCGAGAACGAAAACGTTGATCCCGATCGGCCAGCCCGGCCCGTGCATGGCCGCAGCGCCGAGCGCCGCGAGAGCCAGCGCGGAGCCGAGACAGCCGGCCACGACCCACAGCCGCAATTCTCCGGGAAGCCGCCCGGCAAAGGCACTGCCGCCGATTCCGGCTACGATCATGCCGATCAGGATGCCGCCCTGGTGCTGGCCGCCCAACTGGGTCGATTCGCCCGGTTCCATGCCGAAGACGAGGCCTGCAAAGGGCTCGAGGATGAGGTCCTGCATACTGAAAGCGATCATCGAAACGAATATGAAAACCGAAAAGCGCCGCGCCGCCTGCTCTTGCCATATCTCGGCAATGGCGGCCTTGAAGCCGGGAGCCTCCCCGCCCTCTGCGGCGTGCCCATAGCGCCCCGCCTGCCGCTCGAGCCGGAAAGTCGCAAACACCGTTAGCGCGAGCATGGCAAGCGCAAGCCCGCCGGAGACCAAGACGAGCCGCTCGTAGGAAAACGGCTTGAGCAGCGCACCGACCGAAAAAGCGGCAGCGACAATGCCGGCCACCATCATGATCCAGGTCACGGCCGCCGCAGCCGCGCGGCGGCGGGGGGAAACACCCGAAGCGAGCATGGCGAGCGCTGAGGTCCCCCCGGCACCCACTCCCGCACCGATCAGGGAATAGGACAGGACGGCCAAAACAAAACCGGGCACGAAGGAAGAACCCATGAGGATGGTTGCCTGCGTCGCCAGGAGCGCGCCCGCGCCCAGAACCGCAACCCCGCCGATGATCCAGACGGTCCGACCGCCGCCCCGGTCGGAACCGTGCCCCCACAGCGGGCGGGCAAGCTGGACGGCGTAGTGCCACGCAACGAGGCCGGCGGGAATCGCCGCCACCAGACCGATCTCGACCACCATGACGCGGTTGAGAACCGTCGTGACCAGCATCACCAACGCCCCGATCGCCGCCTGGACCAGCCCGATCCGCGCAATTCCAAACCAGCCGAACCCCCGCTCTTCTGCGGCGACGGTCGCTCTCTCACGCGGAGACACGGGCGCATGCATCAGACGTATCCACCGAGGCCGAGGGCCGCTGCAAGCATGCCGAGCACGTAGAGAGTGACACCCACGCCATTATACCATGGCGCGTATTTCGCCGGGTCGCTGACGAGCCTGGGCATGGCGAGAAATTGCGCGATGAGCGAGAGGCCGACAACGCTCGCCGAAATCGTATAGCCCCAGCCCATCAGCAGCGCGATCACCACGACCTGCGCAGCAGCCATCACGGCGCAGGCGACGATCGCCGCGCCCTCGACTCCCATCACGACAGGCAGCGAATTCAGCCCAGTCGCCCGGTCGCCTTCAACCGCCTTGAAATCGTTCAGTGTCATGATCCCGTGCGCGCCGAGGCTGTAGAGCACGAGTACGATGAGCACCTCGCTGGACGGCATCGCGCCCAGCATTACGGTCGCACCGGTGAACCAGCTCAGGCCCTCATAGGTCAGCCCGACCACGAGCGGCCCGGTCCACCCGCTCGTCTTGAAGCGGAAAGGCGGCATCGAATAGCCCCAGGCGAGCGCGAGGCCGACCAGCGCAGCCACGAAAACCAGTTCGCCAAGTGCAAGCGCAACCAATGCGGAAAGCAGCGACCCGATAAGGGCGATGTAGAGCCCCCAGCGCCCCGCGATCCGCCCCGAAGGAATCGGCCTGTCGGGCTCGTTGATCGCATCCACGTGGCGATCGAACCAGTCATTGACCGCCTGGCTTGTCCCGCAGACGAGCGGCCCTGCCAGCAGGACCCCGCCGGCCACGAACCACCAGCGGCCCTCCAGCCCCGCCCCCGAGGAGACAGCGCCGCACATGAAGGCCCACATCGGCGGGAACCACGTGATCGGCTTGAGCAATTGCAGGACGTCGCGCGGCGCGGGCACAGGCGCAGGGCGAGTCGAGGTTGCGGTCGTTTCCATGGGGGCAGGCTATGCCTGACAGTGGTAGGCGTCAAATATTTTTGACACCCTATTTGGACAAAGAAGCAGATTCCCGCACTTTCCCGAGAATTCCTGTCAGCACAGTCAGGCGCGAAGTGTCAAAACCGCTTACGACTCGGGTTCGCTTGGCAGGTTACCGAGGCCGTAGCGATGCAGTTTGGAATAGAGACTCTGGCGAGACAGGCCGAGGATCTCGGCCGCAGAGGCGCGATTGTCGGAAGTGTAAGACAGCGCCGCCTCGATGCACAGGCGTTCGATCAGGTCGGTGCTCTCGCGCACGATGTCCTTCAATGACATGCGCCCGACCAGATCGGTCAGCTGTTCGACCGAACGCGGGAGGTCCTGCGCGCCCGGCGGCAGGTCGCGCAGCCGCCGCCCGATCGGTCGAATGACGAAGGCGTAAAGCGGATTGTCGCCTCCCGAGCGGACTGCGGACAATTCGACCGGTTCGCCCTCCACTTCGCCCCCGGTGCGCAGGACGGTGCCGACATTTCGGGCCGCGCCGTGCTGATCGATCTGGCCTTCGATAAGGTCGAGATCGATGCCCGGGCGCCCGACCCATTCCGAAAGGTGGCGCCCGCGCAGCTGGTCGAGGCTCGCGGCCTCAACCATCTCGACGAAGGCGTTGTTCGCACTCACCACTTCCAGGCCCGCATCGGCGACGACAAAGGCATCGGGCATCTCGTCGACCAGATCGAGCACTGGAGATTGGTCGACCCCCGCCTGCTCTTCCACCGGAACGAGGCGGACCAGCAGGAACTGGCCGCGATCTTGCGTGAAGCCCGCCATCGAGGCGTTCACTTCGCGCGAATTGCGGGTGAGCTTGATAGGAGCAGGGCTTGCCGCATCGGAGGCGAGCGCCGCCCCGACCAAAGTCTGCAGCGTGTCGCGGGCGGACTTGTCGACAACGCCGGGTAGCTTCTTGCCGGGCAGGCTGCCGGCGCGCGCGCCGAGCAGGGAATGGGCGGCAGGGTTGGCTTCCCTGATCCGCAGGCTCGACGCCTCCACGATCAGCACCGCCTCCTGCGAGCGCTCGAACAGCATGCGATAGCGGGTCTCGAGCTGGCGCATGCGCAGATAATCGCGCTCCAGCGATTGCTGGACCTGGAGCAGCCGCGCCTGCAGCTTGCCCGCTTCGCGCAGGTCGCGCCCGAAAGCGATGCGGTGCTCGCCCTGATTGACGCTGAGCACGGCATAGCGAATCGGCACCTCGCCATCGCGGGTCGGGTGATTGACCTGGCGCCAGTGCTGGACTTCGCCGCGGCGGGCGGCGGCGAGCATCTCCATGATCTTGGGGCGGGATTCGTCCGTGACCGTCTCGATCCAGTTGGTCCCGACCCAGCCTTCGAGATTCGGGAAATCCTTGGGATCGAAAGCCGCGTCGAGGATGGTGCCGGTATCGTCGAGAACGAGAGTGACATCGCCCGCAACCATGGCGAGCTTCATCGCTGCATCGGCATCGAGGGTGTCGAACAGTTCGGCAGCGTGGCCGAAGGGGTTTTTACCCTCGATGGAATGCTTGCGGGTGAGCATGAACTACCAAGCCTAGGAGATCTCTTGCGCGTCGGCGTGTGCCGAATGAACAAGCCTCTCCGCAGTTGCAAGGGCCGCTCGGGCATCGATCCCGGTACCGTCGGCACCGACTTCGCCGACCATGGCGGGGTTTTCGTTGATGACCCGGCCGCCGACCAAAACCGCGATCTCCGGATTGGCCGACACACCGCGCATCGCCTTGATCAGATTGGCGAGCGCCGAACTGGGACAGTCGCGGGCGATCGTGAGCCCGACAAGGTCGTAATGGCGCCGCGACAGGCGATCGAGCAATTCGCGCCGCTCGGGCTTGACCAGCGCCTCGCTCTCCCAACCGGCGCGGCCGAAGACTTCCTCGATCATGAGCGTCCCGAAGGAATGTACGTCGCCCGGCATGGCCGAGAACAGCGCGACCTTGCGTTCGAGCGCGACGACGGGGGGCTCGGCGGGCGTGCGCATCGCGACTTCCCGCATCACCTCCTGCAGGCGCCACAGCCCCATCGTCACATCGATGAAGTCGCATTCGTCGCGGTCCCACATCTCGCCGAGAGCGCGGGCGGAGGGGGCGAGCAGGTCGAGATAGATCGCGTCGACGCTAATGCCCTTCTCGAGAAAACGCTCGATCTCTTCGAGCAGGCCATCAGCTTCCAGTTCAAGCGGGAGGACGGCAAATCGGGCGGCATCGGCGGGCTCGATCTCACGCGGGCGCTCGTCTTGCGCGACCGCGTCGCGGCCCGAAGAATGCGCCATCATGAGGCGCGGTATGATCTCGCCCTCGATGATCGTGTTGATGGCGTCGCCCGATCGCGAGTCGCCCCCAGGTCCTTCACCCTTGCCCTTGCGCCGATCGCGGTAAAGGGGATTGGTGATCACCTTTCTCAAGGCCGCCGAGCTGGCACCAAAAACGCCGGCGCTTTTCATTGTTGCCATCTTCTGACCCTCCCAAACTCCCGGTGAGGATCCGATTTGCGGATCCTTCCCCTGCCGGGAACGGCGCGGATCGCGTCGCCGCCGATATGTTGCGGTGATCCTCTCCCGACCCCCTGCATCGGCGACTCCGAGACCTACGCCGTTTTCGGCATTTCCGCAAACAGGCTCTGACAGGACCTGTCCAATGTCAACAAAAATGAACGTCCAATTTGGTTGACACCCCTTGGGCAATGGGCATAGTCTCCAATCTCGAAAGCAAAGGCTGTTGGATAGGATGACTCGGAAGCAACAACCCTCCCCTGCCAGACCCACGCCCCTCGCGGCGCAGGCTCAAGAGCGTGAGGGAAACAAGCGCGGGCTCTACACCCCGGAAGAGCGCCAGCGCCGTGACGAGTCGCCCTGGACGATCGTCCAGGGCGTGCTGGCCCCACTGCAATTCCTCGTATTCCTGGTGAGCCTCGGCCTTGTGATCCGCACTCTCATGACGGGCGAAGGCGCTTTCGCGGCGGATGTCTCCATCGTGATCAAGACATTCGTCCTCTACACCATCATGGTGACCGGTGCGATCTGGGAGAAGGTCGTGTTCGGGAAGTATCTCTTCGCCGACGCCTTCTTCTGGGAAGATGTCTTTTCGATGCTCGTCATCGCCTTGCACACGGCCTATCTCGTGATGCTTCTCGGCGACTACGGCACGCTCGACCAGCGCATGCTCGTGGCGCTTGCCGCCTATGCGACCTATGTCGTGAACGCGGTTCAGTTCCTGCTCAAGCTGCGCGCCGCCCGGCTCCAGGCGGAAGCGGAAGAGGCGGCCGAAGCAGCCGTCGCAAAGGCGGTGGCCGCATGAGCGAGACCACCATCCTTTCCGGCTGCGACTCGGCCCCTGCAACCAGCGAGGACTCGGTCCGCCCGGTCCTGCGCGAACGCGGCCAGCGCGAGGTGTTCTGCGGGCTGACCGGAATCGTCTGGCTCCACCGCAAGATGCAGGATGCCTTCTTCCTCGTCGTCGGTTCGCGTACCTGCGCCCACCTGCTGCAGTCCGCCGCGGGCGTGATGATCTTCGCCGAGCCGCGGTTCGCCACGGCGATCATGGAAGAACGCGACCTCGCCGGCATGGTCGATGCGCAGGACGAGCTCGACCGGGTGGTCGATCGCCTGCTTGCGCGCCGCCCCGATATCAAGACGCTGTTCCTTGTCGGATCCTGCCCGTCGGAGGTCATCAAGCTCGACCTCGCCAAGGCAGCCGAGCGCCTGGGCAAGCAGTACATGCCGCGCGTGCGGATCCTCAACTACTCGGGCAGCGGGATCGAGACGACCTTCACGCAAGGCGAGGATGCCTGCCTGGCCGCGCTCGTCCCTGAAATGCCGCGCGCGAAGCCGGATGCGGAGAAGCAGCTGCTCCTCGTCGGCTCGCTTCCCGACATCGTCGAGGACCAGTTCCTGCGCCTGTTCGACCAGATGGGCATCGACAATGTCCGCGCCCTGCCTGCGCGCGACTCGCGCGATCTGCCTCCAGTCGGTCCGAACACGCGCTACCTGCTTGCCCAGCCTTTCCTGTCGGACACGGCGATGGCGCTCGAGGATCGCGGCGCGGTGCGACTCGACGCGATGTTCCCCTTCGGTGCGGAAGGCACGACCGACTGGCTCGCGGCCGCCGCGCGCGAATTCCTTGTGGATAACGACCTGTTCGAAAAGGTCACGACCCCGGGCCGGGAACGGGCGCGCAAGGCGATGGCGCATCTGCGCGAGCAGCTCGAGGGCAGGCGGATCAGCTTCCTGCCCGATTCGCAGCTCGAAGTGCCTCTCGCCCGGTTCCTCACGACCGAGCTGGGCATGATCCCCGTCGAGGTCGGAACGCCCTATCTCCACCGCGCCCATTGCGCACGCGATCTTGCTCGCATTCCCGAGTCGGCCCGGATCAGCGAGGGCCAGCACGTCGACCGTCAGCTCGACCGCGTGCGCGAGGATCGGCCAGACCTGACGGTCTGCGGCCTCGGCCTCGCCAATCCGCTCGAAGCCGAGGGACTGTCGACCAAGTGGGCGATCGAACTCGTCTTCTCGCCGATCCACGGTTTCGACCAGGCTGGCGATCTCGCCGAGCTCTTCGCCCGGCCGCTGCGCCGCCGCGACAGGCTGGAGGTGTAGGGATGCAGCTGTCGGTCTGGACATATGAAGGCCCGCCCCATGTCGGCGCGATGCGCATTGCGACTGCGATGAAGGGGCTGCATTACGTCCTGCACGCACCGCAGGGCGACACCTATGCCGACCTGCTGTTCACCATGATCGAGCGGCGCAACCACCGCCCGCCGGTGACCTACACCACCTTCGAGGCGCGCGACCTCGGCAAGGATACCGCCGAACTGTTCCAGGAGGCCGCGCGCGATGCCGCCGCCCGGTTCAAGCCGCAGGCGATGATCGTCGGCGCGTCCTGCACCGCCGAACTGATCCAGGACGATCCGGCCGGCCTTGCCGAGGCGATGGACCTGCCCTGCCCGGCAATCGCGCTCGAACTGCCGAGCTATCAGCGCAAGGAAAACTGGGGCGCGGCCGAGACGTTCTACCAGATCGTGCGGGGCCTTGCCCGGCGCGACCTTGAACGCAGCCCGCGCGAAGGGCGGCCCGCCAAGGCCAACATCCTTGGGCCCTGCGCGCTCGGTTTCCGTCACCGCGACGATCTCGTCGAAATCCACAAGATTCTCGATCAGCTCGGCGTCGAGGTGAACCTCGTCGCCCCGCTGGGCGCCACCCCCGCCGACATAACCCGCATCGGCGAGGCGGATTTCAACATCGTCCTCTATCCCGAGATCGCTGACGAAGCGGCCCGCTGGCTCGAACGCACTTTCGGCCAGCCCGCAGTTCGCAGCGTCCCTATCGGCGTAGGCGCCACGCGCGCCTTCATCGCCGAAGTCGCCGAGTTGGCAGGTGCAGATCCCACGCCTGCCCTCGGCGACACCCAATCCCGCATGCCGTGGTGGAGCAAATCGGTCGATTCGACCTATCTCACCGGCAAGCGCGTCTTCATCTTCGGAGACGCAACCCACGCCGTTGCCGCCGCGCGGATCGCGCGCGACGAGCTTGGCTTCGAAGTCTGCGGCCTTGGCTGCTACAATCGCGAATTCGCCCGCGACATTCGCGCCGCCGCGCGCGACCACGGCATTGAACCGCTGATCACCGACGATCATCTCGAAGTCGAGGACGCGATCGCCGAGGCGGCGCCCGAACTTGTGCTCGGCACGCAGATGGAGCGCCACATCGCGAAACGGCTGGGAATGCCGTGTGCGGTGATCTCGGCCCCGGTCCATGTCCAGGATTTCCCGGCAAGGCACAGCCCGCAAATGGGCTTCGAAGGCGCGAACGTGATTTTCGATACCTGGGTGCACCCTCTCGTCATGGGGCTGGAAGAACACCTGCTCACCATGTTCCGCGAGGATTTCGAATTCTCCGACGAAGCCGGGCCGAGCCACCACGCCGCGCACAGCCCGTCGCCTGCGCGCATCCCGGTCCATGACGAACCGGCGTCGGCCGAAGCCCGGGTTCCGACAAGAACCGACGGCGACGTCGCGCTGGCTGAGCCGCAGGTCAGCGAAGCTCGCGTGGAAGGCTGGACCGACGAGGCGGAGCGCGAGCTCAAGAAGATACCGTTTTTCGTGCGCGGGAAGGCCCGCCGAAACACCGAAGCGTTCGCAAGGGATCACGATCGCTGGCCGATTGACGTTGAAACCCTCTACGAAGCGAAGGCGCATTATGCACGGTAAGGCTCCAACACCGCGGGCGCAGGCGCCCAGTAAGCTGCGCATGAATTCCCCGGTACGCGTGACCATCGTCACGCTCGACAACCACCTGAAAGGCGCGGTTGACCGGGCGGGCCAGGCGCTGTGCGAGGACAATATCCACCTCTCGCTTCACGCCGCAGCGGACTGGGAGCGCGACGGCGAACATCTTGCCGCCTGCAAGAAGGCGATCGCCGAGGCCGATATCGTCATCGTCACGATGCTTTTCATCGATGACCAGGTCCGCGCGATACTGCCCGATCTCGAGGCGCGCCGCGAGGAATGCGACGCGATGGTCTGCCTGATGTCGGCGGGCGAGATCGTTCGCCTCACGCGCATGGGCAGCTACCGCATGGATGCGCCTGCAAAGGGGCCGATGGCGCTGCTCAAGAAACTGCGCGGATCGGGCAAGAAAGGCGCGAGTTCGGGCGAAGGCCAGATGAAAGTGCTGCGCCGCCTGCCGAAGATCCTGAAATTCATTCCCGGCACGGCGCAGGACGTGCGGGCCTATTTCCTCACGCTGCAATACTGGCTGGCGGGCTCTGACGAGAATGTGGAGCAGATGGTCCGCGCCCTGATCGACCGCTATGCCGCCGGAGATCGCATGGCGCGGCGCGGCACGACCAAGGCCGAAGCCCCGCTCGAATATCCCGAGATCGGTGTCTATCACCCGCGCACCAAGCAGCGCATTTCCGAAAGCCTGCGCCTGCTGCCTCCCGGCGGCGGGGAGAACGGCACGGTCGGGCTGATCCTCCTGCGCTCCTACCTGCTGGGCCGCGACAGCCATCATTACGATGGCGCGATCAAGGCCTTCGAGGACGCCGGGCTCAAGGTCGTTCCAGTGTTCGCCAGCGGGCTCGACGCGCGCCCCGCGATCGAGAAGTTCTTCATGGACCGCGACGGTCGGCCCACCGTCGATGCGATCGTCAACCTGACAGGCTTTTCGCTCGTCGGCGGCCCGGCCTATGCCGATGCCGAGGCCGCGCGCAAGGTTCTGGGCGACCTCGACATGCCCTATCTCGCCGCCCATGCGATCGAATTCCAGTCGATCGAGGAATGGCGCAAGGGCGAACAGGGTTTGATGCCGCTCGAAGCGACGCTGATGGTGGCGCTGCCCGAACTCGACGGCGCGATCGTGCCGAGCGTCTTCGGCGGGCGTGCAGGCGAAGGCGGCGATTGCTGCATGGGCTGCGAACGGCAATGCCAGCGTCCGGCTTCGGAAAAGCTGCGCCCGATGCAGGGTTGCCCCGAGCGCGCCGAAGCCCTCGCCGAACGCACGATCAAGCTGATCCGCAACCGCCGCTCGCAGCGTGCCGAGCGCAAGGTCGCGGTCGTGCTGTTCAACTTCCCGCCGAACGCGGGTGCGACCGGCACGGCGGCCTTCCTGTCGGTCTACGAATCGCTCCACGCGACCCTCACCCGGATGAAGGCCGAAGGCTACACTGTCGACGTGCCGGAAACGGTCGACGACCTGCGCACCGCGATCCTCGAAGGCAATGCCGACCTCTATGGCGCCGATGCCAATGTCGCCGCGCGCATTCCTGCCGACGACCACGTCGCCCGCGAGAAATACCTCGCAGAGATCGAGGCCGCCTGGGGCCCCGCCCCCGGCAAGCAGCAGAGCGATGGCACTCACATCCAGGTGCTCGGCGCCATGTTCGGCAATGTCTTCGTCGGCATCCAGCCCGCCTTCGGATACGAGGGCGATCCGATGCGGCTGCTGTTCGAGGGAGGCTTTGCTCCGACCCACGCTTTCAGCGCCTTCTACCGCTGGATCCGCGAGGATTTCGGGGCGCACAGTGTGCTTCATTTCGGCACCCACGGCGCTCTCGAATTCATGCCCGGCAAGCAGACCGGTATGTCGAGCTCCTGCTGGCCGGAACGCCTGATCGGCGACCTGCCGAATTTTTATCTCTACGCCGCCAACAATCCGTCGGAAGGCATGCTGGCGAAGCGCCGTTCGGCTGCAACCCTGGTGAGCTACATGACCCCGCCGCTGGCGCAGGCCGGGCTCTACACGGGGCTTTCCGAGCTGAAAGCGAGCGTCGAACGCTGGCGCGCCACCGGCAGCAGCGCCGACGACGAACAGGAACGCGAGGAGCTCGCTGCAATCATCGCCGAGCAGTGCGACGCGCTCGACATCGAATGCGGCGCAATCGAAACGCTCAGCGAGCGGCTCTACGAGCTCGAAGAAGCGCTTATCCCGCACGGGCTCCATGTCCTCGGACGCAATCCGCACGGGTCTGAGCGAGAGGAAATGCTCGATGCCATGGTCGAGGCCGCACTCATGGCCGATGCTGGCATCGACCGAGGCGCTCTCGGCGAGCAGCTCGATTCTTCCGACGAACTCACTGCGCTGATCAATGCGCTCGACGGCGGCTATGTCCCGCCTGCACCGGGCGGCGACATCGTCGCCAATCCCGAGGTCCTGCCGACGGGCCGCAACATTCACGGCTTCGACCCCTTCCTCATGCCGACGCGCTATGCCTGCATGCAGGGATCCGAACAGGCCGAGCGGCTGATCAAACGTCATGTCGATGGTGGTCAGCCCTTCCCGGAAAGCATCGCCATGGTGCTCTGGGGGACGGACAACCTGAAGAGCGAGGGCACCCAGATCGCACAGGCGCTGACCCTGATGGGCGCGCGGCCGCGGCGCGACAGCTATGGAAGGCTCGCCGGGGCGGAACTGATCCCGATCGAGGAACTCGGCCGCCCGCGGATCGACGTTGTGGCGACGCTTTCGGGCATTTTCCGCGACCTGCTCCCGATGCAGACCCGGATGCTCGCCGAAGCCGCGCTGCTCGCCAGCCAGGCTGACGAGCCGATCGAGCAGAATTTCGTTCGCAAGCACACGCTCGCCCAGATGGAAAAGATGGGCTGCGACCTCGAGACGGCCGCGCTGCGCGTGTTCTCGAATGCGGAAGGCGCCTATGGGGCGAATGTCAACCAGATGATCGACGGCGGCGCCTGGACCGATCCGGACGAACTCGCCAATGCCTTCGAGGTCAACAAGGGCTTTGCCTACGGTGTCAAAGGCGCCCCGGTCCAGCAGCGCGATCTGCTCCAGAGCGTGCTGGCCGATGTCGATTTCACCTACCAGAACCTCGAAAGCGTCGAAGTCGGGATCAACGACGTCGATCAGTATGTCGACGGGCTCGGCGGGGTCACGCGCTCGGTCGCCAAGGCCAAGGGGTCCGAGGCCCCGGTCTATATCCTCGATGCGACGCGCGGGAACACCAAGGTGCGCACGCTCGCCGAACAGATCGACTTCGAGGCGCGGACCCGTACGCTCAACCCGAAATGGTTCGAGGGCCTGCTCGATCACGGTTACGAGGGCGTACGCGCGATCGAGGGCCATGTGAACGCCACCTTCGGCTGGTCCGCCACCACCGGGCAGGTCGCGCCCTGGGTCTACCAGAAGATCAGCGAGACCTTTGTCCTCGACGAGGACATGCGTCGCCGCCTTTCCGAACTGAACCCGAAAAGTTCCGCGCGGGTCGCGGGTCGCCTGCTCGAAGCCTGCGACCGCAACCTGTGGGAGCCCGACGAGGAAACGCTCGCCGCCCTGCGTGAGGCGAGTGACGAGCTCGAAGACCGCCTTGAAGGCGTCTTTGTGGCCGAATGAGAGACAAAGGGATATTGTCGATATGAACCTTCACAACCCCAAATCCAGCTTCGCCCCGCCCGACGGGGAAGGCTCGGTCCAGGTCCAGATGGACCCGCGCGACGAGATCAAGGGCGCGAAGGTGTTCGCGGTCTACGGCAAGGGCGGGATCGGCAAGTCGACCACCTCGTCGAACCTGTCGGCGGCGTTCTCAAAGCTGGGACACCGCGTGCTGCAGATCGGCTGCGATCCCAAGCACGACAGCACCTTCACCCTGACCAAGAAGCTCATGCCGACGGTCATCGACGTGCTTGAGACGGTCGAGTTCCATTCCGAGGAGCTGCGTCCGGACGATTACATGTTCGAAGGCTATAACGGTGTCATGTGCGTCGAGGCGGGCGGTCCGCCGGCGGGCACGGGCTGCGGCGGCTATGTGGTCGGCCAGACGGTGAAGCTTCTGAAACAGCACCACCTGCTCGAAGATACCGATGTCGTGATTTTCGACGTGCTCGGCGACGTGGTGTGCGGCGGCTTCGCAGCACCCCTCCAGCACGCCGAACGCGCCCTGGTGGTGGCCGCGAACGATTTCGACAGCATCTTCGCGATGAACCGGATCGTCGCCGCAATCGGGGCCAAGTCCAAGAATTACGAGGTGCGGCTTGCCGGAGTGGTCGCCAATCGCAGCCGCGAGACCGATGAGATCGACCGTTTCTGCGACAAGATCGGCATGGAGCGACTCGCCCATTTCCGCGATGTCGACGCGATCCGTCGCTCGCGTCTCAAGAAATGCACCCTCTTCGAAATGGAGGACAGCCCCGAGGTCGAGCAGGCGCGCAGCGAATATCTGCGCCTTGCGCAAGATCTCTGGGACGGCCGCGAACCGCAGGTGGCCACTCCGATGAAGGACCGTGAAATCTTCGACTTTCTGGGATTTGAATGATGGCTACACGTTCCCCCCTTCCCTTCGAGGCGAGCCCCTATGCCGAACGGCGCGAGGCGCTTGCCAACTATTTCGACAGCACGGCGCGTCAGGCCTGGATCGACCTTACCTCCGACACGAAGGTGAGCGGCATCCGTGCGACGGTGCGGGCGGGCCGCGACGAGATGAGGAACACCCTGCTTTCATGGCTGCCCGATGACCTCAGGCGCACCCGCATTCTCGATGCGGGCTGCGGGACCGGGGCGCTCTCGATCGAGGCGGCCTGCCGCGGGGCGGAAGTGACCGGCATCGATGTCGCAGCCGGACTGGTCGATGTTGCGCGAGAGCGCACGCCGTCCTTCATCGGGCATGGCCGGATCCGCTGGATGGCAGGGGACATGCTCGATCCCGAGCTGGGCAGTTTCGCCCATGTGGTCGCGATGGATTCGCTGATCCATTACTCGCCCGAGGACCTGGCAGACGCGCTGGCCCAGCTCGCCGAGCGCTGCACGAAATCGATCCTGTTCACCTTCGCCCCGCGCACCAGGCTGCTCGGCGCGATGCACGAGATCGGCAAGGTCTTTCCGAAGAGCGATCGCTCGCCCGCGATCGTCCCCGTGCGCGAGGCCGAGGTGCGCGAGCGCCTTTCCCGCCTGCACGGCTGGTCGATCGGCCGCACGAAGCGGGTGCAGAGCGGATTCTACACCTCGCAGGCGCTCGAACTGGTGAGGCACGGATGAACCAGCGCCCTCGCCTTGCCGACACCTGGACGCAGGTCGCGGTCCGTTATCTGCCCTTTGCGGATGCGGCCAGCCCTGACCTGCCGCTCGGGCGGCTTCTGCGGCTGTCGCTGTTCCAGGTGAGTGTGGGGATGGCGATGGTGCTGCTCAACGGCACGCTCAACCGGGTGATGATCGTCGAGATCGGCACGCCCACATGGCTCGTCGCGCTGCTGATCGCGGTGCCGCTGCTGGTCGCGCCGTTCCGCGCGCTGATCGGACACAAGTCGGACACGCACCGCTCTTTTCTCGGCTGGCGCCGCGTGCCCTATATCTGGGCAGGAACGCTCGCCCAGTTTGGCGGGCTGGCGATCATGCCTTTCGCCCTCCTGCTGCTGGGCAAGCCGGAAGCCTTCAATCTCGGCATGATCGCTGCGGCCGTCGCCTTCCTGATGACCGGGGCTGGTTTCCATATCACCCAAACGGCCGGGCTGGCGCTGGCAACCGACCTTGCGAGCGAGGAAAAGCGCCCGCGCGCGGTTGCGCTGCTCTATGTCATGCTGCTGGTCGGCATGATGTTCGCCGCCTTCGTGATCGGCGGCGTGCTGATGGATTTCACCGCAACGAAGCTGGTCCAGGTCATCCAGGGCTGCGCGGTGCTGACGATATTGCTCAATCTCGTTGCGCTCTGGAAACAGGAAGCGCGCGATCCCAATGCGACCGCCCATGACCGCGAGACGCCGGATTTCCGTGAGCTTTGGAATTCTTTCGTTCGCGACGGTCGCAATGCCCGGCTCCTGACCGCCATCGGCATCGGCGCTGCCGGCTTCGCCATGCAGGACGCCCTGCTCGAACCTTATGGGGGTGAGATCCTCGGCCTTTCGGTCGGCTCGACCACCTCGCTGACCGGCGCATGGGCATTCGGCAGCCTGATAGGTTTCATGCTTTCGGGCCGTTCGCTCGGGCTTGGCGGGGATCCGCTGCGGCTTGCGGGTGTCGGGCTTGTCACGGGGGTAGTGGCCTTCCTTTTCGTGGTCTTCGCCGCCCCCTTCGGTTCGCCTTCCATGCTGTTCCTTGGTGCCTTCGCGATCGGTGTCGGGCTCGGCCTGTTCTCGGTCGGCACGCTGATGGAGGCGATGAACCTTGCCCAAAGCTCCACCGCGGGCCTCGCACTCGGTGCCTGGGGCGCGGTTCAGGCAACGGCCGCGGGCGCGGGTATCGCGCTTGGCGGCGCACTACGCGACGGCGTTTCGGCGCTCGTCATGACCGGCGATGCAGGAGAGGCCATCGCCACGAGGGCGACCGGGTACACCTCGGTCTACCTCCTTGAAATCCTGCTGCTTCTGGCAGGCCTCGCCGCGATCGGGCCGCTTGTCGGCCGGGGTCGCACTCGAACCCTCGATACCGGGGAGCGCCCGGGCCGTCCGTTCGGCCTGCGCGAATTTCCGACATGATCAACCAGGAAACTGAGGGGCCCCAATCCGGTCGCACTCTGCATGAGAGGAACGTGAAATGAACAACACCTACATAGTCGGAACGCTCGACGTCGCTGAGCTTTCCTTTCTGCTCTTCTTCGTCTTTTTCATCGCTCTCGTGGTCTATCTGAACCGCGAAAGCCGCCGCGAAGGTTATCCGGTGGAGGACGAACAGACCGGGAGGATAGACACCTGGCCGCTCACCCAGGGTGAAAAGAAGGTCTTCAACCTGCCGCACGGGCGCGGGGTCTATGTTCCCGAGGACGTGCCGCGCGACGACATCAACATTCCCGCCGTCCAGTCGTTCAATGCCGCCGGAGCCCCGTGGGTTCCGACCGGCAACGCCATGAAAGACGGGCTCGGACCGGCCGCCTATGCCAAGCGCGCCGATTATCCCGATCTCACCCATGATGGACGCCCGCGTATCGTGCCGATCGAGAACAGCCATGAACTGTCGGTCTCGCCCAACGACCCGGCGCTGATCGGTTGGCCCGTCATCGCAGCCGACAAGAAGGTCGCGGGCAAGGTCAGCGACATCTGGGTCGACCAGTCCGAGCACATCATTCGCTATCTCGAAGTCGAGACTAATGCGGGCGACAAGGTGCTTGCACCGATGTTCGTCTGCGCGGTCCAGAAGAAGGGCTTCTTCGACGACCTGCCCGAACAGGTCGAAATTTCGGCAATCACTTCCGAGCAATTCGCGGATGTTCCGCGGCTCGACACACCCGGCCAGGTCACTCGCTACGAAGAGGACAAGATCATGGCCTATTATGGCGGCGGCTACATGTACGCGACGCCGGAAAGGGCTGAACCGTGGATTTGAACACCAAGACCGTATCCGAGGCTGATCCGCAGCTGCACGCAAAGCCGCGCTTCGATCCGCCCGAGCTGGAAAACGCCGGACCCACCGCCCACGGCGACCCCATGGGGACCCCGGCGGCGGACGAACGGATCCTGTGGAAAGGCCGGCCCGACATGCGCGTGCTTGCACGGACCGCTTTCCACACCCGCAGTGTCGCCATCTATTTCGTGGCTCTCGTGGGGGTTTCGCTCGCCATGGGCAATTTCCAGAGCGCCGCGATCATCGCCGCGCTCGGCGTTGCGGGGCTCGGCGTGCTTAACCTGCTCGCCTGGCTGAGTGTGCGCAGCACGCTCTACATCCTTACCGATACGCGTCTCATCATGCGCATCGGCATGGCGATCGAGACGCGCATCAACGTGCCGCTCAAGCAGATCAGCGCGGCGCATCTCAAGCCGCGCGGCAAGGACCACGGCGATATTGCGGTGGAACTTAAGGGCGACAGGCTGCTCGGCTATCTGCTGATGTGGCCGCATGTCCGCCCCTTCCGCCTCGCTCGGCCCGAGCCGATGCTGCGCGGTATCGCCGAACCGGAAAAGGTCGCGCGAATGCTCGCCGATGCGCGTGCCGAACACGGCGCGATCGAGAGAAATTTGACCGAGATCAAGGAAGCGGGCAGCACGACGGCTAGGCCGGTAAACGGCGCGGCCGTGCATGCGACCTCCGGTGCTTCGCCCGCAGAGACGAAGACGATGTCGGACAATGGCCTGGAAGGAGCTCCTGCATGATCGTTCGCACCTATGAAGAGGACGAAATCACCGTCCACCGCGTTCCCCTGATGCTGATGGGCGGCCTCGTCGCCATCAGTCTCGCGATGACCGCTTCGGTGACGCTCGGCTTCTTCGAGCGGACCTCGGATCCGGTCGTGAACCGCGCCGAAGAAGGAACCCAGGCGACTGCAACACGCCAGCTCCATTTCTTCGACGAGGCGGACGGATCGGTCCGGGTCGAGGACGCGGCAAGCGGCGCCGAAGTCGCGCGCTTCGGCGTAGGCCATGGCGGCTTCGTACGCTCGACCGTGCGCAGCCTCGTTCATCAGCGCCGCATCCGCGGCATCGGTGCGGAAGTGCCCTTCGAGCTGGTCGAATGGGACAATGGCAATCTCACCCTGCGCGACGAGACGACGGGCAGCACGCTCGAACTCGATTATTTCGGCAAGGACAATCGCAGGGTCTTCGCCGAAATGCTCGAGGGGGTGAAGTGATGGCCAGCCACCCGATAGACGATCACGCAGCGATCCGCACAGTGCCGACCGCGAAACGGTTCGACATTCCCTGCACGATCACGGTCGAGCAGAGCTCACGGCATTTCCACGCGCATGTCGAGCTTGCCGGCGACGTTGAGCTTGAGCCGGGTGACAAGGTCCGGGTCCACGGGTCTCCGATCGCCATCCCCTTTGGCCAGAGCGCCGTGTTCGAACGCACCGCGACCGTCACCCGTGCGGGCCCCCTCGCCCGGGCGCTGACCCGGATCGCGGCCTATTTCGACCTCAGGGAACTCTACGAGGTCAGCTTCAACCCCGGGAGGATCAAATGAACGCCTACAAGCCGATGACCAGCGAAGAGGCGATGGATCTCGCCACGCAGGAAACGATGCTGACCCCGCGTTTCTACACCACGGATTACGATGCGCTCGATGCGATCGACGTATCGCCCGTGCGCGAGGAGTGGGACGCGCTGATCGAGGAAATGATTGGCGACCCCAACAAGAAGCATTTCAAACATAACGACAGCTTCGCCGGCGTGATCGAGGGCCTGAACCCCGAACTGCGCAAGGAATTCACCGATTTCATGGTCAGCTCGATGACTTCGGAGTTCTCGGGCTGCGTGCTCTATGCCGAAATCGCCAAGCGCACGAAGAATCCCGACGTGAAGCAGCTCTTCAAGCTGCTTGCGCGGGACGAAAGCCGCCATGCCGGTTTCATCAATGAATGCCTCAAGGACGCGGGTATCGGTGTCGATCTCGGCTATCTGACAAAGACCAAGAAATACACGTTCTTCAAGCCGAAATTCATCTTCTACGCGGTCTATCTGTCGGAGAAGATCGGCTATGCCCGCTACATCACGATCTACCGCCACCTCGCGCGGAACCCGCAGAACAAGTTTCACCCGATCTTCGACTGGTTCCTCGAATGGTGCAATGACGAGTTCCGGCACGGCGAGGCCTTCGCCATGCTGCTGCGCTCTGACCCCAAGCTGCTCCAGGGCGCGAACAAGCTGTGGGTGCGTTTCTTCCTGCTGGCAGTCTATGCGACCATGTATGTGCGCGACCATGCCCGGCCCGCCTTCCACGAGGCGCTGGGCGTCGACCCGACCGAATATGACTACGAGGTGTTCTCGATCTGCAACCAGATCAGCCGTCAGGTCTTCCCGGTCGAGCTCGACACCGACGACCCTGTCTTCCGCCGGAGACTGGAAGCCCTGCGCCTCGCATCCTGCCGGATCGAGGACGGCAAGGAACAGGGCGGTATCGGCGGCCTCGCGAAGCGCGTGAGCGGCATGGCCGGCGCAGGCTGGAACTTCGCACGGCTCTATTTCCACCGCACCAAGCCGAACGCCCTGCCGCAATCGGTCAGGCTGCAGCCCGCATGGTAAGCTGGAGCGGCCATGTTGTCCCGTTCATCGTGACGGTGGCGGTCTGGTTCGTCGCGACGGGTCTCGTCGCGTGGGCCGACAATCGCGAGCGCGCGACCTTTTCGCGCAGCCTCGCTATTGCTGGTGCGGGCGGGATTCTCGGCCTGATCGTGATCCTGATCGCGTCGCAATCGGTTTCGGTGCTGGCCGTTTATGCCGCTTTCATCGGCGCGCTACTCGTCTGGGGCTGGCATGAAATCGGCTTTCTCACCGGAGCCTCGGCCGGCCCGCGGCGGGTACCGATCGCCCCGGGCGTGCGCGGGCTCGAACGGTTCCGCCAGGCGAGCGCGACGGTGATGCATCATGAAGTCGCGCTCGCGCTTACCGCGCTGCTGCTGATATCGCTGTCGTGGAATGCGCCCAACCAGATCGGGGCCACCGTGTTCGTCCTGATGTTAGGCCTGCGCTTGTCGTCCAAGATCAACCTGTTCGTCGGCGTGCCCAATACGACGACGGAGATGCTCCCGCCGCATCTCGATTATCTCAAGACCTATTTCGGCGCGAACCGCATGACGGGACTGCTAGGGGTTTCGATCATGGCGATCACCGCCCTTTCGGCATGGTTCGCGCAGCTGGCGATATCGGCACCGGTGGGCAGCGCACAAATGGTGGGCGCAAGCCTGCTTTTCACGCTGTGCGTGCTGGGCGTTCTGGAGCATGTCTTTCTCGCGCTGCCGTTTCGCGACGGCATGCTGTGGGGCTGGGCCTTGCCCGCGCGCCGCCGCGAAACGGTGATACCCGCGCCAACACCAGCGCCATCCATCCGGAACGACAGAATATAAGAATGCATCAAGAGGGACGACCCATGGACTACGAGGACTATTTCGCCAGTGAACTGGCCGGCGTGCGCGAGGAAGGGCGCTACCGCGTCTTCACCGACATCAAGCGCCACCGTGGACGTTTCCCGCATGCGACGCGTTTCGTGGGCGCCGAGGAAACGCAGGCGGTGACCGTGTGGTGCTCGAACGACTATCTCGGCATGGGCCAGCATCCCAAGGTGCTCGAGGCGATGCATGCGACGCTCGACGAATGCGGCGCAGGAGCCGGTGGCACGCGCAACATCTCGGGCACGAACCATTACCACGTCGAACTCGAGGCCGAACTCGCCGACCTTCACGGCAAGGAAGCGGCGCTTCTGTTCACGAGCGGATATGTCTCTAACTGGGCGGGCATCGGCACGCTTGCCGCGCGAATCCCGAACTGCGTGGTGTTCTCCGACGCGCTCAACCATGCCTCGATGATCGAGGGCATCCGTTATTCGCGCGCACCTTACAAGATTTTCCGCCACAACGATGTCGAGCATCTCGACGAGCTTCTGTCCGATTACGGCCCCGAGGTTCCCAAGCTGGTCGCCTTCGAGAGCGTCTATTCGATGGACGGCGATATCGGGCCGATCTCGGAAATCCTCGATGTCTGCGAGAAGCACGGCGCGATGAGCTACATCGACGAGGTCCACGCCGTCGGCCTTTACGGCCCGCGCGGAGGCGGCATCGCCGAGCGCGAGGGGCTGATGGACCGGATCACCGTGATCGAAGGCACGCTCGGCAAAGCCTTCGGCGTGATGGGCGGCTACATCGCCGCTTCGACCAACCTCGTCGATTTCGTGCGCAGCTTCGCCAGCGGGTTCATCTTCTCGACCGCCCTGCCCCCTGCGGTAGCAGCGGGCGCTGCGGCCAGCATCCGCCACCTCAAGGAAAGCAACGAAGAGCGCGAAAAGCACCAGGAACGGGTCGCGCAGGTGCGGCGCAAGCTCGACATCATGGGCATCCCGCACCTCGCCAATCCGAGCCACATCATCCCGGTCATGGTGGGTGATGCGCACAAGTGCAAAAGGATCAGCGACTGGCTCATGGACAATCACGGCATCTATGTTCAGCCGATCAATTATCCCACAGTGCCGGTCGGGACCGAGCGTTTGCGCCTGACGCCCTCGCCGGTGCACGACGACGGCGACATCGACCGGCTGATCGACGCGCTGTCCGAGATCTGGTCCCAGTGCGAGCTGGCCCGCATGGCGACCGCAGCCTGACGGGATCACCCGTTACCGCCCCGGGGACGGGAGGGGCGACGAAGGAGCGGCAGGTTACGGCCTGCCGCTCCTTTTTCATGTCGAGGGTCCCGTCTTCGGGCCGAGCGACCTCGGACTGCGCCTCGCCCACTGCGACCCGCCGCATCGGTCGGAAAAGCGAGGGGCCGACGTGGCATCCCACGCCGGCCCCTGCCGTTTCGAGCCTTCGATGAAGGTCAAAGCCTTACGAGGAGAGCATGCCCTCGCTCTCGGCCGTTTCGAAGATCTCGTTGAATTCGCGGCCGGCGAGACCCGGATGGCTGACGGCCTTCGCGTCTTCGAGATTGTCGGTCATGCCTTCGCCCTCGACCACGATCATGCCGATCATGCCCGCAGCGTAGTGCGGAATGCACTTGTACCCGTAGACGCCCGGAGTCGGCAGGACGTAGCTGACTTCCTTGTTGATCTCGCCTTCCCAGCCTTCGACGCCGGCGGGGATCATTTCCGCGATCGACGAGGACTGGTGGGTCGGATCGGTCGGGACGAACTTGACCGTGTCGCCCACTGCGGCGGTGATCAGGCGCGGCTTGAAGACCTGCAGGCCGCTGCCATCGGGATCGCGCGTCAGCATCTGGACTTCGTGCACGGTGCCGTTGGCTTCGACCTCGGGAACAGGGGCGACTTCTTCTTCTTCAGCCGCCGCGGTCGTTTCCTCGGCTACCGGTGCGGCTTCGGTTTCCTCGGCCGCCGGAGCTTCGGCGGTTTCCTGGTTGCCGCCGCCGCAGGCCGACAGCGTCACGAGGCTGGCGAGCGCGACAGCGCTCAGGAAATTGGTACGCTTCATGATAGATTTCCCTCTTTGAAACTAAATCCTCCCGCGAGGATGCGGGCATTAAACCAAGTTAAAGGCCATTGAAAGCGGGGGAATGATGCAATTTCACCCTCGCGCCCCCGCGAACCTCAGACCCGACAACGCATGAATCCGAATGCGTTTCCACAGGATTGCCCGCACGCGCTAATGATTGCAAGTCGCAGCGCGGCATTGCCCCGCCGCCGCAAGGCGTTAAACAACGCCCATGGACACGAAATCCCCGCTCCACGCCCGAATCGCGCTCGGCCTTGCGCTGTTCATTCCGCTCTTTCTTGCCGCCAGCGCGCTGGGCACGAAATACGGGGCGTGGGACTGGCAGACCGGGCTCCTCGCCCTGACATTTGGCGGGGGACTGCTGCTCATCGGCCTCGCTCTGCTGCTTGCGATCGTCTCGCTCGTCCTGATCCTTCGCAAGCCCCCGCGCACCGGCTGGCCGCTCGCGCTCGTGGCGCTGCTCATCCCGCTCGCCTTCGTGGGGCTCGGCTTGAGCGCTGCAAGCAAGGGCGCGGCCAACCCGATCCACGATGTCGCCACCGACACCGCCGATCCACCCCAATTCTCTTCCGCAACGCTCGAAGCGCGCGTGCGCGCCGGGGCCAATCCGCTCAACGACTATTCCGTGCCGCTGGGCGAGCTCGACATGTGGCGCGAGGCCGGCATCGAGGACCCGCTCGCCGCGCAGAGCCATGCCGAGGTCATCGCGGCGAACTATCCCGACCTTGAACCGCTTTCCTTTGATGCGCCCCGCGGCGAGGCCCTGGAGGCCGTACGGGAGGCGATGGCGGCCGCCGGGCTCGCCGACATCCGCAAGGATGAAGAGGCCGGCCGGGTCGAAGGCGTCGCCGAAACCTTCTGGTTCGGGTTCAAGGACGATGTCGTCGCGCGCATCGAGGACGGTGAGATCGACCTGCGCTCGGTCAGCCGGGTGGGGCAGAGCGATCTCGGAGCCAATGCCGAGCGCCTGCGCGAACTGCGCGCGGCCATCGCCGAGCGGCTCTGACGCGCGCATCACCGGAAGCGCGCCCACGCCATCGCGCTGCGCTGGAGCACGGTGAGCACGCACAGGGCGGCATAGGCATAGGCGAGCCCTGCGAACCAGCCGGGAAAGACGCACATGGCGATGAACACCGCGATGGTCTCCGCGCCTTCGGCAAGTCCGGTCGAATAGAAGAAGCTCTTCGTCCCGTGCGCCTCGGTTTTCTCACCCTGTTCGGCGGCGATAACGGCGAAGGCAAGGAAGCTTACCCCCGTCAGCACGAAGCTCGCGACCAGCACCAGCGCGGGCAGCGTGTTCGCCTCGGCCAGCACGCCGAAACCGAGCGGGACCGAAACGTAAAAAGCGAAATCGGCAACGATATCGAGATAGCCGCCCAGGGCGCTCGGCCCCCTCGCGCGCGCCACCGCCCCGTCGAGCCCGTCGAGCAGCCGGTTGGCGATGATGAGCGCCAGCCCCGCCCCGATCTCGCCGAAAGCGATCGCCCCCGCCCCCGCAAGGCCGAGCGCAAGGCCCGTCAGCGTCAGGCCGTTCGCTGTCACTCCGACCTGCGCCAGCGCGCGCCCGGCGCGGTTCAGAGGCGGGTCGATCAGCGGGCGGAGCCTGGCGTCGAACACGCGCTCAGCCCCTCGCGAATGCAGGAAAAGGTGACAAAAGTGACACCCTGTAACTTTCCCAACACGGCGGCAAAGTCCTGACTTTAATCATGGCTTTGGCGAAAACCACAGGCGGACGGACAGGGGAAACGGGGCCTTTTCGCAATGCTTCACTCCATCACCGGACAACTGGCGCAAGCGATACCCCCGGCGGACGGCGTAGGAAACCGGGCCGCCGGCCGCTGGCCTTACCACGTCACCAGCCCGATCCACGCCCCCGTCATCGCGCTGGCAAGGTTGCCCGCGATCCAGCTCCTGATGCCCAGTCCCGCCGCTTCGGCGCGGCGTTCGGGGCACAGCGTGCCGATGGTCGACACCATCAGGCCGACGCTCGCAAGATTGGCGACACCGCACAGGGCATAGGTGACGATCAGCAGGCCGCGCTGTGACAGCGTGCCGTCCGGCAGGTCGGCGAGTTCGAGATAGGCGACATATTCGTTGAGGATCGCCTTGGTTCCCATCAAGGCGCCCGCCGGCTGCGCCTCGGCCCAGGGAACGCCGATCAGCCACATGAAAGGCGCGAAGAGCCAACCCAGCAGGCGCTTCAAGGTCAACGGCTCGTCGGCGACCGCAGGCAGCAGCGCGAGCGCCTGGTCGGCCAGCGAAACGAGCGCGAACACAACGATTATGATCGCGATGACGGCAAGGAAAAGCTGCATCCCGTCCATCGTGCCTTTCACGATGGCATCGATGGACGATTCGTATTTCAGCCCCGGTTCGTCCCCATCGGCATCGGTTCCGGCGTCGTCGGGGCTGCCGGGGACCATGAGTTTGGCGATGAGCAAAGCGGCGGGCAGCGAGACGAGCGAGGCGGAGATCATGTGGCCCACGGCATCGGGCACGGTCGCCGAAAGGGTCGTCGCGTAAAGGATCAGGATCGCGCCCGATATCGTCGCCATCGCCAGCACCATGACCTGGAACAGTTCGGCGCGGTTCATGCGGGCGAAATAGGCGCGCACCACAAGCGGGCTTTCGACGACGCCGAGGAACAGGTTGGCCCCGCCCGACAGCCCGACCACGCCGCTCACGCCCAATGTCCGGCGCAATAGGAAGGACAGGCCGTTCACCATCCAGCGCAGCACGCCCCAGTGCCACAGCAGCGCGGCGAGCGCGGAAAAGACGATGACGAGCGGCAGGATCTGGAAGGCGATGATGACGGGCGGCGCCACGCCCTCCTTGAGCTCGAATGGCAGGGGCGCGCCGCCGAGATAGCCGAACATGTAGGACGAGCCATCGAGCGTTGCGCGCTCGATCGCTCCGACGGCGTCATTGGCATAGCCCATCGCCGTCCAGACGATCGGCACGCGCACGATCAACAGCGCCAGCGCCCCCTGCAGCGCCAGCGCACCGAGGATCCAGCGCCAGGACGGCGAACGGGCGCGATCCTCGCTCAGACCCCATGCCACCGCGATCAGCACGGCGATCCCGAGGAGTCCGCGCAACTGGTCGAACAGATCCGCGATCATCCGCGCCGCCAGGCGTGATAGCGCTCGACAAGGCCGAGCAGCCCCTCGGGCTTGTGGGCGCGTTTCCAGTCGCCGGCGGCGTATTTGTTGGCCTCGGCCATGGTCGGATAGGAATGGATCGTGCCGAGGATTGCGTTGAGCCCGATGCCCTGCTTCATCGCCAGCACATATTCGGCGAGCAGTTCGCCCGCATGGGAGGCGACGATGGTCACGCCGAGTATCGTGTCCTTGTTCGGCGGGGTGAGGACCTTGACGAAGCCTTTCGTCTCGCTCTCGGCAATGGCGCGGTCGAGATCGTCGATATCGTAGCGCGTGACCTCGTATTCGGTGCCCTGCTCGCGTGCCTCGCGCTCGTTCAGCCCGACGCGGGCGAATTCGGGGTCGAGGAACGTGACGGCGGGCATGACGCGGTAATCGGCCTTGAAGCGCCAGAACTGGCCGAACAGCGCGTTGACGCTGGCATACCAGGCCTGGTGGCTGGCGGCATGGGTGTACTGGAACGGCCCGGCGACATCTCCTGCGGCGTAGATATTGGGGAATTTCGTGGCGAGGAATTCGTCGGTATCGACAGTCGCCTCGGTGTCGATGCCGAGCTCTTCCAGCCCGAAACCGTCAAGCCGCGCCTTGCGCCCGACCGCCACGATCAGCGCATCGTATTCGATCCGCGCCATGCCTTCTTCGCTTTGCGCGATCAGCGCGCCACCCTCGAAGCGCACGGCCGTATGGCCGGTGAGGACTGCGACCCCGGCTTCCTCGAGCACGGCACGGGCGAGGTCGGACACATCGGTGTCCTCGCGCGCCAGCACCCTGTTGCCGCGCTCGACCTGCGTCACCTGCGCCCCCAGCCGGGCCAGCGCCTGCGCCAATTCGCAGCCGATCGGCCCGCCACCGAGGATCGCGATGCGGCGCGGTATCTCGTCAAGCCCGGCAAAGGCATCCCACAGCGTCTCGCTTGTCAGATAGCCCGACGTTTCGATCCCCGGAATGGGGGGCACGAAGGGTGCGGCTCCCGTTGCGACAACGATGCCGCGGGTCGTGAGGCGCTCCGCCGCGCCGTCCGCGCGGGCGATCTCGAGAGTCCACGGATCGACGATGCGCGCCCGGCCCTCGACCACGTCGACGCCCAGCCCCTCATAGCGCTCGACGCTGTCATGCGGCTCGATCGTCTCGATCACGCGCCGCACCCGTGCCATCATCTCGCGAAAGGGGACTTGCGGCTCGACCGGGGTGAGCCCGTAACGGTCCGCATGGCGCATCGTCGCCGCCGCCCTGGCCGACTTGATCAGCGCCTTGGACGGAACGCAGCCGGTATTGAGGCAGTCGCCGCCCATCTTCTCCGCCTCCATCAGCGTCACCTTCGCCCGCACCTGCGCCGCGATATAGGCGGCGACCAGCCCGGCCGAGCCCGCGCCGATGACGACGAGATTGCGGTCGAACTTCCTCGGACGGCTAAATCCGCGATAGACCCGTCGCCGCCGGATGAAACCGACCACGCCCTTGCCGATCCACGGAACGAAGCCGAGCACGACGAAGGACGCGATCAGCCCGGGCGAAAGCAGGCCGCTCGCGCTTTCGATCCGGGCAAGCTGCGTCCCGGCATTCACATAGGCGATGGTCCCCAGCAACATGCCCACCTGGCTCACCCAGGCGAAGGTCCAGGTCCTGATCCTGGTCAGCCCCATGACGAGATTGACCACGAAGAAGGGAAAAAGCGGGATCATCCGGATCGTGAAAAGGTAGAACGCCCCGTCGCGCTCCAGCCCCTCGTTCACGCCTTTCAATCGCCGCCCGAACCGCGCCTCGACCCAATCGCGCAGGACATAGCGCGAGGCCAGAAAGGCGAGCGTCGCGCCGAGAGTGGACGCGAAGGAGGCGACGAGACTGCCGAGCACCAGCCCGAACAGCGCGCCCGCCGCCAGCGTCATCACGGCGGCCCCCGGCAGCGATGCGGCGGTCACCGCGACATAGACGAGGAAGAAGCCGCCGATCACCAGCGCCGGATTGTCGGCATAGAACGCATCCACCCGCCCGGCGACGCGCTTTATCCCCTCGAGCGTGAGGTAGTCACCGAGATCGAATGCGAAATAGGCGATCACGAGCGCGGCGATCAGGGCGATGACGATCGCTTTCTTCATATGCGCTCCCATGACGGTGAATACGGATGGAATCGGGTCCCGGTTACATCGCGCCTGCCAGCCCTGCGTAAGTGTTGATCCAGCGCAAGTCTATCCAGCGCTTGAGCCGGGCCACCCAGCGCCCCTTCGCGGCGAAGGGCCCGTAACTCGCTATGGCACGGCCATTGCCGGTCGAAAGCAGGTAAAGGCTGTTCCATCGCGGGCGATAGCGCTCCACCGGCTCTCGCCCGGCAAGCGCGGCGCGCAGATTGGCGGCCAGCACCGGTCCGGCAAAGACCGCATGGACGCCGGAATGGGGCACGTCGCGATCCGCCCGCGCGGCGACGTCTCCGGCGGCGAAGACATGGGGATGCGAGAGAGAACGCTGGGACGCATCGACCGCAACGAACCCGTCCGCATCGACCATAAGCCCGCCTTCGCCCGGCCAGCGAGGCGCGGCGCTGCCGAGAGCGGCGAGCACGATGTCGAGCGGCTCGAGCGATATCTGCGACGTTTCCCCGGCAAGAAGCGCCCCGCTCGCAAGACGCGCATTCCCATCCACCACCGCGATCCCCTGCCGCTCCAGTTCGCCCGCGACCATCCGGCGAACGCGGCGCGACATGGACGGCACGAGCCCTGCGCTGCCGGCCACCAGCACGACCTCGGGCCGCACCGCCATCCCGGCAAGATTGCGCAGGGCGAAAGCGAGTTCGACCCCACCCGCCCCGCCGCCGACCACCGCTGCCCTGACGGCGCGCACGCGGTTCGCCTCTCGCCAGCCCGCGATCCGCTCGACGAAACGCTCGATGGGGCGAATTTCGACAATGCGATCGTCCTCGCCCAACGTGCTGGCCGCATGGCCCACGCCGCCCGTATCGAGTGAAGCGAGGTCGAAAGCGATCCGCTGGCCCGCGGCGGTCGTGACAGTGCGGGCAACGGGATCGAAGGCGACAGCGCGAGCGAGTTCTAAGTCCATGCCCGCCGCCGCCGCGAGCCCGGCGAGATCGACGATCCCGCGCAGCCTTTCGTGCTCGCCGACCATCCAGCCGGGAACCATGCCCGAATAGCGCAGCGCCGGATGGGGGGTGAGCAGAGTCGCCCGCGCGCCCTTGGGCCGACCATGGCGGATCCAGTCGGCCAGGACCGCGACATGGGCATGGCCGCCGCCCACCAAGAGCAGGTGCTTGCCGGGCGCGCTCATGCGAAAACGCCCACTCAGCCCCGCGCCGTGCGGGCGATGTCACGCGCCTCGTCGGCGAGCCGGGTGACGGCCGCCCAGTCTCCCGCCGCGATCCGCTCGGCAGGGGTGAGCCAGCTTCCCCCGCAGGCGATCACGCGGGGAAGGGCGAGGTATTCGTGGAGGTTTGCCGCCGAAATGCCGCCGGTCGGCATGAAGCGCATTGCGCCGAAGACCGAGGACAGGGCGCTGAGCATCGGCACGCCGCCCGCGAGCGCGGCGGGAAAGAATTTGACCGTGCGAAGACCCATTGCATAGGCGCGCTGGACTTCGCCCGCGGTGGCGGTGCCGGGGAAGACCGGCAGGCCTTCATCCATGCACCATGCCGCGATTTCCTCGACGAGGCCGGGCGAGACGATGAACTCGGCCCCTGCATCGCGCGCGGCGCGCGCCTGGTCGAGGGTGAGGACGGTTCCCGCCCCGAGGATGAGGCGCAGGCCCGTCTCCTGCTCGATCTCCGCGCGCCGCTCGGCCATGGCCCGCACCGCCTCGAGCGCGCCGGGGCGTCGCAGCACCACTTCGAGCACTGCGAGCCCGCCATCGAGCAGCGCCCGCCCCGTAGCGACCGCCTCTTCCGCGTCGCCGCTGTCCACCAGAGGGACGACCGGCGCCGCTGCGAGCGCCTCGCTGATCCTGTCGGCCTGGCTCATCTGCCCTCCTCGCTTGCATCGCCCCCGCACTGACGGGCCGTGATCGCGCCCGGTTCAGCAAGGGTCAATCCGGGCCCTAGCATCGATCTGTCCCGCCTTCACCGCCCGCCTTGGGGGAAATCGGTTGAATCGCGGCGAGGTTTTTTCAATCCGGGCTTGATATACGGTATGAATCGCGACACTTCGCATTTGCACAACAGCCCTGTGGCAACGGGCCGGGATTGGTGGTCGGCGCCGGGATCGCGGGGCGGGCGCAGGTCCCATCGGCGGGCACGGATGGAATTGAACAATATCTCGTATCGCGCGGGTCGGCCTGCAGGTGAGGGTGTCGCTCGCGCACGGTTTCAGGCATTATCCCGCGCGAAGCCGATGACAAGGCCCCGTAAAGGACGGAAAACAGCGTAGATGGCAGCTCCCAATCCGACCTATGGCGATCGCATATCGCTGGTGAAATTCTTTCGGCGCTTCTTCGAGATCCTGAAGCCCGAAGGGAATTTCTACTGGCTGGCGATTGTCTATGGCATCGGCATCAGCCTGCTTTCGCTCGCGACGCCGATCTCGGTCCAGATGCTGATCAATACGGTTGCCAACACTGCGCTTACCGCCCCGCTGGTGATGCTGTCGCTGACGCTGTTCGGCCTGCTCATGCTTTCCGGCCTGATCTATGCCCTGCGCGTGCACCTGATGGAATTGTTCGCGCGGCGCTTTTACGCCCGGATGGTGGCGGAAATCGCGCTGATCTCGGTCCATGCGCAGAACCCGTTCTTTAACGACACCAATCGCGGCTCGCTGTTCAATCGCTATTTCGACGTCATCAACGTCCAGATCGCGACGCCGGTTTTGTTCATCAACGGCTTCACCGTGGTGCTGCAGATCGTGGTCGGCTTCATCCTCGTCTCGCTCTACCACCCCCTGTTCCTGCTTTTCACGCTGGTCATGGCGGTGCTGATCTGGGTGATCTGGGCGGTCTGGGGCAACAAGGCGATCCGCACCGGGATCGACCTGTCCCATGCCAAGCACGCAACCGCCGCCTGGGTCGAAACGATCGGCGGGTCGAACGGCTTTTTCAAGTCGCAGCGGCGGATCGACTATGCGTTCGACCGGACCAACGATTTCACCGATAACTACCTGACCGAGCGCAAGCGGCATTTCCGCCAGCATTTCTCGCAGACGATCTCTTTCCTCGTCCTCTATGCCCTGGCGAGCGCGGTTCTGCTGGGGCTCGGCGGGTGGCTGGTGATCCAGGGCCAGCTTACGCTGGGCCAGCTGGTCGCGGCCGAGCTGGTGCTGTCGGTGGCATTCTTCGGCGTGGCGCAGCTGGGCACCTATCTGACCTATTTCTACGATCTGTGCGCCGCGATCGAGGAATTGTCGCTGTTCTACGACGTGCAGCAGGAAGAGCCGTCCGGGGCAGATCCGATGCATGGCGACGACCACACGCTCACCTTCGAAGGCGTGCGCGGGCGGGCGAGGCACGAGGACGCGGAATTCAATCTCGAAATCCCGAGCGGCGCGATCGTGATGGCGGCGGCGAGCCATCACGGCGTGCAGCGCCTGTTCACCAACCTGCTCAAGATGCACGAACTGCCCGAAAGCGGTTTCGCGACGATGGGCGGGATCGACCTTATGAACATCGAGGCGCACAATTTGCGCAAGAACATCCATGTGCTCGACCGGCCGACTTTCGTCGGCATGACGATCCGCGAATATCTCAGCCTGTCCTGCCCGGAAAGCGCGACCAGGCGGATGATCGGCGCGCTCGAGACGGTCGGCCTGGTCGATACGATCTCGACCTTCGAGAAGGGGCTGGACACGCCGATCGCCTCGACCGGCTATCCGCTTTCCTCGGTCGAGCTGCAGCAATTGAAGCTCGCCAATGCGCTGCTCGAAAAGCCGCGCGTGCTGGTGCTCTCCCGCCTGTTCGACCTCATCGACGAGGAAAACCTCGCCCGCGCGGTAACCGAGCTGCGCGAACAGGCCTACACGACCGTGATCTGTTTCTCGAACCGGCGAATCGACCTCGGATTCGACCGTTTCCTCTTTATCGAGGCGAAACAGCAACGCTATTTCAAGAATTTCGAGGATTTCTGCCTCGCCGTGAACCAGAAGCCGCCGCGCCGGTCGGGCGGGCCGCGCCTGCTCAAGGCCGAGGGCACAAGCGGCACTGCGAACGTGGTCGGAGAATAGGAACATGGCCGTGCTCGCCCAGGACATCCCCCAGTTCACCGCGCTCGAAAGCGTCAAGACGCCGCGCGTGATGCGCACGGTGTTCCTGCTCATCCTGTTCGGTTTCATCGCCGCGGTGGGTTTCCTCATCTACGTGCCGTGGGTCCAGACCACGAGCGGCCAGGGCGTCGTCACCACGCTGAACCCGAACGAGCGCCAACAGGAAATCAACGCGCTTGTTTCCGGCCGGATCGAGGAGTTCTACGTGCGCGACGGCAGCTCGGTGAAGAAGGGCGACCCGATCGCGCGCATCGCCGATATCGACCCGCAACTGGTCGAACGGCTCGAATCAGAACGCCAGCAGGTCGAGATCCAGCTCCAGGCCGCGCGCAACGCGCTCGCCACGGCCGAAATCGACGAACGACGCATGGCCGAGCTGTTCCGCGAGGGCCTCGCGGCGCGGCGGGATTACGAACAGGCCATGATCCGGGTTGAACAGATGCGCGGCGCCGTGGCCGAAGCGCAGGCCAGTCTCAACCGCACGCAGGTCAGCCTCTCGCGCCAGTCTTCGCAGCTGGTCACCGCACCGCGCGACGGCTTCATCCAGAGCGTGAATGCCGGCGACGTCGCCACGATCGTCAATGCGGGCGATCCGCTGGTGACTTTCGTCCCGCAATCGGCCGCACGGGTCGTCGAGATCTTCGTCGACGGGCGCGATGTCGGCCTGGTCAAGGTCGGCGACAAGGCGCGCATCCAGTTCGAGGGCTGGCCCGTGGTCCAGTTCAGCGGCTGGCCTTCGCAAGCGGTCGGCACTTTCGGAGGGATCGTCACCGCCGTCGACCAGTCGGCCCAGCCCGACGGCCGGTTTCGCGTCCTGATCTCGGAAGACAAGTCGGACCCGCATCCCTGGCCCAAGGAACGCTATGCCCGGTTCGGCGCCTCGGTGCGCGCCTGGATCCTGCTCGAGACGGTCCCGGTCGGCTACGAGATCTGGCGCCAGCTCAACAATTTCCCGCCCGAGCTTCCCGCCGGGGCCGAACCGGCCGGATCGACTGCCTGACAATGGGCGGGGGTTGCGTCAGGACAGCCGGGCGTCGCCCGGGAGCCTCGCGGCGCAATATGCGCGCGGCGCTCGCATTCGCACTCTCGCTCGCCTTCGCGCCCGCACTCGCAGCGCAGGACATCGAGCCGGTCGGCGACGCGATCGAGCAGGCGCTCGAAACCGGCCCGCTCCTGCCGGACGAGGTGCTGCGCTCCTCCGCGCTCACATTCCCGTCTATCCTCGAGAGCTTCGAGCGCGAAGCTGCGGCGCGCGGGGACCAGCTCGCCGCGGACGGGGCCTTCGACCTCATGCTCGATGCCGAGGCCTATGACCGTGTGAGCGGGTTCTATTCGGGCGGCTATGCCGAATTCAAGGCGACCCAGCCACTGCGCCCCTTGGGCGCGAAGGTGTTCGGCAGCTACAAGCTGTCGGATGGCCGCTTCCCGATCTACGAGAATGTCTTCAACACCAACGAACTGGGCGAATTCAAGGTCGGCGCGCTGCTTTCGCTGCTGCGCGATTCCACGATCGACAGTCGCCGCTTCGAACTCGAGGACACGCGGCTCGCGGCGAGCCAGGCGCGGCTCGACATCCTGCTGGTCCAGCTCAACGTCCAGTACGAGGCGCTGCAGGCCTACTGGACCTGGGTTGCGGCAGGCAACGAGATCCGGGTCTACGAGGAATTGCTCGAAATCGCCGAGGCGCGGGCCATCGGCCTGACCCGGCAGGTGCGCGAGGGCGCGCTTCCCGCGATCGCCCTGACCGAGAACGAACAGAACCTCATCCGCCGCCGGAGCCTGCTGGCCGAGGCCCGGCGCGATTTCCAGACCGCTGCGAACAGCCTGTCCTTCTACCTGCGCGACGGGGACGGAAATCTTTTCGTGCCGACACGCGAGCAATTGCCGAGCGCCGAATTGCTCAGCAACCTGCCCGACATGAACGCCCTGATGGCCGATCGCCGCCGGTTCGTGCTGGAAGAAAGGCCCGAACTCGAAACCCTGCGGCTCGCGATCGAACGCGCGGAGAATCGCGTCGAACTCAGGCGCAACGACCTCAAACCCCGGCTCGATTTCGAAGTCGAACTCTCGCGCGATTTCGGACCCGTGGGCGACGGCGGGCCGAGCTTCGATTCGACCGATACCGTCGTCGGGCTGACCTTCACCGTCCCGCTTCAGCGCCGCGAGGCGCGCGGACGGCTACGCCGGGCCGAGGCGGAACTGCGCGCGCGCCAGCTCGAACAGCAGAGGATCGCCGACGAGATCTCGGTCGAACTCGACAATATCCTGACCAATCTCGATGCCGCACTGCGCCTTGCCGACCTTGCCGATGACGAGGTCGAACAGGCCACCACCATGGTCGAGGCCGAACGCAAGCGTTTCCGCCTTGGCGCGGGCGATTTCTTTCTCGTCAACCTGCGCGAGGAGCGCGCCGCCGATGCGCAGATCCGCGCGATCCGCGCCGATCTCATCGGGCGCCTCGCCACGGCGAGCTACAATGCCGCGACGATGAATCTCGACGAGCTCGGGCTCGAATGAGCCCCTGCTCCTGCTCGGAATGCCGGCGACCTGGCGCGCTTGCCGCGCCATGCGGGCCTGGAGGCAGCGCGCGAGGGATACGGCCATGACCATGGAAATCGGCGAGATCGCCCGCTTCCTGCGCGCCACCGCGCCTTTCGGGGGGCTGGGCGAGGAGCGTATCGCCCAGGTCTCGCGCGCGGTGCAAGTCAGCTATCGTCGGAGCGGGGAGACCGTGCTGGAGGCGGGGTCGATCAATGACCGTCTCTACCTGATCCGTTCGGGCGCGATGGAACTGATGCTGGCGGGAAAGGAACTGACCGCGCGGCTCGGCCAGGGATCGTGCTTCGCCTATCCCTCGCTCTTGCGCGGGGGGGAAGTGCGCAACACCGCACGCGCGATCGAGGACACGCTGCTCTACACGCTGCCCGCCGATCTGTTCCATCGCCTGCGCGAGGAGAACGCCTCGTTCCGCGCCTTTTTCATCGCCGACGAGGCGCAACGCCTCCGCCACGCGCTGGAGGATCGACGCGAGGCGCGCGGCTTCGAATTGCAGACCCGTCCCGTCAGCGAACTTGTCGGGCGCAGCGCGCCGGTGACCTGCCCGCCGGAGACCCCGATCATCGAGGCGGTGCGGCTGATGCACGAAAAGGACGTGGGCACGCTCGCGATCTGCGAGGGCGGCGCGCTTCTCGGCATCTTCACCGACAAGGACCTGCGCGCGCGAGTGGTCGCAAAGGGGACCGATCTCGCCGGACCTGTCTCCGGGGTGATGACGGGCGATCCGCAGACGCTGGCCGCCCGCAGCGCGCTTGCCGAGGCGATGGCGCTGATGGCGCGCGGCGGTTTTCGCCACATCCCTCTGGTGGACGAGGAAGGCGCGATCGCCGGCATTCTCAGCGCGACGGACATCCTTGCCGCGATCGGCAGCAGCGCGATCGACGCGGGCATGGCCATCGCCCGCGCGCGCGGCGCGGGCGAACTGGTGGAAGCCGCGCGCCGCATCCCTTCCAGCTTCGCCGCCATGGTCGCATCGGGCGTCCATGCAAGCCATGCGATGCGCTTCACCTCGGCGCTGGGAGACGCGGTCCACCGCCGCGCCGCCGAGATCGCCGAGCAGGAGATCGCGGTTCGGTTCGGCCCGCGCCCATGCAGCTATGCCCTGGTCGCTTTCGGTTCGCTCGCCCGCGAGGAACAGCTGGTCGGATCGGACCAGGACAACGGCCTCATACTTTCGGACGAATGCGACGCCGACGGCGAGGACTGGTTCGAAGCCTTTGCCCACCGCCTGTGCGAATTGCTCGCGCTTTCGGGCTATGCCTATTGCACGGGCGGGATCATGGCACGCGAATGGAGCCAGCGGCTGCGGCTGTCGGACTGGCGGCGGCGCTATGAGCACTGGATAGAACAACCCGACGAGGATCGGGTGCTAAAAGCCACGATCTTCTTCGACATGCGCTGCGTCCATGGCGAGGCCGCGCTCGCCGCCACGCTGCGCCGCGAAGTGGTGAAGGCGTGCCGCGCCAGCCCGCTCTTCGTGAGCTTTCTCGCCCGCGATGCCCTCCGCGCGCGCGTGCCGCTCGGCATTTTCCGCAATCTCGTGCTCGAGCGCGCGGCCGACGGGGAAAGGGTCTTCGATGCCAAGGCCCGGGCGATCATGCCGGTGATCGACATCGCCCGCACCCTCGCGCTGGCCGAAGGGATCGAGGAAGTCGGAACACTCGCCCGGCTCGATGCGCTGGTCGCGGCGGGGCGGCTCGAGAGGGGGGACGCGCGCAGTCTGGAGGACGCGATGCTGTTCGTGAACGACCTGCGCATTGCACGCCAGGCGGCCGCGATCGAGCGCGGCGAAGCGCCGTCCAACGCGATCGCCCCGGACGATCTTTCCCCGCTCGAACGCGACTATCTCAAGGATGCCTTCGCGGTGATCCGGCGCGGGCTCGACGGTATGCGACGCAATCTGGCCGGGGCATAGCGTGAGCCTGTTCGCCCGTCGGCGGTTCAACCGGGAGCTTGCAAGGCTCGCCACGGCGCATGCGGCGACGCCTGCCCTCGCCGCCTATGCCGCCGCCGCCTGGCCGGGAGAGGACTGCCCCGCGCGCGAGGCACCGCTGCTCGCGCTCGATTTCGAGCTCGACGGGCTGCGGCGGGGGGCGCACCTGCTCCAGGCCGGCTGGACCGCTTTCACAGCCACCACGATAACGCTCGCCGAGGCGGTATCCTGCGACATCCGCAGCGATGCGACGCTTGACCGGCAGGCGGTGACGATCCACGGCATCGGCGAACAGCGCGCGAGCCGGGGCGAACCGCTGGGCCCGGTGATCGAACGGCTCGTGCGCGTTCTCGCGGGTCGCATCGTGGTCGCCCACGCCGCCGCGATCGAGCGAACCGCGCTCGCCGATGCGGTGCGCGGCGTATTCGGGGCGGCACTGCCGATCCGTACGATCTGCACATTGAGGCTCGAACAGCACATCCATCCGGGCCTTGCCGAGAGCGAGGCCTACCGGCTCGGCCCCGCGCGGAGCCGCTACGGCCTGCCCGATTACGCCGCGCACGACGCGCTGACCGATGCAATCGCGGCCGGCGAGCTGTTCCAGGCGCAGCTCACCCGCCTGCCCGCCGGTGTCACGCTGGGCGCGCTCGAGGCGATCTGACTGCCCTGTCCGCCGACCTATGAAATCGCTCGTGCCCGATCACCTGCCCTTGCAAGCCACGGCGCGTGCGACGCGCAGAAGGCCGCAACGAACACAAGGGGGATCATGACAGATCACACACCGCGATCCGCCCCCGGGCGCTCGAAACCGATACCGGCACCCCACGCGCGCAAGCGCCCGCCAAGATGCCTGGCGAGACGAACGCGGCTGACGGGGCCTATTGGCGCGCTCGGCGGGTTTTCGCCGACCGGGTACCGACCAGCCCCTGAATGCCTAACGGTTCCTGCGCCCGTCGATGAGGCGCTCGACCAGCGAGGGATCGGCGAGCGTCGACGTGTCGCCCAGCGATCCGTAATCGTTTTCCGCCACCTTCCTCAGAATGCGGCGCATGATCTTGCCCGAGCGAGTCTTGGGCAGGCCGTCGGTGAACTGGATATGGTCGGGCGTCGCGATCGGGCCGATTTCCTGCCTGACCCAATTGCGAAGCTCGGTGTAGAGCTCGTCCGAACCTTCCTCGCCGGCATTCAGGGTGACGTAGCAGTAGATCCCCTGCCCCTTGATGTCGTGCGGATAGCCCACCACTGCTGCCTCGGCGACTTTCGCGTGCAGAACGAGTGCGCTTTCGACCTCGGCGGTTCCCATGCGGTGCCCGGAGACGTTGATGACATCGTCGACACGGCCTGTGATCCAGTAATAGCCGTCACCGTCGCGCTTGCACCCGTCGCCAGTGAAATACTTGGGCTTGTAGGTCGAGAAATAGGTCTGCACGAAGCGGTCGTGATCGCCATAGACCGTGCGCGCCTGGCCGGGCCAACTGGCGGTGATGCAAAGATTGCCCTCGGCCTCGCCTTCCAGCACGGCACCCTCGTTGTCGACGAGTTGGGGCTGGATGCCGAAGAAGGGCAACCCGGCGCTCCCGGGCTTCATGTCGTGCGCCTGCGGAAGCGTGGTGATCATGACCCCGCCCGTCTCGGTCTGCCACCAGGTGTCGACGATGGGACAACGCCCCTCGCCCACGACATCGAAATACCAGCGCCAGGCTTCGGGGTTGATCGGCTCGCCCACGCTGCCGAGCAGGCGGAGGGAGGAACGGTGCCGGCGGGTGACGTGATGGTCGCCCTCGCGCATCAGCGCCCGGATCGCGGTCGGGGCGGTATAGAGGATGTTGACCTTGTGCCTGTCCACCACGTCCCAGAAACGGCCATGGTCGGGATAGTTCGGCACGCCTTCGAAGACGAGGCTGGTCGCCCCGTTGATCAGCGGGCCGTAGACGATGTAGCTATGGCCGGTGACCCAGCCGATATCGGCGGTGCACCAGTAGACTTCGCCCGGCTGGTAATCGAAAACGTAGTGGAAGGTCGTCGCCGTCCACACGCCATAGCCGCCCGTCGTGTGCAGCACGCCCTTGGGCTTGCCGGTCGAGCCCGATGTGTAGAGGATGAAAAGCGGGTCTTCCGCCCCCATCGGCTCGCACGGGCAATCCGCATCGCTCGCGACTTCGTGGAACCAGTGATCGCGGCCTTCGGCCATGGCGATGTCGGCCCCGGTGTGGCGGACTACCAGCATCCCGTCGAGCGGCGTATCGTGATCGGGCTCGGCCAGCGCGGCGTCGACATTGGCCTTGAGCGGCACACGCTTCGAGCCGCGCAGGCCTTCATCGGCGGTGACGACGAAACGGCTCTTGCAATCCTCGACCCGGCCGGCGAGCGCCTCGGGCGAGAAGCCCCCGAAAACCACCGAATGCACCGCACCGATGCGCGCACAGGCGAGCATGGCGGTCAGCCCTTCGACGATCATCGGCATGTAGATCGTGACCCGGTCGCCCTTTTTCACGCCCATCGCTTTCAGCGCGTTGGCCATGCGCACCACCTCTGTGTGGAGCTGGCGATAGGTGAGCGTGCGGCTTTCACCGGAAGGATCGTCGGGCTCGAATATGATCGCCGTGTCGTCGCCACGGCTTGCAAGATGCCGGTCCACCGCATTGTGACATAGATTGAGCGAGCCGTCGGCGAACCAGTTTATCTCGACCGGGTCCCACGACCACTCGCCGCCTCGGGTCGGCGCGCTGAACCAGTCGAGCCGCCGGGCCTGTTCGAGCCAGAAGCCGTCCGGGTCTTCCAGCGAGCGGCGATACAGCTCGTCATATTGCTCGGCCACGCAATGGGTCGGCGTGTCGGACTGCGGCCTTGCAACGGCGTGCAGCATTTCGAGTCTCCCTCTTCTCCTGGGGACGAACCCTACACACCGCACGTTCGCTGACAATGCCCTCGCAAAGTGGGGATTCGCGCAGCGGGATTCAGCGTGCGCCGAACACGGAACGGCCCCGTCGGCGCGCTGCCGACGGGGCCGACCATGTGCGGGATCGAGGCGGGATGCGACTCAGAAACGGTAAGCGACGCCCGCCGAAAGGACCCAGGGGTCGAGATTGTGCTCGGTCTCGATCGCCAGCGTTTCGCCCGCGAACCAGCGCGCGGTCGTGCCGATGAAATAGCGCTTGGCATCGAGCGTCAGGCCGAAACCGCTATCGCCGATCGCGACATCGACGCCCGCCTGCAGCGCAACGCCGAATTCGTCGGACAGGTCGGTGTCTGTCACGCCCAGCGGAACCGTCGCCGCGCCCGGCTTGTCGGAAACCCAAAGGAAATAGGCCGGACCCGCCCCGACATAGGGTTTCACGCTGTCGCCGAGATCGAAATGGAGCTTGGCCGTCAGCGTGGCGGGGATCAGCTGTGCATCGGACACCAGTTCCGCTCCCGGCAGGCCGGAGACGGCATCAACGTCGTGCTGCGTCATCCCGGCGATCGTCTCGATCGAGAAATTGTCGGACACGAAGTACTCGACAGCGATGGTCGGCACGAAGTTGTCGCTCGCGCTCGTCTGTGTATCGGCGGGCAGGCCGACAATGTCGACATTGACCTGCTCGATCTCGCCGTCGGGCAGGACCGCAGTGCCCAGCACCTTGAACTGGATGTCGCCCGCACGATCCTCTTGGGCGGCGGCGGGGGTGGCTGCGAGCGCGAGAGCGGCGCCCGTGATCATCAGGAGTGTTTTCATTTTCCCTTTCCTGTGTGGGCAGCAGTGGTCGCCCTCCGCGACCCAGGATGCTTGCTGCCGGCAGCGGGCCGATTGCCGCAGGATCGGCGGGCCATCATTGATTCCGATCAAAACCCTGCAAGCCTTGCTCTTGATCGGGATCAAAGACGCGAGACGGGCACGAAGGCACACAGGGCGGCGTTATGGCGACACTCGTCCAACCCGCCGATAAGCTCAGCATGGCCGCATTCCGCGATGCCATGCCCGATGGGCACGGGGCCACGCACACTGCGGATCGGCTCTGCCGGGTCGCGGAATATCGCTTCATCCCCAAGGGCGAGACGCTCGCCGCCGATCCGGCAGGAGACCGGCTCGTCTTCGTTGCCTCGGGCGCGGCGAAGCTCGTCGGCCAATCGGCCGCCGCACGCGGGGCGCACGCCCCCGTGGCCGCAGGCGGCGAATCGCTTCGTTCGCACGATCATGTCCTCGCCTTTCATTTCGCAGGCGACATGGTCTCCGTGCTGCGGCAGTCGGACGGCGATTTCCGGCTTGTTGCACTCAATGACCTTGAACTTGTGATCTTTGCATCGGACGAATTCCTGGATGTCGCGCAGGACGATCCGGTAATCCTGCGCTCGGTTTTGGCGCGCTCACTGCAGGCGCTGCACCGCAGCCGGACCAAGTTGATGCAGCTTGGCCATCGCAGCGCACGCCAGCGGATCGCCGATTTCCTCGTCTCGATGGCCGAGCGGCTTTGCGGCTGTAACTGCGGGAAATGCGAGGTGTCGCTGCCGATGAGCAGGCGCGACATCGGGGAAAGCCTCGGCCTGACGATCGAGACGGTCAGCCGCCAGTTCACCGAGCTGCGCGATGCGGGGCTGGTCGAGACCGAGGGCCGTTCGATCGTGCGATTCACCGATCTGGAAAAGCTGGCCGAAGAAGCCGGGACGGGTCAGGCGAGGAATGAAGCGTTCAAAAATTGATCGAGATCAATTAGGAAAGACACGGAAGGGCGTAAGGGCGCGCTGACGGAAGGGATCGTAAGAAATGGAAGCAGTACTCAGTCGGCTCGGCATCTGGGCCCTCGTCCTCTTGGCGGCCATCGCGGCCATTGCGGGCGCGCAGGATGCGGGCTTCGCCATCCATATGGGGATCGTCGCGGCTGTCGCGCTGATCCTGATCGTGGTCACGCTTAACAGCTATGACCCCATGGCCAAGGCGCAGAGCATCTTCAAGATGCCGCCCGGACCTTCGCGCTACGATGACGACATCGTGCGCTGGGGCGTGATCGCGACGATGTTCTGGGGGCTGGCCGGCCTGCTGGCGGGCGTCGTGATCGCGGTCCAGCTCGCCTATCCGTGGATCAATTTCGAACCCTGGTTCAATTTCGGTCGGCTGCGCCCGCTGCACACCAGCGCGGTGATTTTCGCCTTTGGCGGCAATGCGCTGATCGCCACCAGCTTTTACGTGGTCCAGCGCACCTGCCGCACCACGCTCGCCTTCCCAGGCCTCGCGCGGTTCGTGTTCTGGGGCTACCAGCTGTTCATCGTGCTCGCCGCAACCGGTTACCTGCTCGGCATCACCCAGAGCCGCGAATATGCCGAGCCCGAATGGTATGTCGACCTGTGGCTGACCGTGGTCTGGCTCGCCTATCTCGCGGTCTTCATCGGCACGCTGCTGCGCCGCCACGAGCCGCACATCTACGTCGCCAACTGGTTCTATCTCGCCTTCATCGTGACGATCGCGATGCTGCACGTGGTCAACAACCTCGCCATGCCGGTGAGCCTGCTGGGTGCGCGCAGCTATTCCGCCTTTGCGGGCGTTCAGGACGCCCTGACGCAGTGGTGGTACGGCCACAACGCGGTAGGCTTCTTCCTGACCGCGGGCTTCCTTGCGATGATGTATTACTTCGTGCCGAAGCAGGCTAACCGGCCGGTCTATTCGTACCGCTTGTCGATCATCCACTTCTGGTCGCTGATCTTCCTCTACATCTGGGCGGGTCCGCACCACCTCCACTACACCGCGCTGCCCGACTGGGCACAGACGCTGGGCATGGTGTTCTCGATCATGCTGTGGATGCCCAGCTGGGGCGGGATGATCAACGGGCTGATGACGCTCAACGGCGCCTGGGACAAGGTCCGCACCGACCCGATCATCCGCATGATGGTCCTCGCGCTCGCCTTCTACGGGATGAGCACGTTCGAAGGGCCGATGCTGTCGATCAAGGCGGTGAATTCGCTGTCGCATTACACCGACTGGACCATCGGCCACGTCCATTCCGGCGCGCTGGGGTGGAACGGGATGATCACTTTCGCCTGCGTCTACTTCCTCGTGCCGCGGCTGTGGCAGAAGGAACGGCTCTACAGCTTGCGGATGATCAACTGGCACTTCTGGCTCGCGACTTTGGGGATCGTGTTCTACGCCTCCTCGATGTGGGTCGCCGGGATCACGCAGGGCCTGATGTGGCGCGAATACGGCTCGGACGGGTTCCTTGTGAACAGCTTCGTCGACACGGTCGCGGCTCTCAATCCGATGTACTGGATGCGCGCTTTCGGCGGCCTCCTCTACCTCTCCGGTGCGATCATCATGGCCTACAATATCTGGATGACCATCGCCGGCTACCAGCGCGAGGAAGCCCCGATGGGCGACACCCCGCACGACGCGGCAGCCGACCGCCCGGTCGCCCCCGGGGCGGGAACGCAGCCTCGGCCCGGACCGCAGGGCACTGCGCCCGAGCCCGCCGAATAACGCTCTGTTGGGACCGATAGAATGAGCAACGACAAACCGAAAAAAGAACCCTTCGAGGGCCACAAGAAGCTCGAGAAGAACATCACCCTGCTCGCCGCCGCGACTTTCGTGACGGTGGCGATCGGTGGGATCGTCGAGATCGCCCCGCTGTTCTGGATCGACAACACGATCGAGGAAGTGGAGGGCATGCGCCCCTACACCCCGCTCGAACAGGCGGGCCGCGACATCTATGTGCGCGAGGGCTGCTACCTTTGCCACAGCCAGATGATCCGGCCCTTCCGCGACGAGGTCGAACGTTACGGCCATTACAGCCTCGCTGCCGAATCGATGTACGACCACCCCTTCCAGTGGGGGTCCAAGCGCACGGGTCCGGACCTCGCGCGTGTCGGCGGACGCTATTCGGATGCCTGGCATGTCCAGCACCTGATCGATCCGCGCAGCGTCGTGCCCGAAAGCATCATGCCGCCTTATTCCTTCCTGGCGGAAACCCCGATCGAGGTGCCGGATGCTTCGGCGACGCTCACCGCGCTGCGCCGGGTGGGCGTGCCCTATTCGGATGTCGACATCGAAATGGCCGAGACCGACCTGTTCGCGCAGGCCGATCCCGATCTCGATGCGGGCGACCTCGAGGAACGCTATCCCAAGACGCAGGTGCGTGATTTCGACGGAAATCCCGATGTGGTGACCGAGATGGACGCGCTCGTCGCCTATCTCCAGATGCTCGGCACCTTGGTCGACGTCGACAGCGTCGCCGCGCAGGAAGACCTGGCCGAGGAGAAGGGCCGATGAGCTTCTACGAAACCCTGCGCCACTTCGCCGACAGCTATGGACTGGTGGTTATCTTCTCGCTCTACCTCATCTTGTGCCTGTGGCATTTCCGCCCCGGCGCGCGCCGCCATGTGGAGGCGGCGAAGCATTCGATTTTCAAGGACGACAACGATGTCTGAGAACAAGCGCATCGACCAACCGACCGGCACCGAAACCGTCGGCCACGAATGGGACGGGATCGAGGAGCTTAACACCCCGCTGCCGCGCTGGTGGCTGTGGACCTTCTATGCGACCTGCGCCTGGGCGGCGGTCTATGTCGTGCTCTACCCGGCATGGCCGATGGTGAGCCAGGCGACCGAAGGCGTGCTCGGATGGTCGAGCCGCGGCCAGCTGGCCCAGGAAATGAGCGCCGTCGAACTCGCCCGGCGCGATACGTTCGAGCGGATCGCCGCGACCGATCTCGACAAGCTCGCCGCCACGCCAGAACTGATGAACCAGGCGGTCGCGGGCGGCGCGGCCGCATTCAAGGTCAATTGCGTCCAGTGCCATGGCGCAGGCGCGGCGGGCTACGAGGAATACGGCTATCCCAATCTCAACGATGATGCGTGGATCTGGGGCGGCACGCTCGAAGATATCGAGACCACCCTGATCCACGGCATTCGCTGGGAGGGTTCAAACCAGACGCGGCTTGCCTATATGCCGGCCTTCGAGGGCATTCTCGACAACGCGCAGATCGATGCCGTGGCAAACCATGTGCTCTCGCTTTCCGGCAAAGCCGAAGGCGACCCGCAGGGCGCGCAGATCTACGAACAGAACTGCTCGGTCTGCCACCAGGCGAACGGCCAGGGCGATCCGCAGCAGGGCGCTCCGGCGCTGAACGATGCGATCTGGCTCTACGGCGGGGAAAAGGACGATATCCGCCGCCAGATCCTGGCCCCGCGCCACGGCGTGATGCCGGGCTGGAGCGAAAAGCTCGATCCGGTGACGATCAAGATGCTGGCGGCCTATGTCCATTCGCGCGGCGGCGGCCAGACCACGGAATCGAAAGAGGACGTGATCGAGGAAACCATGGAGACCTCCGAGGAGGTCGCCGATGCCGCCGATGGCGGCAGCAAGGCAGGAAACGATGCCCGACTCTGACGAGCTCGACCAACCGAAGGCCAAGCCTGAAGGCCGGGACTGGGGCGGTGCCCTCGGTCCCTCCCAGGCCGAGCCTTCGGCGCCGACCCAGCGCCACGCCCCGAGCCAGCCTGCCGCCAGCACCGGCAGCCTCTACGAAAAGCGCAAGGCGGTCCACAACAAGCGGATCGACGGACCATTCCGCCGCTTCAAGTGGCTTGTTATGCTCGTCACGCTGGCGATCTATTGGGGTACACCTTGGATCCGCTGGGATCGCGGGCCCTATGCGCCCGACCAGGCGGTGCTGATCGATCTCGCCAATCGCCGCTTCTACATGTTCGACATCGAGATCTGGCCGCACGAATTCTATTTCGTCGCGGGCATGCTCATCATGGCGGGAATCGGCTTGTTCCTCGTCACTAGCGCGGTGGGCCGGGCATGGTGTGGTTATACCTGCCCGCAGACCGTGTGGACCGACCTGTTCCAGCACGTCGACCGCCTGTTCGACGGCGATCGCAATGCGCGCATGCGGCTCGACAAGGCGCCGTGGACCGCGTCCAAGATCGCGCGGCGCCTGTCCAAGTGGTCGGTTTACCTGCTCATCAGCCTGGCGACCGGCGGGGCATGGATTCTCTATTTTGCCGATGCGCCGACTTTGTTCGTGGATTTCTTCACCGGCGATGCGGCCTTTGTCGCCTATGCCACGGTCGGCATTCTGGCCGGCACGACCTTCTGGCTCGGCGGGTTCATGCGCGAACAGGTGTGCATCTACATGTGCCCCTGGCCGCGCATCCAGACCGCGATGCTCGACGAGAAATCGCTCATCGTCACCTACAAGGACTGGCGCGGCGAAAAGCGCGGCAGCGTCAAGAAGGCGGCCAAGAACCCGGAGGAATACGGCGACTGCATCGACTGCAACATGTGCGTCGCGGTGTGCCCGACCGGAATCGATATCCGCGAAGGACAGCAGATCGGCTGCATCACCTGCGCGCTGTGCATCGACGCCTGCGACCAAGTCATGGCCGAGGTCGGCCGCCCGCGCGGACTGATCGACTATGCCACGCTTGAGCAGTGCGAAAAGGAAGCAGCAGGCGAGCCCGCCCAGCCGGCGTGGAAAGCGCTGATCCGTCCGCGCATCTTCATCTATTTCGGCGTCTGGGCGGCGATCGGTCTTGCCATGCTGTTCGCGCTCGGCACGCGCAGTCACACCGACATCACCGTCTCGCCCGACCGCAATCCGCCCTTCATGCTGATGAAGGACGGATCGGTGCGCAATTCGTACACCCTGCGCCTGCGCAACATGGAGGCCCGTCCGCGCGAGATGGAAGTGGCGCTTTCCGGCCTTCCCGCAGGCGCGGTGATGTGGACGGATTCGATCACTGCCGATGACGCCGCGCCGTCCCAGGTGGTCGATGTCCCCGCGAACGAGACCCGGATAGTGCGCGCCTATGTCACGGTGCCCGCCGGCACGCGCCCCGATGAATTCGAGTTCGTCGTCACCTCGCTCGACGAGCAGGGCGAGAGTGATACGCAGGCGACGACCTTCACCGGGCCTGGAGGCGAATGATGGCCGGCAAAGCCCGCCGCAAGGGCGAATTCACCGGACGGCACATGGCGCTTGTCCTCGTGATCGGCTTCGGCATCGTCGCCGCAGTCAATTTCTTCATGGCGAGCCTTGCCGTGGGCGGGTTTCACGGCGTCGTGGTCGAGAATTCCTATATCGCGAGCCAGAAGTTCAACACCTGGCTGGCCGAGGCTGAAAAAGCGCGTGCGCTGGGCTGGGAAGTCCGCCCGGGCCGCGGCGATGACGGCCATTTGCTGGTCGAGACGGCCGATGTCCCCGCCGGGGCCGAAATCGGCGCCGAACTGCGCCGCCCGCTGGGCGAACGGGAATTCGCCTCGCTCGTCTTCGATCCGCTGCCCGACGGGCGCTATCGCTCGCGCGAGCCGATCGCCGAAGGCCGCTGGATCGTGCGCCTCACCATCACCGCCGGAGACGACGTCTGGACCGGCGAAAGCGAGCTTTAGGTGAACGCGCCCGCCGCCCTTGACCAGGACGACGCCGCCAAGCTCGTCGGCACGCGCTTCACCGTGCCCGGAATGCGCTGTGCTGGCTGCATCGCCAAGATCGAGCGGGAATTGCCCAAAGTCGAGGGTATCGAGGCAGCGCGAGTGAACTTCTCGTCCAAGCGGGTCGCGGTGCATCACCTGCCGGGTATCGAGGAAGAACGCATTTCCGAAGCGCTGCGCGAACTCGGCTTCGAGGCGCAGCCGCTCGCGGAAAACCCGCTCGGCCAGGAAGCGGAAGAGAAGAAGCAACTGACCCGGGCGCTCGGGGTCGCAGGCTTCGGCATGATGAATGTCATGCTGCTTTCGGTGAGCGTATGGGCCGGGGCGGACGGGGCGACGCGCGAACTGTTCCACTGGCTTTCCGCGCTGATCGCCCTGCCCGTCATTGCCTATTCGGGCCGCCCCTTCTTCTCCAGCGCGCTGATGGCGCTGCGCTATCGCCGCACCAACATGGATGTGCCGATCGCGATCGGGGTGATCCTTGCCACCGCTCTCAGCCTCTACGAGACGATCACCGGGGGCGAGCATGCGTTTTTCGAGAGCGCGGTGATGCTGCTCTTCTTCCTGCTCGCGGGCCGCGTGCTCGATGCCGAAATGCGCACCCGCACCCGCGCAGGCATCGGCGCGCTGCTCGGCCGGATGGGCAAGAGCGCCAGCGTGATCGGAGCGGACGGGGCGACCCGGCGGGTGGATGCGCAGGATCTCGAACCGGGAATGCTGGTGCTGGTCGCCGCCGGAGAAGCGCTGGCCGCCGATGGCGAGGTGGAGGAGGGCTCCTCCAGCATCGACAACGCCATGCTCACCGGCGAAAGCACGCCCGAGCCCGTCGGCAAGGGCAGCGCAGTCCATGCCGGCGCGATCAATCTCGGCGCGCCGATCCGCGTGCGCCTGACCCGCGTGGCGGAGGACACCGCCATCGCCGAAATCGCCCGGCTGATGGACGAAGCGGGCCAGTCGCGCAGCCATTACGTGCGCATCGCCGACCGCGCCAGCCGCGCCTATGCACCGGTCGTTCACACCCTCGCCCTGCTTGCCTTTGCAGGGTGGATGATCGCGGGCGCGGGCTGGTACCAGTCCGCCGTCATCGCCATCGCGGTGCTTATCATCACCTGTCCCTGTGCCATGGGTCTCGCAGTCCCGGCGGCGCAGGTTGTCGCTTCCGGCGCGCTGCTCAAGCGCGGCCTGCTGGTCAAGGACGGCAGCGCTCTCGAACGCCTTGCCGAATGCGACGTCGCGTTGTTCGACAAGACGGGCACACTCACCCTTGGCGAACCGCGCCCCGACATCTCGCGGCTTTCGGACGAAGACCGCGCCGTCGCGCTCGGCCTCGCGCAGAACAGCCGCCACCCGCTTTCGCGCGGCCTCGCAGACGCCTTGCGGGCCGAAGGGGTGGATGCGGCGGCGATCGACGACGTGACCGAGCTCGCCGGGAGCGGCCTTGCCGGGACCTGGAAAGGCGTACGGGCGGCGCTCGAACGGCCCGACGAAACCGGCGCAGTGCTCGCGACCCGGCTCAGCGTCGGCGAGCGGGCTGTCACGCTCACCTTCGCCGATCCGCTGCGTCCCGACACCACGGCCACACTCGAAGCGCTCGGCGAAGCGGGCCTTTCTTCGAGCATCCTGTCGGGCGACCGCGAACAGGCCGTGGCCGAGGTCGCAGCCCGGCTCGGCCTCGAAGCCCGGGCGGCCGCCAGCCCACAGGACAAGCTCGCCGCGCTCGAAAGGCTGCGCGAGCAAGGACGCCGCCCCCTCATGGTGGGCGACGGGCTCAATGACGGCCCGGCGCTTGCCGCGGCCCATGCCTCGATCGCGCCGGGCACGGCGTCCGATGCGAGCCAGCAGGCGGCCGATGCGGTGTTCATCGGCGAAAGGCTGATGCCGGTCGCGCTGGCGATCCGTGTCGCGCGTGCGACCATGCGGATCGTGCGGCAGAATTTCGTCTTTGCCATCGGCTACAACCTGCTCGCGATCCCGCTTGCGCTGTTCGGCTATGTCACCCCGCTCATCGCGGCCATCGCCATGTCGCTGTCTTCGCTGGTCGTGGTCGCCAATTCGCTGCGGCTCGCAGGGTCCGCGAAAGAGGCGTCGTGACCGGCCTTACCTTCCTCATCCCGATCGCGCTCGGCATGGGCGCGCTGGGCCTTGCCGCTTTTTTCTGGAGCATGAAGAGCGGGCAATATGACGATCTCGACGGGGCGGCCAACCGCATCCTGATCGACGAGGAACTGGAGGAGGACGAGTGAACGGCGCCGCCCTCGCCTTCGCCGCGCTGGTCCCGCTTGCAGCAGGGCCGCTTCCGCAAGGGGAGGAGAAAACGCTCACCCTCGCCTTGTGCGGCGGCGGGGAAATCACTCTCCCGCTCGGCGACGGCGACGCGCCGGAGCCAGATTGCGACCCGACGGCCTGCCACGCGGCCACCTGCCGCGAAAAGGGGAAGGAAAAGCCGACCGGTGCGAAAACGCGCGCGCGGATTTGATCTCCCGCAAAGACGCGCGAGGCGCGGGGCGCTTTAAGGGCCTGCATGTGGACCTATCACCCCGACCTGCTCGCCAAGCCCGTCCCGCGCTATACGAGCTATCCGACCGCGGCCGATTTCGGCCCCCTTCCCACCGGAGCGATCGAGCGCGCGATCGAAGGGGCGAGCGGCGACATCTCGCTCTACCTCCACATCCCGTTCTGCGAGACGATCTGCTATTATTGCGGCTGCAATACCGGTGCCTCCGGACGGCGCAGCCGGGTCGAAAGCTATCTTGCCGCCCTGCACGAGGAAATCGCGGTGGTCGCACGCCTGCTGCCCGCGGACGCGCGGGTGCGCCGGGTTGCGTTCGGCGGAGGAAGCCCCAATGCGATTCTGCCGCGCGAATTCCTCGAACTGGTGGACGCGCTTCACCATCACTTCCCGCTCGCAAATCCCGACTGGTCGATCGAGCTCGACCCGCGCAGCATGACGGCCGAATGGGGTCGCACGCTTGGCGGGGTCGGTATCACCCGCGCCAGCATGGGGGTGCAGACCTTCGCACCTCATCTGCAAAAAGCCATCGGGCGCGAGCAGGACGATAGCCTGATTGCGCGCAGCATCGACTGGCTGCGTAGCGCCGGCGTGACCTCGATGAATTTCGACCTCATGTACGGCCTGCCCGGCCAGACGCGCGGCGATCTCGGCGACAGCCTCGAAAAGACGCGGGCCATGGGCGCGGACCGGGTCGCGGTGTTCGGCTATGCCCATGTCCCCCACATGGTCCCGCGCCAGAAGATGATCGATGCGAGCGATCTTCCCGGCGGCGAAGAACGCTTCGCCATGGCCGAGCAAGGCTTTGCCTTCCTGACCGGGCACGGATACGAGCCGGTCGGCTTCGACCACTTCGCCCTGCCCTCCGACCCGATGGCCCTGGCGACCCGCGAGGGCACGCTCCGGCGCAATTTCCAGGGCTTCACCTGCGATCCGAGCGACGTGCTGATCGGCATGGGTTCAAGCGCAATCAGCGGCTTTCCCGGCCTGATCGCGCAGAACGAGAAGAACAACGGGCGCTACCGCATGTTCTCCTCTCAGGGAAAGCTCTCCGCCGCTGTCGGCATCGCCCGCAGCCCCGAGGACCGGATGCGAGCCCGGTTGATCGAGGAATTGCTGTGCCGGGGCAAGGTCGAACTGTCGCCCTGCCTTTTCGCGCAGGCCCAATCCCGGCTTCACCCCTTTACCGAGCGGGGCCTTGCCCGCCTCGACGGGCTCGAGCTGGCGATCACGCAGGAAGGTCTTCCCTATGCCCGCGTGATCGCTGCCCTGTTCGATGCCTATCGCGAAACGACCCAACACAAGTTCAGTTCGGCGATCTGACGCGCGCGCCTTGCGCCCGCCGCCCCGCAGGCTAGGCTGCGCGGCCATGGAGACGATCACGATCGACGACTTCCTCGCCGTGGATATCCGCGCAGGCACGGTGGTGGAGGCGCAGACTTTTCCCGAAGCGCGAAAGCCCGCGATCAAGCTGGTGGTGGATTTCGGCCCGGATATCGGCCGCAGGAAAAGCAGTGCCCAGATCACCGACCATTACACGCCCGAGGGGCTGGTGGGGCGAAAGGTCATGGCCGTCGTGAACTTTCCCCCGCGCCAGATCGGGCCCTTCATGTCCGAAGTGCTGGTGCTCGGCTTTCCGGACGAGGACGGGGCGATCGTGCTTGCCGCGCCGCAGGGCGACGTGCCCGACGGGGCGCGCCTGGCCTGAGGCTCATTCGGGCGCGAGGTCGCCCAGCGCGTCCTTGAGTTCGCCCAGCCAGGGTTCGAACGGTTTCCACGCGCCCTGCCCCTGGCGGTTGATCGGCTGGCGCACCTGTTCGCTCGACGCGGTGCGCACGGCGCGCTTGGTCCGGTGGAAGTCGAGGCAGGCTTCCTCGAAAGGCAGGCCGAGATAATCGAGCATGCGCCGGGTCTGCCCCTCGAGGTCGTCGAGCACATCCTCGTGGTGCACCCGCAGGACCTTGCCGGGCAGGACCTCGTCCCAGTGCTCCATCAGCTTCACGTAATCGGCATAATAACGCCCGACCTCGGTAAGACCGTAGGTGAATTCCTGCCCTTCGGCGAAAAGCTGCTTGAAGCCAGAAAAGCAGCAATCCATCGGATCGCGCCGGGCATCGATGAGCTTTGCGTTGGGCAGGATGAGGTGGATGAGGCCGATATGCCGGAAATTGTTCGGCATCTTGTCGATGAAGAAGGGCGCGCCCGCGCGGTGGATGCGGGTGTTTGCGATGAAGTCGCGGCCCAGCTTCTCCAACTGTTCGGGGGTTAGTTCAGCAAGTACACTCGGGTAGCGGTTTTCGCCGAGGCGCCTTCCGCGAAGCCTGTGGGCAAGCGCGAGGATGTTGGGAAGTTCCAACGTCCCATCGACCTGGCTGTGGCTGGCGAGGATCTGTTCGAGCAAGGTGGACCCGGCACGCGGCAAGCCGAGGATGAAGATCGGGTCGGGCGCGTCATGCCCTGCTCCCGCCTTGCTTTCCAGCAGGTCGCGCGTCACCACCTCGTGCTGGCGGGAGAGCTCCTCGCTCATGGCATCGGCGCTGTAGCGGGTCTGGGCGCGCTTGAGCGCATTGCCTTCCTCGTAAGCTGCGAAACTGGCGGCATATTCCCCGCGATCCTCGTGCGCCTTGCCGAGCGCGAAGGCGATGTGGACCCGGTCCATGAAGGAAAGGTCCGCGCGCCCGGCCTGCTCCTTCATCGCGGCGAGTTCGTCCTCGCTGAAACTGTAGGTCTTGAGGTTCGCCAGCGCATACCACGCATCGCCGTGATCGCCCTTCGCCGCAATCGCAGCGCGATAGCTCGCGATCGCCTCGTCCCGGGCGCCGGTGGTCTTGAGCGCGTGCCCCTTGCTGGTGAGGTTGGCGGGGTCGTGCGGCAGCTTTTCGAGCACGGCATCGAACAGGTCCAGCCCGCGCGCGTAATCGCCTACTGCCATGCTCTCGATCGCAAGGCGCGACTGGAAGACGGGGCTTGTCGGATCGCGTTCGTAGAGCTTTTCCGCCTCCTCGCGCGCGCGGGCGAAATTCTGCCGCCGCCGCAGGGCATCGATGTAATCGAGCCGCAACTGCACGTCGTCGGGGGCGAAGGTGAGAGCGCTTTCAAGGAGGAATTCCGCCTCTTCCAACACGCCGAATTCGATCCCGATCTTCGCCAGCAGGCGCATGCCCTCGATGTGGTTGGCATCGCGCTGCGGATGCGTGCGCAGGTAATGGCGGCAGATTTCCTCGGCACGCAGCAGCCGGCCTTCGGCAAGGTGGTTCGTCACCGCGAGAAGTTCGCGCGGCAGGCGGGCGACCCGCTGCTGCTGGCGGGCGGCGACCTCGGCCTCGCCCTTGCGCCCGCGCGCGGCGAGCAACCGTGCCTGTTCGCGCCAGCTTGCTTCCAGTGCGGGGTTGAATCGCGTGGCGCGGGCATAGGCGGCAAGCGCCTCTGCCTCCCTCCCGCGTGCGAGCGCGAGATGCCCGGCTTCCTGCCAGGCGCGGCCATATTCCGGGCTTGCGGCATGAAGCCTTTCGAGAAAGCCCTGGGCAGCCTCGAAATCCTTCAGATAGCGCGCCGCGACTGCGGCGAGATAGAGCGCCTCGCCATCGCCCGGATCCGCGTCCAGCAATGCGCGTGCAGCCGCCAGCCCTTCGTCGAAGCGGCCCTGCTTCATCGCGTCCTGCGCGGCTTTCAGCTGCGCCTCGCGGGTGGTCGTCTCGCTATCCATGATACCTCACGCGCCTTACACGCAAAACGGCGGGGGTGAACAGGTGTCCACCCCCGCCGCATTGTCTGGCGTGTGCCTTCGATCAGTAGTCGAAGTTCACCCGCATGCCGATCGTCAGCGGACGGTTCGTCACGATCCGCGCGCGGTCGTTGACGAAGTTGCCCGAGATCTGCGCCCGTTCATCGAACAGGTTTTCGCCGAAGATCTCGAAGGTCCACTGGTCCTTCTTCACGCCCGCCGACAGGTCGAAGACCGTGTAGCTGTCGAGCTCGAGCTTGTTGATCTCGATGATGTCGGTGAACTTGGACGCCGAATGGGTGACCTGCGGCATCACGTAGGCATCGAGCGTGTCGGTCGCCGCGAATTCATAACGCACGCGCAGGTTGCCCTGGAAGGACGGCGCGAAGGCGAGATCCGAACCCTCGACCACGTCATTGGTCGGGATGAGCACCTCGGTCACCTCGGTGTCGAGGATCGAGAAGGCGCCCGCGACCGTCAGACCCGGCACCGCATAGGGCGCGTAGGTGAAGTCCGCCTCGACCCCGTAGATCTCCGCATCGGCGGCATTGGCCGAGAAGAACAGGTTGGTGATCGACGGGTCGAAGATGGTCGTCTGCAGGTTCGAGATGTCGACATAGAAGGCGCTGCCGTTGAAACGCAGCTGGCCGTCGATCAGGTCGAGCTTCCAGCCGATTTCGTAATTGTCGACCTCGTCGGTCTCCAGCTCGAACGGGACGGTGAAGTTGTTCGGACCCGGAGCGCCGCCCGGACGGTTGAGCAGGCCGGGACGGAAACCTTCCGAATAGGTCGCGTAGAACAGCGTGTCGGGCGTCGGGGTCAGCGTCACCGTCCCCTTGAGGATGGTCCCGCTGGTCGCCGCCACGTCGGGCGCGCGGACCGAGTTGAACACGCGCTGCGCCTGCGCCGCCGAAAGACCCGCCGCCTGGATGTCGGCGAGCGTATCGTCGAGCGTGAAGTTCTGCCTCAGCGCTTCCGAGCACGACAGGTTGAAGAAGAAATTCCCGTCGCCGTCATAGAGGTCGGAAATATTCGTCCCGAAGGCGTCTTCGTCAACGCCGCTCGAATTACAGAAGGTCGCGTTGGCGCCGCCTTCGAGGTCCACCTCGATATCGTAATAGCGCGCGCCCAGCGTGACTTCGAGCAGGTCCGGCACGATGTCGAACGAAGCTTCGCCGAAAATGCCGAACTGTTCGTCGGTGCGGCGAATATCGTTGCGGAACACGGTGTCGCGCGGGAATGGGCCCGCATCGGTGTTGAACGCACCGGGGAACGGGAAGTTCGGCGCGAAGCCACCGAACGGTGCGGCATCGACATTGCCCGGATAGTTGAAGTCATTGCGCTCGAGCAGTTCGAGATCGGAATAGAAGCCGCCGGCAGTGACCCGGACCGGCCAGTCCTCCGGGGTCGAGAAACGCAGTTCCTGCGTGAAGACCTGCAGCTCGCTGTCCGAAGTGACGTAGAGGTTCGGCTCCTGACACGTGCCGCTGGGATCGGCCGCACCGGGATAGCTCACCGACCCGTCGCAGATGTAATAGGGCAGGTACTGGCCGACGAACAGGTAATCGGTGTAGTCGACGCGCTGGTCGGTGCTGCGTTCGGTGTAGGCGCCGGTATAGACGACATCGAGCATGGCGAGACGGCCTTCGACCGTCCAGCTGGTGTTCGAGAAGTCGTCTTCGAGCCGGTCGTCCTCGTAACGCTGGATTTCGAGGTCATCGAGCCCGCCCAGCTCCGGATCGGCGAAGAACACGCCGTCGGTCTCGAGGCTCTGGCGGGTATGGGCGACCGTGACGGTCCAGTCGGGGGTGACTTCCCACAAGGCGGTGACGCGGAAGCCCGAATATTGCGTGTCGTTGAAATCGTCCTCGACGAGGCCGGAATTGTTCGTCTCGAGGAAGGTAACGTCCGACAGGTCGGCGGTCGACTGGAAGCCGGCGCGGTTGGCATTGACCGGAACGCCGTTCGCGCGGACCGTGCCTTCGGGCCGGAAACGCGCGCTTTCGGTGAGGTCGCGCGTGCCCTGCACGTTGTCGATATAGCCGCCCTGGTCGTCGAGATAGACCACGCCGCGCAGGCCGAACGTATCGGTGACAGGCACGTTCAGCATCACTTCGGCGGAATAGCTTTCCTCGCCGCCCTTGGTGAAGGCGACGCTGGAGGAGAAGCCTGCATCGAAGCCGGAAAGGTCCGGCTTGTTGGTGATGAGACGCACGACGCCCGCCTGCGAGCTGGCGCCGAACAGCGTGCCCTGTGGGCCCGAAAGCACCTCGATCCGCGCGATGTCCGCAGCGTAGACGTCGAGGTTGCGGCCCGGCTGGGCGAGCGGCTGTTCGTCGAGATAGAAAGCGACGTTGGGCGCGAGGCCCGCAACGCCCGCCGTCGTCAGGTTCGGCGTGGTCGAGGCGAGGCCGCGAATGTAGATCTGGTTCTGGCCCGGCCCGGTGCCGCCTGCCGTGACGGTCGGCAGCTGTTCGAGATAATCGTCGAACGTGCTGATATTGAGTTCGTCGAGCTGTTCCTCGCCGATGGCGGAGACGGAAATCGGCACGTCCTGCAGATCCTGCGTCCGCTTCTGCGCGGTGACGATGATCGCCTGGACCCCGCCTTCGCGCTGGCCGCTCTGTTCGGCCGGAGCCGCCGCGTCCTGCGCCACGGCCGGTGCCGCGGCGGCAATTGCAAGCGCGCTGGCGGACGCGCCGCCGATGAATTTCATCATGTGTAACCCCTTTGCGTAATGAGAGCAGGGCATGGATGCGGATATGCAACATGGCCCAGTAATCGGCGCGTGCAATCAAGCACTGCGCCTGCGGAAACGGTCGCTAACAAGGTCGCGGAAGGGATGCCACAGGCATTCCCACAATTGTAAAAAACACCCTCGCGCATGTTGCAAAATCACAACAGTGGCGAGTTTTCGGAGTTTTCTATGTGTTGGAGCGAAGTTTCTTTTTCACGCCTGCAAGTCAGGAAGTGATTTCTCAAAGAATTTACAGCGCACCTCGGGTCGCTCATCATAAGACAAGAACATTTTTCTTGTTTTCACGATAAGGACGATGCCGGGCCAAGTCATTCGGCGGGAGATGCTCTCTCCGCCCATTCCTCGCAGCCCTGCGCCGTCGTCGGCACGCCGTGCCGTTTACGGATGACATCGTATGTCACCGCCTTGAGAATCGCCACGCACATCACCGCGACCACGAAGGAGAACGGCAGCGCGCCGATGATCATGGTTATGCGGATGGCGTCGATCCCGCCCAGGATCAGCATGGAACCGACCACGAAACCGATCGCCGCGCCCCAGAACAGGATGTGATACCGGCGTGATCCCTCGTCGTCGCCCGCGCCGTTGATCGTGTTGACGATCAGGATCGCGCTGTCCGCCGAAGTCACGAGATAGGTCATCAACAGCAACACGACGAGGCCGGAAACGAACAGGGCAAAGCCCGGGTCGAACAGGACGGCCAGCGTGGCATAGAGCTGGTCCGACATCGCCGCGTCGACGATGCGCCCCTCGGCTATCCCGGACAGTTCGAGCTCGATCGCGGTCCCGCCGACCAACGCCATCCAGATGAAGCACATCACCGACGGCACGATCGTCACCCCGAGGATGTATTCGCGGATCGTGCGCCCGCGCGAGATGCGCGCGATGAACATGCCCACGAAAGGCGCGAAGGCGATCCACCACGCCCAGTAGAACACCGTCCAGTCGAGCTGCCATTGCCGCAGCGCCGCGCCCGTCTCGCTACCGTCGCCACCCAGCATGGTGAGCGATTGCTGCGGCAGGGTGCGGATATAGTCCCACAGCCCGACACCCAGCAATTCGAGCCCGTAAAGCCCGGCCCCGAAAGCGACGAACAGCCCCAGCAGACCAAAGGATAGCCCCATGTTGAGATTGGAAAGCCACTTGATCCCGCGCCCGACACCCGAGAGCGCGCTGATCGTGGAGGCCCCGACCAGGGCGACAAGAGAGACGATGATCGCAAGCGCCGAGGCCGAACCGTCGCCCGCCAGCAGCCAGTCGCCCAGCCCCAGCCGCGCGAGCCCGGCGATGAATTGTTCGACCCCCAGCCCCATCGTCACCGCGACGCCGAGGATCGTCGCAACGACCGCGACGATGTCGACCACGTGACCGAAAGGCCCTTCCATGACTCGCCCGAACAGGGGGACGAGCGCCGAGCGGATCGTCAGGGGGAGACCGCGCCGATGCGCGACATAGCCGATCGCGAGCCCGACCAGCGCATAGGTACACCATGCACCGAGCCCCCAGTGAAGGAAGGTGTACATATAGGCCGGCCGCACCGCCGCAGCGCTTTGCGCGGCGACGGTACCGCGGATGATGTCCGGATTCGTGACGAAATGAGCCAGCGGCTCGCCGGTCGAATAGGTCAGCATCCCGATCCCGATTCCCGCCCCGAACAGCATCGAGAACCACGAGAAACGGCTGAATTCGGGCGCTTCGTCGGCCGGACCGATGCGCAGGCTGCCGATTCCGGGAGCGACGGCAAGCGCAAGGCTGGTGACGACGAGGAAAGCGACGAGATACACATACCACCCGCCGAACGTCGCGATGATCGTCGAATTGGCGGCGGTGAGCGTCTGGTTCGCGCTGACCGGGAAAAAGATCGCCCACATGATGAGCAACGAGACGATCACCTTGCCCGGGATCGTCACCTCGCGGCTGAACCCCTCGTAGAAACCGCGGTCATGGGTATCGATCTCGAGATCGACGAGCGGCGGGTCGATCGGCCAGTCGGCGTCCTCGATAGCCTGGTCTTTCGCCTCGTTGCTGATCTGCGGCGATGCTTCGCCGGCCCTGCTGCTCATCGCGTTCCCGTCCCGGAACGGCCCCGGCGCAGGCGACGCTTGTCTTACGTTGCCGACATGGCTGCCAGAGCCCGTTCCGCTGCTCGTGTGAGGCAGGGCTGCGGCCGAAATCGGGGCCGCGTTGCAAGGGGAGCGCATCGAAAAAGCGCGCTCCCGCTACCCTGCGCATGCGGAAGTGTGAGCCACCTTCCTAAAGCGACCACTAACATTTGCAACCCCGCCGGACCGCCCCGGTTCCGGGCGGGCCACCCTTTCACGGCGCAAGATCGCCGAGGCGGGCTTGTATCGACGCGCCATTTTGCAGGACTCGGCTTGCATAGGGCACGACTTGGGAGGATAACGAAAGGGGGAGCATGTGCGCGCCGGGCGAAGGCGCGCAAACAGGAGAGGGGGCAGGCGCATGGCCGTATCCGATCACGTCGATCTCGACCAGTTCATGGCCGGGGTGAAGAAGCGCAATCCGGGGCAGACCGAATTCATCCAGGCGGTGCAGGAGGTCGCGCAGGACATCTACGAATTCATCGATGACAAGGTCCGCTATCACGAGGCGCAGATCCTGCGCCGCATTGCCGAACCCGACCGCGTCGTCTCCTTCCGCGTATGCTGGGAGGACGACAATCACAATATCCGCGTCCAGCGCGGCTGGCGGGTGCAGAACAACAACGCGATCGGGCCCTACAAGGGCGGCATCCGCTTTCACCCGAGCGTGAACGAGAGCGTCCTCAAGTTTCTCGCGTTCGAGCAGACCTTCAAGAATTCGCTCACCGGGCTTCCGATGGGCGGCGGCAAGGGCGGTGCGAACTTCAATCCCAAGGGCAAGTCAGACAGCGAGGTGATGCGCTTCTGCCAGAGCTTCATGACCGAACTCTACCGTCATATCGGCCCGGAAATCGACGTGCCGGCAGGCGATATCGGCGTGGGCGGGCGCGAAATCGGCTACATGTTCGGCCAGTACAAGCGCATCACCAATCGCTGGGAAGGCGTGCTGACGGGCAAGGCGCTCGAATATGGCGGCTCGCAGATGCGGCCCGAGGCGACCGGCTATGGCGCGGTCTATTTCCTGCGCAACATGCTCAAGCATGCCGGCCAGGATGTCGATGGCAAAACGGCGGTCATTTCCGGCTCGGGCAATGTCGCGACGCATGCGGCGGAAAAGATCGTGCAACTCGGCGGCAAGGTGCTGACCCTGTCGGATTCGGGCGGCTTCATCTACGATCCCGACGGCATCGACCAGGAAAAGATCGATTGGGTCAAGCACCACAAGACCCACACGCGCGGGCGCATTTCCGAATATGCCGACCACTATCCCAATGCGAGCTTTCACGAAGGCGCGCGGCCGTGGCAGGTGGCGGCCGACCTTGCCCTTCCCTGCGCGACCCAGAACGAACTCAACGAGGAAGAGGCCAAGGCGCTGGTCGAGAACGGCTGCATCGCCGTGTCCGAAGGCGCGAACATGCCGACCACGCTCGACGGGGTTAAGGTCTTTCACGATGCGAAGATCATGTACGGCCCCGGCAAGGCGGCCAATGCCGGCGGGGTCGCGGTTTCCGGCCTCGAAATGAGCCAGAACGCCGAGCGCATCAGCTGGAACCAGGAGCGGCTGGGCGACATGCTGACCGAATTGATGGACGGCATCCACGAAAAATGCGTCGAGTATGGCAGCCAGGGCTCGCAGGGCGGAGCGGCCTATGTCGACTACGTGAAAGGCGCGAATATCGCGGGCTTCAAGAAGGTCGCCGACGCGATGCTGGCTTTCGGAGTGGTTTGAGGCCGTATTTCCGCTGTCTTCGGGCAGGACCGCCCCGTCTTGCGACGAACGCCGGGCGAGCGGTTCGCGCGCGCGACGATCGAACGGGCAATCAATTGGCGGGATTCGACAAGCAATCCCGATCACGATGGGCTAAGCTAACCATGCCGCAACGGCGGTTCGAGCGGGGAGCATGGCAAGACATTCGATTTGAGTTTCGCCGCGTGCGAAAACCGGGTCGCGGGTCGCGGGTCGCGAGCCGTTCTCCCCTTCATTCTTTTGGAAGGGGAATTGAAATGAAAAAGTCACTGCTGATTTCAACTGCGCTCACGCTTGGCATCGGCGCTTCGATGCTCATGCCCGTGGAGCAGGCGCGCGCCGATGACTGCCTGCTCGATACCAACAATGACGGCGATGCAGATAGCGGTATCGACACTGATCTGGGGGCAAATTCCAACGGCGTGAACGCGCGCGTTGCCTGCGGCAGGAATGCGCAGGCAACCGGATCATTCTCCACCGCGATCGGTGCAGACAGCGAGGCGACACAAGACGAAGCGACTGCGCTGGGTAATGACGCCACGGCCACGGGTATCGATTCCACTGCAATCGGAGCGGATTCGGTCGCTAGCGGCGACCGGTCGTTGGCAATCGGCGAGGGTGCCATCGCCGACTTTGTCGATGCCGTCGCGATCGGCCAGAGCGCGGATGTCGGAGGAGAAGGCGCCGTGTCGTTGGGAGCCGATGCCAATGCCGTCGCGCGTGGCAACGTCGCGGTCGGCGCGCAGAGCGATGCTACCGGAACCGGGAGCGTTGCCATCGGCGGCGACGATGAGGATGCCGATAGCCTTGGCGCTCAGGCCACCGGGGATGAAACCGTGGCGATAGGCGGCGATGCCGTGGCGTCGGCCTTCAAATCGAGCGCGCTGGGCAAAGGTGCGACCGCGAGCGAAGCCGGTGCGATCGCCGTCGGTGGAGATACCGTCGCGTCTGGTTTCATTTCGACGGTCATCGGGGTCAACTCGCAAGCGACCGGAGCCGAGGCCATTGCCGTCGGTGCGAACACCCTGGCCGATTTCGACTACGCCATTACCGTAGGCTCGGGCGCCGATGTCGGTGGGACGGGCGCCATTGCGCTGGGCCGCGGAGCCAACGCCGATGCCGATGATGCAATTTCGCTCGGTCGGAACTCGGGTGCGACCGGTGCCGGTGCCATCGCAATTGGCGGTGACGGCGATGATGGCGATACCCTCGGCGCGCAGGCGACCGGGCTCGAAAGCACGGCTGTGGGTGCGGATGCGAACGCTACCGGCTCAGAGAGCACAGCGCTCGGTTACGGTGCCGAGGCGAGCCTGACCGAGTCCACCGCGCTCGGCACCAACACCACGGCTTCGGGCATCGGCTCGCTCGCTGTCGGCACCGACGCGCAGGCAACCGAAACGCGCGCGCATGCCATCGGGCGCGACAGCGTTGCTTCGGCTCTGACTGCAACGGCGGTCGGCGCCCTGTCACAGGCGACAGCCATCTATGCCACGGCCCTTGGCGGAGGAGCCGCGTCGAGCTTTTCCGCGCGCGCCTCGGGCAACTACTCGATCGCCATCGGCGGCGGCGCGAGCGGGTCCGACGGGGCCGAGGCAAACGGCAGCTATTCGATCGCGATCGGCAATTTCTCGACCGCCGACGGGATCGGTTCGACCGCGATCGGGCGCAATGCGACGACCACCGGTGACGACGCGCTGGCGATCGGCAATGAATCCAGCGCCGCAGCCGGAGGGACGGCGGTAGGCCGGGCCTCGAATGCGGCCGACCAGGCGATCGCAATGGGCGAAGCCGCGAATGCATCGGTCAACCGCGCGGTCGCGATCGGGATCGGCAGCGCGGCATCGGCAGCCCAGTCGATCGCCTTCGGCAGCGCCACCGACGCCTCCGCGACCGGCGCCATCGCGATCGGCGGCGACGGAGCGGACGGCGGGACCGACGGCGCGCAGGCGACGGGTGTCAATTCCATCGCTTTCGGCGTCGACACGCAGGCGAGCGAAGAGGGCGCCTCGGCGGTGGGGCAGGATGCGGCGGCTCTCGCGCGCAACGGCTCGGCTTTCGGCAACGGGGCGCAGGTCACCGAGACCGGGGTCAGCGGCACGGCGGCGGGCTTCCTCGCGCGGGCCGAGGGGACGGCG
>NZ_JAVJPT010000011.1:0-32500 GCF_040217515.1 Erythrobacter sp.
TATCGTCGCCCTCACCGCCATTGACGGTGTCGTTGCCGCCCTTGCCATTGAGCGTGTCATTACCGGCACCGCCGTCAATCGTATCGGCAAGCTCGCTGCCGTCGATCACGTCGTCGCCCGGCGTGCCGGTAAAATCTGCCAGGAATTACCCCCCCAAAAAACCTGGTTCGTGCACTAACTTTTCCAAATGCGCCCCACGAAATACCTATCAAGCCCACCGCGAAGCACAAGCGCCGTCGGCCAGGAAGTTGAGGGAATTGCGCGCATTGCGCGCATGGCCCTTTGCAAAAGGCGCAAGCCTTGCGTTGTCGCCCCGGCCTTCGCACGAGCGGGCACGCCCATGCCCTCGAACCGGCGGCTTACCATCACAAGCCGGTGACCGAACGGACTTTAAAGCCGAAACCCAGGCCGCGGCCGCGACCGCGCCCAAAAGCCCATCGCATCCGCCCCCCTTGCCCACAGCCGCCAAGCCGCAACGAGACACCGCTCCGATCACGCCATACCCGAACAACGCGGACCTTCCGCTCTCGCCTCCGTTTCGCGAATTTCTCGCGGTTTCCCCGGGCGGCGGGGTCCTCACCTAATCCGTGCCCGCATGGGGTCAGGGCGTTCACATGCCCATCGCAGCCGGAAAAACGACCTCGGCGCGCAGTCCCCCCTGCGCTCGGTTCGACAGCCGGACCTGCGCGCCGTGCGTATTCGCGATGGCGCGCGCTATGCCGAGGCCGAGGCCGGTGCCGCCGGTCGCCTTGTTGCGCGATCCTTCGCAACGGACGAACGGCTCGAACACCCTGTCGAGCTGGCTGTCGGGAAGGCCGGGCCCGTCATCCTCGACAGCGATCCTCAGCCCCGCAGAATCCCGTTCGATGGAAAGGCCGACCCATCCCTTGCCGTACGCTCTCGCGTTCTCGAGCAGGTTCTCGAACATCCGGGCTATCGCCAGCCGGCTCCCGGCAATGGTGAAGGGGTCCGACGCGTCATGATGGGTGACATCGATGTGCTGAGGCGCGGCCTCGGCGAGCGCGATCATGAATGAGCCCAGCTCGATCAATTCGTGCTGCGCGACAGGGTTTTCAGCGCGGGCATAGGCCATCATGTCCGACAAGAGGCGCTCCATCTGGACGAGATCGGGTTCGATCTCGGCGACCGGGACATTATCCCTGCGGTCCGTCCGCAGGCGCAATTTGGTGAGGCCCGTTCTGATATCGTGGGCGATCGCGACCATGATCTGTTCACGCTCGCGGATCAGGCCGTCGAGCCGCAGCCGCATCCGGTTGAGGGCCCGTGCCAGACGGCGCAGCTCGCGCGGGCCGGTCTCCGCTACGGGAATGGCGGTTTCCGCAAGCCCGACGCGCTCGGCATCATGCTCCAGCACGCGGATGGGTCGCATGATCACCCAATGGAGCGCCATCCCCAGCACTGCGGTAACCACGAGCACCAAGGCGATCAGGAAATAGGGTGCGTATGGTGCTTCGGTGTAAAATATCGAGGGCGCCAGCCAGATATTCAGCACTCTGCCATTTTCGAGCGCAATAGCGACGTGGAGTGCGCTCGAGGTGTTATAGAAAAGATCGGGATTGGCTCTACTCCTGCGGGCAAGTTCGAGTGCGCCGACCAGATCGAAACGGATATCCCGGTCCCGCAGCCGCTCGGCGACGGCATTGTCGGTCCCGGTCAGGAGCGCCTGCCTTGCGCGATCAGCGGCAAGTCCGCCGACAAACCCGCCCTCTATCCACGCAACCCGCGACCGACTGGCATAGGTCGACAAAATCGCACCCTCGACCTCTGGCGGCGAGGTCTCGATCAGCCAGACCAGTTCGGCAATGCTGTCGGCGCTTTGGGTAATGGCGCGGTCGAAGACGCGGCCCGATACCGGCGTCTGCATGATCACGACCAATGCGGCGAGCGTCAGCATGAGCAGGCCGAAGGTGATGCCCAGGACCCGCGCCAGGATCGAGTTGAACAAGCCGTGCACGTGCTCTCTCCCCCCGGTCTGCCTATAGGCCTTCGCGCGTCACCGGGGCCGAAAAGGCATAGCCGAGATTGCGCACGGTCTTGATGAATTGCGGCTGCCGGGGATCGGGTTCGATCTTTCGGCGGATGCGGCTGATCTGCGAATCGATGCTGCGGTCGAAGGGATTGGTGTTCACCCCGCGCGACAGGTCGAGCAACGTCTCGCGCGAAAGCACCCGCGGCGCGCGCTCGACCAACGCGAGCAGCAGCGCGAATTCGCCCGAGGTCAGCGGCACTTCGCCTCCGCGAACGTCCCGGAGGGCAAGTTGATCGGGCAACAGGACAAAGCCCCCGAAACGCAGAATGCGCGGCGATACCGCCGTAGCGGGCGCGGCGTCGGTGTCACGGCGGCGCAGGACCGCCTTGATCCGGGCGACCAATTCGCGCGGGTTGAAAGGCTTGCCGAGGTAGTCGTCCGCGCCGATTTCGAGCCCGACGATCCGGTCGACATCTTCGGCCATGGCGGTGAGCATGATGACCGGGATATCGCAGGTTGCGCGCAGCCGGCGGCAGAAACTGAGGCCGTCTTCCCCCGGCATCATGAGGTCGAGCACTACGAGGTCCGCAAGCGCTTCTGCAATCGGTCCCTCGGCCTCGGCCACCGACTGCGCCGTCAGGGTGCGCATGCCGCTGCGTTCCAGCATCCCGGCGACGAGGGCCAGAAGCTCCGTGTCATCATCGACGACGAGAATGGTCGGCCCTTGCTTCACACCGAAATGATAGGCGCGCGCCGGGCTTCGCTCCAGCGCCCTTTTGCAACCATTTGTGTTCGGGCGCTCCAGATCTGGCAACATTTCGCCACAAATCGTGTCGTTCTTGGCAAACGGGGGCAACGCAGCGAGGTCATTCTCAATCCATCGCAAATGATGGAGACCACCGATGACCAGAACCTTCAAAATCCTGCCCACCTTTCTCGGCGTCGCCCTGATCAGTCCCGCGCTTATCCTCGCCGTGCCGGGACACGCGCAGTCGAGCGATCAGATGCGGAAGCTGCTCGAACGCGCCGATGCCAATGGCGATGGCGATGTCACCCGCGCCGAATTCGACCGGGTCCGCGCCGACATGTTCGCGCGCCTCGATCGCAATGACGACGGCTTCGTCGACAGCAAGGATCGCCCCCGGATGTTCGGCGACCGCTTCGATCGGGTCTACCAAATGCTCGCTGCGCTCGACACAAATGATGACCGGCGCATTTCGCGCAACGAACTCGCCGATGGCGAAGCGCCTGTCTTCATCGCCGGCGACACCAATGGTGACGATGTCCTCACCCGCACCGAGATCGCCGCGCTCCGCCCGACCCGCTGAGCGCGGCCGGCCCGCCATCATCCGAACCTTGGGAAAATGCCATGCCGACCGATCAGCCCCCCGTAGCCTTCGTCCTTGTCGTCATCCTCTTCGCGCTGGCCGAGTTCGCCTGGCGCAGGCGATCGGGCCGAGGCTATGATCTCGGTTCGCTTGGAGCCAATCTCGGCGTGATGGCGGGCCAATTGGTCTCCCGGCTCGTCACCGGCGGTGTCGTGGCCGCCGCTATGATCGCGGTTTTTAGACTGGCGCCCGTTCAATGGGCGATGGATGACTGGCGCACCTGGGCGATCGGCTTCTTCGTGCTCGAGTTCTTCTATTACTGGCAGCACCGCTTCAGCCACACGATCCGCTGGCTGTGGACTGCCCACGCGGTCCATCATTCACCCAAGGAATTCACCTTGCCCGCCGCCTTCCGGCTTGGCTGGACCGGCACGATTTCAGGCGCGTGGGTTGTGCTGCTGCCGATGGCGCTGATGGGCTTTCATCCCGCGGTCATCGCGACGCTTCTGGCGATCAACCTGCGCTACCAGTATTTCCTGCATACCGAGGCGGTGGGCAAGCTCGGCCCGCTCGAATGGGTGTTCAACACGCCGTCGCATCACCGGGTGCATCACGGCTCGAACGCCGAATATCTCGACACCAATTTTGGCGGCGTGCTGATCGTGTTCGATCGCCTGTTCGGCACGTTCGCCGAAGAGCGCGACGACGAACCGGTGCGCTATGGCCTGACCAGGCCCGTTACCAGCAACAACCCCTTCGTCATCGCCTTTCACGAATGGGCGAACCTGTGGCGCGATCTCAAGCACGTGCGATCGCCGAGGGGCGCGTGGCGGGTCGTGTTCGGTCGCCCCTCCGACCTTGAGACAGGACAGCCGACAGGCCCTGCAACAAGGCCGCTCGCACTCACCTGATTACCCCGCACCACAAAACCTGGAGAAAAATTATGACCTCTAATCTTCGCGGGCGCAGCCCGCTGTACATCATCGCCGCCTTTGCCTTGTCGTCGTGTGGCGGAGACGAAATGGCAATGCCGGTGGCCGTCGCCCCGGCACCGACGCCCTCGCCTACCCCGACACCCTCTCCCACGCCAACTCCCACACCCAGCGGGAGCGAAGACGATTTCGTCCTTTTAGAGGATATCAAGTACGGCGCAGGGGCGACGCAGACGGGCGAGATTGATCTTCTTCTCGACATTTACCAGCCCGAAGCCAGTTGTTCTGCAACGCGGCCGACGATCTTCTATGTCCATGGCGGCGGCTTCATCCTGGGCGATAAGCAGGATGACATTGTCGAAGCCCTGGTCCCGCTCATCATGGCCGAAGGCTTCAATTTTGTCTCGATCAACTATCGCCTTGATGGCGATGAACCGGTCCTATCGGACGAATTCCAGACCGTCGCGCAAAGCTATGTCGATGATGGAATCGCCGATCCTGACAGCGACCTCTTCGATGCGATCTTTGCCTCATTCGAAGACGGAACAGCCGCGCTCAATTGGATGGAGGACAATGCAGACGAGTATTGCATCGACATTGATCGGCTCGGATACTGGGGATCTTCTGCAGGGACATTTGTAACCCTTCAGATCGCTTATTCACTCAACCAGTTCGGTATCGAACGCCCCGAGCCTCGCTTCGTCAACGCATGGTGGGGCGAGTTGCTTCGCATAGATGACCTCGAACTGGCGGAGGCTCCGTTCCTGATCCTGCACGGCGATGGCGATACGCTGGTAGACTATCAGGTCTCCGTCGATCTCACCAACCGGGCTGATGTCGTGGCCGTGCCCTTTGCCTTCTACACGCTGGTTGGGACCGGTCACGGCTTCGATACCAACAACGCGGCACAGACTTCGGCCAGCATCGAGGCTTCCATCGACTTTGCGGTGGATCACCTGACTGATGGCACGCCTGCCTATGGGCGCTTTGATCTGCCTTAGGGATGGCGCTGAGCGGCAACGCTGGATGCGTGATAGAGGAACCGGATAGTGCCGCGCCCGCTTTGCTGGGAAGCGGATTGGTCACGACGAGTTTCGATTGAGAGCCTTCGTCAAACAGCGGCAGCTGGCGGAGACGGAGGGATTCGAACCCTCGATACCGCTATAAACGGTATGGTCCCTTAGCAGGGGACTGGTTTCAGCCACTCACCCACGTCTCCGCGACGCAACTCGGCTGCGAGCCGCGCGCTATAGTCGGGCTGGCCGCGCGCTTCAAGGTCGCATATTCGCCCTATCTGCATGGGCTATCGTATCCAGGGCGGCAGCGTTGCGCGTCGGCTTGCCCGGCTATATCGGCGCAATGCGCGGTTCGCCTTGCGTTCAGCCGCGATGCGATAGCCGATTCGCCTCGTCGTGATTCCGATTCGTCCTGCCGCCCGGCGATTGCCGCCGGCGGCGAATGGCGGAGAAGGGCAGGGCGGCGATGGGCGGGCACGAAGGCAAAAGGCGAAAGGGCGCATCATGACCGGATCTGGTGGCATCATCCTCTCCCGGCAGGGGCTGGCATCGGCCATGCGGGCGATCCTGGCGTTGCTGTTCGCGGGACTCGCCGGAACGCTCGCGGCGCAGGATGCGGTCGAGAGCTTCGATCCCGATGAGGCTTATTCCGCAACCGCCGAGGGCAACCCGGACGGGGCCATCGATGCCGATCTCATGCCGCGACAGGCCCAGCCGCAGGCCCGGGGCCAGACCCCGCCCGAACCGCGTCCCGTGCCCGAACGGCCCACCGAGGTCGAAACCTCGCGCGCGCCCGGATTCGACGAGGAATTCGCCGATTATGCCGGTGAGGGTCCTGCTGGCGGCGGCGCCGATGGGGGCGTGCCGGTCGAGGACCTGCCTGAATGGACGCGAGAATCGCCAGCCGGCGACGCACAGCCCCCCGCCGAGGCGGAGCCGGGTACCTATGGCGAGGACGACCTGATCGGGGCGGCCGAAGGCGTGTTCGGCAAGGGAGCCGAAGGCCTCGCCCGGCTGATCGAGGACCTGCTCGAGGAGCAGGGTCGCCCCAATGGCTACATCGTCGGCCGTGAAGCGGGCGGGGCCTTCGTCGTCGGGGCGCGATATGGCTCGGGAACGCTCCATCACAAGATCGAGGGAACTCGCAAGGTGTACTGGACCGGCCCCTCGATCGGCTTCGATGCCGGGGCCAATGCGGGAAACACCTTCGTGCTCGTCTACAACCTGTTCGATACCGAGGATCTATACGAACGCTTTCCCGCCGGGGAGGGGCAGGCCTATTTCGTCGGCGGGCTGACAGCGAGTTACCTGCGCAAGGGCGATATCGTGCTGATCCCGATCCGGGTCGGTGCGGGCCTGCGGCTCGGAGTGAATGCGGGCTATCTCAAGTTTTCCAAGAAGCAGCGCTGGCTGCCCTTCTGACACGGCTTTCAGCGCGGCAGAGGGGCGATTCCCGGTTGCAGCGCGGCGCGCTGCGGGGCAGGACGAAACCGCCATGCTCGACCGACTCGAACCGCAATCGCCCGACGCCCTGCTCGCGCTGATCAAGCTCCACGCCGCCGATCCGCGCGGCGACAAGATCGACCTTGGGGTCGGCGTTTACCGAACCGAGGAGGGTGCCACGCCCGTCTTCGCCGCGATCAAGGCAGCCGAGCAGCGCCTCGTCGAGGAGCAGGACAGCAAGTCCTATCTCGGCCCCGAAGGCGACACGGGTTTTGTCAACGCGCTTATGCCGTGGATCTTCGGTGAGGACGCGACGATGGGAGGGCGGATCGCCGGGATGCAGACACCGGGCGGCACCGGCGCGGTGCGGCTCGCCGCAGCGCTCGCGCAGAAGGCGGGGATGACGCGGCTCTACATGGGCGTGCCGAGCTGGCCGAACCACGCGCAGATATTCGCCGATCTCGAACTCGAGGCGGTCCCCTTCGATCATGCCAACGCCGACGGCACCGCCGATCTAGACGCGGTGCTCCGCGCAATCCGGGCGGCTAGTCCGGATGAGGGCGTGCTGCTGCACGGCTGCTGCCACAACCCGACCGGCATCGACTACAGGCCACAGGAGTGGGAGCGCATCGCCGAGGCATTCGAGGCATCGGGCGCTTTCCCGATCATCGACATCGCCTATCAGGGCCTGGGGCGCGGTCTGGAAGAGGACGCATCCGGCCTGCGTAAGGTCCTTTCGAAAGTCCCCGAAGCCTTCATCGCCTATAGCTGCGACAAGAATTTCGGCATGTACCGCGACCGGGTCGGAGCGTTCTACATCCTCTGCGACGGCACGGAAATGCTCGACAAGGCGTTCTCCAATGCCAATGCGCTTGCCAGGGCGAGCTGGTCGATGCCCCCCGATCACGGGGCGGCTGCGGTGCGGCTGATCCTGCGCGACAACGAACTGACGCAGATGTGGCAGGACGAGCTCGACGAAATGCGCGCGCGGATGCGGCAGGTGCGCGACCGGCTCGCCGAAGCGGGCATGGCGGGGAGCGTCGACCTCGCCCCGCTGGCCGCGCAGAACGGACTGTTCTCGATGCTGCCGGTGACGAAGGAGCAGGTCGTGAAGCTGCGCGAGGAGCATGCCATCTACATGGCCGGCTCGGGGCGCATCAATGTCGCCGGGCTCACCACGGGCAATATCGACCGCTTCATCGATGCTCTCGCCGCCGTCACCGGTTGAGCATCGACGGGCCGGACGGATCGAGGCCGCGTCGCACGGGATATCAAAGCGTTCGCAGGGAGGCCCCGGCCTTGCTCACGGGCGAGAGGATCCGCCAGTTTCCTGCAAGAACCTGAAAATTTTCGTCAAATTCGATGTTAAATGATTGTGAAGGGTCCCAACTTAAAGCTTGAAGAGGTGACGAAAGCGATACCGGCCAGGCTCGATCTTCGATGAGGGATACCGGATAGCGCTCAGCCCGCCCGGGCCGACACGCGCGTTACGGTCGCTCGTGCAAGCGAATGCCGCATGGGCCTCACCCACCGGGCCGGACCGGACGGGCTAACAGGACAGGCGATCGGGAATGGGAATCAGCGAGAACCTGAAGAACACCGAAAGTCGGGTCGCTCCCCGTCGCCACATCAATATGAACGCGCTGCTCAAGGGTGCCGAAGGGGCAGAATTTCCCGGCGCGATACGCAATATTTCCGAAACCGGCTGCCTGTTCCGAAGTGACGCAGGAGGGCCGCTGATCCCGGGGCGGCGTTACAGCCTGCGGATCGAGGGGCTCGAAATCAGGGTCGTCTGCGCGGCATGGTCGGAAGATGGCCATGCCGGGCTCGAACTGGCAGAACCGCTGCATCCTTCGGTGGTCGAAAACCTCGTGCGTGCAGCGCTACTCGCGCTCGCGGCCAATGCAAGAGCGGACAGGGAGCGGGGTCGCGAACCGCTTGCCGACCTGCCGCCGCTTTCGCGCAGGCGGCGTGGTTCGCTCCTTTAGCCGTGGGCATGCGACCAGGCACCCATCGAGCCCAGATAGACATCGAGCCGGTCGAAACCGCGTGAGGCGAGCCAGCCTGCCGCGACCGTCGCGCGCATCCCGCTCGCGCACATCAGCGTATAGTGGTGCTCGCGGTCGAGCTCGCGCCAGCCTTCGTTCAAGTGACCGGCATAAAGATGCCGCGATCCCTCTATGGCACCGCTTGCCCGCTCTTCGGCATCGCGCACGTCGAGCAGCGTCCAGTCCTCATGTGCTTCTTCGAGCCTGTGCTCGACCGTCTCGGTTCCGACCATCGCAATGGTGCCCGTCTCCGCGCCGCCGGCGGCCGCCGGGACTACGCCGACATAGCCGCCCGCAATCCGGTCGAAACCGATCCGCACGAGATGCTCCATCGCCGCGTTCAACTGCGCCTCGTCCGAGGCGACCAGCCCGATGCGGTCCCCTTCGCCGATGAACCAGCCCGCAAAGGCGCTGATCATGCCTGTGGGAAGGCTCATGGACCCGGCCAGATGGCCCGAGGCGAACGCCAGCGGCTCGCGCACGTCTATCAAGTGATCGCACCCCGCATCGCGCAGCTCGGCGAGCGAGAGGATCTTCGGCCGCAGCACGCGCGGCGCGGGGTCCGCACCGTCCATGTTGAGACGTTCCATCAGCCGGAAATAGGGCGGCTGGTAATGGTGCTCGTCGATCTTGAAGGCGATGAACTTGTCGCGGCTGGAGAATTGCAGGCGGGGATTGTTGCGCCGCTCGTGGCCGATAGTCGAAAATTCGCGCTCGGCCATGCCCGATCCGCAGACAGAGCCCGCGCCATGCGCGGGATAGACGATCGCCTGGTCGCCGAGGCCAAGCAGCTTCTGCAGCGAATCGTACAGCAGCCCGGCCACCTCGCGCTTGCGGTCGGGGTAGAAATCGGTTCGCCCGACATCCCCGATGAACAGCGCATCGCCGGTGAAAACGCCGACCGCGCGGTCGGGATAGGCCGTATCGTGAATGGCGAAGGCGAGATGGTCGTCGGTATGGCCGGGCGTTTCGATCACTTCGATCCGCAGCTGGCCGATATCGACCGTATCGCCCTCCCGCGCGGTTTCGGCAAACGTCACGGGGCGTTCGGGGTTGGGGCCGTGCAGCACCTTCGCCCCGGTCATGGCGGCGAGGATCGGGGAACCGGAAACCAGGTCCTCATTGCGGTGGGTTTCGAGGATATGGGTGATTTCCAGCCCGGCTGCGCGGGCCTTTTCGAGGTAGATTTCGCAGTCGCGGCGCGGATCGATCACCGCAGCCTGTCCGCCTGCACCGACCAGATAGGACAGGTGCGACAGGCCGGAGGTCTTGATGGTTTCGAGGATCATAAAAGCTTTCCTTGGCGTCGTTTGCCCAAGCAACGGGAGGAAAGCTCCATCTGTTCCAGTTTCAATGCCGCTATCGGTCCGTCGAGGCAAGGCCTTGCATGCGCTTGAGATAACGCGCCAGCACGTCGATCTCGAGATTGACCCGGCTGCCTTCCTCGAGTGCGCCGAGCGTCGTCACTTCGGCGGTGTGCGGAATGATGTTGAGTGCGAAATCGCACGAGCCATCGGACCGGTCGCGCACGTCGTTCACGGTCAGCGATACGCCGTCGACAGTGATCGAGCCCTTCTCCGCGATGAAGGGCGCCATCTCGGCGCGCGCGCGGATTGCGACCAGCCAGGAATCCCCGGTCCGTTTGTGGGCGACGACCTCGCCGATCGAATCGACATGGCCCGTCACGATATGGCCGCCGAGCTCGTCTCCGAGGCGAAGCGAGGGTTCGAGATTGAGCCTGCGCCCCTCTTCCCACATACCCGGAACCGAGCGCGAGACGGTCTCGCCCGAGACATCGACATCGAACCACGCATCGCCCTTGCGGCCGCCGCGCGCGACGGCCGTCAGGCACACGCCCGAACACGCGATCGAGGCACCGATGTCGATTCGTTCGGGATCGAGCGGCGCTGCGATGCGTACGCGGCGGTCGCCGCGCTGCTCGCTGCTGGTTATGGTGCCGATGGCGGTGACGATGCCGGTGAACATTGGGGGGCGTGCTCCTTGGCTAGCGGATGCGCTGATAGGCGGTGAACATGTCGCTGCCAAGCCGGCAGGACATGCCGCGCTGCCAGCGGCCATGCGCACTTTCCAGCCCCTCGGCCCCTCCCAGACCGAGAGAGCCGAGCGCGCGCAGCCCGTCGCCGATCATGACCGGCGCGCGGTAGAGGTGGAGTTCGTCGACGAGATCTGCCGAGAGAAAGGCCGCCGCAGCGCCCGCGCCGCCTTCGACATAGAGCGAGAGCGCGCCCTCTAGATCGGCGATTGCTGCGGGCTCGTTGATGACGGTGACCCCGTCGGGCTGCACGCCCCGGGTCAGGACGAGCCGCCGCGGGCTGCGTTCCCCCAGTCCCGGCAGGCGCACGTCGAGCCGCGGACGATCGGCCCGCCAGGTCGCGCCCCCGACAAGGATCGCGTCATGACGCGCGCGCATCGCATGGACATGGGCCCGGGCCGCTTCGCCCGTGATCCAGCGGCTGGTCCCGTCGGCGAGTGCAATGCACCCGTCAAGCGAAAGCGCGAGCTTGAGCGTGACGCGCGGGCGGCCCCGGCTGCGCAGGGTGAAATAGTCGGCAAGGCTGGCGGCCGAGGCGGGATCGTCCAGCAGCGCGACCTCGATCCCTTCGCGCTCGAGCCGAGCAATGCCTTCGCCCGCCGTGCGCGGGTCGGGATCGCGCTGTCCGATCACGACGCGGGCCGGTCGGGCATCGGCCACCACGTCGCAGCAGGCCCGGCCGCGCTTGGAGGCATGGGCGCACGGTTCGAGCGTCACGTAAAGCGTCATGCCCGTAGCCCCGCCGTCCGCATATCCGTCGAGCGCGACCGCTTCGGCATGGGGACGCCCGCCTTCGCGGGTCCAGCCGCGCGCTGCAACGCGCGGGCTTCCTTCGCCCGAAACGAGCAGCGCGCCGACCCCGGGATTGGGGCGGCACAGCGGCCGCGCGCGCATGGCCAGCCGCGCGGCGGCGGCCATCCATTCGCGGTCCGTGTCGGCTGGGGCGGCTATTGCGCGCTTCCCTGCGCGGCCTGTGTCGGTGACCCGCCGGTGTCGACCGAGCTTGCCACCCCGGCGGTTTCGGCCTTCCTCGCGGCTTCCTCCGCGGCGCGTTCCGCCTCGGCCTTGCGCTCGATCTCGTCCACATCCATGCCGGACGCGCGGCCGAGCGCCTTGTAAAGCTCGCGCTTGCGCTCGGCGATGGCCTGCTCGCGCGCCTGGCGCAGCTCCTTGACCTCCTGGTTCTCGATGTTGGAGGCCATGATCTCCTCGTCCGTGCGGTCGGGGTCGAAGGTGTTGATATAGGTCACGTCGGGCCGCGCGGGCTCCTTGTAGGCGGTCTCGGACGAAAGCCAGGCGAAGATCACCACCAGCGGCAGGCACGAGGCCGCGAGAATCGGCCAGCGCAGCGGATTGGGCTTGGTGAATTCGTGCCAGAAATCGAGCGCGCCCGTCTTGGGATTGAAACGGGAGCTGGAAAGCATGCGAGAAAACATGACAGCGATATAGGACGCGATGCGCCCGCGCGCCAGTTCCCTCGGACGCTAGCGGGGCATGTCAGAGATAGGTTACGCTGATCGGGACCCGCCCGCGCAGGTCTCCGCCGGCGCGCTTCTCGCCGCTGACCACGAGCGTGCCGGAGAAGGAAAATTCAAGCCGTCCGTTTTCGTCGAGCACGGGCATACCGGTCAGGGAAGTCGTGAAATCCCGCAGCCGCGCCTGCCCGCCGAGCAGCCCGCTCATCTCGATCTCGAACGGGAATTCGACATTGATCGGCTCGAACGGCGCGCCGGTCACGATGGCGCGCCCGGTTACGGGCATTCCTCCGAGGTCGTCCACATCGCCGAACAGGCGCTTCTCGCCGCTATCGAGATCTAGCAGGACCCGCCCTTCGCCCCGTCCGATAACCACGACGCGGCCGAAATCGATGTCCGAATCGATCGCGATCGAGAGCCGCTGGCAATTGCGCCGGCGATTGCCTTTTCCCTTGCCTTTCTGGTTCCCTTTGCCGCGGCAACCGGGCGGCAGGTCACATTGCGGGCACGCGCCCTGCGCCTGTGCCGGAGGCGGCGAGGCGGGCAGGGCAAGGCCGACAAGAGCGGCGAGCAACAGGAAGGCCCGGGTGAACATGACACTTGTCTTACCGCACCATGGTTAACGATGACCTACGTGTCGTCCGGAAGGGGCGGTGCCGGTTCTTCTTCTTCAGCCGAAAGCGGCGTAGAGCGCGCGACCCTTTTGCTTGAGCCATTGATCGGCCGCGCGGATATCGCCTTCGTAGATCTGCGCGAGAAGGGCGTGGAAGGCGGGCGAGTGGTCGAAATGGACGAGATGCGCAACCTCGTGCGCGACCACCGAGCGGCGGACGAAATCGGGGGCCTGAACGAGCCGCCAGTTGATGCGGATGCGGCTCATATCCGAACAGCTACCCCAGCGGCGTTGGGCGCGCGAGAGGGCGACGGGGACCGGATCGAGCCGGGCGGCGGCGCAGTAATCGCCCATGTCGGCTTCCACGAGCGCCAGCGCCTCGCGCTCCAGCCAGCGCCTCAGCCGCCCCTCCAGCCCGGCCAGCGGCCCGCCCACGGCGAGCGCGTCCCCGGCAAGGCGCGGTGAGCGAGGCGCGCTTGCGTCCCATTCGATCCGCAGGGCCTGCCCGCGCAGCAGCACTTCGCTGCCGGGACCGGGGGCGGTGCGGCGCGGGATCCCGGCATGTTGTTCGGCCAGCCATTCGGCGCGGGCATGGGCGAAGGCGATCGCCTGAGCGCGTGGGGCCCAATTCGGCACGGTGAGACGCACCTCGCTGCCGTCCGGGGCAAGCCGCAGGGTGAGCCGACGTGCGCGGCGGTTCTGGCGCAACACGATCGGCACGCGCTCGCCGTTCAGCTCGATCTCGGGCTCGATCGAGGCGCGGCGCAGGCCGAGGGTCATTCCTCGCCCCCGCCATGCGCCGCGACCGGCGGCTCGAGCGCGTCGATGTCGGGCGCTGGCCACTCGACCACATGATGTTCGAGCGGCCCCGCCTCGGTTTCGCTGACCACGCGGCCGACAACAGAGACGCCGACCCGGTGCACCGCATCGCGGTCGCCGCAGACGAGATAGTGCCAGCCCGGAAGCGGGCGTCCGGCGGCCCGCAGGCGATAGGCGCAGGTCGAAGGCAGCCATGGCACGTCCTCGACAATCGACAGGGTCAGGCGGAGGCAGTCTGGCACGAAGGCCTTGCGATTGCGGTAATCCTTGCACCGCGCCGTTCCAGTGTCGAGCAGCTTGCACGCGACATTGGTATCGGAAATCTCACCCGTATCGGCATCTTCGATTTTGTGCAGGCAGCATTTGCCGCATCCGTCGCAAAGCGCCTCCCATTCGGCGCGGTCGAGCTCGCCCAGCGGCAGCTCCCAGAAGCGCTCCCTCAGTTCGCCCATTTCCGAATCTCGGCGGCGAAGGTCTCGGCGCCCTCGCGGCCCGGCTGGTCGGTGGGAAGAGTGGCAATCGGCTCGCCCTGCGGGCCGAACAGGTAAACGATGCGCGAATGCTCCATCAGGTATCCCCCGTCTGGCGTATCCTCGCCGCGATAGGCGGTGACCTTGAATTCGTCGATTGCCCTGTCGACTTGTTCCTGCGTGCCGGTGAGACCCATGATGTCGTCCGAAAAGGCGCTGGTGAACTCGCCCACGACCTGCGGCGTATCGCGGGCCGGATCGACGGTGATGAAGATCGGCTGCACCTGTGCCGCCAGATTGGGATCGCTCTCCTCCAGCGCCGCCATGCCGCGCGCGATGCGCTGCATGTCGGTCGGGCAGATCGCGGGACAATAGGCGAAGCCGAAATAGACCACGCGGTATTGGCCCGTAAAATCGTCCCAGCGCACCGTCTCGCCCGCGCTGTCGACCAGCTCGAACGATCCGCCGATGCTCGAACCGGCAAGCGGCGGCTCGAGCGGGGCCGTTTCCTCGGCCGCGCAGGCACTGAGCACCAGTGCCAGCGCGCCGAGCAGCGCGGCGGGCTTGCGGATGACGTTGGATAGGGCGGAGGTCTTGGCGTGTGGGTTCATGCTCTGCTAACTGGCGGTGTGAGAGCGGGACATGCCCGTCGATCCGGTTCGACGGGCATCTACCCTCAGGGAAAAGTGTGGCAGGAAATGCGAAAGGACAAAAGATTGTTCGCACCCGTTTTGCGCAAGTTAGGAAATCCCCTGCTGATTGCGAGGGTCGCGCTGGGTTCGCTTGCGACCGCCGGCATCGGATATGGGGCCATGCCCTCCGCTCCCGCTTCTGCGCAGTTCTATTCCGAAGGTTATGAATTCCTCAAGGCGGTGCGCGACCGTGACGGCGATGCCGTCACCGAAATGCTGAACCAGCCGGGCACGACCGTCATCAATGCGCGTGACATCACGACGGGGGAAACCGGGCTGCACATCGCTGCCGCGCGGCGCGACGTGCTGTGGGTGAAGTTCCTGCTGCAGAAGGGGGCCGATCCCAATATCCGTGACAAGAATGGCCTTACCCCGCTTCAGATCGCCACGACTCTGGGCGAGGTCGATGCCGTCGAAGAGCTGATCAAGGGCGGGGCGCAGGTCGATGTCGCCGACAGCCAGGGCGAAACGCCCCTGATCGCCGCAGTCCACCAGCGCAATGTACCCATGGTCCGCCGCCTGCTGGCGCAGGGGGCCAATCCCGACCGCAACGACAATTCGGGCCGTTCGGCGCGCGACTACATGGAACTCCAGCGCGGCAATTCGCTGATGCGAGCCGAATTCGAGGCGGCGGACGAAGCGCGCGATGACGCGGGAACCAAGCAGCAATACGGGCCTTCCTTCTGATATGAACGCCTCAATGACCGATCAGCCCGATTTCGCCGACATGACACTGGACGAGCTCGCGATCGCGCTCGCCCCGGACATCGCCGCCTCGGCGGTGTTCGACGGGTGGAACGACACTGCGCTCGAAGCCGCCGCCGAAATGGCCGGGGCCGATCTCGACGTCGCTAAGCTCGCTTTTCCTGCGGACAGCGCGAACGGGCGCGCGATGCAGATGATCGAGGCGTGGATCCGCTCGGTCGACCGCGCGATGGAGGCCGAATGGCCGGAAGAGCGCCTCGCCGACTTGAAGATCCGCGAGCGTATTCGCACCCTCGTTGCTTTCCGGCTGGAAGCGATCGCCGATATCGACGAGGCGGTGCGCCGCGCGCTTGCGATCATGGCGATGCCGCAGAATGCGCCGCGCGCGCTGAAACTCGGCTGGGAATCGGCCGACCTTATGTGGCGGCTCGCAGGCGATCGGGCGACCGATTACAATCACTACACCAAGCGCGCGATCCTTGCTGGGCTATATTCGGCGACGCTCGCGGTCTTCGTCAACGACGACAGCGAGGAGAAGGAAGACACTTACGCCTTCCTCGACCGCCGGATCGAAGGGGTGATGAAGTTCGAAAAGGTCAAGTCGCAGATCACTGGAAGGGATCGCGAATTGCCGAGCCTGACGCGCTTTCTCGGCCGCCTGCGCTACCCCTCTCGGTAACAACCTCCATATCGGAAGTGGAAAACGGCACGGCGACCTCGCCTCGGGGACCGCGCTGGCCTATTACGTGATGGAGACTCGCAGCCCCGCAGGCTGCGCGGATGATTTGACGGGAAGGGACGGTTCGAAATGGCGGGTTCGCTCAACAAAGTCATGCTGATCGGCAATCTCGGGGCCGACCCCGAAGTGCGTTCGTTCCAGAACGGCGGCAGGGTCTGCAATCTGCGCATCGCCACGAGCGAGACGTGGAAGGACCGCAATACCGGCGAACGCCGTGAAAAGACTGAATGGCACACGGTCGCCGTATTTCAGGACATGGCGGTTAACTACGCCGAAAATTACCTGAAGAAGGGCAGCAAAGTATTCGTCGAGGGGCAGATCGAAACCCGTAAATGGCAGGACCGCGACGGCAATGATCGTTATTCAACCGAAGTTGTGGTCCGCCCCTATTCGGGAACTCTGACAGGTCTCGACACCCGCAGTGATGGCGGCGGCGGTCGCTCCGGCGGCGGCTTTGGCTCGGGCGGTGGAGCGGGCTATGGCGATCGCGGCGCGGGCGGACAGCCTGCGGGCGCTGGCGCTGGCGCTGGCGCTGGCGGTGGCTGGAATCAGGGCGGCGGCGGTCCCGGGGGCGGTCCCGGGGGCGGCTCCGGTGGCTACGACGATCTCGACGACGACATCCCGTTCTGAAGCCCCGGCTCTCGGAACGCCCCGAGCGCGCGCCCATTGATGCCGTGAGATCATGGCATCAGAGAGAAACACGTCTTCCTCGCCGCTTACGATCGGCCAGCTTATCACGGGCATGGGCCTGTTCGGCAGCGCGACCCCGCTGTCCAAGATCATCGGCGAGCATTACCCGGTCTTCACCGCGAGCTGCCTGCGCATGGTCATCGCCAGCGCCGTTCTAGCGCCCTTCGTGCTCGCGCTGACCAGCCGCTATCGCGACACGACACGCTCCGACTGGGGCGTGATCGCGGCCATCGCCGCTTTCGGCATGGTCGGCTTCACCGCGACCATGCTGTTCGGGATGCGGCTGACGACCGGGGTGATCGGCTCCACGATCATGAGCGCCTCGCCCGCGATCACGGCGGCGGCGGCGGTTTTATTCTTCGGCGCGGCGATGAACCGGCGCAAGGGCGGGGCGCTGGCGCTCGCGGTGGTGGGCGTGGTCGTGATCAATGTTTTTCGCGGCGACGGGCACACAGGCGATGCGGTCGTCCTGGGCGGCTTGCTGGTGCTTGTTGCAGTGTGTTTCGAGGCGGCCTTTACCCTTCTCTCGCGCAAGCTCTCCGACGGGATCACGTCGCTCGAGGCGACCCTCGCCGCATCGCTCCTCGCCGCGCCGCTGTTCGTGGCGCTCGCCTTTGCCTTCGATCCCGCGCCGTTCGATTTTTCTCGCGGGAGCGAGCGTTCGCTTTATGCCCTGCTGTTCTGGGGCGCGGGCACGGGCGGGCTTGCCCCGGTCCTGTGGTATAACGGGGTCAGGAAGGCACCCGGTGCGCTGACTGCGGGGGCGATGTCGGTCATGCCGCTCACCGCTCTCGGACTGTCCTATGTCCTCCTCGGCGAAGCGTTCCGCTGGGTCCATCTCGCCGGTTTCGGGCTGGTGTTTGCGGGTCTCGTGCTGATGATCCTAGAGCATGCGAAGGGCGGCGAGGGCAAAGACGCGGAAAGGGCCTAGTCCTTCTTCAGCGCTGAGAGTGCCTCGGCCAGCGGCCCTCGCGGCGCGTCCTCGTCCGCCAGCCCGGCAGCCTGCCGCGCCGTTTCGGCGCCGGGCCCTTCGGCATAGGGGTCGATCGCAAGGCCGAGCGTCTGGGCCACCGCCTCGCCCAAATCGAAGATCTCGCCCGCATATTCGATCTCGTCGAGATCGTCGCGTTCGAGTTCGATTTCGAGCGCTTCTTCCTCGTCCGCAGGTTCGGGCCGGACGGTTTCGGGGACGAAGCGAAGGTCGAAAGGCTCGCTGATCGTCACCGGGAAATTCTCGTTGGAGATCGCACAGACCTGTTGCACCGCCGCGTGCAGCACCCCGCACGCGCGGATCGCTTGCGCTTTCTGATCGAGCGTTACCTCGGCCCGCAGCGAATCTATTCCGCCAAGACCGAAGCGATGCGCCAGTGCTTCGCGCTCGGCCGCATCGGCCTCGATAACGACGGGATCGGCGGGCAGCGGGCGCGCCTTCAATAGACGGCTCATTTCAGGGCCGGGCTGGTCGGTGGGATCAGTCACGCAAAATGCCTTACCAGATCCCGCTCGCCTTGATCAGTTCCTCGTCGCTGAAACGGGAGAGTCGATCGGCCAGGGCGAGCAGTTTGTCGGCCACGCATTCGGCGCCCGCCTGCTCGTCCGCTCCCTCGGCGAACTGGACGTTGCGGGAGACCGCGGCGACGAGCCGCGCGCGGTCCCTTTCGTTCAGCGCGCCGCGATAGGCCCCGAGCCGCCCGCCGAGCAGGCTCATCAGCTTGCCCACCTTCTTGCCCACGACCACGTCGTTGACGCCGAATTCGCGCAACTGACCGTCCATGTCCTCCACGAAGAGTTCGGCGAGGAGAGCACTTTCGGCGCGCATTTCGGAGGCTTCGACCCGCACGATCACCGCGCTCAGGACTGCGGTTATGAGGTCGAACCGGCCGCCCACCGTATCGGCGACCTTGCAATCGGAATAAAAGCTCTTCTCGCGCGCCAGCTCGATCACACGGTGCCAAAGCGGGCGTATTCGCTCGCGCGGGTCGGGCGCTGTGCCGAATACCCTAGCGAGGAAGGCGAGCGGGCGGGCTTTGTCCTTTGTCGGCATGATATGGCTTTCGAGCAGGAGTTTTTCTGGAGGGATTGGCAGGCGTTCAGTGCCAATTCAACCGCGCTGGCGCACGCGGGTTCCGGGCTGCAGCATAGGCCGCCGGTGTCATGGGCCGGGTTCGGGGGGCGAGCCCTGCGGCGTTGCCAGCGGCGCGCCGTGAGCCTAAGGCCCATTCGTGATATGAATTGACGTGCGCTGAGCGCCACCATGAGAATACGGGAAACGATCATCTTGAATATCGAGCGAAGCTGCGCGCGGACGCGGGGGAACGAGGGGCGCGCCGGGATCGGTCGCGCGGCGCGAATAACCCTCGTCGCTCTCGCGTCCGGCCTTGTCCTGTCTGGCTGTTCCTCGATCCGCGAATCGCGCGGTTACATCCGCGACCCGATTCTGAGCCAGGTGATCCAGCCCGGGATCGACAACCGGCGCTCAGTCCAGGGCACTCTTGGCCGCCCGACCTTCACGAGCGCCTATGGCGAGCCGACCTGGTATTACGTTTCCAGCACCACGGGCCGCAAACCCTTCGTTCGTCCGCGCATCCGCCAACATAACGTGCTGGCCGTGCGCTTCGACGAGACGGGCAATGTCGCCGAGGTGGATCGCAGCGGCATCGACGAGGTTGTCTATCTCCGTCCGGACGGGGACAAGACACCGACGCTGGGACGCGAGCGCGGCTTTCTGGAAGACCTGTTTGGCAATATCGGCCGGGTGGGCGGCGTCGGCGGGCCCGGAGGCGGTCCGGGCGGCCCCGGGCCGGGGCCCTGAGGCAGGGCCTGCAGCGGTCCGCCCTGCAGGCTTGACCGTTCCGGCCCAGCGCCCATATCGCGCGTCATGAGTAATTCGAGCGACAGTCACGGCATGGCGGCGTGGCACGGCACCACCATCATCGGCGTCAGGCGCGACGGGAAAACCGTCATCGCGGGCGACGGACAGGTTTCCATGGGTAATACGGTGATGAAGCCCAATGCTCGGAAGGTCCGCCGGATCGGTGAGAACCAGGAGGTGGTCGCCGGTTTCGCCGGTGCGACTGCCGATGCCTTTACCCTGTTCGAACGTCTGGAAAGAAAACTCGAACAATATTCCGGCCAGCTGATGCGCGCTGCGGTCGAGCTGGCCAAGGACTGGCGCACCGACAAATATCTGCGCAATCTCGAAGCACTGATGATCGTCGCCGACAAGGATGCGCTGCTGGTGCTTACGGGCACGGGCGACGTGCTCGAACCCGAAGGCGGTATCGCTGCGATCGGGTCTGGCGGCAATTACGCCCTCGCCGCGGCCCGCGCGCTCGCCGACTACGAAGACGACCCCGAAGCCATCGCAACCAAGGCGATGGCGGTGGCAGCCGATATCTGCGTCTTCACCAACGGCAATCTGACGGTCGAAACCGTCTGACCTCTACCCGCGAAGAAGTTTTCATGGACAATCTCACCCCCAAGGCGATCGTCGCCGCGCTCGACGAGCACATCATCGGCCAGAAAGAAGCCAAGCGCGCGGTCGCCGTCGCCCTGCGCAATCGCTGGCGGCGCCAGCGACTGCGCGATGACCTGCGCGATGAGGTGACGCCCAAGAACATCCTGATGATCGGCCCCACCGGCTGCGGCAAGACGGAGATCAGCCGCCGGCTGGCAAGGCTGGCCGAGGCGCCGTTCGTCAAGGTCGAGGCGACCAAGTTCACCGAAGTCGGCTATGTCGGGCGCGACGTCGAACAGATCGCTCGCGATCTCGTCGAGGAAGCGATCCGGCTGGAAAAGGAACGCCGCCGCGACAGTGTACGCGAAGCGGCGAGCGAGGCGGCGATGGAACGCCTGCTCAATGCGCTGGTTGGCGAGAACGCGTCCGAGGCGACCCGTGCCAGTTTCCGCGAGCGCATCGTCCAGAACGCCATGAACGAGGTCGAAGTCGAGATCGAGGTCTCCGAAAGCCCCGGCATGCCTTTCGACATGGGCAATATGGGCGGCAACATGCAGATGATCGACCTCAGCGACATGATGGGCAAGGCTCTCGGCAAGCGGCCGACAAAGAAGCGCAAGATGCGCGTGCCCGAAGCCTGGGACAAGCTGGTGGACGAGGAAGCCGACAAGCGGCTCGACGATGACGATGTCGCGCGCGTCGCGCTTGAAAACGCGCAGACCAACGGCATCGTCTTCCTCGACGAGATCGACAAGATCGCCGTGTCAGACGTGCGCGGCGGCTCGGTTTCCCGCGAAGGCGTGCAGCGTGACCTGCTGCCGCTGATCGAGGGAACCACCGTTTCGACCAAGCACGGCCCGATGAAGACCGACCACGTCCTGTTCATCGCATCCGGTGCCTTCCACGTCGCCAAGCCTTCCGACATGCTTCCAGAATTGCAGGGCCGCCTGCCGATCCGGGTCAACCTGCGGGCGCTGACCGAAGAGGATTTCGTGCGCATCCTGTCGGAAACGCGGGCCAATCTCGTCGCGCAGTACCGCGCCTTGATCGGGACCGAGAAAGTCGAACTCGACTTCTCCCATGATGCCGTGCACGAAGTCGCGCGCATCGCCGCGCAGGTCAATGAAAGCGTCGAGAATATCGGCGCGCGGCGTTTGCAGACGGTGATGGAAAAGCTGCTTGAGGACATCAGTTTCGAGGCCGAGGAGCATGTCGGCGAGACGATCACGGTGGACGCGGCCTATGTTAAGGAGCGGCTGTCCGACCTCGCGGGAAATTCCGACCTGTCGAAATATATCCTGTGACCGGCGGCGGACCCGTCCGCGACCTTCAGTCCATGCTGGCGGGCATGGAGCCGGTGCTCGACGAGGACTCCTTTCGCTTCGTCGTTCCCAGTTCGGCTCAGGAACTCGCTGCGCTTCACGAACGCTGCTTCGCCCTCGTCTACGAGGAGGAGGGCCTGACCTGCGTTGTCCGCCCAGGGCAGGGCGAGAAGGGCCGGCCCTTTGCGCGGATCACGCTCACCGTCCATTCCGACCTCGAAGGCGTCGGGCTGACCGCCGCCGCGTCTTCGGCGCTCGCGGGAGAGGGGATCGCCTGCAACGTGATCGCAGGCTTTCACCACGATCACCTTTTCGTGCCGTGGGAGCGGCGGATCGAGGCTCTCGGCATTCTCAAGGCGCTCTCGCACGACGCGCGTCGATGATCATGGACACTTGATAGGCCGCAAACACCTTATCGGTTGAGCCTTGGGGCGCGGCAGGCTTTATTGCCCGCAATCGCAATTCAACCGGGGATCATCCATGACAAAGACCATCATGCTGTGCGGCACGGCGCTCGCTGTGATTGCCGCGCCCGCCATCGCGCAGGATACCGGCGCAGCCGATACCGCGCCGCCGCCCGCGCTCACTGCCCCCGAAATCGAATACGAGATGTGGCAGCTCGATAACGGCCTGCGCGTGATCGCCATTCCCGATGCAACGACCAGCACCGTCACCACGTCGCTGTGGTACGATATCGGCTCCAAGCTCGATCCCGACGGACGCAGCGGATTTGCCCACCTGTTCGAGCACATCCTGTCGCGCAAGACCGAGAACATGCCCTACAACATGATCTATTCGCTCACCGCGGATATCGGCGGCACGCGCAATGCCTCGAACTGGGTCGACCGGACGAATTATTACGAACAGGTCCCTGCCGCCTATCTGGAAACCATGCTCTGGACCCACCGCGAGCGCATGGCGAAGGTCGTCGTCGACGAGGAAGTGTTCGAGACCGAGCGCGGCGTGGTGAAGGAGGAACTGCGCCAGCGCGTGCTCGCCCCGCCTTATGGTCGGCTGCAGCGCTTCGTCTTTCCAGAAAATGCCTATGATGTGATGCCGCATCGCCGCCCCGGGATCGGTTCGATCGAGGATCTCGACAGCGCCACGCTGGACGATGCGCGCGCCTTCTACGAGGCCTATTACGGGCCGGACACTGCGAGCCTGATCGTTGCGGGCAATTTCGATCTCGCCGAACTCAAGGCGCTGGTCGATGAATATTTCGCGGACATCCCGCCGCGCGAGAATCCGGTGCCGCTCGCGATCGACACGCGCGAACCCGAAAGCACGGGCCCGCGCACCGTCAACGCGACCGCACCCAATGTCCCGCTGCCGGTCTATGGCGGAATCTGGAAGGGCGTCCCCGTCACCCATCCCGACGCCGCCGCATTGGAAGTGCTCGAAGCGATCCTGGTCTCGGGCGACAACAGCCGACTTGACAGGGCGCTGGTGAATACGGGCGAAGCGGTGCAGGTCATCGCCACCGTCCAGGCGTTCCGCGAGGCGGGGGCGATCGGCGCCTATGTCATCGCGCGGCCGGACCGTATCGAGCAGGCCGGTGCGACGCTGGATGCAGAGTTGGAAAAGCTGCGCAGCGAGCCCGTTACGGCAGACGAACTGGCCGAAGCCAGGAACGAGATTATCGCTGCCACATTGCGCCGCCGCGAAACCGCGCGCGGGCGCGCCTTCGAACTGGGCGAGGCGCTCGTCTCTTCCGGCGATCCGGATTTCGCAGACAAGCGGCTCGACGCGATCCGGGCGGTGAGCGAAGCGGACGTGATGCGCGTTGCGAGCGAATATCTCGACCCGCAGGTCCGGGTCACCGTGACCTACAGCGCAGGCGATGCGGACCCGGCCTCCTATGCGAACCCGGTGCCTATGCCGACTTTCCGCACCCTGCCGCCCGCGACGGGCGAAATCCGGCAGGTCAGGCCCGAGGGCGAGCGCATGGCCCCTCCCGGTCCCGGATCCGCGCCCGAGGTGGCAAAGCCCGAGATCGTCGAAGCCGAATTGTCCAACGGCGTCCCGGTGGTCGCTGTGCAGACGGGCGAGGTGCCGATCGCGACGATCTCGATGCTCTTTCCCGGCGGCAGCAAGACCGATCCGCGCGAGCTTGCCGGCCTTGCCCAGCTTGCCGCGAGTCTCGCCGACAAGGGTACCTCCAATCGCACCGCTGAAGAAATCGCGGCCCGTTTCGAAAGCCTCGGCGCGGCTTTCGGCGGCGGTGCGGGCTCTGACGGGACGAGCTTTTCCCTGACCGCCCCGGTTGCCAATCTCGAGGCGGCGGGGGCGCTCGCGGCCGAGATAGTCAAGGATGCGGCCTATCCCGCAGACAAGGTTACGCGCGAACGCGACCGCGCCATCGAAGGCCTGAAGGTCTCGCTGAAAGAGCCGGGGAGCCTCGCGCGCTACGTCCTGCGCACCGCGATGTACGGCGATGCGCCCTACGGTTCGCAGCCCGGAGGAACAGAGGAAAGCCTCGCGGCAATCGACCGCGCGGCGCTCCTCGCCCACCGCAAGGCCTATTTTCATCCCGACCGGATGAAGATCGTCGTTAGTGGCGGGATCGCGGCCGACAGCGCGGTCTCGCTGGCCGAAGAGATGTTCGGCGACTGGTCGAGCGCCGGCGAGCCCGGAGCCGTGCCGCAGGAAGCCGCCGGTCCGCCACCAGAGGTGAGCACGATCGTCGTCGACCTGCCCGGCGCGGGCCAGGCAGCCGTGCTTGCGGGCGTGCGTGCCCCGGCGCGCATCGATCCCGATTACTTTCCGCTAGAACTGGCCAATTCGGTGCTCGGCGGCGGTTCGAGCGGGCGCCTGTTCGAGGAAGTGCGGACCAAACGCTCGCTGTCCTACGGTGCCTATTCGGGCTTCGCCGATAGGGCGGATGCATCGATCCTTACGGCAAGCGCGCAGACGAAGAACGAAAGCGCTGCCGATGTCGCGCGGATATTCCTGAACGAGTTCGAGCGGCTCGGCAGCGAGCCGCTCGATGCGGACCTGCTCGAAAAGCGGCGGCTTTATCTCGGGGGACGATATGCCCGCGCGCTTGAAACCAGTGGCGGGTTCAACGCGATCGTTGCGACCCTGCTCCAGCAGGGACTGCCGCCTGAAGAGGCGAATGCCTATGCCGAAAGGCTCGCAGGCGTCGATCCGGGCGCGGCGAGCCTGGCGGCGAAGACCTATGTCGATCCCGACCGGGCGACGCTGGTGATCGTGGGCGACGCGGCGCAGTTCATCGACAAGGTGCGGGAGCTTCGCGGCGCGGTCGAGTTGATTCCGGCGAGCGAGTTGGACCTGTCCGCACCAAGCCTGCGGCGCACGGCGGATAAGGCGCAAGCCGAGGCGTCGGAATAGGCGGACGGCCTATTCCGCGGCCTCGGCCCGGTCGCCGCGCTCGCTCGCCTGCTGGGCCCACATGCCGGCATACAGACCGCCTTTTGCCAGCAGGCCCGCATGGTCGCCTTCTTCGGCCAGCTCGCCCTGATCGAGCACGAGGATGCGGTCGGCATCGGCAATGGTCGAGAGTCGGTGCGCGATGGCGATGGTGGTGCGTCCACGCTCGATCCGCTGCAGCGTGTCGAGAATATCCTGCTCGGTGCGGGTGTCGAGCGCGCTCGTCGCCTCGTCGAGCAGCAGGATCGGCGGGTCCTTGACCAGCGTGCGGGCGATCGCCACGCGCTGCTTCTCGCCGCCCGAAAGCTTGAGCCCGCGCTCGCCCACCAGCGTGTCGAAGCCGTCGGGCAGGCGTTCGACCAAATCCAGGAGCGCCGCGCCCCGCGCGGCCCGTTCGACCGCCGCCTGGTCCGCATCCTTCTGCCCATAGGCGATGTTGTAGCCGAGCGTATCGTTGAACAGGACCGAGTCCTGCGGAACGATCCCGATCGCCGCGCGCACGCTCGCCTGCTGTACCCTGGCGATATCCTGCCCGTCGATGAGGATACGGCCGCTGAGCGGGTCGTAGAAGCGGAAGAGCAAGCGTCCGATCGTGCTCTTGCCGGCGCCCGAGGGTCCTACGATCGCGGTCGTCGTGCCCGCGCGGACCTCGAAGGACAGGTTCTTCAGGATGGTACGCCCGGGATCGTAGCCGAAACTCACGTTCTCGAAGCGGATCGAAGGCTCGCGCACGATGAGCGCCGGGGCGCCGGGTTCGTCGCGCACCTCGACCTCGGTATCCATGAGCCGGAACATCTCGCCCATGTCGACCAGGCCCTGCCGGATCGTGCGATAGACCCAGCCGAGCAGGTCGAGCGGGCGAAAAAGCTGCATCAGGTACATGTTGACCGCGGTGAGATCGCCGACCGAAAGCGCGCCCTCGCTCCATCGCCACACGACGAAGGCGAGCGCCCCGGCCATCAGCGCATTCGTGATAAAGGCCTGCACGACATTGAGCATGCCGAGCGAATTCTCGGTCTTCTCCGCCGCCTTTGCATAGGCCCGGGCCGAGCGGGCGTAGCGGGCTTCTTCGCGCGATTCGGCGCCGAAATATTTCACCGTCTCGTAATTCAGCAGCGAATCGACCGCGCGGTGCAGCGCCTCCCCGTCGAGATCGTTCATCTCGCGCCGTAATTTCGTGCGCCATTCGGTAATCGCCCGGGTGACGGCGACATAGGCGACCACCGTGATCGCGGTTGCCAGCACCAGTTCCCAGCCGAACAGGGTCCAGAAGATCACCGCCACCGCGACCAGCTCGACGGCGGTCGGCGCGATGTTGAAAAGCAGGAAATAGAGCATCATGTTGATGCTCTTGGTCCCGCGCTCGATTACCTTGGTCACCTCGCCGGTGCGGCGGCCGAGATGGAAGCGGAGCGAGAGCCGGTGGAGGCGGTGGAACACGTCCTCGGCCAGCGTCTGCGTTGCGGTCTGGCCTACCCGTTCGAACACCATCTTGCGCAGATTGTCGAACAAAACCGAGGAAAAGCGTCCGAGGCCATAAGCAATCACCAGTGCGAGCGCAACGAAGCCGGCGCCTTCCATGCCCGTGGGATTGCCGCGCGCGCCCTGCGCCTCGCTCAACGCGTCGACGGCGTTGGAGAATGCGAGCGGAAGCGCGAGCACGACCGCCTTCGCTGCAAGTACGAAAAGCATCGCCCCGACGATCCGCCAGCGCAGCTCGGGATTGTCCTTCGGCCAGAGATAGGGGATGAACCGCCGCAGCAGGTGCCAACCGTCGATTTCGCGCGGATCGGATGAAGAGGGATTGTCGGGGGGCATGTGGAAGGGAATGTGGTCGCACGCAGCGTTTCGGGCAACCCCACCCGCACCGGCCATGCGGCCCGCGTCTAGCGATTGAAGCCGTAGGTGGTCCGGCGCCGCGCGCGCCGCAGGGCCCGGGCGACATCGCGCGGCAGGTCGAACAGGACCCGCTGGGTCGTGAAATCGATCGCCACACGGTCGAATATCTTCAGGTGCTGCATGCCGAGTGATATGACCGGCTCATCCTTGAGCCCGAGCGCTTCGAAGGCAGGCGGATCGGCGAAGGTGAGGGGCACGTTTTTGATCGAGAGGCCCTCGATCTTGAGATCGCGCACAACGGCCAGCTCGCCGACGATGTCGACGCCGTTGACATCGGTCGCAGTGATTTCCTGCGATCGCTTGGCCCGCAGGCGGTCGCGCAGGGCGGTGTTGGCGAGGCTCATCTGCGCGCCGGTATCGATGATGACGGTCGCGCGTACGCCTTCGACTTCGGCATCGGTCAGAAGCAATTGGCCGAGACGGGGTCGGGCGCGCACGACGATGTCGAACCCCCCGCGCGGGCTTTCATCCGCGCGCATGTCCTCGAGCACGATCGTCTGGGCACGGAAATCTATGAGGACTCGGAAATCCTGCAGCGTGTCGAGCCCGATGATCCCGTCCGCCCCGACATAGCCACGATGCAGCAGCGGAGAGACCAGGTCGGTCACCGTGTGGCTGCCCACGGTGAGCGCGGCGACATCGACCAGATCGACCGCTCGCCGGCTCGCCATGCCGACGAGGATCGCGCTGCCCCGTCTCGGCAAAGCGAGGCCGATATTGATTTCGTGCGTGAGCGCAGTCGCCTCGCTTCCCGTGTCGATCATGAAATCGAAAGGGCCCGCCCCGTCGATCAGGACCGGGACCGTAAAGCGTGCGAAGCGCTCTTCCTCGAGCGGGAGGATCTCGGTCCCGGGCCCGGCGAAATCGGGTGCAATCGGACCCTGCTCGAACGGCGGGGCAGGCGGCTCCGCCGCGGGGGTATTCGCCGATGCGGAAACGGCGACGAGGCCGAAAGCTGCGGCAAAACCGGCCAACCGGGTCAATGCGTGCTTCATCCTGTTTCATCCCAGGCACGCGCGCATTCAATAGCGCGGCTCCCACGATGTTGCGGTAGCACGCCGTTGCCGATCGCCCAAATCCGGCACAGGCGTGCGGCGCGCGTCTACCCGGGCGTTGGCAAGCGCCGCGCGCCTGCTAGAGCGGACGGTGTGACGCACAATGCACGCCCCGACCGCCTGATCCAGGTCACGGTGCTCGCCCATAACGAGGAGGCGCGGATCGACGCATGCCTTGCGAGCCTGCCCGTGGGCGAAGAAGGGGTGCACGTCACCGTCGTCGTCAACGGCTCGACCGATCTTACGGCCGCGAGAGTACGCGCCCATGAAGGGGTGGAACTGGTCGAATATGAGCAGGGCGGCAAGGCAAGGAGCTGGAACCGCTTCGTGCTCGAGGCCGGGCGCAAGGCTGATACGTTCGTCTTCGTGGACGGCGATGCCCAGCTCGTGCCGGGCACGGTCGCCGCGCTCTCTGACGCGCTCACCGGGAATCCCCATGCCAATGCCGCCTCGGGCCTGCCGATGAATGGGCGCCGGGCGAAGGCCTATCGGCGATCGATCGCGGCCGAAAGGGGTCTGTTCGGGGATTGCTACGCGCTCGCGGGCGATTTCGTGCGACGGATGCGCGAAAGCGGGATCCGCCTGCCAGACGATATCGTGGGTGAGGACGGGCTGGTGCGCGCCCTGGCCAGCACCGATCTCGGTCCGGAAAGCGAGTGGAGCAGTGCCCGCGTGATCCCGGTCGAGGCGGCCGGCTTCTGGTGCGAGCCCAATGCGCTCGATGCGAAAGGGCTGCGCCAGCAGGCGGCGCGCATGACCAATTATTCCCTGCGGCATTTCCAGAACCGGATCGTAAGCGACATCATGCGCGGGCCGGGGCCGAAGGCGCTCCCGCGCGAACTCGCGGCGCTCTATCCGCAGTATCTGCCGCGCTTCCGCCCCCGGCTCAGCCCGTTATGGTTTGCGTTCGATCGGACGGCATTGGCGCGGATGCGGGCGCGGGTGGAGACTCCTGCGGCTTCTCCCTCCCCGCGGACCTGAGCATCGTCCAGCTGTCGCGAACCACTTGCGGCCAGACGAGGATGAGCGTGGCGAGATAGGCCGCCCCGCCCGTCGGCACGAGCACGGCGAGCCGCCACCACGGCGCAAGCTCGCCCAGCGCCTCGCCCACAGCCCAGACCGCCAGCGCCATCGCTCCGCTTGCCGCGAACGGGGGCAGCAGGGCGCGAGCGAGATCGAGCGGGGCAAGGCCGACGGCGGGAAGCGTCAGCGCAAGCGTGGCCGTGAGCAGTGCCGGGGCCGCGATCCACCAGGCATAGGTGAGGCCGTCGGGGCCCCAGTTTACCCCGACAAGGAAACAGCCCGCGAAGAACACGGCGCCGAGGATCGAGGTCGTGAGATAGATACGCGGTCGCCCCATCGCATTCGTTGCCGGGCTGCACACGATGTGGAGGGCCAATAGCGGCATTGCGATTGCGAGATTCTGCAAAAGCGGTGCCATGCCGAGCCATTTTTCGCCGAACACGGTGGCGACCGTCTCGTGCGAGGTGAGGGCAAGACCGACATAGAGCGGGCAGACCACCAGCGCGACGGTCCGCTGCACGCGCAGGAAATAGGGGCCGAGGCGCTTTCCGGCATGATGCAGCTCGGCATAGGCGGGAAAGGCGACTTCGTTGATCGGCGGCAGGAAGCGGCCGGATACGATCAGCGCCACGAACAGCGCTTCGGAATAAAGGCCGAGTTCGTAGGTCCCGAAAATGCGCCCGGCGATGAAGATGTCGCTTTGGCTCTGGATGATCCAGAAGAACTGGCACAGCGTCAGCGCCCCGCCGAAAGTGATGATCGCGCGCGCGCCGCGAAAGTCGACCGTGGGGAGGGTATAAACGGGCGCGGCAATGCTCAGGGCCAATGCGCGCGCAGCGAAAGCGAGGATTGGGGCGTAGACCAGCGCCCACACGCCCCAGCCGACCCAGGCGAGGACAAGCGCGGTGCTTGCACCCGTGATCGCTCCGGACATGCTCGCCAGCGCCTGCGGGCGGAATGCGAGACGGCGCGAAAGCATCGCCTCGGGCAAAGCTATGAAGGGCACCACAAGAAAGAGCGCGACCTGCACGCGCAGGATATCGACCACCTGGGGCTCGCGGAAATAGGACGCGGCCAGCGGCGCGATCAGCGCCAGCGTCCCGGCGAGCCCTGCGTTCAGCAGAAGCAGCAGGCCGAACACCTGCGCAAGATCGCGCCGACCCACTTCGGCGGCGCGGATTAGCGAGGTGGCAAAACCATAACCGTTCATGAAGGCAAGCGCCGTGACGAGCACCTGGCTCATCGCGAACAGGCCATAGTCCGACGGGTCGAGCAGGCGCACCACGAGAATGGTCGAACTCCAGGTGATGATCTGGGCCGCGACCTGCCCGCCATAGCGCCATGCCACGGCTGAGCGAACGCGCGCGGCAAACCCGGATTCGTCGGTCCGATCCGGCAAGGGCGATTCGTCGGCGGGCGAATCGACAGCGTGCGATTCGGAAGGAGTGCGATTATCGCTCATGCGGCCGGGCTAGCGCCCAAAGGTGAAGATTCCGGCCAATTCCTGCGGTTTTCCAGGCACGGGCCGTTGTCGGGTGACGGAGAGTGACTCGCCGACAAGGCCCGACCGGCCTTGAGGGGGAGCCTTTGCCCGCCTTCATACCGGCACGGGAGGATCCTGCGAAACCCGCAGAAATCTGCGAATGGTGCGCCGACCTGAAATAAAATTGCAAAAAGGCGTTGACCGAATCCGAGGCCACCCATATATGCCCTCTCACCGACGCGGCGCTGACGGTTTCTCACCGGCCCCGCTAGCGTTGGTCGCCAACATAATCGGATAGCCGGTCCCCCGGTGAAAGTCGGGGAAACCTTCGCTGTCCGCTTTTATTGTCTCGGCGGCTCTTTGACATTGTCGGTTTTTGATGAAGGGACATGTGGGCGACGGCGCCCGGTCCGAGGACCTCAAGGCCTCGATAACCGGTTAACCTAAGCCGATTGCCACATCCTTCCGGGCTCCACAGCTCGGTCGTGGTGATGCATGTCCATTCGTATCCATTACGTTTGACAGTGCAGGTATCGGCTCCTTGAAGCTCATGCCAGTCGGGTCGGCGGGGTTTTCCCCGTGCTTGATTGGTGTGTGACACAAACTTGAGAGTTTGATCCTGGCTCAGAACGAACGCTGGCGGCATGCCTAACACATGCAAGTCGAACGAACCCTTCGGGGTTAGTGGCGCACGGGTGCGTAACGCGTGGGAACCTGCCTTTAGGTTCGGAATAACTCGGAGAAATTTGAGCTAATACCGGATAATGTCTTCGGACCAAAGATTTATCGCCTTTAGATGGGCCCGCGTTAGATTAGATAGTTGGTGGGGTAACGGCCTACCAAGTCGACGATCTATAGCTGGTCTGAGAGGATGATCAGCCACACTGGGACTGAGACACGGCCCAGACTCCTACGGGAGGCAGCAGTGGGGAATATTGGACAATGGGCGAAAGCCTGATCCAGCAATGCCGCGTGAGTGATGAAGGCCTTAGGGTTGTAAAGCTCTTTTACCAGGGATGATAATGACAGTACCTGGAGAATAAGCTCCGGCTAACTCCGTGCCAGCAGCCGCGGTAATACGGAGGGAGCTAGCGTTGTTCGGAATTACTGGGCGTAAAGCGCGCGTAGGCGGCTATTTAAGTCAGGGGTGAAATCCCGGGGCTCAACCCCGGAACTGCCCTTGAAACTGGATAGCTAGAATCCTGGAGAGGCGAGTGGAATTCCGAGTGTAGAGGTGAAATTCGTAGATATTCGGAAGAACACCAGTGGCGAAGGCGACTCGCTGGACAGGTATTGACGCTGAGGTGCGAAAGCGTGGGGAGCAAACAGGATTAGATACCCTGGTAGTCCACGCCGTAAACGATGATAACTAGCTGTCCGGGCTCATAGAGTTTGGGTGGCGCAGCTAACGCATTAAGTTATCCGCCTGGGGAGTACGGTCGCAAGATTAAAACTCAAAGGAATTGACGGGGGCCTGCACAAGCGGTGGAGCATGTGGTTTAATTCGAAGCAACGCGCAGAACCTTACCAGCCTTTGACATCCTAGGACGGTTTCTGGAGACAGATTCTTTCCCTTCGGGGACCTAGTGACAGGTGCTGCATGGCTGTCGTCAGCTCGTGTCGTGAGATGTTGGGTTAAGTCCCGCAACGAGCGCAACCCTCGTCCTTAGTTGCCATCATTCAGTTGGGCACTTTAAGGAAACTGCCGGTGATAAGCCGGAGGAAGGTGGGGATGACGTCAAGTCCTCATGGCCCTTACAGGCTGGGCTACACACGTGCTACAATGGCATCTACAGTGGGCAGCTATCCCGCAAGGGTGAGCTAATCTCCAAAAGATGTCTCAGTTCGGATTGTCCTC
>NZ_JAVJPT010000011.1:37500-163674 GCF_040217515.1 Erythrobacter sp.
TTCCCGGCAAAGCAGCCAGTGCAGCCGCCGGTAACCGAACAGCCGTCGCTGGCTGGCCAGTTCCCTGATACGCTCGCGCGCCTTCGCATCGTCTGGCCGACGACCGACGTATCGCACCATTGTCCGATCCACGCCCAGCACCGCGCAGGCACGGCGCTGGCTCACCTCGTACACCGCCTGGAGATGAGCCACAGCCTGCCGCCTGGCACCGGGCGCTAGAATTTTTTTGCGCTGATCTCCTTGAGCATGGCGTTGTCGAGCATCGAGTCCGCCAGCAGCTTCTTCAGCCGCTCGTTCTCCTGCTCCAGCTGGCGCAGCCGCCGGGCATCAGACACTTCCAGCCCGCCATACTTCGACTTCCACTTGTAGAAGGTCGCCGAGCTGATCCCGTGACGGCGGCATACATCCGCCGTCGCCATGCCCGCTTCCTGCTCCTTCAAAACAGCGATGATCTGCTCCTCGCTGAACCTGCTCCGCTTCATTCGTCCGTCTCCTTCTCAGGACCGGACGCTACTTATCATTGGAGGAAATCTAGGGGCTCAGACCACAATCCCCGACCTTTATTGAGACGACGGGGCCGACATCGTTGCCGAATGCACCGACGATCTCGACGGATCGAAAGAGCCTGATCTTCCGCCCGAGGCGGAAAAGGCGCAATGGCGCGCCCGCAAGGAAAAGTACTTGGATAGCCTCGACAAAAAACCGACCCGTTCGCTCGAAGTGAGCCTTGCCGACAAGACCCACAATGCCAGCGCCATCTACGCCGACCTTCGCGCCTACGGCGAGGAAGTCTCGAGCCGCTTCACCGGCGAAAACGGCGGCTCACTCTGGTATTATCGCAGCCTCATCGAGGTTCCCATGAAAAGGTTCTCAGGCCCGGCAAGCACCCGCTTCGCGCGCGAAGTCGACGACATGGATGAGCTCGCCGCCCGCTTCAAGGCGGACCTCACAGTTCGAACCCCCAGCGCCGGTAATCCTCACGGATGCGCGGGCTGCGGGCGAGAGCGGCGGCAATGTCGGCTTCGGCATCGTCGCGCCCCATCGCTCGCAGGATCAGCCCGCGCAGCAGCAGCGTCTCGGTCTGGTCGGGCGCAAGATCGAGCGCGGCCTCGGCATCGGCCAGCGCTTCCTCCAGCTGCCCGTTGCGCAGCAGGATCATCGCGCGGCTATCGAGCGCCATGGCCGTGTTTTCGCTATTCTCTACCGCGCGCGTACAGGTCGCGACCGCATCGGCGATCTCGACCTGCCAGATGCCCATATACCAACATTTGGCATTGAGCACCGAGCCGTCATTGGGCGCATCGAGCAGCAATTCGGCAAAGCGGTCGAGCCCGGCAAGTCCATCGCCTTCGAGCGCTTCCACGTCGGCAAGGGCATAGGCAAGCGAACGCTGCACTTCCTCGTCCCCGTCGACCTGGGCGAGCACGTCGCGCGCCTCGCCCGTCCTTCCAAGATCGGTCAACGTGCGTGCGAGTGCGATCGCGCGGTCGGGTGTCGGGTCGAGCAACCAGGCTTCCTCGAGATCCGCCGCCATGCTGTCGAAATCGCGCAATTCGGCATGGACGAGCGCGCGGTCCTGGAACAGGCGGGCGGTCGCTTCGAGGTCCAGCGCTGCATCCATGTCTTCCAGAGCGCCAGCGAAATCATAGGTCTTGAAACGGAAATTGGCCCGCCGCAGGAGCGGCCCTGTCTCGTCCGGCTGCTGATCGATCATCCGAGCGAGCATGTCTTCGATCCTGGAGAGTTCGCCGCGATCGCTTCCCTTTTCCCCGCTTGCGGCAAACCGCCAGCGGCGCGGCATGTCTTCGGGGACGATCACCTTGAGCTTGTCCCGGGCGAGCGAAAGCGCCTTGCGTCGCTCGGCCCTGATGTCCTCTGGCGCGATCTCGCCGCCGAGGCTGGTCTGGGTCTCCGAAATCGTCAATTCACCGTCGGCAAGGGTCACTTCGCGTTCGAAACGCTGGTTCGCGACCGTCACGTCGAGCTGGCGCTCGCCTCGGATCTCGAAATCGCCGTCCGTTTCGGGCAGGGTGAAACTATAGGTCCCGACCGAAGCGCGCGGCGGCGGAACGACCACCGGCAGGTCGCGCCACTTGCGGCGCGATCGGTCGGGGCGAAAGCGGAACGATCCGGTCGGCAATTGCGGCTCGATAGTGCCGACCGACCCGTCATACTGGACGAGGCTCGGGAACAGCGCATCGACGATTACCGTCGCTTCGCTGTCGTCTTCGCCCTGTTCGATCCGCACATCGACGACATTGACCTGCCCCCCTGCGAACCGCGCGAAACGGCCGCCCAGGGCGCGCTTGTTGTCGTCGGTCAGCTTGTCGGCCGATGCGTTCATTTGCGCAGCGCCCTGGCCGAGCAGTTTCATCGTGATTGTCCCCGGCATCGGCAAGTCGCCGCCGAGCCTTGCGTCGAGCGCGAATTCGATCGCGACATTGGCCACGCGCGGAACCTCTTGCACGATCGGCTCGAGCGCGGCGCCCTCCTCCCGGATCGGCAGGGTGACGTGGAAGGGGGGGACATTGCCGACAAGCTCGAGATTGGCACCGATACCCGTTCCGTCGAGATAGTAATGCCTGCCTTCTATGTTTGCGCGCACCAGCACGTGGTTGAACGCTCCGGGAAGCGGGAGCGAGCTTTCGACCAGTGCCCCGCGCTGGATCGAGGCGAGGACCGGCTCCGCCTCTATCCCCAATTCATTGAGAATAGCCAGCAGGATCAGTGTTTTGGCCTTACAGTCGCCATATTTCTTCTCCCACGTGGTTGCCACGTCCTGCGGGATGTAATTGCCACCGTCGAGGCCGTTCATCAGGTAGCGGATGTCTTCCTGCACCAGTTCCAGCGCGGCCACGGCGCGTTCGAGATCGTCCGCACTGCCGGACCGGATCGCCTCTACCTTCGCGGCGAGATCGTCGAGCCCGTCGAGCGAGCCCGCGGTATCATAATAGGGCGCCATGACGGACGAGACCTCTTCCCATCCGTCGAACGTGCCGAGCTGCAGGATCGGGGGCCTGCGATAGGACCAGGGCGCATCGGAAGGATAGTCTTCCGCCTCGCTCAGCGGCAGGATCACTTCGAGCTGTCGGAAGTCACCGACGATTTGGGGGGCTGGCAATTCGAAATCGGGCCCGGCGCGATATTCCACCGGAAGGCTTTCCTCCCACGATACCCGCACGCGGCCGAAATCGGCGAACTTGTTGGGCTCGCGCCAGAGCAGCGTCTGGGTCTGCACTTCCTTGCCCAGCGCCTGGTCCGAATTGGTTACCGAATAGCGCACCCGCAATTCATCGCCCACCTGCAAGCCCGGCACCGACATCGTCGCGGTGAGGGAGCCGTCGAGGATCTGGCGTTCGAGCAATCGCTCGCGCCGAAGCACTTCCATCTCTTCGCCGGCGGCGATCACGTCGATCGTCTCGCCATCGCGCAAGATCGTGATCTCGTGAACGATCAGATCACCCTTGTCCGGCAGCCACTGAGCGGTCACGGTACCGACCTGCGTCATCTCCTGGAGCGAGGTGATGCGATAGGCATTGTCGAAATATTCCCACAGCCGGCCGTTCTCGATACGGATCTGCTTGTCCTGCACGACCCGTCGGTTCGCCGGATCGCGTTCGAGGGTGGAGAGATCGACCGGTTCGACCCATACGGGAGCTGGCTCGTAGAGCACTTGCTCCCCGGCAAGGGCAGGCGTCGACATCGCGGCGAGCGCAAGGCCGGTCGATGCGGCTAGCCTGCCTCTCAGGCCGGCCCAATGTCTACGAATGGTGAAATTGCCGGTGTGCGACCGCAAAAATTCCAAGATTTGTCCTTCCCCTGCCTGAAGGGCGCGTGACGAAAACGCGCCCGGACGGCTTTAATTGTTTCATTATCCGCGAGAATGTCACGCATTTTCTCGGACTTTTCCGGCGTGATCGCGGCTTGTTATCAGGCTTCGCGTACGCGGGAGAGGAACGCGCGGACCTGTTCGCTCAGCGTACGGGCCTGTTCGTCGAGGCTGGTCGCGCTCGAAAGCACCTGGCTGGCCGCGGCACCGGTCGAAAGCGAGAGCGAGCGGACGTCCTCGATATTGCCGGCCACCTGCTCGGTCGCGCGGGCGGCCATGTCGATACTGCGGGCGAGATCCTGCCCGGCGACCGATTGCTGGTCGACCGCGCTCGCGATCGAGACGGCAGTGGATTCGAGTTCTTTCACCTGCCCGGCAATAGAGCGCAGCGCCGACACGCTCGCACCGGTCGTATCCTGCATCGCGCGGATCTGCTCGGCCACCTGCTCGGTCGCGCGGCTGGTCTGCATGGCAAGTTCCTTGACCTCGCTGGCGACGACCGCGAAGCCGCGCCCGGCCTCTCCGCCGCGGGCGGCCTCGATGCTGGCGTTGAGGGCGAGCAGGTTGGTACGCTGGGCGATGGTCTGGATCAGCTCGACGATCTGGCCGACCTGTTCGGCCGAGCTCGAGAGCGCCGAAATCGTCGTGTCGGCCTCGGTCGTGGCATCCGCCGCGAGCCGCGCGAGTTCCGAGGATGACGTTGCCTGGCGGCTTATTTCCTCAATCGAAAGGGCAAACTCGTCGCTCGCCGCCGCGGCGGCAGTGGCGCCGCTATTCGCCTCATCCATATTCTGGGCGAGGGCCGTGGTGCGCCCGCTCGCCTCTTCGGCGGTTTCGGCCATGCGCGAGGCGGTGGTCTGCAACTCGCTCGAAGCGCTGGCGACGCCGGTGACGACTTCGCCGACGGTGCGTTCGAATTGCTTTGCGACTTCGGCCAGCAACGTCGCCTTGCGCTCTTCCTCCTCTTCGCGTTCGCGTGCGCGCTCCTGCTGGATGCGCACTTCCTCGTCGGCCCGTTCGGCGCGTTCACGGGCCCAGACTTCGAGCTGCCGGCTGGCGCGCTTGAACAGGTTCAGCGCGCGCAGCATCTCGCCGATCTCGTCGCGGCGGTCCGCGCCTTCGATCTCGAAGCGCCGATCCCCCTGGGCGAGGCGCGTCATGCCGTCCGTGATCTCGATGATCTTGCGCGAGAAATCGCGGGACAGATAGGCAAGGCCGAACAGCAGGACGACCGCCGCGAACATGCCGAGAAGGGCGGTGATCGCGACCATGGTGAAGAAGTAGTCGATACCCGACTTTTCGAGCTTTGCGGCATGGTCCGAAAGATCGGCGGCGAAATCGCGCGATTCCTCGAACAGCGCATCGCCCTTGTCCGAAATCTCGTAAGCGAGCGCGATTGCGTCCTCGCTGCGGCCCTCGGCGCGCAGCGTGGCGACGGTGCGTTCGAAGACCGCGTTATAGTCGCGGATATCCTCGCGCATTGCGGCGACCTTCGGCTCGATCGACGGAGCGTTCTCGGCGACGATCGCGTCTACCGCCTCGATCTGCTCGACCGCCGCTTCGTAGCTCTCGCGCTGGCGGACGAGGATCTCGGGCTCGGTCTCGAACAGGAATCGGGCGGTGTTGTAGCGCAACTCGCCGGTCGTGCTGCGCAGTTCGGTCGAAGCGACCACCGCCTCCTGCACGTCGGCGGAAGTGTTGTAACGCACCCACAGTTCCGTCAGCCCGACACCGAGCACCAGCGCCATGGCAAAGCCGGCCGCGAAAAAGGTGCCGAAGACGGTGTGGATCTTCGCCGGAAGGCTGAGATTGCGGAACCAGCCCATCCGCTCGAGTGCCGTGCGGCGGTGTACGGGCTTCGCTTGCCCCGCTGCATTCTCGAGCAGGTCCTGCGAGAACACGTCTTCGTCACCGGATGCCAGGTCGGGGATCGCCTGTTCCTCGCGCTGCTCCTGCAAAGACATCATGTTCATGACCGGATCCCCATCGCCCCTGGCGCCGCTTGGCAGCGCGTCACTAAGGGAAATTCCTAAAGGAAAACCCTTTCCAAAAGCTTTCCCAGGGGGCGCGGACGGGAGTGCGGGCGCGTCAGCCGGCGCGGACCTTTACGAGAAAGGAATTGACCTGGGCGCGCAGGGTGGAGGCTTGCTCCTCGAGGCTGGTCGCGCTCGAAAGCACCTGGCTCGCGGCAGATCCGGTCGAAAGGGCGAGGTCGCGCACGTCGTCGATATGGCCTGCGACTTTCTCGGTCCCGCGCGCGGCGAGATCTATGCTCCGCGCAAGATCCTGCCCCGCGACCGATTGCTGGTCGACGGCGGTGGCGATCGAGACCGCCGTCGTCTCAAGTTCCTGCACCTGCCCGGCAATAGAGCGCAGCGCCGATACGCTCGCACCGGTCGTATCCTGCATCGCGCGGATCTGCTCGGCCACCTGCTCGGTCGCGCGGCTGGTCTGCATGGCAAGTTCCTTGACCTCGCTGGCGACGACCGCGAAGCCGCGCCCGGCCTCGCCGCCGCGGGCGGCCTCGATGCTGGCGTTGAGGGCGAGCAGGTTGGTACGCTGGGCGATGGTCTGGATCAGCTCGACGATCTGGCCGACCTGCTGGGCGCTTTCGGACAATGCGGAGATGGTCTCGTCGGCCTCGGTCGCCGAGCTGGTCGCCTGCCGCGCGAGATCCGCGGAAGAGGCGGCCTGGCGGCTGATCTCGCCGATCGACATGGCGAATTCGTCACTCGCTGCTGCGGCGGCGGTGGCCCCTGAATTGGCTTCTTCCATCGAGGCCGCGACCTCGCCCGTGCGTCGGCTCGTCTCCTCGGCCGTGCTGGCCATGTCGCGCGAGGTCGACTGCAATTGGGTCGAAGCGGCTGCGACCCCGCTGACCACGTCGCCGACGGTCCGTTCGAACTGGTCCGCTATGTCGCGCAGCACGCGCTCGCGTTCGAGCCGCGCTTCTTCCTGCTGGAGCTGGAGCCGGGCCTGCTCGTCGAGCTCCTTCTTGGCCCTTTCGGCCCGTTCGCGGCTGAGCTTTTCGAGCCGCTTGCCGGCGCGGTGGAAGATTTCAAGCGCGCGCGCCATCTCGCCGACCTCGTCCCGCCGGTGCTTGCCCGGAATGGCGACATTCGCATCGCCGCTCGCAAGCTTCGTCATCTGCGCGGTGATGTCCCTTATAGTGCCGCCGACATTGCGATCGAAATATCGCTGCACGACCAGCGTGACCACGGTCAGTGCGGCGGCAAGCGCAATCACGATGAAGAAGAGAGAGGAAAGCAGTTCCGCGCCTGAATCCGACATGGCATCGGCATCCCGCCCGAGCAGGGTGGCCATGTCCGCCGCTTCTTCGAGCACGAGCCCGCCGGTCGCGGTCACTTCGGCAGCGCGGCTGGCACGACGCGCCTCGTTCGCGGCGGCATCGAAGGTACCGAGCTGGCGGCGGAAATCGGCAATGCCTTCCTCGACCAGCGCAAGCTTTTCGAAGGCGGCGACGTTGCTGGTGCGCACCATTTCGCGCAGGTCCCCGGCCTTGGTGTCGGCTGCGGCGAGGCTGGCGAGCGCCGCTTCGCCGCGCGCAGCCTCACCGCGTGCGACCAGCATTTCGGCGTGGCGCTGCGCTTCGGACAGATCGACCACCAGCCGCTCGGCTGCGATTGCGTGGTCGTGAATGACGTTGATGCTCTCGGCCCGGTCGGAAAGCCGCATGACACCGAACGCGATGAAAATGCCGGCGATGAGAGCGAAACCGAGGTTGACGAAAAAGAAGAGCGAGATCTTGCGCCCGATCGAAAGCGCGCCGAACCATTCGGCGACATTCGACAAAGCAGGGGCAGCGTTCCCGCCCCGGCCAGCCGCTGCGCTGCGTTCGGTTTCGATATCGATTGCGAGGTCCTCGAGCGCGCTCATGCCGCGTTATCACCTTTTGTTGCTGGAGAGCCGGGTCCGGCGTTCTGGATTTGGACGAGCTGGTCGATTTCGCGGGCCGGCATCGCCCGGTAGTAGAGCCAGCCCTGGATGAGATCGCACCCGGCTGCGCGCACGAGATCGGCCTGCGGTTCGGTTTCCACCCCCTCGGCCGTCACCCCCATGCCGAGCGCGCGGGCGACCGCTATGCTGGAGAGCATCATCGCCCGGCTGCCATCGTCTTCGCTCGCCTGGACGACAAGGCTGCGGTCGAGCTTGAGCTTTTCGAAGCGGAATTGGCGCAGGAAGCCGATCGAGGCATAGCCGGTACCGAAATCGTCGAGGCTGATGCGCACGCCGAAGCCGCGGATCACGTCGAGCGTGCGTTCCGCTACGACCGGATCGAGCACGAGGCAGGTCTCGGTCACTTCGAGTTCGAGCCGCTGCGGAGGGAAACCCGTCTCCTCGAGGATTTCACCGAGCTTGATCGGGAATTCGGGATTGCGCAGCTGAGCGGCCGAGATGTTGACTGACAGGGTGATGTCGTCCCAGCCGAGTGCATCGATGCACGACTGGTGCAGTACCCATAGGCCGATCGGATTGATGAGGCCCGATTCCTCGGCCACTGGGATGAAAGTGTTGGGCCCGATCGGGGGGGCGTTCCTGCGATTCCAGCGCAGCAGCGATTCGACCGCGACGATGCGCTTGTCGCGCGCAGAGACAAGCGGCTGGAAAGCCAGCTCGAATTCGCCATCTGCCAGTGCGCGGTGAAGGTCGTCCTCGATCTCGCGCATCGCCTCGCGTTGCCGATCGAAGGCCCGGTTGAACCAGGTGCAGCGCATTTTGCCCCCGCGCTTGGAGGCCGACATGGCGACATCCGCCCGGCGCAGCATCTCGGACGGCGCGAGCCGATCGTCTGCAGTGGAGCGGGCTAGCCCGATGCTCGCCCCGACCGAAACCTGGCGCCGACCCGTATCGAGGTCCAGCTCGACCGGGCTTTTCAGGGTGTCGAGCACGCTACGGCACATACCCTCCAGGATCGTCCCAGCGACCCGCCCGTGCATCAGTGCCGCGAATTCGTCTCCGCCAAGCCGGTAGCATTTCGCCTCGCGCCCGCAGGCCTGCCGCAGGGCGCGCGCGCATTGCCTGATCAACGCGTCGCCGACCGCGTGGCCGTAATGGTCGTTCACTTCCTTGAAACTGTCCAGATCGATCAGCGCGAGCGCGATCTCTTCATCCCCGCGCGAGAATTGCTCGATGTCGCGGACCAGGGCGCGGCGATTGGCGAGGCCGGTGAGCGCGTCGGTGACCGAGAGCTTTTCGAGTTCGCGGACATTGGCGATCCCGGTGTTCCCGAGCAGAACGAGCGTCGCGGCATAGACCAGCGCGCCCGAAATGAGGAGCGAGCCTGACGATAGGAAGTGGATGCGATCGCTCGCGATGACCACCATCGTGATGAGGCCGAAAACGAGGCTGAGCACGGCAAGCGGGACCAGGACAAGCCCGATCGGGGTCAGTCGCAAGGGCTTGCTTGTCATCGACACGAGGTCATCCCGGCTGCTCTGGCTGCCCATCGGCAGGATGCGCGAGTTGCTAAAGCGGAAGGGCTAAGGAAGCGTAAACCATGCGCCGCAAGCTACGTGGAAACGCGCAGGTCGCAGCGGGCGTGCGTCAAGCCTGTCGGAGCAGCTCGGCACCATGGACGGGCAGGGCGTGGCGGTAGATGCTGGCGCGCCCGTCCGCCGCGATGAAGGCATCGGTCTGTCCGACCACGGTCTCGCCCGCGCCAAGCATCAGGAAACCGTCCTCCGCGAGCGCTCCCGACAGCCGCGCAAAGGCGCGCCGGCGCGTATCGACATCGAAATAAAGCAGCACGTTGCGGCACAGTATGAGGTCTACCGGCTGGCGCAGCGGTGGCTCCGAAAGGATGTTATGCTGCTGGAAACGGGCGCAGCGGCGGATCTCCTCGTGTATTTGCCAGCCCGCCGGAGTCTCCTCGAAATGGCGCAGCATCTGGGCGACGCCGAGCCCGCGCTGGACTTCGAACTGGCTGTAGAGCCCGGTCCGCGCGGCACGGATCACCTTGTGCGACACATCGGTGCCGAGGATGTCGATGCTCCAGCCGGCCCAGCGCTCGGCCTGTTCGGCGAACAGCATGGCGAGCGAATGGACTTCCTGGCCGGTCGAACAGCCCGCCGACCAGATCGTCAGCCGCTTCGTTTCCTGCCGCCGTTCGGCGAGCAGTGGCAGGATGTCGACGGGAAGCTGGTCGAAGGTCGGCTTGTCGCGGAAGAAATAGGTCTCGTTGTTGAGCAGGGCCTCGACCACTTCGGCCGCCAGGTCGCGGTCGCTCGAACGGCGGCGCGGTTCGTCGAGCAGGCAGACGAGCTGGTCCAGATTGGTGATACCGTGTTCCCGGAACACGCCGGCGAGCGCGCTCGAGACGCGCCAGCGTCGGCTTTCGGTGAGCTGCTGCCCGGTGAACTTGGCCAGCAGGTCGGCGACGATCTGGTGCGAAGCGTGACTGGAATCCATCATGTGCCGGTTTCCCCGTGCGCCGTTTATCGGGCAAGCGTTGCGGGGACCATTGCCATCATCGCTTCGGCCAGCATTTCGGGCGGGGCGATAAGTGTCGCGAGATCGGCCTTGGCAACCGCGCCAGGCATACCCCAGACCGCGCTCGTTTCCGCGTCCTGAGCGTAGATGGTGCCGCCCGCGCGGTGAAGGGCAGCGGCGCCTTGCGCCCCGTCGCGGCCCATTCCCGATAGGAGGACGCCGAGCGCGCGTCCCTCGCACGCCTCGGCGAGGCTGGCCAGCATCGGGTCGACGGAGGGCAGGCAGCCGCTCGGCATGGGTTCGGAGGTGGTGCGCGCGAGCAGGTCTTCGCCGCGCCGTTCGATTACCATGTGGCCGTGCCCGGTGGCGACCGCGATTTCGCCGTGGCGGATCGGCGTGCCGTCCTCCGCGATGCGGGCGGGGCGCCCGCTTGCGACTTCGATCTGGCGGGCGAAAACCGGCATGAAGGAGGAGGGAAGGTGCTGGGTAACGAGGATCGGCAGGTCGAATTCCGCCGTCAGGCCCCGAAGCATCAGGTTCAGCGCATGGATGCCGCCGGTCGACGCGCCCACCGCGACCAGTTCGGGCTGCTTACCGCGCAGCAGGCGCTCAATCACGGGCGCGCCCTTGCGCGCCGATCCGGCGGACGGTGCGAGCTCCGTCTCGAGTTCGATTGCCTCGGCCGTGCTGGAGCCGAGGGCGCGCATCTTGGCAAGGAGCTGGCTGCGATATTCCTCGTTGAATCCGCCCGGACGCGGCTTGAGCATGGTATCCGCCGCGCCCGTCGAAAGCGCCGCGAGCGTGTGCTCGGCCCCGTCCTGGGTAAGCGAGGAGACGACGAGCACCTGCACGTCGTCCGAAGTCGCAAGAATCCGGGGCAGCGCTTCGAGCCCACCCATTCCGGGCATTTCGAGGTCGAGCAGGACGACATCGGCAGGCGCGCTCTCAAGCTGCGCGATCGCGCGCTCGGCGCTGCTCGCCGTCCCGGTGACGACCATGTCCCGGTCGCTTTCGACCATCCGCTTGAAGATCGTTCTCACGGTCAGCGAATCGTCGACGATCATCACCCTGATACCGCCCCGCCTTCCGCCGGAAGCGGCCTTGCCGTCAGCCGTGAAGGGGACCGCGCTCATGCCCCCGCTCATGCAAACCCGACCAGCTGCAGTTTGATCTGGAGGGTCTCGTGATCGAACGGTTTCATGACATATTCATCCGCGCCGGCGGAAATCGCCTCGCGGATATGGGCGACGTCGTTCTCCGTCGTGCAGAACACGACCTTGGGAGCATCGCCGCCCGGTCGCTGACGCAGCTGGGCGATGAATTCGATGCCGGTCATTACCGGCATGTTCCAGTCGAGCAGGATCACATCGGGCATCGCAGCTTCGCACGCATCGAGCCCTTCCTTGCCGTTTTCCGCCTCGCTCACGGTGAAGCCGAGGGTTTCGAGGATATGCCTCGAGACCTTCCTGATGACCCGCGAATCATCGACGATCAGGCACGTTTTCATGGGACCCCCTGACGTGGTTGCTGCACGAGGCGTAATCGCAAGAGGTAAGTTTTGGATTAAGCCACCGCCCCGAATGGCTCTCCGGCGCGGGCTGGCCCGGCGATGAGCGCGGCGAGGTCGAGCAGCAAGGCGGGGCCGATCGCGGTTTCGATCATGCCGATCGCAACGCGCGACCATTCAGGGCCGAAGCCGCCGGGCACCTGGCCGGGTTCGGCCGAGCCGGTCGTGATGTCTTCTATCGCGTCGACACACAGGGCATAGGAATGGCCCGCCACGCTCACCACTGCAGCGCGGTGATCGGTCGCCCAGCAGGCATCGTCGAAGCCGAGGGCGAGGCGGCAGTCGATCACGGTGAGCGCCTGGCTGCGCATGGCGGTGATACCGGCAATGAAAGCGGGCGTTCGCGGAACCGGGGTGACCGCGCCGATTTCTATCACCGAACTCACGTCATGGGCATGGAGCGCGCAGCGCCGCCCGGCGATCAGGGTCATGACGAGAAGGTCGTTCATCGGCTGCCTCCCGTGCGGGCCTGCTGAAGCGCGTCGACCAGCGCGGCGCGATCATAGCGATAGATGGTCTCGCCATGGCCCGCATCGGGCTGGTCGCTGAGGCGGAGGACAGGGCCCGCCACCGGCCGTTCGAGCGCGGCGGCGACCTCGTAGACATCCTCGAACATGATGGTGAGTGCGACCTCGTCATCGGCCACGGTCCCCTCGGCGATCTCGTAACCGGCCGCGGTGACGAGCGGGGCGAGGATGGTGCGCGCCCATTCGCTGTCCGGCAGACGGGCGAGCGGGCGCGCGGCGGGTTCGGGCGGCTCGCCATGGCGGGCGAAAAGCGCATGCCCGTCGAGGAGGGTAATGGTCTTGCCGCCGACCAGCGTCACCGCCTCGACCAGCGGGTCGTCGGCGACGGGTTTGAGCGGCTCGGTCAATTCGACCGCATCGTCGACCTCGGCCACCGCGTGGAGCAGTTCGCAGGCCCCGTCCGAAAGCCGCAGCAGGCGGACCTTTTCCGATTGCAGCGGTCCTTCGGGAAGGCCCACGAGCGGAAGGATGAGCCCATCGATCACCGCCCGCGTGGTGCGCGTGCTGCGGTCGATCGCGCCGACCGGAGCGGTCTCGATCCGTTTGACCAGTTCGAGCCTGATGCCCGAGCGTCGGCCCTCGAAATCGGTGAACAGCATCGCTCGCATCGCGCCGGCTGCGGTGTGCTCGTCCTCTTCCATCCCGGTCTTAAGCACGCGGGTGCGCGCATCCGAGACAAGGTCGTGCATCCCTGCGATATTGGTCACATCGAGCAGCAGGACCGGGCGTCCATCATCGAGCAGGGTGGAGCCTGCGTAAAATCCGCTTTTCATCACCGCTGGCGCGAGAGGCTTGACCACAAGGTCCCCGTGACTGTGGATGCGGTCCACCGCGAGCGCGAACAGGTCCCCGCTGGCGAGGCGCAGCATCACCATGGTGTGATCGCCCTCGGCGATATCGCTGCAATCGAGGCCGAGTACGTCCGACAGCAGCAGGCAAGGCACGCGCTGGCCGCGGAAGGTGATGAGCGCGGTTTCGCCCATGCGCGTGTAATCGAGCGCCTTGGCCGAGGAATGGACGATCTCCTCGACATAGCTTTGCGGGATGGCGAAACGCTGCGTGCCCGTCTCCACCGTCAGCCCGGCGATAATCGACAGGGTGAGCGGGATCTGGAGGGTGAAAAGGGTGCCCACGCCCGGCTGGCTGGACACCTTGATGCTGCCGCCGACGCGCTCGAGATTCTGCCGCACCACGTCGAGGCCCACGCCCCGCCCGGATACGCCGGTGACCGTCTCCGCGGTCGAAAAGCCGGGTTCGAAGATCAGCTGGAGGATCCTGTCGCGGTCCATTTCCCGCCGCTCGGCCTCGCTCACGAGCCCGGTGGCGACGGCCTTGGCGGCGATGCGCTCCTCATCCAGCCCGCGCCCGTCATCGCTGACGACGATGGAAATGGTGTTGCCGGACTGGCGCGCGGCGATCGACAGCAGCGCGATTTCGCGCTTGCCCGTGGCGAGCCGGTCGGAGGGCGGTTCCACCCCGTGGTCGATCGCGTTCCTTATGATGTGGGTGAGAGGGTCGCGCACGACCTCGATCATCTCGCGGTCGAGTTCGACATCGCCGCCTTCCAGATCGATCATCACCTGCTTGCCGAGCTCGCTCGAAAGGTCGCGCACCAGCCGGGGGAGCGAGGCGAACAGGGTTTCGATCCGCTGCATGCGCATCCGCGTGATAGCGTCGCGCACATCGGACAGGATCGTGGTGAGTCGCTCGAACGGACCGTCGATGGTCGGCTGGTTGCCCGCCTGGCGCAGCCTGTGGGCAAGATCGTTGCGCGCCAGCACCATGTCGGACACGCCGCTCATCACCCGGTCGAGCAGTTCGACCGGGAGGCGGATCGAGCGCTGGGCCTGGCCCGAAGAGGGTGCGCGCTGCTCGCTGCGAGCGTTCGCGGCCTCCCCGTCATCCGCGCCCGTTTCTCCGGCCGGTGCATTTTCGCCGCGAGCGTCGATCTCGATCTCGGGCATTTCGTCAAGCGCCGCGATCAGTTCTTCGTCGCCGCCAGCGGGAAATTCTTCGCCCGCCTCGATCGCATCGACCATCGCCGCGATCCGGTCGATGATCGCGAGCACGGCGGAAACCAGCGCGCTGTCGGGTTCGCGCCGGCCGGCGCGGCAATCGGCGAGCGCATCCTCGGCTGCATGGCTGAGGCCGGCAAGGCGCGGAAAGTCGAAGAAGCCGCAATTGCCCTTCACCGTGTGGACGAAGCGGAAGATCGTGTCGAGCCGCGCGCGATCGGCCGGATCGGCTTCCCAGGCGATGATCTCGCCCTCGCTCGCTTCCAGCATTTCGCGTGTCTCGGCGACGAAATCCGCCAGCAGCTCGTCCATCGTGCGCGCCCCAATTGCATCAGTGCGCGCCTTTATTCGCAGGGGATGGTTAACGAAGGCCTAGCGCGCCTTCCCTTGGGGTTCCCGCGCCTGCCTGCGGTCGAACAGGTACCACACAAGGCCGATGGCGCTGACCGCGCCGAACACATTGGCGGCAAGCTCGGCGAAATAGACCGCTTCGCTGCCCCATGGGCCCTGAAGCAGCCAGGCGACCGGCAGCATGACGACGAACACGCGCCCGATCGACTGGACCAGCGCGTAGCCCGCCTTGTCGATCGCGTTCATGATCCCGTTGCCGACGATCAGCAGGCCGAAACCGGCATAGCCCCAGGCGGCAATCTTCAGGTAGGTCTTGAATTCCTCGATAACCGGCGGGTCGTCGGTGAAAAGGTCGGCGAACCAATCCCCCGCCGTGACCATGCCGACGGCGACGAACAGGCCCCAGGCGATGCAGAATCCGCCCGCAAGCATCGCCGCCTCGCGCGCGCGGCCGAACTGGCGCGCGCCCCAGTTCTGCCCGACGATCGCGCCGATGCTCGCCGACAGGCCGAGCAGCGGGACCGTCGCGAAGCTCTGCAGCCGTCCGGCCGCGCCGAAGCCGGCAACTGCCGCCTCGCTCTCGAGCGCCACCAGCGCGGTAAGAATGGCGAGGCCGAAAGGATTGATCGCATTGGAAAAGGCGGCGGGCAGGCCCACGCGCAGGATCGCCCGGGCGGGGTCGAGCACCCGGCCCCTGAAAATCAGCGACAGGTCGAGCGGGATCGCGCATTTCATCACCAGCGCCACCGCGACCGCGACGCCGCAGGCCCAGCCGATCACCGTGGCATAGGCCGCGCCGATGATGCCCAGCCCCTCGAACCCGAAAGCCCCGGTGATCAGGATCGGATCGAGCGCCCAGTTTGCCGCAGCATAGGTTATCGAGACGAGGCTTGTCTTCTGCGCCTCGCCCTGGCCTCGCAGGACCCCGTTGAAGCCCATGGTCGCGATCAGCAGCGGAAAACCGAGCGCAAAGGGCTGCATGTAGGTCCGGATCAGCGGCAGCGTGTCCTCTCCCGCATTCATCAGTGCAAAGATGGGGTCGAGCAGGAGAAACAGGCCGAGCCCCATGACGAGACCGGTCAAAGCGGCGAAGGCTATGCCGAAATTGGCCCGGCGCGCGGCCTTGTGCGCGTCGCCTTCGCCCAGCGCGCGGGCGACGACCGAATTGATCCCCACCATGAGCCCCACGCCCAGCGAGGTGAGCGCGACCGAGATCGGGAAGATGAAGGAGATCGCCGCCAGCGCGTCAGGCCCCAGCTGTCCGACGAAATAGGCATCGACCAGCCCGATCGACATGATCGCGGCAACGCCCACGATCATCGGCAGGGTCTGGGCGACGAGATGGCGCGGTATGCTGCCCGTGACGAGCTTGGCCGGCGCGCTCGCCGGATCGGCGGGCGCGCGTGGGTGTCCCGTCTCTGCCTTGCTCGCCGCGCTCATCGCCGACCGACGTAATGGCGGGCAGGCGGCTTGGCAAAGGCAAAGCGTGCAAGCCTTGCTTGCGGCGATGTGCAAAGCCGTGCGATAGGACCGGTGCGGCTCCAAGCCACGCGAGACGAGAGGACACCCGACATGGCAACCCAGCTCAAGCCCGGAAACGAAAAGGGCATCGATTGCAGCAAGGAAGAATGGCAGGCCCGCCTCGACCTTGCGGCGTGCTATCGCATCTTCGACCATCTCGGCTGGTCGGAATCGATCTACAACCACATCTCGGTGAAGGTCCCGGGAGAGGAGGACACCTTCCTCATCAACCCGTTCGGCCTGCTCTATGACGAGGTGACGGCGAGCAATCTCGTCAAGATCGATGTCGAGGGCAACAATGTCGGCGGGTCGCCCTACATGGTGAACAAGGCAGGCTTCACCCAGCATGCCTATTTCCACCAGCACCTGGGCGAGCGTGCAGCCGCGATCTGCCATGTTCACACCACCGCAACGATGGCGGTGTGCAGCCACAGGGACGGGCTGCTGCCGACCAATTTCTATGCCTGCAATTTCCAGGGCCAGATCGGCTATCACGATTTCGAAGGCGTCACCGTCCGGCCCGAAGAAGGCGAGCGGCTGGTCGAGAACCTTGGCGAGCATTCCATATTGATGCTGCGCAATCACGGTCCGGTGGTGATGGACAAGACCATCCCCGGCATGTTCGTGAAGATGTGGGCCCTGCAGCGCGCCTGCGAAATCCAGGTCGCTACGCTCGGCATGGGCGATCCGCAGCTGGTCCCTCAGGAGGTGGTCGATGTCCACCAGCGCGACCTTTCGGTGATGGCCGGACAGGGCGGCGCGGGTGTGTTCGATTTCGAGGCGTGGAAGCGCAAGATCGACCGGATCGACGACAGCTGGCGCAGCTGAGTCCCTTGCGGACCTGACGCGCGGGACCCCGCCGATGTCGAGCATGACGGTCAATGATCGCCCGGTGCGGTTCGATCTCGATCCGGACATGCCGCTCGTCCACGCGCTGCGCGATGCGATGAACCTGACGGGCACGAAAGCCTGCGGGGGCGATTGCATCGGCGCGTGCATGGTGCTGGTCGACGGGGCGGCCCTGCGATCGTGCCGGATCACGCTGGCCGAGGCGGAGGGGCGTTTCATCACCACGATCGAGGGGCTGTCGCGCGATCGTTCGCACCCTGTGCAGCAGGCCATGGTCGCCGAACAGGCGATCCAGTGCGGCTATTGCACGCCCGGCATAGTGATCGCGGCGGCCGCGCTGATCCAGCGCAACCCGGCGCCGAGCGAGGCCGAGATTGCCGAAGCGATTGCCAACATGTGCCGCTGCGGGGTCTATCCGCGCCTCGTGCGGGCGGTGCAGCGCGCAGGCCGCGTCCAGCAGCGGCGCGAAAGCATCAGCGCCGCCCCGCCGCCGAATGTCAGCGCCGAGGACGCCGCGAGGGCCGTCCCGGCGCTGAGGCCTTCACGCGACTGAGCTAGAACCGGGCCGTCACCGCGAACCGTGCATTGAGCGGCGGGGCGACCGTCGCCTGGTGCGTGGCATGGGCGTTGGGGAAATAGAGCTCGTCGGTCAGGTTCTCGACATTGACCTGCAGGCGAACAGTGTTGGTCACGTCATACCAGGCCGCCGCATCGATGCGGGTATAAGCCGGAAGGATCGCATTGTTGCCGTTGTCGGCGAAGCTTGATCCCTGGTGCGTCAGCCCAAGCCCGAGGCCGAGTCGGTCGCCGACGGAAAAATCGTTCCACACCGAAACCATGTGTTCGGGCAGTTCGCGGGGGCGAAGACCGGTCGGGCCGGTGCGGCTCACCTGCTCGCCGTCGAGATAGGAATAGCCTGCCGATACCGACCAGAAATCGGTCAGATCGCCGTTCAGCGCGATCTCGAAACCGCGGATCTGCGAATCGATCACGTCGAGCGTTTCGGGGTCGTTGTCGCTCGGCTGCGGCGAGCTCTGCTCGATCTCGAACACGGCAGCCGTCAGCGCGAGCCGGTCGGCGAAATCCCATTTCAGCCCCGCCTCCAGATTGGTGAAGGTGTCGGGATCGAGTGCGGCCGCCGCGCCGTTGATGTTGGCGAACTGCTCGCCCGAGCGCGGCAGGAAGCTTTCCGAATAGCTGGCATAGATCGAAACGTTCTCACGCGGCTTGACGATCAAGCCCAGACGCGGGGAGATCTCCTCGTCGAGGCGGCTGCGCAGCTCGCCCGAGACGACGTTGTCGACCGTGATGTCGAAACTGTCGAAGCGCGCACCGACCACCAGCCGCAGCCAGTCCGCGACCTCGACTTCGTCCTGGACATAGGCCGAGACGACTTCGATATCGACGCGCGTGTCGTCGTTGAGATCGGCGGTGAAATCGTTGACGGTGCGCTGGCCGAAGGCATTGGTCCCGACCCCGCCGCGCAGCGCCAGCGGGCGCTGGATCGTGAAGATCTCGTTGTCGTCTTGCGTCGTGTCCCAGAAGGCGTTGAACCGGAACTGGTCGGAGGACGTGTCGATATACTCCGCCCCGGCCACCAGCGTGTGGGCGATGCGGCCTGTGTCGAACGCGCCGACGAGATTGGCCGTGAGGATGAGGTTCTGCCGCTCGACCTCGTCGACATAGCCGTCGAGCGTGACTTGGGTAGGCGTGTTCACGGCATCGTAGCCGCTGGCGTAGAAATTCGAATAGAACTTGTCGTAATCGCCGTAGAACGCGCTCGCATTGACTTTCAGATCGTCCGAGAAATCGTGCTGCAGCAGCGCGCGGAAGGTGTGCGCCTCAAGCGCATTGTAGTTTTCGATCGGATCGCCGAAGACGATGTCCTCGAACGCTTCGACCGGCCGGCCGTCGGCGCCGGTGGGAATGCCGCGATCGATGAAGCGTTCGTGGTCGATATATTCATAGGCGAGATCGATCACCGTGTCGGGGCCGAGCCGCGCGCGCAGCGTTGGGTTGATGCCGATCCGTTCCCCGTCATAGAAATCGCGATGGTTGTCGAGGCTCTCATACATGGCGTTGAGGCGGAAGGCCGCATTGTCGCCTGCCGGCAGGTTGAAATCGGCGTAGACTCCGGCTTCGCCGAACGTGTCGAGGGCGACTTGCGCGCTGCCGAAAGTTTCGTCGAAGACGCCCTTCTTGGTCACGCGGTTGACGATGCCGCCCGTCCCGCCGCGCCCGAACAGCAGCGCATTGGGTCCGCGCAGGATCTCGACCTGCTGGAGGTTGTAGAGCGCGCGGTAGTACTGGACGTCGTCGCGCACGCCATCGATGAAGAAGTCGGCCGTCGAACGGATGCCGCGAATGATGATCGCGTCGCGATGGCCTTCGCCCTGCGACATGGTGACGCCGGGCGTGTAATCGGCGATCTGCGCGATGCTGGTGAAACCGCGCCGCTCGATCTCCTCTTCGGTCACGATGGAGAGGCTCTGCGGTACGTCGAGCACCGGGGTGGGCGATTTCAGCGCGTTGACGAGGTCGGAATAGAGCACTTCGCCTTTGACCACGATGCTGTCGAGTGCGGGGCTGTTGTCGGTGGCGGCAGTGGCGGAATCGGCAGTGTCGGCGCTGTCGGATTCGGCGGTGGTTTCCGCATGCGCCGGGAAGGCAAGGGCGGCGCAGCCCATCAGCAGGGCGGCGCGCGTAAGGCGAAATGTCATGTAAAATCCCTGAGTCAGAAGTGTCGTCTGCGGATGCCCCCGCATCCGTGTGAGAATCAGCTAATGCAAGTTATTTGCAAGAGCAAGCGAAGACGGACATTTTTCTCGCCCCGGCGCGCGCCTGTGGCATTGGCGCCGCGACCGGGCTAGGCGATTGGCCGAAGCAAGGCAGGAGGACAGCCATGAAGGCGACGATCTGGCACAATCCCAAATGCGGGACCTCGCGAAAGACGCTCGCGATCCTCGACAACCTGAAAGGCGTCGACCTGACCGTGGTCGAATATCTCAAGGACCCGCCTACGCGCGACAAACTCGCCCAGCTTTACATCGATGCCGGAATCAGTCCCAGGGACGGGCTGCGGCTGCGCGGGACCGATGCCGAAGAGCGCGGCCTGCCGCAAGCCGATGTCGATACCATCCTCGATGCGATGGTCGCCGACCCGATCCTGATCGAGCGTCCGCTGGTCGAGACCGAAAAGGGCGTGCGCCTGTGCCGACCGCAGGACCGGGTGCTGGAGATCCTTTGATCCCATAACCCCGCCCGGCGTGCGATATCCGCGCTTTCCTGGCGAGTCTCAGTCGCCCGTCGCACCGGTGAGGTCGCGGTCGGATTGCAGCGCGAACCAGCCGTGCATCAGCACGCCGAGACACAGCGCGACAATCAGGCCGAAGCCGAGCCAGTCGGAGTGGTTGTAAAGCCACACGCCGAGCGCGGGCGCGTAAATGTAACTCGCCCCGGCAAGGCTCGCGACGATGCCGGAGGCCTGCCCCTGTTCCGCCCGCGTCACTGCGAGCGAGGTGCCCGAGGTCGTGCCGGGGCGGAACAGGCCGAAGCCCAATGAGGCGATCGCATAGCCCAGCGCGATCGTGTGGATGGTTGCGCCCAGCGCCAGCACCGTGGTGCCGAAAGCGGCAATGGCGAGCCCCCACAAAGTCGCCGCGCGCGGGCCGAGGTCGAAGCGTGGGATCAGGCCCCATTGCGCGAGCAGCGTTGCGATCGCCCCGCTCATCAACACCAGCCCGACCGGGCCCGCGCCCTCGGTTGGCGTGTCGCGCAGGCCCAGCCTGTCCAGCACGAGGAAGCCCGACACGCCGAGCACCATGGCCTGCGCGTGCCCGCCGAAAAAGCCGGCGATCACCCAGGGTCGCAGCCTCTTGTCGAACCAGCTGAGCCGTCCGGGTTCGCCGCGGGCTTTCGGTTCGTCGGTCCCGTCCTCCTCGAAACTCGCATCGGGATCGCTCGGCGCGCCCGATCCGCTCGAATAGGGAGCGGCGAAACCGCGGGCGGCGAATTGCGGTTCGTCATTGGGCAGGCGCAGGCGCAGCACGACAAGCGCCGCCATCCCGATCGCGGCGAAGCACAGGAACGGCCCGACCAGGCCGAGCCCGAGCAGGGGCAGCACCATCAGGGGGGCGAGCGCGGGGCCGATGACGGTGCCGAGCCCGAAGCTCGAAGCGATCAGCGAAAGCGCCTGCGTCCGTTCCGCGCGCGGCGTGCGCGAGGCGACATAGGCCTGCACCGCCGGAGGCGCGGCGCTGCCGAAACCGCCATAGAGGCTGCGCGCGGCGGCAAAGGTGACGAGCGTTGCGAGCGCTCCTATCCAGCCCGACAGACCGGCATAGAGCGTGAGGCCGCACAGCGTCATCGACACGACGAAGCCCATGAGGCCCAGCGCCATCATCGCCTTGCGCCCGCGCCGATCCGATCGCCGCGCCCAGATCGGTGCGCACACCACCCACAGCAGCGCCGACCAAGAATAGGCGAGGCTGATCCACACGTCCTCGACACCCAGCGCCGTGCCGATCGAAGGCATGACCGATTGCATCGCGGTGTTGCCCGCCGCTGTCACCAGCATGACGGTGAACAGCAGCGCCATGCGCCCGCGCGAAATCGAGCCGGGTCGCGTTGTCGTCAGGGGCGGGGGATCGGCATCGGCCATGGTCCCTTGCGCTAGGCGAGGGCGCGGATTCGCGCAATCGGCCTTGGGCGCGTCCGCCGCTCGCGCCTTATTCGAACGTCTCGGCGACCTCGCTGCCGCCACCTGACAGCTGCCGGTGGATCGCCGCGAGCACGGTGAGGTAGATCGCCCCCGTCGCGGCATTGGCAAGCGCGCCCACGAAGCCGCTGCCGATCCGCGCCACCTCGTCCCCCATCGCCGCGAAGACAAGGCCGAAAACCAGCGACACGATCACGGTGATGATCGTGATGACGATGAACAGCAAGAGGAGGAATACGAACAGCCGCAGGGTGTTGCCCTTGGTCAGGCGCCATGACCGGGCGATGATTGCGATGGGATTGAGCGCGCCCTCGATCCCGATCACGGCCGGGATAAGGATCAGCTTGAAAGCGGCATAGACGAGCACCACCACCAGCAGGAATGCGAGCACCGCCGCCGCCACGGGCGCGAATGCCGCGACCAGCGCGACCGGAAGGCCGATCGCGAGCCCCGCGCCGATGGCGAACAGGACCTGTGTCGCGAAATAGCTTGGTGCGCCGAAGATCCCGGCCTTGAGCGCTTCGCCTACCGTGGGATTGCCACCCCGCCGCAGCAGCGCCAGCACGGCGAGCGCGCCGACATAGCCGAAGATCACCGTAAGCAGGAGATAGGGCCAGTTGTCGGCATAGGCCTCCTGGAAGGTCGCGTTCAGCGCCTCCATCACCATTTCCGGCGAAGCGTCGGGCGGCAGGTCGGTGGTGGCGGTTTGGGACATTTCGGGCGCGAGCAGCGCGACCGCGAATTGCGGCAGGAAATAGAACAGCCCCACAACCGTCGCGATCACCCCGAAATTGGCCGAAAGCAGCGCCATCGCATCGTTCCACGCGCCACCCATGTCGAGCTTGACCGGATTGCCGTCGCCCTTGCCTTCCCCATTGCCAGCCATGTCGATCCCCGTTGCCATGAATGAGGCCCGCGCCGGCCCGGCCGATGCTTGCCTCTTGATATGCGCCGCTAATGCCCCCACGCAGGCCCCATGGCAAGCACCGCCCCCGATTCCGCGACCCGCAATGTTCCCGATCCCGCGATCGAATGGCGCGTCTCGCACGCTCCCGTTCCCTATACCGACGCGCTCGCCGAAATGGAGGCGCGTAACTCCGCCATCGCCGCGGGCGAGGCGCGCGAGATGGTCTGGCTGCTCGAACACCCGCCGGTCTACACCGCCGGGACCAGCGCGGACCCGGCCGAACTGGTCGATCCGCGCTTCGAAGTGGTCGAGGCCGGGCGCGGCGGGCGCTACACCTATCACGGGCCGGGACAGCGGGTCGGCTACCTGATGCTGGACCTGAACAGGCGCGGCAAGGACGTGCGCTGCTTCGTCCACGCGATCGAGGGCTGGGTGATCGATACACTGTCCGATTTCGGGGTCGAGGCCTGGCGCAGCGCGGGGCGGGTCGGCATCTGGACCCGCGACATCGACGGGCGCGAGGCGAAGATCGGCGCGATCGGCGTGCGCGTGCGGCGCTGGGTGACTTGCCACGGTTTCTCGGTCAATCTCGACCCCGACCTTGCGCATTTCTCCGGCATCGTGCCCTGCGGGATCGAGGAATTCGGCGTGACGAGCCTCGCCCGGCTGGGCAAGGACGTGACCTGCGAGCAATGGGATGCGGCGCTCATCGCGCGGGCGCGCGATTTCCTCGATACGCTGGACAAAACGGGACGCAATCGATGTCGCTGACCATCGCCAGACGGGCCGCGCCGTGCTGCGCCGCGCTGCTGCTGCTGCTGGCGGCCTGCGAGGAAGAGGCGGCCGAGGCTCCGCGCACGGACAATCAGGGCGGCGAGGCCGCGGGCGAGGTGCTGGGCGGCACGATCAGCGACGACATGCTCCCGCTCGAGCGGCTGCGCTCGCAATCCCCCCCGCTCGAGCGCGAGCCCGGCGCGGGCGGGCGATCCGCAGCTGCGGACGACAGCGAAGCGACGACCGGGAGCGGCGCGGAGGACGAGGCCGATCCCCCCGCGCCTGCACCGGCACCATCGCCGGGTCCGGCGCCTGCTCCCGCGCCTGCCCCCGCGCCGAATTCCACCGGGCTCCCGGTCGCGCCGCCCGTTACCGACTAAGCGTGCGGGCAGGGTTCAGGCCGCTGCGCCCGTACCGGTTTCGGTGCCCTCTTCCTCGGCCAGCGTCGGGTAGTCGACATAGCCTTCGGGTATCGGGAAGTACCAGCTCTTGGGCACGTCCTTGTTCGGATTGAGATGCGCGCCCTTGGCGATCCGCGTCTCGAGGTCCGGGTTCGAGATATAGGGCCGTCCGAAACTCACCGCATCGCATAGGCCGCCCGCGATCGCTTCCTCGGCGGCCTCGGCGGTGTAATCCGAATTGAGGATCAGCGCGCCCGAATAGCCTTCGCGGATGACCGGGTTCTGCTTGGGAATGTCGGTCGAGCCGAAAGTCCCGTCGGGCCCGGGTTCGCGCAGTTCGACGAAAGCGAGGCCAAGCTCCTCGCACACTTTCGCCGCCGCGCCGAAGGTCGCTGCGGGATCGCTGTCGTCCACCCCTTGCGTCTCGCCATTGGGAGACATGCGGATACCGACTTTGTCGGCCCCCCAGACATCGATCAGCGCCTCGAGCACTTCGCGCATGAAGCGGGTGCGCTTTTCGGGGCTGCCGCCATATTCGTCGGTCCTGAGATTCGAGGAATCGCGCAGGAACTGGTCGACCAGATAGCCGTTCGCGCCGTGCAGCTGGACCCCGTCGAAGCCCGCCGCCTTTGCGTTCTCGGCGGCGTGGCGGTAATCGGCGACGACGCGCCTGATATCCTCGGGGGACAATTCGCGGGCGAGCGCATAGTCCTGCTTGCCGACAGGGGTGTGGGCCTGGCCGGGGGCCTGCGTCGCGCTGGCCGAGACGGGCGGTTCCCCGTCGAGGAACCAGGGGTGGACGAGGCGGCCCATGTGCCACAGCTGCATGACGATCAGGCCGCCTTGCTCGTGCACGCCTTCGGTCGTCAGCTTCCAGCCTTCGACCTGCTCGTCGCTCCAGATGCCCGGCGCGCTCGGCCAGCCTAGCCCTTCGCGGCTGATGCCGGTCGCCTCGGTCAGGATCATGCCGGCGCCCGCGCGCTGGCGGTAATAGGTCGCCATCAGTTCGTTCGGCACGAACATCGGTTCGGCGGCGCGCCCGCGGGTAAGCGGGGCCATGAAGATACGGTTTTTCGCGGTGAGCGCGCCCATGGTGAGCGGCTGGAACAGGGCGTCGTGCATGCCTGTGGAATTCCTCCTGTTGCGTTGGCCTGGCTGTTCACTTGGAGGGGATGAGGCTAGGGCGCAACCATGGAAAAGAAGGGGCCAGCGACGCAAAGTCCTGCGACCGGCGTGTTGTCGGGCGTGCGCGGCTGGTTGCTGCTGGCGGCATTGCTGGCGGGCAATGTCGCGCTGGCGCTGGGGCCGTGGCTGGTGCGGCTGGCGGATACGGGGCCGGTCTCGGCGGCGTTCTGGCGGCTGCTGCTGGCGCTGCCCTTTCTCGTGGTCTTCGCGCGTGTCGCGGGCCAGCGGCTTTCCGGGATGCCGCGCCGAACGCTGGTGGCGGTGGCGATCGGTGCGAGTGCCTTCGCCCTCGACCTTGCCAGCTGGCATATCGGCATCGGCATGACCCGGCTGGCCAATGCGACTCTGTTCGGCAATTCGGGCAGCGTCGTGCTGCTGTTCTGGGGCTTTGTCATCGCCCGCACCTTGCCGCGCGGGGCGGAATGGCTGGCGATCCTGTGCGCGCTGGGCGGGGCGGCGATATTGCTGGGCCGCAGCCTCGAGATTTCGGACGCGACCTTCATCGGCGACCTTTTCTGCCTGACGGCGGGGTTGTTCTACGCGGTGTACCTGCTCAACCTGCAGGGCGCGCGTGGTCAGAGGGCGGGGGGCGGCTTTGGCGGGTGGAGCCTGCTTGTCTGGGTGAGCGTTTTCGCCTGTCCCATCCTGCTCGCCATCGCGCTGATCCTGGGCGAGCCGGTCTGGCCGACCGACTGGACGCCGATCCTCATCCTGTTCGTATCCAGCCAGCTGATCGGGCAGGGGCTGCTGGTCTTTGCGCTCGGCCATTTTCCGCCGCTGGTGATCGGGCTTGCGCTGCTGACCCAGCCGGCGATCGCGGCGCTGATCGGATACACGATGTTCGGCGAGGTTCTCACGCCGCTCGATGTGGCGGGGATGGTGCTTCTGGGAAGCGCGCTGGCGGTGGCGCGGGCGACCGCAGTGAAGCGCAAGGTCTAGCGTTCGGCCAAGAATTGCAAGAACGCAATTACTAGTAGGCTAGACCGGATCGGGACTTTGACCAATGCCAACGCCGCCAGTCCGACCAAGGGACGGCCGCTCCTTGCGATATCTCTAATCGCACGATGGTCATGCTCGTTCATGCGCCGGAGCATAGCGCGTGAGTGTTAGCTTCATCGAACCAGAGCGCTCAATCCCCGCTCGGCACGTCGCCGCCGGGGACTTCCTCGATTTCGACCTTACCGATATCGCCGCGGCCCACGGTCCCGCTGGCCATTTCGAGCATCCGGTCGAGGCTCCGCTTGGCTTTCAGGCGGATATCCTCGTCGATCTCGATGCGCGGTTCCAGGTCGCGCAGCGCGACGTAGAGCTTTTCCATCGTATTGAGCGCCATATAGGGGCAGATATTGCAGGCGCAGTTGCCGTCCGCGCCGGGCGCGCCGATGAAATTCTTTTCCGGCAGCGCCTTTTCCATCTGGTGGATGATGTGCGGCTCGGTCGCGACTATCAGCGTGTCGCCTTCGAAATCCCGCGCGTATTTGAGGATCGAAGAGGTCGATCCGACGTGATCGGCATGGTCGAGGATCGTCGGCGGGCATTCGGGGTGCGCGGCGATGGGCGCGCCGGGATGTTGTTCCTTGAGTTTCAGAAGCTCGGTCTCGTTGAACGCCTCGTGCACGATGCACACGCCCGGCCATAGCAGCATGTCGCGGTCGAACTTGCGATTGAGCCAGCCGCCAAGGTGCCGGTCGGGGCCGAAGATGATCGGCTGGTCCTTGGGGATCTGCTGGAGGATCGTCTCCGCGCTGGAGGACGTGACGATGATGTCGGACAGTGCCTTCACCTCGGTCGAACAATTGATGTAGGTGAGCGCGATGTGATCGGGATGGGCTTCGCGGAAAGCCCTGAACTTTTCGGGCGGGCAGCTGTCTTCGAGCGAACACCCGGCGTCCATGTCGGGGAGGATCACGGTCTTTTCAGGGCTGAGGATCTTCGCCGTGTCGGCCATGAACTTGACCCCGCAAAAGGCGATCACGTCCGCATCGGTATCGGCGGCCTTGCGCGAGAGTTCGAGGCTGTCGCCGACGAAGTCCGCAATGTCCTGGATGTCGGCGGTCTGGTAGTAATGCGCGAGGATAACGGCGTTGCGCTCCTTGCGCAGCCGCTCGATCTCGGCGAGCAGGTCTTCGCCGGTTGGAACTTTCGTTTCGATGCTCATGGTCGGATCCCCGCTGCTTCGTGACGGGACCGATATAGGTGCTTTTGCGCGCTTTTCGAGTGGGTATCACCGTGCCGACAGTCTTGGCGAATGTCTGCGCGCCGCGCGCTAGACGCCGCCGGCTATTGCCACGGCAAAGGCGCTGACCGCCTCCTGCGCGCCGAGCAGGGCAGAAACCGCATAGATCGAACCGATCGCGAGAAGTCCCGGCAGCCAGGCCCGGTGCAGCCGACCGGTCGCGCGCCAGTCCCATAGGGCAAGGCCCGCCAGCAGGGCACAATGGACGAGGCAGCGCGCTGCTTCGAATGCTCCGGTATTCGCAGCGAGCAGGGGAAGCGCGCTTTGCGGGCCGCCGAGAGCGGGGACAAGCAGGAGCAGGAAAACCCTGCCCAGCACCGGTTCGTAAAGCGCAAGCAGCGCACACAGCATCAGCCGCTTGTGCCACTCGCTGCGCCGCCGCTGCGCGAGCGCGAACGCGACGAGCCCGGTAAAGGCGACGAGGTCCATGTGGGTCATCACGAGGAAATAGCCCGGCGAAAAGATCGGCGGGATCCGCTCACCGGCAATGGCGGAGACCGCGACGATGCTCCCGCTGACGGCAATGCAAATGGCGAGCAGCCCGCCCGCCATTCCGAGCCTGCGGTGCAGCGCGATATCGCCCCCGGTGGCGAGCAGCGCCTGCACTGCGAACAGGCCGAGCCAGGCGGTCATCACCGCGACATGGAGGTGGGTTTCGACCGGATAGTCGAACGGGTCGAGCGCCATGACCAGTGCGAAGGCGGCGAAGACCGCGGCGGCCGTTCCCGCCAGCGCGCAGCCCGCGATGCGGAAGACGCGATTTTCGGCGCCACGCGCCGTGTTCCATTGCCCCGGGATTGTCGCCATGACCTGCCGTGGTCCCTTGCCGATTGCAGGTCGGTCTATGCCTGGGTTCGCTGCGGAAGGACATTCCGGTCGATCCCGCGGCGCGCCGCTGGCGTTTCGTTAAGGATGCCGGGGCATGGTCACGCCCCGCGCCAGATCTCGACGCCCGCCTCTTCCCCGCGCATGACGAGGCCGCGTTTTTCGAGGTCGATCAGGTGCGCCGTCACGCTCATTTCGGCGGCGGGAACGAGCCGCTCGTCGAGCCCCTTGTACATGGCCGGGATGAATTCGCTCACCGCGCGCGCTTCTTCGCCCAGCAGGCGCATGATCTGGTTTTCGCGCTGGCGGCGATGGCCGATCATGCCGCGCACCAGCTGGCGGGGCTTGGTGATCGCGGCGCCGTGGGCGGAGTGGTAAACCGTGTCCTCTCGCGCGAGCAGCTTTTCGAGGCTCGCCATATAGGCCCCCATGTCGCCGTCGGGCGGGACGACGACGCTGGTCGACCAGCCCATGACATGGTCCCCCGTGAACAGCGCGCCGCTCTCTTCCAGCGCGAAGCACAGGTGGTTCGAGGTGTGGCCGGGCGTCGCGACCGCTTTCAGGGTCCAGCCCGTCCCGGCCATGGCCTCGCCGTCCTCGAGCACGCGGTCCGGGGCGTAGGTGGTGTCGAAGCTCTCATCGGAACGGGGCAGGTCGGTCGACAGGACCAGCGGGGCGCAGCCTACGATCGGCGCGCGTGTGCGTCGGGCCAGCGGTGCGGCCGCGGGCGAGTGGTCGCGGTGGGTGTGGGTGCACATGATCGCGGTGACCTCGCGCCCCGCCACCGCCGCCTCGATCGCATCGAGATGCGCCTCGTCCGCCGGACCCGGATCGATCACCGCGCAGTCCGGCCCGTGGCTCTCGCCCACGACATAGGTCTGCGTGCCGGTATAGGTATAGGGCGAAGGGTTCGGCGCGAGCACGCGGCGCACCAGCGGCTCGAGCTGTTCGGCTTTGCCTGTGGGCCACGGTTTGGGAGGTATCTCGACCATCGCTGCGCCATATGGCCGCGCGCGCCCGCCCTGTCGAGGGCAAGCGGTGGTGGAGCGAGCGCGCATCGCCCCTCGACTTGGAGGCGCGGCAGCCTCTAGGAGATGGCGCGCAAGCGGCAGGAAGGGGAGACGATGAGCGACTACATCCTCGTGCTCGACGAAGGGACCACCTCGACGCGCGCCATGCTTTTCGCGAGCGACGGCGTGCTCGTGGCGAGCGCGCAGGCCGACCTCACGCAGCACTACCCGAAAGGCGGCTGGGTCGAACACGACGCCTCCGAAATCTGGGACAAGACGCTGGCCTGCGCGCGCGAGGTCGTGCCCAAGGCGGGCGGGGCGGCGATGATCGCCGGGCTCGGCATCACCAACCAGCGCGAGACGGTGGTCGCATGGGACCGTCAAACAGGCGAGCCGCTGACTCGCGCCATCGTGTGGCAGGACCGGCGGAGCGAGCCGCTGTGCATGACCCTGCGCGAAGCCGGGCACGAGGAGGACGTGCAGCGCCGCACGGGCCTCGTGCTCGACCCCTATTTCGCGGGCACCAAGATGCGCTGGATGCTCGACAACGTGCCCGAGGTGCAGGCCGCCGCCGCGGCCGGGACGCTTGCTTTCGGCACGGTCGACAGCTGGCTGCTGTTCAAACTGACGGGCGGCGCGCGGCATGTCACTGATGCGAGCAATGCCAGCCGCACCCTGCTCATGGAGCTGGACGCGCCGGCTTTCGACCGCGGGCTGTGCGACCTGTTTCGAGTGCCGCACGCGGCGCTGCCCGAAGTCATAGACATGGCGGGCGCTCTCGGCCGGACCGATCCGCGCCTGTTCGGCGGGCCGATCGCGATCACCGGATGCGCGGGCGACCAGCAGGCGGCCACCATCGGTCAGGCCTGCCTGTCGCCGGGCGAGACCAAGGCGACCTACGGGACCGGCGCCTTCATCCTGACCAACCAGGGCAGCGCCGTGCCGCGGTCCACCCACCGCCTGCTTTCGACCGTGCTGACCCAGATCGAGGGCGAGCGCACCTATGCCATCGAAGGCTCGGTCTTCGTTGCGGGGAGCCTCGTGCAATGGCTGCGCGATTCGCTCGGCATCGTCGAGGTCGCCGAGGAGACCGAGGCGCTCGCCCGCTCGATCCCCGATAGCGGCGGGGTGACGATCGTGCCCGCGCTCGCGGGGCTGGGTGCGCCGCACTGGCGCGCCGATGCGCGCGGGGTGATCGCCGGGCTCTCCTTCGCCAGCGGCAAGGCCGAGCTGGCGCGCGCCGCGCTCGAGGCGATGGCGCACCAGACCTGGGATCTTGCACAGGCCTTCGCTGCCGACGGGACGCCGTGGGCGGGGCTGAGGATCGACGGCGGCATGGCCGCGAACGACTGGATGGCGCAGGATCTTGCCGACATGCTCGCGATCCCGGTCGAACGGCCCGGCTTCGTCGAGACGACCGCGCTGGGCGCGGCGATGCTCGCGGCCTGCGGGGCCGGGCTCTATCCCGACCTCGCTGGCGCGGCGGAGGCGATGCAGGGCGAGCTGACCCGGTTCGAGCCGGTCATGCCCGATGCAGTGCGGCAGGAACGGCTGGAACGCTGGCGCAAGGCGCTCTCGGCAGCCTGAACGACACGGGCGGGAGCGGCCTTCAGCCGCGCCCGAGTTCGCGCCCGATCATTTGCTGGAACGCGCGTGCGGGCGATTGCATCGCGAAATCCTGTCGCCAAGCCTCGTCCAGGCGCGCGATGCGGCGATGAAGCCGGACCGTCTCCTCGATCAGCGCGCGCGTTTCGGGTTCGAGCCGGGCGAGCGCTTCGGGATCGGCCTCGCGGTCGGACGGCAGGATGCCGTGCCGTCGCAGCTGGCTGGCGCTGAGTTCGCCGGAAAAGAAAGCGCGCTGGTTGAGCAGCCAGGCGAGCACGTGCATCATCCGGGTCGTCGTCTTGAGCCCTTCGGCGGACAGCGCGAGCCGCAGCATCGCGCCGTCGCCGCCGATCGGTTCGGCCGCAGCGGCAGGCTCCGCGCTCGCGGCGAAAACCGCGCGAACCTCGTCGGCAAGGACGAGCGCCTCGGTGTAGAGCGCCTCGATGATGGGGCGCGAAAGGTCGCTGGTGCGGGCCATGACGGGGACCGGGCTATAACGCCGCTTCGCCAAGCTCCACCTACCTATGGTTACTTTCCCGGTAAAACTTCGAAGTGTCCCTTGGCGGGACGTTTTTGTGAGGGCAGCGCGCGGATGCGGCTGCGAAAGCAAGCTACGCGGTTACTTTCGGCGATGTTGTTCCGGGAGCCTTGCGGTCTTGGCGCGTTGTTCCGGCCCGCAGCGCGGGCCGCAAGGGCGACCGCCCGCCCGCAGGCCCGGCAGGGCCGAGGACATCGCAGCCGCGGATGCGGCTGCGCAAACAAGCTACGCTGTTACTCTCGGCGATGTTGTTCCGGGAGCCTTGCGGTCTTGGCGCGTTGTTCCGGCCTGCAGCGCGGGCCGCAAGGGCGGCCGCCCGCCCGCAGGCCCGACAGTGTCGAGGACATCGCAGCCGCGGATGCGGCTGCGCAAACACGCTATGCGATGATATCGGGAAAGAGTTCGTCCTCGATTATCGCGATCTGGTCCTTCAGCCGCAGCTTGCGCTTCTTCAGGCGCGCGATCTGCAGCTGGTCGACGAAGCCGGTCCTCTCCCCGGCCTCGGTCAGGGCGGCGATAGCCGCGTCGAGATCGCGATGTTCGGTGCGCAGCAATTCGAGCTTCTTGCGCAGCTCGGCCTCGTTCATTCCGCCTGTCCCAATCCCAGCTGCCGCGCCCCCGCATGGCACGCGGGAATCATCGTCAGAAAAACGCCCCACCGCGCGTGCCTGCGCAGACATCGATCCACGCATTATAACGACTTTGCAAGATAGCTTGGCTGTGGTTTGCTTCAAACCTGCGGCTCGGCCGCACCGTGCCCGAGTCGCTTCTCCGGGGGCAGCCCCCCGAAAGAAGGAGGTAACGACTATGGCAACTGCAGCTTCCACCTCGCATGTCCAGGCTCTCCAGTCGAAGCATGCCGGCCTCGAAGCCCGCCTGCGCGACGAAATGGCCCGTCCCGTCCCCGATACGGCGAAAGTCCAGTACCTCAAGAGGCAGAAGCTGAGACTGAAGGAGGAGATCGCGCGCGGCTGACCGGCCGCCGCGTTCGGCCCCTGCTTTAGGTCGGTCCGGGCGGATCGGCTCGCAAAATCAGAAAGACCCGGCAAAGGCGGGCTCGGAGCCTCCCGCGCACACGCGCGCACCAATCCAGCCCTGCCGCGCGCACGCGCGCGCCAAACCAGCCCTGCCGCGCGCACGCGCGCGCCAAAACAGCGTCGCTTCGCAACCTCCTGCAGTCGGGGCCTGCATCCCTGCGGCCTCGAGCGCGCATGGCCGCTGCGAAGGCTCCGCGAGAGCCAGGCGCTTTGCTTTTGCGCCCGCTCCGCAGTAGATGTGGCGCGAGAACATGACCGCCGCCGCATCCGCCCGCCAGATCCTGACCCGCCTGACCGAGGTGATGGCCTCGCGCATGCACGCGCAGGGCAAGCTCGACTCGGTGGTGGAGATCATCGGCGAATGCCTCACCAGCGAGGTCTGCTCGATCTATCTGCTGCGCGAAGGCATGCTCGAACTGTTCGCCACGCGCGGCCTCAACCAGAGCGCGGTCCATGTCACCCGCATGGCCGTGGGCGAGGGGCTTACGGGCACGATCGCCTCCAATGTCGAAACGCTCAACCTCGCCGAGGCGAAGGCACATCCCGATTTTCTCTATCGCCCCGAAACGGGCGAGGAGAAGTTCCATTCCTTTGCCGGGGTCCCGATCGTCTACCGCGAACGCGCGGTCGGCGTATTGTGCGTCCAGCATGTCGATCCGCGCCGCTACGAGGAAGTCGAGATCGAGGCGCTGCAGACCACGGCCATGGTGCTGTCCGAACTCATCGCCAATGCCGAACTGGTCGACGAGGAGGAAGCGCGCGGCCTGACCGAGGAACAGACCGCGCCTGCCACCGTCACGGGCCTGCCCATGGTCAAGGGGCTGGGTGCGGGCCAGGCGGTCTATCACCAGCCGCGTGTCCAGATCACGCAGGTCATGGCCGAGGACATCGAGGCCGAGCGCCAGCGGGTCTACCGCGCCTTCGACAAGATGCGCGAGCAGATCGACAATCTGGCGGGCCAGGCTGAATTCGGCGTCGGGGGCGAGCACGAGGAGGTGCTCGAGACCTACAAGATGTTCGCCTATGACGAGGGCTGGTCGCGCCGCATCAACGAGGCGATCGATTCCGGCCTTACGGCGGAGGCCGCGATCGAGCGGGTGCAGCAGCATACCCGCATGCGGATGCGCGAGATCGACGATCCGCTGCTGGCCGACCGGATGCATGATCTGGAGGATCTCGCCAACCGCCTGATCCGGATCGTTGCGGGGCAATTGGGAACGGCCGCCTCGCAGGGGCTGCGGCGCGACACGATCCTGATCGCGCGCAATCTCGGTCCTGCCGAACTGCTCGAATACGACAAAAGGCGGCTGAAGGGCGTGATCCTCGAGGAAGGTTCGCTTACCGCCCATGTCGTGATCGTCGCGCGGGCCATGGGTGTTCCGGTGCTGGGACGGGCGCAAAGCGTGCGCGGCCTGATCCGCGAAGGCGATGACGTGCTGCTTGATGCGACGGTCGGCAATGCGATGGTGCGCCCTTCCTCGCAGGTCGCCGATGCCTTCCATGCGCGCTTTGCCCGCTCGAAGGAACGCCAGGCTGCCTATGCGAATTTGCGCGACGTGGAGCCCTTCACCCGCTGCGGGACGCGTATCCATGTCATGATGAATGCAGGCCTGCGCGACGACATGAGCAACCTTGCCATGACCGGCGCGGACGGGGTCGGGCTGTTCCGCACCGAATTCCAGTTCCTCGTTTCCGCTACCCTGCCCCAGCGCGAGCGGCAGACCCGGCTCTACCGCGACGTGCTCGATGCGGCCGGCGACAAGCCGGTGATCTTCCGCACGGTAGATATCGGCGGGGACAAGTCGGTGCCCTATCTCGCCTCCGATATCGCCCGCAATGACGAGAACCCGGCGATGGGCTGGCGCGCGCTGCGGCTGGCGCTCGAACGCGAGGGGTTGATGAAGGCGCAGGCCCGCGCCCTGCTCGAAGCGGCGGGGGGCAGGGCGCTCTACGTCATGTTCCCGATGGTGTCCGAGGTGTGGGAATTCGACGCGGCCAAGGCGGTGTTCGACGAACAGCTCGCTTTCCTGCGTTCCAAGAAGAAGCTGGGGCCCGAGCGCATCCATTACGGCGCGATGCTCGAAGTGCCCGCCCTGGCCGAGGTCCTCGACCTGCTGCTGCCGAAACTGAGCTTCCTGTCGGTCGGGACCAACGACCTTACGCAGTTCCTGTTCGCCGCCGACCGCGCCAATCCCAAGCTCGCCCAGCGATACGACTGGCTCAGCCCGTCGATCCTCAGGTTCCTGCGGCGCGTCATCCAGTCGAGCGTCGGCAGCGGCGTCGATGTCGGCGTGTGCGGTGAGATGGGCGGGCGAAGGCTCGAGGCGCTGGCCCTGCTCGGCATCGGCTTTCGTCGCCTCTCGATCACGCCCGCCGCGGTCGGCCCGATCAAGGAACTGGTGCGCAAGATCGACCTGGCAGAGCTGTCCGAGGCCCTTTCCGGGTGGCTCGCCGATCCGGCGACCGACATCCGCGCCGAATTGTCCGCCTGGGCGGACGAGCGGGAGATCGAGACCGATTGAGTGCATCTTTCGCCAGCCTGCCGCGCGAATGCGGCGGCGCGCGCCCGGCCTGATGGACGAGCGGTTGACAGCGCGCCACAAGCCCGATTTTTAGGGGACCTACGATATTGCACGAAGACACCCCAGAAACGTGGACCGGGTCATGAGCAGCGACAAACAGACCGGTGAGGTCGGCGAAGACGCGCTCGCCGAAGACTCGCTCGCCTATGGGGCCGAGCGCGATTCCGGGGCCGACACTGCCGGGGCGGGTGCGAGCCTGCGCGCCGCGCGTGAGCGCAAGCGGCTCGATCTCTCCCACATCGCCGCCGAAACCCGGATCCCCACGCACCATCTCGAAGTGATCGAGGCGGGCGAATTCGAAACCCTGCCCTCGCGCACCTATGCGATCGGATTTGCGCGCAATTACGCCCGGGTGGTCGGTCTCGACGAGGACGAGATCGCCGACAAGGTCCGCGCGGAACTTTCCGACGAGGGCGAACGACGCCATCATGGTGCCGGGACCATGGAGCCGGGCGACCCTGCCAAGCTGCCCTCTGCCGGCCTCGCCTGGTTCGGCGCACTGGCCGCCATCGTCCTGGCGGTCGGCGTAATCGCTTTCTCAAGCTCCTATTTCGGGCAGGGGGCGGACCTGCCCGCTCTCACAAGCGAGGACAGCGCTTCGGACGCGGGCTCCGCAGCGGCGCCGCGCAATGGCGCGGGACAGGCCGGCGGGGGACAGGTCGCGGCGGGGCCGGAGGCATCCGTGCCCGCTGCCGATCCGGCAGGTGAGGTCGTCTTCACCGCAACCGAGGACGGCATCTGGGTGCGTTTTTACGAACGCGGCGGCGAACGGCTGTTCGAGGACCAGATGCAAAGCGGGGAAAGCTTCACCTTGCCCGGGGATGCGCGCGAGCCGCTGATCAACACCGGGAGACCAGACGCCTTCGCCATCACGATCGGCGGGCGTGCGGTTGCCCCGCTAGCCGAACGGCCCGAGACGATGGGCGCCGAGCCGGTTTCGGCGAGCGCGCTGCTCGACCGGAACGACACGGACGGGCCGAGCGCCGACTGAGCGGCGCTTGGGCGGGATAGGGTGCGCGTGCCGGGGGCGAGGTGATTTCCCACCGATTTCCCCGCCTTCGCCCCTCGACTTGGCGCGTCCCAGCGGGCACAGATTCCACTCGCGTTCAGGCGCGTTTGTCCAGGCATGCGCCATGCCTTTACGCGGCCCCCTCGCGGAAGGACCGGACGACCAGACCGAAGAAATTGACAGCCGAGAAAGGGATATTGTGCAGCCCATGATGAAAGCGCCCCGGACACTCGCCGCCCGCCCCATTCTTCCTGCTCGCCTGCTCGGCGCGTTCGCTGCGGGGGCGGTGCTCGCCACCGCGCCCGCACCGGCCCTTGCACAGGATTCCGGCAACGAGGCCCGGCTGCGCAAGATCGAGGCGGAGATCAGGGCGCTCCAGCGCAATGTCTTTCCCGGCGGCGAAGGGCGCTTTTTCGAGCCGCAGATCACCGCCGGCGAACAGGCCTCGCCCCGGCAGGCCGAACGGCCCTCGACCGGCGCGATCACCGATATCCTCGCCCGGCTCGACGCGATCGAATTGCAGCTCCAGCGGCTCACGTCCCTTTCCGAGGAGAACGCCAACGCGCTCTCGCGCCTCGATGAACGGATCACCGCGCTGGAAAGCGCGCCAAGCGCGCCCGCGCGCGCCGAAACGGGCGCGACCGACAGCAATCTCGCCGCGATGACGGGCGAAAGCGCAAGCGGCGGTGGGAGCGATGACGCGTCCGAAGGCGGCCAGCGGATCGAGACCGCGCCGGTAAGCAGCGGATCGTCTGCCGCCAGCGCGGCCGACGAGGGGCCGAGTCCGGAACGGCTCGCGGCGGTGCAGGCCATCGCCAAGCCCGATACGGGCGATGCGGGCGAGGACGAATACACCTATGGCTTTCGCCTGTGGGATGCGGGCCTCTATCCCGAGGCGCGCCAGCAATTGTCGAACTTCGTGCAGGATTATCCCGACCACCCGCTCATCACCTATGGCCGCAACCTGCTGGGCCGCGCCTTTCTCGACGACGGCATGGCGGAAGAGGCGGCGCGCTGGTTCCTGCGCAATTACCAGACGGATCGCACCGCGCGTCGCGCGCCCGACAGCCTGCTTTTTCTCGCCGAAAGCATGATCGCGATGGGCGACACCCGCCGCGCCTGCATTGCGCTGGCCGAATTCGGGGAAACCTATCCCGCGATCGCCAGCGGGCGGCTCGCCGACCAGTACGAAAGCAATCGCCGCAAGGTGACCTGCGAATAGGCCCGGCAGGGCCGCAAGCGGCCACAGCCCGAGGGGAGGCGCACGATTGAAAGCATTCCCGATCCCGAACTGATCGCCCGCTTTGCGTGCGACCTCGCCCGGCTGTGGCCGGAGGAAGACCGCGATGGGCCGCTCGGCCTGGCCGTATCGGGCGGGCCGGACAGCCTCGCTCTCATGCTGCTCGCGGGCGAGGCGCTGCCGGGCGCGGTGGCGGTCGCCAGCGTCGATCACGGCCTGCGGCCCGAGGCGGCGGGCGAAATCGCACTGGTCGAAGCGGCCTGCCGGGAGCGGGATATCCCTTTCACCGCGTTGAAGATCGAGGTCGCCCGCGGCAATCTCCAGGCCCGCGCGCGCGAGGCGCGCTATGCCGCCCTCGGCCATTGGGCGCGCGATGCGGGCTGCGGCGCGCTCGCCACCGCGCATCACGCCGACGACCAGGCCGAAACGCTGCTGATGCGCCTGGCGCGCGGGAGCGGGCTTTCAGGCCTGGCCGGGGTGCGCGCGCATGGCCGGGTTCCCGGCAGCGACATCGCGCTCATCCGCCCGCTGCTCGGCTGGCGCAAGGCCGATCTCGAGGGGGTCGTGGAGGCCTGCGGTCTGGAAGCGGCGCGCGATCCGACCAATGAAGACCTCGCCTTCGACCGTGCGCGGGTGCGGCAGCACCTTGCCGAGCATGACTGGCTCGATGCGCAGGCGCTCGCGGCGAGCGCGGATCACCTTGCCGAAGCCTGGCGGGCGATCGAATGGTATGCGCAGATCGACTGGGAGGAGATGGTCCACCGCGAGGATGAGCCGCACGGGCCGACCTTTCGCTATTACGCCAATGTCCCGCGCGCGATCCAGGTCGAGACGGTGCGCCGGATCGTCGCCGCACTGGGCGGGCAGGTCTCCCGCGCGGAGGCAGGGCGGGCGGCGGACCGGCTGTGGCGTTTCGAGAACGCCTCGCTCGGCGGGGTGCTGGGCATGCCGGGAACCGAGCGGGTGGAAAAGGTCGGCGTGGAAATGCGTGTCTGGCGTTTTCGTCCCGAGCCCGCGCGCCGGGTGCACTGACCGTCGGCTGATCGGCGGCTGGTTCGGGGCGCCGACCACTGGACGAGGGCCAGGGGCCGGCCCGTCTGTCCGCGTCAGCTCAGGACAGCAGCTTGTCGCCCACCCCGGCATATTGTCCGCGCGTGATCACAACCTTGTCGCCGCGCCTTGCCGCCGCGAAGAGCTTTTTCGCGAAGGGATCGGGTACGCCGATGCAGCCGTGGCTGGCATAGCCGTTGATCACCGGCGAGCCGTGGATCGCGATTCCGTCCCAGGTCAGCCGCAGCGTCCAGGGCATGGGCGCGTTATTGTATTTCTCGGAGATATTGTCCTTTTCCTTCGTCAGGATCGGGAAGACACCGAGCGGGGTGGGGTGCTTCTTCGTGCCGAGCAGGGCGACCGCGGTCCCGATTTCGTGCCCGTCGCGAAAGGCGCTGATGACGCGCGCTTCAAGATCGACGGTGATGACCAGCGGGCCTTCGGCGGGCGCGGCGCTTTCGTCCCAGAACCATTCGCCGTAGCGGATCGTGCCCTCGATCGGCAGGATGCTCTTGATGACGAAGGGATCGTCCGCCGCCGGGGCGGGCCGGGTCGGGGCGGGCCGGGTCGGGGCGGGAGACGGATCGGGCGCGGGAAGGGCCTGGACGACCGGATCCGCGATCATGCGCGCGGCGGGGCCGCGTTCGGGCACGATCGGGGCCGACCCGGGCAATGCGGCAGGCTCGCCCGGGAGCGGCGGGAGATCGGCCTCGGGATTCTCGCCCGCCGCCAGATCGGCCCCGTAGGGCATGGGCAGCGAGGGATCGACCACGGGCGAGGGGCCCATCGTGTCCGGATCGACCGCGCGGATGGCGGCCTCGACCTCGTCGGCGGTATCGAGAGCGCGATCGCCTGCGGCCTCGGCCCCGCCCTCCTGCGCGAGCACGAAGCCCGAACTTGCCGTGAAACCGGCGAGGCCGAGGGCAAGGGCGAGAGCGGATGCGAGGCGAAGGGCGCGGAACTGTGTCATGCGCCCCTTATGCCGCGGGAAATCCGCTTTCGCCAGAGGCTCGCCCGTCCGCGTCCCCGCAAGGGACGGGCGCGGAGCAATCCTTAAGACGCTTGCTTGGGAACGCCTCGGCGGGTGTTGTCCTACAGGAAATCCAACACGCTATCCTACACCATGCGCAAGAGCCGCCCCGACCAGTCCCGGCTGGGAATGCCGTACGAGCGCAACGGGCATGGCTTTCATCAACTTTGCGTAGCGGCCCTTGGCTATGAAGGCCTCGTGAAAGGCGGGCGCGCGCAGGTGCTGTTGGAGCCGCTGGCCGAGGCCGCCGGCGATCACCACCGCGCTCGCGCCGTGCGCGAGGGCATAATCTCCCGCGATCCGGCCAAGCGTGGCGACGAAATGCGCGACGGCCCGCGCCGCGAGTTCGTCCTGTCCCGCCATGCCCGCTTTCCAGATCGCGAGCGGGTCGTCCAGCACCGGCTTGCGCCCCTCATGCGCGGCGATGGCGGCCTGGATGGGGACGATTCCCTCGCCCGACATGACCCGCTCGACCGAGACCCGCTCGAAGCGCTCGCGCAGGGCGGCGAGAATCGCATCGTCGAGAGCGCAGACGGGCGCGAAGTCGATATGCGATCCCTCGGTCGCCTGCACCAGAGCACGGCCTTCATGCATGCGGAAATGGGCGATGCCGAGCCCCGTGCCGGGTCCGATCACGGTCACCGTGCCCTTGGCGGGAAGCGGCGCATCGGGTCCGGCGAGATGGACGAGATCGTCCTTCCCCAGCCCCGCGACCGCATGGGCGATGGCGGCGAAATCGTTGAGCAGGGTGACATCTGCCACTTCCAGCTCGCCAGGCAGTGTGTCGGGATCGAAGCGCCAATCGGCATTGGTGAGCTTGAACGGGCCCTCGCCGACCGGGCCGGCCAGTGCGAAGGCGGCGCCGGCGGGGGCGAAGCCCGGTTCGCGCGCCAGGAAGGCGCGCCATGCCGATGGCAGGTCGGGATAGTCGCCGGTCTTGAGGACGATCGGTTCGCAGAGACTGACCTGTCGATCCTCGCCGATGCGGGCGCGGGCGAAGCGGGCATGGGTCCCGCCGATATCGGCGACGGCGATTTCCCTGTCGCTGTCCCGCTTCACAGCCCGGCCTGTGCCAGCATGGCCGACGCGCCGCGTTCGGCCCCGTCGGCATGCGCCTGCATCATGCGGAAGAGTTCGCGCCCGACGCCCCATTCCACGTCCCGGTCGGGCGCGGGCTCGCGCGCGTCGAGGTCGGCGTGGACATTGAGTTCGCCGGTCTCGGCGCAGACCTTGATGACGTCGCCGTCGCGCACTCTGGCAAGCGGCCCGCCGCCCTTCGCTTCCGGAGTGAGATGGATCGCTGCCGGGACCTTTCCGCTCGCCCCCGACATGCGCCCGTCAGTCACCAGCGCAACGCGGTGGCCGCGGTTCTGCAGGACGGCGAGCGAGGGGGTGAGCGCGTGCAATTCGGGCATGCCGTTGGCGCGCGGACCCTGGAAACGCACGACCACGACGACATCGCGGTTCAATTCGCCGGCCTTGAAAGCGGCGAGCACCTCGGCCTGGTCCTCGAAAACGCGGGCGGGCGCCTCGATGGTCCAGCGCTCGCGCTCCACCGCCGAGCTCTTGAAACAGGCCCGCCCGAGATTGCCGGTGACGAGACGCATCCCGCCATCCGGCTGGAACGGGTCGGATACCGGGCGCAGCATGTCGTCGTCCCTGCTTTCCCCGACCGCGCTCCAGTCAAGCGCATCGTCGTCCAGCACCGGCTCGCTGGCATAGGCGGAAAAGCCTTCGTCCCACACGGTGAGGATGTCGCCATGGGCGAGCCCGGCATCGAGCAGTTCGCTTATGACGAAGGCCATGCCGCCGGCCGCATGGAACTGGTTCACGTCGCCCGAGCCGTTGGGATAGACCCGCGCGACCAGCGGCACGACCCGGCTGATCTCTGCCATGTCGCTCCAGTCGATGCGGATGCCCGCCGCGCGCGCCATCGCGGGAATATGGATCGCGTGATTGGTCGAGCCGCCGGTGGCGAGCAGGCCGACGACCGCGTTGACGATCGCCTTTTCGTCGACAACCTGTGCAAGAGTGCGCTCTTGGGTCCCGGCAAGCGCGGCGAGCCGATGCACCGCCGCCCGGTCGAGCGCCTGGCGCAGCTTCGTCCCCGGCTGAACGAAGGCGGCGCCGGGCACGTGCAGCCCCATCATCTCCATCATCATCTGGTTCGAATTGGCCGTCCCGTAAAAGGTGCAGGTGCCGGGCGAATGATAAGAACCGAGTTCGCTTTCGAGCAATGCGTCGCGCCCGATCTCTCCGGCGGCGTATTTCTGCCGCGTCTCCTGTTTCTGCGCGTTGGAGATGCCCGAGGGCATCGGTCCCGAGGGCACGAAGACCGCAGGCAGGTGGCCGCAGCGCAGCGCCCCGATCATCAGGCCCGGCACGATCTTGTCGCAGATACCGAGACAGGCAACCGCGTCGTACATCTGGTGCGAGAGCGCGACGCCGGTCGCCATCGCGATCGTGTCGCGGCTGAACAGCGAGAGCTCCATCCCGTCCTCGCCCTGTGTCACGCCGTCGCACATGGCCGGGGTCCCGCCTGCGACCTGCGCCGTCGCGCCGACCTCGCGGGCGTGGATCTTGAGCCGTTCGGGATAGCGGTAATAGGGCGCGTGAGCGGAAAGCATGTCGTTATAGGCGGTCACCACCCCGATATTCGGTCCGCGGCGATTCTTCATCGCCTCCTGGTCTTCCTGCGCCCCGGCAAAGGCGTGGGCGAGATTGGAGCAGGCGATGTCTTTGTGGTCGGGCCTGCGATCCGCTTCGCGCTTTATCAATTCGAGATAGGCGGTACGGCCGCTTTTCGAATTCTCGATGATCCGCTGCGTGACCCGGTGGATGGTTTCGTCGAGCTTATTCATGCCAGCTCACTCCGTCGCGTTCGATGAGGCCGATGGCCGCGCTCGGTCCCCAGCTTCCGGCAGTATAGGTGCGCGGGGCCTGCCCGCCTGCCGCCCATTCGGCGCGGATCGCATCGATCCAGTGCCATTGCGCCTCGACCTCGTCGCGGCGAACGAACAGGGTCTGGTCGCCATTGATGAGGTCCAGCAGCAGGCGTTCATAGGCGATCCGGCGATGCTGGCCGACAAAGGCATCAGGCATCGCGATCTGGAGCGGGATTTCGCGCAGGCTCACGCCCTCCTCGTCGAGCCCGGGGACCTTCGCCATCAGCGACAGGGTGATATTCTCCTCGGGCTGAATTCCGATGAGGAGATGGTTGGGATGGGTCTCGACCATGCCGCCGCCGGCCGCTTTCGCCCCGGCCCCGTCGAAGATCGAATGCGGCACGCAGCGCAGCTGGACGAGGATTTCGGTCACGCGTTCGGGCAGGCGCTTGCCGGTGCGCAGGTAGAACGGCACGCCCTTCCAGCGCCAGTTGTCGACATGGGCCTTGATCGCGACGAAAGTCTCGGTGTCCGAATCCCGCCCCAGTTCCTCGTCATAGCCGGGTACCGCCTGTCCGCCGATCGCGCCGGCGCGATATTGCCCGGTCACGGTCTCGCCCGCCTTGACCGGTCGCAGCGCGCGCAGCACCTTTACCTTTTCGTCGCGTACCGCAGTGGCATCGAAACTGGTCGGCGGCTCCATCGCGACGAGGCTCAGCAATTGGAGCATGTGGTTCTGCACCATGTCGCGCAGTGCCCCCGCGCCGTCGTAGAAATCGACCCGGCCTTCCAGCCCGACCGTCTCGGCCACGGTGATCTGGACATGGTCGATATAGGTCGCGTTCCAGATCGGTTCGAACAGGATGTTGGCAAAGCGCAGCGCGAGCAGGTTCTGCACCGTTTCCTTGCCAAGATAGTGGTCGATGCGGAAGGTGCGCTCTTCGGGAAAGGCTTCGGCGACCGCATCATTGATCGCACGGCTCGACGCAAGATCGTCGCCGAGCGGCTTTTCGAGGCACATGCGCACGTTCTCTCCGGCCAGGCCGGCATGTTGCAGCCCGGCTATGGTGGGGCCGAACAGGCTCGGCGCGGTCGAAAGGAAAATTGCGACTCCCGTATCGGGACCCTCGCGGATCGGGCCGACCTTGCGCGCGAGCTCCTCGAAACCTTCTAGCGTCGAGGCATCAAGCGGCTGGTAGTGCAGTCGGTTGAGGAAATCCGCCATCCCCCCGCGCCGCTCCGCCGGAAGGTGCTGCTCGAGCGCCTTGCGGGCCAGGTCGCGAAAGCCCGCATCGTCCAGATCGCTGCGCGCGGTCGCGATGATCGTGAGCCTTTCCGGCAGCAGCCCGTCCGCATCGAGCGCGCAGAGCGAGGGCAGCAGCTTGCGCCGCGAGAGGTCTCCGGTGGCCCCGAATAGCAGCAGCCGATCGGCGGCGAATTGGGTCAAGCGCATCCCTCCTTGTGAGCGCCCGCAGACGCCCTTGCATGGGAGGATGCTAACCTATCGCCGTGGGGGCGGCAACGTGGCCCCTACCCGGCGATCACGCCGAACAGGTCGTGTTCGTCCGCATCCTCGATTGTCACCTCAACGATCTGCCCCGCACCAAGGTCCGAGGGAACGTTTCTCAGGTGAACCGCGCCGTCGATGTCGGGCGCGTCGGCCTCGCTCCGGCCCGTCGCTCCGATATCGCCGTCCTCGTCCGGTTCGCCGACCTCGTCGATTATCACGGGCAGCGAGCGACCGACTTTCGCCGCCAGCTTTTCCGCGCTGATCCGGGCGGTGAGTTCCATGAGGCGGGCGTAGCGTTCCTCCTTGACCTCTTCGGGCACGGGATCGGGCAGGGCATTGGCCGCCGCGCCTTCCACGGGTTCAAACCGAAACGCCCCGACCCGGTCGAGCCGGGCCTCGGCGAGCCAGTCGAGCAGGTATTCGAAATCGTCCTCGGTCTCGCCCGGAAAGCCGACCACGAAGGAGGAGCGCACCGCGATGTCGGGGCAGGTCTCGCGCCAGCTCCTGAGGCGGTCGAGAACCTTCGCCTCGTTGGCCGGGCGCTTCATCAGTTTGAGCACCTTGGGCGAGGCGTGCTGGAACGGGATGTCGAGATAGGGCGTCAGCAGCCCCTCGGCCATCAGCGGGATGACCTGGTCGACATGGGGATAGGGATAGACATAGTGCAGCCGCACCCACGGCGCGCGGCTTTCCTGAGTGCGCAGTTCGCCCAGTTCGCGGGCGAGATCGGTCATGTGCGCGCGCACTTCGCGATCCTTCCACCTGCGCGGCTCGTGCCGGATATCGACCCCGTAGGCGCTGGTGTCCTGCGAGATGACGAGCAGTTCCTGCGTGCCGGCCGCGACCAGTTTTTCCGCCTCGCGCAGCACTGCGTCGATCCGGCGGCTGGCGAGCTTTCCGCGCAATTGCGGGATGATGCAGAAGGCGCAGGAATGGTTGCAGCCCTCCGAAATCTTCAGATAGCTGTAATGGCGCGGCGTCAGCTTGATGTCGGCGTCGGAAGGCTGCGGGATGAGATCGACGAACGGTCCCTGCGATGGCGGGGCATGGGTGTGGACCGCATCGACGACCTGTTCGTATTGATGTGCGCCCGTCACTGCCAGCACCTGCGGATGCGCGGCGCGGATCGCGTCCGCTTCCTCGCCCATGCAGCCGGTGACGATGACGCGCCCGTTCTCCGAAATCGCCTCTCCGATCGCTGCGAGGCTTTCTTCCTTGGCGGAATCGAGAAAGCCGCAAGTGTTGACCAGCACCACGTCGGCACCGGCATAGTCGGGGCTGATCGCATAGCCATCGGCGCGAAGCCGCGTGAGGATGCGTTCGGAATCCACAAGCGCCTTGGGACAGCCGAGGGAAACCATGCCGATGCGCTTCTGGTCGGGAAGCGCACGGGGAGGGGAGGATGTGAGAGTACTCATCAGGCGCGGCCCCCTACACGCAAAGCCGCGAATGCGCTAGCGCTGTGCTCTACGCAGATGGAGCCAATTCATGAATGATTTCGCCTTGTGGCCGGTGCTTGCCGGGACCGCCGCCTTCTTCGCCGTCGGCGCGATCTGGTACGGGGTGCTTTTCGGAAAGGCGTGGCAAAGGGCCGCCGGATTGTCGGACGCCGCCGTGCGCAGTGGTAAAATGGCGGTGATCTTCGGCCTCACCTTCGCCTTCGAGATGCTGATCGCGATGGTGCTGTGGCACCTGATCGCCCGGACGAACCCGGCACCGCACGTCGTCATGATGATGGCGGTGGGCTTTGCCGCGGGCGTGATGATCCCGGCGGTCGGGATCAATTATCTCTACCAGCGCAGGAGCGGCCTGCTCTTCGCCATCGATGCGGGCCATTTCCTCGTCGGGATGGCGGCGATGGGCGGGGTGTTCCTGCTGTTCCGGTGAGGCGCTATTCGCGCTTGTCACCGTGCCCGTCGCCCTTGGTCGTGCCGTTTTCGGTGGGCACAATCTCGACCACGATGTCGCCCTTCTGAAGGCTCTGGCACTCCTCTTCCCAATAGCCGATCGCGCGTCCGTTTCGATAGACCCTGAGACCCCGTCCGCCACTCTTCAGCTGGCTGATCGCGCGGCCGCATTCCTCCTCGTCGATCACTCGCTCGACCAGTTGGACGCGCCCCGAAACCGATGCGAGATCGGCGAGATAATCGGAGATATGCGCACCCTGCGCGCTCCCCGCGAGAAGCAGGCCGGTAAAGCGCACCGGGTTGATAACATTGTTCGCCCCGGCCTGCCGGGCCAGTACTTCGTTATCCTGCGCGCGCACGACTACGCTGATCGGCACCTTGGGGGCGAGGTGGCGGACGGTCAGCACGATCAGGATCGAAGTGTCGTCGCGCCCGGCCGAGACGAGGATGCTCCGCGCATTGCCGATGCGCACCGCTTTCAGCGTCTCGTCGCGGGTCGCATCGGCGGCCATGACGTTGACGCCGAGCTTTTCGGCTTCGGCGAGCCGGTCCTCGCTGGGGTCGACCACGACGATGCTGTCGGATGGCGTGCCGCGCGCGATCAGTTCCTCGACGCTTTGCGAGCCGGAGACGCCATAGCCCAGCACCACGACGTGGTCGGACAATTGCTCCTGAATGCGGGCCATGCGCCATTTCTCCCAGCTGCGCTTGATGATGAAGTTATAGGCCGTGCCGACGAAAATGAAGAGCACCGCGAAGCGCACCGGGGTCACGATCACCGCCTCGATCAGGCGCGCCCGGTCGGTGATCGGGGCGATGTCGCCGAAGCCGGTCGTGGTGATCGAGATCATGGTGAAATAGACCACGTCGAGAAAGCTCACATGGCCGTCGAAATTGTCGACCAGCCCCTCGCGGTCCCACCAGTGGACGAGGATGACGACGAAGATCAGGAAGAGCGCAAGGCCGGCCCTGATGCCGAGGTCGCCCCAGACCGGCAGTCTGACCGCGCGGCGCAAGGGCTGGAAACGCCGGCGCGCGCGCGCCTTGGGCTCGGATTTCGACCGGTCCGTGGTCGGCTTGCCCGAAGGTTCCTCCGCCATCGCCCCTCGCGCCCCCGGCCCTGATCAGTCCCCGAACCTTTCGGCAAGGCGGCCGATGGTCGGGTAATGGGTGAAATCGAGCTGGAGCGGGGTGACAGCGACATAGCCGTCGTCGATCGCCTCGAGATCCGTGCCGTGATCGAGCGTGTGCTCGATCGGGTCGAGGCCGAACCAGAAATAGCGGTATCCGCGCGGGTCGCGGCCCTCGACCACCGTGCCGCGCTTGTAATCGTGGAATCCCTGCCGGGCGACGCGGATGCCCTTTACCTCTCCGGACGGACGGGGCGGGAAATTGACATTGACCAGCGTGCGCTCGGCGAAAGGCGTATCCAGCAGCGGCCGGATAACCTTAGGCCCCCATTCGCGCGCGGCGGCGAATTCCTGGTCCGTCCCGCGCGTTTCGCCGCTATAGACTTGGCTGAGCGCGATCGCGCGCACGCCCGCAAGCGCGCCTTCGATCGCGGCGGAGACCGTGCCCGAATAGGTTATGTCATCGCCCAGATTGGCCCCGCGATTGACGCCGGACAGGATGATGTCGGGGGGCGTGTCCATCACTTCACGCAGGGCCATCATCACGCTGTCGGTCGGCGTGCCGGTGACGGCATAGCGTCGCTCGCCGTATTTCTGGAGCCGCACCGGGCGATTGAGAGTGAGCGAATGGCCCGCGCCAGATTGCTCTTCGGACGGGGCGCAGACCCACACGTCGTCGGAGAAATGGGCCGCGATCTCTTCCAGCACGGCAAGGCCGGGGGCGTGGTAGCCGTCGTCGTTGGTGACAAGGATGCGCATTATGTCGTCGGCTCCAGCCGGGTCGTGCCCGCCATGTAGGGGTGGAGAGCCTCGGGCACGGTAATGCTGCCATCGGCCTCCTGATAGTTCTCGATCACCGCGACGAGCGTGCGGCCCACCGCGAGGCCCGACCCGTTCAATGTGTGGACGAATTCGGTCTTCTTCGTCTCGCCCTCGGGCCGGTAGCGGGTCTTCATCCGCCGCGCCTGGAAATCGCCGGTGTTCGAGCAGGACGAAATCTCGCGGAAGGCGCCCTGTCCGGGGAGCCATACCTCGAGATCGTAGGTCTTGCGTGCGCCGAAACCCATGTCGCCGGTGCACAGCAGCATGGTGCGATAGGGCAGGCCGAGCGCTTCGAGCACGCCGCCGGCGCATTTCGTCATGCGCTCATGCTCGGCCTCGGAATCTTCCGGCTTCACGATGCTGACCAGTTCGCACTTCTCGAACTGGTGCTGCCGGATGAAGCCCCGCGTATCGCGCCCCGCCGCGCCCGCTTCGGAGCGGAAGCACTGGGTGAGCGCGGTGAGGCGGATGGGCAGGGCGTCTGCGTCGAGAATGTCGCCCATGACGCTCGCGGTGAGGGAGACTTCGGCGGTGGGGATGAGCCAACGGTCATCGGTTGTGCGGAAGCTGTCCTCGGCGAACTTGGGCAGCTTGTCGGTGCCGTACATCGCCTCGTCACGCACCAGCACCGGCGGGTTGCACTCGGTGTAGCCGTTCTCCTGCACCTGCCTATCGAGCATGAACTGCCCCAGCGCGCGGTGCAGGCGGGCCATGTCGCCGCGCAGGAAAGTGAAGCGTGCGCCCGACAGCTTCGCCCCGGTCTCGAATTCCATGCCGAGCGCGGGCGCGATATCGGCGTGTTCTTTCGGCTCGAGATCGAATTCGCGCAGGTCACCCCAGCGCGCGACCTCGACGTTCGCGTCCTCGTCCTCGCCCTCGGGCACGTCGTCGGCGGGGATGTTCGGGATCACTGCAAGCGCGTGGTCGAGCTCTTCGGAAACCTTTGCGAGCTTCTCCTCAAGCGTGGGCATCGCCTGTTTCAACTCGGCCACTTCGGCCTTGAGCGCCTCGGCCTTTTCGGTGTTGCCCTGGCCCATCGCCTTGCCGATCGCCTTGGAGGCCTCGTTGCGGCGGCTCTGGGCTTCCTGCAATTTCGTGGTCAGGTCGCGGCGTTCCTCGTCGAGCGCGAGCAGCGCCTCGGCCGCTGGGTCCGCGCCGCGCCGGGCAAGGCCGGCATCGAAGCCTTCGGGATCGTCCCTGATCAGGCGGATATCGTGCATGGGCAGCGCCTATGCCTGCTCGCGGGCCCCAAGAAAACCGCTTTTTGCGACGGAATGCCGCGCCGGTCGCCCAAGCGGCGGAACCGCGCCCCCTGCTAACCGATTGGTCGGGTAAAGGAGGAGACACATGCTCAGATCACTCATCGGGGCCGCCGTCGGCTCGAAACTCGCCAAACGCTATCCCGTGCTCGGAGGGGCCACCGGCATCGTTGCTGCACGCGCCGTGCCCTTTGTCATCACTCGTCTCAGCATTCCCGCCATGCTCGCGATGGGCGCGGGCGGCTATCTCGCCAAGCGCTATTTCGATGGCCGCGATGAAGGCGGTTCCGGCTCCAAGGCCAAGCCGACCGACTGGCCTGACAGCGACACCGGCACGGTAATCGACAACCCGCCCGGCGGCGCGATCGAGAAGACCAACGGCAGGCCGTCCGCGGTCAACTGACCCGGCGCGACGCGCGCAGAGAAAAGCCCGGAAGACCGTGCGCGGCCTTCCGGGCTTTTCCGTGTCAGCTCCCGTCCAAGGGAGAAGTCAGAAATTGACCTGCGCGGTGACGTAGATCCGGCGCGGGTCGCCGTAGAAGCCGGTCAGCGTCCCTTCGAGACCCAGCGTCGGGACGAAAGGCGTGCCCGGAGGCGTGCCGCCCGCGACGAAGTTGTAGCCCGCGACGATATATTCCTTGTCGAACAGGTTCTTGCCGTGGAGCCCGATCGAATAGAACCCGTCGTCGGAGGTGTAGACCAGGCTCGCATCGAACAGCACGAAACCATCCTGGTCGAGGAAGGGGTTGGGCACTTCGAACTGGCTCGCATCCGAACGAAGGGAGGCAAGGCCGATCACGTCGAACATCCCGTCGCCCGCAGGAATGCCGAGGTTGAAGCCCATGTGCCCGGTGATGTCGGGCGTGTTCTGGAACACCCGTTCATCGGCGACATCTTCGCCGAAAGCGTCGATGAAGGTGTTGAACTGCGCATCGAGCACGCCGAGCGACCAGTTGACCGAGAAACGGCTGCCGGTTCCGGCAAAATCCTTGCCGACGAGCGCATTGCCCTCGAACTCGATGCCGTTGACGTCGGCGCTAGCGGCGTTCGAGGTGATGCCGATAAAGCTGTCGTTCACGCCGTCGCCATTGGTGTCGAGACCGACAGAGCCGGGGATCTGCACGTCGTCATATTGGCTGAGGAACCCGGCGAGCGAGATGTTGACCCGGTTGTCGAGCAGCGAGGCCTTCCAACCCAATTCGAAGCTGTCGACCGTCTCCGGCGCGAAACGCAGGAATTCGAACTGGTCGTCGAAGTCGATGTCGCCATCGCCATCGAGATCGGGCGCGGCGGTGGTTTGCCCGCGCGGGTCGAAGCCGCCGCCCTTGAACCCTTGCGAATAGGTGAAATAGACGTTGTGGTCGCGGTTGGGCTGCCAGCTGATCGAGGCGCGCGGATTGAAATCCTCGAAAGTCTCGCTGCCTTCGAAATCGGAGGTTACCGCGATCGGCACGCCGGCTCCGTCGAACAGGTCGGAGAAGCCGCCGGCGAAGGTCGTGCGCAGGACCCGGCTGGTGCGCTGGTCGTTGGTGTAGCGCCCGCCCAGCGACACGCTGATCGTATCGGTCAGGTCATAGGTGAAATCGGCGAATACCGACCAGGTCTCGGTGTTCACATCGCCGAGCGTCTGCGCGTTGAGACCCGGTAGCCCGATCGCTGCACCGGTATTGAACAGCGCCACGTCGAAGGCGGTGAAGGCGTTGGCGTTGAGATAGTAAAAGCCGACCACGCCCGAGAGCCGATCGCCTTCATAGAGCAGTTGCAGTTCCTGGCTGAACTGGTCGTTCTCGTAGATCGCGGGAACGTCGAGATCGGCGGCGGGAAGGCTGTCGAAATCGATCGGCGTGGTCGACCGGTCCTCGCGGTAACCGGTGATCGATTTGAGCGTGATCGTGTCGGAGACCTCGAGCGCGATGTTGAGCGCGCCGCCATAGGCTTCGACTTCCTGATCGACGATGTTCAGCCCGGCGCGCGTGTCGAACACGTCGTCGAGCACCGGCGCGCCCGTCAGCTGGCCGGGGATCAGGCGATGGCCCTGCCGCGCTTCGCTGTCGTCCTTGATGTAATCGCCGGACAGGCGGACGAAGAGCGGACCGCTGTCGAATTCGATCGTTCCGCGCGCGGCCCAGATGTCCTTGTTGTAATTCTCCGTACCCAGCGTCAGGTTCTCGCCGAAGCCCCCGCGTGACAGACGCGCGCCGCTCGCACCGATCTTGAGGTTGTCGGTGATGGGTGTGGAGGCTGTGACGATGAGGTCTGCCTGGTCATATGAGCCATAGGCACCGCGGACCTGCAGGCTGGGATCGTCGGGCAGTTCCGCCGTCACATACTTGATCGCGCCGCCGATCGTGTTGCGGCCGTAAAGCGTGCCCTGCGGTCCGCGCAGCACCTCGATCCGCTCCACATTGTAGATGTCGAGCACGGCGGCCTGCGGACGATTGAGGTAGACATCGTCGATGTAGAGCCCGACGCCCGCTTCGAAGCCGGCGACCGGATCCTGCTGGCCGACCCCGCGGATGAAGGCGGTGAGCGTCGTATTCGTGCCGCGACTGACCTCGAGCGTAATGTTGGGCACTTGCTGGCCGATCTGGGTCAGTTCGAGAATGCCCTGCTCCTGCAGAGTCTCGCCGGTCAGCGCAGTAACCGAGATCGGCACGTCGAGCAGGCGCTCCTCGCGCCTACGGGCGGTGACGACGATCGAGTTCCCGCCCTGATCACTGGCGATGGCCTCGTCGTCGGCTTCCTGCTCGGCTGCTGCATCGGCGCTTGCCTGCGCGTATGCCGGCGCCGCGAAAGCGGCAAGGCTCGCACAGCCAGCCAGGAACAGCGCACGGCTGCTCAACACCTGATTTTTCATAAACCCTCTCTCCGGTTCTTGCTCCCTGGGGTGCTCGATATTGAAAGATGAACCAACTTTCAAGTTTTCCTTGTTTCGGCAGCCGGGCATGCTTACCCATCTGGTGCGGGAGGCAGTCATGGCAGGCTCGAAAAAGTCCGATGGCACGGCTGCGAGCCGCGCGCGCGTTGATGGCGCTGCGGCCGAGGGCAAGGCACCGCGCACCGAGCGCGGGCGCAAGACGCTGCGCAAGCTGCTCGATGCTTCGGCGGTGGAATTCGGCGAGAAGGGGTTCCACGAGGCCTCGGTCAGCTCGATCACTCGCCGCGCCGGGGTCGCGCTGGGCAGCTTCTACACCTATTTTGACAGCAAGGATGCGCTGTTCCGGGCGCTGGTTCAGGACATGAGCGAGAACGTCCGGACCTCGGCGCGCTCCGCTCTCAAGGAGGACATGGGAGCGCTCGAAATCGAGCGCGCAGCACTCGCCGCCTTCCTTGCATTCGCGCGCGAGCACAAGGAAATCTACCGCATCATCGACGAAGCCGAGTTCGTCGATCCGGAAAGCTATCGCAACCATTACGAGACCATTGCCGGGCGCATCCGGGCGCGGATCGAGGCCGGGGCCGCTGCGGGGGAACTGCGTGAGGGGCTGGGCGAACTCGAGGCCTGGGCGATCATGGGCATGAACGTCTTCGTCGGCCTGCGCTTTGCGGTCTGGGGTGGCGAGAGCGGCGAAGCGAGCGATCCGGACGAGGTCGCCGCCGCAGTCAATCGCCTGCTGGCTCGCGGGATCGAGCGCCGCTGAAGGCCAAGCGCTGGCAATTGGTTCGCGGGCTCCAGTCACGCCTCAAGGCGATCGCGGGCAAATGACGCAAATCCATGACCGGCTGAATGGTGCTGCCGCCAGGGGCTGGATTAACGCACCTGCACGCCATCTCTGCGAACAATTCGCACTCGCATTCTCAAAACTATTGACTCGCATTCGCAACAAAGGCAAGTCCCGGCCCGAGTTTGTAACACAGTCACATGGGATCGAACGTGAACGCTCCACTCTCAACGACATCGCTCACCGCGCTCGCCGCTGCTCTCCTTGTCGCCACGCCAGCCTTTGCCGAGCATTCCGGGGAAATGGGCACCAACGGGGCGCCGCAGGTTAAGGACGACCCCACGATCGTCGTCACCGCGACGCGCAGCCCGGTGAAAATCCAGGAAGTGCCCGCCACCGTCACCGTCCTCACCGACGAGGAGATTGCCGACCAGCTCGCCACCGACATCAAGGACCTCGTGCGCTTCGAGCCCGGCGTTACCGTCCGCCGCGCGCCGGCGCGGTTCGGCGCGGCGTTCGGATCGACCGGGCGCGCCCGGAACGAGGATTTCGTGATTCGCGGGATCGGCGGCAACCGTGTGCTGATTCAGGTCGATGGCATCCGCTCGCCGCAGGGTTTCGCTTTCGGCGCACAGGATGCCGGACGCGGCGGTTTTACCGATGTCAGTCTCGTCAAGTCGGTCGAAATCCTGCGCGGCCCGGCCTCAGCACTATATGGTAGCGACGGCCTCGCGGGGGCGGTGAGTTTTACCACCTCCGACCCGGTCGACCTACTGCGCGGCGAAGACTTCGGGGGTTTCGTCTCCACGCAATATGCGAGCGAAGACGACGAATTCGCTCTGTCCGCGACGATGGCGGGCAAGATCGGCGGCAACCTGACCGCCATGATCGCCTATACCAGCCGGGATTTCGAAGAGCTCGAGAACCAGGGCGAGATCGGCGGCGTCGGCGAAACACGGACCGAGCCGAACCCGCAGATCGGGCGCAGCGATGCCGTGCTCGGCAAGCTCGTCTGGGACAACGGCACTCACCGCGTCCGCCTGACCGGCGAATATCTCGATGCCGAAGTCCGCACCGAAGTGCTCACCGCGCTCGGGCCGGCCTTCCTGTTCGGCCCCGCGCCGGTCTGGAACGTCGATGCGCTCAACGCGCGCGACACGAACGAGCGCGTGCGCGCCTCGCTCGACTGGACCTATGACGGCGATGCGGACGATGCGATCGAATACGCTTTCCTCTCGGCCTATTGGCAGGACGCCGAGGACCGCCAGTTCGCCTTCGAGGAGCGCACCGCACTCGGCTTCATCCCCGCGCCCGACCGCGAGCGGCTCAACACGTTCGAGAACCGCGTCTACGGCGCTGTCGGCGAAGCGCGGACCTCGTTCGCGCTTGGCGGGATGCGCCACCAGGTCGCTTTCGGCGGCGATGTCAGCTTCACCCGCCAGGAGGGAGTGCGCGACGGCACCTTCCCCGGACGCAGCGAAACGTTCCCGACGCGCGCGTTCCCGGTGACCGATTTCACGCTCGGCGGGCTTTTCCTCTCGGACGAGATCTCTTTCGCGGACGGGGCGGTGAAGCTTTTCCCGGCGCTCCGGTTCGATTTCTATGACCTCAACCCCACGGACGACCCGCTGCTTGTCGGCTTCCAGCCCGAAGGCCAGAGCGACAGCCGCCTGTCGCCCAAGCTCGGCGTGACGGTGAACCTGACCGACGAATTCCTGCTTTTCGGCAACTACGCGCAGGGCTTCCTCGCGCCCACGCCAAGCCAGGTGAACAATTTCTTCCAGTTTCCCGCCGGCGGCTACATCTCCGCGCCCAATCCCGACCTTCGTCCCGAAACCAGCGAGAGCTTCGAGGCGGGCGCACGCTACACTGCCGACGTGTTCTCGGTGCAGGTGGTCGGTTTCAAGGGCGACTACGACGATTTCATCAGCCAGCAGGTCATCAGCGGGTCCTTCACCCCGCAGGACCCGGCGGTGTTCCAGTTCGTCAACTTCGACAGCGTGGAGATCGAGGGGCTCGAGGCGCGCGCCGACCTGAAACTCGACAACGGGATAACCGGGCGTTTCGCGATGGCCTATGCCAAGGGCGACGTGATCGCGCCCGACGGGTCTCGCACCCCGCTCGACACGATCGACCCCTACAACCTCGTCGCGGGGCTGGGGTATCGCGATCCGGCCGGGCGGTTCGGGGGCGAGGTCATCGTGACCCACAATGCCCGCAAGGACGCCGAAGAAACTCCGCCCGCGCCCGGCGGCGGCGAGTTGTTCCGGCCCGAGGCCTTCACAATCGTCGATCTCACCGCCTTCGTCGAGGTCACCGAGGCGATCAAGCTGCGCGCCGGGCTCTTCAACCTGTTCGACGAGCGCTACATTTACTGGTCGGACGTGCGCGGCCTCTCCGTTGCAGATTCCGGGATAGCGGGCGCCTTTACCCGGCCCGGACGCAATTTCAGCCTTTCTGCAAGCTTCCAATTCTGATTATCATTTGCGATATAACACCATCTCATGAATCGGAGACCCTCGATGCCAAGATTTACCCGCACCCTATTCGCCAGCGGCTTCGCCGCACTCGCGCTTGCCGCCGTTCCCGCCGCTCCGGCGCTTGCCGATGACCCGATCGTACGCAGCGAAGCGGCCGACAAGGCCGCCTTCGAGGCGGACCGCGAAACCATCCTGTCCATGGCAGGCGATTACGCCGTCGTCTTCGACATGCAGGAATCGACTCCCTGGATGGAGGGCTACGAGCCGATCGATCGCAAGGTTTCCAGTGGTTACGAATCGGTCCGCGTGGTCGAGGATACGGGCGAGAAGATCGTCCTCCAGCACCTGCTCGTCGTCGACACCAAGGACGGCCCCTATGTCGTCAAGCACTGGCGGCAGGACTGGGAATACGAGCCGGAGTCGATCCTCGTGTTCAAGGGCGGCGACACCTGGGAAATGGAAGAAGTGCCCGAGGCCATGCGCAACGGGCGCTGGTCGCAGACGGTCTACCAGGTCGACGACAGTCCGCGCTATGCCGGCTGGGGCCAGTGGGAGGAAACCCATGGCGTGAAGCGCTGGCGCTCGAACTGGACCGCGCGTCCGCTCGCCCGCCGCGATGCCGTGCGCGATCCGATTTATGATCGTTACATGGGGATCAACCGCCACCAGATCACGCCTGAGGGCTGGATCCACTGGCAGGACAACACCAAGATGATGCCCGCCGAGGACGGCAGCGGCGAACTGGTGCCCGTGGTGCAGGAATACGTGCTTAACACCTATGAGCGCTATGACGGCTACGAGGTCGCCGCGGCCGAGGAATACTGGTCGAAGACCAAGGATTACTGGGAAGCGATCCGCGACGCCTGGGATCGCGTCGCACTCGAGAATGGCGGCATCCGCATCCCGCAGAACCCCGAAGTCGGCACGACCATTGCGGGCGACCTGCTCAAGATGGCGGACGCAATCAAGAAGGGTGAAATGGCGAGCGAGGAAGCGAGCGCCAAGGCGGTCGCACTGATCGAGGAAGGCACCGCGCGCAGCGGCGGCTGACACCCTGGCAGGCAGTGTCGCGTGAAAAAGGGCGGGATGCGGTTACATACGCATCCCGCCCTTTTCATCTCGGCGGACGGCGTTATTGCGGCAGGGCCAGCATGACCCGCGAGGCAAGTGCGGAAACCTGCCCGACCGGTGCGGGATCTCCCTTGGGCATCGGCGCGCCATCGCCCCACAGGTCGAGCATTTCCTCTAGCGTGGTCGCGACCTTTTCCGAGGCGGGTCCTTCGAGGTCCCCTGCAAGATCGCGCGCGACGACCACGAAACCCCAGGCATCCTGATATTCCGCCGCATCGGTGACCTTGCCGTCGGTCAGCGCGGCGGCATATTCCTCGACCGCAGTGTCCATCAGGAAACGGATCACCGCTGCTGGATCGCCGCCGGCCTGCTCGCGCATGGCAGCGAGATTGGCTTCGGCGGCCTCCAGCTGCGGCGCGATGTCGCTCGCGGGCCGACCCTGTTCGAGCGCGCTCGATACGTCACGGAAGGTGGCCGGCTCGAAACCGAGCCGATCGAGCCCTTCGCGTTCTGCCTCGTAGCCCTCGGAGACCGGATGCATGAGGTGCGGCGCCGCGGCTTCGGGCTCGCCCGCGCGGTAAAGGGCGATCCCTGCGGCGACATGGCCCGACATGAAGGCGAGACGCTGCGGCAGCGGGAGCGCGCCGATATCGGAGCCGCTTTCGCCGCCCTCGCCTTCGCCGCCTTCGCCCTCGCCGCTTTCGCCCTCGCCGCTCTCGCCTTCGCCGCTTTCGCCGCCTTCACCGCCGGGAGCGGTCTGCGCCGCCTCGCCGCCTTCTCCGCCCTCTCCGCCTTCACCGGCGCACCCGGCAAGGCCCACGCCGGCCAACGCGGTGGCAAGACCAAGGCCCGCCCATGTCTTCAGCTCGACTTTCATATTGCCTCCTTAAGCGATATTCCCTGCACGCGCTCTATCGCGAAGGGCGGTTTTTGCAAATCATTATCAGGTAACCGGCCGCCATGATCCTGACGATCAATACCATTCGCAAGTCCGACGAGCTGGAGGCTATCCGTGCGCGGCTGGCCGATCTCGAATGGCGGGACGGTCGCGCAACGGCGGGCAAGACCGCCCGGGAGGTCAAGCAGAACGAGCAAGCGGTGCTCAAAGGCGAGGCGGGCGAGGCCTTCCACGCGCATTTGCTGAAACTCATCGCCGAACAATCCGTCGTGGTTGCCGCGGCCCGCCCACGGCGCTTTTCGCGCCTTATCGTCAGCCGAGCTCGCGATGGCGGCCATTACGGCGCTCATGTAGACAACGCCTTGATGGGGCAAGGCGATCGCCGGATGCGCACCGACATATCCTTCACGCTCTTCCTGTCCGAACCCGCCGACTACGATGGCGGTGAGCTGGTCATCCATTCGGCCGGAATGACCCAGTCGGCAAAGCCGAAGGCCGGAACTCTTGTGCTCTATCCCTCGTCGAGCATACACGAGGTAAGACCGGTGACGCGGGGGACACGGATTGCCTGCGTAGGCTGGATCGAAAGCTGGATCCGCGACGACACCCAGCGCGAAATGCTGTTCGATCTCGAAAACCTGCGTGCGACGCTGCGCAAGCAATTGCCTCGCCAATCAGCCGAACTGCTGACTCTCGACAAGACCATCGCCAATCTCATCAGGATGTGGGCCCGCCGCTAAACCCGTCGCGCGGCTTATGCCAGCCACGCCCCGCCGCGCACCATGCCCGTTTCGGAACCCCGGTGCCCTAGTAAACCTTCTTGTGATCCGGGCGTTTCCCGCGCCGGGGTAAAGACGATACGCCAGGAAAATGGCCAAGGCCGGGGGGAACGCGCAGCACATGCATCTTACAGGGGCGCCACTAACCGGTCCGACCGGCCGCAGGGATGTGGCGGGCGCCTGGTGGCGTGGGCTGGGTGCCGCCCTGGTGCTTGTTGTGGCGGGGCAAGCGCGGCTTGCCGTCGCACAGGATGCCGCGACCGATACACGCTCAGCCGAGCAGGAAGCGCTCGAGCTTCCCGCGCCGCCTCCCGATGCCGACCTGCCCGAGCCCCAGCCAGTCATCGGCGAGGACGAGTTTGAAAGCGTCGTGCCGGACCTGCCGCCCGGGGACGATCCGGCGCTTGAACGGCCGCTGGAGAGCATCGAGCAATTCGAGCGCCGCATGGCGGGGGACGCGGATGAGCCGGGGGGTGCGGCGAGTGCAGGCCCACCGCTTGGCAAGCCCGAGCTGGCGGATGGCGAACCGGTCGAGGCGATCGGCGATGCGCCGGTTCGCGACAGTGCGCTGACCGAGCCGCTCGCGCCGCTAGAGACATTCGAGCTCGAAGCCGTGATGTTCGAGGACGAGGACGAGGGCGGGGCGCCGGAAGAACCGGTCACCGTTCCTTACGAAATCGAGTTCGCCGGGCTCGAAAAGGCCGACGCGGCGACCGCCACCGATCTTACGGACCGCTTCTTCGACCTTTCGGCGCTCGAAGCGGGAGATGGTGATGCGGCGAACATCGCCCAGCTCAATGCCCGCCTTGGTGAGGACGCCGAACTTACCAAGCGCCTGCTCGCGGCGCAGGGCTGGTACTCCGCAAACGTTCGGACACGGCTGATCCGACCACAGCGCGAACGCGGGAACGCACCTTTCGTTGCGCGGATCGAGGTCGATCCCGGCCAGCGCTACGTGTTCGAGGATATCGTGATCGATGCGCCGCCTATCGATCCGCCGGGCATCATCGGCGACACTCTCGGCCTGAAAACGGGTGCGCCGGTCATCGCAACGAAGGTGCAGGCGGCCGAAGCGCGCGTCGCGGTGAGGCTCCCGCAGGAAGGCTATCCCTTTGTCGAGATCGGCACGCGTGACATCCTGCTCGATCGCGAAACGGGCGGCGGGGTCTATACCCTCCCGGTCGATCCCGGCCCGCTTTCGGCCTTCGGCGGGATCACGACGAGCGGCGACCTCGCTTTCGATGAGGAGCACATCCGGGAAATCGCCCGGTTCGAACGGGGCGATCCCTATGACAGCCGCATGCTCAACGACCTCAGGCAGGCACTGGTCGCCACCGGCCTCTTCGACGCTGTCGCGGTCTATCCCCAGCCCAGCGGGGAGGATGCCGGCGAGGGACGCGAATATGCCCGCGTGGTCGTCGAACAGGAGGCTGGCCCGCCGCGGACCATCGCCGGGACGGCGGGTTTCGGCACGGGGCGGGGTTTCAGCGTCGAGGGCAGCTGGACCCATCGCAACTTGTTTCCGCCCGAAGGCGCGCTCGGAGTGCGGGGTCTTGCAGGGACTCAGGAACAGGCGCTGGGTGTCAGCTTCCGCCGCTCCAATGCCGGGCGCCGCGACCGCACCTTCGAGCTCACCGCCGATGCGCTGCGCTCCGACTTCGAAGCCTTCGAGGCGCTCACCGGGCGCGTCGCGGCCACGGTGCGCTACATCTCGACGCCGATCTGGCAGAAGCGCCTGACCTATGCTTACGGCGCGCAGTTCTTCGTTTCGAACGAAGAGGATTTCGACAGGGCCCGGAACGCGCGCGACAAGCGCACCTTCATGGTCGCGGGGCTCAAGGGCGAAGTGGGTTTCGACACGACCGACAGCCTGCTCGACCCCACCGAGGGGTTCCGCCTTACCGCCCTGGTCGAGCCCGAGGCGGCTCTTAACCGGGGATTTGAGCCCTATGTCCGCGCCCGGGTCGACGGGTCGGCCTATTACGAGGCAAGCGAATCGATCGTTCTCGCCGGGCGGGTAAGGCTCGGTACGATTCAGGGGATCGACCGGTTCGACCTTGCCCCCTCGCGGCGCTTCTATGCCGGCGGCGGCGGCTCTGTGCGCGGTTTCGGTTTTCAGGAACTGGGACCGCGCGTGCTCGAGCCCAATCCGGACTTTCCCGATCCGGAGGACATCGAACCCGGCACCGATCCCGAGGACCTGCCCGATCCCTTTCGCTCGCGGCCGACCGGCGGACGTGCCCTGTTCGAAGCGGCGGCGGAAGTGCGCTATCGTTTCGGGCCTTACGGTGTGGCCGCTTTCGTCGATGCGGGACAAGTCTATGAAGAGACCTTGCCGCAATTCGACGACATCCGTTTCGGGGTCGGTATCGGCGGGCGCTACTACACCGACTTCGGCCCCATCCGGGTCGACATCGCCATGCCGATCGACCGACAGCGCGGTGAAAGCGCCTTTGCGGTCTATGTTTCCATCGGCCAGGCCTTCTGATGGTGGACGAGACGGACACGGATCCCGCGCCGCAGGAGCGCCGCAGCCGGCCGCGGTGCCTGCTGCGGTTCTTGGGGATCGCGCTCGCCGTGCTGGCGGCGTTGGCCGCGCTCGTCCTGATCGGGATCAACACCCCGCCGGGCAAGGATTTCGTCAAGCGGCAGGTCGAGGGCTTCGAATTCGAGAACGGGTTGGAAATCGGCATCGGGCGGCTCGAAGGCTCGCTTTACGGCAATCTCGTCATCCGCGATCTCGAATTGCGCGACCCCGAAGGCGTCTTCGTCACGGCCGAACGGGTCACGCTCGACTGGCGGCCCTTCGCCTTCATCGGCAACCGGCTCGACATCCGTTCGCTTTCGAGCCCGGAACTGGTGCTCGAACGCCTGCCCGAATTCGCCGAGACGCCGCCCGACGACGCGCCTCTGCTCCCCTCCTTCGACATCGCCATCGACCGCCTGGTGATCGACCGCATTGTCGTAGAGGAGGCGGTGGCAGGCACGCGTCGGGTTCTCGCCCTCAAAGGCGAGGCGCTTGTCGAGGAGGGGCGGGCGAAGATCGCCGCCGATCTTTCGTCCCTGCCCGTCGAGGACGCGCCGGGCGAAGCGCAGGCGGGGGACCGGCTCGCCCTGTTGCTCGATGCCGTCCCGGAAGAGAACCGGCTCGATCTCGAACTCGATCTTGCCGCGCCCGAAGACGGGGTCATCGCTGCGCTCGCCGACCTCTCGCAGCCGCTCAGCGTAGAGTTGACGGGGGAGGGCGACTGGGCGAGATGGGACGGGCGGTTCGTTGCCGATCTCGCCGGCGAAGACCTCGCCCGGCTCGATCTTGCCGCGCGCGACGGCCGTTTTGCGATCGAGGGCACGGCCCGCGCCGCGCGCCTGTTCAACGGAACCCCGGCTAGCCTGCTTGCGCCAGAGGTCGCGGTCGATCTAACCGCCGGTGTCGAAGGTTCCGCTGCGCAGATTTCGGGCGAGCTTGCCAGTGACTCCTTCCGCCTCGGGGCCAAGGGCGGGGTCGATATCGCGGCAAGCGCCTTCGAGGAATTGGCGCTGGATTTCCACCTGTTGCAGCCCGCCGCGCTGACCGATGCCTTTTCCGGGCGCGAGATCGACGCCGATCTCGTGCTCGACGGTTCCTTTGGCGCGCCTGCGATCGATTACCGCGTCACCGCGGGGCGATTGACGCTTGGCGCGCTGACCTTCGTCGATCTGGCTGCAGCCGGCCTGTCGCGTCGCGAGGAGGGCGTGCTCACAGTTCCCGTCGAGGCGCGTGCAGCGCGGGTCACGGGGATCGATGCGGCAGCCGGCGGAACCTTGCGCGGCTTGCGCCTGACCGGCACCTTCGCGCTCGACGGCGACCGCCTGCTGTCCGACAATCTGCGCCTCACCTCGCGCCGGATCGATGCGCGCGGGACGGTGCTCGCCGATCTGGCAGGGGGGCGCTATTCGGGCTCGATCGACGGGCGTCTCGACGATTATCGGATCGAGAGTGTCGGCATCTTCGACATCGGCACCGATCTCGATCTCACTGCGGGCAGTGAAGGCGATTTCGCGATCAGGGGACGGGTGCGCACCCGCTCGCAGCGTATCGTCAACGAAGGGGTGCGCGACTTTCTCGGTGGCGAGGCGGTGGCGGCGAGCGATATCGTCTATCTCTCCGACGGACGGCTCCGGCTGACTAATCTTCGAATTCGCGCGCCCGAATTCGAGGTGACAGGAGGAAGCGGCTCCTATGCGCTCGATGGGCGGATCGCGCTCGATGCGAGCGGGGTGAGCGGTGATTACGGCCCGTTCGGCCTGCAGGTTGCCGGGACCATCGCCGATCCCGATGCCGTGCTCACCGCAGAGAGTCCCGGCCTCGGCGTGGGTCTTGCGAACCTGCGTGCCGAAATCGAGGGCGCGCCTGGCGGCTATCGCCTGCTCGCCACCGGGGAAACCGATTACGGTCCCGTCGAGGGCGATTTCATGCTCGGCACGGGCGAGACTTTGACACTCGACATAGCGCGCGCCGATTTTGCGGGGATAGAATTGGCTGGTTCGCTCGAACAGAGTGCGGCCGGACCGTTTGTCGGGCGGCTCGATGCAAGCGGGCGCGGGATCAACGGGATCGTGCGGCTCGAGGCGGAAGGCGAATACCAGGCAGCATTGGTGAACCTGCGCGCTGACGGCGGCAATCTCGGCGGCCCGCTCGACCTCACGATCGGGGCGGCGAGCGTCGATGCGCGGATCGTGCTTTACGACCGGCCGAGCTTCGTCGCCGAGGCGGATATTGCGCGGGCCGGTATTGGCGGGCTCAACATCAACGCCGCGAAGGCGAAGATCGATTACCGCGACGGGGCGGGCAGCGCCCGCATCCTTGCCGAAGGGACCGGCGGCGCGCCCTTCCGGGTGGCCGCGAATGCCGAGTTGCAGGAGGATCTGTGGCGCGCCGCAATCGAGGGCAAGGTGCGCGGCATCCGTTTCGGAACCGCTTCGCCGGCGCGGATCGTCCCGGGCGAGGACGGTTATGAATTGCTGCCGACGCGGATCGATGTCGGATCGGGTAGCCTGCGTCTCGCCGGGCGCTACGGCGAGGGACTGCGCGTGCAGACCCGGCTCGACCAGCTTGATGTCGCGCTGGTCAATGCCTTCGTTCCCGGTCTCGGGCTGGGCGGCGAGGCGAGCGGGAGCCTCGATTTCGCGCAAAGGTCGCCCGATGCCTTCCCGCGCGCCGATGGGCGTCTCAGGATCGATGATTTCAGTCGCTCGACCGCGGCGGCCGTGAGCGAACCGGTCGACATCAATTTCGTCGGCAAGCTGCTCGCGGACGGAGGCGAAGCGCGCTTGGTAGCCCGGCGGCGCGGCGCGGTGATCGGGCGCATGATCGCTTCTTTGCGCCCGCTCGGGCCGGGGGCGGGGCCGTGGACCGAGCGCCTTCTCGAAGCCCCATTAGGCGGCGGGGTGCGCTATAACGGACCGGCGGGGACGCTTTTTTCCTTCGCCGGCCAGCCCAACCAGACCCTCGAAGGGACGATCGGCGTGGCGGCCGATTTCGCCGGGCAGGTCGATTCCCCAGAGCTTGCCGGGATCGTCCGGGCGCAATCCCTCGAATATCGCAACCAGATCTACGGCACGCGCCTGTCGGGCATTGCGGTCTCGGCCCGCTTCGACGGGTCCCGACTCGAAATCGAGCGGCTCGTGGCGGATGCGGGCCAGGGCAGCGTCTCCGCGAGCGGCTTTGTCAGCCTGTCTTCGCAAAGCGGCTATCCGATGGATCTCGCCGCACGGCTCGACAATGCACGCCTCGCTCGTAGCGATACGGTCTCGGCGCGCGCCACCGGCGAATTGCGCCTGACCAAGCAGGCGGGCGAGACCGCCCTGCTCGCGGGCGAAATCCGGCTGCCCGAGACACGCTATCGCATCGTACGCCAGGGGGCGGCGGAAGTGACCGAGCTCGAAGGCGTACGCTTCAGGGCGGAGGCCGGACCCAGACGAATCACCGGCGGCGAGTCCGCGACCACGGGCCCGGGCCTTTTAGGCAAGGTGCGGCTCGACGTGTCGCTCATCGCGCCCGACCAGCTCTACGTCTCGGGCATGGGGCTGGAAAGCGAATGGAGCGCGGACCTGGGCCTCAAGGGCACCAGCGCCGATCCGCGGGTTTCCGGAACAATCGCTCTCGTGCGCGGGACGCTCGGTTTCGCGGGGCGCTCCTTCGCGCTCGAGGAGGGTCGGCTCGGCTTCGTCGGAGGGGGCGAGATCAATCCGACGATCGATCTCGCCGCGAGCGAGCAGATCGAGGACATCACCGTCACCGTCACCGCGACGGGCCGCGCCTTCGAACCGCAGATCGGCTTTTCCAGCACGCCGTCCCTGCCGCAGGACGAAGTGCTCTCGCGGATCCTGTTCGGGTCTTCGGTTGCGAACCTATCGGCGATACAGGCGGTCCAGCTCGCCGCGTCGCTCAATTCGCTGCGCGCAAGCGGGGGAGGGTTCAACCCGCTCGGCACGCTGCGTTCGGCGACCGGTATCGACCGGCTGCGCGTGCTCGGATCTGACGAGGCGATCGGCCGCGGCACGGCGATCGCAGCGGGGCAATACCTGACGGACGACATCTATGTCGAATTCATCACCGATGCGCGCGGTTTCACCGCGACCCAGATCGAGATCAGCCTGACCCGCACGCTTTCGGTTCTCAGCCAGGCGGGCGGTTCTGGCGCGACGAATTTCAACGTCAAATACGCGAAGGACTACTGATGTTTCGCACTGGTTTGTTGAGCTTGTACATCCTTGTCGGGGCCTGCGCCGAAAAACCCGACTTCGATACCCGCTACGAGGAGGCGGCGAAGGACATTTCGGAGCGGGCCGAGGCGATCGATGCCGAACTCGCGGCGGAGGAGGAAACCCGCGAAATCGAGCCGTCCGAGCAGGATAAATGATAACCTATGTTGCAGGCATATGCGACCCGCTGCAAGACAAGTTGAATCGCACACATGCCAGCCATCGCATTTACAAATCTTGGAACTGGTAAATCCGGAATACCGTTTGGGGTGTTGAATCCGAAATCAACACCCCAATCACGTTCGGAGATCACGTTTGCCCTCGATCGAAAATTTCCTGACCTATGCCTTCTGGCAATATGATGTCATTCGGCACCTTTTCGCATTCTCCACCGCAGTCTTCCTCGCGGGCCTCGTCTATTTCGCGATGACCGCGCGTACCACCGCGCCTACTTACCGCCTGTCCGCCTACATCTCCGCTGTCGTCATGGTCTCCGCCGCGCTCGAGCTCGGCCAGCTCTGGCTGCTGTGGAACCAGAGCTTCGAATGGGCTGTCCTGCGCGGCAGCTTCGTGCCGGTGGCGGGCGAGCAGTTCTCGAACGGCTATCGCTACATGAATTGGCTGATCGACGTGCCGATGCTGGCGACGCAGCTGGTCGTGGTGTGCGGCTTTGCCGGTGCGGAGCTGCGCAATCGCTGGGCCAAGCTGACGATCGCGGGCGTGCTCATGATCCTGACCGGCTATGTCGGCCAGTATTTCGAGCCCGCCGTCGCCGGCATTCCCGGATATGAGGGCGCGGTGCAATTCTGGATCTGGGGCATCGTTTCGACCGCCTTCTATGTCTGGATGCTGCTCATCCTCGCCGATGCGGTACGCAATCCCAAAGGCGATCCCTCGGACGAGGTGCGCGCGCGATTGAAATTCTGTTTCTGGTTCCTGCTGGCGACCTGGTCGATCTATCCGCTCGCCTATGCCATGCCGCTGTTCTCCCCGACGGCCGAGGGCGTGGTGGTGCGGCAGGTCATCTACACCGTGGCCGACGTTTCCTCGAAACTGGTCTTCGGCGTGATACTTTCGCAGGTCGCGCTGAAGCGCAGTGCGAATGACGGCTTCGAACCCGCCTGCGAGGCCACCGGCGAGATCGACGCCCGGGCGCAGGCGGGCTGATGCGCAAAGCGTTTCTATCGGGCGCGGCGGTCGCGCTTGTTTCAGGCTGCGCGCTCGACCCGCCCGATGCCGCGCTGCCGCCCGCCGTAGAGGCCCTGCCGGAACGCTACGGGCAAACCGACGCGGCCGATGGTTACGAGCCGGTCGAATGGTGGAAGAGCTACGAGGACCCGGCGCTCGATGCGCTGGTCGAGCGCGCGCTCGCGGCCAATCTCGACATCGCCGAGGTGGTCGCACGGATCGAAGAAGTCGATGCGCGCTACGAGCGCGAGCGCGCCGGCCTCTTTCCGCAGGTCAATGCCGGGATCGAGACGAATTACGCCAACCAGCCCGCGACCGGGCTCGGCGCGGCGCTGGGCGATGCGGCCCGTGGCAGCGCGGGGCAGAATGGAGGAGACGTTCCACCGCCGGGCCAGGATGCCGGCGAGAGCCCCGCGACGCCCCGTGACGGCAGCGACACGCAGCGATTCTCGTTCTCGACCTATTCCGCCCGGCTCCAGGCCTCGTGGGAAGCCGACATCTGGGGCCGTCTCACCAATCGCGCCCGCGCCGCCGATGCCAATCTCGCCGCCAGCCGCGCCGAATTGCGGGCCGTTCGCATCCGTATAGCGAGCGCTGTGATGCGCGATTACTTCGATCTCGTCGAAACCGAGCAGCTGCGCGATCTCAGCGCGCTGCAGGCCGATATACTGGGCGAGAGGGTGGAGCTTGCCGAGCGTGCTTTCCTGCGCGGGGTCGGGTCCTCCTTCGAACTCATCTCCCTGCGCGAAAGCCGCCGTGAGGCGGAAGCCGCCGTTCCCCGGCTCGACGCGGACCTGACCCGGGCAAGGGCGCGGCTCGCCGTGCTGCTGGCGACCTATCCGGGCGAGGTCGAGGAGACCCTGGCCGAAGCGGGCGTGCTGGCCGTCACCTTGCCGATGGAGGCGGTTCCGGCCGGTCTGCCCGCGCGCCTGCTCGCGCGGAGGCCAGATATTGCCGCAGCGCGCGCGCGGCTCGATGCGGCGCGTTTCGGCGTGGCGGCGGCAGAGGCAGCGCGGCTGCCCCAGCTCACGTTCAATGTCAGCGGCGGGCTCGAAGGCAACGAGCCTGCGGGAGTGTTCGACCCGCAGAACTGGTTCGTGAACCTGTTGGGGGCGCTCACCGCGCCGATTTTTGATGCCGGCCGGATCGGAGCGCAGATCGAGATCAGCGAGGCGCAGATGCGCCAGCGCGCGGCAGCCTATGGTCGCACGGTGATCGATGCCTTCGCGGAGGTCGAGACCGCGCTCGCCCGCCATCGCGCCGCAGCGCAGCGCGTGCGCCTGATCGAAGCCGACCTCGCCAGCGCGCGCGAGGCCGCCGATCTCCAACTGCGCCGCTTCGAGCGCGGGACAGGCGCCTATTCCGACTGGCTCGATGCGCGGCTCAACGTGCTGAATTCGCGCCGCCTCATCGTCCAGGCCGAGCGCCTGGTGGCCGATGCGCGGCTTGGCGTGCATCGCGCGCTGGGCGGCGCGTGGAAGCGCGAATGGCTCGCGCTCGGAGAGGCCGATGGCTGAGGCTGAACCCGGCGGGAGCGATGACAGCGGTGAAAAGGACGGCGCCCCCGACAAGCGCAAGTGGCGGCTGATCGCGCTCGGGGTTCTGCTGGCGGCGGTGGCGGTCGCTGCCGCCTTGTGGCTCCTGCGCCCCCAGCAACAGGGCGAGGAGCCGCCCGAGCGCGCGCCGCTGGTGGGTGTGACCCGGATCGACGAGCGCAGCGAACCGATCCGCGTGACCGGGCAGGGGACGGTGCGCGCCGTGAGCGAACTCGCCCTGTCGCTGCAGGTCGGCGGGCGCGTGGCATGGGTCAATCCTTCCCTGCGTAGAGGCGAGCGCGTGCGCCGCGGCGAGACGCTGGTGCGGATCGAGAGCGCAGACTATGCCTCGCGCGCGGAACAGGCCCGTGCCGAAGTCGAACGGGCGCGGCTCGACCTTGCCCGGGCCGAGGAAACGCGCGCGACGCGGGAGGAGGAATTCGAGCGCCTGCGTGAGCGTCTGGCACAGGACGACGCGCGCGCATCCGACAGGATCGAGGGCGATTTCGTGCGTCCGGGCGAAGCGCGTGGGCGCGACACCGCACAGCTCGCCGAGAACCCTTCGCCACTGGCGCTGGGAGAGCGCGAGGTCGATGCCGCGCAAGCCGCGCTGGCGGGTGCGCGGGCGCGTCTTGCCGACGCCCGGCGCGATGTCGCCCGGACCCGGCTCAAGGCGCCTTTCGACGGCGTGGTGCGCTCCAAATCGGTCGAGCGCGGGCAGTTCGTCCGGCCGGGCGAGCAGCTCGCCGAGCTTTACGATGCCGGCACGCTCGAAGTCGTCGTTCCGCTGACCCAGCGCAAGGCCGCGCTGATCCCGCGGGTATTCGCGCCGGTCACGAGCGGCAGTGCGGCCGGCCTTCCCGCCACGGTACGGGTCGATTTCGGCGGGGCGAGCTGGGCGTGGGATGCGACGGTGGAGGGGACGCAGGGAGAAATCGACCCGCAGACCCGCACGCTCGGCGTGGTTGTGCGCATCGCGCGACCCGTCGGTGGTGGGCGGCCCGCAGTGGATGCCGAAACCCCAGGCGAGGCGCCCCCGCTCCTGCCCGGATTTTTTGCGGATGTGGAATTTCTCGCCGAGACCCCGCCGGCCTATTACGCGATTCCGCGCGATGCGCTGCGTGCCGGGACGCGCGTCTGGGCCTTGCGCGAGGGGCGGATCGAATTCATCCACGTCGACGTTATCGCGCGCGAAGGGGCCGAGCTGTTCGTCACCGGTCCAGGGTTCAGGGACGGCGAGCGGATCGTCACTGGCGACCTTCCATCGATAAGCGAAGGCATGAAAGTGCGCACTGGCGAGGACCGCTCGACACCAGCGCTCGACGCGCGCGAAAGCGGAGGCGAGACCCCGGCTATCGGCTCGGACGGCAAAGGCGGCGGCGCATGAGGGGCCCGATCGCATGGATGGCCGGAAACGGTGTCGCGGCGAACCTGCTGATGCTGCTCCTGCTGGTCGCGGGCGCGGTCAGCATCCAGCAGGTCCCCACCAAGGTCTTTCCCGAATTCGCATTGGGCGCGGTGCAGGTCCAGGTCGAGTATCGCGGTGCCTCCCCGCAGGAGATCGAACAATCGGTGATCCGCCCGATCGAGGAAAAGATCGAGGCGGTCGAGGGCGTGGACGAAGTTACAGCGACCGCTGCCGAGGGGCTCGGCATCGTCACCGCTCAGCTGAAACAGGGCGTGTCCGCCTCCCAGAAGGCCGACGAGATCGAGGCCGAGGTGAACCGCATCACCAGCCTGCCCGACCGCTCCGAGCGCCCGCAGGTGAGCGAGCTCGACAATCGCCAGCGTGTGGTCGAACTCGTGATTTACGGCGACGCTCCGCCCGCCAGCCTCAAGGAGATCGCCTATCGCTTCGAGGATGAACTCGCCGCGCGCGAGGCGATCTCGCTGGTCGAGGTCTCCGGCGTGCGCGAGGACGAGATCGCGATCGAAGTCTCCAAGCAAGCCCTTCGCGCCTATGATCTATCCTTGCCGCAGATCGCCGAACGGATCGGGGCAAACAGCGTCGACCTGCCTGCGGGCGATGTCGAGACCGAGGGCGAGGATATCCTGCTGCGCATCGAGGAGCAGAATTATTCGCGCGCGCAATTCGAGGATATCGTGCTGCTGGCAGGCAGCGCGGGCGCGCAGGTCCGGCTGGGTGACATTGGCACCGTCACCGACGGCTTTCGCGACAGCGGCCTCGTCACGCAGTTCGCGGGCCGACCCGCCGCTGCTGTCCAGGTTTTCCGCGTGGGGGACGAACAGGCGCTCGACATCGCGGCCGAGGTCGAAAGCTATATCGAGGAGCAGGAGGCGAATCTTCCCCCCGGCGTTTCGGTCGCGATCTGGCAGAATGAGGCGAACGAGCTGCGCAGTCGGCTTTCCCTGCTGATCGAAAGCGCGGTGCTGGGCGCGATCCTCGTGGTCGTCACGCTGGCCCTGTTCCTCGACCTGCGCGTCGCCTTCTGGGTGTCCTTCGGGATCGTCGTGTCCTTTGTCGGAACATTCGCGGTGATGGGCCTTGCCGACCTGTCCATCAACCAGCTCTCGCTGTTCGGTTTCATCCTGGCGCTGGGCATACTGGTCGACGACGCGGTGGTGGTGGGCGAGAACATCTATGCCGAGCGCGAGAAGGGCAGGAGCGGCATCGATGCTGCCGTCTCGGGCGCACAGCGCGTGGTGCGTCCGGTGGTGTTCGCGATCCTGACGACGATGACCGCCTTCTCGCTGCTCGTCTTCCTGCCGGGCACAACGGGCAAGTTCCTTTACGCGATCCCGGTCATCGTCATCATCGCGCTCGGCCTGTCGCTGGTCGAATCGCTGTTCATCCTGCCGCACCACCTTTCGGGCATGAAGGAGGGTGAGACCAAGGGCGGGATCCTGCGCGCCCATGGCAGGCTCAGGGCATGGTTCGACGACAGGCTCGCGCGCTTTCGCGAAGGCCCGCTCGATCGGGCGGTGCGCTTCGCGGTCGCGCATTACATGGTGGTGATGGCCGGGGTGGTCGGCCTGTTCGCGATCGTCGCGGTGCTGTTCTCGGCCGGATACGTCAAGTTCATCTTCTTCCCCCAGATCGAGGGGCAATTCGTCACTGCCGAGCTCGAGATGCCGCAGGGCAGCCCCGCGCCGGTGACTTTGTCGGTGGCCGATTATGTGCGCCAGTCCGGTCTCCGGGTGGCCGACCGGCTCGAAGCCGAGCGCGAAGGAGACGAGGGCAGGAACAAGGCGCCCCTGCTCGAAGGCACCTACACCACGATCGGCCGCGCGCCGCAGGCCGGTCAGGGGCCGGGCAATGCCTCGACCCCCTTCATCCAGCCGAGTCTCGCGACGGTCCGGTTCAAGCTGTCCGACCCCGACATGCGCGAAATCACCTCGCGCGCTTTCCAGGAACAGCTGCGCGAGGAGGTCGGCGAAGTCGCAGGCGCGCGCAGCCTGTCCTATTCGGCCAGCCTCGTCTCGGTCGGCGCGCCGGTGGTGGCCGAATTGTCCGCCGACAGCGAGGCCGAACTGGAGCGCGCGGTCGAACGGGTCCGCGCGGCGCTCGCCGCCCAGTCGGGGGTGGTCGAAATACGCGACGACCTGACGCGGGGCCAGCGCGAACTCGAGCTCGAGCTGCTCCCCGAGGCGCGCAATCTCGGCCTCACGCGGCAGGATCTCGCGCAGCAGGCGCGCGCGGCGACGTTCGGGGCCGAGGCGGTGCGGATCCAACGCGGCCGCGAGGAGGTGCGGGTCTATGTCCGCCTACCCGAAGACGAACGCGACGCGCTCGAAGACCTCGCCGATTACCGCATCCGCCCGCCCGGCAGCGCGGCGAGCATACCTTTCGGCGAAGTCGCGAGCATCGAATACGGCTCCGCGCCTTCCACCATCGACCGGCGCGACGGGCAGCGGATCATCACCGTCACCGCCGACGTGCTGCCGGGCGTGACGACGGGCTCGGAAGTGACCGCGATGCTCGCAAGCGAGCTGCTGCCCGGCCTCAAGCGGGAGATACCGAGCCTAGACTGGAATTTCGGCGGCGAGCAACGCGAACAGGGCGAGGTCGTACCCGCCCTGCTTCGCAATCTGGTGCTCGCCTTGTTCGCGATCTACGCCCTGCTTGCGGTGCCGCTGCGCTCCTATACCCAGCCGCTCGTGATCCTGTCAGCCGTGCCGCTCGGGCTCGTCGGCGCGGTGCTCGGCCACCTGTTGCTGGGGCTCGACCTTACGATCCTCTCGCTGTTCGGGATTGTCGGGCTCGCCGGCGTGGTCATCAACGATGCGCTGCTGCTGGTCGATTTTCTCAATGAGCGGCGGCTGGAAGGCGAGGAAATGGGGACCGCGATCGTCGAAGCGGCGAAAAGCCGCTGGCGCCCGATCCTGTTGACGTCGATGACGACCTTTTTCGGCATCCTGCCCCTAATCGCGGCGCAGAGCGTGCAGGCCCGCTTCCTCGTCCCGCTGGCGGCGAGCGTCGCCTTCGGCGTGCTGTTCGCGACTTTCGTCCAGATGGTCGTCGTTACCGCGCTGGCCAAGGCGCATGCCGACGCGCTGACCGCGATCAAGAGCCGCCTCAAGGGCAAGCGCCCGGATAAGGTCGAAGTGGTCCACGCCGACACCACCGGTGCGACGTCCTGAAGGTCCTTGCTGCAGGGATGGTGGGCGCGGCAAGGATTGAACTTGCGACCCCACCCGTGTGAAGGGTGTGCTCTACCACTGAGCTACGCGCCCGTCCGGCGGTGTGCGGACAGGGGCGCGCCTTTACTGGCTGTCCGCCAGCTTGGCAAGCATTGCCTTGGGCGGCGGGGTCACTTTCCGACGATGCGCGCGATGACCTCGCCCCAGCCCTTCGCCCCGCGCGAGGAAACGGGCGGCGCTTCGTCCGGACAGGCAAGGCAATGGGCCTGCACCCCGCGCGTGCCCGACAGGCGTTCGGCATCGGCGGCGAGGCGGGCGACCAGCCCCTCGCGCTGGCGCGCAGCCTGCGCGAACAGGTCGCCCTCGGCTGCAACAGGCGCGGGCGCGGCGGTCTGCGTGACGAGCCGGCGGATCAGCGAATCGTACCGCGGCGCGGTCTCGCCAAGATAGCGCGGATGCCAATCGCCTTCCTCTATTTCGGCCTTGGCGGCGACCCATGCGAGCGCGTCCTCAAGCCCGCCGAATTGGTCTACGAGGCCAATCTGGCGAGCCGTACCGCCGTCCCACACGCGGCCCTGTGCGATTTGATCGACCCGCTCGACCGAAAGACCGCGCGATTTCGAGACGAGCGTGATGAAGTCGCGGTAGCTGTCGCCGATCGAAGCCTGCAGGATGCTGTCGACCTCGGGCGTCAGCCCGGCGATCACGTCGGGCTGGCCCGACAGGGGCGTGGTGCGGAACCCGTCGGCATTGACCCCGATCCGCGCCGCCGCATCCTCGAAGGTGGGCAGCACGGCGAAGACCCCGATCGAGCCGGTGATCGTCTCGGGCTGGGCGAAGATGCGGTCGCCCGCCGTCGCGACCCAGTAGCCCCCGCTTGCCGCGACATTGCCGAAGGAAACGGCAACCGGCATACCCTTGTCGCGGTAGCGCTGCACGGCGGTCCGGATACGGTCCGAGGCGAGCGCGGAGCCGCCGGGCGAATTGACGCGCACGACGAGTCCGGCAAGGTCATCGTCCAGCGCGTCGTCGAGCAGGTCCGCGATACGCTCGCCCCCGGCCGTGCCCGGCCCGGCATCGCCATCGACGATATTGCCCGCGACCGTGACAACGCCGATCGCCTTGCCTGTCCGGCCCGGCGCGGTGTCGGCAAGATAGGCCGAGTAATCGCTCTTGGCGAAGGCGCCGGGCCGCTTGTTCCAGCGATCCGTGCCCGCCACTTCGGCCACGCGCGCGCCGAATTCGGCCTTCGTGCCGAGCCGGTCGACCAGTTTCGCATCGAGCGCGGCATCGGCAAGGTCGCCCGCCGATCCTTCGATCCACGCCACGGGATCGCTTGTGACCCGCTCGATCTCGGCGGCGGGGCGGGCGGTCTTGACGGTCGCCTTCCACTCTTCCCACAGCGCGCCGTAGAGCGCCGCGAGGTTTTCGCGCGCCTGCTCCGACATCGAATTGCGCTCGAACGGTTCGACCGCCGACTTGAATTCGCCCACGCGGTAGATGCGGGCATTGATGCTCAGGCGCTCGAGCAAGTCGGCGTAATAGAGGTTCGAGCCGCCGGGTCCGCTGACCAGCGCACCGCCCATGGGATCGACCCACACCTCGCTTGCATGGGAGGCGAGCTGGAGATGATCGTCGGCATAGGCGAGGGCATAGGTGAAAACCGGCTTGTCCGCCTGCTTCACGCGCTCGATAGCCTCGCCGATCTCCTGCAGGTGAACCTGCCCGCCGCCGGCGAACATGGTGAGGTCGAACACCACCGCCTTGACGCGTTCATCGCCCGCCGCCGCATCGAGCGCGCGCACGAGATCGCGGGCCTGGAATTCCTTGACCGGCGCCTGGCCGCTGATGATCGCGGTGATGGGATCGACCGGGGAGCGTTCCTCGACCACGAAGCCGGCAAGGTCGACATACAGCGCGCCTTCGCGGACCTGGCCGGGATTCGGGCTGGCCGAAAGGGCGGCGAACAAAGCGACGAAGAACAGCAGCATGAAAGCGAGGACGAGACCGTCCTTGATCCCGACCAGGACTTTCCAGATCTTGCCCACGAAACTCATATACGGCCCTTTGCTGCGTCATTGGTTTCCCGCCCCCGGACCGCCGCCCCCGCGCCAAGAGGGTCGGGGGCCGCGTCAAGGCCGGTTCTTTTGGATTGGCTGCTGTCATACGTAATGCGCCAGCGTGCCGGATTCCATGGGAAAGCGCGCGGCTGATGGGTTGAGCGGCGCATCACGCTCGACTAAGGGCGTTGTCTGCAATGACAACGCTGCCTCCTTCGCCGCCTGAGGACCGCTTTCCGGCAGGGCGGGCGGCGTTTCCGCACCGGGACCTTACCGGCATCGGCCAGCTCGAACGGCACGAAGTTCTCTATATCCTCGACCAGGCGCAGCGCTGGGTCGAGCTGAACCGCCAGCGTTCAAAACATGCCGAGCTGCTTTCCGGCCTCACGATCATAAACGCTTTCTTCGAGAATTCGACCCGCACGCTCTTGTCCTTCGAGATCGCGGGCAAGCGGCTGGGGGCGGATGTGGTCAACATGGTGGCCGCGACATCGAGCCTCAAGAAGGGCGAGACTTTGATCGATACCGCGATCACGCTGAACGCGATGCGGGCCGATGCGATCGTGATCCGGCACGGCTCTTCCGGGGCGACGCAGCTTATCGCCGACAAGGTTGACTGCCCCGTTCTCAATGCAGGCGACGGCAGTCACGAACACCCCACGCAGGCCCTGCTCGATGCGCTTGCACTGCGCCATGCGCTGGCGGAGCGGGGTGAGGCGAGCGAGGATTTCACCGGGCGCACGATCACCATCTGCGGCGACATCCTGCACGGCCGGGTCGCGCGCTCTTCGCTGCTCTGTCTGCAGGCCCTCGGAGCCACGGTCCGCCTGTGCGCCCCGCCTGCGCTGATGCCGGCGGGTATCGAGGCGATGGGAGCGCAAGTTTTCGACGATTTCGATGCTGCACTCGAGGGGAGCGATGTCGTCATGATGCTGCGCCTCCAATCCGAGCGTATGGCGGGGCAGTTCATCCCCTCGGCGCGCGAATACCGCCATCGTTACGGTCTCACGGCAAAACGGCTTAAGCGCGCCGCGAGCGACCTGCTCGTCATGCATCCGGGCCCGATGAACCGCGGGGTCGAAATCGACAGCGAGGTCGCCGATCTTGCGGGCCGATCGCTGGTGACGCGGCAGGTCGAAATGGGCGTCGCGATCCGCATGGCTTGCCTCGACATCCTCACGCGGGCCGCGCGCGGGGTCGAGGGGTGGGAGACGCAGGCGTGAAACAGGCGTGCCCCGTTACGATCACCGGCGGCAGGCTGGTCACGCCTTCGGGAATCGCCGACGGTGCGCTGCGGCTCGAGGGCGGTCGCATCGAGGCGCTCGGCCCGGATGTCAAAGCGCAGGAGGGCGACGAGGTGATCGAGGCGCGCGGCCTGCTGGTGGCGCCCGGTCTGGTCGATCTCGGCGTTTTCGCAGTCGACAAGCCGGCCTTTCATTTCGGCGGCATAACCCGCGCTGCCCTGATGCCCGACCAGTCGCCGCCGCTCGACCTGCCGAGCCGGGTCGGCTACATCGCCAAGAGCGGCAAGCCCGACCTGTGGGTCCACCCGCTCGCCGCCGCGACGCGCGGGCTCGAAGGCAGTGAACTCGCCGAGATCGCACTGATGAAGGAAGCGGGCGCGCGCGGCATCGCCACCGGGCGGCGCTGGATTGCCGATAGCGGCGTTATGCTGAGCCTGCTGCAATATGCCGCCATGCTAGACCTCGTCGTGGTCAGCCATGCCGAGGATGAGGGTCTTGCCGGAGGCGCCGCCGCCACCGCGGGCGAGATCGCGACCCGGCTGGGCCTGCCCGCCGCTCCGGCAGAGGCAGAGGCGCTAGCGATCGCGCGCGACCTGGCGCTCGCCGAAATGGCGGGCGCGCGGCTTCATATCAGACAGGTAACGACCGCGCGCGGTTTCGACCTTGTGCGTGAGGCCAAGGGGCGGGGGCTCGGCGTGACTTGCGGGATAAGCCCTGCGCATTTCATGCTGTCCGACCTTGCGACGGCCGATTTTCGCACTTTCACCCGCCTTTCCCCGCCACTGCGCAGCGAGGCCGACCGCGCCGCCGCGCGCGCGGCAATCGGCGAAGGCGTGGTTGATGTCATTGCCAGCAGCCACGACCCGCGCGGTCCCGAAGACAAGCGTTTGCCCTTCGCCGATGCTGCGCCGGGAATGGCGGGGGCGGAGACGTTGCTCGCCATGACGCTGAACCTCGTGCGGGACGGCGTGATCCGCATCGAGCGGGCTTTCGAACTGCTCGCCGCCAATCCTGCGCGGCTGCTCGGCGCACCTGCGGGGGTCCTCAAGAGGGGGAGCGAGGCGGATATCGCGCTGATCGACCCGGATGCACCGTGGGTGATCGACCGTCGCAAGATGGAGGCGACGGCCGACAACACCCCGTTCGACCGCCAGGGGGCGCAGGGCCGGGTGCGGATGCTGCTGAAAGGCGGGGTCCGCGTGGGTGGCGCGAAGCCGTAAGCACCCGATAAGCGAAGCCCCCGAATGCGTATCGCGCGTCCGGGGGCTTATTGGCTCCCGATCATGTTACGCTGGCCTAGTCGGTGCGCGCCGCGATCCGCACGCCGCGATCCACAGCGCCCGCAGGCGGGTTTGTCTTGGCGTAGGCGAAGCAGCCGCCGCCGCCCTGTTTTACCGAGCGGCACATGCTGCGCGCATCCGACAGGCCGAAGCCTGCCGCCGCGACCCGGAAATAGGTCTTTCCATTGACCAGCGCCTCGGTGATCACGACGTCGTGACCGCCCAGCTGCGGGAACTTGCGCTTGAGCTTGGTCCAGCCCTGCTTGGCCGCATCGTGGCTGCCCCAGCTGCCGAGCTGGACGAGATGCGTGTCGGCCCCGCCAGTGGGCCGACTGGGCGCGCTCTCCTTTGCCGTCGCGGCCATGCGCGCCTGCGAGGCGTTTGGCGCGATACGCTTTGGAGCAGGCTTGGCCGCGGCAACGGGCTGCACCACCGGGTTCGACACGAAGCGCGGAGTGCGCGCGGCGGCGATCCGTTGAGCGGGCTCGGCGGCGGGCTTCACGACAGGCTCGACCGCAGGCTTCGTCGCTGGCCGCGCATCCTTCGCGCCCGGATCCTTCACGCCAGTATCCTTCGCACTTGCGGCCTTGGCCGATGCCTCGGCGTCGATGGCGGCGGCTGCGACCTTTTCCGAGACGCGCGGCGCAGGCTTCACCGAAGGGTTCGGCCGGGAGATGGTCTTCGGTTGGTCGGCGGCGACCCGCGAAGGGGTCGGATCGACCGTTTCGACCGCGCCGAATTCGCCCTTTGCGAAGGCGAACGTTTCGCTCTCGCTCGCCCCGGCGCGCTTTTCCGGCGCCGGGATGCTCGCGGCGGCCTCGGCCATCATCTGTTCCTGGCTCGGGAAATTCGACAGGGCCAACATTGCGGGCAAGCCGTCATCGGCCGCCGGCGTCACGCGCAGGAGGTTCGCAACCCGCGCGCGATAGTTTTCCGGGGCGGCGGTTGCGGCCCATTCGGACAGGCGCGTATCGAGCTGGTCTGCGGGCACGTCCTCGGCCGCCATTACCCGAGCCGCGCGCCAATTCCCGGCAAGCGCGTAAGTATAGGCGAGGTTCTGCCGCGCCTTGGGCGTGGAAAGCCCGGCGCGAACTGCATTGGTCAGCACGTGGATGCCGCGTTCGGGCTGTCCGGCCAGCGCATAGGCGAGGCCGAGGTCGTCGTCGGGAATCGCATTCTCCCATTCGCGCAATGTGGCCACGGCAGTCCTTGCATCCCCGTTCGCGATGCTGGCGAGAGCGAAGCTCAGTACGGTGCGCGGGTCCTCGTGGCCGAGCGCGAGCGCATCGCCGAAGCTCGTTGCAGCGCTTTCGAAACGGCCGTTCTCGAGATAGGCCGCGCCCAGCATGGCGCGAAAGGCCGGATCGCGCGGTTCGGCGAGCACAGCGGCTTCGGCATGGGCGATCGCTTTTTGCGCATCGCCCTTTTCGAGCGCGACCTGCGCCTTGGAAAAGGACGTCGCGGCGGGCGGCGCACCGGTCGTGGAGCAGCCCGCCAGCGCGGCGCTTACCAGCGCGGTGGTGACGACGAATCCGACCCTTGGTCCGATCTTTGGACCCTTCGTGCGGATGAAGGCGGTGCGATCCATGATTTTTCCCCTGTAGGTCCTGTTGGTTCGGTTCGCGTTTGAGTGGCTGTCGTCTCGGTCAGCCGCGCCGCACACGGGCGGCGAGGGCATCGAGTTCCTCGAATTCGGCCAGCATCGCATCGAGCGCCTCGGTCACGAGCGCCTGGGCGCTGACGCCCTGCATCGTCGCGGCAAGCCGCAGCTTGAGATGGCGTTCGGTGTCGAGCCGCAGCGTGAATGCGGCGCGCTTGCCCGCCGGGCGAACAGCGGCCTTGCGCCCGGTCTTTCGCGGCTTCGAGAGCTGGATTTCCCGCGCGGCGGTGTCGTTTTCCGCGGTGTCGTGTGCGACGGAACCGTCCGCGGCGGATGCGTCTTCGGTATCCGCGAAATAGCGCGCGGAAAGATCCTCTTCCACGCCCAGCTCGCCGTCGGATCCGTCCATCGCGGCATCGGCCAGGACGCGATCGAGCAGGTGTTTCTGCTGCCGCCTCACGACGGGGCTGCGCGAGGAGTCTTCGCCCGCCTCGCCCGTGCCCTGCGAGCGGATCGGCACGATGTCCGCGCCCTTGCTCTCGGTCGAATCGTCCTCGCCCATGTCGTTCCAGCCGAGATCCTCCAGCTGTTCGTCGGCGAGCGCGGCCATTTCCTCGGGACTGTGCGCAAGCGGCGTGAGCTGCGGGCGCATGGCGGGCTTGGCGCCGCCCTTGCGCGCGAGCAGGGTCGGACCGAGCGAGGCGAAACCAGCTTCGGACATGGCCCCTCGCGGCTCCTTACTGCGCGACCCGACGGCCGAAACCGCCGGCCGGACGCTGGACGCCGTTCGCCGGCACCTGCCCGTTCGGGGCGGCGGCGAAGACGGTGCGGCGGAAGTTCTTCTCCAGCCGGTCGTTGATGTATTTCCACAGCGCCGTGATCTCGGCAGCGCTGCGGCTTTCGGGATCGACTTCCATAACGGTGCGGCCGTCGATCATCGAGGCGGCGAAATCGGTGCGGTGGTGGAGCGTGATCGGTGCGACGGTGCCGTGCTGCGACAGCGCAACGGCGGCTTCGGAGGTGATCTTCGCCTTGGGCGTCGCGGCATTGACCACGAAGACCAGCGGCTTGCCCGCGCGTTCGCAGAGGTCGACCGTCGCGCCGACGGCGCGCAGGTCGTGCGGGGAGGGACGGGTCGGCACGACGATCAGTTCGGCGACACCGATCACCGACTGGATCGCCATGGTGATCGCGGGCGGCGTGTCGATCACCGCCAGCTTGAAGCCCTGCTGGCGCAACACCTGCAGATCATTGGCGAGCCGCGAGACCGTGGTCTGGGCGAAGGCGGGATATTCCGCTTCGCGCTCGTTCCACCAGTCGGCCAGCGAGCCTTGCGGATCGATGTCGATGAGCACGACCGGTCCGGCGCCTGCGCGCTGGGCCTGGACGGCGAGATGTCCGGACAGGGTGGTCTTCCCCGATCCGCCTTTCTGCGATGCCAAAGCGAGTACACGCAACGCTCGGTCCCCCTGGATTCAAACCGTTTGGTGCCGCGCTTTGGCGGCGGGATGCGAGCAGGCTTCGCAGGATACCCCTAATTTTGAGTTAATATGCCTGCCTGCCGAAGCGGCCCGAGCTGGCGGAGAGTTATCCTGCGGTTCGCCCGTGCAATCCCGGCGGCAGGGTGGAAACGAAATCCTAACGCTTCGTTCACTATGCTTTCCTGCCGACGGACGAAGCGTGCGTCGCAAGCGCGCGCGGAGGCCACACCGCTGACCCGAGCCATACGATGTCGGAAATGCAAGGAATTGCCATGACCACGCACACCCGTCTCACCGCCCGCACCGCACTTGGCCGCGCCGTTCTCGGTGCGCTCGCAGCGGCGCTTGCGTTTATCGCCGCTCCGGCTCTTGCCGATGTCAAGGCCGGGGTCGATGCCTGGAGCGCGGGCGATTACGACAGTGCCGTTGCCGAATGGCGGGGGCCTGCGGCGAATGGCGATCCCGACGCGCTGTTCAATCTCGCCCAGGCCTACCGGCTGGGGCGCGGGGTAGAGGGCGACCTTGCCCGGGCGCGTGATCTTTATGCCGAGGCGGCTCGCAAGGGTCATGTGAAGGCCGCGGACAATTACGGCCTGCTCCTGTTCCAGCAGGGCGATCAGGACAGTGCCATGCCGCTCATCCGCGACGCGGCCGATCGCGGCGACCCGCGCGCGCAGTATGTTCTCGGGCTAGCCCATTTCAACGCCGATTATGCGCAAAAGGACTGGGTGCGTGCCTACGCGCTGCTCACACTGGCGCGTTCGCAGGGCCTGCCGCAGGCGACCGACGCGCTTGCCCAGATGGACCGTTACGTCCCCGAGCAACAGAAGCAGGAGGCGCAGCTTCTCGCGCGCACGCTCGAAGCCGAATCCGCCCGGCGTCGTGCTGCCCGGCTTGCCGCGGCCGATCTCGGTGCGGGCGCTCCATCCGGTTCTTCGCCCGCACCGCGCGGGGCGAGCGCGCCCGCAGTCATGACCGATGCCGGGACTGACCCGAAGCCTGCCCGCGAACCTGGCCCCGCGCCGGTTCTTGTCGCGGCCGCTCAATCGCCGCCCGCGCCGCAGCGTGCGACCGAGCCCGTCCCCGCCCGCCGCGCACCTGCCCGCATCGCCCAAGCTGGCACGACGCGGCCCGCGCGGGTCGAGACCGCCGCTCGCCCGCGCGGAGAATGGCGCGTGCAACTCGGGGCGTTCGGCGTGCCCGGCAATGCCGAGCGACTGTGGTCGAAAATGTCATCCAATCCGGCGCTCGCGGGCACGGATCGCGCGCTCGTTCCGGCCGGGCGGGTTACGAAGTTGCAGGCCGTCGGCTTTGCCAGCCGCTCCGAGGCGCAGGCCGCCTGTTCCGCGCTGAAGCGCGAAGGCCAGGCCTGCATCGTCGCCGCGCCGCGCTCATAAGGCCGGGGTTCGGTCCGCTGCGCCGGTTCGGGCTGCGACAATCCGGCCGCAGGGCGATTGCCCCGGCCGGGTTAGCAGATCGCCCGGAACGCGGGGACTTCCAACCGGGCCGCTTCCTGCTAAGCTCGTCGATCTGACGGTAGCGTCGTGGGGGATCGGTCGGTGGTGAGCAGCATGGCATCAGGCGCCGGGGCGCACAGCGCGGCGGCAGCGGGAACGATGCCCGATCCCGCGCAGGCCGATCTGGCCCCGGTCGCGACGTCCGAGCGCATAGAAAGCCTCGATTTCATCCGCGGCATCGCGGTCATGGGGATCCTCGCAGCCAATATCGTCGCGTTCGGCCAGCCTTTTTCCGCCTACATGTATCCGAACGAATTCCTGACCGGCCACGGTCAAGCGGCCGACTGGATGTGGATCGGGCAATTCATCCTTGTCGACGGCAAGATGCGCGGCCTGTTCACCCTGCTGTTCGGCGCGGGGCTCTATCTGTTCATGGAGCGCGTCTGGGCACGCGGGGGAACGCGCTGGCGGCAGATGTGGCGATTGTTCGTCCTCATGCTGTTCGGCATGATTCATTTCTACCTCATCTGGTATGGCGATATCCTGTTCTATTACGCGGTTGTCGGCTTCGTCGTGGTGCCGTGCCTGCGCTGGAGCGCGAAAGCGCAGCTCTGGATCGGGTTGGTCGGCTATGTCTTCGGCGCCCTGCTGTATGCCGCGATGCTGAGCTTTCCCTATCTCGTCGCGGATACGCCCGCCGGACAGGACGAGGACTTCGCCGAGATGCGAACCGAACTTGCCGAGGGCAAGGCGAGCGACATCGCGGACAATGCGATTCACACACGGCTCAAGCAATCGGGCGATTATTTCGGACTGGTCGCGCACAAGGCGGCGGAACATTGGTCGGACCCGCTGACAAACGTCTTCCTCTTCGGGCTCGAGACATTGCCGCTGATGTTCCTTGGCGTCGCGCTTTACCGCTTCGGCTTTTTCAGCGGGGCTTTCGATTCGCGCCGGATGCGATTCTGGGGCTGGTCCGGGGTCATCGTGGGCGGTGCGGCGCATCTTGCAATCGGCCTGTTCGTGCAGGAAGCCGGCTTCACCTATTATTCCACTCTCGCCGCCTTTGTCGGCTGGAGCCCCATGCCGCGGCTGCTGATGGTGCTCGGCCTGGCCGCATTGATGATCGAGTATTCGCCGCGATGGACAGGGGGGCTGGCCGAGCGTGTGCGCGCCGCAGGCCGCGCGGCGTTCAGCAATTACCTCGGCACGTCGATTGTCATGCTGTTCGTGTTTCACGGCTGGGCGCTCGGCCTGTTTGGCGCGCTGAACCGTCCGCAGCTTTACATCGTGGTCGCGCTGGCATGGGTCCTTATGCTGGCGTGGTCCAAGCCTTGGCTCGAACGCTATCGCTACGGCCCGCTCGAATGGCTGTGGCGCTGCCTCACTTATGGGCAGGTGTTTGCGCTCAAGCGATAATCCCAGCGTGCGGGGCCTGGATGCGCCTTTGAAGGCGCGCACCGGGCGGTAGCATCGCAGCGCCGACAGGTGAGTGCGAAAACAATTCCCTTGCTATTGAGAATGGATCGCATAGGTTGGTGATGCAAACGACTCGCAGGAGAGGTTCTTCGCATGTATATCTGCATCTGCAACGCAATCCGCGAAGACGACCTGCGCCGTGCCGCGCTCGGTTGTTCCGGCGATGCCGAGGCTGCTTACGCGACGCTGGGCAAGCGTCCCAATTGCGGCCAGTGCCTTGGCGAAGCAGGGAAAATCATCGAACAGGAACGCGCCTTGACGGCTTGCGACAAAGTCGCAATCTGAACCGGCCCGCCGCTATTGCGAGTGGATTGCAAAACACTGATTTGCAACGGAAAATCTCACCCCTACCGCTTGTAAAGCGTCGTTTTTCGCCCCATATGGCTCTGCGTTATGAACAGGGGCCGCCGATCATTCGGCGCATATAAAGGGGAAACGCGCCATGAAGGGCGATCCGAAAGTCGTCGAGTTCCTGAACAAGGCGCTCACCAACGAGCTGACTGCAATCAACCAGTACTGGCTGCATTATCGTGTGCTCGCCGATTGGGGTATTCACAAGCTCGCCGCTTACGAGCGCCACGAATCGATCGAAGAAATGCAGCACGCCGACCGGCTGGCCGAACGGATCCTGTTCCTGAACGCGCTTCCCAATTTCCAGGCGATCCACAAGCTCAAGGTCGGCGAATCGGTCGATGAAATCCTCAAGGCCGACCTTGCGCTCGAGCACGAGGCGATTCCGCTGTTGCAGGAAGCGGCGGCCTATTGCCAGGAGGTCAAGGATTTCACCTCCGGCCAGATCTTCGAGGACATCCTCGCCAACGAGGAAGAGCATGTCGATTTCCTCGAAACCCAGTTCGACATGATCGAGCGCATGGGGCTGGAAAATTACTGCCAGTTGCAAAGTGCGCCGGCAGGCGAGGGTGAAACCGGCGCGGGCAAGTAACGCGCCGCTGCATTGCTCCGCTGCATCGACTTGCGAAAGGTCTGCGCCGCATATGCGGCAGCGGGCCCTTTTGTGTCCATCTGAATTGACACGAAGCGCCCGGCGGCGCAGGGTCCCGCGCGGGAGCGAAAGGCGCGGGGGATTAACTAAGAGGGTCGCGCCTCTCACTAAACCGGCAGCTTCCATTGTTCGGGTCGCCCCGGTGGCCGGCGCATTTGCGCGTCCGGCCTGGACCGAAAAATGGAGATGCACATGAACCGAATTACCACGATGCTTGCTGCGGGCATGGCCGCCATCGGCTTCGCCGCCGCCGCCCCGGCCGCGGCGCAATTGCAGGTCTACGAGGATTACGAGCCGTCCGAAGAGGTCATCGAGATGACGCTGGTCAAGGTCGAGGAAGGCCAGCTCGACACCTATCTCGAAGGGCTGAAACAGACCTGGGTCAAGGCCAACGAGGTCCAGAAGGAAATGGGCTATGTCAAAGGCTACGGCATCTATGGCGTGCCCTACGGCGAAGGCGAGTTCAACCTGGTGCTCACCATCCGCTTCGCCAATGACGAGGCGCTGACCCCGAACAAGGAGCGCTACATGGAATTCATGGAAGCGTGGGGCGAAGCCAATATGGAAAGCTCGAACGAGACGGTGCGCGAGGTCTACAACAAGATCCGCAAAATCCAGGGCACCTATATGCTGCGCGAGCTCAAGATGACGATGTGATCGGCTGAAGCCGGTCCAGACAGCGGGCGGGGCAGCGATGCTCCGCCCGTTCTTGTTGTCCGCGTCAGTTTTTTCGTATGCTTCCCATGCCGATCAGGGAGGCAAGATGGCACTGTTCAGCGATCTTTACGCCTATCGCCCCCGTATCCGCGAGGGCGACAAACGCGATCGAGAGCCTCTGGAGGATTGGCTCACGGAATGCATGGCGGCGGCCCTGCGAGCGCTCGTCGAAGCGGACCCGGCCAAGGCCGCACAGGTCCTCGCCTTTCTGGCGAAACAGGATGCAGAGCCGGTCCGCGCTGCGATCCAAAGGCACGGGCTGCGTATCCAGACCCAGTTCCATGCGGGTGAGCAAGGTCGTCCGGACATGGTGTTCTGGCTCGCCGACTGGCCGTGGATGGTCTGCGAGAACAAGGTCGGCTGTCCTGCGACGGCCGAACAGATCGAGGCCTATCGGGATTGGCAGAATTCACAGTCCGATAAACGGCCTTCGACCGTCCGGCTGGAGCCGAAAGTCGCCTTCGTCACTCACTATACCAAGGCTCCCGAGCGCGATCTGAAAGCGCTGCGCTGGTCGCATGTCGCGCGGGAATTGTGCCGGGCCACGCGGGAGATGGATACCGATAGTCATGCGAGGGCCCTTGCCCAATCGTTCGAGCAATTCCTGGAGGAGCAGTACATGAACACGACTTATCCGAGCGCCCGCGCGATGGCGGCGGCAGAATTGTTCATAGCCGATGGGCTTCAGATATATTGTCTCGCGAACGAGATGCTCGAGCGCGCTCGTTGTATCGGCGATCATGCCCATCAAACAACATATTCGGCTGCGCCCGAATGCTCTGAAGGCATGATTTATGCGTGTCGTTGGGCAAACCGGATCATTTCGGATTGCGGTGCCTGGGTATCGGCTGGAATTTGGTTCCCTGAGGTTGGTACTTTTGCGAAAGACGTGAAGGAAAGCATGGGCTTAACGGTGACTGACGCAGCAAAGGTTTTCGTCACTATCGATAATGGCAACCTATTGAGCGCGTGCTCCGGTGCACCACAAGGCTGGCATGGCTGCCACAAGCAGTTCCTCACTTACGCCGATTTCGCTTCCTTCGAGGGTACACCCGACGAGCGCGGCGAAAGGATCCTCGACTGGACCGAAACCCGGTGCCAGGCCTTCGGGTCATGGGCCGATAAGCAGGGCTGACCTCGCTCAGTCGCCCTTGCCGAAACCCATCGCCGCGAGCCGCGTCTCGTGGAGGAAGTGGACGAGGCCCGTCACCAGCAGCACCATGGTCAGCACCCACAAAAACGCGATCAGGCTGCCGATCTTCGCCTCGATATAGGCGGCGAGAAAGCCGAAGCCGATCACGAGGCTGATATTGACCGCAGCGGCGGTGGCGAAGCTGATTGCGCGTTGGGCGCTGCGACGCCTGCGGGAAAGCCATTGGAGTTCGCGCCGGCAGCGTTCGGTGTGCGCCTCTTCGCCCATTTCCTCGATCCGTTCGATCCGCCCGGCGATCCAGATCATGCGGCTCATGATGACGTTCATGATCGCCCCGATCGCGCCGAGCAGGAAGGCGGGCGCAAGGCTCTGCTGCACCACCGCCTGCACGCGCGGGGTCGAGGCGGTGCGCTCGAGCAGGTCGAAGGCGAAGGGCTGGGCCGCGGCGAGCAAGTCAAGCGGGCTCATCGCGCCTTGTCCGCGCCAAAGGGGTTCTTCGGGGAACGCAGGTTGACCCGCACCGGGACCGCCTCGAAGCCAAGATTGTCGCGGATCGAATTGACGAGGTAACGCTCGTAGCTCTTGGGCAGGGCATCGAGCCGGGTCCCGAATACGACGAAGCGCGGCGGGCGTGTTCCGGCCTGGGTGATGTAGCGCAGCTTGATCCGCTTGCCGCCGGGCGCGGGCGGGGGATTGGCGGCGAGCGCATCGTCGAACCAGCGATTGAGAGCAGCGGTCGGCACGCGCTTGGACCAGCTGTCGCGCAGTTCGAATGCCGCCCCGATCATCGGGTCGAGCCCCTTGCCCGTCTTGGCGCTCACCGCGAGCACTGGGAGCCCGCGAACCTGCGCAAGTCCGTCGTCGAGGGCCCGGCGCACCCCGTTGAACAGGCGGCTGGCATCTTCGGCCACGTCCCACTTGTTGATCGCCACCATCAGCGCGCGCCCTTCCTCGAGCACGGCGGAGGCAATCTTCAAATCCTGGTGTTCGAGGCCCTGCGTCGCATCGAGCAGCAGGATGACGACCTCTGCGAAATCGACCGCGCGGCGGGCATCGGCAACCGAGAGCTTTTCGAGCTTCTCGGTGACATTGCGCTTTTTCCTCATGCCCGCCGTATCGATCAGGCGCACCTGGCGGAGATCGCGCGTTTTCGGGTCCGTCCAGTGCCAGTCGATCGCGATGGAATCGCGCGTTATTCCCGCTTCCGGACCGGTCAGCAGGCGGTCCTCGCCCAGCAGGCGGTTGATAAGCGTTGACTTGCCCGCATTGGGCCGGCCGACAATGGCGAGCTTGAGCGGGCCGAGCGGCGCGTCCTCGTCTTCTTCGTCCGGCGTGTCGGCATCCTCTTCGGCCGCCTCGGCCTTGGCGCCGATGACCGGCCAAAGCCCGCCAAAAAGGTCCGCGACACCCTCGCCATGCTCGGCCGACAGCGCGACCGGTTCGCCCAGGCCCAGCGAATAGGCTTCGAGCACGCCCGCTTCGCCCGCGGAGCCTTCGGCCTTGTTGGCGACGAGGACAATGGGCACGTCGTGTTCGCGCAGATAGCGCGCGATTTCGGTGTCCAGCGGGGTCAGCCCGGCGCGCGCATCGACCACGAACAGCGCCGCATCGGCGCCTTCGAGGCTGGCTTCGGTCTGCTTGCGCATGCGGCCCGGGAGCGAGAGGTCGTCCTCGTCCTCCCACCCGGCCGTGTCGACGACGGTGAAGCTTAGCCCCGCGATCTCGGCATCGCCCAGGCGCCGATCGCGCGTCACGCCCGGCTGGTCGTCGACCAAAGCGAGCCGCTTGCCCACCAGCCGGTTGAACAGGGTGGACTTGCCGACATTGGGCCGGCCGATGATGACGACTGTCGGTTTCATGGCTGCGGCCTCAAGTGGCCGCTCGGCCGGGGCTTGGCAAGGTGCGTCCCGCGCATGGCGGCGTGGACGATGTGCGTCAGGCGTCCTTCTTCGCCACCGGGGCGCCTTCGCCGAGATCCTCGAACCATGCCTCGACCGGACCGGAAAGCTTGATCGTCAGCGGGTTGCCCTTGCGGTCGACGGTCTTGCCCGCCTGAACCCGGACCCAACCTTCGCTGATCGAATATTCCTCGATATCCGTGCGCACACGGTCCTTGAACCGGATGCCGACGCCGCGCTGGAGCGCTTCGGCATTGAAATGCGGGCTCGCGGGATGGACCGAGAGGTGGTCGGGCGGAACGTCGCCGCCTGTCTCGGGCCGGGTGCCGGTTTCGGGTGTTTCGTCTGTCATGGCAGCGCCGCCCCTAATCGCGCGGGCGCGCGGTTACAATATGCAAAGGGCGTGAGGCCGACGACTGGAGCCGGATGTGTCAGTCGGGCGGGAAGAGCGTTTCGGGCCGCATCGAGTCGAGCTCTTCTTCGCCCGCACCTTCGTGATCCGCGCGCTCGCGCTGGCGCTTTTCGAGACCTTTGCGCGCGGCGTCGTCCGGTTCGCGCCCGGTCTTCTTCTTCTTGCCCTCCTCGCCCGGTTGGACCACGGGGGGCGTGCCTTCGGGGGTGCGCGGTTCGTCGTAGTCGCGCGGATGTTTGCGCGGATCGTTGCTGTCGTCTGCCATCGGGGCATTCTCCTTTCCCCGATCAATGGCCGCGCGGGGCGATGCGTTCCGCAGCGGCACGCGCATCCCCCGCGAATCAGGCAGAGCTTGCCCTTTCGCCCGGCAGGGGATAGAGGCGCGCTGATACGCGCGGGGGGCCGGTAGGGTCTCCCGCGCGGCTTCGTTCAGGCTCGCGGGCGTGGCGGAACTGGTAGACGCGCCAGATTTAGGTTCTGGTATCGCAAGATGTGGGGGTTCGAGTCCCTTCGCCCGCACCAGTTCGCCCGTGCCACCCGCGGCATTCACGTTTTGCTCTAGAAGGCTTCGATACCGACCCCATGCAGACCAAGCAGACCATCAATGAAGGCCTCAAGCGCGGCTATGTGATCACGATCACCGCGGGCGACATCGCGGCCAAGATCGATTCGGAGATCAAGAAGATCGCGCCGCAGGTGCGCATGCCCGGCTTCCGCCCCGGCAAGGTGCCGGCCAATCTCGTGCGCAAGATGCATGGCGAACAGCTTCATGCGCAGGTCGTGAACGACACGATCCGCGATTCGGTCGACGAGCTGATCCGGTCTGAGGAATTGCGCCCGGCCATGCAGCCGAGCGTCGCGCTCGACGAGAATTACGACGAAGGCAAGGATGCCGAGATCACCGTCGAGCTCGAGGTCCTGCCCGAGATCGAGGCACCGAGCACCGACGGGCTCAAGCTCGAGAAGCTGGTCGTGCCGGTTACGGACGAGCAGGTGATGGAAGCGATCGAGGGCATTGCCGGCCAGAACAAGAGCTACAAGGACGCAGCCAAGACCAAGAAAGCGGCCGAGGGCAACCAGGTCGTGATCGATTTCGTCGGCAAACTGGATGGCGAACCGTTCGAAGGCGGCGCGGCAGAGGATGCGCCGCTCGTCATCGGTTCGGGCACCTTCATTCCCGGCTTCGAGGAACAGCTCGTCGGCGTGAAGGCAGGCGATGAAAAGACGATCACCGTCACGTTCCCGGAAGAATACCAGGCTGAACATCTCGCGGGCAAGGAGGCGACATTCGATGTCACCGTCAAGGCGGTGAAGGTCGAGAGCGAGACGAGCGTCGATGACGATTTCGCCAAGAATCTCGGCCTTGAAAGCCTCGACAAGCTCAAGGAACTCATGCGCGGCCAGCTTGAACAGCAGACCGCCGGGCTCACCCGCACGCAGATGAAGCGGGCACTGCTCGACCAGCTCGCGGCCGGACACGATTTTCCCGTGCCTCAGGGCATGGTCGATGCCGAGTTCGAGCAGATCTGGGCCCAGCTCCAGCAGGAAGCGGCGAAAGAGGAGGATCCCGACGCCGCGCTGAAGCAGATCGAGGAAGAAAAAGACGACTATAAGGCGATCGCCGAACGCCGCGTGCGGCTTGGCCTGTTGCTGTCAGAGATCGGGCAGGCGAACGGTGTCGAGATTACCCAGCAGGAAATGTCGATGCTCGTCCAGCAGGCTGCCTCGCAATACCGCGAGGAGGATCGCGAGCGGTTCATGCAGTATATCCAGTCCGAACCGATGGCCGCCGCCCAGCTTCGCGCGCCACTGTATGAGGACAAGGTCGTCGATTTCCTCTTCGACAAGGCCGAGGTGACCGAGCGCGAAGTCACGCAGGATGAATTGCAGGCCGCGATCGAGGCGGAAGAGGACGTCGAGGCGGAGAAGGAAAAAGCCAAGGCCGAGCCTCAGAAGAAGGCTCCGGCCAAGAAGGCCACCGCGAAAAAGGCCGCCCCGAAGAAGACAGCCGCCACGAAAAAGGCGGCCGATGACGGCGACGAGACCAAGCCTGCGGCCAAGAAGGCATCGGCGAAGAAAGCTCCGGCGAAGAAGGCCGCAGCCAAGGACGACGATAAGAAGCCTACCGCCAAGAAGGCTGCACCCAAGAAAAAGGCCCCGGCCAAGAAGGCCGCTTCGAAGGACTGAATGGGGCGGCTGCCTATTCGGCCGACCAACGTTTGAAGGATGGCGCGGGCAGCCTGGCTGTCCGCGCCCTTTCATAGGCGGCGCCGGTTTTCAGCACGTCGTGATCGGCCCATTTCGGGCCGATGAAACTTATCCCGACCGGCAGCCGCTCGACCGCGCCCATGGGCACGGTGAGATGCGGATAGCCGGCGATCGCGGCGGGGCTGCCGAAGCCGATGGACCCGCCGTAATTGTCGCCGTTGACGAGATCGCTGACCCAGGCCGGCCCGCGCGTCGGGGCGACGATCAGGGCGACGTCGTTCTCGGCGAAGATCGTATCGAGCGTCTCCGGACCGGCGATGCGCAAGGCGTTGGCGCGCGCCTTTTCATAGGCTTCACGGTCTGTCGTCGCCTCGGCCTCGAGAAAGATGCTCTGCCCGAACCAGCGCATTTCCTCCGCTGCGTGGGCCTCGTTGAAGGCGATGAGGTCGGCAAGACTGCGCGGCGTGTCGCCGCGCTCGAACTTGGGTATCGAGGCGAGATAGCGACCCATTTCCTCGCGCAGCTCGAATTTCAGCACGGTGAAGCTGTCGCGATACATCTCGGGATTCGGATCGAATTCGATATCGACCAGCACCGCGCCCTGCGCCTCCATGTCGGCAAGCGCCTGCTCGAACACGGCGCGAACGTCGGCCCGGCGGCCCAACTGCTTGCGCATCACGCCGACGCGCACGCCGTCGAGCGAGGCGGTGCGCAGCCCCTCGGTGTAGTCGGCCTTGCGCGGCACGCCCTTGGTCGCGGGGTCCGCCGGGTCTTCTCCCGCAATGGCGGAAAGCAGGAGCGCGGCATCGTAAACCGTGCGCGTCATCGGCCCGGCGGTGTCCTGCGTCGAGGAAATCGGGACCACATGGGTGCGACTGACGAGGCCAACCGAGGGCTTGAAACCGACAATTCCGTTGATGCTCGCCGGGCAGGTGATCGAGCCATTGGTCTCTGTCCCGATCGCGCCCCACGCCATGCCCGCAGCGATCGCCGCCCCGCTGCCCGAGGAGGAACCGCAGGCGTTTCGGTCGATGGCGTGCGGGTTGCGCGTGAGCCCGCCCACCGCGCTCCACCCGCTGGTCGAATTGTCGTCGCGGATATTGGCCCATTCCGACAGATTGGTCTTGCCCAGCACGACTCCGCCATTGCGCCTGAGATTGGCGATCAGAGGCGCGTCGCGGCGGGTGAAATTGTCGGCTAGCGCGAGGCTGCCCGCCGTGGTCGGCCATTCCTCGGTCTCGATATTGTCCTTCACCAGCACGCTGCGCCCCTTGAGAAGGCCGATGCCGATCGCGTCGCGCGCCTTGAAGCCGGCGGTGTGCGAATAGGCGATGACCGCGTGGATTCCTTGCGGCCCGTCGTCATATTGCCTGATCCGCTCGACCCGGGCGCCGATATCGGCGAGCGCGTCGAACGCGTCGGGGCCGGCGTCGCGATGGGCAAGGGCCATGGGCGCTGTGCAAAGGACGCAGAGCGCGGCGAGCGAAAACAGGGTTGTGGAGCGCATGATCAAGGGATTGCGCGGATCGCGCGCGGGGGCAAGACCATTTCGAACACGAAGTTTCCGGCGGCGATGCGGCCAGACCCCTTGAAATTGCCCCCCACACTCCGACATAGCGAGGCCGCAACAACGGGAAGGAATCCACGACGATGATCGATCTGCTCGGCGACAAGGGCGAAACCTTCGGTACCCAGGGCCAATTCACGCGCGACCCGCTTACGGGCGCGCTCGTGCCCGTCGTGGTGGAGCAGACCAGCCGCGGCGAACGCAGCTTCGACATCTTCTCGCGCCTGCTGCGCGAACGCATCGTCTTCGTTACGGGTCAGGTCGAGGACGGGATGGCGAGCCTCATCACCGCCCAGCTGCTCTTCCTTGAAAGCGAGAATCCGTCGAAGCCGATCAGCATGTACATCAACTCGCCTGGCGGGGTGGTGACGGCCGGCATGGCGATCCACGACACGATGCAGTATATAAAGCCGCGCGTGTCGACCGTATGCATGGGACAGGCCGCTTCGATGGGCAGCTTCCTGCTCGCAGCCGGCGAGCCGGGCATGCGGATCGCGTTGCCCAATGCGCGGATCATGGTTCACCAGCCGTCGGGTGGCGCGCGCGGCATGGCTTCCGATATCGAGATCCAGGCGCGCGAGATCCTGCGTATCCGTGAACGGATGAACGATCTCTACGTCAAGTATACCGGCCAGAGCCTGTCCGACATCGAAAAGGCGATGGACCGCGACACCTTTCTCGATGCGGACGAGGCGAAGAAATTCGGCATCGTCGACAAGGTCTTCGAAACTCGCCCCGAATCCGAGGAAGGAGACGGCGAGGAAGGCTCGGGCGGCGCTCCTGAATAAGCGGGTGCCGTTGCCTGAAACCGCGCCTCGCGCGGAGGAGGGCCGGACATGAAAGAAGGGGCGAAGCAGCGTTTCGTCCTGGCACGCACAGGCGGATATCCGGGTTACGGAGCGATCTCCCGGGGTTTATCCTCACCTATGCGGATGCAAAATCATCGGCGCATGTGTTGATTCATGCGCCTGTGTCGATACACTCCGCGAATCCTCACGCAAAGAACCGCTTTCGCGTGGGTCGCCCAGGACGATTAGGAATGACCAAATTGAGCGGATCTGACAGCAAGAGCACCCTTTATTGCAGCTTCTGCGGGAAGTCCCAGCACGAAGTGCGGAAGCTCATCGCCGGCCCCACCGTGTTCATCTGCGACGAATGTGTTGAGCTTTGCAACGACATCATCCGCGAAGAGACCAAGGCCGGGATCGCCGGGAAAAAGGAAGGCGAAGTTCCCACGCCGAAGGAAATTTTCGAAACGCTGAACGATTATGTTATCGGCCAGAACAGCGCCAAACGAAACCTCGCGGTTGCGGTGCACAACCATTACAAGCGGCTCAAGCACAGCGGCAAGGCAGGCGATGTCGAGCTTGCCAAGTCGAACATCCTGCTCGTCGGTCCGACCGGCACCGGTAAGACACTGCTCGCCCAGACGCTCGCGCGCACCTTCGACGTTCCCTTCACGATGGCCGACGCCACGACCCTGACCGAAGCGGGATATGTCGGGGAAGATGTCGAGAACATCATTCTCAAACTGCTCCAGGCGTCGGATTACAACGTCGACAAGGCGCAGCACGGCATTGTCTATATCGATGAAATCGACAAGATCACGCGCAAGGCCGAAAACCCTTCGATCACCCGCGACGTTTCGGGCGAAGGCGTGCAGCAGGCTTTGCTCAAGCTGATGGAAGGCACGACGGCCTCGGTTCCGCCGCAGGGCGGGCGCAAGCATCCGCAGCAGGAATTTCTCCAGGTCGATACGACGAACATCCTGTTTATCTGCGGCGGCGCGTTCGCTGGCCTCGACAAGATCATCGCCGACCGCCTCCAGAAGCGTTCGATCGGTTTCGGCGCGCATGTCGCCGACCCGGAAAAGCGCAAGGTCGGCGAATTGCTCGAGAAGAGCGAGCCGGAAGACCTGCTCAAGTTCGGTCTCATTCCCGAATTCGTCGGCCGCCTGCCGGTTATCGCGACGCTGCACGATCTCGATGTCGATGCACTGGTCACCATCCTGACCGAGCCGAAGAACGCCATCGTCAAGCAGTACGGCAAGCTGTTCGAACTCGAGGACGTCGAACTCACTTTCACCGAAGACGCGCTGAAAGAGGTCGCCGAGCGCGCGATCAAGCGCAAGACCGGCGCTCGCGGCCTGCGCTCTATCGTAGAGGGAATCCTGCTCGACACGATGTTCGAGCTGCCCGATCTCGAAGGCGTTTCTGAAGTCGTGATCGATGCCGAGGTGGTTAAGGGCGAAAAGGCCCCGATCCTGGTCCACGGCAGCGAGAAGAAGGAAGCGGCTGCGTGACGGTCTCCGGCGGCGCGCTGACGCTCGCCGCCGCAGCCATTGGATTGCTGCTCCTTTCGGGGCTATGGGTCGAATGGCGCTATCGCGGCTTTGCCCGGCTTCCGGTCCATTTCGATGGTTCGGGCAGGGCGACCCGCCTTGCCCCCCGCCGGGTCGTGATCTGGTCTACCCCCACTATTTTCGTCGGCCTCAATGGGTTCATCGTGTTCCTCGTCCAGACTCTCCCGCGCGATGACTTGCGGGGTGAGCCTGACGAGGCTTTGATGATCGTCGCAATTGTCCTGCTCGGCGCACAACTCTTCATTCTCTGGCTGGTCGAGCGCTGGGCTCGCGGCGGAGGATGACCGATCCGGCCTTTCACCGCCTGACGCAGGCGGGCATCGCCCCGTAGCTCAGGGACGGCGGACCATGCGCACCATCGGGATTATCGGCGGGATGAGCTGGGAAAGCTCGGCCCAGTATTACGCTCTCATCAACCGCGCCGTGCGCGACGAACGGGGCGTGCCGCATTCGGCGCGCATCGTCATGGACAGCTTCGATTTCGGCGCGGTCGAGCCGCTCCAGCGCGCCGACGACTGGGACGCGCTCGGCGATATGCTCGCGGCGAGCGCGCGCCGACTCGAAGCGGCGGGGGCCGATTTCCTCATCCTTGCGACGAACACGATGCACAAGGTTGCCGGGCATGTCGAAGCGGCGACCCGCCTCGATCTGCTCCATATCTGCGATCCTTCCTCCGAAGCAATCCGCGCGGCCGGGATACGGCGGGTCGGCCTGATCGGCACGGCTTTCACCATGGAACAGGCCTTCTATCGCGAACGGCTCAAGGCGGGCGGTATCGAGGTGATCATCCCCGGCCCCCGTGACCGTGCCGAGGTGCACCGCGTGATCTACCAGAAACTGGTTGCCGGGCTGGTGCTCGATGGCTCGCGCGAGGCTTATCGCGGCGTGATCGAACGGCTCGCGAAAAGCGGCGCGCAGGGCGTGGTGCTGGGCTGTACCGAGATCGCTTTGCTGATCGGCGCCGCTGACAGCTCCATCCCGCTGTTCGACACCACCGCGCTTCATGCGTCGGCTGCGGTTCGCAGGGCCCTCGCCTGACAGCCGTCAGAGCGAGGACCTCGGCACAAAGACAACCCCGCCCGGGCCGTAAAGGCCGGACGGGGCTGCAATCGGCGCCGCCCTCAGGGGGGAGGGGGGGAACAGGACGACGCCTTTGATCTGTTCTGCTCAGCTTGCACGCGCACCTTGCGGTGGCTCGGCTTTCCGGTTCAGACGACCGCGTCGGCAATCAGGTAAACGGTTCCAACGGTCGCGGCGTTGAAGAAGGTTTTGATCCTCAGGGGTAGCAAGCGTTCCGTTTCCTTTTTCCTTCGCGTTCCTCGCGGCGCTGCGCCGCCTTTGCCTAACCAATGCTTGGGCCCCTGCATGGGTTCTGGGTGAGAGCCGCACCCCGCCGCGCATGTCCCACCATTCGCCCCGTTGTGCAGGCATGGAGGCAAGAAAAAACCCCGCCCGGCCTGGAGGAGGAGCCGGACGGGGCACGGTTTCGCACCGCCCCGGGTGGGAGGGATAAGGGTGAGGCGGCGCGAGCCGATTGGTCGACGAGGGCCGATCAGCCCGGCAGGAAAACGCCATCGGTGACATGCACCACGCCGTTCGAGGCTTCGACATTGGCTTTCACAACCTTGGTCTGGCGCCCGCGCGCATCGGTGATGACGATGTCATCGCCCATCGGCATAGCGGTCAGCGTGCCGCCCTGGACGGTTTCGATCGTGGCCGACCCGCCGCCTTGGCGGATGAGATTCATGAGATCGGCGCTGGTTACCTTGCCGGGCACGGCGTGATAGGTCAGCACGGCTTGCAGCATCCCCTTGTTTTCCGGCTTGAGGAGCATCGGAACCGTGCCTTCAGGCAGGGCGGCAAAGGCTTCGTCGACCGGGGCGAAGACAGTGATCGGGCCGGGACCCGACAGCGTCTCGGCGAGGTCTGCCGCAACGACGGCCTGGACCAACGTATCATGCATGCCCGTACTCTTGGCGATGTCGACGATTGTGCCGGCTTCCTTTTCCATGTGATGGTCGGCCGCAGCCGGGGCAGCGGTCAGGGCGGCGAGACCGGTCGCGGAAGCGAGCCCGGCGAGAACGGCGGCCTTGAGGGGATTCGGGGTAAAGCGCATGGATAAACTCTCCTTGGTTTGCGCAAGCCCTCCCGATCTTGCACCGGAACTACGCACCGGGGCCGGGACCGGATGCGGAACAAAGCCAGGCGGTTCGGGAAATGGCGGGCCTGCGCGATGCCAGGTGGCTGAACTGCGCCGAGCCGTTGCGGCAGGCTTTCAGACTTCGCTGAAGGAGCCTTCGGCCACGACGGGGCCCGCATCGACGCCTTCGGGCTTGCCGCCCAGCGGTTCGCGCGTGAGCACCAGCCCCGCTCCTTCGCCGAGGTTGCGGGCGACCGTGTCGGGCAGCTTCATGCTGCGGATCTCGCCCGGCTCGACGACCCCCAGCGATTGCAGTTCGCCTCCGCCCGGCGGGGCCAGCCACAATTCGTGATCATGCACGCCGTCGGCCGAAAGGCCGATCGCGGCGACCACCATGCGCTCGGTTTCGGGGATGTAGGTGACGTCGAGCCGCAGGCCGGTATCGCCGATCGGAACCGTCGCGACGAGCGGATCGGCCTCCGCGAAAAAGGGCGCATCTTCGGGCGCTTTCGGCACAGGGGCGGGCGCAGTATCGGGCGAAAAGACCAGCAGGGCGAGCGCCACCGCCGCAGCGAGCGAGGTCAGTCCGGCAGTCCACTGCCAGCGCCTTACGCTCTCGCGCAACTCGACCACGTTCGCGGGCGACGCACCGCCGCCTGCCAGCTCACCCTCGGCCCGGGTCGCCTTGATCGCATTCACCCGCGCCTCGATCCGCTGCCAGACCTCGCTCGATGGCATTGCGGCGGGCACTTCGTCGAGCAGTGGGGCGAGCCGTTCTTCCCACCGACGCACTTCGGCCGCGAAAACGGGATCGCTCGCCATCCGGCCGCGCGCGGTCAGCAGCGCCTCGCCTTCGAGAAGGCCCAGCGCATATTCGGCCGCGAGCACCGGTTCACTGCCCGGTGTACCGTCCTGCATGTCTTCCCCGGCGTTCATTCGCCCTTCTCCAGGCAATCGCGCAGGCGGATGAGGCCACGGCGGATCCAGCTCTTCATCGTTCCCAGCGGGACGTCGGCGCGTTCGGCCAGCTCAGCATAGGTGAAGCCCTCGAAAAAGGCCGCGCGGATCTGCTCCGCAGCGTTCTCGTCGAGCGTTTCGAGGCAGGTATGTACCCGTGCCGCGCGCTCTGCATCGATCAGGAGGTCGTCGGCGAGCGGGGTTTCGTCGGGAAGCGGCGCGGCCTCTTCCACGGCGACGGCCCCGCCGCGCACCTTGCCCGTGCGAAGGCGATCCACCGCGCGGTTTCGCGCGAAGGTCGCCAGCCACGAAATCGGGCTTGCGCGGTCCGGGTCGTAGCGATCGGCCCGCTGCCAGAGATTGACATAGACGTCCTGCAAGGCGTCCTCGGCCTCCTTCCTGTCGCCCAAGATACGCAGGCATATGCCGTAAAGCTTCACGCGCGTTGAGGCGTATATCTCCTCGAGTGCGGCGCTGTCACCTTCGGCGAGCCGGACCATCGCCGCGCGAAGCTTTTCGCGCGCGATCACGGCGTCGTCGGGCCGGATATCGGCCGCGTCCCCGGATGGATTGCGCTTCGCCATCAGCAGGGATGCTCGCAAGCGGCCGCCTCAACGCGTTCGACCTGGATGGTCGAATGCCCGATGCCGAAATGTTGCCTGAGAGAGCGGGCAGCTTCGCGCAGGAAATCGTCCGAACCGGCCTCGCCCGGCATGACCAGATGCGCGGTGAGCGCGGTTTCGGTGGTCGACATTGGCCAGATATGCAGATCGTGGACCGCCTCGACCCCGTCAAGGGCTCCGAGATGGGCGCGCACTTCCTCGACATCGATCCGCTCGGGCGCGGCAAGAAGGCCGAGTTTCACGCTGTCGCGGGCGAGGCCCCAGGTCCCCCAGGCAATCACTGCGAGGATGGCAAGGCTGGTGAGCGGGTCGAGCAGCGCGATGCCGGTCCACACGATCGCGAGCCCCGCGATCACCACACCCAACGAGACGAGCGCATCGGCCGCCATGTGAAGATAGGCCCCCTTGATGTTAAGGTCCTCCTGACCGCGCATGAACAGCAGGGCAGTCAACGCGTTGATCGCGACTCCGATCCCGGCGACAGCGACCATGACCGTGCCCTGCGGTTCGCCGGGGTCGAGCAGGCGGTGCGTCGTCTCGATCAGGATCGCCCCGATCGCAATGGCAAGCAGCAAGGCATTGGCGATCGCGGCGAGGATGGTCGAGCTCTTGAAGCCGTAGGTGAAACGGCCCCGAGGCGGGCGCTTGGCGGCCTCGGCCGCGCCCCACGCAAGCAGCAGGGCGAGCACGTCGGAAAGGTTGTGCCCGGCATCGGCGATGAGCGCCATGGAATCGGTGAGATAGCCCGCCGCTGCCTCGATCACGACAAAGGCGGTGTTGAGCGCGACCCCGATGGCGAAGGCGGGACCGAAATCCGTGGGCGCATGCGAATGAGCATGCCCGTTCCCGCCCACGTGCCTGCCGGCGTGGACATGATCGGCATGGCCGTGGGAATGGTCATGTGAACGTGCGAAACCCATCGCTCCTAGCCATAGACGCAAGCGGCCAGTCCGTCACGCTTCACGATCCCGATGCGCGCCTCGATCGTGTTGCCGTGCCGCGCGAGCCAGCCGCCGGGGCTGCGCACCGCGCGGGTTTTCGGGCTCGGCAGGGCCGCGGCCATGCGGCTCGCTTCGTCAGGGCTCAGCCGGGCGGCGGAATGGCCGAAATAACGCTGCGCCCCGGCCTCGGCGCCGTATGTGCCGATCCCGGTCTCGGCGACGTTGAGATAGACTTCCATGATGCGAGCCTTGCCCCAGACAAGCTCGATCCAGAAGGTGAACCATGCCTCCAGTGCCTTTCGGAACCAGCCCCCGCCCTGCCAGAGGAAGACGTTCTTGGCGGTCTGCTGGCTGATCGTCGAGGCGCCCCGCACGCGGCCGGTCTGTTCGCGCTCGCGCAGGGCCTGCTCGATCGCCTCGGTGTCGAAGCCCGAATGCTCGCAGAACTTCGCATCCTCCGCCGCGATGACGGCGAAGACGAGGTTCGGGTCGATGCGCTCGAGGCTTTCCCAGTCGCGGGTCGATCCGTTCTCGTCCATCAGCATGGTCGCGGTGACGGGAACGGGGATCCACTTGAAGGCGATCACCAGCAGCAGGGTGAAGCCGACGAAATAGAGCATGAACTTCGCGGCAAGGCGCGCAAGGGTGAGGGGCATGGCGCGCCCCTATACCAGAGGCGTGGCGCGGGGAACGGCGATCTTTGCGAGTGCGGCGCAGGGGGTTATTCCCCGGCCATACGCCGCCTGCTCGCCCTCGCCGTGATGCTCGTCTTGTCGCCCGCGCTGGCGGAGGACGAATACGCCAACCCATGGTGGTTGAGGGTGAGCAATTGCGGCGCGTTCCATTGCGCGGCTAACCTGCTCGAAGCGGACGAGGGCGAGGGACTGTAATAGGGAGAGTCTGCGCGCGGCGTGTTCGCGCGGATCGGCATGGGCGAGGTCGCCGGCCATTCGCGCGAATCATGGGTGCTGCAAAAGAGATTCGTTGCGGGCAGCGATTTCGTCCTGCTAGCGCGGGAGGCACAAGGGCGCGATCTCGCGGCGCGCTTGACTGTTCTGCAACGCCGTTCTCCTCGCCGACGCGTGCGCGAAAACGACGGAACCGATAGCTGGACCATCCGCTATCGCGCTGTTGAAAGCCGTGCGGAATTGCTGGCGCTCGCCCGGCGGATGCTGCGCGAAGAGCCGCTCGGCAGGCTCGAACTGGTCGAAGACGAAAACGAGGAAGGGCCGGACGCCGAGACATCCGACCCTTCGAACTGAGCATGTGTCCTGATGTTTACGCCACGCCCGGCAGCAGGCGATCGCCTGCGATGCGCTGCATCGCCTTCTGCAGCTTTTCGAAAGCGCGCACTTCGATCTGGCGGATGCGTTCGCGCGACACGTCGTAGACCTGGCTGAGCTCTTCCAGTGTCTGCGGATTTTCCGTCAGGCGGCGTTCGGTCAGGATGTGCTTCTCGCGCTCGTTAAGCGAATCCATCGCCTCGATCAGCATGTCGTGGCGGACATCGGCCTCTTCCGCGTCGGCGACGAGTTCGTCCTGCAGCGGGCCGTCATCGGTCAGCCAGTCCTGCCATTCGCCAGAGCCCTCCTCACCATTGCGCATCGGCGTGTTGAGCGAGCCGTCGCCGCCCATCATCATCCGGCGGTTCATGTTGACCACTTCCTGTTCGGGCACGCCGAGATCGGTCGCGATCTTCTTCACGTCGTCGGGCGAGAGGTCGGTGTCCTCATAGGCTTCGAGCTGCTTCTTCATCCGGCGGAGGTTGAAGAACAGCTTCTTCTGCGCGGCGGTCGTCCCCATTTTCACGAGGCTCCACGAACGCAGGATGAATTCCTGGATCGATGCCTTGATCCACCACATCGCATAGGTCGCGAGGCGGAAACCGCGATCGGGTTCGAATTTCTTCACGCCCTGCATCAGGCCGACATTGCCTTCGGAAATGAGGTCGGAGACGGGCAGGCCGTAGCCGCGATAACCCATCGCGATCTTGGCGACGAGCCGCAAATGGCTGGAAACCAGTTGCGCTGCGGCTTCGGGATCCTCATGTTCCTGATAACGCTTGGCCAGCATGTATTCCTGCTCGGCCGTGAGGACGGGATACTTCTTGATCTCGGCAAGATAGCGGTTGAGGCTCTGCTCTCCGCTGAGCGCCGGGACCGTGGGGGTCTTGGTAGTGCTCACTTTCAACGGACCTTTCTGTTGTCGACCGCTTTTGCCGGACCCCTGATGGGCATCCGGCCGATTGGGTCACAAGGCGGGTTATATACGAAACGGGCGCAATTGTGTGCGCTTTTCATCGATCAAAACGATCCAATTCGTCGATCAGTTCCTGCATGTCGGGCGGTAAAACGGCCTCGAAATGGACCTTTTTGCGCAAGACCGGGTGCACGAAACCCAACTCGGCCGCATGCAACGCCTGCCGGGCGAAACCGAGCCGGGCGAGAAGCGGCCTGAGCGGCTTCGGGGTCCGTGCGTATACCGGATCTCCCAATAGCGCATGACCGATTGACGCACAGTGAACGCGCACCTGGTGGGTCCGCCCGGTCTCGAGGCGGCATTCGATCAGCGCCGCTTCGCAAAAGGAGCGCAGCACGCGGTAATGCGTCACGGCATGCTTCCCGCGCGAGCTATCCGGCGAAAGCGCTGCCATCTTCTTGCGATCGGCGTGCGAACGGCCGATCCGCCCCTCGATCCTCCCCTCGGCCGGGCGCGGGATGCCCGCGGTGACGGCGAGATAGCGGCGGTGCACCGAATGCTCGGCGAACTGCGCGGCAAGGCCTTCGTGGGCGGCGTTCGTCTTGGCGACGACCAGCAGGCCAGACGTGTCCTTGTCGATCCGGTGAACGATGCCGGGCCGCGCGACCCCGCCGATCCCCGACAGGCTCCCATTGCAATGATGCAGCAGCGCATTGACCAGGGTCCCCTCGGCATTGCCCGCAGCAGGGTGGACGACCATGCCCGCGGGCTTGTCGACGACGATCAGGTGCTCGTCCTCATGGGCGATGACCAGGGGGATGTCCTGGGGACGCGCCTGGGCCTCGACGGCAGGGGGCAGGACGATGCGAAACGGCGTGCCTGCGACGACCTTCGCGGAGGGGCTGGCTGCGGGCACGCCGTCCACTTCGACCCCGCCATCGCCGATGAGCGCCTGGACCCGGGCGCGCGAAAGCCCGCTCGCCTCGGCCAGCGCCTTGTCGAGCCGGGCGGAAGCGGCGATGCGGCCGGTGATGATTTCGCTCTCGGACACGGCTAGGGCCATGCGCCATGGCAATCGAGGTGACAAGACAGGCGGCCGACGCCATGCTTGCAAGAGCGCGCGCCGCGCATCCGCGCGAGGCCTGCGGCATCCTGTTCGGCTCGCCCAGCCGAATCGAGCGTTTTGTGACGTGCGCCAATGTCCACCCGGAGCCCGAAAAGGCGTTCGAGATCGACCCGCAGGCGCTGATCGACGCGTATCGGGCCGCCCGTTCCGGCGGGCCGGGCATTGCGGGCTGGTTCCACTCGCACCCGCACGGCGCTGCGGAGCCTTCGGCCACCGACCGCGCGCTCGCCGCGCCCGACGGGCGGATCTGGGCCATTGCCGGACAGGGGCGCCTTGCCTTCTTTCGCGCGGTGGAAGGCGGATTCGAGACGCTTTCCAGCGCGTTGATCGATGGCTAAGGTCGTGCCCATGAACTCGCAGACCGATCTTGCAGCGCTTTTGTGTTCGCGCCTTTGCCATGACCTTCTTTCCCCGGTCGGGGCGCTGTCCAACGGGCTCGAACTGCTCGCCGACGAACAGGATCCCGAAATGCGCGAACGGTGCGTCGAATTGCTCGAGGCGAGCGCGAAGATCAGTACCGACAAGCTGAAGTTCTTCCGTCTTGCTTTCGGCGCGGCGGGCGGGTTCGGCGAGAACGTGCCGGTGGAAGAGGCGCAGCAAGTGATCGGCGCACTCGCAGGCGACGGCAAGAAAATCGACATCCACTGGGCGATGGCGGAAACCAGCCTGCCGAAGCCCGCGATCAAGGTGCTGCTCAACCTTGCCCAGATCGCGCTCGACGCGCTGGTGCGCGGCGGGCGGCTCGACATCGGGGCCGAGCGGCGCGACGGCAATGTCGAAATCGTCGCCCGCGCCACAGGCTCGCGCGTCGCATTCGACGAAGTGATCGGCCGCGCGCTCGAGGGCGATCTCGGCGCGAGCGAGCTGACCAGCCGCACGGCGGCGGCGCACATGATCGCGCTGCTGGCCGAGGAAATGGGCGGCGGCTTGCAATATCGCCTGACCGACGAAGCTTTGGTGCTGGGGGCGGTTATCCCCGAGCCGGAAGGCATGATCGGGTGAGTCCGTCCGAAGGCGCTTCGCCGCCCGCCCCGCGCGGCATGATGCCCGCAGGGATGCGTTCTGGCGAGCTCGTCCATGCTGTCGTGCCCTCCCCCAATTTCGGCGAGCGCCAGTTGCCTGTCACCATGGTCGTGCTGCATTACACCGAGATGCAGCCGGTCGAGCAGGCGCTGGGCAAACTGATCAATCCCGACAGCGGTGTCTCGGCGCATTACCTCATTAGCGAAACCGGGACCGTCACCCAGCTCGTGCCGGAGTCGAAGCGAGCTTGGCATGCCGGTGTATCGTGCTGGCGCGGGATCACCGATGTCAACTCCGCGAGCGTCGGGATCGAGCTCGACCATCCCGGCCATGCCGGTGGCTATCGCGAATTCGCCGACGCGCAGATCGATGCGCTTATCCCGCTGCTGGCCGAGATCGTCGAGGATTACGACATTCCGCGCGCGAACGTCATCGGCCATTCCGATGTCGCGCCCGCCCGGAAGGCCGATCCGGGAGAGCTGTTTCCCTGGGACCGGCTGGCGCAATACGGCCTTTGCCTGCCGAAGCCGGAAAAGCTGGAACTCGGCGACCCTTTCCAGAACGATGGCGCGTTCATGCTCGCTCTCGAGCGGTTCGGTTATGACATCACCGATGCGACCGCGGCGGTCACGGCGTTCCAGCGGCGCTGGCGGCCGGAAATCATCGACGGCGCGATCGATGGGCAGGTGGGCGCGATCCTGTTCCAGCTGCTGCTCGACCGCGACCGGGGCCTGGCGCGATAGGGAGCGCCCCCCGCAAGGCACTACCGCCGCGCGCATTTCGCGCCTATATGCACCGCGTCAGGGGGCCAGGCAGCCGCGTGCCTTTCACGGTGCGAGGAAAGTCCGGGCTCCACGAAACGAGGGTGGCGGGTAACGCCCGCCGGGTGCCGGTCTTAAGGCCGGTATTCAGGGAAAGTGCCACAGAGAGTAGACCGCCGATGGCCCCTTAAGGGCACAGGCAAGGGTGAAAGGGTGCGGCAAGAGCGCACCGGGGCGCTGGCAACAGGGTCCGCATGGCAAACCCCACCCGGAGCAAGGCCAAATAGGGGCCTCGCGCCCGTCCCTTTCCGGGCGGGCAGGGGAGTTTCGCCCCGAGAGGCCCGGGTTGGCTGCTTGAGCCGTCCGGCAACGGGCGGCCCAGATGAATGGCTGCCCCCGCGCGATGCGGGACAGAACCCGGCTTATCGGCCCCCTGATTTCTCGCGTTTTGGGACGAGCGGTCGTTTTCGTGCTGTCGTTCGGATGCGCGATCGGCCATCCTGCGTGAATGCCTAGTCCTGACCCCAGCACTCGCCCGCTCTCCCAGCGCCTCGTCGTGATCCTTGCCGTGGTGGTGCAGATCGGCGCGACCTTCCTGCCCGATCTCGGGTTCGGCGAGCAGATCGGGGACCGCTCGGACAGCGTGCGCACCCTCATCACGCCGTCGGGCTGGGCCTTCGCGATATGGGGGCCGCTCTTTATCGGCAGCGCCGTTTTCGCCGGCTGGCAGGCGCTCCCCGCGCAGCGCGACAATGCCCTGCTCGATCGGATTGCCTGGCCCGCCGCTATCGCGCTGGCGGCGCAGGGCGTGTGGGCCGTTTACACCCAGTTCGCCAATCTCACCTTCGTTTCGGCGCTGATCATCCTCGTCTCGCTCGGCGGGTTGCTCGCCTGCCTGCGAGCGCTGTCGCAGGCCAAGGCGCTGTCGGCGGGCGAGCGCTGGCTGGCTGGACTGGTTCTCAGTGCCCTGGCGGCGTGGCTGACTGCGGCGAGCATCGTCAACATCTCGGCCAGTCTCGTCTATCACGGGGTCGGGGGCGATTTTGCCAATCCGCTCGCCGCCGCTCTCATGGTCGCAGTGGGAGGGATCGTCGCAGCTCTCGCGGTGGCGCGCAGCAAGGGCAATCCGTGGTATGCGCTGGTATTCTGCTGGGCGCTTTCGGCGATCTATTTCCGCGGCGGGCAGGAGGCCGATATCATCGCCGTCGCCTGCGTGGCGAGCGGGGCACTGGTCCTCGCCGTGATGCTGGCGACGCTTGCCCGGTCGGGCAATCGCCGGCATTGGTTGGGGGTCTAGAGGCTGGGGATCTAGGGGCTGGGAATCTAGGCCCGCCCGACGCTGATATACCGGAAACCGGCCGTGCGCACGTCCTCGGGATGATAGATGTTGCGCAGGTCGACCAGAACGGGCGCGGCGGCGAGTTCCGCGACCCGCGCGAGGTCCAGCGCGCGGAAGGCATCCCATTCGGTCACGATCACCGTCGCCTCCGCGCCCTTGATCGCGTCATAGGGATCCTCGCACATCGTCACTTCGGGCATGAGCGGGCGGGCAAGGTCCATGCCTTCGGGGTCATGGGCGGAAACCGTGACCCCGGCATCGATCAGCGCCTGCGCGATGGCGATTGCGGGCGAGTCGCGCATGTCGTCGGTGTTGGGCTTGAAAGTGAGGCCCAGCAGCGCCGCCTTTCGCCCGCGCGCCGCCCCGGCCCCGCCGAGCGCCTCGAGCACCTTGCGCCCCATTGCGCGCTTGCGGCTGTCATTGGTCTTGACCACGGCCTCGACGATACGGGTCGGGCTGTCGTAATCCTCGGCCGTCTTGAGCAGGGCGAGCGTGTCCTTGGGAAAGCACGAGCCGCCATAACCGGGTCCGGCATGGAGGAATTTCGGCCCGATCCGATTGTCCATGCCGATTCCGCGCGCGACGTCCTGTACGTTCGCGCCGACTTTCTCGCACAGGTCCGCCATCTCGTTGATGAATGTGATCTTTGTCGCAAGGAAGGCGTTGGCGGCGTATTTGATCAACTCGCTCGTGCGGCGCGAAGTAAACAGGATCGGCGATTCGTTCAGGAAGAGAGGCCGGTAGACCTCGCGCATGATCTCGCGGCCGAAATCGTCCTCGGCCCCGATCACGATCCGGTCGGGCCGCTTGAAATCGCCGATCGCGGCACCTTCGCGCAGGAATTCGGGATTGGATACGACGGCGAACCGGTGGACCGTGCCGGTATCTCGTATGATCCGCTCGACTTCGTCGCCCGTCCCGACGGGAACTGTCGACTTGGTCACGACAACCGCTTCGCCGGTCAGGCTTTCGCCCACTTCACGCGCGACCGCATGGACGAAGGTAAGGTCCGCATGGCCATCGCCCCGTCTACTCGGCGTGCCGACCGCGATGAAGATCGCGTCGGCCCCGGCGATCCCCTCGGCCAGGCTGGTGGTGAAGGAGAGACGCCCGGCCTTCACGTTGCTCTCGACCAGGGCGTCGAGCCCGGGCTCGTAGATCGGCATGATGCCGTCGCGCAGCCGGTCGATCTTGCCCTGATCCTTGTCGATGCACGTAACCGTATGGCCGAAATCGGCGAAGCAAGCGCCGGATACCAGACCGACATAACCCGAACCGACCATCGCAATCTTCATGAACTACGTCCCCCTTCGAAGCGCATCGGCGCCCCCTGCCACCATTGCTACGCGTCGACGAACGCCGAGCTCGTCAGCGTGCCCTGTCACCTTGGAAAATCTCGACCTCGCCCGCATCGTGCTTGCATGCCTGCATGATCCGTCGCTGGTCGGCTTCGAGCACGAGCGCTGTAAGCACACCTGAGCGGAAAGCGCCAGTGTCGATCCCGATCCGGTTGCCGCAATCCATGACCCGATCGAAAATCGTGTGGCCGTGCACAACGACCTTCTCGAGGGGGCCTTCGTGATCGAGGAAGCGGTCGCGGATCCACAGAAGGTCGCTGCGCTTTTGCCCTTCCAGGGGCTGTGAAGGGTCGATCCCGGCATGTACGAAGACGTAATCGCCCGCGACGATCATTTCCTCGAACGAGGCGATGTAGTCGCGTTCCTCCTGCGGGACGAGGCCGGGGAGCATGGCGAACAGGTCGTCGATGTCGAGCGTGTTGAACCGCTTGCGCGAGAGGCCGAAGGACAGGATCGTCTCGCGCCCGCCATGCTTGAGGAAATGGCGCAGGATTTCCGGTTTCTCGAACGCCTGGAGGAACATTTCCTCGTGATTGCCGGCCAGCACCCGGACATTGCGCTGGCGCTGCCATTCGCGGGTCGCGGCAAGCACGCCCCTGCTGTCCGGGCCGCGATCGACGAGGTCGCCGAGCAGGACGATGCGGCTTTCATGCGCGCCGTCATCTTTGCCGCCCGCCTCGGCAATGTCGGCTTCGACCGCGTCGATCATCGCCTCGAACAGGTCGAGCCGTCCGTGTATGTCGCCGATCACGTAATAGCGCGTGCCATCGGGCACACGCGGACCGGGTGCGGGAGGGGCGGGGCGAAAGAGTTCCTTGAGCGCGTTCAGCATCGTTTCGACAGACGTTAAGTGTTCGCAGGAAAGGCATGGTTAAAGGCGTGTCGCAGCGGGCGTGCAGGCCGCACACCCAATCGCGCACGGATGCATTGTCATGCGGGCCTGCGCACAACCCTTGGGTCATTTGCCCGTTCCGCGCTAGGCGTAGTGCAACCGGATCGGATCGTGTTCGCATGAAGGGCCTTTAGGCGCAGCGAGGCTGAACGGCAACTGAGCGGCTCGTGCGGTCGCTCCGATGCCCTGCACGATCCGTCGCTTGGGAGAGCTTGTGATGCACGAAATCCACGACCTTGCAATTTCTGCGCACCGGGGGAGTGCGAGACCGCGTCTTTTCGGCCTTGCCGGTGCCGGCCTCGTCCTGGGTCTCTTCCCGGGCACCGCATCGGCCTCTGCGGCCACGGGTGACGATGGGCCGGTCCCCGTTCCGGTTTCGACAGAATCCGCCGAGGCAACATCCGCCGCTCCGGTCGCCGAGCCGCCGCGCCGAGAGGATAAGGATGCGCAGGGCCGTGCCATACCGATGCGGGCACCAATAGCGAAGCAGACGGCATCGGGCTTGTCGGGCGCGGGCTTCACCGTGATGGCGAATGCGACGCTGGCAAGCGAATACCGCTTTCGCGGGGTCGACCTCTCGGGCGGGGACCCGGCGCTTCAGGGCGGAATCGACGTGGTTCACGATTCGGGCTTCTACGCGGGGACCTTTGCTTCGACGCTCGATGAGACGAGCGTCGGCTACGGAGCAATCGAGCTCGATGTCTATGGCGGCTGGAGCGGGGATGTCGGCGAAGGGCTGAACGCCAATATCGGCATCATCGCCTACACCTTTCCCGATGCCGGACCGGGCAATTTCGATTATGTCGAGCTCTACGGCTCAATCGGGTTCACTCTCGGCCCTGCGCAGGCCACCGTCGGAGCGGCATGGGATGTGGGCGAGGACGGGCTGGACTTCGCCGGGCTGCGGCGCGACAATCTGTATCTCTATACCGACCTCTCGGCCGGATTGCCGGGTACGCCGGTCACGGTGAACGCGCATTTCGGCTATACCGATGGGGCGCTGGACTTCGCGGGGGATAGCCAGTCATTCGACTGGTCTCTGGGAGCGGACTGGGCGATCCGAGACACGCCGCTTGTGCTTGGGGTGGCCTATGTCGATGCGGCGGACGATGTCGCACCGCCCGGCGCATTCAACCCCACGTCGAGCACGCTGCTGGGCACGCTTACCGCGTATTTCTGACGCCTGCCGTTCCTGCCGCGCACGGGGTCAATCGAGCGAGAAATTCACCGTCGTCACCACGCGCACCTTTTTGTAGGGGCTATCGGACTTGCCCCAACCGCCGCTGTTGCCGTCGCGCGCCTCGATCGAGAAATAGCCCTGCGTGGCATTCTTGATCGCCCCGACACTCGCGCCCGAATCCTGCGCGAATTGTTGCGCGGCGGCGCGCGCGTCGCGCGTTGCTTCGGCCACCATTTGGGGCTTGATGTCGTTAAGTCGGGTAAAGGCGTAACTCATGCCCGAGCCTTCCTCCAGGAACACGCCGCGACCCACCAGGTCGAATTGCCGCGCCACCGCTTTCTGTGCGCGTTCGATGTCCTCGGTCCTGAGCGCAAGACGCTGGCGCACCGTGTAGGTGGTGATCCCGTCCTTGGTGTAGCTCGAGACATTCGCGCCTGTTGGCTGGAGCGCGGATTCGGGAAAGCCGAGCCCGGCAAAGAACTCCTCGATCGCCTCGGTATCCGAGCGCGCCTTGGCCTGGGCATTCGCAAGATTGGCGGAGGAAGCGGAATAGGAGATCGTCCAGGTCGCAAGGTCCGCGGTCACGTCGCGTTCGGCAAGGCCGCGCACGGTGACCGAGCGTTCCGCCTCCTTTGCGCGAAGCAGGCCGTCGCCCAGCAGGTATCCGCCCGCGACCATGCCGAGAGCCGCGATCGCGGCCGTCCCGAACCAGCGCATATTGGCCGAATTCGTCGTTTCCTTTGCTTGCCTTTCTCCGGTCATCCTGTCCTCCATTTGTCTGTGCGACGAGTTGTGCAAGATCGTCGATGAACCGTTTTTGAATGAATGCTAGGGATACCGCCAGGAAAGCCGAGGACCGCATGACCCAATATCTTCATTCCATGATCCGCGTGACCGACCCGGAGGCAACGGTCGCCTTCTTCAATCTGATCGGCCTTGAGGAAGTGCGCCGCTTCGACGTCGAGCAGGGCCGCTTCACGCTCATTTTCCTCGCCGCGCCCGGACAGGAAGGCGTGGCCGAAGTCGAGCTGACCCATAACTGGCCGCCCGAGGACGGGAGCGAACCCGAACGCTATGACGGCGGGCGCAATTTCGGCCATCTCGCCTATCGGGTCGAGAACATCTACGAAACCTGCCAGCGGTTGATGGATGCAGGCCATACGATCCACCGCCCGCCGCGCGACGGCTACATGGCGTTCGTCAAATCGCCCGACGGAATCTCGGTCGAATTGCTGCAGGACGGTCGGCTCGAACCCGCCGAACCCTGGGCGAGCATGGAGAATGTCGGCAGCTGGTAAGGCTCTCTCGCCGCTCGCTGCCCGCTCCGATCCGGAACCCGCCCTGCGGCCGGTCCGTTCCGGATGGGTAGATAAGAAGCGAGAGGAGATGAGCCATGCCGGCCAAATCGAAAGCACAGCAAAAGGCAGCGGGCGCCGCGCTCGCCGCGAAGCGCGGGGAAACCAAGGTCTCCGATCTTCAGGGCGCGTCGAAGGAAATGTACGACAGCATGAGCGAAGGCCAACTTGAGGATTTCGCCGAAGGCCAGCGCAAGGGCAAGCCGGAGCATGTCGAGAACGACGACTGATCGCGCCGCGGCGCGCTAGCTCTCGTCCGTGGTGAACGTGGCCCAACGGTCGCGTTCGGGCAGGCCTTCGCGGATGTCGTCGGCCGGATTGGGATCGATGTAATTGCCCTGCCGGTGGAGATGCGCCTTGCCGATCATGTTCGCCGTGATCGGCGCGGCGATGAACAGGAAAATCGTGATCAGCAGCTCGTGCAGGGTGTAGCGACCCTCGTGTACCGGCCAGAAGATCATCGACGCGATCAGCACGCCGCCCACGCCGAGGGTTGTCGCCTTGGTCGGGCCGTGCAGCCGGGTCATCAACGAAGGCAGGCGCACCAGCCCCCAGCTGCCCACCAGCGCAAAGCCCGCCCCGACAAGGATCAGCGCGGCGATGAGAAAATCGGCGATCTGGACGGCGAGCGTACTCATTCGACGATGTCTCCGCGCAGCAGGAACTTGGTATAGGCGACCGTGCCGACGAATCCGACCATGGCGAGCAGCAGGCTCGCCTCGAAATAGAAGGTCGACCTTTCATAGATGCCGTAAAGCACGATCAGCGCGATCGCGTTGATCAGCATGGTGTCGAGCGCGAGGATGCGGTCTCCGCGCGTCGGCCCCCTGAGCAGGCGATAGAGGTTCAGGACCAGCGCGAGTGCGATGATCGCGAACCCGGCGGAAACGGCGAAATCGATCATCGGAAAACCCTTTTCAGGCGCGCTTCGTAGCGCGACTTGATCCGCGCGACCGCTTCTTCGCGGTCATCGACGTCGAGCGCGTGGACCAGGAGCAACCGACCGCAGGCGCTCACATCGGTGGAGACGGTGCCCGGCGTAAGGCTGATCGTGCCCGCCAGCGCGGTGATCGCCTCGGGCTGGGTCAGCTCGAGCGGGACGACCAGCCAGGCCGAGTGGAGGTCGCGGTCACGCTTGGTCAGGATTATCCACGCGACTTCGAAATTGGCGACCACGATGTCCCACAGCACGACAAGCAGGTATTCGGCCATGGCCCAGCCGAAGCGCAGCCGGGGTTTCTCGCGCCAATAGGGCGAAGTGAAGAGCGGGATCGTGATCGCGACGATTGCCGCCATGATGATCGATCCCCAGCTGACGGTGTTCGCCAACAGCACCCAGAACACCGCAAGGAGTCCGGAAAGGCCGGGATGGGGGAAGAGATTGCGGATCACCTGAGCCCCTCTCCCTGCAGTAACGAATTGCCCAGCACCGCTTCGATATAGGGCGTGCGCTCGAACAATTGCGCGCTCGTCGCACCGGCATAGTCGGTCACCGGCCCGGCGAAGACGGTCAGCGCGGCGACCAGCGCAAGGAGGCTCCAGGCCGGGACGGTCTCGAGCGGATGGCGGCCGGCGGGCGCTTCGACAGGTTCGCCCTCGGCCTTCCAGAACAGCGTGCTGCCCGCCCGCACGAGGCCGAGAATGGCGAAGAACGTGCCGGCCAGCACCGCAGCCCAGATCCACGGGGCGAGCGATGCCCCCGCGCTCGCATCGAGGATGAGCAGCTTGCCCACGAAGCCCGACAGCGGCGGCAGCCCGGCCAGCGCGATGGCCGCGAGCATGAACAGCACCGACACCCGTCCGATGCGGGCAAAGGGACGTCCGGGGGCGAGGCGATCCTCATCCGCGCCGCGCGCGCGGCGCACGAGATCGGTGACGAGGAAGACGAGCGCGCCCGCCAGCACCGAATGCGGCATGTAATAGAGCGCCGCCGCGATTCCTTCGGGCGTGAACAGGCCGACCGCGACGAGCAGCGTGCCGGTCGACCCGATCACGCCGAAGGCGGCGAGGCTGCGCAGGTTACGGGCCGCGAGCACGCCGAAATAGCCCGCGAGGATCGTCAGCATCGCGGCCGGAAGCATCCACACCGCCGGGGCGAAGGCCGCCGCGCCCGCTTCCGCTCCGAAAATCAGCACCGTTACGCGGATTATCGGATAGACCCCCGCCTTGGTAAGGATCGCGAACAGGGCGGCGACGGTGGGAGACGTCGAGGCATAGGTCTGCGGCAGCCACAAATGGAGCGGCAGCAGCGCCGCCTTCAAGGCGAAGACGGCGACCAGCAATTGCGCGCCCACCCGGATCAGCGGCTGGTCGCCCGCAGGCGCCTGGGCCACGCGCAGCGCCATGTCGGCCATGTTGAGTGTGCCGGTCACCCCATAAAGTATGCCGACCGCGATCAGGAACAGGGTCGAGCCGACAAGGTTGACGACGACATATTTGACGCCCGCATGGAGCCGCTGCTGGCCCTGGCCGTGCAGCATCAGGCCATATGAGGCGATCAGCAGCACCTCGAAGAAGACGAACAGGTTGAACAGGTCGCCGGTCAGGAACGAGCCATTGAGGCCGAGCAGCTGGAACTGGAACAGCGGATGGAAATGCATCCCCCGCCGGTCGAGCCCGGTCCATACCGCATGGGCGAGCACGAACACGGCGAGCACGCTGGTGAGCAGGACCATCAGTGCCGAAAGCCGATCGAGCACCAGCACGATGCCGAATGGCGCGGGCCAGTCCCCCAGCTCGTAGGTCGTGATCGTCCCGTCGCGCGCGGTCTGGAAGAGCGCGAGGGCGCTGGCGAGGATCAGCAGGGTCGAAAGGGCCGAGAGAATCCGGGCCCAATTCGTCAGGCGAATTCGGCGCACGAGGCTCACCGCCGCGACGAGGGCGGGGAGCAGGATCGGCACGATCACGAGGTCGCTCATCCTTCGTCCTCCCGCCGCTGGCGTTCGAGCACGTCTTCGTGATCGGGAGCATCATCGGGGTCGCCGTCGACATGGTCCGAACCGCTTTCGAGATAGGCGCGCAGGGCCAGCACCACGACGAATGCCGACATGCCGAAAGAGATGACGATCGCGGTCAGCACCAGCGCCTGCGGCAGCGGATCGGTGTATTCGGCCACATCCTTGCCGTAGATCGGCGGGCGGTCGACCATCAGCCGGCCCATCGCGAACAGGAAGACGTTGATCGCATAGGACAGCATGGCGATCCCGAGCACGACCGGAAACGTCCGCTTGCGCAGGGTAAGGTAGACACCCGCGGCGGTCAGCACGCCGATTCCGGTGGCGAGCAGGAATTCGATGCTCAAGGAGACGCTCAAGTGCCCGGCTCCTTCGGCCGCGAGGGATCGATGTCCATCGGGTATTGCGATCGCTCGAGCTTTTCCGCCCGCTGGGCCGCGCCGGAAAGCTGGGCGAGGGCGAGCATCACCGCGCCGACCACCGTTAGCGCCACGCCGATATCGAACAGCATGGCGGTGGCCAGCTCGATTTCGCCGACGAGCGGCAGGTGGAAATAGTCGAAGGCCGAGGTGAGGAAGGGCTTGCCGAAAGCGAGCGATCCCAGCCCGGTCGCCGCCGCGATCAGCACGCCTGCCGAAATCAGGGCGTGGCGTTCCGTCCGGCGGCGCTCTTCGGCCCATTCGAAGCCCGAGGCCATGTACTGGATGAGCAGCGCGATCGAGAAGACGAGTCCGGCGATGAAGCCCCCGCCGGGCAGGTTGTGGCCCCGCAGGAAGATGTAGAGCGCAACCGCCAGCGCGAGCGGCAGGATCAGCCGTCCGGCGACGACCAGCATCATCGGATGGCGTTCGGGCGAGCGGATCTGGTCGGGAATCCAGGCGAGCAGGCGCTGGCCGGATTCGCCGCGCACCGCGGTCTTGAGCAGGGCATAGATGCCGATCGCCGCGATCCCCAGCACGATGATCTCGCCGAAGGTGTCAAAGCCGCGGAAATCCACGAGGATGACGTTGACGACATTCGTGCCGCCGCCGCCGGGCTTCGACATTTCCCAGTGATAGGAGGAGATCGGGTCGGCGACGTTTCGGGTCATGACCGCATAGGCGAGCCAGGCGACACCGCCGCCCACCGCGCTCGCCAGCGCCCCGTCGCGCACCCGGCGCGACAGCGAGCTGATCGAACGCGGTGCCTTGGGCAGCAGATTGAGAGCGAGCAGCAGCAGCAGGATCGTTACCACCTCGACCGAGATCTGCGTCAACGCGAGATCCGGCGCGGAGAGGAAAACGAACGCGAGCGAGACGATCAGCCCGACGATGCTGATATAGATGAGCGAGAGGAAGCGCCGCGTTTCCGACATCACGACTGCCACCGCGCCGCCAATCAGGATTGCCCACGATATCAGCGCGACCGGCGAGGCGGGGATCGGCGTGCGTTCGCCGGGCATGTGCCCGCCTGCGCTCATCCCCTCGATCCCGAGCGCGAGCGCAGTGAGGAAAAAGACGAACAGCGTGCGCGGCAGCGAACCGGTATGCACGCCTTCGGTCACGCGGCGGCTCGCGGCGACGAGTCTTTCGACCCCGCCGTCGAACAATCGCTTCGCGACCGGGACCGGAAGCCCGTGCCAGATCCGCTCGGCAAAGCCGTGGCGCCAGAGCAGCGCCGCGCCCCCTGCGACGGCGATGACGCTCATCAGCAGGGCGAGGGTGAAACCGTGCCACAGGCTGAGGTAATAATAGGGCAGCTCGTCGTCCTGCACGACCGCCCGCGAGACGCTTTCGACGAGAGTCCCGGCAAAGGTGGTCGGGAAGAGGCCGATCAGCACGACCAGCGCCACGAGCACGGCGGGCGGGCCCCACAGGCCGATGCCCGGATCGTGCGGGCTGTTGGGATAATCCTCGCGCTTCGGCCCGAAATAGACTCCGTAGACATAGCGAAAGGAATAGGCCGCCGAGAGCAGCGATCCGATCGTCACCGCGACCGGAAGCAGCCATGGCATCCCTGCCCAGGCCGTGTGCGTTGCCTCCTCCAGCATCATTTCCTTGGAGATGAAGCCGTTGAAAGGCGGAAGGCCCGCCATGGAAAGCCCCGCGATCGTGCCGGAAATCCCTGCGATCGGCATCAGGGAGAACAGGCCGCCCAGCCGCTTGATGTCGCGCGTTCCGGCATCGTGATCGACAATGCCCGCATTCATGAAGAGCGCGGCCTTGAAAGTCGCGTGGTTGATGATGTGGAACACCGCCACCACCGCTGCCATCTTCGTGCCGAACCCCAGCAGCATGGTGAGTAGGCCCAGATGGCTGACCGTCGAATAGGCGAGCAGGCCCTTGAGATCGTCCTTGAACAGCGCGATCGCGGCGGCGACCACCATCGTCACCAGCCCCGTCGTCGCACCGAGATAGAACCACAGATCGGTCCCTGCGAGCACCGGCCACAGCCGCGCCATCAGGAACACGCCCGCTTTCACCATGGTCGCGCTGTGGAGATAAGCCGAGACCGGGGTCGGCGCGGCCATGGCGTGGGGCAGCCAGAAATGAAACGGGAACTGCGCCGACTTGGTGAAACAGCCCAGCAGGATGAGCACCAGAGCCACCGGATAAAGCGGCGAGGCTTGCACCACTTCGCGCGCGGCGAGAATTTCGGTCAGGTCATAAGTGCCTGCGATCGTGCCGAGCAGCACCATACCCCCGATCAGCGCGAGCCCCCCGCCGCCGGTGACGGCAAGCGCCATGCGCGCGCCCTGACGCCCTTCCGGCTTGTGCGACCAGAACCCGATCAGGAGGAACGAGGAAAGGCTCGTCATCTCCCAGAAGACCAGCATGAACAGGATGTTGTCGGCGAGCACGATCCCCAGCATCGCTCCCTGGAACAGCATCAGGAAGGCGAAGAAGCGACCCGAGTCCTCCTCGTTCGAAAGGTAGAAGGTCGCATAGGCGATCACCAGCACCCCGATGCCCAGGATCAGCCCGGCGAACAGCAGACCGAGCGGATCGAGAAAGAAGCTCGCATCGAGACCGAGCGCGGGAATCCACGAATGGCGCTCTGTAAGCACCTGCCCGCCGAGCACGGCCGGAGCGCGCAGCAGGACGAGCGCCAGCGCGGCCGCCGCGAACCCGCCCGCGATCGCGCCGTGCACCTGCCGCGAACCGCCTGAGGGCAGGCTGCCGCCAACGATCGCGAGAGCGAGCGCGCCGGCAAAGGGAAGCAGCGATATCGTCAACAGGTCCAAGATGGTGCTCCGGGCCAGGTTGGCGGTTCGAGTGGCTATCGGCGGGGCGGTAAGGATGCGCCCCCGGTTGGTCCTTTGCGCATCGCACCAGCGCCGTAAAGGAAATTTCCCGCAGGCGCACCTTGCGCGATGGAGGTGCAAGGCTGCCGACGTCGGACAAGCGCACAGAAAAGGCTTGCAAGCTCTCGCCGGGGACCTTCAGAAATTGTCAAGTCCCTCCCTGCGCGCATCGGCGTTATTGAAATCGGCCTGTCTCAGCGATAGAGCGAAACAAGGTTGAGGGGGTCGCCTTGACATGGGAGTGCTGGATTTCTGGCAGGTGTTGGCGCTGTTCCAGCACGAGTTGCTGCTGTTCGCAGCCGTGTTTTTCCTGATCGGCGCGATCGACGACATCGCGATCGATCTGCTTTGGCTATGGCTTCGGGCGCGCGGCCGCATCGCGACCGGGCGGCTCGACCGCACGGAACTGCGCGCAGGCCGACTGAAGGGGCGTGCGGCGGTTTTCATTCCCGCCTGGTCCGAGGCCTCGGTGATCCGGGACACGCTCGCGCGGATGCTCGCCGCATGGCCACAGAAGGACCTGCGCATCTATGTCGGATGCTATCGCAACGATCCGGCGACCATCGCCGCCGCCATGCGCGCCGCGCCGGGCGACGCGCGGCTACGGATCGTGATCCACGACCGCGACGGCCCCTCGACCAAGGCCGACTGCCTCAACCGCCTCTATCGCGCGCTGCGCGCGGACGAACGTCGGATGGGCGAGCCCTTCGCCATGGTCGCGTTCCACGATGCCGAAGACATCGTCGATCCCGCTGCGCTCGGCCTTCTCGACGCGGCGATCGCGCGTGGCGCGTCTTTCGTCCAATTGCCGGTCGAGCCACTGGCCCGCCAGGAGGGCGGCTTTCTCGCGCGGCATCTCGGCAGCCATTACTGCGAGGAATTCGCCGAAGCGCATGGCAAGGACATGGTCCTGCGCGACGCGCTCGGAGCGGCCCTGCCCGCTGCCGGGGTCGGCTGCGCGGTCGCACGCGGAGCGCTTGAATTGCTCTGCGAGCGCGCGGAAGGTGACGCGGCACAGTCCGGACCCTTTCGGGCGGATTCGCTGACCGAGGATTACGAACTCGGCCTTGGCATTGCCCAATTCGGAGGGGCCTGCCGATTCGTGCGTGCGCGCGGAGAGGACGGTCGGCTGATCGCCACCCGCGCCTATTTTCCCGACCGTCTCGAACACGTCCTGCGCCAGAAAACGCGGTGGGTCCACGGGATCGCGCTGCAGGGCTGGGATCGGATCGGCTGGGGCGGCAGTTGGCTCGAGACATGGATGCGCGCGCGCGATCGCCGCGGGCCGATGACCGCGCTGGTGCTGGCACTCGGCTACACCCTGCTGGCGGTGACGGCGGCTCTGTGGACCGCGCAGGGGCTCGGGCTTGCCATGCCGATCGCACCGACACCGCTGCTCGAGGTCCTCCTCATCGCCAATCTGGTGGCCTTCGCGTGGCGCGCCGTTTGGCGGTTCCTGTTCACCGCGAGCGTTTACGGATCGGGTGAGGGGCTGCGCGCGGTGCTGCGCATCCCGCTTGCCAATACTGTCGCGATCATTGCCGGGCGGCGCGCGGTGACGGCCTATGCACGCACGCTCGCCGGGCGTGCGATCGAATGGGACAAGACACCTCATGCGAGCCTTCCGACGAACCCGTCCGGCACGCTCTCCGATCGACGCCCCGGGTCCTTGGGCGCGCCCGCTTTAGAGCCCCTGCATGTCCCTTCGCGCCCCGCCCGCCGAACGAAACGCGGCTCCGACCCGGCGCGCGGACTGGTGGCATCGTGACGGCGGGCCGCTCCTCCGCGCAGGCAGGACGAGGGCGCGGGCGGCCGCTTGCGATGCTCCTCGCCTTGCTTGGTGTCTGGGTCGCCGGCCGGGCCGCCTTCTGGGAAAGCCCGCTCGTCGGCCCGGACGGCGATCCGTCCGCCAAGCTCGTCGGGACGAGCGCAAGTCAGCCTGGGTCGACTCGACCCGGACCGGAGCAGGGCGGGACGGAGCGAGCCGGACAGGCCCGCCGGGCTCCGCCGATGGACGGGCGCGGCCTCGCCGCCCAAGATGCCGCCCGAGATGCCGCCCGAGATGCCGCCAAGAAAGAAACCTCGGCGAGCTTCGATCCTTTCGCGCCGGGGCATCGCGCTGTGCGCGGCAGGGGCGGTCGGCGACCGGCGCAATCCCCTTCCGGCTCGTGGCTGGCCCACCAGCACCTGTTCGCGGCGGCAATGCGCGCGACTTTCACGCCCGCCGCCTTTGCGCGCCCCGTCGCGCGAGCGGACAGCGACCCGCCGCCATTCGCCCCGCCGGGATCCGCGCAGGCGACTTCCCCGGCGGGCTTACCTTCGACCGAACGATCGCGCGCTTCGGCTGCGCCCAGTGGGCCCCGACCCGATCGCTGGTCGCTCGATGCATGGGCCTTCTGGCGCGAGGGTTCGGCGAGCGCGCCCGTCTCGCAGGGGCGCGTGCCGATTTACGGGGCGAGCCAGATCGGCGCGAACCTGCAATGGCGTGCCCGTCCTTCCTCGCCGCACGACCCGCGGGCCTATGCACGCGCCTATCGCGCGCTGGTCGAGGGTGGCGAAAGCGAGCTTGCGCTGGGCGTATCGGCCCGTCCTCTGCCGCGCCTGCCGGTGCGCGTGGGGGCCGAAATGCGCGCCATCGACGGGCCTTTCGCCACCGAATTGCGGCCCGGGGTTCTTGCAGTGACCGAATTCGCCCCGGTCCGCCTGCCCTATGACCTTGCGCTCGAGGCCTATGCCCAGGGCGGCTATGTCGGCGGGGAGGCGGCGACGGCGTTCGCCGACGGGCAGATCGCGGTGACCCGCCAGGTGGCGCGGTTCGGATCCGGTCCAGCCGGCCCGATGCGTCTCAGCATCGGTGCGGGCGCTTGGGGCGGCGCACAGCAAGGTTCAAGACGAGTCGATATCGGTCCGACCATGCGGCTCGACCTCAATGTGGGGGAGGTTCCCGCGCGCGTATCGGTGGACTGGCGCGAGCGCGTCGGCGGCGATGCCGCGCCCGCCTCCGGGGTCGCCGCGACGCTTTCGACGCGGTTCTGAACGGCCCACCCGCAAGCCGTCTCCGGAACGGTGACAAAGCCCCGTTTAGCCGTCTTTCAACCGTCCGCGCGCTGGGCTAGGGCAAAAGCCATGGACGTTTACCTGCCCATCGCGAATCTCTCGGTGAATGGCCTTTTCATCGTGCTGCTGGGCGGGCTGACGGGGGTCCTGTCGGGCCTGTTCGGCGTGGGCGGCGGATTCCTGACGACGCCGCTGCTGATCTTCTACGGCATCCCGCCGACCGTCGCCGCCGCATCGGCAGCGACGCAGGTCACCGGGGCGAGCGTATCGGGCGTGCTCGCCCACTCGCGCCGGGGCGGGGTCGATTACCGGATGGGCGCGGTGATGGTCGCCGGCGGGGTGATAGGGGCGTTGCTCGGCGCGGGGCTCTTCCGCCTGTTGCAGGCGCTCGGTCAGATCGATGTCGTCATCAACATGCTCTATGTAGTCATGCTTGGTACGATCGGCTGGCTGATGCTGCGCGAGGCGATTCAGGCGCTCAGGCCGGGCAAGGGCGGCGGCGATGCCGAGCCCAGAAAACGCCGCCACCACCCGCTCGTTGCGGGCCTGCCCTTTCGCTGGCGCTTCTATGCCTCGGGCCTCTACATCTCCCCGCTCGCGCCGTTGATCCTCGGCACGCTGGTCGGCATGCTGACCATGTTGATGGGCGTGGGCGGCGGGTTCATGCTGGTGCCTGCAATGCTCTACATCCTGGGTATGAGCGGCAATGTCGTGGTCGGCACCTCGCTGTTCCAGATCCTGTTCGTGACCATGGTGACGACCATGACCCATGCGCTCACCACCAAGGCGGTCGACATCGTGCTTGCCGGTCTGCTGCTGCTCGGCTCGGTCATGGGGGCGCAGTTCGGGACCCAGGTCGCCATGAAGGCGCGGCCCGAATTGCTGCGGCTGGTGCTCGCCGGCATCGTGCTCGCCATCGCGCTCAGGATGCTGTACGGGCTGGGCGTCCAGCCCGACGAAATATATACCGTGGCCCCGCTGTGATGCACGGCGCCTCGCAGAAGGCGCCCGCGGTCCTTGCGCTGGCGCTCGTGGCCCCCGTCCTGATGGGCCAGCGCGAACCGGTGCTGGTGCCCGAGGTAAGCCAGTCGCGCATCGAGGTGCGGCAGGATTTCACCGGCGCCAACCTGCTGCTTTACGGCGCGATCATCGACCCGGCCGGGCCGGGCAGCGCAAGCGAATACGACATCGTCGTGGTCTTGAAAGGCCCGACCGAGCCGATCCGCATCCGCGAGAAAGAACGCATCGCCGGGATCTGGATGAATGCGGGCTCGACCGATTTCCGCTCCGCCCCGTCCTTTTTCGCGGTTGCCTCCTCGCGGCCTGTCGAGGAGATCGTGGATCCGCGCACCGCGGCGATCTACGAACTGGGCACCGATTTTATCCAGCTTTCGCCCACCGGCGAGATCGATCCGGTCGAGCAGAGCCGCTTTGCCCGAGGCCTGGTGGAAATGCGGCGGCGCGCCGGCCTCTACAAACAGGACCCTGACGGGGTGCGGATCAGCGAGGGCGTGCTCTACCAGGCGCGGATAACATTGCCGTCCAACGTCACCACCGGGGCCTACACCGCGGAAACCTTCGCCATTGCCGAGGGCCGCGTGCTGGCCTCGGCGACCGCCGACATCGAAGTGGTCAAGGCCGGTCTCGAAGGGCGCGTCGTTACCGCCGCCCAGCGTTGGTCGCTGTTCTATGGGCTGGGTGCGATCGTGCTGTCGGTGACGATGGGCTGGATCGCCGGGCGGCTGTTCTCGCGCGTTTGAGCGGCTGGCGGCGCATCGGCGAGAGGCGACGCAGCAGCCATTTCGTTGACCTGATCTTAACCCCGTTTCCGGTAACGCCCGGGCGGTCGGCCGCGGGTCGGCAGGGGCCCGGTCGAGCCGGGTCGTCGCAACCGGACGGGCAGGAAAGGGCCGCGCATGGCCGATATGGGCAAGCACGATTTCGATCGTTTCACGGGGACGCAGCCGGTCGGGGCGGGCAGCGCCGGGACCAACGTGTTCGAAAGCGACGAAACCGACAATGCCCGCATGCCGATCGGCGTCGTACTGGAGATATCCGGCTCCGGCTCGCAGATCGCCTTCGATCTCGCCCGCATCAATGAATGCATGGAGGACGACGACCCCTCGATCGCGCTTGCCGGGCAGGTCGGCAGCCAGATCAAGATCCGGGTCGGCGATGCCTGGCTGCTCGCCAGCGTCCGCGACCAGCGCAAGGACCGGCGCACCGAGGGCGGGATCATCGCCCATATCGACTTCCTTGGCGAAGGGTCGGAGGAAAAGCTCACCGGCCGCATCCACGGTTTCAAACGCGGCGTCACGCGCTATCCGATTCCAGGCGCCATGGTCTATCCCGCAACGACCAAGGACCTCGAACAGATCTACGCCAGCGACGGGCGCGCCAATATCACCATCGGCAAGGTCTTTCCCACCCGCGACATTCGTGCCGGCTTGTACATCGACGCCATGCTCGGCAAGCATTTCGCCCTGCTCGGTTCCACCGGCACAGGCAAGTCGACCAGCGCCGCTCTCATCCTGCATCGCATCTGCGAGGCTGCGCCCGATGGCCATGTGGTCATGATCGACCCGCACGGCGAATACGCCTCCGCCTTCCGCACGACGGGCCAGATTCTCGACGTCTCGAATCTCCAGATGCCCTACTGGCTGATGAATTTCGAGGAGCATTGCGAGGTGCTCCTGACCAGCGACGGCAACCAGCGCCAGGTCGACATGGACATTCTCGCCAAGTGCCTGCTCGCCGCGCGCAGCAAGAACCGCCTTGCCGACACGATGGGCAAGATCACGGTCGATTCGCCGATCCCCTATCTCCTCTCCGACCTTTCCAACATCCTGCAGGACGAGATGGGCAAGCTCGACAAGGCGACCAGTTCGGCCCCCTACATGCGGATCAAGAGCAAGCTCGAGGAACTGAAGGCCGACCCGCGCTACCAGTTCATGTTCTCCGGCATGCTGGTGGGCGACACGATGGCGCATTTCATCTCCAAGGTCTTTCGCATGCCGGGCGAGGGCAAGCCGATCTCGATCATCGATGTCTCGGGCGTACCGTCGGACATCACCTCGACCGTGGTCGCCGTGCTCTCCCGCCTCGTGTTCGACTTCGCGATCTGGGGGCGCGAGGAGAAGACCCGGCCGATCCTGCTCGTATGCGAGGAAGCGCACCGCTACGTCCCCTCCGAAAAGCACGCCGACGGCTCCTCGGTTGCCAAGATCCTCGGCCGCATCGCCAAGGAGGGGCGCAAATACGGCATCAGTCTCGGCCTCATCACCCAGCGCCCGTCCGACCTTGCCGAAGGCGTGCTTTCGCAATGCGGCACGATCATCGCGATGCGCCTCAACAACGATCGCGACCAGGCCTTCGTGAAAGCCGCTATGCCCGAAGGCGCGCGCGGCTTCCTCGATTCGATTCCGGCCCTGCGCAACCGCGAATGCATTATCTGCGGCGAGGGCGTCGCAATCCCGATCCGTGTGACCTTCGACAATCTCGAAGAGCACAAGCGGCCGGCTTCCGAAGACCCGAGCTTCGTCGATCTGTGGAACAGGAGCGGCGGGGAGGACGAACTGGTCCAGCGCGTCGTGCTGCGCTGGCGTTCGCAGGGCTAGGAGCCCTTGTTTTCGCACCCGCATCCGCGGGTGCGTCCTCGGCGCTGTCCTCCCCCCGGATCAAGTCCGGGGTCCGGGGGCCTGCGGCGCGCGCGCTTGCGCTCGCGTTCGCTGGCGCGACCGAACTGCACCGCCTGTCCTTGTCCCTTTCCTTTCGCTCCTCCTCACGTCCCCCGCGTATCGCCGTAGAGATGGATGTGCAGCCGGTCGCTCATGCGAAAGCCATGGTCCAGGCATAAAGGCGCGAGCCATTCCTGCCGCGCGCGCAGCGTCGCGCTGTCGGTGCCTTCGGCCATCAGGAAGACATGGCCCGGCCGGAAGCCATAGCGGGTCTGCAAGGCGAGCACTTCCTCGACATCTCCGGGCGAGGCGATCACGAACTTGAAGAAGGCGCGGGTGTCGGTCGCATAGTCGTCGAGCCGTTCGGGGATCAGGGCAAGGTCGCCCGGATTGCCGCTATGCGAAAGCTTGGGGCTGACATTGTACTGGTCGACGCGCACGTCGAGCCGGGGCGGAGCCTTCACGGTCCCGTTGGTCTCGATCTCCACGGTCATGTCGGGCAGGTGTTCGAGCATCTCGGCGAGCTTGCCCCCCTGCAACAGCGGCTCGCCCCCGGTGATGACCAGCCGCGACTGCCCCAGCGTCGCGATCCGCTCCGCCGCTTGCTTCGGGGAAAGCGCGATCTGGTTCGCCTTGCGCTCGAACACCGTGTCGTCGCGATGCGGGCGATTGTCGCCTTCAAAGCGCCACGTATAGGCGGTGTCGCACCACGTGCAGGCAAGGTTGCAGCGCGACAGGCGCACGAAAGCAACCGGTATACCCATGCTCGGCCCCTCTCCCTGCAGGCTGGCGAAGACTTCCGGCGCGCCCTTATCGTCTGTGGCAAGCACGAGGCTCATGCCGCAATCCCGTGCAAAGGTGACAAAGGTGACACCGTGTCACCTTTTCGAGCGGGTGAAAAAGAGCCTTCGATCAGGTGCTTGCGCGCAAAATCGATGCCCGGACGGACAGGGGGAGGGGCGCTTGAAACAGGGCCGGGGCGAGCGTTCATGCCTGCGCCTATGCCACGAATTGGCGACGTAGGAAATTTGCGCGGCGGTCCCCTGCAGCGGGATGCCGGCTTTCGGGCTCCGTCCTGCCGCGCGTGGGAGGGGTGCGGCGTTCGGGCAAGGCCGCAGCCTTCCCCCTGGGCAGGGCGAAACTCTCAACCAATTCGTAGGATTAGCGGTTAAGATGGAATTGCCGCAACGGCGCTTTGGCCCGAGGGGAAGGGGCCGACATATCGGTTCTGCGTTTCGTGCTGTCGCGGTTCGAGGCCGTGGGCCGCAGTGCGCCCGTCCCCTGGAAATTTGTTTCGAAGGGGAAATCACATGAAGAACATCCTGCTTGTTTCGACCGCGCTTACGCTGGGAATCGGCGCATCGCTGATGGTGCCGACCGAAGAGGCGCGGGCCGACGACTGCCTGCTCGACCGCGACGATGACGGCAATGTCGACCTGGGCGACGGCCGTCCGGCGGTTGACTGGCCGTCTTTCGCCCGGACGATGGAGCCGAGCCAAGAGGCAATCGCAATCCGAGAAGTGAATTATTATTATAGCACAATCGAGAATTACAATATTATGTACGCGTAAACTGTCGCAAATTTGTAATAAATTGTCTATCTTCTGCTTCATGCTTCTAGCCGATTCGACTGTCTATTGATCAGCCAAGAATCGAATTGGTCCTGTTCGAAGCTTTAGTGAAGAAGGGGATAGAAATGCGCAATTCATACCTGATCTCGACCGCGCTTGCTTTCGGGGTGGTCGCCTCATTCGCCGTGCCGGTGGATCAGGTGCGAGCGGAAGACTGCTTGCTCGACCGCGATGATGATGGGGTGGTCGATCTGGCTCCGGTCGACGGTGATGGCGGGGCGGATTCGAATGGAAGTAATGGCAGCCTCGCCTGCGGAGTTCAGGCGGACGCTACCGGTGTGTCCTCTACCGCGGTCGGCCCGGCCGCTGCGGCAACCGACACCAATTCCTCGGCCTTTGGGTCTGGCGCGGATGCAACGGCTGTGCGGTCGACCGCATTGGGCAGTAACACTCTCGCAACTGGTCGAGTATCAACCGCTGCCGGCTACGACGCGAGAGCGCTGGCCGAACATGCGACTGCGGTCGGAAGCGGGTCCAGAGCCCAGGGCGAAAACGCGACAGCCATCGGAACGAACGCCTTCGCCAATGTCGATGGCTCCACGGCCATTGGACATTTTGCACTCGCGGATGGTGTACGCGGGACGGCTGTCGGCCTTTCTTCGGTTGCGATAGGCACCGATTCGGTCGCGTTGGGACGGAGCGCCGCAGCTGTCCAAGAAGATGGCGTCGCGATCGGAAGCCTGGCCTCTGCTCAGGGCATCGCCAGCATCGCTATCGGACGAACAGCGGCTGTGGCCGATAACGCCATTTCAATCGGTCAGAGTACCGGTGGTGCGCGCGCGACGAGTGCGATCGCAATCGGACACGAAAGCGAGGCGCGCGGTATCGCCGGTGTCGCAATCGGCGAGGGTTCCGATGCCTTCGCCTTGCGCGGCATCGCGATCGGCAGCGACGGCGATACGAATCTTGTTTCGGTCAATGCGGCGAGAGCGCTCGGCGAGGATTCCATCGCCTTGGGTACGAACTCCACCGGGTTCGAGCAGGACTCGATAGCGGTCGGAACCAACAGCTTCGCCTCGTCCGAACGCGCCGTGGCCCTTGGTGCGGATGCGAACGCCGATGGATTGAATGCCCTTTCGTTCGGCGCGCGTTCGGATGCATTGGCAGCCAGCGCCATCGCCATCGGCGGCGATGGTAGCGATGCGGACAGCGAAGGCGCCCAGGCGAGCGGCCAGGCCTCCATTGCGATCGGCGCAGACTCCCAAAGCTCCGCGAATGATACGGTCGCGATAGGTACCCTCGCAACTGCAAACAGTATTGAAGGGGTTGCGGTAGGGCGATCGGCTCGCGCCGAAGGTGCCTCTTCGGTCTCGGTCGGTGTATTCGCCCGGGCAACGCAATCGAACAATGTGGCGATCGGCATAGCGTCATTGGCAAGCGGGTTTTCGGCAGTCGCACTCGGCGGCGGGGCCGAGGCGTTTGGCGACGAGTCGATATCCATCGGCCTGCGAACCGCCGCCCAGGGAGCCGGCGCCATTGCGATGGGCGGCGACGGCGGCGACGCCGGCAATGACGGCGCGCAGGCAACCAGCACAGGAGCGGTTGCGATCGGCGTCGACAGCGGTGCGTTGGGCATCCGCGCGGTTGCGCTGGGCCAACGGGCAAGTGCGACGGGAGGAAACGCGACCGCACTCGGCACGTTCGCGTCCGCAGCCGGCACGGGTGCGATTGCGATCGGGGACTCGGCAAGCGCATTTACGAACGACACGATCGCCATGGGCTACCAGGCGGCTGCAACGGGCACGTCAGCGATCGGCATCGGCCGAAATTCTGATGCCAGCGCCATCGGCGCGATCGCGATCGGCGGCGATGGGGCGGACAGCGGGACCGACGGCGCGCAGGCGACGGGTGTCAATTCCATCGCTTTCGGCGTCGACACGCAGGCGACGGAAGAGGGCGCCTCGGCGGTGGGGCAGGATGCGGCGGCTCTCGCGCGCAACGGCTCGGCTTTCGGCAACGGGGCGCAGGTCACCGAGACCGGGGTCAGCGGCACGGCGGCGGGCTTCCTCGCGCGGGCCGAGGGGACGGCG